>NZ_JALMUV010000026.1 GCF_023155275.1 Streptomyces rhizoryzae
CTCCGCCCTCCTGCGCGGCGTCGAGCGCCTCTCCGGATACGACCTCAAGGGCTGAGACACCCACCATGGGGGCACGTCGGATTCCCGCCGCACAGGCGGCCGTTGAGATCATGCAGGACGAAGGTGCCGGCACCGTCTTCGGATGCCCGGGTGCCGCCCTGCTCCCGCTGTACGCGGCGATGGAGCGGACCGGCGGTATCGCACACCTGTCCGCGGGCCACGAAGAGGGCGCCGTGCACATGGCCGACGGCTGGGCCCGGACGACCGGGAAGGCCGGCGTGGCCGCGGTGGCGGCCGGGCCCGGAGCGGTCCGGCTGCTCACCGGGCTGGCGGCCGCCCAGCAGGACGCGGTCCCGCTGGTGTGCGTCACCGGCCGGGCGGCCTCCGGGCCGCACGCCCCCGCCGTCCCGCTGCGGCACGCCGGCCACCGGCCGCCGGACCTGGTCCGGCTGGCCGGCGCGGTCACCAAGCGTGCCGAGCGGATCGAGGACCCCGCGCGGATCCCGGGCGCTTTCCGTGAGGCGTTCCGGATCGCGCGGGAGGGCCGGCCCGGGCCCGTACTGATCGACGTACCGGCCGAGCTGGCCGCGGTGGAGATCGTGTGCGGCCCGCAGCCGGCCACCCCGCCCGCTCCCGGTGCCGGTCCGGCCCTGGTGGACGGCGTCCGGTCGCCGGCGCCGGGAGCGGTGCTGCCCGTGTCCGTCCCGCCGGACCGGGCGGCGGCCGGACCCGCCGCGGCCTCCTGGGCGCTGGCGGAGCTGGCCGGGGTCTACGGCTCCCGGCCGGCCGCGGACACCTACGTCGTCAGCGGACTGCCGGAGGTGTGCGCCTCCGGGGCCGCGGGCCGGCACCGGGTGCCGCGCCGCGGCGGCCCCCCGGGGTGGGAGGTGCCGACCGCGATCGGCGTCCGGGCCGCGCTGGACGCCCGGGGCGAGCGGGAGGCGGAGGTCGTGGTGGTGGTCGATGCCCACGGCTTCCCGCTGACGGCCGGGGAACTGGCCGCCGCCGCCCAGTACGCGGTGCCGTTCGTGATCGTGCTGCTCGGGGCCGCGGAGGACGCCGATCCGTTCACCTCCCCGGTGAAGCTCGCCGAGGCGTACGGCTGCGCCGGCCGCGACGTGCTCGATCCGGAGGAGTTCCGCTCGGCGGTCGAGTGGGCCCGCAAGGAGGCCGTCTCGACCCGGCGGCCGGTCCTCGTGGAGGTCCGCTCCGCGCGCCCCGCGGGCGCGTCCGCGGGGCCGCCGGGAGACCCGGTCGGCGCCCGCGCGTACGGGACCTGACAACCCTCCGCCGGGGCTCCCGGACCCGTGCGGAAACAAGCTTCCGGGCGGTGGTCGCGCTGACACCTGTCCTGTCGCGCCCAGGCGCGGCCGCCGCCCGGAATACCCACCCAGGTTTGTTTCAACAAACTGTTGACGTTTGGTCGGAGCGCTTTCTACGCTCCGACATGCGGAAGCCAACTTCCGCGCTCTCGTACGGAAGGTCACCATGTCGAAGCCCACGCTGACGGCGCGCACTCTCACTACGGAGGCAGGCGCCCCCGTCGCCGACAACCAGAACTCCGCCACCGCCGGCGTCGGCGGCCCGATCATTCTCCAGGACCAGCACCTGCTGGAGAAGCTCGCGCGCTTCAACCGCGAGCGCATCCCGGAGCGCGTCGTGCACGCCCGCGGCTCCGGTGCGTACGGCTACTTCGAGGTGACCGACGACGTCACCGGCTTCACCCGGGCCGACTTCCTCAACACCGTCGGCAAGCGGACCGAGCTGTTCATCCGCTTCTCGACCGTGGCCGACAGCCTCGGTGGCGCGGACGCCGTGCGGGACCCTCGCGGTTTCGCGGTGAAGTTCTACACCGAGGAGGGCAACTACGACCTCGTCGGCAACAACACCCCGGTGTTCTTCATCAAGGACCCGCTGAAGTTCCCCGACTTCATCCACTCGCAGAAGCGCGACCCGTTCACCGGCAAGCAGGAGCCGGACAACGTCTGGGACTTCTGGGCCCACTCCCCCGAGGCCACCCACCAGGTCACCTGGCTGATGGGCGACCGCGGCATCCCGGCCTCCTACCGCCACATGAACGGCTACGGCTCCCACACCTACCAGTGGACCAACGCCGAGGGCGAGGCGTTCTTCGTCAAGTACCACTTCAAGACGAACCAGGGCGTCCGCAGCCTCTCCGCCGAGCAGGCCCAGGAGCTGGTGGGCAAGGACGCCAACAGCCACCAGACCGACCTGCTTCAGTCCATCGAGCGGGGCGTGTACCCCTCCTGGACCCTGTACGTGCAGGTCATGCCGGCGGCCGAGGCGGCGCACTACCGCTTCAACCCGTTCGACCTGACCAAGGTGTGGCCGCACGCCGACTACCCGCTCCAGCGGGTCGGCCGGATGGTCCTGGACCGCAACCCCGACAACGTCTTCGCCGAGGTCGAGCAGGCCGCCTTCTCGCCGAACAACTTCGTGCCCGGCATCGGCCCGTCCCCGGACAAGATGCTCCAGGGCCGGCTCTTCGCCTACGCCGACGCGCACCGCTACCGCCTGGGCGTCAACCACACCCAGCTGGCGGTCAACGCCCCCAAGGCGACCAGCGCCAACAACTACGGCCGGGACGGCTTCATGGCGTCCAACGCCTACGACCGGCACGCCAAGAACTACGAGCCGAACTCCTACGGCGGCCCGGTCGAGACCGGCCGGCCGCTGTCCGCGCCGCTGGCCGTCTCCGGCCACGTCGGCACCCACGAGGCCCCGGCGCACACCAAGGACGACGACTTCTTCCAGGCCGGTGAGCTCTACCGCCTGATGTCCGAGGACGAGAAGAAGCGCCTGGTGGACAACATCGCCGGCGGTCTGTCCCAGGTCAGCCGCGACGACGTGATCGAGAAGAACCTCGCCCACTTCCACGCCGCCGACCCGGACTACGGCAAGCGCGTCGAGGCGCGCGTCCGCGAGCTGCGCGAGGACTGACGGGAGGTCAGCTTCCTTGCGCACCCGTACCGGCCGGCCCGTTGAGGGGTGGTCGGCCGGTACGGGGAGGTAGCGCGGAGCTCCGCGGCACGTCCGGGGAGATTCCAGTGCGGTGGCAGGCCCGTCCGACAAGGAGGACGGGCCGCCTCCCCGCCGCGGAGCCCGCCTGCTGCCCGGCACGTCCCCCCCACCCCTCCCCCGACTCCGTCCGGCGGTGCGATGTCCCGTCGCGCCCATCTCTCGCACTGCCGGACGGGAACCACCCACAGGGTCCGGAACTTCCGTACGGTCACGGAGTCCGGGCCCTGTGCCGCACCCCCGGCGCCCGCACCGGCGCCGGGGGTGCGGCCTCTTCCGGCGCAATCCGGCCCCCGGTGGCGGCCTTTGGGGGGACCATGGACGGCAAGCAGGCCCGACCGACCGCCTGCCCGACCTGCCTGGAGCCGATCATGGCCGACAGCGTGCCGGTGCGGTGCCCTACGTGCCGCCGCGAGAACGCCTTCACCCCGCCGACCTTCCCGTGCGCCTGCGGCGCCCCGCTGACCCTGCCGGTGCTGCGCGGCGGCGTGCCGGTGGAGATACGGCACCGCACCTGGGAGGCGTCCTGGGTGCAGGTCCGGTGCGAGGTCTGCGGCCGGCAGGACGCCTGGCCCGCGCCGGAGGCCGGCTGCGCCTGCGGCACGGTCGTCCGGGTGCCGGTCGCCCCGCTCCCGCCGGCCCCGCCGGCCGGTGCACCGCGGCTCCCCTCCCCGGCCGCCGGCCCCGCCCGGCCGGCCCCGCGCACCCGGCCGGCCGCCGGGCCGCCGCCGCAGCGCCCGGTGTTCCACCCGGTGACCATCCGGACCGCCCGGGACTGCGTCACCGCGGCCGCGCAGTACCTGAAGTGGCTGGGCTTCGGCGACGTGGCCCGCACCCAGGAGCGCAGCGCCGCCGGGGTGGACCTGCGCGGCAGCGGCGTGGTGGCCCAGGTGGACCCCTCGACCCGGGCCAGTACCGTCCGCGACGTCGAGTGCGTCTGGCTCAACGGCCTGACCGACTCCGCGGTCGCGGTCTTCTTCTCCCTGGCCGGCTACGCGCGCGAGGCCCGGGAGCGGGCCGACGCGCTGCACGTCCCGCTGTTCGTCATGGACCTCACCGGCACCCCGCAGCCGGTCAACGACGCGGCCGACGAGCTGATCGCCTCCGGTGCGGGCCGCCCCGGCTGACGGCCGGGCCGGTGGTGCCGCCCGCCGGAAACCCGCTGGCCGCGGGCGGCCCCGGGCGGCCACACTGGCCCCATGCTGCTGCGCGCTCCCGACCCCGCCGACCTGCCCGCCCTCCGCGCCGTCGAGCGCGCCGCCGGGGAGGCGTTCCGCACGCTGGGCATGGCGGCGGTCGCGGACGACGAGCCGCCGCCGCTCGACCTGCTCGCCCGGTACCTCCGGGCGGGCCGGCTGCTCGCCGCCTACGACCCCGGGCGGCCCGGCGGGGCACCGGCCGGCTATGTGCTGTGGGACCCGGTCGACGGCTGCGCGCACATCGAGCAGGTGTCGGTCCACCCGGAGCGGGCCCGGCGGGGCGTCGGGCGGGCGCTGATCGACCGGGCCGAACGGGACAGCGGCCGGCCCGCGCTGACCCTGACCACCTTCGCCGGCGTCCCGTGGAACGCCCCCTACTACGCCCGGCTCGGCTTCCGCCGCCTGGCCGCCGCGGAGCTGACCCCGGGCCTGCGGGCGATCCGCGCGCACGAGGCGGAGCTGGGCCTGGACCGCTGGCCCCGGGTCTGCATGCGGCGGGAGGCGGGGACCGGCACCGTCAACTGACGGTCCGTCAGGTGCGGTGCGGGCCCGGCATAATGGGCCGGTGATCGATGCGAAGGCGCTGCGCGCCCTGTGCCTGGAGTTCAACGGGGCGATCGAGGAGAACCCGTTCCCCCGGAACCCGGACGTCTCCACGTTCAAGGTCGGCGGCAAGATCTTCGCCCTGGCGTCCCTGGACGCGCTCCCGCTGACCGTCAGCCTCAAGTGCGATCCGGAGACCGCGCTCCGGCTGCGGGCCGCGCACCCGGAGGTGGTGCCCGGCTACCACCTCAACAAGCGGCACTGGAACACCGTCTCGCTGGCCGGCGCGCTCCCGGACCGCCTGGTGCGGGAGCTGGTCGAGGACTCCTACGACCTGGTCGTCGCCTCGTTGCCGCGCGCCCTGCGGCTGCGCCTGGACTGGCCGGGCGAGCGGGCCTGACCGCCGCCGCGCACCGGGCGGCGGCGGTCGGGCGCCCGGTCAGCCCCGCGGCGGCAGGACGGCGCGGATACCGCCCTGCGCGGTGGCCGGGGCCACCGTGTCGTAGCCGCCGTTGACCGCGCCGTTGCCGGCGTACTCGGCGGTGTAGCCGCCGCTCAGCACGTCGGCGCCGGAGCGCGGCCGGTCGGCGTCGCAGGACGCCCGGCCGGCGGTGTCCGTGCGCGCCACGCAGAGCACCTGGCCGGCGGTGTCCTTGAAGGTGATGGTGGCGTTCCAGACCGCGTCCTGCGGGCCGGCGGCGCGGGCCCGCACCAGGGTGGCGTGCAGGCCGATGACCTTCCGCGGCGCGGTGGACAGGGTGGCCTTGCCGGCGGTCAGCCGGGTCGCCATCTCGGGCACCCCGGCGGCCGGTTCGCACAGGCCGCGGCTCCAGTCGAAGAGCCCGCCGGGCGCGCAGGTCGCGTGCCCTTCCTGCGCCGCCACCCGGTGGGTGACCGGGTCGCAGCGGTAGAAGCGGGCGGCACTGTCGGCGTCGACCACGGTCGGCGCCACGGTGGCCGCGTCCTCGCCGCTCGCGCAGCCGGCGGTGAGCACCTCACGGGTGGGACCGTCCGGGGTGCCGGGCTGGACGACGTCGGCGTAGGCGGGGGCGGCGAAGCTCCCCAGGGCGGCGGCCACGGCGGCGGCAGTGGTCGCCCAACGTGCGATACGGGTCATGAATGTCCCCTCTTGGCGGGAATCCCGCGGGATGCCCGGCCTGGTGAACGGCCTTGGGAATTGGCCTGGTTGACGGCCTTTCACCCGCCCCGGAATCCGGGAACGGGCCAGGTGGGGACCCTATCGGCCGGTCCGCGGGAGCCCGGCGGCGGGCCCCGCGCGGCATCCCGGCCGTCGCCTGACGCCCCGTCAGGACAGGTCCACGCTGTCCCGGTCCCGGCTCTCCGGCAGGGTCGCCCCGGCCGCGTCCGCCACGCCCCCGGCCGCGTCCGCCACGCCCCCGGCCGCGTCCGCCGCGTCCCCGGCCGGGGCGTCCGGCCCCGCCGCCCGCGCCGGCGCGCCCAGCTTCGCGGCGAGCCGTTCGCGGAGTTCGACCTTGCGCACCTTGCCGCTGACGGTCATCGGGAAGGCGTCGGTGATCTCCAGGTAGCGGGGCACCTTGAAGTGCGCGAGCCGGGAGCGGCAGTAGCGGGCCAGCTCGTCGCGGGTGAGGGTGACCGCGGGGTCGCGCAGGATGACGCAGGCGGCGATCTCCTCGCCGTACTTCTCGTCCGGGACGCCCACCACCTGCACGTCGGCGATCTTGGGGTGGGAGTACAGGAACTCCTCGATCTCCCGCGGGTAGACGTTCTCCCCACCGCGGATGATCATGTCCTTGATGCGGCCGACGATCCGGACGTAGCCGTCGTCGTTCATCACCGCCAGGTCGCCGGTGTGCATCCAGCGGGCCCGGTCGATGACCTCCGCGGTGCGCTCGGGGTCCTCCCAGTAGCCCAGCATCACGCTGTAGCCGCGGGTGCACAGCTCGCCCGGCGTGCCGCGCGGCACGGTCACCCCGGTGACCGGGTCGGCGACCTTGACCTCGATGTGCGGCAGCACCCGGCCGACGGTGGCGGTGCGGTGCTCCAGGTCGTCGTCCCGGCGGGTCTGGGTGGAGACCGGCGAGGTCTCCGTCATGCCGTAGCAGATCGCCACCTCCGCCATGTGCATCTCGGACACCACCCGCTTCATCACCTCCTCCGGGCACGGGGAGCCGGCCATGATGCCGGTGCGCAGCGTGGAGAGGTCGTAGGAGGCGAAGTCCGGGAGGTTCAGTTCGGCGATGAACATGGTCGGCACGCCGTAGAGCGCGGTGCAGCGCTCGTCCTGGACGGCCCGGAGGGTGGCGGCCGGGTCGAAGGCGGGGGCCGGGATGACGATGCAGCCGCCGTGCGAGGTGATGCCGAGGTTGCCCATCACCATGCCGAAGCAGTGGTAGAAGGGCACCGGCAGGCACACCCGGTCCTGTTCGGTGTAGCCGAGGGTCTCGGCCACCCAGTAGCCGTTGTTGAGGATGTTGTGGTGGGAGAGGGTGGCGCCCTTGGGGAAGCCGGTGGTGCCGGAGGTGTACTGGATGTTGACCGGGTCGTCGGCGGCCAGCGTCCGCTCGCACTCGGCGAGCCGGGTCTGCGGGACGGCCGCACCGGCGGCCAGCAGCCCGCCCCAGGTGGGGTCGCCGAGGTAGACCACGTCGCGCAGCGCCGGGCAGTCGGCCCGCACCTGCTCGATCATCCGGCGGTAGTCGCTGGAGCGGTGGGCGACCGCGGAGACCAGGACCGCCACCCCGGCCTGCTTCAGGACGTACGCCAGCTCGTGGACCCGGTAGGCCGGGTTGACGTTGACCAGGATCGCGCCGATCCGCGCGGTGGCGTACTGGACGAGCACCCACTCGGCGCAGTTGGGCGCCCAGATGCCGACCCGGTCGCCCTTGCCGACGCCCTTGGCGAGCAGCCCGAGCGCCACCTCGTCGACCGCGCGGCCCAGTTCGGCGTAGGTCCAGCGGCGGCCGGCGGCCACGTCGACCAGCGCCTCGCGGTCGCCGCAGCGGGCGATGGTACGGGCCAGGTCGGCGCCGATGGTGCGGCCGAGCAGCGGCCGGTCGGCCACCCCGCTCGCGTACGACAGTTCGGTGTGCGGCTGACTGCTCACCGGTGGTTCTCCTCCCAGTACTCGGCACCGCCGGCGCCCCGCGGCGCCCCCGGCCCCTCCACCCACAGGTCCGTCTTCCGTTCCCGGATGCCCGCCCCGGCCGGAGGTGCCCGGCCGGGGTGCCGGCACCCTGGAGGCTGCCCGCCGCGGAGCACGATCCACTCCCCGCCGGCAGGTACCCCGTACAGCATGGCGTCGCGCGCGCCCGAAGAGCCCCTGGCTCGCCCGTGCCTTCGCGCGGCGAAAGCGGGTTCGGCGCACCGGCGGAACCCGCCGCCGGGCCGGGGCGTCGGGCCGGGCCCGGCGGGGGCCGGGCCCGGCCGGTGGTTCAGTGCACGCCCCGGTCCAGGCCCGCCCAGTACGGCTCGCGGAGCTTGAACTTCTGGATCTTGCCGGTGGCGGTTCGGGGGATGGCGTCGCGGAACTCCACGGAGGTGGGCGCCTTGTAGCCGGCCAGGCGCTGCTTGCAGTGGGCGATGAGGCCCGCCTCGTCCGCGGTGGCGCCCTCGGCGAGCACCACCAGGGCCTTGATGGTCTCGCCCCACTTCTCGTCGGGGACGCCGATCACCGCGACCTCGGCGACGGCCGGGTGGCTGAAGAGGGCGTCCTCCACCTCGATCGACGAGACGTTCTCCCCGCCGGTGATGATCACGTCCTTCTTGCGGTCGGAGATGGTCAGCCGGCCGTCGGCCGGGTCCAGGGTGCCGCCGTCGCCGGTGTGGAACCAGCCGTCACGGAGCGCCGCGGCGGTCTCCTCCGGCTTGTCCCAGTAGCCCTCCAGCACGGTGTTGGAGCGGGCCAGGACCTCGCCGGAGTCGGCGATCCGCAGGGTGACGCCGAGGGCCGGGACGCCTGCGCGGGAGAGCTTGCGGGCCCGCTCCGCGGCGGGCAGGGCCGCGTCGGCGGGCCGGGTGCGGTTGAAGGTGAGCAGCGGGGAGGTCTCGGTCAGGCCGTAGAGCTGGGTGAACTCCCAGCCCAGTTCCTCCTCGACGCGCTGGATGGTCCGGGTCGGCGGCGGGGCGCCGGCGCAGACGATGCGGACCCGGTCGCGGCCCGGGATCGGGCCCGGCCAGTCCGCGGCCGCGTCCAGGACCATGTTCCAGACCGCCGGGGCGCCGCACATCAGGGTGACGCCGTGCTCCTCGACCCGGCGCAGGATCTCGGTGCCGTCCACCTTGCGCAGCGCCACCTGCTTCACGCCCAGGCCGGCCATCACGTACGGCATGCCCCAGCCGTTGCAGTGGAACATCGGCAGGGTGTGCAGGTAGACGTCGCCCTCCCAGACCCGGGTGTGCAGGCCGAAGGTGAGGCCGTTGACCCAGATGTTGCGGTGGGTGAGCTGGACGCCCTTGGGGCGGGCGGTGGTGCCGGAGGTGTAGTTGAGGGTGGCGGTGGCGTCCTCGTCCGGGTGCGACCAGGGGCGGGGTTCGGTGCCGAAGCGCATCAGCTCGGTCTCGGTCCGCTCACCGAGGACGAAGCGGTGCCGGGCCGTGACGCCGGCCAGCGCCGCGTCCAGCTCGGGGTCGACGAGCAGCACCGAGGAGCCGCTCTGCCGGACGATGTAGTCGACCTCCTCCGGCTTGAGGCGGAAGTTGACCGGGACGCAGATGCGGCCGCTCATCGGCACCGCGAACAGCAGCTCCAGCAGGCGGGCGGAGTTGTGCGCGGCCACCGCGACCCGCTCGCCCTCCCCGACGCCGAGCGCGTCCAGGCCCGCCTGCCAGGCGCGGACGCGTTCGGCGAAGCGGCCGTAGGTGCTCTCGGGCACCGGCACGGCGGGCTGGTGCGGCTCGTCGACCACCCCCGGGCTGTCCCGGAACCCCAGCTCGGCCCGGTTGAGGAAGTCCGCGACGGTCATCGGTGTCCGCATGCTCTCTCCTGTGCTCGGATGGATCCGTTCCGCAATGACGCAACGATCGCCTGCCATCGTGTAAGCACGGCGGCGCGCACACCACCCCCTGTCGGGAGGAAGCGGCGGCGGCCCGGGGCGGGCGCCCGGGGCCGTCAGCGGCAGCCGGCCGGGGCGCCGCGCTCCCCCGCCGCCGCGCAGGCCCGCAGCAGCAGGTCGACGCCGGCCGGCGGACCGCCGCGGCGCACCACCAGGCACGTCGTCAGCTCCATGCCGGGGCCGCGGAACGGCAGGTACACCACACCGGGCGCGGGCAGCCGGCGGGCGTACGCGTCGTAGACGACGGTCCACCGGCCCGCGGCGGCGGTGCCCTCGCCGACCGCGGCGAGGGCGGCGTCCAGCGCCGGGTGCCGGGGCCCGGCCACGGGCGTGAAACCGGCCGCGTGGCAGGCGGCCAGGACCAGGTCGACCAGCGGGGGGTTGTCCTCGCGGTCGGGCAGCAGCAGCGGGAGGCCGGCCAGTTCGCCCAGGCTGACGGCGCCGGGTGAGCCGGCGAGCGGGTGCCGGGCCGGGACGGCGGCGACCAGCGGGTCCTGCCAGAGCGGGACGTGGCGGAGCCCGTCCCGGCCGGGGCCGGGGGCCCGGCAGCGGACGAACGCGGCGTCCAGCGCGCCGGCCGCGACCAGGGCGCGCCGCTCCCGGGCCGGTGCGGTGACCGGTTCGACGGCGAGCCGGGGTGCGGTCCGGGCGAGCGCGGCCAGCACCCGGTCCAGGTGCGCGGCCAGGCCGGGGCCGGTGCCCAGCCGCAGGGTGCGGTCCGGGGCGGGCGCCGGGACGGCCGCGGGGCGGTGCGCGACGGCGGAGCGGGCCCGCTCCGCCGCGGCGAGCAGCGCCCGGGCCGCCGGGAGGAACCGCTCGCCGTCGGCGGTCAGCCGCGCTCCGGGCACCGAGCGGTCGAACAGCTCGGTGTGCAGCTCCCGTTCCAGCCGCCGGATCTGCCCGGCGAGCGCCGACCGCAGGAGGCCCAGCCGCTGGGCGGCCCGCCCCAGCTCCCCGTCCTCCGCGACCGCCACGAAAGCGCGCACCTGACGCAGCTCCACATCCGTCACTCCCCCCGGCCCCCTCGGACCGCCGGCCCGTACCGGCACCGGCTCCCACGGCGGCCGCCCCTCGGTCGATTCCCTTGCCCGCCGGGCCGCGGCGCGGACATCATCTCCCCATGATCGATGCCGAGGCGCTCGCACAGAAGCCGGTCCTGGAAGGCGGCCGGATCCGGCTGGTGCCGCTCGCCGGGCGGCACGCCGAGCCGTTCCACAGGACCTTCCAGGACCCGGAGACCAGGCGGCTGACCGGCACCCACCACGACTGGACGCTGCCCGGGATCCAGGACTGGATCGCGGAGTGCGGCGGCCGCACCGACCGGCTGGATCTGGCCATCGAGGACCGGGCGACCGGCGGTTACCTCGGCGATCTGGCCCTCAGCCGGATCGACCGGGACAACGCCCACGGCTCCTTCCGGATCGCCCTCGTCCCCGGTGCCACCGGGCGCGGTCTGGGCTCCGAGGCGACCCGGCTGCTGCTTCGCCACGCCTTCGACCGGGTCGGGCTGCACCGCGTCCAGCTGGAGGTGTTCGCCTTCAACGAGCGGGCCCGGCGGGCGTACGAGCGCTGCGGGTTCGTGGTGGAGGGGCGGCAGCGGGAGGCGCTGCGCTGGGGCGGGGCCTGGCACGACGTGCTGCTGATGGCGGCGCTGCGGCCGACGGCTGACGGCTGACGGCCGGTCACTTGCGCGCAGGACGCACGACGGCACGGGCGCGGCCCCCAGATGGCTCCGCGCCCGTGCCGTGGCGGACCGGTGTCCGCCGTCCCGCGGGACCGGCGGCGTCAGGTGCGCCGGTCCCGCGGGGCCCTTCTTCCCGCGTGGGCGTACGGTGCGCCGACCGCCGCACCGATCCCGTTACATGACGACCCGTCAGGCCACTTCGCCGATCCGGCCCACCGTCCGCGGGGTCTCGTGGTGGATGGGGGTGTGCGCGCCGGTGAGCGGGGCGCCGGTGCCGCCGCGGCGGTTGGCGACGATCTCGGCGGCGATGGACAGGGCGGTCTCCTCGGGCGTCCGGGCGCCCAGATCCAGCCCTATGGGCGAGCGCAGGCGGTTCAGCTCCAGCTCGGTCAGCCCGGCGTCGCGCAGCCGCTGCTGGCGGTCGAGGTGGGTGCGGCGGGAGCCCATCGCGCCGACGTAGGCGACCGGGAGCTTCAGCGCGCGCTCCAGCAGCGGGATGTCGAACTTGGCGTCGTGGGTCAGGACGCAGAGCACCGCGCGGGGGTCCAGTTCCTGGGAGTCGAGGTAGCGGTGCGGCCAGTCGACGACGATCTCGTCGGCATCCGGGAAGCGGGTGCGGGTGGCGAAGACCGGGCGGGCGTCGCAGACCGTGACGTGGTAGCCGAGGAACTTGCCGACCCGGACCAGCGCGGAGGCGAAGTCGATCGCCCCGAAGACGATCATGCGGGGGGCGGGCACCGAGGACTCCACCAGGAGGACGACCGGCTGCCCGCACCGGGAGCCGTCCGCCCCGATCTCCACCGTCGTGGTGCGCCCGGCGTCCAGCAGCGCCCGGGTGTGCTCGACCGCGGTGCGGTCCAGCGCCGGGTGTCCGCCCAGGCTGCCGGTGTGGCTGCCGTCGGGGCGGACCAGGAGGGCGCGGCCGAGCAGGTCGTCCGGCCCGTCGATGATCCGCGCGACCGCCGCCGCCTCCCCCGAGGCGGCGGCGGCCAGCGCGGCGGCGAGCGTCTCGGCGTTGCTGTCCACCGCAGTCCCCGCGGGGCCGCTGCCGGCCGCGGTCCCGGGGGCGCTCGCCCGTACCGGGGTGATCACGATGTCGATGATTCCGCCGCAGGTCAGGCCCACCGCGAAGGCATCCTCATCGCTGTAGCCGAACCGCTCCAGGACCGGCCGGCCGGTCTCCAGGGCCTCCTGGCACAGTTCGTAGACCGCTCCCTCGACACACCCGCCGGAGACCGACCCGATCGCCGTGCCATCGCTGTCGACGGCGAGCGCGGCGCCGGGCTGGCGCGGGGCGCTGCCGTTGGTGGCGACGACCGTGGCCACCGCGAACGTGCGTCCCTGCGTCATCCACCGGTTGAGCTCGTCGGCGAGGTCCAGCATGTCGGTCTCCTTACGGACGGGAGCGCGGGGGCGTTACCTGACGCCCAGCCACTGCTCGATCGGATGGAGCGAGAAGTAGACGAGGAATATTCCGGTCAGCACCCACATGAAGGCACCGATCTCGCGCCACTTGCCCTGGGCCGCCTTGATGGCGGTGTAGGCGATGACGCCGGCGCCGACACCGGTGGTGATCTGGTAGGTGAACGGCATCAGGGCCACGGTCAGGAAGACCGGGATCGAGGTCGCCCGGTCGCTCCAGTCCACGTGCCCCGCGACACTCATCATCATCGACCCGATGACGACCAGCGCGGCGGCGGCGACCTGGCCCGGCACGAGCTGGGTGACCGGGGTGAAGAACAGGCAGGCCGCGAAGAACAGGCCGGTGACCACGGACGACAGCCCGGTGCGGGCGCCCTCGCCGACGCCGCTGGCCGACTCGATGAACACGGTCTGGCCGGAACCGCCGGTCAGACCGCCGATCGCACCGCCGGCGCCGTCCACGAACAGCGCCTTGGACAGGCCCGGCATGCGGCCCTTGTCGTCGGCGAGCTTGGCCTCGGTGCCAACACCGATGATGGTGGCCATGGCGTCGAAGAAGCCGGCCAGCACCAGGGTGAAGACGATCATGGTGACGCTGAGGACGCCGATGGAGCCCCAGCCGCCGAACTCGACGTGCCCGAAGAGTCCGAAGTCCGGCATGGAGACGGCGCTGCCCTCGATGCCGGGCGCCGTGCCGCCCCAGTCCTTGGCGGTCAGTCCGCCGAACTTGGTGGCGGCGATCGAGAGCCCCGAGCCGATGACGATGCCGATGAGGATCGCGCCGGGCACCTTGCGGGCCTGGAGCATGAAGATCAGCAGCAGGGTGATGCAGAAGAACAGAACCGGCCAGCCGGCCAGCTTGCCGTTGATGCCCAGGGTGACCGGGCTGCCGGGGTTGCCGATGCCCACGAAGCCGGCCTTCACCAGGCCGAGCAGGGCGACGAACATGCCGATGCCCATGGTGATCGCGTGCTTCAGGGCGAGCGGGATGGCGTTCATGACCATCTCGCGCAGACCGGTGACGACCAGGAGGCAGATCACGACGCCGTACATCACACACATGCCCATGGCCTGCGGCCAGGTCATGTGCGGGACCACCTGGGTGGTCAGCGCGGCGGAGACGTTGAGGCCGGCCGCCAGGGCCAGCGGTACCTTGCCGACGAAGCCCATCAGCAGGGTGCAGACCGCCGCACCCAGTGCGGTGGCGGTGACCAGGGCGGAGTGTTCCAGGGTGTTCTTCTGCACGTCCTGCACCGAACCCAGGATCACCGGGTTGAGCAGCAGGATGTAACACATCGCCATGAAGGTGGTGATCCCGCCGCGCATCTCCCGCGCGAGGGTCGACCCTCTGTCGGATATGTGGAAGTACCGGTCGAGCCAGGATCGGCCGGCGGGCTGGCGTGAGCCGTCACCCGCGTCTTCCGCCGTGGTCCTCGGCTCGGTGGACTGCTGGGTCATGGTGCCTTAACTCCCAAGGTTCATAGGGGCACTCGCCACGGCGGCGAGATTTGGGATGGATCTTCGGCTGCACGACCCGGGGGACGGCCCGAGACGAACGTGATACTGCCTGCGCCGTGTTGTAGCAGGTCAGTCCGGGGGTGATGCGGGGTGGTGCGGGGCGGTTCAGGTCGGGCTCCGGGCGGCGCGCGCAGGAGGACGGACAGGGACACCCCTTGTGCCGCGCGCCGCCCGGAGGCTTGGGGGCCTGGGGAGGATGGCCCCCAGGCGGCTCCGTTACGTACCCGTCAGGTGCTCGGGCCGTACCGGAGTCTTGTTGAGCTCCAGCCCGGTCGCGTTCCGGATCGCCGCGAGGACGGCCGGGGTGGACGACAGGGTCGGGGCCTCACCGATGCCGCGCAGGCCGTAGGGGGCGTGCTCGTCGGCGAGTTCGAGCACGTCGACCGGGATGGTGGGCGTGTCGAGGATGGTGGGGATGAGGTAGTCCGTGAAGGAGGGGTTGCGCACCTTCGCGGTCTTGGGGTCGACGATGATCTCCTCCATCACCGCCACGCCCAGTCCCTGGGTGGTGCCGCCCTGGATCTGGCCGACGACGGAGAGCGGGTTGAGCGCCTTGCCGACGTCCTGGGCGCAGGCCAGCTCGATGACCTTGACCAGGCCCAGCTCGGTGTCCACCTCGACGACCGCGCGGTGCGCGGCGAAGGAGTACTGGACGTGGCCGTCGCCCTGGCCGGTTTCGAGGTCGAAGGCCACGGTGGGCCGGTGGCGCCACTCCTCCTCCAGCTCGACGACCTCGTCCTCCAGCACGTCGACCAGGTCCGCGAGGACCTCGCCGCCGTCGGTGATCACCTTGCCGCCCTCCAGGAGGAGTTCGGCGGTGGCCCACGCCGGGTGGAACGTGCCCATCTTGCGGCGGCCGATCTCCAGGACCTTCTCGCGCACCAGCTCGCAGGCGTTCTTGACGGCGCCGCCGGTGACGTAGGTCTGGCGCGACGCGGACGTCGATCCGGCCGAGCCGACCTGCGTGTCGGCCGGGTGGATGGTCACCTGGGTGACGCCCAGCTCGGTGCGGGCGATCTGCGCGTGGACGGTGACCCCGCCCTGGCCGACCTCCGCCATGGCGGTGTGCACGGTGGCGACCGGCTCGCCGGCGACGACCTCCATGCGCACCTTGGCGGTGGAGTAGTCGTCGAAGCCCTCGGAGAAGCCGACGTTCTTGATGCCGACGGCGTAGCCGACACCGCGCACCACACCCTCGCCGTGCGTGGTGTTGGACAGGCCGCCGGGCAGCTGGCGGACGTCGGCGCCCTCGCTGGACTCCCACTGGCGCTCCGGCGGCAGCGGCATCGCCTTGACCCGGCGCAGCAGTTCGGCGACCGGGGCCGGGGAGTCGACCGGCTGGCCGGTCGGCATGATCGTGCCCTGCTCCATGGCGTTGAGCTGGCGGAACGCGACCCGGTCCAGGCCCAGCTTGTCGGCCAGCTTGTCCATCTGCGCCTCGTAGGCGAAGCACGCCTGGACCGCGCCGAAGCCGCGCATGGCGCCGCAGGGCGGGTTGTTGGTGTAGAGCGCGATGGCCTCGATCTCGACGTCGTCGATCACGTACGGGCCCGCGGACAGCGAGGAGGCGTTGCCGACGACGGCCGGGGAGGCGGAGGCGTAGGCGCCGCCGTCCAGCACGATCCGGCACTTCATGTGCGTGAGCTTGCCGTCCTTGGTGGCGCCGTGCTCGTACCAGAGCTTCGCCGGGTGGCGGTGGACGTGCCCGAAGAAGGACTCGAACCGGTTGTAGACGATCTTGACCGGCTTGCCGGTGTGCAGCGCCAGGAGGCAGGCGTGGATCTGCATCGAGATGTCCTCGCGGCCGCCGAACGCGCCGCCGACGCCGGACAGCGTCATCCGGACCTTCTCCTCGGGCAGGCCGAGGACCGGGGCGATCTGGCGCAGGTCCGAGTGCAGCCACTGGGTGGCGACGTACAGCTCGACGCCGCCGTCCTCCGAGGGCACCGCGAGGCCGGACTCCGGACCGAGGAACGCCTGGTCCTGCATGCCGAAGACGTACTCGCCCTCGACGATCACATCGGCCTTCTTGCGGGCCTCGTCCGCGTTGCCGCGGATGATCGGCTGGCGGTGCACGATGTTCGGGTGCGGGACGTGGCCGATGTGGTGGTCGTCGCGGCCCTCGTGGATCAGCGGCGCGTCCTCGGCGAGCGCGCTGGCCTCGTCGGTGACCAGCGGCAGCTGCCGGTACTCGATCTTGATCTTGGCGGCGGCGCGGCGCGCGGTCTCCGGGTGGTCGGCGGCGACGATCGCCACCGGCTCGCCGTGGTGCCGGACCTTGCCGTGCGCGAGCACCGGGGTGTCCTGGATCTCCAGGCCGTAGTGCTTCACGTCGGCCGGCAGGTCGTCGTAGGTGAGGACGGCGTAGACGCCGGGCTGGGCCAGCGCCTCGGAGGTGTCGATGGAGACGAGCTCGGCGTGCGCCTCGGTGCTGCGCAGGGTGAAGCCCCACAGCATGTCCTCGTGCCACAGGTCCGAGGAGTAGGCGAATTCGCCGGTGACCTTCAGGGTGCCGTCGGGGCGCAGCGTGGATTCACCGATGCCGCCCTTGGTCTTGCTGCCCTGGGTCAGGTTGGTGGGTGTACGGGTGACGCCGGCCATGTCAGACCCCCGTTCCTGCGGTCTCGGCCTCGCCGCGGGCGGCCGCGAGCCGTACCGCGTCGAGGATCTTCTCGTAACCCGTGCAGCGGCAGAGGTTGCCCGACAGGGCCTCGCGGATGTCCGCGTCGCTCGGGGAGGTGTTGCGCTCCAGCAGTTCGTCGGCGGCGACGAGCAGACCCGGGGTGCAGAAGCCGCACTGCACGGCGCCGGCGTCGATGAACGCCTGCTGGATCGGGGACAGCCCCGAACCCTCGCCGGTCTGCGAGTCGGCGGGCTTGGCCTGCCACTGCTGGGCCTTGTTCAGCTCGGTGCCGCAGGCGCCCGACGCACAGCCCTCGGCGCGCTGCTTGGCGAAGTCGGCCAGGCCCTCGACGGTCACCACCTCGCGGCCCTCGACCTGGCCGGCCGCGACCAGGCAGGAACAGACCGGCACGCCGTCCAGCCGGACCGTGCAGGAGCCGCACTCGCCCTGCTCGCAGGCGTTCTTCGAGCCCGGCAGGCCGAGCCGCTCGCGCAGCACGTACAGCAGGCTCTCGCCTTCCCAGACGTCGTCGGCCTCCTGCTTGCGGCCGTTGACGGTGAAGTTCACGCGCACTGTGCGCCTCCCTGTGTGCCGTAGGAGTTGCCGCGGTAGGACTCCCAGGTCCAGCCGAGGGTGCGGCGCGCCATGATGCCCACGGCGTGCCGGCGGTACTTGGCGCTGCCGCGCACATCGTCGATCGGGTTGCAGGCGCCGGAGGCCAGCTGCGCGAACTGCTTGGCGACGGACGGCGGGATCGGCTTGCCCGACTCCCAGTGGCCGCCCTCCTCCAGCGCCGCGGCCAGGAACGTCTCCGCCTCCTTGGCCCGGACGGGCGTGGGGGCGGCCGAACCGATGCCGGTGCGGACCGTGCGGGTCTCGGGGTGCAGGGCGAGGCCGAAGGCGCACACCGCGATCACCATCGCGTTGCGGGTGCCGACCTTGGAGAACTGCTGCGGGCCGTCGGCCTTGGGCAGGTGCACGGCGCGGATCAGCTCGTCGGCGGCCATGGCGTTGCGCTTGACGCCGACGTAGAACTCGTCGATCGGGATCATGCGGACGCCGCGCTCGGCGGACTCGACCTCGACCTCGCAGCCGGAGGCGAGCAGCGCCGGGTGGGCGTCGCCGGCCGGGGAGGCGGTGCCGAGGTTGCCGCCGACGCCGCCGCGGTTGCGGATCTGCGGGGAGGCCACGGTGTGCGAGGCCAGGGCCAGGCCCGGCAGCTCGGTGCGGAGGTTCTCCATGATCCGGGTGTACGGGACGGAGGCCCCCAGACGGACGGTCTTCTCCCCGACCTCCCACTCGTACAGGTCACCGATACGGTTCAGGTCGAGCAGGTACTCCGGGCGGCGGTGGTCGAAGTTGATCTCGACCATCACGTCCGTACCGCCCGCGATGGGCACAGCGGTAGGGTGCTCTGCCTTGGCGGCGAGCGCCTCCTCCCAGCTGGCGGGGCGAAGGAAGTCCATGGTTGGCCTCTTCTACGAAATGGGGTCGTTCGCTGCTCCCGGCGGGACCTTCGGCCCTCGTCGCCGGGGAGTCGTTCATGTCTTGTTAACGCGGTTGGGCTTAGTGAACGCGTCCGGCACCCACCCTGTGCAGCCACCGAAACCATGAAGCGGTTGGCTGGCCACGCTGCCCGTCTTGTAGATTCGAACGAAAGACGAGGGATCACCACCTCGCGGCATTCCACCGGCAACACGAGACAGCACAGAACGGCGGGCGAGGTCATGCGGCTCCGCGCACTCCTGGACACACATTCTCTGGGCCTCACGCTCCTCGGGAGCGAAGAGGAGCTGGACCGCACCGTCCGTGGCGTGATGACCACCGACCTGCGGGACCCCAGCCGGTACCTCTCCGGCGGCGAACTGGTCCTGACCGGACTGGCCTGGCGCCGGGAAGCGGAGGACTCCGAGCGGTTCGTCCGCATCCTGGCCGGCGCCGGGGTCGCCGGGCTCGCGGCCGGCGAGGCCGAGCTGGGCGCGGTCCCGGACGACCTGGTGCAGGCGTGCCTGCGGCACCGGCTGCCGCTGTTCTCGGTCGACGAGACGGTCTCGTTCGCCTCGATCACCGAACACGTGGTCCGGCAGGTCTCCAGCGAGCGGGCCGGCGACCTGGCCGCGGTGGTGGACCGGCACCGCCGCCTGATGACGTCCGGACCGGCCGGCGGCGGCCCCGAGGTCGTCCTGGACCTGCTCGGCTCCGACCTGGACCTGCGGGCCTGGGTGCTCTCCCCCACCGGCCGGCAGATCGCCGGCTCGTCGCTGGCCGGCGCCGGCCCGGAGCTGCCCGCCGAGCTGGCCGCCCGGCTGGCCGGCGAGCACCTGGCGGCCGCCCGCGCCGGCCGCCGCGGCCCGCACCGGATCTCCCTCGGCGGCGCCACGTACTCGCTCTTCCCGATCCGCCACGAGGGCCGCGACCTGCGGCAGACGCTGCTCAGCGACTGGCTGCTGGCGGTCGAGGCGGACGCCGGGGACTGGCCCGAGGAGCGGCTGGACCTGCTGCACGGCGTCACCCAGCTGATCGCGGTCGAACGGGACCGCCGGGACGCCGCCCGCACGGTCCGCCGGCGGCTGGCCCAGGAGGTCCTGGAGCTGGTGCAGACCGGTGCGCCGCCGGCCGAGATCGCCGCCCGGCTGCGGGTGGCCGCCCCGGTCCTGCTGCCCGGTCTGGGCGCCGCCCCGCACTGGCAGATCGTGGTGGCCCGGGTCGAGTGGGAGGGCGGCGACGTGCCCGGCGGCCCGGTGGCGCAGAGCCTGCTGGAGGAGGTGTTGGTCGACCCCGGCACGTTCGGCCCGGAGCCCTCGGACCGGATCGCGGTCGCGCACACCGGCGACGAGGCGGTGGCGCTGGTGCCGCTGCCCGCCGTCCCGGAGGACTCCGCCGACGCCACGGACGGCCTGCACGCCGAGCAGCTGCTGCGCTCCGTGCGGGAGCCGCTGGGCCGCGGCCTGGCCGACGACGGCCGGCTGACGGTCGGCGTCAGCGCCTCGGTGCACTCGGCCGAGGGGCTGCGCGGCGCCCTGGAGGAGGCCCGGCACGCCCGCCGGGTCGCCGCCGCTCGCCCCGGCCGGGTCTGCGCCGCCGGCCACGAGGAGCTGGCCTCGCACGTGCTGCTGCTGCCGTTCGTCCCCGACGACGTCCGCCGGGCCTTCACCGCCCGCCTGCTGGACCCGCTGCGCGACTACGACCGCCGGCACCGCGCCGAGCTGATCCCCACGCTGGAGGCGTTCCTGGACTGCGACGGCTCCTGGACGCGCTGCGCCACCCGCCTCCACCTGCACGTCAACACCCTGCGCTACCGCGTCGGCCGGATCGAGCAGCTGACCGGCCGCGACCTCTCCCGCCTGGAGGACAAGCTGGACTTCTTCCTGGCGCTGCGGATGTCCTGACCCGCGCGCCGGTCCCCGCGGCGCGGGCCGCGGGGACTGGGCCGTTCGGGGTACCACGATCGGGCGGCACCGGGCCGGCGCCGGCGGCGGCGCGGGCCGGCGGCCCCGGCGCCGCACCGCCGTGCGGGGGCCGCCGATCCGCCCCGTACCGGCCACCGCGACCGCCCCGAGCGATTGTGAAATCTTTCACCCGCCCCCTTGGCCCGGCGGCGGGATTCGTGCTGAGATGCGCGCACACATCCTGCATTCCCGTCTCAATGGCGCGCTCGGGGAGGGCACTGTGGCGGATACCGCCATGCCAGGATCCGCGGATCCCGCGGATGCCATGAACGCCGCGGGGGCGGTACCGGTCCCGCGACCGGTCACCGCACCGCCACCGGTGACGGGTCCCGAGGCGGCGGACCCCCTGGACCGCGCGGTGTGGCGGCTGCGCTCCCGCGGCTGCTGGCTCGACGCTGCCGCCCTGCTGGAGCCGTACGCCGTCCGGCAGCCGTCCGCCGCGCTGCGCCGGGCCGCGCTCCTGGTGGAGCGCTGCATGTTCACCGCGGCCGGCTGGGCCGAGGCCGAGGACGCGCTGCGCACCGCCGAGGCACTGGCCGGCGGCGACGACGAACGCGGCGCCGCGGCCTGCGAACGGGGCCAGCTCGCCTACACCGCCACCGTGCTGGGCGTCCGCGACCGGGCCGACGAGGCGCGCTCGGCGCTGGGCCGGGCCGCCGCGCTGCTCGCCCCGGGCGCGCCCGGCCGCCCGCTGCTGGACTTCCGGCGCGGGCTGCTGGCCGAGCACCTCGCCGACAGCCCGGACGCCGCCCGCGCCGCCTACCGCCGCGCGCACGCCGGCGCCACCGCCCAGGGGGACGCGTTACTGCTCTCCTTCACCTGGCGCCACCTGGCCGGACTCGCCCTGCGCGACGGGGAGGTGGCGGAGGCCCGGCACGGTTTCGCGGAGTCCCTGCGGATCCGCGAGGAGCTGGGCTTCCTGGTCGGCACCGCTCCGGCGCTGGCCGCGCTGGCCGACGCCGCCCCCGAGGACGAGGCGGTCCGGCTGCGCACCGAGGCCGCCCGGCTGTTCCGCCTGATGGGCGGGGTCCCCACCTGGCTCGCCGCCCAGCTCCCGCCACCGCCGCCGGAACCGTCCGCGTCGTAGCGGAGAGCCCGCCGGCGGTCCCACGCCCGGCCGGCGCCGCGCCGCCGGCCGTCAACCCCCCTGCCTCGGCCATGCCGCCCCCCGCACCGTTTGGCCGGATCCTTGCGGTGCCGGCCGCGGATCGGCCGGGCCGCGGTGGCTCCCGCCGGTGCCCGCACCGCCGACCGGTCGGTAGCGCCACGCCCCACCGGCCCCGAGAATGGCCACAAGTCGCACTGCGACGCGGCGGGCGCGGCCTGGATCCTGGTCCGCGTCCAGCTCCCTTTGGCACGCCTTCAGGAGGCTCACCGTGGCAGGAGTGGCGCATACCGGAACCGACTGGGGCAAGGCGCATTTCGAGTCGATCTACAACTGCCCTGATCCGCGCCGGTACTTCAGCACGCTGCACCCGCTCGACTACCAGATCCCGCACCACGGCCAAGCGGTGTTCCGCGCGCTGGCCGACGCGCTGCGACGGCGCCGCGGCGACCGCCCGCCGCTGCGCGTGGTGGACCTCTGCTGCTCCTACGGGGTCAACGCGGCGCTGCTCAACCACCGGGTGACCCTCGACGACCTCTACCACCGCTACGCGCAGGGCGGCGCGGGCCCCGCGGCGGGCGAGGAGCTGGCCCGGGAGGACCGCGCCTACTTCGCCGCCCGGCGCCTGGCCGACCCGGCCCGGATCACCGGTATCGACGCGGCCGGGCACGCGGTGGGCTACGCCGAGGCGGCCGGCCTGCTCGACCGCGGCTTCGCGGAGAACCTGGAGCTGGCCGCGCCCAGCCCCGCGCTGTGCCGGGAGCTGGCCGGCACCGAACTGATCACCGTCACCGGCGGCGTCGGCTACATCACCGCCCGCACCTTCGGGCACCTGGTGGACTGCGTCGCGGCCCCGCCCTGGGTCGCCGCGTTCGTGCTGCGCACCGTGTCGTACCGGCCGGTCTCCGCGCTGCTGGCGCGCGCCGGGCTGGTGACCGAGCGGCTGACCACCCGGACGTTCCGGCAGCGGCGGTTCGCCGACGACGCCGAGCGGCGGGCCGCGCTCGACGCGCTGGCGGCCCGCGGGCTGCCGGTCGGCGGCAAGGAGGCCGACGGCTTCTACCACGCCGAGCTGTACGTCTCCCGCCCCGCCGCCGACGTCGCCGCCCTCCCGCTGGGCGCGCTGCTCCCGGCCCTCTGACCACCCGGCCCGGGCCGCGGCGGCCGGCTAGTGGGGGTGCCGGGCCGCCGAGAGGTGTTCGCGGGCGATCCGTTCGGCGACCGCGTGCTCCCCGGCGATCAGCGCGTCGAGCAGCGCGGTGTGCTCGGAGGCGTCGGCCAGCAGCTCGGCGGTGCGCGGCCGGGACCCGCCGCCCGCCGACCACTGCGCGCGGCGCAGCAGCTCGCCGGCGACCTGGGTGAGCCGGCAGTTCCCGGTGAGCGCCATCAGCGCCCGGTGGAAGGCGTGGTCGGCGTCGGCGTACCCGGCCAGGTCGCCGCGGGCCGCCGCGGCCACCCCCTCGTCGGCCAGCGGGCGCAGCTCCTCCCAGCGCTCCGGCGGGACCGCCCGGGCCAGCCGGACGAGCGCGGGCACCTCCAGCATGGTGCGGACCTCGGCGAGCTCCGCGAGGTCGCGGGGGCTGCGCTCGCTGACCCGGAAGCCGCGGTTGGGCACCACCTCGACGGCGCCCTCCCCGGCGAGCTGCTGCATCGCCTCGCGGACCGGGGTCGCGGAGACGCCGTACCGCTCGGCGAGGGCCGGCGCCGAGTAGACCTCGCCGGGGAGCAGCTGCCCCTCGGTCAGCGCCCGCCGCAGCGCGTCCAGCACCTGGCCGCGGACCGAGTGCCGGTGGGGCCGCCGGGGCGCGCCGGGGCCGCCGGCGCCGGGCGGCTGGGCGCGGCCGGCCTGGGCGGGCAGCCACGGCCGGGTCTCCGGCCGCGGTCCGGCGGTGCCCTGCTCCATGTCGGTTCCTCCTGCTGACGGCGTGCGCGGGGGCCGGCCGCCGGCTCCGCGCCCGCCGGGCGGGCGGGACGGCACCCGGACGGCGGGCCCCAGCACCATAAGCGCCCCCGCGGCCGGTTCACACCTCGGCGAGCGCGGGTAGAGATCTCGGATAAGGTAAGCCTTACCTGCCAACGCTCGCGATTCGGTGGTCCCCCGCATGCCTTCTGCCGTTGCCGCCGGGCCCGTCGCCCGCCCCGCCGCGCACCCCGCGGCCGACGCCTACGCCCGGCTCACCGAGGTCTTCCCCGGGCTGCGGGTCACGCTCGTGGACGCCGCGCCGCCCGGCGGCGGGTGGCTGCCCGCGGCCGAACTGGCCGCCGGCGGCCCGGCGCTGGACGGCTTCCTGGCCGACGAGGCGGTCCGGATCGAGCAGGATCACGGGCAGCCGGCCCGCCCGGACGTGGCCGCGAGCTTCGCGCTGCACCGCTACGCCTGGCCGGCCTGCCTGCTGATCACCGTCCCGTGGTTCCTGCACCGCCGGGTGCCGTACCTCTCCACCGGGGACGTCCACCTCCACCGGGACCTGGGCCGGATGGCGGTACGCCTGACCTCCTTCGGATGCCTTCCGGACGATCCGGCGGCGGCGCTGCCCGGCGCCCGGGTGGTGCCGGACGAGGCGGCGCTGCGCTCCGAGGTCCGCGCGGCGGTGGCCCGGCACCTCGGACCCGTCCTGGAGGGCTTCCGCCCCCGGGTGCGGCGCGGGCCGCGGGCGCTGTGGGGGATGGCGTCCGACGAGATCGCCGAGGGCCTGTGGTACGTCGGCCACCTGCTGGGCGAGGAGCCGCGCGCGGTGGCCGAACTGGCCCGGCTGCTGCCGGGCGCGACCGCGCCGTTCGCGGGCGGGGCCGGCTTCCGCGAGCTGACCGGGCCGGACGGCACCCCGCTGCCCACCCGGGACCGGGCCAGCTGCTGCATGTACTACACCCTGCGGCCCGAGGACACCTGTGTGACCTGCCCGCGCACCTGCGACGCGGAGCGCATCAGCCGCCTCACGGCAACCTCCTGAC
This sequence comes from Streptomyces rhizoryzae, assembly GCF_023155275.1. GTDB lineage: Bacteria > Actinomycetota > Actinomycetes > Streptomycetales > Streptomycetaceae > Streptomyces > Streptomyces rhizoryzae. Next base: position 24,568 of record NZ_JALMUV010000026.1, read on the forward strand.
CCGGCCGCCGCCCCGCAGGGGCGGCCGCGCCTCGTACACAACTCCCACTCTCCGCACGGCGGTTCGAGCCGGGAGCCGTTCCCCCGCCCGCCGCGGCACCCCTTGGCGTTCACTTGCCCCGAAACCCCCTGCGGCCGGGGCCGGGTCCGCCAGGATGGCGCGCGCAATCGCGCAGCGGCGAAAGCGCCGCAACCCGAGGCAAGGGGTCCGGAATGAGAATGACCGATATATCGCTGAATTGGCTGATTCCGGCGGCGCTGGTGATCGCCGGGGTCATGGCCACCGCCGTCGCCCTGCTGCGCGGCCGGAGGAACGCCGCGCGGAACGCCGCCGCCGGTGACTCCTGGGAGCGCAGCGAGGAGCGGCGCCGCCGCAAGGAGGCCGTCTTCGCCTCCGCCTCCTACGTGCTGCTGTTCTGCTGCGCGGCGGTCGCCGCGGCGCTGTCCTTCCACGGCCTGGTCGGCTTCGGCGTCCAGAACCTCGGCCTGTCCGGCGGCTGGGAGTACCTCGTCCCGTTCGGCCTCGACGGCGCGGCGATGTTCTGCTCCGTCCTGGCCGTCCGGGAGGCCAGCCACGGCGACGCGGCGCTCGGCTCCCGGCTGCTGGTGTGGACCTTCGCGGGCGCCGCCGCCTGGTTCAACTGGGTGCACGCGCCGCGCGGACTGGACCACGCGGGCGCCCCGCAGTTCTTCGCCGGGATGTCGCTGTCGGCGGCGGTCCTCTTCGACCGGGCGCTGAAGCAGACCCGCCGGGCGGCGCTGCGCGAACAGGGCCTGGTGCCGCGGCCGCTGCCGCAGATCCGGATCGTGCGCTGGCTGCGGGCGCCCCGCGAGACCTTCGCCGCCTGGTCGCTGATGCTGCTGGAGGGCGTACGGACGCTGGACGAGGCGGTCGAGGAGGTACGGGAGGACAAGCGGGAGAAGGCCCGCAACCGGCTCCGCCGGCGGGAGCAGGGCAAACTCGACCGGGCCCGCATCAAGGCCCTCAACCGCCAGCACCGCGCATGGGGCCGGGGCGGCGGCCGCCGGGTCGCGCTCCCCGCCGGCGCCCCGGTGGGCGCCGAACCGCTCCCGCCCGCCGGCCCGGGCACCGCACCGCACCCCGGCCCGGACGCCGCCGGCCCGGCCGATCCGGCGCCGGTGCTCCAGGGCGACGTGGCCGCGCGGCCCCGGCCGGCCCTGAAGGCGGTGACCGGCGCCGAGCCCGGCGCGCCCGCGGCCGCCCGGCGCGCCGCGGCGGACCCGGCCGCGGAGGACGACGGCCGCACCCTCCCCCGGCTGGACTCGCTGGAGGAGAAACTCGCCGAGATCGAGCGGCAGTTCGGCTGAGCGGCGGCGGACCGCGCCGGCCCCGGACGGCGGTCGTCCGCCGCCCCGGGGGCCCGGCTCCGGGTCAGGCCGGTCCGCCCCCCAGCTCGAACCACACGCACTTCCCGGTGCCCTCGGACCGGATGCCCCAGTCGTCCGCCAGCGCCCGGACCAGCATCAGCCCCCGCCCGGACGTCCCGGCGGCGGAGGCGTCGCGCGGCTCGGGGCGGCGGGCGGCGAAGTCCCGCACCTCCACCCGCAGCCGGTCGGTGACCCGCGCCGTCACCACCGCGCCGCCCTCGGTGTGCAGCAGGGCGTTGGTGACCAGTTCACTGGTCAGCAGCACGGCGACCTCGGGATCCGCCGGTGCGCCGCCGTCCGGCGGCGCCCAGCGGGCCAATAACTCCCGCAGCTCCCGGCGCACTTCACCGACCGCCTTGCGATCGGCCTGCCGCACCTTCCGTTCCAGTATCCCGGGCGCCCGCACCGCGACCGCCCCGCCCCCGCCGTCCCCGTCCGCCTCCCGGCGTCTGTCCGGTCCCTCGCACCGCACGGGCTGACGCATGCTCCCCCCGCCCCCAACGAACCACCAGCGCTCTGCCTCGAACAGCCTCACGGTCAGCATTCCCACCGGGCCCGCCCCCATGCTTCCGCTTGGCGCCGGCCGCCGTGCCGCCGCTCACCCCGGCGGCCGGGGCGGTCTGCGGCGCTCCCCCGGGACGGCGGGCAGCGGGGCGGGCCGGGCGGCCGTTCCGCGACTGCCCGGAGCGGGCCGGTCCGCGGGCCGCCTCACCTCCGCGGGATGTTGCGCAGGTTGGACCGCGCCATCTGCACCATCCGTCCCACCCCGCCGTCCAGCACCATCTTCCCGGCCGACAGCGCGAAGCCGGAGACCATCTCCGCGCTGATCTTCGGCGGGATGGACAGCGCGTGCGGGTCGGTGACCACGTCCACCAGCGCCGGGCCCTTGTGCCGGAACGCGTCCCGCAGCGCGCCGCGCAGCTGCCGGGGCTTCTCCACCCGCACGCCGTAGGCACCGGCAGCGGTGGCGATCGCCGCGAAGTCGGGGTTGCGGTTGGTGGTGCCGTACGACGGCAGGCCGGAGACCATCATCTCCAGCTCCACCATGCCCAGCGAGGAGTTGTTGAACAGCACGATCTTCACCGGCAGGTCGTACTGGACCAGGGTGAGGAAGTCGCCCATCAGCATGGCGAATCCGCCGTCCCCCGACATCGAGACGACCTGCCGCCCCGGGTAGGTGAACTGGGCGCCGATCGCCTGCGGCAGCGCGTTGGCCATCGAGCCGTGACTGAACGAACCGATCACCCGGCGGCGGCCGTTGGGGGTCAGGTAGCGGGCCGCCCAGACGTTGCACATCCCGGTGTCGACGGTGAACACCGCGTCGTCGGCGGCCTCTTCGTCGAGCACCGAGGCGACGTACTCCGGGTGCAGGGGGATGTGCCGCTCGACCTTGCGGGTGTAGGCGCGGACCACGCCCTCCAGCGCGTCGGCGTGCTTCCGCAGCATCCGGTCGAGGAACTTCCGGTCGGTCTTCTCGCGCACCTTGGGCAGCAGGCAGCGCAGCGTCTCCCGGACGTCGCCCCAGACCGCGAGGTCCAGGGCGGTGCGCCGCCCCAGGTGCTCGGGCCGGACGTCCACCTGCACGATCCGCACGTCGTCCGGCAGGAACGCGTTGTACGGGAAGTCGGTGCCCAGCAGGATCAGCAGGTCGCACTCGTGGGTGGCCTCGTAGGCCGCGCCGTAGCCGAGCAGGCCGCTCATCCCGACGTCGTAGGGGTTGTCGTACTGGATCCACTCCTTGCCGCGCAGCGCGTGGCCGACCGGCGCCTTGACCCGCTCGGCGAACCGCATCACCTCGGCGTGCGCGCCCGCCGTGCCGCTGCCGCAGAACAGCGTGACCCGGTCGGCCCGGTCGACCATCCGGGCGAGGGCGTCGATCTCGTCGTCGCCGGGGCGGACGCAGGGCCGGGTGGTGACCAGGGCGTGCTCGGGGGCGCGTTCGGGGGCCGGTTCGGCGGCGATGTCGCCGGGCAGCGCGACGACCGCGACGCCGCCCTGCCCGACGGCGTGCTGGATCGCGGTCTGGAGCACCCGCGGCATCTGCCGGGTGCTGGAGATCAGTTCGCTGTAGTGGCTGCACTCGGCGAACAGCCGGTCGGGGTGGGTCTCCTGGAAGAAGGTGGTGCCGATCTCGCTGGAGGGGATGTGCGAGGCCAGCGCCAGGACCGGGGCCATCGAGCGGTGCGCGTCGTACAGGCCGTTGATCAGGTGGAGGTTGCCCGGCCCGCAGGACCCGGCGCAGGCCGCGAGCACGCCGGTGAGCTGGGCCTCCGCCCCGGCGGCGAAGGCGGCGGCCTCCTCGTGCCGCACCTGGATCCAGTCGATGGCGGCGTTGCGGCGGATGGCGTCCACCACCGGGTTGAGGCTGTCCCCCACCACCCCGTAGAGCCGCCGGACGCCGGCCCGCACCAGGATGTCGATGAACTGCTCGGCAACGGTCTGCTTGGCCACGGCAGAAGCCTCCTTTGGCGGGGACGGACGACGGGCGGCGCGGCCGGGCCGGTCACCGCCCCCTCCATCAATCCACGTCCGGCGCTACTCCGCCTCCGGGCGGTCCGAACGGCCCCGGCCGGCGGGGCCGGCCGGGAGGGGTTCCCAGACCGCGGCGGCCGTGTGGTCCCCGGTGGCGGCGGGGTCCGGCGGCTGAGCGGCGGTCAGGAAGTCCGCCGGGGCGGGCGGACCGGCCGACCAGGCGGCGGCCAGCCGGGCGGCGAGGCCGGGAGCGCCGCCGGTCAGCGGCCCGGCCAGCGCGGTACCGCACAGCAGCAGGACGTCGCCCGGGCGGCCGGTGACGGTGCGGAACCGGAACGGCGCCGGGCGCGGCCCGCCGTCCGGGTCGGGGCCGGGGCCGCCGTCCGGGTCCGCGCCCTCCCGGCCGCCCGGTGGTTCCAGGTCCTCCCAGGCGCCGTCGCGCAGCCGGAGGAGCCCGCCCGCGCCGACGCCGAAGAACACCCGGGCGCGGCAGTCCGGGTCGCCGGGCAGCAGCAGGCAGCGCAGCGCCGCCGGGGGCCCGCCGGGCGCGTCGTCCCGCTCCGCCGCGCGGCCGCGCAGGGTGCCGTACCCGCGGTCGGACAGGCGCCGCAGGCCCGCCCGGAGCGCGTCGTGGTGGCCGGTGCGGAGGTCGTGGGCCAGCCGGGTGGCGCCGCGGCCGACGGCGCCGCCGATCCAGGCGCAGGCGTCCCGGGCCACGCGCCCGGCGGCCGCTCCGGCGGCGGGCGCTCCGGTGGCGGTGGCCACCAGGAGCAGGGCGTCCGGGCCGGTGCCGAACCGGGCGGTCAGCAGCGCGTCGCGGCGCCCCTCGCCCCGTTCGCCCGCGCCGGTGCCGCACCGCGAGACGGCCCGGACGGCGAGCGGTCCGAACCGGGCGCTCTCCAGGGCGGTGCCGGGCACCAGGTCACCGAGCGCCTCGGGGTCGGCCTCGGGGAGCGTGCAGCGCCAGGGGGGCGCGGCGGGGGCGTCCCCGTCCGGCGGCTCGCCCGGCAGGGCCCGCCGCGGCGGCTCCCAGGGCCGCGGCTCCCAGCCGCTCGGCTCCCACGGCCGCGGCTCGAACCCGGTGGACACCCCGCCCCCGGGGGCCGCCGGAGGTGGGTCGGCTCCGCCCGGGACGGCTCCGGCGGCGGCGCCGGGGAGCGGGCTCACGAGGGGTGCGGTCGCGGGCGGCGGGCCCGCGGTCGGGGCGGCGCCGGGCGGGGCACCACCGGGCCACGGTGGGTCGACCGGGGGCGGGGCGGCCGCTGCCGGGGCGCCACCGGCGGCCCCTCCGGACTCCCCGGCCCCCCTCTGCCCGTCTTCCCCCTCCCCCTCCCCCTCTCCCTCCCCTTCCGCTGCCCCGCCGTCCTCCCCGTACAGCTCGCGCCACCACCAGTCGGCCTCTCCGCCACGGCCCCCGCCCGCCCCCTGCTGCTTCATGGGCGGCATTGTTCCGTGGGGCCCGGCGCCGGGACAGGGCGCGAAAAGGGCATTCCAGGAAGCGCGTCCGGGCCCCGTCCGGCAGGCTTGGGCCATGCGGGCCCGAAGAGAGCGCAGCGGACGTGCCGTCACGGGGCGCACGCCGCGCGGGTCGCGGCCCGGCGCCGGCGGCTCGGGGGGCGCCGCATGAACGTCTGGCAGCTGATCGCCGTCGGCGTCGTCCTGCTGCTCGGGGTGTTCGGGGTGCTGGTGCCCGGCATCCCGGGGCCGCTGGTGGTGTGGGCGGGGCTGCTGTGGTGGGCGACGACGGAGCGGACCGGCCTCGCCTGGACGGTGCTGATGGCGGCGACCGCCGTCCTGCTGCTCAGCGAGGTGCTCACGTGGCTGCTCCCGGCCCGCAGTCTGCGCGACGCGGGCACGCCCTACCGCACGCTGGTGTGGGCGGGCGTGGCCGGTATCGCGGGGTTCTTCCTGATCCCGGTGATCGGCTGCCCGCTGGGGGCGGTCGGCGGCCTCTACGTCCTGGAGCGGGCCCGCCTCGGCAGCCACGGCGACGCCTGGGCCGCCACCCGCACGGTGCTGCGGGCCATCGGGCTGAGCGTCCTGGTGGAGCTGTTCGCCTGCCTGCTCGTGGTGGGCGCCTGGACGGGGGCGGTGGTGGCCGGCTGACGGGCCGGTGCGGGACCGCCGTCCCCTGGAAAGGCCCCGCCCCGCCGGGGGACGGGCCCGAGGCCACCGCCCCGGGCCCGGCCCCGCGTCCCGTCTAGCGGCCGCGCTTGCGTTCCGCCAGGTGCCGGCCCAGCGCCTGCTTCCGCTTCCACTCGCGGCGGAGTTCGGCCCGTTGCCGGACGTCGGTCCGGGCCGCGATCCGCTGGTTCTCGCGCCGGAGCTTGCGGTAGCTCTCCAGCCGCCGGTACGCCAACGTGCCGTCCGCCACGGCACGTTGGACGGCGCAGTCCGGTTCGGTGCCGTGTGCGCAGTCGGGGAACCGGCAGTGCGCGGCCAGCTCGGCGACGTCGGCGAACGTCCGGGCCAGCCCGGTGTCCGCGTCCCACATCCCGACACCGCGCAGGCCCGGCGTGTCGATCAGTACGCCGCCGCCGGGCAGAACCAGCAGGTCGCGGGTGGTGGTGGTGTGCCGGCCCTTGCCGTCGCGGTCGCGGACCGCCCGGACGTCCTGGACGTCCGCGCCGACCACCGCGTTGGCCAGGGTGGACTTGCCGGCCCCGGACCGCCCCAGGAGGACGGAGGTGGAGCCGGCCAGTTCGGCGGTCAGCGCGGCCAGGCCGCCGCCGGTCGCCGCACTGACCGCCAGCACCCGGACGCCGGGGGCGGCGGCCGCCGCGTCCGCGACGAGGTGGGCCCGCACGGCCGGATCGGCCACCAGGTCGGCCTTGGTGAGGGCCACCAGCGGCTGCGCGCCGCTCTCCCACGCCAGGGCCACGAACCGCTCGACGCGGCCCGGGTCGAACGGTTCCGCGAGGGAGACCGCGACCACGGCGCGGTCCACGTTGGCGGCGAGGATCTGCGCCTCGGACCGCTTGGAGGAGGCCGACCGGAGGAGCGCCGTGCGGCGCGGCAGCAGCGCCCGTACCACGCCGTCCGGAGCGGCGCCGGTCCGGCCGTGCGCCAGGTCGAGGACGGCCCAGTCGCCGGTGCACGGGACCCGGGTGGGGTCGCCGGTGGCCACCGGCGCGGCGTCGGCGAGCACGGTGCGCACGCCGGGGCCGTCCGCCACGACGGCGTCCAGGCGGCCGCGGTCGACGCGGACCACCCGGCCGGGCACGAAGCCCCGCCCGGCGTGGGCGGCGAAGCGCTCCGCGAACCCCTCGTCCCAGCCGTAGGCGGCCAGCGGATGCGCGGCGGGCAGGGCGGGACGTGCGGGGAGGGCGGTGGGAGGGGAGTCGGGGGAGGGAACGGAGTCGGACGGCGCGGGGAACCACGAGTCGGACAACGGGAGGGCCTTTCGGGAAGGCGCGGTCCCGGGAAGAGGTCAGCCGGTGACCGCGGAGGCGGGGTCGAGGAGTGCGGTGCTCGTGCGGATGCGGGCCGTGCCCGTCGCCGTGGCGGTCATCGGTGCCACCTCCCGTGCCGTGGTCGAAAGGCGCGCGGCGGCGCGCGCCGGCCGCGGCGGACAAGTGCCGCGGCCCGGGCCGACGTTAGGGCAGCCGCCGCCCGGACCGCCAGCGGTTTTCTCCCGTCCGGTCCGCGGCCGGTCCGGGGCGCGGCGCCTACCCGCCGGTGCGCTCCGCGCCGTCGTAGGCGAGGACCGCGTCGAGGTACGCGGCGATGGCGTCGCGGTTGCGGGTCAGGCAGGAGATGCGGTCGGTCATCCGGTCGCGTTCGCGCCGCAGGGTGGCCAGCATCTCCGGGGTGGCGTCCGGGAAGTAGATCGTCCGGGGCCGGTCCAGGCAGGGCAGGATCTGCTTGATGATGCGGGTCGGCAGACCGGCGTCGAGCAGGCCGCGGATCTGGAGGACCCGGTCCACGAAGCGCTCGTCGTAGTCGCGGTAGCCGTTCGGGGTGCGGGCGGCGGCGATCAGGCCCTGCTCCTCGTAGTAGCGCAGCAGCCGGCGCGGGGTGCCGGTCCGTTCCGACAGTTCTCCGATCCGCACGGTGTCCGCCCTCCCCTTCCGCGCGCGGCGCGCCGGCCCCAGCATAGGGCGGGCGGCGGGCCGCCGGCCGGTCAGTCGTGCGGCGGCAGGTGGCGGATCCGGTGGTCGGCGGCGTTCAGCGCCTCGTCGACCAGCCGCCGCAGATGCCCGTGGCGCAGCGCGTAGACCGCCCGGCGGCCGTCCTTGCGGGTGGTGACGAGCCCGGCGAGCCGGAGCCGGGCGAGGTGCTGGCTCACGGAGGTGCGGGAGGCGCCGCAGGCACCGGTCAGGGTGGTGACGTCGGCCTCGCCGGCCGCCAGGCGGCGCAGCAGGGCCAGCCGGGTGCGGTCGGCGAGCAGGCCGAGGATCTCCACGGCGGCGGCCAGCCGCGCGCCGTCGTCCGGCTCCTGCGCACCGTGCGCAGCTGAGAGGTGCATGCGTGCGCTCATACGCACATAATGGGCGGACGAGGGGGTGCGGCACAAGTCGCGCCCCGGACGGCGGAGGTGCGATGCCCGTGACCGCGCAAGTACCGGACCCCGAGGCCCCCTCCCCCGGCGGCCCCCCGCACGACCACGATCACGACCACCACCCCGGCCCCGTCCACGGGGACGGGCACGGGCACCCGCACCCCGCCGACCGGTCGCGTGCGGCCCGGCTGCGGCACCGGCTCGGGCACGCCCTCACCCCGCACGGCCACGACGCCGCGGACCGGGTCGACCGGGCGCTGGCGACCTCCCGGGAGGGGCTGCGCACGCTGTGGCTGTCGTTCGCGGTGCTCGGCGCGACCACCGCGGTGCAGGCCGCGGTGGCGGTGCTGTCCGGTTCGGTGGCGCTGCTCGGCGACACCCTGCACAACGCCGCGGACGCGCTGACCGCCGTCCCGCTGGCCCTCGCCTTCGTCCTCGGCCGGCGGGCCGCCACCCGCCGCTACACCTACGGCTACGGCCGGGCCGAGGACCTCGCCGGGGTGGTCATCGTGCTGACCATCGCCGGGTCCGCGGTGCCCGCGCTGTGGACGGCCGCCGACCGGCTGCTGCACCCGCGCGACGTGCAGCACCTGTGGGCGGTCGCCGCGGCGGCGCTGGCCGGCTTCGCGGGCAACGAGTGGGTGGCGCGGCGCCGTATCCGCACCGGCCGCCGGATCGGCTCGGCGGCACTGGTCGCGGACGGCCTGCACGCCCGGACCGACGGTTTCACCTCGCTGGCGGTGCTGCTGGGCGCGGGCGGGTCGGCGCTGGGCGTGCGGGCCGCCGACCCGGTCATCGGCCTGCTGATCACCGGGGCGATCCTGCTGGTCCTCAAGGACGCGGCCCGGGAGGTGTTCCGGCGGCTGATGGACTCGGTGGACCCGGAGCTGGTGGCGGCCGCCGAGACCGCGCTGCGCGGCGTGCCGGGCGTACGGGGCGTCGGGCAGCTGCGGATGCGCTGGATCGGGCACACCCTGCGGGCCGAGGCGGACATCGTCCTGGACCCGCGGCTGACCGTGGCCCGCGCGCACCGGATCGCGGTGGCCGCCGAGCACGCGCTGATCCACGGTGTGCCCCGGCTGACGGCGGCCACCGTGCACACCGACCACACCCCGGAGGACGGCGGGGCGGACCCGCACGCGGCGCTCGCCCACCACGCCTGACCCCGCCGTCCGGCGGCCCGCCCCGCCCCGGGCTCAGCCGAGGATCACGAACAGCCCCAGCCCGAACACCGCGTAGAACCCGGCGGCCAGGGCCAGCCGCCCGGCGGTCAGGGCGCGGGTCCGCATCAGCACCAGCAGGTAGCCGATCGCCACCATGGTGACGATGCCGGACCACACCAGGGCGGTGTCGAAGTGCCAGCGGGTGAAGAGCAGTCCCAGGCCGCTGGGGACGGTGGCCTGGATCATCATGGCGCCGGAGATGTTGGCCAGCGCCAGCTTGGTCTTGCCCTGGCGCACCCAGATCACCGCGTTCATGATCTCCGGCAGTTCGGTGGCGACCGGGGACAGCAGCAGCGCGGTGACCGTGGTGGACAGGCCGAGCATCGGGCCGATGGCGTCCAGCTGGTGGACGAAGAGCTGCGAGGCGAAGAAGATCACCACCAGGGTGGCCAGGGTCTGCGCGACGACCGCCCAGGTCGCCGGGGACGCCGCCTTGGGCTGGAACTTCAGCGGCTCCAGCTCGACGCCCTCGTCGTCCTCCTCGTGGTCGCCGCGGATCTCCCGCCAGAAGTAGACCGCGTACACCGCGAAGAAGGCCAGGCCCAGCACCGGCTTGAAGGCGAAGGCGACCAGGCCGAGCGCGACCTTGACGACGAAGACCGGCAGGAACCAGCTCTGGTCCTTGGCCAGCCGCCGCAGGTCCCGCTCCGAGCCGAGCGGCGCACCGGCCTCACCGGCGGCTCCCGGCGCCCGGTCCGCGGGCGCCCCGGCCGGGACCGCCGCGCGCCGCCGGCGCCGCTGGAGCAGCAGCATCGCCCCGGTCACGCCGTACGCCACGGTGGCCAGCGCCAGCGGGCCGCCCATCGCGGCGCCGACGCCGATGTCCTTGGCCTCGGGGGTGGCGCCGGTGGTCACCGCCACCAGGGTCACCACGGACTCCGGGAGGGCGGTGCCGAACGCGGCCAGGATGGTGCCCACCGCCATCCGGCCCACGTTGAGCCGCTCACCCAGCCATTCCACGGCGTTGACGAACCACTCGCAGGAGAGGTAGATCGCCACCGCGCACACGATGAGCAGGACGAAATGCAACACGCTGATCGTCAGCCTTTCCGCTCCGGCGGCATCGAGGCGACCGGCGTGGGAGCGGCGGCACGGCTTCGACCCCGCCGACGCACGATAAATCGTCGACAAAGGGCCGAAGGTCTCGCCCGCCCGCGCAGTGACTGCGTGGGCCCGGCCACCGGGAGCCGTGGCTCCAGTGTGTCGACGACCGGTTCGCGGGGCTACTCCCCTTCGCAGCCCCCCACCCTACACACCGCGGGTGTCCGGTGGCGGCCGCGGGGCCGCGGGGCGGCCCCCGGGGGCTTTCAGCCGGAGCGCTGCATCCGCCGCAGCGAGGCGGCCAGCCGGTCCACCTCCTCCGGGGTGTTGTAGAGGGCGAGCGAGGCGCGGACCGCGCTGTCGAGGCCGTAGTGCGCCAGGGCCGGCTGGGCGCAGTGGTGGCCGGCCCGCACGGCGATCCCGTCCCGGTCCAGCCAGGCCGCGACCGCGGCCGGGTCGTGGCCGGCGAGGGTGAAGGCCAGGACCGCGATCCGCTCCGGCGCGTCGCCGATCACGTCCAGCCCCGGCACCCCGGCCAGGGCCTGGCGGGCGTGCTCCAGCAGCCCGGCCTCGTACGCGGCGACCGCCTCCCGGTCGAAGCCGGTCAGCCAGGTCACCGCGGCGAGCAGGCCGACCACCCCGGCGATGTGCCCGGTACCGGCCTCCAGGCGGTGCGGGACCGGGGCGTAGTCGGTGCGGTCGAAGGAGACCGACTCGATCATGTTGCCGCCGCCCTGCCAGGGCGCCATCGCCGCCAGGAGCTCCGGTTTGGCGTAGAGCGCGCCGATACCGGTGGGGGCGAACAGCTTGTGGCCGGAGAAGACGTAGAAGTCGGCGTCCAGGGCGCGGACGTCGACCGGGAAGTGGGCCACCGCCTGCGCCCCGTCGACCAGGACCCGGGCGCGGTAGCGGTGGGCCAGCGCGGTCATCTCGGCGACCGGCGGGACGGTGCCGAGGACGTTCGACGCCTGGCTGAGCGCCACCAGCCGGGTGCGCACGGAGAGCCGGTCGGCGTAGGCATCCAGGTCGATCTGCCCGTCCGGCCGCAGCGGGACCGGCACGACCCGGGCCCGGGTCTCCTTGGCCACCAGCTGCCAGGGGACGATGTTGGAGTGGTGCTCCAGCACCGGGACGAGGATGTCGTCGCCGGGCCCGAGGTTGGCCCGGCCCCAGCTCTGCGCGACGAGGTTGACCGCCTCGGTGGTGCCCCGGACGAAGACGATCTCGTCGGGGGAGGCCGCGCCCAGGAAGCGGGCGACCGCGGCCCGGCCCGCCTCGTACGCCTCGGTGGCCTCGCGGGCCATGGTGTGGGCGCCGCGGTGGATGTTGGAGTTGCCCGCCCCGTAGAAGCCGGCCACCGCCTCGATGACCTGCCGGGGCTTGTGGGTGGTGGCGCCGTTGTCGAGCCAGACCAGCGGTTGGCCGTTGACGCTCCGGTGCAGCGCCGGTACGTCCCGGCGCGCCGCCTCCGGCGCGAACGCGGGCGGCGGGGCGAGCAGCTCCGGCGCGAACGCCGGCCGTTCGCCAGCGAACTGACGGGCCGTCGGGTCCGTTGCGCCGGGCGCCTTCGCCGCGGCGGCCGCCAGGGAATCAGGCGTAGTCATGGTAGCGGGACACCTCGACGTTCTGGAGGACCGCGACGGCGTCCTCGACCAGCACCGCGGCGTTGAAGTACGCGGTCATCAGGTACGAGGTGATGCCCCTGGTGTCGACGCCCATGTTCCGCATGGCCAGGCCCGGTTCGATCTCGTCCGGGACGCTCGCCGGGCGCAGCCCGACCACGCCCTGCTCGGCCTCACCGACCCGCATCAGCAGGATCTCGGTGGTGCCGGTGCCCGCCCCGCCGGAGAACCGCACCTTGTCGGAGGGCAGCAGCGGCACCCCTCGCCAGGTCAGCAGCGGGCTGCCGAAGCGGGTGTCGATGACCGGGGGCACGCCCCGGCGGGTGCACTCCCGGCCGAACGCGGCGATCGCCCGGGGGTGCGCGAGGAAGTAGCCGGGCTGCTTCCAGACCCGGGTGAGCAGTTCGTCGAGGTCGTCGGGGGTGGGGGCGCCGTGCCGGGCCTGGACCCGCTGGCCGGGCGCGACGTTGCGGAAGAGGCCGTACTCGGGGTGGTTGAGCAGCGACGCCTCCTGCCGTTCGCGCAGCGCGTGCGCGGTGAGGTTGGCCTGCGCGCGGGTCTGGTCGATCGGGCCGTTGTAGAGGTCGGAGACCCGGGTGTGGACCCGCAGCACGGTCTGGGCCAGCGTCATGTGGTACTCGCGGGGCGCGTCCTCGTAGTCGACGAAGGTCGCCGGCAGGTCGGGTTCCCCGGTGTGCCCGGAGCTGAGGTCGACCGGCACCTCGCTGCCCGGCAGCACCCCGTCGGCGGCGAGGTAGGCGTCCAGCGCGGTGCGCAGGGCCGGGTCGCGGTCGGCCAGCCGGGCGAGGTGGCCGCGGTCCAGGCAGAGCGCCGTACCGGGGGTGAGCGCGGTGACCCGGTACGGTACGGGCTCGCCGCGCGTCCAGGCGTCGAGGTCGAAGAACTGGCCGTCGCCGACCACCTCCAGCAGCGCCTCCTCGCCGTAGCGGCCGCGCGCCCGCTTCTCGGCCCGGCCCTGCGCCAGCACGACCAGACGCCCCGTCAGGTCGCCGTCGTCCGCGAGGACTTCTCCCGCGTCGAAGGACAACACCTCGAAGGAACCGGCGAGTTCGGCCAGCAGCTCCTCGTCCGCCTGGCGCAGATAGGGGAGTTCGCGCAGGTCGCCGGGGATGACGCGGTGGGTGTCGCCGTCCTGGTAGGTGCTGAGCCGGTCGTCGCCGAGGACATAGGTGCGGCGGCGGTTGACGCGGAAGACGCCCGCCTCGACGTCCACCCAGGGCAGGGCGCGCAGCAGGTAGCGCGGGGTGATGCCGCGCATCTGGGGGGCGGTCTTGGTGGTGGTGGCGAGTTGCCGCGCCGCGTCCGGGGCGAGACTCATCCGGTCGTTCACGGGACCTCCTGCGGGACTCGTAGGTGTGCCGGACGGCCGGCGCGGCCGGCGGCACGCGGGGACGACCGGATCGTCGGGCCGGGAGGCGGCGCCCCGCAACGGCCCGTCGGCCGGCCCGCGGCCGGAAACGCTCGGTGCCCCGATCTCGCCTTCCGGATGCCCGTTTGATTACGGTGCGTCGCCGATCCGACACGCCCTGCGAGACAAGGCCCCGGAAGCGCACCTTCCGCACTCCCCCGGCCCGCGCCGCCGCGCACCCCACCCCCGCATCCGACCAAATCAGGCCCCATAAGAGACCTTTCCGTTACCAAAAGGAACCCTTATGGTCTTATGGCGCAGCCGACCGCCCCCCAGGGGCGCACAATGCTAAATATGGCGCGTGATGGAAAATTTCGGGCGAAAAGGTGATGACCGGCGTCGTCTTCGCTCGGTGCCGAGCGCGCACAGCGTCGCGGGCCAGGTGCTCGTCCTCCAGCTGGCCCTCGTCGCGCTGCTGGTGGTCGCCGCCGGCGCGACCCTCGCGCTCCAGGCCCGGCAGGCGAGCCTGGCGGAGGCCAAGCAGCGCTCGGCGGTCGCCGCCCGCGCGTTCGCCCACGCCCCCGGCACCGCGGCCGCGATGCAGTCCGCCGACCCCACCGCCCGGCTCCAGCCCCGCGCCGAGGACGCCCGCAAGGAAGCCGGCCTCGACTACCTCGTCGCGTTCAGCCCCACCGGCATCCGCTGGACCCACCCCGACCCGAAACTGATCGGCAAGCGCGTCCCCGGCGGCTACGGCCCCGCGCTCGCCGGCCGCACCGTCACCTCCACCTCCACCTCCGCCTTCGGCCGCGCGGTCGACACCACCGTGCCCGTCCGCAGCTCCCGCGGCACCGTCGTCGGCCTGGTCGCCGCCGGCATCAAGGTCCAGCGGACCGACGAGTGGGCGCTCCAGCGGCTGCCGCTGCTGATCGGCAGCGCGGCCGGCGCCCTGGTCGTCGGCGGCCTCGGCGCCGCCCTGGTCAGCCGCCGGCTGCGACGGCAGACCCACGGCCTGGACCCGGCCGAGATGACCCGGATGTACGACCACCACGACGCCGTCCTGCACGCCGTCCGCGAAGGCGTCCTGATCCTCGGCAGCGACGGCCGGCTGGTCCTCGCCAACGACGAGGCGCGCCGCCTCCTCGCCCTCCCCGACGACGCCGAGGGCCGCCGGGTCACCACCCTCGGCCTGGGACCGGAGCTCACCGCCCTGCTGGCCTCCGGGCGCGCCGCCACCGACGAGGTGCACCCCGCCGGCGACCGGCTGCTCGCGGTGAACATCCGCCCCACCGGCCCCTACGGCGGCCCCCCGGGCTCCGCCGTCACCCTCCGCGACACCACCGAACTCCAGGCCCTGACCGGCCGGGCCGAGGTCGCCCAGCGGCGGCTGAAGCTGCTCTACGACGCGGGCATGCGGATCGGCAGCACCCTCGACATCGCCCGCACCGCGCGGGAGCTGGCCGAGGTCGCGGTCCCCCGCTTCGCCGACGTGGTCTCCGTCGAACTGCTGGAACCCGTCCTGCGCGGCGACGAACCGGACGGCGGGCACGGCCCGATGCGGCGGCTGGCGGTCCGCGGCGTCCCCGAGGACTCCGCCGTCTACCGCGTCGGCGAGCAGGTCCGCTTCGCCCCCGGCAGCCCGATCGCCGAAGGCATCGCCGAGGCCCGCCCGGTCCTCATCCCCGACCTGAGCGCCGAACACGCCTGGCGCGCCCAGGAACCCGCCGACACCCAGCGCATCCTCGACAACGGCATCCGCTGCCTGATCGCCGTACCGCTGCGGTCCCGCGGCGTGGTGCTGGGGCTGGCCAACTTCTGGCGGGGCGGGGCCTCCGAACCGTTCGGCGCGGAGGACCTCTCGTTCGCCGAGGAGCTGGCCGCGCGGGCCGCGGTCTCCATCGACAACGCCCGCCGCTACACCCGCGAGCACGCCACCACCATCACCCTCCAGCGCAGCCTGCTGCCGCGCGCCCTGCCCGCGCAGTCCGCCCTGGAGGTGGCCCACCGCTACCTGCCCGCCCGGGCCGGTGTCGGCGGCGACTGGTTCGACCTCATCCCGCTCCCCGGCGCCCGGGTCGCCCTGGTCGTCGGCGACGTCGTCGGCCACGGCCTGCACGCCGCCGCCACCATGGGCCGGCTGCGCACCGCCGTCCTGAACTTCTCCGCCCTCGACCTGCCCCCCGACGAACTCCTCGGCCACCTCGACGAACTGGTCAGCCACATCGACACCGACGAAGCCGGCTCCGAGTGGTCCGACGCCGCCGTCCCCCCACTCCCCCACGCGCCGCCCGGAGCCCCGGGCGGACCGTCGCACGGGGCGCCGGGGCCGCGGCCCGGACGGTCCGGCCGCCCGGACCGCCCCGCGGACGGCTCACCGAAGGGCCCGCCCGCCGGGCCGTCGGGGGACCCGCCCGACAGCCCGCCGGAGGGGCCGCCCCACGATTCACCGGACGGAGACCCCCTCGGCGCACCGGACGGCCCGCCCCTCGGCGCACCGGGCGGCCCGGCGGAGCCCCTGGACGAATCCCTGGTCGGTGACGGCGGCGCCGGCATCACCGGCGCCACCTGCCTCTACGCCATCTACGACCCGGTCGGCGGCTGCGTCACCCTGGCCCGCGCCGGCCACCCCGGCCCGGCCGTGATCCGCCCCGACGGAACGGTGTCCTTCCCCGACGTACCGGTCGCCCCGCCGCTCGGCCTGGGCGGCGGCATGCCCGTCGAAACCAGCGAACTCGTCCTCCCCGAGGGCTCCCGGCTCGTCCTGTACACCGACGGGCTCATCGAGGACCGCGACCGCGATATCGACACCGGCCTGACCCTGCTGCGCCGCACCCTCGTGGCCGGTCCGCACCGCGACCCGGAGGAGACCTGCACCGCCGTCCTGGACGCCATGCTGCCCGAGCACCCCAGCGACGACATCGCCCTGCTGGTGGCCCGTACGCGCCTGCTCGACCCGGACCGGGTCGCCGAGTGGGACGTGCCCTCCGACCCCGCGGCCGTCGGCCCGATCCGCTCCGCCTGCATGCGGACCCTGGAGACATGGGGGCTGGCCGAGGCCGGCTTCACCACCGAGCTGATCCTCAGCGAACTGATCACCAACGCCATCCGCTACGGCGCCCAGCCCATCCGCGTTCGCCTCCTGTACGACCGCGCCCTGATCTGCGAGGTCTCCGACGGCACCAGCGCCTCCCCGCACCTGCGGCGGGCCGCCACCACCGACGAGGGCGGGCGCGGACTGTTCCTGGTTGCCCAGTTCGCCCAGCGGTGGGGGACGCGCTACACCCCCGGCGGCAAGGTCATCTGGACCGAGCAGTCCCTCGACGACGTGGGCCCCTCGGGCGGCCCCGCGGACGACGGCATCGACACCCTCCTCGACCAATGGGACGAACCGGCCCGGTGACCCCCGCCCCGCGGCCCCGCGCCCCGGATGCACCCCCACCCGCCCCTGGCTAACCTCGACCGAAGGGCCGCCCACCACCGCCCCGGCCGCCCCCGGCAACCACCAGCCCCGGCAGCCCCGGCCACCACCGCCGCTCGGAGGCCGGGCCGGGCGGGGTACGGCGGTCCGGGTACCGCCGGCGGGGCCCCGGTACGGCTCGGTACGGCTGCCGCCGGACCCCCGCCCCGCAGAGCCCCCAGGCAGCCCGTCCGCACGACTCAGGAGGCCCCAGATGCTGAAGGTGCTCGAACCCCGCGACATCGCCCCCCGCCTCACCACCGGCGCGTTCATCCTGAACTCCGGGCTGACCAAGTGGGGCGCGGACCGGCAGACGGCGGAATCCGTACACGGCATGGCCAGCACGGCGTACCCGTTCCTGGCGAAACTGCCCCCCGAACGGTTCACCCGTTTGCTGGCGGCCTCGGAGATCGCCATCGGCGGCGCCCTGCTCGCCCCGCTCGTCCCGACCCGGCTGGCGGGCCTGGCCCTGACCGGCTTCGCGGGCGGACTGGTCGGCCTCTACCTCCGGCTCCCCGGGATGCGCGAACCGGGCAGCCTCCGCCCCACCCAGAACGGCATCCCGCTGGCCAAGGACGTCTGGATGCTGGGCACCGGCCTCGGCCTTCTCTGCGCCTCCTCCCGCAAACGCACCCCCCACCCCTGCCGCCACACCCGCCGCCACCGCCACCACACGTGCCCCCGCTGCCGCCACTGACCCCGGCCGCCCGGGGCGAGCCACCGCGCCTGCGCCACGAGTGCCGAGCCCCCGGGAGCCACGGCCGAACGCTGTGAGCGCGCCCGGGGCGGTTCGCGCCCTACGCGGACCTGCCCCGGGCGCGAACCGCCCTCGCCACCCGCCCGGCCCGGAGCACCCGCGCCACCCCCGCGCACACCGCCCCTGCCAGCCCCGCCGCGGCGAGCACCCAGAAGCTGGCGCGGTCGGCCTGGTGCCAGGCCAGTTCCGCGCGCTGGTGCACCACGAAGCCGTCGAAGAACATCCAGGAGACGAGGACGACGGCCGGGACCAGGCGGAGCCGGGCCGCCGCCGTGACGGCGACGGTCAGCAGCGCGAAGGCGGCGAGCGAGAACGTGAGGTGGGCGGCCTGTCCGGTGACCAGCAGGGCCGTCACCGCGACGGCGGCCACGGCGGCCCCGACCGGCAGCGCGAGGTCGCGCCCCAACTCGTCCGCGCGGGGCGCGGCACGGCCCGTGCGGGCAGCAGGCGGCGCACCGGGCCCGGCGTGCCCGATCCCGGGTCCGCGGGCGGCCGGGCTGCCGGCGGTGGCCGGGGCGTTCCGGGCGGGCTCGGAGGCCGGGGCGGGCGTGGGGGTGGGGGTGGGGTGCTGGAGGGTGGCCATGGGCACCTCCTGGGGCCGGCCCCGGCGCGGGGCTCCGGTACGGGTGGGGGCGGTCTGGCGTCCGGGGCGGGCGATCCGGTGCCGGCCGGCGGGCGGCCTGGTGGCAGGGGCGTGTGGGGGAAGGGTCTGGGGACAGGGTGCGCGGGGCAGGGGGTCGGTACGCGGGTTGGCCGGGAAATTGACGTCGTGTGTACGCGGGGCGGGGGGATTCTGACGTGTTCCTGACGCGGGGGCCGGGTGCCGGATGGTTCCGGACGCGCCCCTGGGGGTGGGGGGTGCGGGGTATGTGTTGCATACTCGCTCCTCGTCGCCCGGGTTCCCGGGCACACGAGGAGCGAAAGGGGACAGATAGCAACAGACGGGTGGGAAGCGGGTTCGTGCCTGGCGTCGTCGAGGCGGTGGCCCGGCGGTCGTACCGCTCATCCGTTTCGTTTTCCTGACTCCTTGTTCTCCGTTCTCCGTTCTCCGGGTTCCGCGCACGGCGCGGGCCGCGCGGTGCGCAGGCCCGGGGCGCAGGGCCTGGACGCGACGGCGGTGCCGCCGTCGGGTGCGGGCCGGGGCTTCGAGGCGTGGGCCGGGACCGGGCGGGCAACCGACCGGGCAGCGGCACCGGGCCGAGCGGTCGTCCGCCAGGACGTACCGACGGGACGAGCCGACAAGACCTACCGGCAGGACGAACCGGCGGCACGAACCGTCGGCCTCGGAGCCCGTCCCGCCCCCGACCTCACCCCCGACCTCCAACTCCCGACCCCGACCCCGACCAACCCCCCAACCAACCCCCCACCCCGCCCTCAGGCGCGGGGATGGATGAATGACGATCGGCAGGACGTGGCCGCATGACCAGTACGCAGGTGGACCCCACTCCGCCGCCCGCCGCCGCCGCACCGAGGTGGCGGTCCTGGCTGCTGGACGGACTCAGCGAGCAGCGTGCCCGCCACCCCGGGCCGCACGGGACGCCGCCCGCCGAGCACAAGGGGCACTCGTGGTGGCGGGTGATGTGCCTGACGGGTGTCGACTACTTCTCGACGCTCGGGTACCAGCCGGGTATCGCGGCGCTGGCGGCGGGGCTGCTGTCGCCGTTCGCGACGCTGGTGCTGATCGCGCTGACGCTGCTGGGCGCGCTGCCCGTCTACCGGCGGGTGGCCAAGGAGAGCCCGCACGGCGAGGGTTCGATCGCGATGCTGGAGCGGCTGCTGCCCTGGTGGGCGGGGAAGCTCCTGGTGCTGGTGCTGCTGGGGTTCGCGGCCACGGACTTCGTGATCACGATGACGCTGTCGGCGGCGGACGCCTCGGCCCATGTGGTGGAGAATCCTTTCGCCCCGGCGGCGCTGCACGGTGCGAACCTGTGGATCACGCTGGTGCTGCTCGCAGCGCTCGGGGCCGTCTTCCTCAAGGGCTTCCGGGAGGCGATCGGCATCGCGGTGGCGCTGGTGGGCGTCTACCTGGTGCTCAATGTGGTGGTGCTGGCCACGTCGGCGTGGCAGGTGCTGTCGCACCCGGTGGCGATCGGCAACTGGTGGGACGCGATGACCGCGCAGCATTCGTCGCCGCTGGCGGTGGTCGGGGTGGCGCTGCTGGTCTTCCCGAAGCTGGCGCTGGGCATGTCCGGTTTCGAGACCGGTGTGGCGGTGATGCCGCAGGTGCGTGGTGGCGCGGGCGACACGGCGGAGAAGCCGGCGGGCCGGATCCGGGACACCCGGCGGCTGCTGACCACCGCTGCGCTGATCATGAGTGGTTTCCTGCTGCTGTCGAGTCTGGCGACCACGATCCTGATCCCGCAGAAGGAGTTCGCGGCGGGCGGCGCGGCGAACGGGCGGGCGCTGGCGTATCTGGCGCACCAGCACCTGGGTGAGGCGTTCGGCACGGTCTACGACATCTCGACGATCGCGATCCTGTGGTTCGCGGGGGCGTCGGCGATGGCGGGGCTGCTGAACCTCGTCCCGCGGTATCTGCCGCGGTACGGCATGGCGCCGGAGTGGACCCGTGCGGTGCGGCCGCTGGTGCTGATCTTCCTGGCGATCGCGTTCGGGATCACGATCGTGTTCGACGCGAGTGTGGACGGCCAGAGCGGGGCGTACGCGACGGGTGTGCTGGTGCTGATGCTGTCGGCGTCGTTCGCGTCGACGGTGGCGGCGCGGCACCGCGGGCACCGGGGCGCGGCCGTCGGGTTCGGGGCGATCACCTTGGTGTTCGGGTACACGCTGGTCACGAATGTGATCGAGCGGCCGGACGGTTTGAAGATCGCGCTGCTGTTCATCCTGGGGATCCTGCTGACCTCGTTCGCGTCGCGGGTGCACCGGGCGTTCGAGCTGCGGGCCGCGGACGTGGTGTTCGACGCGACGGCGGAGCGGCTGATCGAGGAGGCGATGGCGGCGGGGCCGCTGCGGGTGATCGCCAACGAGCCGCAGGAGCAGGACGCCGAGGACTACCGGGAGAAGGAGTACAGCCAGCGGGAGGAGACGCACATCCCCGACGGCGGGCCGGTGCTGTTCCTGGAGGTGCTGGTCGAGGACTCGTCGGACTTCACCGCGGAGCTGCACGTGCACGGGGTGGAGCGGTACGGGACGCGGATCCTGCGGGTGGAGGGCGCGGGGGTGCCGAACACCCTGGCGGCGGTGCTGATGCGGCTGCGGGACCGTACGGGCCAGGTGCCGCACATCTACTTCAACTGGACGGAGGGGCATCCGCTGAGCCACCTGCTGCGGTTCCTGGTGTTCGGTGACGGGGAGGTGGCGCCGGTCACCCGGGAGGTGCTGCGGCGGGCGGAGCCGGATCTGCGGCGGCGGCCGCGGGTGCACGTGGGCTGAGTCCGCCCGGGTGCCCCGCGCCCGTCTCCCGTGCCGCTCGGCCGCCGGATCGCTTCCGGCGGCCGAGCGCTTTTCTTGGGGGCCGGGGGCCCGGCCGGTGGGGCGGGCGCCGGTGTCCGGGGGGAGGTGTCCGGCGCCCGCCGGTGCGGTCAGGGGGCCGCGATACCCGGGTAGAAGTCGCGGGGCCGGCCGCGGGCGTCCCTCAGGCGCCCGAGCAGGCCCGCGGGGTATTCGATGAGCCAGTAGCTGGCGGCGGCCGCGGGGAGTGCGGCGAGGAAGACGATCAGCAGGGCCCAGGGGAAGCCGGCCGGGCCGGGCGGCAGCAGTCCGGCGGTGTGCAGCAGGAGCATGACCGGCTCGTGCCAGATGAAGAGGGAGTAGCTGATCAGGCCGACGGCGGTGAGCCGGCGGGTGGTCAGGAAGCGGTTCCAGGCGGTGCGCCGGCGGACGTGGAGGGTGCTCAGGAGGAGCAGGGCCCACAGGGCGGCGGCGATCGGATGGTAGTAGGTGAAGGGGAAGCTCTCCGGGTCGGACCGGAGGGAGAGGGCGAACAGGCCGGCCAGGGCGAGCGCGGTGAGCGGCAGTGCGGCGCGCCGGGGCAGCCGGCCGCGGTCGCCGAGGGCGGCGAGCAGCACCGCCAGGGCCATGCCGGCCGCGAAGCCGCCGAAGCGGGCCTGCGGACCGAAGTAGGCGACCCAGTCGGTGTGCGGGATGCCCAGGGCGTAGTGGGCGGCGGTGATCCAGGCCAGCGGTGCGGCGTAGAGGGCGAGGCAGCCGCCGAGCAGGAGGGCGGTCCGGCTGCGGCGGTGGCGCAGCCGGTGGCAGGTGCGGACGGCGAGCGGGCCGAGGGCGGCCAGGACGGCGTAGAAGAGGACTTCCAGGGAGAGGGACCAGGTCGGGCCGAGGGTGTAGAAGATCCGGTCCTGGTCGAAGACGTGGGTGAAGGTGAGGTGTTCGAGGAGGTCGCGCCAGTCGCCGGGGAGGGTGGGGTTGCGGGTGGCCCAGACGGTGAGGACGGCGAGGAGGTAGAGCGGGAGGATGCGGACGGCGCGGCGGAAGAGGAAGGCGCGGGCCGGGCGGGTGGTGGTGCCGTCGAGGGCGGCGCGGGCGTAGGAGTGGGTGAGCAGGAAGGCGGAGAGGACGAAGAAGAGGTCGATGACTTCGAGGGAGAGCAGGGCGTCGAGGGCGGGGTTGTCGACGGGTGGGTGGGCGCCGGCGGCGTCGTAGGCGGTGTACTGCTGCCAGACGTGGAAGGCGACGGTGCTGAGGGCGGCGAGGCCGCGGAGGCCGTCGATGTCGCGGGCGCGGCGGTGCGGGGCCTGCGGGGCGGGCCGGGCTGCGGGCGGGGCGGTGGCGGTGGCGGTGGTCATCGGTGGGCCTTTGCGGTGGTGGTGCGGCCGCGGGGGGTGACGCGCCAGCGGCGGTCGCCGAGGGCCTCCTTGAGGTGGGCCTGGCGGGCGACCATGTTCTTGAAGTGGCTGTAGAAGACGGTCGAGACCAGGAGGTAGGACCAGAACCAGCGGCGGCGGGCGCGGAGTTCGGGGACGGCCAGGCGCCAGGCGAAGAGGGCCTGGACGGGGCCGGCGCCGAGGGTGAGGAGGAGGGCGAGGACGCAGAGCGGTACGGCCCAGTCGAGGTGCTGGGGGCCGCCGGCCTTCCAGGCGGCGTAGCCGAGGACGGGGAGGATCTGGAGGGTGAGCCAGGGCTGGATCTCGCGCCAGCCGAGGAGGGCGAGCAGCCCCAGCTTCTGACGTACCGTCAGGACGGGTGAGCGCAGGCCGGTCCAGAGGTGCTTGAGGGAGACCTGGAGCCAGCCCTGGGCCCAGCGGGAGCGCTGGTTCCACAGGGCGGTCAGGGTGGTGGGGGCCAGTTCGCGGGAGAGCAGGGTGCGGTCGACGGCGATGCGGGCGCCGGTGGTCAGGGCGCGCAGGGTGGAGTCGATGTCCTCGGTGAGCATCGAGCCGTGCATGCGGGTGCGGGCGAGGAGGTCGGTGCGCCAGAAGCCGTTGGAGCCGCCGAAGACGCCGAAGCCGTGGAGCCGGGTGCGGCCGGGGTGGCTGACGGCGTAGATGGCCTCGAATTCGACGGCGACGAGGCGGGCGGTGCGGGAGCTGTCGCCGTTGCGGACGACGCAGTGGCCCTGGACGACGTCGTAGCCGTGGGAGAGCCAGTGCCAGGCGTTCCGGAAGGCGTCGGGGGCGGGGTGGTGGTCGGCGTCGAAGATGCCGACGAACTCGCCGCGGACGCGGGTGACGGCGGCGTTGACGTTCTGGGCCTTGGAGGTGGAGCCGGCGACGGGCAGCAGGACGAGGCGGGGGTCGCGGGCGGCGAGGGCGCGGAGGGTGTCCTCGACGGGGAGGGGGTGCGGGGTGTTGTAGGCGAGGACGATCTCCAGGTCGCCGGGGTAGTCCTGGCGGAGGAACGCCTCGACGGTGTCGACGAGGGTGGCGGCCTCGTTGGGGAGGTAGGCGGCGATGACGGCGCTGGCGGGCGGGTAGGGGGCGCCGGGCCGTTCGGGGCGGGGCGGGGCGTCGAGGGCGTAGAGGCATTCGAGGATGATCAGGAGCGCGGAGAGGACGAGTCCGGCGACGACCACCCAGTACATGGCGGAGCCGAGGTCCCAGCCGGCCCGGTACGCCTGCTGGTAGAGGACGAACGGCACACCGATGCCGAGGAGCAGGGACAGCACCGGGGAGAGGGCGAGGAGCGCGGGGCGGAGCAGGGCGCGGAGCGGGGGGCGGCGGTGCCGGTGGGGGGCTTCGCGCATCCAGGGGGCGTGGCGGACGGGGCGCAGGTCGCGGTGGCGGAGGGCTTCGCGGGCGGCGTCGCGGGCGCGGTCCGCGGCGTCGGCGGCGGTGGTGGCCTCGGTGAGCGGGAGCCAGCCGATGGCGGGGGTGAGGCGGACGTTCTCGTCGGCGATGACGAAGCGGGTGCCGGCGGCGGTGGTGGCGAGGGTGGCCAGGGCGCGGCGGGCGGTGTCCTCGTCGATGCCGGGGAGCAGCATCAGCAGGTGGCCGTCGCCGTCGTGGCCGAGCAGGTCGCAGGCGCCGCCGAGGTGTTCGGCGATGGCGGCGAGGCGTTCGGCGGTCTCGCGGCGGACGCGGGGGCCGAACCGCTCCTCCAGGAGGGCGAGTTCGGCGACGCCGAGGGCGGCGAGGACGCCGCCGTGCCGGGCGGCTTCGGGGCGCCGGAGTTCGCGGTCGAGTTCGTCGAGGAAGTGGGTGCGGGAGTACAGGCCGGTGCGCGGGTCGCGGAGCAGGTGCTCGACGGGGACGGGGACGCGGCGGAGTTTGGCCTCGATGCGGGCGGAGAGTTCGTCGGGGTCCGAGGTCTCGGGTATGCAGTCGTCGGCGCCCCGGCGGAGCAGGTCGGCGGCGCCGGTGCGGCCGGCGGTGCCGCTGCCGGTGACCATGAGGAGGGGCAGGGCGCGGCCGGCGGGGTCGGTGCGGACGGCGCGGATGACGTCGGGGCCGGCGGGGTGGGTGCCGGGTTCGTGGAGGGCGACCACGGCGTCGGGGGCGGCCTGGCGGACGCCGGGTCCGGCCTCGCCGGGCGGGGCCTGGCTGACGTCGTGGCCGGTGGTGCGGAGGGTGTGGGTGAGGCGGTCCAGGCGGGGCCCGGGGGTGCCGATGACGAGGACGCGGCCGGCGGGGTGGGGGCCGGGGGCGGGGTGGTCGGTTCCGCCGAGCAGGGCCGTGGGTGAGCCCTGGGGGTGTGCGGGGTGCGAAGTGAGCACCTGGGGTGGTCCTTTCTGGTTTCCGGCAGGCGGAGCCCCGGCGCGGACCGGTGGGGACGGCGGGTCCCGGTGCGCCGTGCGCGGGCAGGGCGGAGCGACCGCCCGCCGGCGGTGGCGGGTCGGGGTGGCCGTCGGTCCGGGTGGTGGTGCGGGCCGGTGGCTTCCGGATGCGCGGGTGCGGGACAGTGACGGTCAGGCGGGCGGGCGCCGGTCGTGGGGTGGGCGCCGCGGCACCGGACTGCCTGTCAGGGTCATGACAGCCAGCAGCGCAACTGCGCGGTCAGCGTGGCCGGTTGACGCGCGGCGGGGCGGTGCGCCGGGCCGGGACGGGGCGCGGCGGGCGCGCGGGGCCGCGTCTGCGCCCGGCGGAAGAGGGGGCGGCGCGGTGCGGTGCGGCCTGCGCGGGCGCGGCCGGTGCGGCGGACTTCGGGCTCCGGACCGCGCGGGGGCGGTCGAGCGCGTATCGCATAGGAAGGGTCCCATCCTGATCGGATCGTGGGGGGAGGACCGGATGTCAGGTGTACACCGGCCGGCCCCGCTCGGCAAGGCCCACCGGCATCCGCCAGCCTCTGCGAGCACTGTGACACCGCACCTTCATCCACGTAACACCTTCATTACGGCCGGTCCTCGCGGCGGCCCCGAGGGGCGCTACCGCCCGGTAGGGGCCGTTCCCTCGGCTATAACCCGGTACGGGAGTTCTGAGCTGGAGGTTCGTACCTCTCGCCTATCTGTTAATCTGCCCGCCCCTGGACGTTCCTCCATGTCCCCCTCCACTCCTTTCACTCCCGTCACTCCCTTCCGCTCTGCCCGCACCCCTTTGCCCACCGGGTGCAGCGAGGTGTCGCGTACGTGAACAGCGTTCCGTTCTCTCCCGCTCAGGCCCGGTCCGCCCGGGCCCGGGTCGGTCTGACCACCGGTCAGGTCGCCCAGTCCATGACCGCGTGCGGCGCCCCGGTGCGCCCCGAGGCGATCGAGGCGTGGGAGTTCGGCTCCCTGGTGCCCACCGAACCGCAGCTGTTCGCCCTGGCCGATGTGCTGTGGTGCCCGCCGGCGGTGCTGATGGGCGTGGAGCCGCGCACCCTGGCCGAGCACCGGCTGGCCCGGCAGCTGAGCGTGGAGCGGCTGGCGCAGCTGGTCGGGATGGCGCCGGAGACGTACCGGGCGGCGGAGGCGGCCAACGAGTGGTACGGCGACTACCGGCAGACCAAGGCTCTGGTGGAGGCGCTGGGGCTGTCGCTGCGGAAGCTGATCGGGGTGATGGGGCGGGTCGAGGAGCTGGCCGGCCACCTGCGGTCGGCCATCGAGGGCCGCTGGAAGTCGCACATCGCGCCGATCACCGAGATCACCACGCTGAACCGGACCCGGGTCGGCGACGCACTGCGGGTGATGCACGGGGAGTTCGCGGAGTTCGCCGAGCGGTACATGGGGCATGTGGTGGCGCGGAACGCCGACGCCCGGCTGAAGGAGATCGCGGCCGAGCGGTCGGCGTACCTGCGGCGGCTGGTGGACCGCTTCTGGGAGCTGATCGGGGAAGCGGGCGAGGCGCCGCCGTTCAACTCCGTGCACTGAGGCGGCGGAAGGCGGCCGGACGGCGGCGCGGGGCCCGGCCGCCGCGTCCGCCGTCCCGGGGTGGCCGGGTTCAGTACGCGCCCTGGGGGTGCGGCGGCGGCCCGGCGGGCGCGGGTCCCTCCGGCGCGGCGCCGTCCTCGTCGTCGGTGAACTCGTCCCAGTCGATCTCCACCGACCGGCGGCGGGTGAAGACGTTGAAGACGAGGTTGAGCACGATCGCGGTCAGGCCGCCGAGGGTGATGCCGCTGTCCAGCACCGCGCGGACGCCCTGCGGCATCCGCTCGAAGAACGGCGCGACGGCGGTGGGCAGGAACGCCGCGCCCAGACTGACCGCCAGGATCAGGGCGTTGCGCTCCTCGCGCAGGTCCACCTTGCCGAGGATCTGGATGCCGACCGCGGCGACCATGCCGAACATCGACAGCGCCGCGCCGCCGAGCACCGGGTGCGGGATCGCGGCGACCACCGAACCGGCCTTCGGCAGCAGGCCCAGCACGACCATGAAGCCGCCGGCCGCGACCACCACGAACCGGCTCATCACCTTCGTCATCCGCACCAGGCCGATGTTCTCCGCGAAGGCCACATAGGGAAAGGAGTTGAACAGGCCGCCCAGGACGGTGGCGACGCCGTCGGCGCGCAGCGCGCGGGCCACGGTGTCGTTCCCGACCGGCTTGCCGGTGATCTCCCCGATGGCGTAGACGTCGCCGGTGGTCTCCACCATCGTGATGAGCATGACGACGATCATCGCGAGGATCGGGAACGGTTCGAAGACCGGCATGCCGTAGTGGAACGGGGTGCTGACGCCGAACCAGTCGGTGTCCTTGACGGCGCTGAAGTCGGCGTCCCCGAGCAGCCAGGCGACGGCCGTTCCGCCGACCAGTCCGAGCAGGACCGCGATGCTGCTCAGCACCGGCTTCCCGATGCGGACGAGCAGCAGGATGAACAGCAGGGTGCCCAGCGCGTAGCCGAGGTTCTTCAGGTCGCCGAATTCCGGTTTGCCCGTCAACTGGGCGCCGCCCGCGGCGTCCTGGAGGGCCTGCGGGATGAGGGTGAGGCCGATGATGGTGAGAATGGTGCCGATGACCACCGGCGGGAAATACTTCACCAACTTGCTGAAGAACGGGGCGAAGAGGAACGTGGCGATACCGGCGGTGATGACCGCGCCGTAGACCACCAGCAGTCCGGCGGTGCCGCCGCCCGCGCCCAGTCCGATGGCGATCATCGGGGAGACCGCGGTGAAGGTGGCGCCCTGCACCAGCGGCAGCCTGGCACCTATCCGCCATATCCCCAACGCCTGGATGATGGAGGCGATTCCGCAGGTCAGCAGGTCCGCGTTGATGAGGTAGACGAGTTCGGTGCGGGACAGCCCCAGCGCGTTGCCGAGCATGATCGGGACGATGACGGCGGCGGCGTAGAAGGCGAGGACGTGCTGGAAACCGTAGAGGGCGAGTTTGCCGAACGGCAGTACCTCGTCCACCGGATGAGTACGCTGCCGGGCGGATTGCCGGGAGGATTGTCGCGCGAGTCGTGCCATCTCTGCCTTGCCTTCACGAGGTAGGTGAATAAGAAGGAACCCGGGCCCGGTGGTGCGGTGGCCCCTGCGGTGCGGTGCGTACCGTTCCGTTACCGGCGGCGAACGGCCGGCGGATCGGACGTCAGGCGTTTTCCCGGAATGCGCGGGGCGGGCTCATCGGGGCGCTCACCATAGTTGACCTTTCCCGTTCCGCGCGAGTAACCAGCGGCTTCCGCATATGCGTGACCACAAGCGCGGGCGGGTAATGCGCCGTAAAATCTGACATATGGCTGAGCGGCCGGATGCGTCCACCGCGCCCGAACTCCTCGTCGAGTCCGGCGGCGTCACGCAGGTACTGGAACCGGACCACGAGTACCACGTAGGCCGGGACCCGGCGGTCGAGCTCGTGCTGAGCGACGCGCGGGTCTCCTGGCACCACGCGGTGCTGCGCGCCACCGGCGACCACTGGCTGGTGGAGGACGAGGGCAGCACCAACGGGACGTACACGGACGGGCGCCGGGTGCTGCGCTCCGGGGTCGGCCCGGGCAGCGTGATCCGCTTCGGCAACCCCGCCGACGGCCCGTGCGCGGTGCTCAGCGGCGTCCCCCGCCGCACCGCGGCCGGACGCCCCTCCGCCGTCTCCCACCCGGCGGCCACCCACACCTTCCGGCGGCCCAGCTCGGTCCGTCCGCTGCCCCCGGCGCGCACCACCCGGATCGGCCGGGCGGACGACAACGACCTGGTCGTCGACGACCTCGCGGTCTCCCGGCGGCACGCCGAACTCCGGTCCGGGCCTGACGGCTACGTCCTGGCCGACCTGGGCAGCCACAACGGCACCTACCTCAACGGCCGGCCGGTCGACGTCGCGCCGGTGCGCTCCGGTGACGTCATCGGCATCGGCCACTCCGCGTTCGTGCTGGTCGGCGACCGGCTGGAGGAGTTCGTCGACACCGGTGAGGTGTCGCTGGACGTCCAGGACCTGACCGTGCGGGTCGGCAAGGGCACCGCGCGCAGGTCCCTGCTGGGCGGGGTGTCGTTCCCGGTGGGCGAGAAGTCGCTGCTGGCCGTGATCGGGCCGAGCGGCGCCGGCAAGTCCACGCTGCTCAACGCGCTGACCGGCCTGCGGCCCGCCGACGAGGGCACCGTGCTCTACGACGGCCGGGACCTCTACCGGGACTACGCCGAGCTGCGCCACCGCATCGGCCTGGTGCCGCAGGACGACATCCTGCACACCCAGCTGACCGTCCGCCGGGCGCTGAGCTACGCGGCGGAGCTGCGGTTCCCCGAGGACACCGCGCGGGCCGAACGGGACGCCCGGGTCGAGGAGGTGATCCGCGAACTGGGCCTGGTCGAACGGGCCGCGCTGCCGATCCACAAGCTCTCCGGCGGGCAGCGCAAGCGGGTCAGCGTGGCGCTGGAGCTGCTGACCAAGCCCTCGCTGCTCTTCCTCGACGAGCCGACCTCGGGCCTGGACCCGGGGATGGACCGGTCGGTGATGCACATGCTGCGCGGGCTGGCCGACGGCGGCCGCACCGTCATCGTGGTCACCCACAGCGTGCTGAGCCTGGACGTCTGCGACCGGCTGCTGGTGCTGGCGCCGGGCGGCACCATCGCGTACTACGGGCCGCCGGACGAGGCGCTCGGGTTCTTCGGCTTCGCCCAGTGGCCGGAAGCCTTCGAGGCGTTCGAGAACGACCGCGGCCGGGACTGGGCCGGGGAGTTCCGCGCCTCACCGCTGTACCCCCGCTACGTCACCGGCGAGACCCGGCAGCCGCCCGCGGCCCCGGCGCCGCACGCCCCGGTGGCCCCCCGCCGCACCCAGAGCTGGGGCGGCCAGCTGTGGACGCTGATGCGGCGGTACGCGGCGGCACTGTCCTCGGACCGGACGTTTCTGATCATCATGGTGGCGCTGCCGTTCGTGATGGGGGCGATGGCGCACGGCCTCAGCGGCGGCAATCTGGCCGGCGGGGGCGGCAACGGTGCGTCCACGGTGCTGCTGGTGCTGTGCGTGGGGGCGGTGCTGACCGGCGCCGCCAACGCGGTCCGCGAGCTGGTCAAGGAACGAGTGATCTACCAGCGGGAACGGGCGGTGGGCCTGTCCCGGACGGCGTATCTGATGTCCAAGGTCCTGGTGCTGGGGACGGTCACGGTCGTCCAGGCGGTGGTGCTGACGCTGGTCGCGCTGTTCGGGGTGCGGCTCGGCGCGCCGGGCGGCTCGGGGGTGCTGCTGCCGCCGCTGCTGGAGATCACACTGGCGGTGGCCCTGCTGGCGTTCACCGCGATGACGCTGGGGCTGCTGGTGTCCGCGCTGGTCCGCAAGGAGGAGGTCACCATGCCGCTGCTGGTCCTCCTCGCCATCGTGCAGGTGGTGTTCTGCGGTGCGCTCCAGTCGCTGCGCAAGCCGGTGCTGGAGCAGGTGGCGTGGCTGGTGCCGTCCCGCTGGGCGTTCGCCGCCATGGGCGGCACCGTCGACCTGCACCGCCTCCAGCCGGGGCCGCTCACCGCCGACCCGCTGTTCCGGCACGCGGCCGGGCCCTGGCTGCTGGACATGGGAATGCTGGTGGTGCTCTCGGTGCTGTTCTGCTTCCTGGTCCTGCGGCTGCTGCGGCGCCACGAGCCGGAGATCATGCGCCGGTAGGCCGGTGACGCCGGCAGCCGGAGGAAGGTGCGCACGGCGCCGCGGCCGTGCGCGAGGAGTGCCGAGGAGCCGCCTGTGACCGCGCCGGACTTCCGTCCCAGCCATGTGGTCCCGCCGGACGGGATGGCGACCTGGGCGGTGCCGGACGCCACCCGGCCGCTGGTCCCGCTCGATCCGCTGCTGCCCGTCCAGGTCGTCGAACGGCACGGTGACTGGGCCCGGGCGCGGTGCTCCAACGGCTGGTCGGCGTGGGTGGACGGGCGGCTGCTGCTGCCGCTGCCGCACCGGCCGCCGGCGGCCGGGCAGCCCACCGCGCGGACCGCGGACCCGCGTCCGCTGCTGGCCGCCGCCGAGGGCGCGCTGGCCCGCTTCCGGCAGCTGGTCGAGGAGTTGCTCGCCGGCCAGCTGGACCGCGAGGCGTTCGCGGAACGGACCCGCGGGACGCGGATCGGGGCGGTCGCCGACGGCGACGCGGTGTGGCTCTACGACGCCCGGCACGAGCGCTGGTCCTACTGCGACGGCGCGTCCCTGGTGACGTTCGCGGTGGCGGAGGGGCCGGACGCGGAGGCCGGGGCGGGCTCCGGGGACGGAACCGACTCCGGGGGCGGGGCGGTCTCCGGGGGCGGGGCGGAGCGGGAGGACGAAAGCGAGGGGACCGGGGCGGGTGGTGGTTCCGGGGCGGGTGGTGGTTCCGGGGAGGCGGGTGGCCCCGGGTCCGGCCCCGGGTCCGGTTCCGGCCCCGGTTCCGCGGGCGGGCTGCCCGGGGAGGCGGAGTTCCCGCCGCCGTTCCCGCCTGCGGCCCCGCCGGGGGCGCCCGCGCCGGGCGGGCCGGGTGAGCCGGCGTGAACGGGACACCGGGCGGCGGCCGGCCCCGGGAGCGGACGACCGTGCCCGACTCCTCCGGGCTGCGCGGCCGCCGGATCGCCGGGTATCTGCTCGGGGACGAGATCGGGCGGGGCGGGATGGCAGTGGTCTACCGCGCCGAGGACCTGCGGCTGGGCCGGACCGTCGCGCTGAAGCTGCTGGCCCCCGAACTCGCCCGGAACGACACGTTCCGGAAGCGGTTCGCGCACGAGTCGCGGGTCGCCGCGGCCATCGACCACCCGCACATCGTCCCGGTCTTCGAGGCCGGGGAGACCGAGGGCCTGCTCTACCTCGCGATGCGCTACGTGCAGGGCCGCGACCTGCGGGCGCTGCTGGACCGCGACGGCCGGCTGCCGCTCGACACCACCTGCCGGATCGCCCTCCAGGTGGCGTCCGCGCTGGACGCCGCGCACGCCCACGACCTGGTGCACCGGGACGTCAAGCCCGGCAACATCCTGGTCGCCGAGGGCACCGACACCGACCGCCCCGAGCACGTCTACCTCACCGACTTCGGACTGACCAAGAAGTCCCTGTCGCTGACCGGCTTCACCAGCGTCGGCCAGTTCGTCGGGACGCTGGACTACGTGGCGCCCGAGCAGATCTCCGGACGCCCGGTGGACGGCCGCTGCGACGTCTACGGACTGGCCTGCGTCGCGTACGAGATGCTGACCGGCGCGCCGCCGTTCCGCCGCGACGACGACATGGCGCTGCTCTGGGCCCACCAGTACGACCCGCCGCCGGTCCCGACCGAGCTGCGGCCGGACCTGCCGGCGGCGGTGGACGCGGTGTTCGCCCGCGCGCTGGCCAAGGCGCCGGAGGAGCGGTACGAGACCTGCCGGGGGTTCGTGGCGGCGCTGCGGGCGGCCGGGCGCACCCCGGTCGCGGCCGGCACCCGGCCGGGGCCGGCCGCGACCCGGGTGGACGTCCCGGCGGGCCGCACGCCGCGCGGCGCCGGGCCCGGTGCCGCTCCCCCGCCGCCCCCGCGCTGGGCGCTCCCGGTGTTCCCCGGCCCGCTCGGCCGGCGGGACCCGTGAGCGCGGCCGGAAGCGTACGCCGGGGGAAGCGTGAGCCGGGAATCCGTAGGCGCGGCCCACGGCGCGCGCCCGGCCGGGGCGGCGGCGCGGGCCGGGGGCCGGGGCCGCCGTGGGACGGATCCAGGGTCCGCGGCGGGCGGCCCCGAGGGCGGGTGGCCGACCCCGGTCAGCGGCCCGCCGGCGGGGGCCGGCGGGCGTCGCGGACCTCGCCGGGGTGCCGGACCCGGCGGGCCGCCAGGGCGCCGGCGAACCCGGTCACCAGCCCCCACCCGGCGCCCACCCCCAGCAGCCGCGCCGACTGCGGCTCCAGCGTGACCGCGCCGCCCAGATCCCCGCCGAGATCCCCGACACCGATCAGGGACAGCCCGTAGTGGGCGTCGATCCGGGTGGCCAGGCCGACGACGAGGAGGGTGAGCGCCAGCGCCACCGCCATCTCCAGGGCGTGCCGCCAGGCAGGGGTGCGGGCCGGTGCGCGGACCGCGGCGGCGAACGCCGCGGCCGGGAGCACCACCGCGGCCACCGCCACCAGCCACCACACCCGCCCGTCGTACGCGCCGAGCGAACCGAGGTCGAGGGTGTGCTGCCCGGCCCGGCCCAGGACCTGTTCCAGGGGGTGCGGGAGGGGCAGGCCGAGGGCCCGGTCGACGTGTCCGGTCCAGCCGCCGCCGGTGCCGATGCCCAGCGCCAGCCAGGCCAGGTTGGGCAGGCCCAGCAGGAGCACCGCCAGGGTCCGGGCCGGGTGGTCGCCGGTGGCCAGTTCGGCGAGACCGGCGAGCAGGCCGAGCGCCGTGTAGACCAGCAGGACCAGCAGCATCGCGGACGCGGGCGGGCGGACCGCGTACGGGAGGCGCAGCAGGCCCGGGGGGAGCGGGGCCTTGCGGGAGACGGCGAAGGACAGCACCAGGACGGCGAGCACCCACAGCAGGCCGTAGCCGAGGGTGGCGGGCAGGTCGGCGCGGAAGCCGACGGTGGGGGTGGTGCCCAGGGCGGCGCCGATCCGGTCGGCGAGGCCGCTGCCGACCGAGAGGGTGAAGCGGTGGCGGGCGGCGAGCGCCACGAGCAGCAGCAGGACCAGCCAGCAGACCGCCGTTCGGGCCATCCGGCCGAGCAGTTCGCCGGGCGGGGCGACCGCGCGGTGGCGCAGCGGCCGCCGGAAGAGCGCGGCGAGGACCAGCGCCCCGGCGAGCGTCACCGACAGCGGGACGGCGTCCACGGCGGCACCGGCCCGGGCGAGGAAACCGGCGTCGCCGGTCGCGGTGAGCGAACCGCCGGCGGCGGCGACCACGGCGGCCGCGACCACGGCGGGGAACCCTCCGCCCGGCAGGCCCGCCGCCCCGGCCGCCCACAGGCCCAGCGCGGCGGTCACCGCCATAGCGGCCAGGCCCGCCAGGGCGGTGCCGAGGGCTTCCGCCCAGCCGCGGAGGGCGGGCGGTGCGCCGTGCGGGGCCGGGTTTCCGGGGCCGGCCGCTGCCGGGCCGCGTGTCTGGCTCACGGGGTCTCCTGCGGGGCACGGGGGCCGGGGTGCCGTCCAGGCCACGGTACGCACGGCGGGTGCCGTCCGCTTGCGGAAGACGGCGACCCCGGACAGACAATTGACGCGAAATGGCCGAACAGCCGCATGCAGCCGCGGCCTTCGCCTCGACACCGCCGGACGGCCGGACGGGCCGGACGGCCGCACCGTGCCGGGAAGAGGAACCGTGACATCTCCACCGCCGTCGGACAGCCAGCCGGAGAGCCGGCCGACCGGCCCGCCGTCGGGTCCGCTCTCCGGTTCCCCGTCCGGTGCGCCCACCGAGCCCGCGCACGAGCCGACCCGCCCCTGGCAGCAGCCGGGGCAGGCCACCGCCCCCGGGACCGGTGAGCCCCCTCCCCCGGGCGGCCCCGGCGGCGGGGGCGGCGGAGGCGGGGGCGGCGGTGCGAGCGGCGGCGGGGAGCACCGGCCGTGGTGGCGCTCGGCGCCGCGGGTCGCGCTCGCCGCGGCCGCGGTGGTCGTGGTGGTGGTGCTGGCGGTGGTGCTCACCCGTCCCGGCGGCGGGGGCGGCACCCAGGGCGAGGTGTTCCTGGAACCGGCTGCCTCGGCGGGCCAGGACCCGTTCACCGGCTCGACGGTGAACGGCGGCGGCACCGCGTCCCCGACCGCCACCCCGTCCCTGCCGCCGCACGGCGACCACCGGCACCCCAGCGTGTCCGGCGCGGCGCCCGGCCTGTACGGCGGCAGCCGCTCCAACGCCAGCTGCGACGTCGAGAAGCAGATCCGCTACCTCCAGGGCGCCCCGGAGAAGGCGCGGGCGTTCGCCGGTGTGGTGGGGGTGAGCACCGATCAACTGCCGCAGTACCTGCGGGGG
The DNA here is from genome assembly GCF_023155275.1 of Streptomyces rhizoryzae. Taxonomy (GTDB): domain Bacteria; phylum Actinomycetota; class Actinomycetes; order Streptomycetales; family Streptomycetaceae; genus Streptomyces; species Streptomyces rhizoryzae. Next base: position 59,484 of record NZ_JALMUV010000026.1, read on the forward strand.
CTGACCTCGGTGCAGCTGCTGGTGGACACCCGGGTCACCAACCACGGCTTCCGGGACGGGCGGGCCACCTCCTTCCAGGCGGTGCTACAGACGGGCACCGCGGTGATGGTGGACGCGCACGGGGTGCCGCGGGTGCGGTGCGCGTGCGGCAACCCGCTGACGCCGCCGGTGCCGGTCAAGGGCGCGGTGAAGACGGTGGGCAAGCCCTGGCCGGGCTACCGGGACGCGAATGTGGTGGCGGTGAAGCCGGCGCCGCACCCGGTGCAGACGTTCACGCTGCTCGACCCGGACACCGGTCAGTACTTCACGCGCCCGCAGGGCGACACCGGTGACACGGACCAGCCGACCGCGCCGCCCTCCCAGTCGCCGTTCTCCCCGTCCCCCGGGACACCGGGGTCCACCCCGCCCGGGGGCGGTTCGACGCCGGTGACCCCGTCGGGGCCGGGCGGCGGGACGACGCCGGAGACCCCGTCGGGGCCGGGCGGCGGGACGACGCCGCCGACCGCACCGGGGCCCACCGGGCCCGGGGAGACCGGCCCCGGCGGCACACCCGGGTCGCCCGGCCCCCCGGGCGGACCGGGCAGCACGGGCGGCGGCGGGACCACCGGCGGCTCGACCGGCTGACCGCCGCCCGACCCCGCCACCCCGCACACGCGTACGCCTTGGGAACACCGATATCGAACTGTGTCCTGATTATCCGATGCATCGCACAACCTCTGAAGCGGACAAACCCTCTGTATATGCGGCGGATGCCTCTGGCTCCGCCGCTGTCCGTTGTTCAGCTTTGGAGGAACTCTCGTGCACGCCGGAACGCGTCGCCCCACCACCCGGTTGATACCCGCCGCCCTCGCCGCGGGACTGCTGATGACCGCGTGCGGCACCGGCGCCTCGCAGTCCCAGGCGCCGGCGGCCAAGGTGACGGTCACCCCGGTGGCCGGCAGCTCCGCCGCGAAGCTCGGCGCACCGATATCCGTCAAGGCCGACGGCGGCCGGCTGACCGCCGTCGACGTCAAGGACGACAAGGGCGCGGCGGTCCCCGGCCGGCTGGCCGCCGACGGGTCGTCCTGGACCTCGCAGGGCAAGGTCCGCCCCGCGACCACCTACACCGTGCACACCAAGGCCACCTCGTCCGGCGGCAAGGAGTCCGCGGCCACCGCGAAGTTCACCACCGAGCAGGCCGGGAAGGTCAACAAGCTCACCAACACCCCGGGGAACGGGCAGACCGTCGGCACCGGCATGCCGGTCTCCATCCTCTTCGACCACCCGGTGGCCAAGAGCAGCCGCGCCGAGATCGAGAAGGCGCTGAAGGTCACCACCCAGCCGCACGTCGAGGGCGCCTGGGGCTGGGTGAAGGACTGGTCGGGCAAGGACCGGATCGACTGGCGGCCCAAGGACTACTGGCCGTCCGGCACCAAGGTCTCCGTCCGGGGCGCGCTGTCCGGCATCAACTCCGGCGACGACCGCTGGTTCGTGCGGGACTACGACTTCGACTTCTCGATCGGCGCCGACCACAAGGCCGTCATCGACGTGCCCGCGCACACCCTGACGATGTACGCGGACGGCAAGCCGGTGGGCACCATCCGGGGCTCCGCGGGCTCCCCGCAGGACCCGACCCGCGGCGGGGTGCACACCGTCCGCAGCAAGAACGCCGCCGAGACCATGGACTCCGCGACCATCGGCCACGGCAACGAGTGGATGCTGGACTCCCAGTGGGTCACCCACCTCACCGCGTCCGGCACCTTCCTGCACTCCGCCCCGTGGAACAAGTCCCTCGGCGTGGTCAACAACAGCCACGGCTGCTTCGGCATGACCACCTCGGACGCCAAGCGGGTCTACGACTTCCTCAGCGTCGGCTCCACGGTCGAGGTGAAGGGCACCACCAGCACCAAGAAGACCGACGTCGGCAACGGCCTGGAGGTCTGGCAGGAGACCTGGTCGCAGTGGCAGCAGCGGAGCGCGCTGAAGTAGCCGCGCGGCGGGGCACCGGGCCGGGCCGGTGCCCCGGCCCGGCCGGCTCACCGGATGTCGTGGGCGGTGCGCCGGTAGGTGGAGCGGCGGTCGTCGATGGCGGCCCAGCGGTCGCCGTGCACGGTCCGGGTGATGCCCTCCTCGCGGAGGAAGTCGTGCGGGAAGCCGAGCGGGACCGCGCTGACCTCGTCCAGCCGGGCCAGTGCGGCCGCGTCGAGGGTGACGTCCAGGCTGGCGAGGTTGTCGGCCAGCTGGGACTCCTTGGTGGCGCCGATGATCGGGATGACGTTGCCGGGGCGCTGCCGCAGCCAGGCCAGCGCCACCTGGGCGGGCGTCCAGCCGCCCTGTTCGGCGATCTCCAGGACGGCGGTGACGGTCTCGTCCTCGTTGTGGTCCCGGAAGCCCAGCGCGCCCTCCGCGGTCAGCCGGCCGGACTCGCCGCGCCGGTACTTGCCGGTGAGCTTGCCGGCCGCGAGCGGCGCCCAGGCCAGCACGGCCAGGTCGAAGGCGCGGGCCTGCGGCAGCAGTTCGCGCTCCACGGTGCGCTCCAGCAGGCTGTAGCGCAGCTGGGAGCCGGCGAACGCGGTCCAGCCGCGGAGTTCGGCGAGGGTGTTGGCCTGGGCGATCTCCCAGGCGGGCCAGTCCGACACACCCAGGTAGAGGACCTTGCCGGACCGCACGAGGTCGTCCAGGGCGCGCATCACCTCCTCGACGGGGGTGAAGTTGTCGCGGGCGTGCACCCACAGCACGTCCAGGCGGTCGGTGTCCAGCCGGCGCAGGCTGTCCTCGACGGACCGGACGAGGTTCTTGCGGTGGTTGCCGGCCGCGTTGACGTCGCCCTCGGCGGTGGCGCAGGTGTACTTGCTGGCCAGCACGAACCGGTCGCGGCGGCCGGCCAGGAGGGTGCCGAGGAGGGTCTCGGAGGTGCCGCCGGTGTAGTTGTTGGCGGTGTCGAGGAAGTTGCCGCCGGCGTCGGCGTAGGCGTCCAGGACGCGGGCGCTGGTCTCCCGGCTGCTGCCCCAGCCCCACTCCTCGCCGAACGTCATGGTGCCCAGGGCCAGTTCGCTCACCCGCAGGCCGGTCTTCCCGAACAGTGTGTACCGCACGTGTTCCCCTTCGGTCGTGGTGGCTCCCACGCTAGGAGCTGGAGTGCGCTCCAGGGCAAGGCGGCACTCCGGCGGGGGGCGGGGAAGGGGGCGGCCGGGAGGCGGGGGTGCGGTGCCTCCCGGCCGCGGGTGGGTCAGCCGGTGCGGAGGGCGGGGTCGCTGACGCCCGGTGCGCCGGTCTCGACGTGGCCGGCGAAGCGGCGCAGGAAGCCGGCGTCGGCGTCGGCGGTGGCCGTCAGGTCGTACCAGCGCCGGCTCGGGCCGAGGTCGACGGCCTGGGTGAGGGTGCTGCCCGGGTCCACCCGGACGGTCTGCCGGGTGCCGGTGTAGGCGTTGGCGACGGTGAAGGTGCAGGGGGCCGGGCCGGGGTTGGTGAAGGACAGCTCGACGCGCCCGGAGGCGGCGTTGTGGCGGGCGGTCACCTCGGGAGTCCGCTTCTTGCCGGGGCCCTTGAAGGTGCGCAGGAAGCCGTTGGGGCCGTGCACCGTCAGGTCGTAACTGCCCTGGGAGTAGGCGGTGTTCCAGGTGTCGGAGACGGTCTTGCCGGCCTCGGTGGTGTACGTCCAGGGGCCGTCGGTGCGGTTGGGCGAGGTGACGAGGAAGCAGGCGCCGGTGGCGGCGCCGCCGCTGAAGGTGAGGGTGAAGCGCCCGCCGGCGGGGTCGGCGGTGCCGTCGGTCAGCGGGACGTAGCGCAGCGGGCGGGTGGGCCGGGAGCCGGACTCCTGCACCGGCAGGGCGGGCTTGGCGGGCGGCGTGGGGACGTAGCTGCCGTGCCGCTGGTGGTCCGGCGGCCGGTACCCGCTGGTGTCCGGCAGCGCGGCCGGCTTGCTGTTCTCCAGGGAGAAGTCGAACGCCGAGGTCAGGTCGCCGCAGACGGCGCGGCGCCAGGGGGTGATGTTGGGCTCGTGGACGCCGAAGCGGCGCTCCATGAACCGGATGATCGAGGTGTGGTCGAACAGTTCGGAGCAGACGTACCCGCCGGTGCTCCACGGGGAGACCACCAGCATCGGGACGCGCTGGCCGAGGCCGTAGGGGCCGGCGGCGTAGCCGGCGCTGCCGGGGTAGTGCTCCAGGGCGGTGTCCACGGTGGAGCGGCCCTGGGCGGCGGAGGCGGGCGGGAACGGCGGGACGGCGTGGTCGAAGTAGCCGTCGTTCTCGTCGTAGGTGATGAACAGGGCGGTGCGGCTCCACACGTCGGGGTTGGCGGTGAGCGCGTCCAGGACCTGGGAGACGTACCAGGCGCCGTAGTTGGCGGGCCAGTTGGGGTGCTCGGAGAACGCCTCGGGGGCGGCGATCCAGGAGATCTGCGGCAGGGTGCCGGCCTTGACGTCGGCGCGGAGCCGGTCGAAGTAGCCGTCGCCGCGCTTGGCGTCGGTGCCGGTGCGGGCCTTGTCGTAGAGCGGGTCGCCGGGCTTGGCGTCGCGGTACTGGTCGAAGAAGAGCAGGGAGTTGTCGCCGTAGTTGCCGCGGTAGGCGTCGTCGATCCAGCCCCACTTGCCGGCCGCGTCCAGGCCGTCGCCGATGTCCTGGTAGATCTTCCAGGAGATGCCGGCCTTCTCCAGGCGCTCGGGGTAGGTGGTCCAGCTGTAGCCGGCCTCCTCGTTGCCCACGACCGGGCCGCCGCCGGAGCCGTCGTTGCCGACCCAGCCGGAGAACATGTAGTAGCGGTTGGGGTCGGTGGCGCCCATCAGCGAGCAGTGGTAGGAGTCGCAGACGGTGAAGGCGTCGGCGAGCGCGTAGTGGAACGGGATGTCCTGGCGCGTCAGGTGGGCCATGGTGCCGGTGCCCTTGGCGGGGATCCACTGGTCGTACCGGCCGTTGTTCCACGCCTGGTGGCCGCCGTGCCAGTCGTGGTCGAGGCCCGCGATGAACTGCATGCCGAGGTTCGCGGCGTCGGGGTGGTAGGGCAGGACGTCCTTGGTGCCGTCCTTCTGGTACCACACGGGCTTGCCGCTGGGCAGGGTGACCGGGCGCGGGTCGCCGAAGCCGCGGACGCCCCTGAGGGTGCCGAAGTAGTGGTCGAAGGAACGGTTCTCCTGCATCAGGACGACGATGTGCTCGACGTCCTTGAGGGAGCCGGTGCTGCGCCGGGCCGGGATGGCCGCGGCCCGGGCGATGCTGTTCGACAGGGCGGTGGTGCCTGCGGTGGCGCCGGCTATCTGGAGGAAGCGCCGGCGGTTGATGTCAGCCATGTGCGGTGGGGACCTCGCGGGTGAGGGAGGACGGGGTGATGGTGGGTGGGAGGTGACAGGGTGATGGTGGGTGGGAGGTGACAGGGTGATGGTGGGTGGGGGTGACAGCGTGATGGTGGGTGGGGATGACAGGTTGACGGTGTGACGGTGCGGACTGCGCAGTGTTCCAAGAGGAACGAGGGCCCGGGAAGAGGGAGTGTCCCGGAGGTGACACCTCACCGTACGGGGGGCGAACTCGCGGCCGGGCGGCGGGCGGCGGGCCCGGGAACGCCCGACGGCCGGCGGGCCGCGGTGCGAGGACCGTGGCCCGCCGGCCGTCGGGGCCGGTGCGGGTGCGGGTGCGGTTATACGGCCGGGGCGGGTCCCGCCGCCGGCTCCACCGCGGTGCCGGCCGCCGGGACCGGGCCGTCCGCGGTGGGCGCGGGCAGCGGACCGTCCGCCGCGGACGCGGGCTCCCCCGCGTCGGGGACGCCGCGCGGCCGCACCGGCGGGGCGGCCGGCGCGGTGCGGGGCGCCTCGACGCGGCGGGTGAACCAGATGACCTTGCCGCCGGCGGTGGCGCAGGTGCCCCAGCTGTCGCTGAGCGCGGCGATGCGGGCGAGTCCGCCGCCGGCGGCGGAGTCCAGCCGGGGCAGCTGGGGGCCGTCGTCGGTGACCGAGGCGGTCAGCTGGCGGCCGCTCCAGCGGAGTTCGACCACGCAGCGGGCCTCGGCGCCGACATGGCGGTGGACGTTGGTCAGGAGCTCCGCCACTCCCTCGCACACGGGCGGGATCTGCGGCGCGAGATCCCAGTGGCGCAGATGCGCGGCGACGATCCGCCGGATCTGCGGGACGCGCTCCGCCGAGACGTGCAGTTCGACCGTGTAGTGCCGGCCGCCGGGAAGTGTCATGTCGTGGCTCCTCACCGCGAGGCTCACGTCCTTCACCTCGTTGGACCAACGAACCCCGAACACGAAGAGTGAGCTTCCGTCACGTATGGGTTGACTGCCATGCTGACCCGCCCGTTGCGGGGCCGCAACAGCGCTTGAGCCGTCGGAGTTGCCCCGGACGCGCCGGGCCGCGCGGGCGTCAGGCGCCGGGGGCGGCCGGCGCGGTCGCGGCGGTCAGGGCGGTCAGAACCTTGTCGGGGGTCAGCGGGAGGTCGCGGAAGCGGTGGCCGGTGGCGTGCCACAGGGCGTTGGCGATGGCCGCGGCGGTGCCGACGATGCCGATCTCGCCGATGCCCTTGCTGCCCATGGGGTTGAGGTGCGGGTCCTCCTCGTCGAGCCAGTACGCCTCGACGACCGGGGCGTCGGCGTTGACCGGGACGTGGTACGAGGCCAGGTCGCGGGCGGTGAAGTCGCCGAAGGCGGGGTCCAGCGAGCTGCCCTCGGTCAGGGCCATGCCCAGGCCCATGATCAGCCCGCCGGTGAACTGGGAGCGGGCGGTGAGGGGGTTGAGGATGCGGCCGGCCGCGTACTGGCCCAGCAGCCGGCGGACCCGGACCTCGCCGGTGCGGGTGTCGGCCTGCACCTCGGCGAAGACCGCGCCGAAGGCGTGCCGGGAGTACCCGGAGGACTCGGCGGTCTCCCGGTGGGTGTCCGCGGTGACCGTGAGGCCGTCGGCGGGGAGCGGACCGCGGTGGTCGCGCAGCCGGTCCCGCAGGGCGGTGCACGCCTTGTGGACGGCCCAGCCCCAGGAGGCGGTGCCGATGGAGCCGCCGGCCAGCACCGCGGGCGGCAGGTCGCTGCTGCCGATCTCCAGGGCGATCCGGTCGCCGGGGACGCCGAGCGCGGCGGCGGCGATCTGGCCGAGGACGGTGCGGGCGCCGGTGCCGATGTCGGTGGCGTTGATCCGCACGCGGTAGCCGCCGTCCGGGGCGGCGTGCGCCTCGGCCTCGGAGGCGTCGACGGAGAAGGGGTAGGTGGCCGCGGCGACGCCGGTGCCCAGCAGCAGGTCGCCGCGGCGGCGGACGGCGGGGCGCGGGTCGCGGGGCAGCCAGCCGAAGCGGTCCGCGCCGCGGCGCAGGCACTCGGCGAGGTGACGGCTGCTGAACGGGCGGCCGCTGTCCGGTTCGGTGGCCGGGTCGTTGCGCACGCGCAGTTCGACGGGGTCGGCGCCCAGGGCCACGGCGAGTTCGTCGACGGCGGACTCCAGCGCGTACATCCCCGGGCACATGCCGGGGGCGCGCATCCAGGAGGGGGTGGGCACGTCGAGGGCGGTGACGCGGTGCACGGTGCGGCTGTGGGGCGAGGTGTACATCATGCGGGCCGGGATGGCGGCCTGTTCGACGAACTCGGTGACCGTGGAGGTGTGCGAGAGGGTCTCGTGGGCCAGGGCGGTGATCGTGCCGTCCGGTCCGGCGCCGAGGCGGACCCGCTGGACGGTGGGGGTGCGGTGGCCGACGACGGCGGGCATGTGGCGGCGCGGCACGGCGAGTTTGACCGGGCGGCCGGTGTAGCGGGCGGCCAGCGCGGCGAGCACCACGTGCGGGCGCGGGGTGCCCTTGGAGCCGAAGCCGCCGCCGACGTGTTCGGAGACCACGGTGACCTGGTCGGTGCCGAGCTTGAACAGCGCGGCCAGCTCCTCGCACACCTTGGTGGCGCCCTGGCTGGAGTCGTGGACGGTGAGGTGCCCGTCGTCCCACCGGGCGGTGGCGGCGTGCGGTTCCATCGGGTGGTTGTGCAGGGAGGGCATGGTGTAGGTGGCGTCGACGGTGGTCGCAGCGGCGGCGAACGCGGTGTCGAAATCGCCGCGTTCGCGGGCGCCGGGGCCGCCGTAGACCTTCTCCGGGACGTAGCAGCCGGGGTGGTCGGGGGTGAGCAGGACGTCGTGGCCGTCGGTGGCGTAGCCGATGTGGACGGCCTCGGCGGCGTCCCGGGCGGCCTCCAGGGTGTCGGCGACGGCGAGCGCGACGTACCAGCCGCGGTGCGGGACGCGGTCCTCCTGGAGGACGGCGAGGGTGGGGTCGTCGGTGGGGGCGAGGCGGGGCGCGTTCTCGTGGCTGAGGACGGCGAGGACGCCGGGCAGGGCGAGCGCGTCGCGGGTGTCCACACAGGTGATCCGGCCGCGGACGATGGTGGCCGGGACCGGCCAGGCGTAGGCGCAGCCGGGCGGGGTGCGGTCGTTGGCGTAGCGGGCGGTGCCGGTGACCTTCGCGCGGCCCTCGCGGCGGACCAGGGGGGTGCCCAGGGGCTGCGGGGGCGGGCCCGCCGGGAACGGTTCGTCGGTCATGGCGCAGATCCTTGGGTCAAAGGGGCCGGGGGCGGGGCGGGCGGGGTCAGCCGGGGGCGGCGAGGTCGGTGAGGACGCCGACGGCCAGGGCGCGGGCGAGCGGGACCTTGAAGCCGTTGTCGCGCAGCGGCCGGGCGGCGGCCAGTTCGGCGTCGGCGGCGCGGGCGAAGGTGTCCTCGGTGGCGGGCGCGCCGCGCAGCACGTCCTCGGCGGCGCGGGCCCGCCAGGGGCGGTGGGCCAGTCCGCCGAAGGCCAGGGCGGCGTGCGCGACGGTGCCGTCGCGGACGGCGAGCACGGCGGCGACCGAGGCCAGGGCGAAGGCGTACGAGGCGCGGTCGCGGGCCTTGCGGTAGCGGGAGCGGGCGCCGGGGGCGGGCGGCGGCAGGTCGACGGCGGTGAGCAGTTCGCCGAGCCGGATCTCGGTGTCCCGTTCGGGGGTGTCGCCGGGCAGGCGGTGGAAGTCGGCGGCGGGGACGGTGCGTTCGCCCTCGGGGCCGTGCAGGTGCACGGTGGCGTCCAGGGCGGCGAGGGCGACGGCGAAGTCGGAGGGCTGGGTGGCGACGCAGTGCGCGGAGTGACCGAGGACGGCCAGTTCGCGGTGGTGGCCCTCGACGGCCGGGCAGCCGGTGCCGGGCTCCCGTTTGTTGCAGGGTTTGGAGGTGTCCTGGAAGTAGGTGCAGCGGGTGCGCTGGAGGAGGTTGCCGCCGGTGGTGGCGGCGTTGCGCAGCTGGCCGGAGGCGCCGGCCAGCAGGGCCTGGGAGAGCACCGGGTAGCGGTCGCGGACGGCGGGGGCGGCGGCGAGGTCGGCGTTGCGGACCAGGGCGCCGACGCGCAGTCCGCCGCCGGGGAGTTCCTCGATGCGGTCCAGCGGGAGCCGGCCGATGTCGATCAGGGTGCGGGGCGTCTCGACGCCGAGCTTCATCAGGTCGACGAGGTTGGTGCCGCCGGCCAGGAACAGCGCGCCGGGCTGTCCGGCGGCGGCCCGCACCGCCTCGTCGACGCTGCCGGCCCGCAGGTATCCGAACGGTCTCATGCGCCGCTCACCTCCGTCCCGGCGGCGTCGGCGACCGCCTCGGTGATCCGGGGGTAGGCGCCGCAGCGGCAGAGGTTGCCGCTCATCCGCTCGCGGATCTCCTCCGCGGTGAGCGGGACCGGTCGGCCGGAGGGGGCGGTGTCGGGGGTGACGTACGACGGGGAGCCGGCGGCCGCCTCGGCCAGGACCCCGGCGGCGGAGCAGATCTGGCCGGGGGTGCAGAAGCCGCACTGGTAGGCGTCGCGGGCCAGGAACGCCTCCTGGAGGGGGTGCAGGGCCTCGCCGTCGGCGAGGCCCTCGATGGTGGTGACGGCGCGCTGGTCGTGGGCCACGGCCAGCAGCAGGCAGCTGTTCTCGCGCCGCCCGTCGACCAGGACGGTGCAGGCGCCGCACTGGCCGTGGTCGCAGCCCTTCTTGGCGCCGGTCAGGCCGAGGTGCTCGCGGAGCGCGTCCAGGAGGGTGGTGCGGTGGTCGAGGACCAGGGTGTGCCGGGTGCCGTTGACGGTGAGGGTCAGTTCGGAGCGGCGCCCGTTGACCGGGCGGGGGGCGTCCGGCCCGGTCCGCGCCTCGCCGGGGATCATCAGGCGTCCTCGGGGACGGGCCGGCGCAGCGTCTCCAGCCGCAGTTCGACCTCTTTCTCCTGGTCGCCGGCGGCCGTGCCGAGGACGCGGACCGCGAACGCGGATTTCAGGCCCTCGCAGAGCTGGTCGACGGCCCAGTAGCCGCCCTGGAGGGTGGCGATGACGGGGGCGGCCAGCCGCTGCGGTTCCGGTGCGGTGCCGCGCCGGCTGACGTCGACGGTGGAGGTCCACACCGTCGTGCCGGGCCCGGCCGTTTCCTTCGGTACGTCGTCCGCGGCGCGGTCGGAGCGGAAGGCGGTGCGCAGGGCGCCGAAGACGGCGTGTGCGTCCGCTCCCGAGCCCTCGACCTCCACCGTGACTTCGGCCGATACGTGTTCCGCGTGTGACGCCTGGTGCGCGCTGTTCACTGTGGGCCCTTCCTGTGGGTGCCGGACGCTTCCAGGCTCGCTCCGCGGCCCGGGGTGTGCGACCGGAGGCTCGAACGAGTGGTTTGAACGGGCGCATCGGCCGGCCCTCCCCACCCGGGGTTACGTTGTGCGCAGTTACGTTGGGTAGCCGGGGCGTGCGCTGCGTAGTCACGCCGGCTGCCCCGTGGTCCGTGTCCTTCCGCCGTGTCCTGTCCGTCCGTGTCCTATCCGTCCGTGTCCCTTCCGTCGTCGCTGTCCGTCCCCGCCGTCCCGCGTACCCACCAGGAGCACCGTTGACCAGTCCGCTCGCCGATCGGCACACCACCGGCTACAGCCTCCGCCAGGCGCTGTTCATGGCGCGCGCCGCCGCCCTCGCCTACGAGGACGAGCACGCCGTCGAGGCCGCCGCCGGCGCGTGGGGGTTCGGGCGGGTGCGCCACCACCACGCCGCGTTCCGCCCGCCGTTCCCGCTCACGGACACCCGGGCGTACACCCTCGGCGGGGAGCGCGTGGTCCTCACCGCGTTCCGCGGCGCCGAGCCCGCGGCCCTGCGGGCCTGGCTCACGGAGGCGGCCACCCCGCCGCGGCCCGGCCCGGGCGGCCGCGGCCGGGTCCACCACGGCTTCGCGGCGGTGCTGGAGGCGGTCTGGCCGCAGGTGCGCACGGCGCTGGAGGAGTGCGGGGGCGGCGGCCGGGCGGTCTTCTTCACCGGCCACGGGCTCGGCGGCGCGCTGGCGATGCTGGCCGCCGCCCGGCTGCACTTCGAGGACCCGCGGGTGACCGCCGACGGCGTCTACACCTTCGGCCAGCCGCGCACCTGCGACCCGGGGCTGGCCAGGGAGTTCAGCACCGCCTTCGCCGGCCGCACGTACCGCTTCGTGAACAACGGCGACATCGTGCCGCAGCTGCCCCCGGAGCCGGCCTTCCGCCACGTCTCCGCGCTGCGCCACATCGACTCCCGCGGCACGGTGCGCAACACCGTCCCGCTGCTGGGCGGCCTGCCGGACCGCGGCCGGGGCCCGGCCGCCGACCTGCTGGCCCCCGCCGCCGACGGCGTGCGGGACCACGCCGTCCGCGCCTACCTCACCGCGCTGGAGGACGCGGCGGCCGCTCAGGGCTGACGGGGCGGCGGCACGAAGGGCACCGCGGCCGCGTGCGGCACGAGCTCGACCTCGTCGCCGAGCGCCCACTCGGCGGCACGGGCGGACATCGCGGCCGGGACGGTGCCGCTGATGCCGGGCGCGGCGGGGATGTCGTAGGTACCGTGCGCGTCGTGCGGCAGGACGACGCGGTGGCCGCGGGCCAGCGCGGCGCGGGCGGTGGCGGCGACGCACATCTCGGAGAGCACCCCGCAGACCGCCAGCGCGGTGGCGCCCGCGCCGTCGAGCAGCCCGCCGAGCGGCGTGCCGTCGAAGCCGTCGTCCTCGGTCTTGCGGACCACCCGCTCCAGCGGGCCGGGCGCGGCGGGCAGGTGGAGGCGCCAGCCGGGGGTGCCGGGCTCGTCGGCGGCGCCGGGCGGGCCGTCGTTCTGGAGGTGGACGACGAGGGCGCCGGCCGCGCGGGCCCGGGCCAGCAGGCTGCGGGCGCGGTCCAGGATCCGGTCCGCGGCGGGGACCGCCCCGGCCCCGGAGACGAACGCGGACTGGAGGTCCACGAGGACGAGCGCGTGGACGGGGTCGGGGGCGGTGACGGGGCGCGGTGCGGTCGGGGCGGTCATGGACCCATCCTCGCCGCGGCGGGGGGCTGCGCCGGACGGGCGGGAACGTTTCCGGCCGGACCGGCATGGTTGCCACAGGCATCGAAGCGGGCGGATCATCCGTAGGTGCTTCGCGGCCGTCGCGCACCGGGATCGCGCCCCGGCGTCCGGGCGGCGGGGCGCGCAGGCGACCGCACCGCGACGAGGCGAGGAGACCCCCCGTGGAAGCTGCCACCGTCAACGGCCACTGCGCACCGGGCTTCGAGGGCGTCCGCGCCGCCTTCGAACGGAACTTCCGCGCCCACCGGGAGGTCGGGGCGGCGGTGGCGGTGACGCTGGACGGCGAGCCCGTGGTCGACCTGTGGGGCGGCCGCGCGGACGCCGCCGGCACCCGGCCCTGGGAGCGCGACACCCTGGTCAACGTCTACTCGACGTCGAAGGGGATGACCGCGCTGTGCGCCCATCTCCTCGCGGACCGGGGCGAGTTGGACCTGGACGCGCCGGTCGCCCGCTACTGGCCGGAATTCGCCCGTGCGGGCAAGGAGGCCATACCGGTGCGCTGGCTGCTCAGCCACCGCGCCGGGCTGATCGCGCCCCGGGAGCCGCTGGCCGAGGGCCGCGCCTACGACTGGGAGTACGTCTGCGGCGCGCTGGCGGCCACCCCGCCCTGGTGGGAGCCGGGGACCGCGCAGGGCTACCACGCCGTCACGTTCGGGTACCTGGTGGGGGAGGTGGTCCGGCGGATCACCGGGCAGTCGCTGGGCGCGTTCCTGCGCAGCGAGATCACCGGGCCGCTGGACGCCGCGGTGTTCATCGGCACCCCGCGGGCGGAGCAGGCCCGGTGCGCCGACATGGTCGGCCAGCTGGACGAGGAGCGGCTCGCCCGGCGCCTCCCGGGGCTGCCGAAGGCGCCGGTGCGGGGCCTGGCCGACCATCCGCTGGCCGGGGTGACGCTGGCGCTGACGTACATCCCGACCGGCGACGTGAACAGCGCCGCCTACCGCTCCGCGGAGATCCCGGCCGGCAACGCGCACGCCTGCGCACGCGGCCTGGCCGCCGTCTACGGGGCGCTGGCCGGCGGCCGGCTGGTGGGCCGGGCCACGCTGGAGGCGATGCGGACCTCGCAGAGCCGGCCGGACGAGCCGGACCTGACCATCGGCGGGCTGGTCCCCGACGGCGCCGCCGCGGCGTTCCGCTGGGGGCTGGGCTACATGCTCAACGACCACGGCCGGGCGGGGCCCAATCCGCGGGCGTTCGGGCACGGCGGCGCGGGCGGTTCGTACGCCTTCGCGGACCCGGAGAACGGGCTGGGCTACGCCTACACCATGAACCGCTTCGGGGGCGGCACCAGCGGCGAGGACCCGCGCAGCGGCCCCCTGGTCGCGGCCGTGTACGCGGCCCTGGCGGGGGTGCGCGGCAGCGCGTGAACGGCCCGCCGCGGCCCCCCGCGTACGCCCCGGGCGGCGTGATAATGGGAGGTGCGGCACGGATCCGTCCGGTGCCGCCGCGGTCCGCGGCGGCCCGGTGAGAGGACGTGGTGATGATGACGGAAAGGGACACCGAGACGGTCCACGAGGCGTACTCGTTCGTCTGCCTGCACTGCGGGCACGGGTGGGAGGAGGAGTACGAGATCCGGCACACCCCGGATGCCGGCGGCCGCCGGCACGCCGAGTACTTCTGCCACGGCCGGCGGGTGCCCTCTCCCCTGACCCACACCGACTGCCCGGGCTGCACCCGCGGCCCGATCCGGATCCTGCGGCCCGGCCGGGTCAAGGGGATGCAGGCGTACCTCGGCTAGCGGGAGGCGCCGCTGCGATTCGGTAACGGCGGCGGACGCCCCGTCGTTCGCCCCGGCAAACGTTGCATATGCTCAGGTCGGGGGCCCCAAGGCCGGTTTCGGACAGTCGAACGGACCGCGGCCGGTCCCCCGTCCCGATCACCTCCCAGGGGCCGCCGCGCGCGGCCCCTGGGCCGTAACGACGCCGGAGTGGAGCTTGGCCGTGGAGAAGGGGGAGCAGCGCACCCGCTCCCGTGCGCTGTCCGCGTTCCCGTACGTGGTCATGGCCGCGGTCAGCGCGGTGGACATCACCGCCGGCCCGGAGGTCGGCTTCCTGCCGCTGGTGTCGCTGGGGCCGGCGTTCGCCGGGCTGGTCGGCGGGTGGCGCCGGACCGCGCTGGCCGGGCTGAGCGCGGCGGTGCTCTGTGTGGGTCTGGGCCTGCACAGCGGGCTCTTCGAGAGCCGCCGCGGGCTGACCGCGCTGCTGTCGGTGGCCGGGGTGACCGCGGCCGGGGTGGTGGCCGCGGTGATGCGGCAGCGCCGGGAGGCGGAGCTGGCCAGCGTCCGCTCGATCGCCGAGGTCGCGCAACGGGTGCTGCTGCGGCCGGTGCCGCGCAGCGCCGGGCCGCTGCGGATCGCGGTGTCCTACACCTCCGCGGTGGCCGAGGCCCGGATCGGCGGCGACCTCTACGAGGTGGTGACCTCGCCGGCCGGGGTGCGGATCATCGTCGGCGACGTGCAGGGCAAGGGCCTGGAGGCGGTGGAGAGCGCGGCGGTGGTGCTCGGCGCGTTCCGGGAGGCGGCGCACGACGAGCCGGACCTGCCGGCGGTCGGGGCCCGGGTGGAGCGGGCGCTGAACCGCCATCTGTCCGGGGAGCGGTTCGTGACCGCGGTGCTCGCCGAGATCGGCGACGGCCCCGACGCCACCCTGCTGAACTTCGGCCACCCCTCACCCCTGGTGGTCCGCCCCTCCGGCGAGGTCGGCTACGCGGCGCCCGCGGAACGGGCGCTGCCGCTGGGCCTGATGGACCACCGGCCGGACGTGCCGGTCCCCTACACGGTGCCGTTCGCCCCCGGCGACCAGCTGCTGTTCTACACCGACGGGGTCGCCGAGGCGCGGGACTCGGGGGGCCGGTTCTACCCGCTGGACGAGCGGGCGGTGCTGCTGAAGGACCCCGACCCGGAGGCGGCGCTGCGGGCGGTCCGGGAGGACGTGGTGGACCACGCCGAGGGGCCGCTCAACGACGACGCGGCGATGCTGCTGGTGCGGTACCGCGAGCGGGCCGGCGGCGGTACCGGCGGCCCGGTGTAGCCGGTACCGCCGCCGCGGTCCGGGCCGGGGCTCAGCCGTCGGTGCCGGGGGCCGGGCGGGTGTGCAGCGGCGCCAGGTGGGCGAGGAGGGCGGCGAGGACCTCCGCGGGGCGCTCCACGCCCGCGAGGTGGGCGGCGCCGGAGAGTTCCACGAGGTTGGCGTCGCGGATGCCGTCGGCCAGTTCGCGGGCGTGCGGGGGCGGGGTGGCCGGGTCGGCGCGGCCCGCGACGACGAGGGTGGGGGCGGTGATCCGGGGCAGCGCGCTGCGCAGGTCGAAGGCGGCGAGGGCGTCGCAGCAGGCCGCGTACCCCTCGGGCGACACGTCCCGGCGCAGCGCCTCCACCAGGGCGGTGGCCTCCGGTCCGGTGGCGGCGGCGGGGGTGAACCAGCGGCCGGCGACGGTGTCGGCGACCGCGTCGGTGCCCTTGGCGCGGACCAGGGCGGCCCGTTCCCGCCAGCCGGCCGGTTCGCCGAACCGGGCCGAGGAGCAGACCAGGGCGAGCGAGCTGATGCGGGTGGGGTGGTGGGCGGCGAGCCAGGCGCCCACCGCGCCGCCCAGGGAGACCCCGGCGTAGGCGAAGCGGCCCAGGCCGAGGGCGTCGGCGAGGGAGAGGACCAGGCGGGCCAGTTCCGGGACAGTGGTGGTGCCGGGGTCGGCGAGTGCGTCCAGCGGGGTGCCGCCGTGGCCGGGCAGGTCCCAGCGGACGACGTGGAACCGGCGGGCCAGCCCGGCGAGTTGGGGGTCCCAGACGGTGAGCGAGGTGCCCAGGGACGGGCCGAGGAGCAGCGCCGGGGCGCCGGGCGGGCCGTCGGCGGTGTGGTGGAGGGCGGGGGCGGCGGGCGGCGTCATACGGGCTCCTGCGGTCGTGCGGGTGGTGCGTGCGGTGCTGCGTCACGTCCCGGGCGGGGTCCGCGGGGGCGGCGGACGGTCCCGGCGGCCGGCGGGACGGGCGGCCGGCGGCACCGGGGCGGCGCGCGCGGCGCGGTCCGGTCCGGCGGGGCCGCCGGCCGGGGCCGGGCGTCCGCGAGCCCCGCCGCGGCCGGTCAGGGCGGTGAGGGCCGCGGCGGGGGTTCGGGCACGGCCGGACCGCCGACCGTACCGAGGTTGTACCGCATCGCGGACGCGCGCACCCGCAGGCCCGCTGCCGGACCGGCCGCGGACCGGGCAGCACCGCCCGCCAGGCGCAGCGCCCGCGCTCACCGGAAGGCGAGGAACACCGTCTCGGCGCACCGGCCGTCCGCCGGCTGCCGGAGCTGGATGTCGAAGCGGTGGCGGCCGGGGCCGTCGGGGCGGGCCAGCAGGGTCCGGGCGCGCTCGGCGGGGAGCCGGGCCAGCAGCGGGTCGGCGGCCAGGGCCGCGGGGCCGCCGAAGTAGACGCGGGTGAACAGGGGGTGGAGCAGGCCGCGGGCGTGCACGCAGAGCGCGAGGTGCGGTGCGGCGTCCGGGCGCGCGGCGGGGAGCGGGGTGTGGACCGCGTAGTGGCCTGCGGCGTCGGTGGGCACCCGGCCGAAACCGGTGGCGGCCGGGCCGCCGCGGCCCGGCGGCGCTCCGGTGGCCGGATCGGGGCGCGGCGGGCCGGCGTCCGGGCCGGGCCGCCAGAACTCCAGCAGCGCGTCCGGGACCGGCGCGCCGTCCCCGTCGCGGACCCGGCCGTGCAGGGTGACGGCCCCGGGGTCGCCCTCGGGCGCGATCCGGTCGCCGCCGGGGAAGGGCAGGGCGTGGCCGAAGAACGGGCCGATGGTCTGGGCGGGGGTGGCGGCGAGGGGCTCCCGGGCGGTCCGCGGCATCAGCGGCCCTCCTCGGTCCAGGTGGCGGACGGGCCGTCCAGGACGATGTCCCAGCGGTAGGCCAGGATGCCGTCGGCGCAGGACCGGGCGTGGTCGTAGCCGGCGACCAGGCGGGGCCGGGCGGCCGGGTCGGGGACCGCGGCGAGCACCGGGTCGTGGGGCAGCAGCGGGTCGCCGGGGAAGTACATCTGGGTGACCAGGCGCTGGGTGAAGGCGGTGCCGAAGACCGAGAAGTGGACGTGGGACGGGCGCCAGGCGCGCTCGCCGGGCAGCGGGTAGGCACCGGGCCGGACGGTGGTGAAGGCGTACCGGCCGGCCGCGTCGGTCAGGCAGCGGCCGGCGCCGGTGAAGTGCGGGTCGAGCGGGGCCGGGTTGCGGTCCTCGCGGTGGGCGTACCGGCCCGCGGCGTTGGCCTGCCAGATCTCGACGAGCTGGCCGCGGACGGGGCGGCCGGCGCGGTCCAGGACGCGGCCGGAGACGGTGATCCGCTCGCCGAGCGGCGGGCCGGCGTGGTGTGCGGTGAGGTCGGCGTCCCGGGGGCCGGCGGGCGCGGTGCCGAAGACGGGGGCGGTGCGTTCGGCGGCGCCGGGGGCGGTGCGCAGGTCGAGGGTGACCGGTGGGTGCCGGGGGTGGCGGGCCGGGGCGCCGCGGTAGGGCGCCGGGGCCGGGGGCGGCGGGGCGGGGGCGGAGCCGGGGGACGCGGGTGCGGTCATGAGTGCCCTTTCCCTGCGGTGGGGTGATTCCCGGTGCCAGGAGGGGAGTTCGCGCAGCGGAGCGACGTTCATGATCCTTGCTGCCCCGAGTGTGGACCCGGCCGCGGAGCGGCGTCAACGGGCCGCCGGGTGCGGTTCCGGACGTCCTGGGCCGGTCAGCCCGCGCCGCGGTGACCGCCGCCCGCGCCGTGCGCGCCGGGCCCGTCGGCGCCGTCGTGCCCGGCGCGGGCGGCGGCGACGGCCTCCGAGGGCCAGACCCGGTCCAGGGAGGCGTTCAGGGCCGCGCCGACCAGCACCGCGAAGGCGGACACGCCGATCCACAGCAGGACCGCGATCGGGGCGGCCAGCGAGCCGTAGACGGTGGGTCCCTCGACGGCCGAGGTGAGGTAGAGGCGGAGCAGGAAGCTGCCGAGGATCCACATGGCCAGGGCGGTGACGGCGCCGGGGATGTCCTCGCGCCACGGCGACCGGACCGGCACCGAGACGTGGTAGAGGGTGGTGAGGAAGGCGACGCACAGCACCACCACCACCGGCCAGTACAGGACGCGGATGATGTCCTCGCTGGCGGGCAGCCAGCTGACCACGACGTCGGGTCCGGCGACCAGCAGCGGGAAGGCGATCGCGCCGACGGCGAGCGCGGCGACGTAGAGCCCGAAGGACAGCAGCCGGGTCCGGACGATGCCGCGGCGGCCGTCCAGCCCGTACATGATCGTGATGGTGTCGACGAAGACGTTCAGGGCCCGGGAGCCGGACCACAGGGCGAGGGCGAAGCCCAGCGAGATGACGTCGGGGCGGTGGCCGGTGAAGACGTCGTCGAGCAGCGGGCGGGCGATCTCGTGGACGCCGCGGCCGGACAGGACGCTGCCGGCGGCGTTCAGCAGGTGGTTGCGGAACCGCTCCAGGGTCGCGTGCCCGAGCCACGGCTCGCTGTAGCCCAGGACGCCGAGCAGGCCGAGGACCAGCGGCGGCAGGGAGAGCAGGCACCAGAAGGCGGCCTCGGCGGCCAGGCCGGTGACGCGGTAGCGCATGCAGCTGGCGACGACGTCCTTCAGGAGCAGCCAGACCAGCCGCCGGGCGGAGACGTTGCGGTAGAGGACCCGGGCGCGGGTGAGCCGTCCCCGGGGCGGTCCGTCCGGCCCGCGCGGTTCGGTCGGTTCGTTCGGCGGCTGCACCTCCTTACCGTATCGGCATGGCACCTACCACACATGGCACGCATACCGTGACCAACCAGCCGCCGCCGCTGACCGGGTACGACGTCTTCGCCGCCGACCCGGCGCTGACCGAGGGGGTGGCCCGGTACGTCACCGGGGAGCACCTCGGCGAGGTGCGGGAGGAGCTGGGCCGGCTGGGGCAGGCGGCCGGCTCCGCCCAGGCCCAGTGCTGGGGCGCGCAGGCCAACGCGTATCCGCCGGTGCTGCGCACCCACGACCGCTACGGCCACCGGATCGACGAGGTGGAGTTCCACCCGGCCTGGCACCGGCTGCTGGGGCACGCGGTCGGCGCCGGGCTGACCGGCGCCTGGTCGCGCCCGCACGGGCACCTGCGCCGCACCGCGGGCTTCCTGGTGTGGACGCAGGTCGAGGCCGGGCACGGCTGCCCGCTGTCGATGACCCACGCGGCGGTGCCGGCGCTGCGCGCGGAACCGGAGCTGGCGGCGGTCTGGGAGCCGCTGCTGACCTCGTCCGTCTACGACGCGGAGCTGCGGCCCGCCGGGCGGAAGGCGGGGGCGCTGGCGGGGATGGCGATGACCGAGAAGCAGGGCGGCAGCGACGTGCGGGCGGGCACCACCCGCGCGCAGCCGCTGGCGGCGGCCGGGGAGTACGTGCTGACCGGTCACAAGTGGTTCTGCTCGGCGCCGATGTCGGACGCGTTCCTGGTGCTGGCCCAGGCGCCCGGGGGGCTGACCTGCTTCCTGCTGCCGCGGGTGCTGCCGGACGGCAGCCGGAACGCGTTCCGCATCCAGCGGCTGAAGGACAAGCTCGGCAACCGGTCGAACGCCTCGGCGGAGGTGGAGTTCGACGGGCGGACGTGGGTGCGCCGGGTCGGCGAGGAGGGGCGCGGGGTGGCGGCGATCATCGGGATGGTCGCGGCGACCCGGCTGGACTGCGTCACCGCGTCGGCGGCGGTGATGCGGCAGGCGGTGGCGCAGGCGCTGCACCACACCGCGTACCGGGAGGCGTTCGGGCGCCGGCTGGCCGACCAGCCGCTGATGCGGAACGTGCTGGCCGACCTGGCGCTGGAGTCGGAGGCGGCGACCACGCTGGCGCTGCGGCTGGCCGCGGCCTGCGACGGCGGCACCGAGCGGGACCGGGCCTTCCTGCGGCTGGCGGTGCCGGCCGCCAAGTACTGGGTGACCAAGCGCTGCACGCCGGTGGTCGCGGAGGCGCTGGAGTGCCTGGGCGGCAACGGCTACGTGGAGGAGTCGGGGCTGCCGCGGCTGCTGCGGGAGGCCCCGCTGAACTCGATCTGGGAGGGCTCGGGCAACGTCCAGGCGCTGGACGTGCTGCGGGCGCTGCGCCGGGAGCCGGCCGCGCTGGACGCGTACCTGGTGGAGATCGGTGCCGCCCGGGGCGCCGACCACCGGCTGGACCGGGCGATCCGGGGGCTGCTGACCGAACTGGCCGACCTGGAGGGCGTCGAGGCGCGGGCCCGGCGGCTGGCGGAGCGGCTGGCGGTGGTGCTCCAGGGGGCGCTGCTGGTGCGGTACGCGCCGCCGGAGGTGGCCGACGCGTTCTGCGCCGCGCGGCTGGGCGGCGACGCGGGCGCGGCCTTCGGCACCCTGCCGCACACGCTGGCGCTGGCCGCGATCGCGGAACGGGCGCGGCCGGTGGTGGCGTAGCGGCGCCGGGGGGAGGTCCGGCGGCGCGGCGGCGGTTCCGCGTCCCCTGAGGAGCCGTCAGCAAGCGGCTCCGGTCAGGGGGCGGGACAGGGGGCAACCGCCGCCGCGCCGGGCTGGGAGCGGTGCCGCGCCGACTCGGCACCGCTCCCGGTCTTCAGGTCCACCGCGGCGGCTGCGGCGCGGTGCGTCCGCGCAGCGCCGCGTCGATGGCCACGATGATCTCGGCGTCGGGGACGTCCGGCCGGAAGCCGGCGAGGACGCCCCGCGCCTCGTAGTAGCGGATCACCCGGAAGGCGTCCCCGCTGCCGTCCGGTCCGGCCCCGCGCAGGTGGACGACGAGGTCGGCGAAGGCCGGCACCGGCAGCGGTCCGCCGAAGCGCGCGACCCGGTCGAGGAGTTGCGGCGCGCCGTCGACCACATAGCCGGCGGCCGGCAGCGGCTGACGCCTGATCAGGACGTCGACCGCGGACAGCCGGGGGACGCCGTAGTGTCCGGCCAGCCGGGCGGCCCGCGCCGTGCGGGCGCCCTCGCCGGCACCGATCACCACGACACGCGGGGCGGCGGCCACCATGGCGAGCCCCCTCCCACACCGTGCCGACGACGCGGGCGGCCGATCGCATCTCCGGCGGGCACCGGCGGGTTCTCCGTCGGGTGACCGGCGAATCCTCCGGCGGGGGACGCCATCGGCCGCTGCAACCAGATTTCCCCGCAGGCGTCATAGGCCACAACCGTTGCACCGCGTTGCAGCGGATCTGTGCAAGGGGCTCTCCCCCGGGGGCCGCTGACGGCACGATGGGCGCATACCGGGGCAGGGCCGGAGGCACGGGCACAACGGAGAGCGGTGTGAGGCAGAGACCGAGCGACAGGGCCGGCGGGGCGGCCGGCGACCGGGCGGGCGGCAGAGGGCTCGACGGTGCGGTGCGGTCCGCGCAGGACATCCGCGGGACCGCGCGGCGGCTGGCGGTGGTGCACGAGGCGGTGCTGGCCGGCGATCCGCCGGAGGCCGGCCGGGACGCGCCGCGGGCGGTGATCGGCGCGTCCTGGCGGCGGGTGCTGGACCGCGGGGTGGACCCGGACCGGGGCAGCGCGCAGCAGCCGCTGTCGGTCGCGGAGCTGGAGGCCCGCCGGCAGGCGTCGCAGCTGGCGGCGGTGCTGCCGGTGCTGGGCGGCGGGCTGCTGCCGACCGCGGACGCGGCGCAGCAGATCATGGTGGTCACCGACGCCGAGGGCCGGGTGCTGTGGCGGGAGGGCAGCGCCCCGATCCGGCGGATGGCCGACCGGCTGGGCTTCGACAAGGGCGCGGACTGGCGGGAGGGGACGGTCGGCACCAACGCGATCGGCACCGCGCTGGTGGCCCGCAGCCCGGTGCTGGTGCACTCCGCCGAACACTTCGTGCGCAGCCACCAGCAGTGGACGTGCGCCGCGGCGCCGCTGCACGATCCGCGGGACGGGCGGCTGCTGGGCACGGTGGACCTCAGCGGCCCGGCGCACTCCTTCCACCCGACGACGCTGGCGCTGGTCTCCGCGGTGGCCCGGCTCGCCGAGGGCGAGCTGCGCGGCCGGCACCAGGCGGCGCTGGAGCGGCTGCGGGCCGGTGCGGCACCGGTGCTGGCCCGGCTCGGCGGGCGGGCGCTGGCGGTCGATCCGCACGGCTGGACGGCGGCGGTGACGGGGATGGCCCCGCCGGCCCGGGTGGCGCTGCCGAAGGCGCCGTCGGCCGGGCCGCTGTGGCTGCCGCGGTACGGCATGTGCACGCTGGAGCCGCTGCCCGGCGGCTGGCTGATCCGGCTCGGCCGCCCGGAGCCGGTGCCGGAGCCGCACCGGGTGGTGCTGGACCTGCGCGGGCCCGGCGAACCGGCCGTGACGGTGTCCGGGCCGGCCGGCAGCTGGTCGCACCCGCTGACCCCGCGCCACGCCGAGCTGCTGTTCGTGCTGGCCGCCCACCCGGGCGGGCGCAGCGCCGCCGAGCTGGCCCGGGACCTCTTCGGCGACGGCGGGCGGACGGTCACGGTCCGGGCCGAGCTGTCCCGGCTGCGCCGCCACCTCGCGGGCGTCCTGGCCCACCGCCCGTACCGCTTCGCCGACGGCGTCGAGGTGGAACTCCGCCTCCCCGCCCGCCCGCTGGAGCTCCTCCCGCACTCCACGGCCCCGGCGGTCCTGGCGGCCCGCGGCGCGGAGGCCGGACGCGCGGGGTGAGCGCCGGGGCGGGCGGCGGAGCGGTGGGGCGGGCGGAGGTGGTCAGGGGGCGGTCCGCTGTAGCCAGGGGGCGGCCTGGACGGCCGTCGCTGTCGGGGCCCGGGGGGCGTCGCTGTCGCGTCCCGAAGGCTTGTCGCTGTCGCGTCCCAGGACTCGTCGCTGGCGCGCCGGGCCACCCCGTGCGCCGGCGCCGTCCCAGCAGGTGGACGGATCGGTCCGTGATGTGACCGTGAGAGGACGGAGCCGGGCGGGCCCCCGCGCCGGGCCGCTCCGCACCGTTCCACCGGCCCGGCCCCGCCCCCTCCCGGCCCGTTCCGGCCCGGCCCGCCCCGGCCCGGCCCCGTCCCCCGGGTGCGTTCCGGCCCGGCCCGGACCGGACCGGTCGCCCCCGTCCGGTCCGCCCCGCCCCTCCGGCCCCGTCCAGGCAGCGGACCGTCGCGCCGACCCGTCCGCCGGTGTGATGTGCTGGCCGCATGAGCCACACCGTCACCACCTGGTACCTCCAGCAGACCGCGCGGTCCGACCTGGCGCCCGCCGCGGCGCCGCCCGCCGGGCAGGACGTACGGATCGTCCGGTCCGAGGTGCCGTCGCCCGAATTCAGCCGGTTCCTCTATACGGCGGTCGGCGGGGACGTGCTGTGGACCGACCGGCTGGACTGGCCGTACGCGCGCTGGGCCGAGCACCTCGGGCGGCCCGGGACGGAGACCTGGGTGGCGTACCTGCGCGGCACGCCCGCCGGGTTCATCGAACTTCAGGGCGGGCCGGACGGGGCGGTGGAGATCGTGTACTTCGGGCTGCTGCCGGCCTTCCGCGGGCGCCGGATCGGCGGGCACCTGCTGGAGTTCGGGACCGCCCGCGCCTGGGACCTGGCCGGGCGGTGGCCGGAGCTGCCGGAGACCGCGCGGGTGTGGGTGCACACCTGTAGCGACGACGGTCCGCACGCGCGGGCCAACTACGAGCGGCGCGGCTTCCGGCTCTACGACACCACGGTGACCGAGGAGCCGGCGGCCGCCATGCCCGGTCCGTGGCCCGGCGCGGGACCCGTACCGGCCGCCGCGGGCTGAGGCGTTCGCCCCGCGGCCACCGCCGCCGGGGCACCGCGTCCGGAACCGGCCGCACCCCGCCCCACCACGTGATGGACACCACAGCGTCTCGTCATACGAGACCTTCATGTCCATATTCTGGATGACGGTGGACTGGCCGGAGAGCCCCGTGCCAGGCTTCCGTCATGTCCAGAGCTGGAATTGCCTTGGTGAGTCGGCGGCACGTCGACCTCGGCCGCATGTCCAGCGCCATTTGTCGGGCGGGCTGACGCTGCACGACCAGGGCCCGGCCCTGCGTACCGCACAGCAATCGGCACCACCGCTTCGCACGTCGTCCCCCTCGTCGCGGACGCGTTGAACCCCCGACCCCGCAGCCCACGCCGACGCGCCCGCGCGCGCCGCGACTTCGGTGTGCCCGCACAGGTCATCGGGGGTGCACCGCACCCTCCGCACCCCCCTTTGAGCCGCCCAGAAGGACGTAGCCCATGGCCGCCAACCCGGACCGCCCCTCCGCCACGACCCGCCGCAAGGCCGGCCGCCACCGCGGCGAGGGCCAGTGGGCCGTTGGTCACTTCACGCCGCTCAACGGCAACGAGCAGTTCAAGAAGGACGATGACGGTCTCAATGTGCGGACACGCATTGAGACGATCTACGCCAAGGCCGGTTTCGACTCCATCGACCCCAACGACCTGCGCGGCCGGATGCGCTGGTGGGGCCTCTACACCCAGCGCAAGCCCGGGATCGACGGCGGCAAGACCGCGGTGCTGGAGCCCGAGGAGCTGGACGACAAGTACTTCATGCTGCGGGTGCGCATCGACGGCGGCCGGCTCACCGTCGCCCAGCTGCGCGCCATCGGCGAGGTCTCCGAGCAGTACGCCCGCGGCACCGCGGACATCACCGACCGGCAGAACATCCAGCTGCACTGGGTGCGCATCGAGGACGTGCCGGCCATCTGGGAGAAGCTGGAGGCCGTCGGGCTGTCCACGACCGAGGCGTGCGGCGACTGCCCGCGCGTGATCATCGGTTCCCCGGTGGCCGGGATCGCGGCGGACGAGATCATCGACGGCACCCCGGCCGTCGAGGAGATCCACCGGCGCTACATCGGCAGCAAGGAATTCTCCAACCTGCCGCGGAAGTTCAAGACCGCGGTCTCCGGCTCGCCCGTCCAGGACGTGGTGCACGAGATCAACGACGTGGCGTTCGTCGGGGTGGTCCACCCCGAGCACGGGCCGGGCTTCGACCTGTGGGTCGGCGGCGGCCTGTCCACCAACCCCAAGCTCGCGCAGCGGCTGGGCACCTGGGTGCCGCTGGACGAGGTCGCCGAGGTCTGGGCCGGCGTGGTCGGCATCTTCCGCGACTACGGCTACCGCCGGCTGCGCAACCGCGCCCGGCTGAAGTTCCTGGTGGCCGACTGGGGCGTCGAGAAGTTCCGCCAGGTGCTGGAGGACGAGTACCTGGGGCGGAAGCTGGTCGACGGCCCCGCGCCCGAGGCGCCGACGCACACGTGGCGGGACCACATCGGGGTGCACCGCCAGCAGGACGGCCGCTTCTACGTGGGCTTCGCCCCGCGCGTGGGCCGGGTCGACGGCACCACCCTGACCAAGATCGCCGAACTCGCCGCGGCGCACGGCTCCGACCGGCTGCGCACCACCGTCGAGCAGAAGATGATCATTCTCGACGTCGCGCCCGAGGAGGTCGACGGGCTGGTCGCCGGGCTGGAGGCGCTGGACTTCCAGGTCACCCCCTCGCCGTTCCGGCGCGGCACCATGGCCTGCACCGGTATCGAGTTCTGCAAGCTCGCCATCGTCGAGACCAAGGGCCGCGGCGCCACGCTCATCGACGAACTGGAGCGCCGGATGCCGGACTTCCAGGAGCCGATCACCATCAACCTCAACGGCTGCCCCAACGCCTGCGCCCGCATCCAGGTCGCGGACATCGGCCTCAAGGGCCAGCTGGTGCTGGACGAGGACGGCAACCAGGTCGAGGGCTACCAGGTGCACCTGGGCGGCGCGCTGGGCCTGGAGCCGGGCTTCGGCCGCAAGGTCCGCGGGCTGAAGGTGACCGCCGAGGAGCTGCCCGACTACATCGAGCGGGTGCTCCGCGCCTTCCAGGCGCAGCGCCACGAGGGCGAGCGGTTCGCCACCTGGGCGGCGCGCGCCGAAGAGGGTGCGCTGAAGTGAGCGGGACCAGCCGGCGAACCCCCGGCGGGCGGGTGCTCCGTACGCGGGGGGCCGGGCGGAACGGGTCCCCGGCATGAGCGAGCGCGCCGCGCCGTTCTACTGCCCGTACTGCGGCGACGAGGACCTGCGGCCCGGGGAGGACGGCCACCGGGCATGGGAGTGCCGGGCGTGCAACCGGGCCTTCCGGCTGGAGTTCCGGGGCCTGCTGGCTCCCGGAGCCCCGGGTCCCGCCCCGTCCGGAGCCGCGACCGGAACCCCGTCCGCGGCCCGTCCCGCCACCCCTTCCGCACCCCCTTCCGCTTCCGACGGAGGTACGCCGTGACCACCGCAACCGACCTTCAGCGCCTCGCCGAGCAGGCGGGCCGCGACCTGGAGGACGCGTCCGCGCCGGAGATCCTCCGGTGGGCCGCGGAGACCTTCGGCCCGCGCTTCTGCGTCACCTCCTCGATGGAGGACGCGGTCGTCGCGCACCTGGCCTCCCGCGTCTTCCCCGGCGTGGACGTGGTGTTCCTGGACACCGGCTACCACTTCCCGGAGACCATCGGCACCCGGGACGCGGTGGCCGCGGTGATGGACGTCAACGTCATCACCCTGACGCCCCGTCAGACGGTGGCGGAGCAGGACGCCGAGTACGGGCCGAAGCTGCACGACCGCGACCCGGACCTGTGCTGCGCGCTGCGCAAGGTCACGCCGCTGGAGGAGGGCCTGGCCGGATACGACGCGTGGGCGACCGGGCTGCGCCGGGACGAGTCGCCGACCCGGGCCGGCACCCCGGTGGTGGGCTGGGACGCCCGGCGGCGGAAGGTCAAGATCGCCCCGATCGCCCGCTGGACGCAGGCCGACGTGGACGCCTACGTCGCCGAGCACGGGGTGCTCACCAACCCCCTGCTGACGGACGGTTACGCCTCCGTCGGCTGCGCGCCCTGCACCCGCCGGGTACGGGCGGGCGAGGACGCGCGGGCCGGCCGCTGGGCCGGCACCAACAAGACCGAGTGCGGACTGCACTGATGGCGGAGTACTGGGAGATACAGATGACGGGCGCCACGATCTGGCTGACCGGTCTGCCGAGCGCGGGGAAGACCACCCTCGCGCGGGAGCTGGCCGGCCGGCTGCGCGGCGAGGGCCACCGCGTCGAGGTGCTCGACGGCGACGAGATCCGCGAGTTCCTCTCCGCGGGTCTCGGCTTCAGCCGCGAGGACCGGCACACCAACGTCCAGCGGATCGGCTTCGTCGCCGAACTGCTGGCCCGCAACGGCGTCAAGGTCCTGGTTCCGGTGATCGCCCCGTACGCGGACAGCCGCGAGGCGGTGCGCAAGCGCCACCAGAGCCAGGGCACCGCGTACCTGGAGGTGCACGTCGCCACTCCGGTGGAGGTCTGCTCGGAGCGCGACGTGAAGGGCCTGTACGCCAAGCAGGCGGCCGGCGAGATCTCCGGCCTGACCGGGGTGGACGACCCCTACGAGGCGCCCGAGTCGCCGGACCTGCGCCTGGAGGCGCACACCCAAACCGTCCAGGAGTCCGCCGCGGCGCTGCACGCGCTGCTGGCCGAGCGGGGGCTGGCATGAGCGACACGCACGCGGCCGCCGGCCCGCGGACCCCCGCGGCAGCCGCACCTGCGCTCCGCGCGGGCACTGAAGCGAACGGAAGGGGCGCAGCATGACCACGGTGGCGTCGATACCCGAGGACCTGGACAACCCCTACGCGCTGTCGCACCTGGACGCCCTGGAGTCCGAGGCGGTGCACATCTTCCGCGAGGTGGCGGGCGAGTTCGAGCGGCCGGTGATCCTCTTCTCCGGCGGCAAGGACTCCATCGTCATGCTGCACCTGGCGCTGAAGGCGTTCGCGCCGGCGCCGGTGCCGTTCGCGCTGCTGCACGTGGACACCGGCCACAACTTCCCCGAGGTGCTGGCCTACCGCGACCGGACCGTGGCCGAGCACGGGCTGCGGCTGCACGTCGCGTCGGTGCAGGAGTTCATCGACCGCGGCGAGCTGCGGGAGCGCCCGGACGGCACCCGCAACCCGCTCCAGACCGTGCCGCTGCTGGACGCCATCGAGAGCAACCGCTTCGACGCGGTCTTCGGCGGCGGCCGCCGGGACGAGGAGAAGGCCCGCGCCAAGGAGCGGGTGTTCTCGCTGCGGGACGAGTTCGGCGGCTGGGACCCGCGCCGGCAGCGGCCCGAGCTGTGGCAGCTCTACAACGGCCGGCACTCGCCGGGCGAGCACGTCCGGGTCTTCCCGCTCTCCAACTGGACCGAGCTGGACGTGTGGCAGTACATCGCCCGCGAGAAGATCGAACTGCCCGCCATCTACTACGCCCACCGGCGGGAGGTCTTCGCCCGCAACGGCATGTGGCTGGCGCCCGGTGAGTGGGGCGGCCCGAAGGACGGCGAGCGGCTGGAGCTCCGGCAGGTGCGCTACCGCACCGTCGGCGACATGTCCTGCACCGGCGCGGTGGAGTCGGACGCGGACACCATCGAGGCCGTCATCGCGGAGATCGCCGCGTCCCGGCTCACCGAGCGGGGCGCGACCCGGGCCGACGACAAGCTGTCCGAGGCCGCCATGGAGGACCGCAAGCGCGAGGGGTACTTCTAGCCATGAGCACGACCAACACCGCCGCCGCGGAGGGGACCGTGGACACGGGCGCCACCTCGCTGCTGCGCTTCGCCACCGCCGGTTCCGTGGACGACGGCAAGTCGACCCTGGTCGGCCGGCTGCTGCACGACTCCAAGTCGGTGCTCGCCGACCAGCTGGAGGCCGTCGAGCACGCCTCCCGCAACCGCGGGCAGGAGGCGCCCGACCTGGCGCTGCTGACGGACGGACTGCGCGCCGAGCGGGAACAGGGCATCACCATCGACGTCGCCTACCGCTACTTCGCCACCCCGCGCCGCCGCTTCATCCTCGCCGACACCCCCGGGCACGTGCAGTACACCCGGAACATGGTGACCGGTGCCTCCACCGCCGAGCTGGCCGTGGTGCTCGTCGACGCCCGCAACGGCGTGGTCGAGCAGACCCGGCGGCACGCCGCGGTCGCCGCCCTGCTGCGGGTGCCGCACGTCGTCCTGGCGGTCAACAAGATGGACCTGGTCGGCTACCGGGAGGCGGTCTTCGCCGCGATCGCGGAGGAGTTCACCGCGTACGCCGGCTCGCTGGGCGTCCCGGAGATCACCGCCATCCCGATCTCGGCGCTGGCCGGCGACAACGTCGTGACGCCGTCGGCCACCATGGACTGGTACGGCGGCCCGACCGTGCTGGAGCACCTGGAGACCGTGCCGGTGGTCGCCGACCCGTCGGACGACCCGGCCCGCTTCCCGGTCCAGTACGTCATCCGCCCGCAGACCGCCGAGCACCCCGACTACCGCGGCTACGCGGGCCAGATCGCCTCCGGTGTGCTGCGGGTCGGCGACGTCGTGACCGTCCTGCCGTCCGGCCGGACGAGCACCATCGAGGGGATCGACGCGCTCGGCCGGAGCGTGGACGTCGCCTGGGCGCCGCAGTCGGTGACCCTGCGGCTCGCCGACGACCTGGACATCTCCCGCGGCGACCTGATCGCCCCGGCCGGCGCGGCCCCGGTCGCCACCCAGGACATCGAGGCCACCGTCTGCCACGTCGCCGACCGGCCGCTGGCCGTCGGGCAGCGGGTGCTGCTCAAGCACACCACCCGCACGGTCAAGGCGATCGTCAAGGAGATCCCGTCCCGGCTGACGCTGGACGACCTCTCCCAGCACCCGGCCCCCGGGGAACTGGCCGCCAACGACATCGGCCGGATCGTGGTGCGCACCGCCGCGCCGCTGGCGCTGGACGCCTACGCGGAGTCCCGGCGCACCGGCTCCTTCCTGCTGATCGACCCCGCGGACGGCACCACGCTGACCGCCGGTATGGCCGGTACCGCGTTCGCGGAGGCGGCCGCGGACCCCGCGCCCGAGAGCGCGGCGGACGACGAGGGGTGGGACTTCTGACCATGCTCAGGGACATGTTCGCGGACTTCGCGAAGGAGGGGGGCCGCGTGGGCAGCGGGGCCCTCGGCAGCGGACAGGGCGGAGTCGGCCGATGTGCGTGCTGACCGTGCCCGACTCCCCGCCCCCCACGCCCTCCGTCCGAAGATCCGCCATCACGCCGGGCGCGCCGTAACCGCGCGTGCACTCCCCCGGCCCTCCGAGAGGAACTCCTCCCGTGTCTGCCGTTCGTCACCGCCTCCTGGCGGCCGCCGCCACCGTCCCGTTGCTGACCGCCGCCCTGGGGGCCTGCGGCTACGGCTCCGAGGCCAAGAAGGACACCGCGGCCGCCGTCGCGCCCAAGGGGCCCAAGGTCGACGGGCTCAACCAGGTCAAGATCGGGTTCTTCGGCAACACCACGCACGCCACCCCGCTGATCGGCCTCCGGACCGGCACCTTCCAGAAGGAGCTGGGCGGCACGGCGGTGAAGTCCTCCGTCTTCAACGCGGGCCCCGCCGAGATCGAGGCGCTCAACTCCGGCGCCATCGACATCGGCTGGATCGGCCCCTCCCCCGCCATCAACGGCTACGTCAAGTCGCACGGCAAGAGCCTGAAGATCATCGCGGGCTCCGCCTCCGGGGGCGTCTCGCTGATCGTCAACCCGAAGAAGATCACGGGCCTGGACGACCTCAAGGGCAAGACGATCGCCACCCCGCAGCTCGGCAACACCCAGGACGTGGCGCTGCTGAACTTCCTGGCGGAGAAGGGCTATTCCGTCGACGCCACCTCCGGCAAGGGCGACGTCACCGTCCAGCGCATCGACAACAAGGTCACCCCCACCGCCTTCCAGCAGGGCAGCATCGACGGCGCCTGGGTGCCCGAGCCCACCGCCTCCAAGCTCGTCGCGGCCGGCGGCAAGCCGCTGCTGGACGAGAAGAGGCTGTGGAAGGACGGGAAGTTCGTCATCACGAACATGATCGTCTCGCAGAAGTTCCTCACCGAGCACCCCAAGGCCGTCGAGGCGGTGCTGCGCGCCTCGGTGCGGACCAACGCCTGGATCCGGTCGCATCCGGCCGAGGCGGTCAAGGCGCTCAACGACCAGCTGGCCGACCCGGTCATCTCCGGCAAGGCGCTGCCGGCCGACGTCATCGACCCGGCGTTCAAGAACGTCGACATCACCGACGACCCGCTGGCCGCCACCCTCCAGGAGGAGGCGGACCACGCCGTCAAGGCGGGTCTGCTGAAGAAGCCCGACCTCAAGGGCATCTACGACCTCACCCTGCTGAACAAGGTGCTCAAGTCCGAGGGCAAGCCGCCGGTCGACGACGCCGGCCTCGGCGGCAACTGACCCCGGCCCCCCGATCCCCCAGGAGGTGACACCGATGACGACCAGCACGCTCACCAAGCCCGCCGCGGCGGACGCCGGCACCACCGGTCCGCACGCCGCTCGTATCCACCACGTCTCGAAGTCGTTCGGCCGCCCCGGCGCGCGGCAGCAGGTGCTGGACGACATCAGCATCGATGTCGCGCCCGGCGAATTCGTCTGCCTCCTGGGGGCCTCGGGGTGCGGGAAGTCCACCCTCCTCAACCTGGTGGCCGGCCTGGACGAGCCGTCCGACGGCACCATCGAGACGCCCGGCGGCCGGCCGGCGCTGATGTTCCAGGAGCACGCCCTCTTCCCGTGGCTGACCGCGGGCCGCAACATCGAACTGGCGCTGCGGCTGCGCGGTGTGCCGCGCGCCGAGCGCCGCCCCGAGGCCGAGCGGCTGCTGGAACTCGTCCGGCTCAAGGGCGCGTACGGCAAGCGGGTGCACGAACTGTCCGGCGGGATGCGCCAGCGGGTGGCGATGGCCCGGGCGCTGGCCCAGGACAGCCAACTGCTGCTGATGGACGAGCCGTTCGCCGCGCTCGACGCCATCACCCGCGACGTGCTGCACGACGAGCTGACCCGGATCTGGCAGGAGACGAACCTCTCGGTCCTCTTCGTCACCCACAACGTCCGGGAGGCGGTGCGGCTCGCGGAGCGGGTCGTGCTGCTCTCCTCCCGCCCCGGCCGGGTGGCCCGCGAGTGGCAGGTGGACATCCCCCAGCCGCGCCGCATCGAGGACGCCGCGGTCGCCGACCTGTCCATCGAGATCACCGAACAGCTCCGTGGGGAGATCCGCCGCCATGGCCAGCACTGAGACCACCACCCCGTCCGCCGCGGGCACGCCCGGCGACGACCCCGCCGGACCACCGGACGGGGCGTCCACCGGGGGCGCGTCCACCGGCGCGTCCACCGACCGGGGCGGCGCGGCGGCCCCGGAGGCGGCCGGCGGCCCGGCGGCGGGCCGGGAACCCCGTCCGGCCGGCGGTGACCTGGCCGGTCTGGAGGCCGGCCTCGACGCCCTGGACGCCACCGTGGTGGCCCGGCAGCCCTGGCTGCGCACCACGTTGTCAAAGCTCTTCCCTCCCGTCATCGCGATCGTGATCGTGCTGGCGCTGTGGCAGCTCGCCTACCACTTCCAGGTCAAGCCGCACTACCTGCTGCCCAGCCCGCTGGACGTCTTCCGCTCGCTCCAGCAGAAGTGGTTCGAGGGCACCCTGCTCGGCTTCGTGTGGACCAGCGTCTCCCGCGGCGCCCTCGGCTTCGTGGCGTCGGTCGTCCTCGGGACGGTGCTGGGCCTGATCGTGGCCCGGATCAAGCCGGTCCGGGCGGCGATCGGGCCGATCCTGAGCGGTCTTCAGTCCCTCCCCTCGGTGGCCTGGGTGCCGGCGGCGATCATCTGGTTCGGGCTGAGCGACGCCACCATCTACGCGGTGGTGCTGCTCGGCGCCGTCCCCTCGATCGCCAACGGCCTGGTGTCCGGGGTCGACCAGATCTCCCCTCTCTACCTCCGCGCCGGCCGCACCATCGGCGCGACCGGTCTGGCCGGTGTCCGCCACGTGCTGCTCCCCGCCGCGCTCCCCGGCTACCTGGCCGGTCTCAAGCAGGGCTGGGCGTTCTCCTGGCGCTCGCTGATGGCCGCCGAACTCATCGTCAGCGCGCCCGATCTGGGCACCGGCCTGGGCCAGATGCTGGAGCAGGGCCGGGAGCTCCAGGACATGTCCTGGGTGCTGTCGGCGATCCTGCTGATCCTGATCGTCGGTATCGGAATCGAGCTGCTGATCTTCGCCCCGATCGAGCGCCGGGTGCTGCGCAGCCGCGGCCTCCTCGTCAAGAACTGACCCATGAGCACGCGCCCCACTCTCCTCGTCATCGCCCACGGCAGCCGCGACCCCCGGCACGCCGCGACCGTCACCGCGCTGCGCGCGCGGGTCCGGAAGCTGCGGCCCGGACTGCGCGTGGAGGTCGGCTACCTCGACTTCAACGCGCCCCGGGTGCCCCGGGTGCTGGAACGCCTCTCGGACGACGGCGTACGGAACGTGGTGGCGCTGCCGCTCCTCCTCACCCGCGCCTTCCACGCGAAGTCCGACATCCCCGCGGTCCTGCGGGAGGCCGCCGCGCGGCTGCCCCTGCTGACCGTCCACCAGGCCGAGGTGCTCGGCCCCTCACCTCTCCTGACCGGCGCGCTGGAGCGCCGGCTGGAGGAGGCCGGGCTGCGGCCCGGCGACCGCCGCTCGACCGGGGTCGTACTGGCCTCGGCGGGCTCCTCCGACCCGGAGGCGATCGCAGTGATCGCTGATATCGCGCGGGAGTGGCGGCGCACCGCCGAATGGTGCGCCGTGCGACCTGCGTTCGCCTCCGCCTCCCTTCCCCGGACGGCCGACGCCGTACGGGCCCTGCGGGCCGAGGGCGTCCAGCGGGTCGCCGTCGCCCCGTACGTCATCGCGCCGGGCTTCCTGCCGGACCGGATCGCCGCCGGCGCCCGCGAGGCCCGCGCCGATGTGCTCGCGCCGGTGCTCGGTGACGCCCCCGAGCTGGCCCGGCTGCTGCTGCGCCGCTACGACCAGGCCGTGCGGGCCCGCGGCCGGGGCGAGCCGGCGGCGCTCACCGCCTGACCGGCCCCGGTCCGCCCACTGCCCCCACCGCGACCGCCTCCCTCCCCCGGGGCGTGTCCGCGCGCCCCTTCTCGTAGACGGTCAGCCCCCGGGCCAGGTGCAGGGGCACCAGCAGCAGCTCCACCACCAGCGCCTTCCAGGCGTAGACGAGATTGACCGCCTTGGTGGCGTAGGCGCAGGGGATGTCGGCCAGGACGCCGCGCAGCGGGAGTCCGCGGCGGCGGGCGGCGTAGACCAGCGGTGGCGCGGTCAGCAGCAGATCGGCCCCGGCCCACCAGGCGACGGCGGCCGGCGGGGACGTCCCGCCGCCGGCCGCGAGCAGGAACGGGGTGGCCCACCACAGCGGCGCGGTGAGGATCTCGACGAGCGCGAGCAGGACCCACACCGCGAGCAGGGGTTTGCGGACGACCAGCCGGCCGAGGTGGAGCCGGACGTTCTGGCAGAAGCCGGCCATCCAGCGGTTGACCTGTTTGCGGAAGTAGGTGAGGTCCTCGGGGTCGGCGGCCAGGGCGACCGCGCCGGAGACGTAGACCGCGCGGCGGCCGGCGATCTGCTGGGACCAGGTGTAGTCCATGTCCTCCACGATGGTGCGCTCGGGGAAGCCGCCGAACGCCACCAGCTCCGCGCGCCGGAACACCGAGCAGCAACCCGAGCACACCATGGGGCTGTTGGCGAGCGCCTGGATGGGCCGGTGCCAGTGGAAGCCGAAGAGGTACTCCGTGGAGCGGCCGCGCTCCCACAGGGTGCGGGTGCGGCGGGTGCGGACCGTGCCCGCGGCGACCGCGACCGCGGGGTCGTCGAAGGCCGGCAGGACCCGCTCCAGGTAGTCCGGGGCGAGGACGGTGTCGGCGTCGACCGCCAGGACGAGGTCGGTGGTGCACCGCGGGAGCGCGTGGTTCTGCGCTCTGGCCTTGCTGCCGAGGTTGCGCGGCGGGCGGAGGACGGTGGCCCCGTGGGCGGCGGCTACCTCGCCGGTGCGGTCGGTGGAGGCGTCGTCGACGACCAGGATCCGGTCGGGCCGGACCGTTTGCCGCGCGAGGGATTCCAGTGTGGCCGGCAGGCCCTCTTCCTCGTTGTGGGCCGGGACGATGACGGTGACGGTGTGCATGGCGGGCTCCCCCCTGTCCTGCGGACCGCGCCGGCGAGGACGCAGACCAGTCCGATGACTCCGTAGACGATGGTGCTGATGCCGAGGAACGGCGTGACTCCGTGCATGTCACCGACGGTAGCCACGCACGGCCGCCGACGGTTCCGGAGGCAGCCTCCTGTGGATAACCCGGCCGGGGGGACGGCGGGTTCGGCGGCACGGCGCCCGCGTGCCGCGCAGCACGACGCCGGCCGCCGCGCCCCGTGGGGGCGAGCGCGACGGCCGGCGTGCGGGTCAAGCGGTCCGGTCGGCTACTGCACGACCTTCAGCAGCTTGTTGGGCGTGCCCTGGCCCGGGTTGCTGATCTTGTCGGCCGTGGCGCCGCCCACCAGCGCCTTCTCCACGTCGGCCGGCTTGGCGTCCTGATGGCCGGCCAGGTAGAGCGCGGCCGCGCCGACGACGTGCGGGGTCGCCATGGAGGTACCGGAGATCGTCTTGGTGGCGTCGTCGCCGGTGTTCCAGTCCGAGGTGATGTCGGAGCCGGGCGCGTAGAGGTCCACGACGCTGCCGTAGTTGGAGAAGTCCGACTGCTGGTCGTCCTTGGTGCTGGAGGCGACCGTGATGGCCTCCTTGACGCGCGCCGGGGAGCCCTGGCCCGCGTCGGTGGACTCGTTGCCGGCCGCGACGCCGAAGGTGACACCGGAGTCGATGGCCTTCTTCACCGCCGCGTCGAGCGCCTCGTCGGCGCCGCCGCCCAGCGACATGTTGGCGACCGAGGGGCCCTTGTGGTTCTTGGTGACCCAGTCGATGCCCGCGACGACCTGCTCGGTGGTGCCGGAGCCCTGGCCGTCGAGCACCTTGACGGCGACCAGCTTGACCTTCTTGGCGACGCCGTGGGCGGTGCCCCCGATGGTGCCGGAGACGTGGGTGCCGTGGCCGTTGTCGTCCTCGGCCTTGTCGCTGTTGTCGATGGCGTTGAAGCCGTACGACGCGCGGCCGCCGAAGTCCTTGTGGCTGATGTGGATGCCGGTGTCGATGACGTAGGCGGTGACGCCCTCACCCGCGCTGTCCGGGTAGGTGTACTTGCCGTCGCCCTTGGTGTCGGCCTGGTCGATGCGGTCCAGGCCCCACGACGGCGGGTTGTCCTGGGTGCCGTCGATGTGGAAGGTGTGGTTCTGCACGACCTTGTCGACCGCCGGGTCGGCGGCCAGGCGCTTGGCCTCGTCGTCGGACAGGCCGGTGGCCGAGAAGCCGTCGAGGGCGGCGGTGAAGGTCCGCTTGACCTTGCCGCCGTACTTGGCCGCCAGGCCGCCGCTCTCCGCGGCGCGCACCGACGCCGACTTCTTCAGCAGCACGATGTAGCTGCCCTTGACGGCGCCCTTGGCGTCGGCGCCGTAGATCTTTCCTTCGGCAGGCGCCGCACCGGCGGTGACCGCGGTGACGGCGGCGATCCCAGTGGCGGCCACCGCGGCGGATATCGCCGTGACGAGCCGCTTCTTGCCGGAACGCTTGTGAGCCATAGCGAGGGTTCTCCTCGTTCGTGGTGTGGGGGGAAGCGTTGCGCAACGGCCCGAGGAGACCCGAAGGTCTCCTCGGGCTGGTTCGAAACCCTGTCGGATTGACGGGGTCAATTCAAGGCCCACCGAGCCGTGTGAGATACGCAACAACCCTGCACAACTGCGAACGCGGGCAGAACCAGCCAAAGAACTGGGGGGAGTTGACCGGCGCGGCACAAGCCCGTTCACGCGTCCGCACTACGGGGCGTCAGCTGACGGGCCGTTTGCGCCTGCGGCCGCTCCCGGGCGGCCGGGCCCGCGCCCCGCGCCGGTGCGCACCGGCGGACGCCCGCCGCCCGGGCCCGGCCCCGGGCACCTGCGAGACTGAGCGCGAGAACGCACCGCAGGAGGCCATCCGATGACCGAAACCAGCCCCGCCTTCACCGAGGCGCGCGCCCGGGACGTGCTGGCCGCGGCCGGGCACCCCGGCGCGGCGGCGGACGCCCGGCTGCTCGCGCTCGGCGAGAACGCCGTCTTCGCGCTCCCCGGGGACGGCCCGGTCGTCCGGATCGGCCGCAGCGCCGAACTCCTGCCGCGCGCCGAGCGGGAACTGGCCGTGGCCCGCTGGCTGGCGGACGAGGGCGTCCCGGCCGTCCGGGCCGCCGCACCGGACGCCCGGCTCGTCGACGGCCACCCCGTGACGTACTGGCAGCGCCTCCCGGAAGCCGTCCGGCCGGCCGGGCCGCAGGACCTCGCCGAGCTGCTCAAGCGCGTCCACGCGCTGCCCGAGCCGCCGTTCGCGCTCCCCCGGCGCGAGCTGCTCGACGGGGTGGAGCGCTGGCTGCGGCTGGCCGGCGACGCGGTGCCGCCGGCCGACGCGGAGTACCTGCGCGGCCGGCGGGACGCCTTCGCCCTGGCCGCCACGGCGCTGGAACCGCACCTGCCGCGCGGGCCGATCCACGGCGACGCGCTGCCCCGCAACGTGCACGTCGGCCCCGACGGGCCGGTCCTGGTCGACCTGGAGACCTTCTCCTGCGACCTGCGCGAGCACGACCTGGTGGTGATGGCGCTGAGCCGGGACCGCTACGGGCTGGGCGCGGAGGCGTACGACGCCTTCGCCGCGGCGTACGGCTGGGACGTCCGGGACTGGGCGGGCTGCGCCGTGCTGCGCGGCTCCCGGGAGACCGCGAGCTGCGCCTGGGTCTCCCAGCACGCGCCCGGCAACCCCGCGGCCGCCAGGGAGTTCCGGCGCCGGGTCGCCTCGCTGCGCGAGAAGGACGCGGCGGTGCGGTGGTACCCGTTCTGACGCGGTGACCGGGGGCCCGGCCGCCGCGACGGCGGCCCGCCGGAGGGCTCAGCGCTGGTACGGGATCAGCGGCCAGGCCGCCTCGACCCTCGCCTGCGGCTTGCCGGACCGGCGCAGATACGCCTGGAACGAGGCGGCCTGCTCGGCGGCGGCCCGCTCCTGGAGGTCGTGCAGCGCGCGCGGCGACGGCAGGGCGACGGCCGGGTACTGCTCGCCGATGCGGCGGGCGACGCCGGCCGCGGCCGCCGCATCGGCACCCGCCTCGTGCGCGCCGTCCAGCCGCACGCCGTAGTGCCCGCAGAGCGCCTGGAGGGCACGCGTGCCCTTGCGGTAGCGGTCCACGTGCTTGTCCAGGACGAGCGGGTCGATGACCGGGGCGGGCGGGTGGCCGAGCCGCTCGGTCAGGGTGGGCAGGCCGTGCCGGCGGCACTCGCGGTCCAGGAGCGAGAGGTCGTACCGGGCGTTCATCACCACCAGCGGGATGTCCGCGCCCAGGGCGCCGGCCAGGGCGTCGGTGATCTCTGCTATCGCCTCGGCGGGCGGGCGGCCGTGCGCCCGGACGTAGTCGGTGGACATGCCGTGGATCTCCGCGGCCTCCTCAGGGACCGGCACGCCCGGGTCGAGCAGCCAGGACTGCTGCCCCGCCACCCGGCCGTCCCCCTCCAGCCGGACCAGCGCGGCCGTGATGATGCGGTCGCGCTCGATGTCGGTGCCCGTGGTCTCCAGGTCGAAGCTGACCAGCAGCTCCTGATGCCAGCTCATGCGGCCTCCTTCGGTGGTACCTCCCCCGCTGTCCGACACTCTCGCACGCGCCACTGACAGCGGGCCGGGCCGCCCGGCGCCCGCCGGGCCCGGACCGGCCGTCAGGACACCGGCCGGGAGTCCGCCCAGACGCTCTCGAACTCCTCGCGGTAGGTCTCGAAGAGGCCGTGGTCGCCGTCGCCGGCGTCCTGCCGGACCACCTCCCGGCCGCCGCCGCGCAGCACGAACACCGGCGACTCCATCCCGCGGCTCTTGCGGAGGTAGGGCTGGACGACGGCTATCCCGTCGGGCCCGTCGCCGTCGACGAGGTAGGCGGTGAAGCGCGGGGTCTCGTCGAAGACCTGGATCTCGAACGCCCCCGGGTCCCGCAGCCGGGCCCGGACCCGCCGCATGTGCAGGATGTTCATCTCGATGGAGCGGCTCATCTCGCCCTTCTTCAGGCCGATTTCGCGCTCCCGGCGGCGGACCGCGCTGCTGGCCGGGTTGAGGAAGAGCAGCCGGACCCGGCAGCCGGTCTCGGCGAGCCGGACCAGGCGGCGGCCGGAGTAGTTCTGGACGAGGAGGTTGAGTCCTATGCCCACCGCGTCCAGGCGGCGGGCGCCGCCGAAGAGGTCCTCGGCCGGCAGCTGGCGCTGGAGCCGCACCCGGTCGGGATGGACGCCGACCACGTCGGCGTAGCGGTCGCCGA
This sequence comes from Streptomyces rhizoryzae, assembly GCF_023155275.1. GTDB lineage: Bacteria > Actinomycetota > Actinomycetes > Streptomycetales > Streptomycetaceae > Streptomyces > Streptomyces rhizoryzae. The sequence continues at coordinate 98,780 of NZ_JALMUV010000026.1, forward strand.
CCAGGTCCTCGACGGCGTCGATCGGCAGCCGCCCGGAGATACGGGTGCCGGCCCCGGAGCCGAGGAGGTCCAGCAGCCGGGCGGAGGCCCGCTCGGCCTGGGCCAGGACGGTGCCGGACAGCGCGCGGTTGCGGGAGACGATGTTGCGGGCGACCTCCAGCTCGTCGAGGGCCAGCTCGACCTCGCGGCGGTCGTCCACGTAGGGCTCGAAGCAGGGCCAGTGCTGGACCATCAGCTCGCGCAGCTGCGGGAGCGTCAGGAAGCTGACGATGTTGTCGTCGGCGGGGTCGAGGAGGTAGCCCTTGCGGCGGCTGACCTCGCGGACCGCGACGGCGCGCTGCACCCACTCCTGGCCGGCCGGTCCGGCGGCCGCGACGACCCACTCGTCGCCGTGGACCGGTTCGTAGACGGGCCGCAGGACGGCCGCGACGACGGCGCGCAGGCGCTGCTCGACGAGATTCAGCCAGATGTAGGCGCGGCCGGCCCGGCGGGCCCGGGTGCGCACCTCGCTCCAGGCGTCGGTTCCCCAGTCCAGCTCGGCGCCGATCTCCAGCGGCCGGGCCAGGGACACCGTCCCGGGCGGCGCGTCCACGGAGCCGCCCTCCTGGCCCTCATGACTCTCGTCACCAGGGGGCAACTCCAGCCCGCCGCTCACCTGCCACCGCCTCCCGAACCCTCGTGCCAACGATCAAGGCAGACTACTGCGGCGCCGGGGGGCGGTGCAGCAGGATGGTCCGAGTCGGTTGCCAACTCCCCTTGTCCCTCTCGCCGGTTGTGGCCGGTAAGCACGGCCGGAGTGAGCGGTTTCATAGCCGGGGCGGCGGGCGGCGGCCGGTTTGGGACCATGCGAGGGAGTGACCCGGGCACGGGCCGTTGACGGCACCCCGGGGCCCAGGGCGCGCACCGCCCACCCCCGGGCGGACCCCCGGGCACCCCGCAGGAGGGCCCGATGAGGTAACGGTACGACAATCGGACATTGCCGAAGATCGCCCACCATTCAGCGGAGATCACGCGAAAATCTCCCGTTATCCGGCAAGTTGGAACACGTTGGGAAAGGATTCCGATTCGGTCCGCGGACGTGTGTCGTGGAGTCGCCGCCGCCCCGCAGAGAAAGTGGAAGAGTCTACGCATGCAGGTCTGGCCGGGACAGATGTATCCGCTGGGTGCCACCTACGACGGTGCGGGCACCAATTTCGCGGTGTTCTCCGAAGCCGCCACGCGCATCGAACTGTGTCTGCTGCACGACGACGGTTCGGAGACCGCCGTCGAGCTGCGCGAGTCCGACGCCTTCGTGCGGCACGCGTATCTGCCGGGGGTGATGCCGGGGCAGCGCTACGGCTTCCGGGCGCACGGCCCCTACGAGCCCGAGCACGGGCACCGCTGCAATTCCGCCAAGCTGCTCCTCGACCCGTACGCGCGGGCGATGAGCGGGGTGATCGACTGGGACGAGGCGGTCTACGGCTACCACTTCGGCCGCCCCGAGGTCCGCAACGACCTCGACTCGGCGCCGCACACCATGGCGTCGGTGGTGGTCAACCCCTACTTCGACTGGGGCGACGACCGCCCGCCGCGCACCGCCTACCACGAGACGGTGCTCTACGAGGCGCACGTCAAGGGACTGACCATGCGCCACCCCGACCTGCCGGCCGAGCTGCGCGGCACCTACGCGGCGCTGGCCCATCCGGCGATCATCGACCATCTGGCGAAGCTCGGCGTCACCGCGCTGGAGCTGATGCCGGTGCACCAGTTCGTCCAGGACCACCGGCTGGTGGACGCCGGGCTGACGAACTACTGGGGCTACAACACCATCGGCTTCTTCGCCCCGCACAACGCCTACGCCTCCTGGGGGGACCGCGGGCAGCAGGTGCTGGAGTTCAAGACCGCGGTCCGGGCGCTGCACCGGGCGGGCATCGAGGTCATCCTCGACGTGGTCTACAACCACACGGCCGAGGGCAGCCACCTGGGGCCGACGCTGTCCTTCCGGGGGCTGGACAACGCCTCGTACTACCGGCTGTCGGACGACCGGCGCTACTACATGGACACCACCGGCACCGGGAACTCCCTGCTGATGCGCAGCCCGCACGTGCTCCAGCTGGTGATGGACTCGCTGCGGTACTGGGTCCAGGAGATGCACGTGGACGGGTTCCGGTTCGACCTGGCGGCGACGCTGGCCCGGCAGTTCCACGAGGTGGACCGGCTGTCGTCGTTCTTCGACCTGGTGCACCAGGACCCGGTGGTCAGCCAGGTGAAGCTGATCGCCGAGCCCTGGGACGTCGGCGAGGGCGGCTACCAGGTGGGGAACTTCCCGCCGCTGTGGACGGAGTGGAACGGCAAGTACCGGGACACCGTGCGGGACCTGTGGCGGGGCGAGCCGCGCACCCTGGCGGAGTTCGGATCCCGGCTGACCGGTTCCTCCGACCTCTACCAGGAGGACGGGCGGCGCCCGCTGGCCTCGGTCAACTTCGTCACCTGCCACGACGGCTTCACCCTGCGCGACCTGGTGTCGTACAACGACAAGCACAACGAGGCCAACGGGGAGGACAACCGGGACGGCGAGCGGTTCAACCGGTCCTGGAACTGCGGTGCGGAGGGGCCCAGTGACGACCCGGCGGTGCGGCGGCTGCGGCTCCGGCAGATGCGGAACTTCCTCGCCACCCTGATGCTGTCGCAGGGCGTGCCGATGCTCAGCCACGGCGACGAGTTCGGCCGCAGCCAGCGCGGCAACAACAACGCGTACTGCCAGGACAACGAGCTGACCTGGGTGCGCTGGCCGGAGCGGGCGGCCCAGGGCACCGGGGGCGGCCCCGGGGCGGCGGACGGGGACGCGGCGGACGGGGACGGCCCGGCGGCGGAGTCGCCGGAGGAGGCCGAGCGGGCGGAGGAGCTGGCGCTGCTGGCGTTCGTCCGGCAGATGGTGTGGCTGCGGCGGGACCACCCGGTCTTCCGGCGGCGGCGGTTCTTCCAGGGCCACCCGATGGAGGGCACCCACGACGAGCTGTCGGACATCGCGTGGTTCACCGCGGCCGGTACGGAGATGGGCACCCGGGACTGGCAGTCGGTGCACGCGCACGCGCTGACCGTCTTCCTCAACGGGAGCTCGATCTCGGAACCGGGGCCGCGCGGTGAGCCGGTCACCGACGACTCGTTCCTGCTGATGTTCAACGCCCACGACCAGGACAAGGAGTTCCGGGTGCCGGAGCACCTGGGCCGGCAGTGGCAGGTGGTGGTGGACACCGACCGGCCGGAGGCGCCGGCCGACGGCCGGGGCGCCAAGGTCAAGGGCGGCGACCTGCTGACGCTGGTCGGGCGGAGCCTGCTGGTGCTCCAGCGGCCCGCCTGAGCGGCCGCGCGGGCCCCGCCGGGTCAGGGTGCCGGGGCGGGGTCCGCCGCGGCGTCCTGGCCGGGCCCGGGGGCGCGGACGGGCGCGGCGGGCCGGGCGCCGGCGCGGGTGGTGAGCGCGACGGCCAGGATCAGCACCGCGGCGCCGACCGCGACCGCGAAGGCGGCCGACGGGCCGTGGGCGTCGGCCAGCCGCCCGGACAGGGCCAGCGCCAGGGCCTGTCCGCCGACCACGGAGCTGGTCAGGAACGCCATCGACTCGGCCAGCCGGGTGGCCGGCACCAGCCGTTCGGTGAGTCCGAAGAGGGTGATCAGATGCGGGGCGAAGGCCACCCCGAGCACCACCACGACCAGGTAGAGCGCTCCCAGCGAGCGGACGAACAGCAGCGGCACCGACAGCACGATCAGCGCGGCGGCGGCCGCCCGCCACCGGGTGGGCAGCCCGATCCTGGCCGGTACGAGGGCCAGCGACAGGCCCGCGGCAGCGCTCATCACGCCCATCGCGGCGTACACCAGACCGGCCTGGGCGGGCTGGTGCAGGCGCTCGGTGAGCGCGGTGATGCCCGCCTGGCAGGCGCCGAACATGGCGCCCTGGAGCACCATCGAGAGCCGCATGGCGTGCACCGCCCGGGGCATCCGGGCGCGCGGCCCGCGCGCGGCCCCGGTGGCGCGCGGGGCCCGGCCCGCGGCGCGGCCGGCCGCCACCGCGGTGGGGTGCAGCGCGAACGCCGAGCCGCAGACCGCCAGCAGCAGCGCGGCCAGCGCCAGCGCCACCGCCGGACGGGCCACCGAGGCGGCCAGCCCCACCAGCGCCGGGCCGAGCACGAACGACACCTCGTCCAGCGTGCCCTCCAGGGACAGCGCGGCGCTCACCACCCGGTCGCCGGCCGCCGCGCGGTGCGCCAGCGCGACCAGCCGGGTGCGGGCCAGCGGCCCGATCTGCGGCACGCTGGCGCCCGCCAGCAGGCCGATGAGGGCCAGCGGCAGGGTCGCCGTACGGGCCTGCGCGGCGAGGACCAGGGCGGCCACCGCGAGCGCGTTGAGCCAGCAGGCGACGAGCACCACCGGCCGCTGCCCGTGCCGGTCGGCGAGCCGCCCGGTCAGCGGGCCGGCGGCCGTCTGACCCGCCGCCAGGGCGCCGCCCACCAGGCCCGCCGTGGTCAGCGACGCTGGTCTCCGCCACCAGCAGGACGCTGCCGAGCTGGCACATGGCGGTGGGCAGCCGCCCCAGGAAGGAGACCACGGGCAGCAGCGGCCCGCTGAGGGCGAGGACCCGGCGGTAGGTGGTGGCAGCGGTCATCACAAGAAGCTATCCGTCCCCCCGGCACGATCCGTAGCGGCGGTACGTACGAAGCGGTACCGCGGTCCGGCCCGGCGGTTCGGACGAAGACACCACGGAGGGGACGGCCCGGGATGACGCAACCCGATGACAGAACGGCCCGCCCGCGGGGTACGGGTGTTCCCATGACGCACGCTTCGAGTCCGTCGCCGACCGCCACCTACCGGCTCCAGCTCCAGCCGGACTTCCCGTTCGCCGCCGCCGGGCGGGCCGTCCCGTACCTCGCCGCGCTCGGGGTGTCGCACCTGCACCTCTCGCCCGTCCTGGAGGCCGTCCCCGGCTCCACCCACGGCTACGACGTGACCGGCCACGGCGCGGTGCGGGCCGAACTGGGCGGCGAGGACGGGCTGCGGGCGCTGGCGGCCACCGCCCGGGCCCACGGCCTGGGACTGATCGTGGACATCGTGCCCAACCACATGGCGGTGCCCGCGCCGCTGACGCTGAACGGGCCGCTGTGGGAGGTGCTGCGGGACGGGCCGGGGTCGCGGTACGCCCGGTGGTTCGACATCGACTGGGACGGCGGGCACGGCGGCCGGGTGCTGCTGCCCGTCCTGGAGGGGCGGATCGGGGACGAGCTGCCCCGCTTCCGGGTCGACGGGCAGGTGCTGCGCTACGGGGAGCAGGTCTTCCCGCTGCGCCCCGGTACCGAACGGCTGCCGCTGGAGCGCCTCCTGGGGGCACAGTGGTACCGCCTGGCCTGGTGGCGGCTGGCCCGCACCGAACTGAACTACCGGCGGTTCTTCACCATCTCCGACCTGATCGGGCTGCGCGTCGAGGACCCCGAGGTGTTCGAGGCGACCCACCGGACGGTGCTGCGGCTGATCCGGGACGGCGTCGTCGACGGGCTGCGGATCGACCATCCGGACGGACTGGTGGACCCGGGCGGCTATCTGGCGCGGCTGCGGGGCGCGGCCAAGGGCTGCTGGACGGTGGTGGAGAAGATCCTCACCGGGCCGGAGCGGCTGCCGGTCGGCTGGGCGTGCGCGGGCACCACCGGCTACGACACGCTGCGCCACATCGACGGGCTGTTCGTCTGCCCGCAGGGCGCCGGGCGGCTGTTCTCGCACTACCGCGACTTCGTCACCCCGCTGGCGGACGAGGGCGGCGACTGGGAGGAGACGGTGCGCCGGGCCGCCTACGAGGTCGTCGAGCACGACCTGGCGGCCGAGGTGGAGCGCCTGGTGCGGACCGCGGTCCGGATCGGCGAGCGGGTGCCCCGGCCGGGCGACCACGCCCCGTGGGCGCTGCGGCAGGCGGTCCGGGAGCTGCTGGTGCGGCTGCCGGTCTACCGGCCGTACACCGGGGACCCCGCGGACGCGGCGCGGGCGGCGTCGGACGCGGCGATGCTGGCCGCTGCCGCGGAACGGGCCCGGGCCACCTTCCGGGTGCCGGAGGAGGCCGGGGCGGTGGACCTGGTGCACGACCTGGCGCTGGGGCGGTGCGCCGGCGGCGGGGGCGGCGCGCCGGACCCCGGCGTCGTGGACTTCGCGGCGCGGTTCGCGCAGACCGCGTCCGCACTGCACGCCAAGTCCGTGGAGGACACCGCGTTCTACCGCTACCCGGTGCTGCTGTCGGCGTGCGAGGTCGGCGGCGATCCCGGGGAACCGGCGCTGGGTCCCGGGACGTTCCACGAGTACTGCGCGCGGATGCAGCGGGACTGGCCGGAGGGCGGCACGGTGCTGTCCACGCACGACACCAAGCGCAGTGCCGATGTGCGGGCGCGGATCGCGGTGCTGTCGGAGTGCCCGGACCGGTGGCGGGACGTGCTGGGCGCGGTGGCCGGCGGGCCGGAGGCCGCCGAGGGCGGGGTGCCGGTGGATCCGATGGCGGTGTGGACGGCCTGGCAGAGCGCGTTCGGGCTGGGGGCGGCCACCGCCGGCGGCCCGGCGGCGGGGGGACCGGCCGGCGAGGGCCGGGAGCGGCTGGCGCCCGCGGTCCTCAAGGCCGTGCGGGAGGCCGGCCTGCGGACGTCCTGGACGGAGCCGGACGCGGCGTACGAGGACGCGGTGGCGGAGTTCGTCCGCGGCGGGCCGTGCGGTCCGGCCGCCGCCCACCTGGCCGCGCTGGAGGCGGAGCTGGCCCCGTACATCCGGGCGAACGTACTGGGCGCGGCGCTGCTGCACCTGACCGTGCCGGGCGTCCCGGACCTCTACCAGGGCACCGAGCGGGAGTACACCGCGCTGGTCGACCCGGACAACCGGCGGCCCGCGCGGTTCGCGCCCGGCCTGCTCGCGGAGCTGGACGGCGGGGCCGTGCCGGACGGGCTGTCCGCCGAGAAGCTGCGGCTGACGGCCGCCGCGCTGCGGCTGCGCCGGGCGCACCCGGAGTGGTTCGGCGCCGCCGGCTCCTACGAGCCGCTGACCGCGGAGGGCCCGGCGGCCGAGCACTGCGTGGCCTTCGCGCGCGCCGGACGGGTGGTCACCGCGGTCACCCGGCTGTCGCTGCGGCTGCGGGAGACCGGCGGCTGGTGGGACACCGTGCTGCGGCTGCCCGCGGGCGGCGCCTGGCACGACCTGCTGACCGGCCGCACGCTGCCCGGCGGGGCCCCGGTCGGGGTGGACACGCTGCTCTCCGCGTGGCCGGTGGCACTCCTGGTCCGGGCGGAGGGAACGGCGGAGGCGGTGGGGGCAGCCGAGGCAGCGGAGCCGGCGGAGACAGGCTGACAGGGCGTCAAGGCCGCGCGGGCGGCGGCCGGTACGGCGGGGCACGGGCCGGGTGCGGCGGGCGCGCCGGGCCCGGCCCGTCCCGCGCCGGGCGCGCGGCCCCGTTCGGCGTCAGGCCCCGTGCTCGTCCCCCCACTCCCGCAGCAGGCCGGTGAACTCCGCTGCGGCGCCGGTCAGTTCGACGCGGGAGAAGACGGTGATGTCGCGGCGCCAGGGCGGGTCGGTGGGCACCCGGGCGCAGTCCAGGCCGGTGAGTTCGTGGGCGGCGGTGAGCAGGACGCCGACACCGGCCGAGGCCATCCGCACGGCCGTCGAGGTGTGCTGGGTGCGGACGGCGGTGCGCGGGGTGAAGCCGGCCCGCTCGCACTCCACGTCCAGCCAGCGCCGCCCGGCCAGCACCGGCTCCAGGCTGCACCGCACCCAGGGCCGGTCCGCCAGGTCCGCCAGGCGCACCGAGGCGCGGCCGGCGAGCGGGTCGCCGTGCGGCACCACCAGCACCATCCGCTCCCGGCCGACGACGGTGACCGGCCCCGGCCAGTCCTCCGGGCGCGGCCCCAGCGCCATGTCGGCCACCCCGCGCAGCATCCGGTCGGTCAGCTCCTCGGTGGTGGCGTACTCGTGGAGCACCACGCGGACGCCGGGCCGGAGCCGGGCCCAGCGCGCGCAGACCGCCGGGAGCACCCCGATGGCCTGGGCGTGCACGGTGGCGAGGTGGAGTTCACCGGTCTCCGCGCCACCGGCCGCGAGCGCCGCGCGGCGGGCCTGGCGGGCGCTGCGGACGGCGAGTTCGGCGTGCGGGTAGTAGGCGCGGCCCATCGGGGTGAGCCGGACGCCGCGGGTCATCCGCTCCAGCAGCGGCCCGCCGACCTCCCGTTCCAGCGCCTTGATCTGGTGCGAGAGCGCGGACTGGCTGACGTGCAGCGCCTCCGCGGCACGGGTGAAGGACTGCTCCTCGACCACCGCCACCAGGTACTCCATCTGACGCAGGCTCATCCGCCCCTCCCCGCACCGGAACCGGCCACCGTGCGCCGGCCGCCCCGGTACTCGCCACGGCCGCCATGCACACCGTTCATCGTCCCCATAGAAACATTGCCTTGGACTCATCACCGCAGGCGGGCGGAGGCTGGGGGCCATGAACACGCACTCGCTCACGGACCGGCCCGACGAGCCGGACGTCGTCGTCATCGGCGGCGGCACCGGCGGCTACAGCACCGCGCTGCGGGCCGCCGCCCTCGGACTGCGGGTGGTGCTCGCCGAACGCGATCTGGTCGGCGGCACCTGCCTGCACCGCGGCTGCATCCCCAGCAAGGCCATGCTGCACGCCGCGGAGCTGGTCGACGGCATCGCCGAGGCGGGCGCCCGGTGGGGCGTCAAGGCGACCCTGGAGTCGGTGGACTGGGACGCGCTGACCGCCACCCGGGACGACATCGTGGCGCGCAACCACCAGGGCGTCGGCGGCCATCTGGCGCGCGCCGGGGTGCGGGTGGTGCGCGGTTCGGCGCGGCTGACCGGTCCGCGGAGCGTGCGGGTGGACGGGCCGGACGGCGGCGCGTTCACCGCGCGGCGCGGGATCGTCCTGGCGACCGGTTCCCGGCCCCGGATGCTGCCCGGCCTGACCGCGGACGGGCGGCGCGTGGTGACCAGCGACGACGCCCTCTTCGCGCCCGGGCTGCCGGCCTCGGTGCTGGTCCTGGGCGGCGGCGCGATCGGCGTCGAGTACGCCTCCTTCCACCGCTCGATGGGCGCCGAGGTCACCCTCGTCGAGGCGGCGGAGCGGCTGCTGCCGCTGGAGGACGCCGACGTCGGCCGCCACCTCACCCGGGGGCTGAAGCGGCGCGGGATCACCGTCCGCACGGGCGCGACGCTGACCGGCGCGGAGCTGCTGCCGGACGGCGTACGGGCCACCGTCCGCACCGCCCGGGGCGAGGAGGCGGTGGTGACGGCCGAGCGGCTGCTGGTCGCGGTGGGGCGGGCCCCGGTGACCGACGGGCTGGACCTGGCGGCGGCCGGACTGGCCACCGACGGGCGGGGGTTCGTCGCGCCCGCGGACTGGTCCCGGCTGGAGACCGCGGTACCGGGCATCCACGTGGTCGGCGATCTGCTGCCGCCGCCGTCGCCCGGTCTGGCGCACGCCTCGTTCGCCGAGGGGCTGCTGGTCGCCGAGACGCTGGCGGGGATCCCGTCCCGCCCGGTGGACTACGCGGCGGTACCGCGGGTGACGTATTCCAGTCCGCAGACCGCGTCGGTGGGGCTGACCGAGGAGGCGGCGCGCTCCCGGGGCCTGCCGGTCAAGGTGAACACCCTGCCGCTGACCGCCACCGCGAAGGGCATGGTGCACGGCCAGGGCGGGATGGTGAAGGTGATCGCGGCGGCGGACGGCGCGGGCGGCGAGGCCACCGGCGCGGTGCTGGGCGTCCACCTGGTGGGGCCGCACGTCTCGGAGATGATCGCGGAGAGCCAGCTGATCGTGGCCTGGGACGCCGAACCGGCCGATGTCGCGCAGCAGGTGCATGCGCACCCGACGCTGTCGGAGGCGGTCGGCGAGGCGTTCCTGACGCTGGCCGGGCGGGGGCTGCACCAGCACTGAGGCCGCCGGGGCCGGGGGCGCGCAACGGGTCCGCCCCGGGGCCGGACGGCCCGCCGTCAGTCCCCCCTCACCGCCCCGCCGGGCCCCGGCGCTCCGTCAGGACGTAGTCCACCTCGCCGAAGCGGATGTGGTCGCCGGGCCCGACCGGTATCTCGCCCACCAGGCGGCGGCCGTTGACGCAGGTGCCGTTGGTGGAGCCGAGGTCGCGCAGCACCCAGCCGCGGCCCTCGCTGCGCAGTTCGGCGTGGTGGCGGGAGACCGTCTCGTGGTTGAGCCGCAGGCCGACGCCCGGGGCCCGCCCGATCCGCAGCGGGAACGGCCCGGGCTCGGGCAGCAGCAGCTTCGGCAGCCGCTCGGTGCGCCAGGCCCGGCGGACCCGCAGGTGGAAGGAGGACACCCGGCCGACCAGTCGCAGCACCAGCCCCTGCGCCCTGCCGCGGCTCTCCAGGTCCGCCGTGGCGGCGGCGAGTTCGGAGTGCTGCTGGGCGGTCAGGACCACGTCCAGCCGGCGCAGGAAGGTGTCCTGGGACAGCCGTCCCTGCGCCGCGCCGTCCCGCAGCAGCTCAAGGGCGCGTTCCCGGTCGGCGTCCGAGGGACGCGCGGGGAACTGGAGCGAAGTCATGCCGTGATTGTCCGGCCTGCAACGAGCCGGTGTCCAGGCGATGTCGGTGCCCCGCCGCACCGCGTGCTTCCGTCCGGCCCGGCGGCGTGCTTGGGTCGTGCGGACCGGGCCGCGGACCCCGCGGCGGGCGGGCCGGCGCGGACGACGAAGGAGGACCACCGTGCTGTTCGAGGTATGGGCGCCGCAGGCCGGGCGGGCCGCCCTCCAGTGGGCCGGGGACCGGGCCGGCGAACCGCCGGTCCCGCTGGAGCCCGACCCCGGCCGCCCCGGCTGGTGGCGGGCCGAGGCGCCGGCCCGCCACGGTGACCGCTACGCCTTCCGGCTCGACGGCGGACCGCCGCGCCCGGACCCGCGCGCCGCCCGGCTGCCCACGGGCCCCGGCGGGCCCGGCGCGGTCGTCGACCACACGCGGTTCCCCTGGCGGCACCCCTGGCCCGGCCGCCCGCTGCCGGGCGCGGTCCTCTACGAACTGCACATCGGGACGTACACCCCCGAGGGCACCTTCGACGCGGCCGCCGCGCGCCTGGGCCACCTCGCGGACCTGGGCGTCACGCACGTCTCCCTGATGCCGGTCTGCCCGTTCCCCGGGACGCACGGCTGGGGGTACGACGGGATCGCGCCGTGGGCGGTGCACGAGCCGTACGGCGGGCCGGACGGGCTGAAGCGGTTCGTGGACGCCGCGCACGGGCACGGCCTCGGGGTGGTCATCGACGTGGTCCACAACCACCTCGGCCCGTCCGGGAACCACCTCCCGGAATTCGGCCCGTACTTCACCGACGCGCACCACACGCCCTGGGGGGCGGCGGTCAATCTCGACGCCCCCGGGTCCGACGAGGTGCGCCGCTACCTCATCGGGAGCGCGCTCGGCTGGCTGCGCGACTACCGCGCCGACGGGCTCCGGCTGGACGCCGTGCACGCCCTGCACGACGACCGGGCCGAGCACTTCCTGGCCGAACTCTCCGCGGCGGTGGACGCGCTGGCCGCCCAGCTGCGCCGCCCGCTGTTCCTGATCGCCGAGTCCGACCGGAACGACCCGCGCACCACCGCCCCGCGGGCGAGCGGCGGACTGGGCCTGCACGCCCAGTGGAACGACGACTTCCACCACGCCCTGCACGCCGCCCTGACCGGCGAGTCCCACGGCTACTACGCGGACTTCGCCCGCGCCCCGCTCGCCGCCCTCGCCAAGACGCTGACCGGCGGTTTCTTCCACGACGGCAGCTACTCCAGCTTCCGCGGCCGGCGCCACGGCGCGCCCCTGGACCTGCGGGCCACCCCGCCGCACCGGCTCCTGGCGTACGCCCAGACGCACGACCAGATCGGCAACCGCGCGTACGGCGACCGGCTCGCCGCCGCGCTCTCCCCCGGTCTGCTGGCCTGCGCCGCCGCCCTGGTCCTGTGCTCCCCGTTCACCCCGATGCTCTTCATGGGCGAGGAGTGGGGCGCCCGCACCCCCTGGCAGTACTTCACCGACCACACCGACCCCGAGCTGGCGGAGGCCGTCCGGGCCGGGCGGCGGCGGGAGTTCGCCGCGCAGGAGGGCGGCGCGGGGCACGGCGGCGGCCCCGGCACCGACTGGCCGGACCCGCAGGATCCGGCCACCCGCGCCCGCAGCGTCCTGGACTGGTCCGAACCGGCCGCCGAACCGCACGCCGCCCTGCTCTCCTGGTACCGCGCCCTGCTCGCCCTCCGCCGCAGCCACCCGGCGCTGACCGACCCCGATCCGGCCCGCACCCACGTCACCCACGACGAGGACGCCCGCTGGCTCCTCCTCCGCCGCGGCCCGCTCCACCTGGCCGCCAACCTCTCCCCCACCCCCGCCG
>NZ_JALMUV010000027.1 GCF_023155275.1 Streptomyces rhizoryzae
CCCGCCCGTAGCGCACCCCACCACCCCGGCACGACTCGGCGCCGCTACTGCGTCGCTGGTCTCTGCCGGTGCGCGGCCCTGTTCACGCGCTCCCTGCTCCCCACCCCGCAGCGCCCTTCGGCCTGCTCAGCACCTCCCTGTTTTCGCCCTCCTTCTTCCGAGCCACCGGCCCCTCACCGTGCGGCTCCCGCTGCTGTCCGGAACGCCGTCTACGGCTGGTCCGGCGAAAGGCCCACCCCGCGCCCCCGGCCCCGCCCCGGAGCCGGCCGATGGCCCAGAGCGCGGTGCAGCCGAGGGCGAGTGCGCCGGTGAGTGTCGCCCCGTTGACGTCCGTCGGCGCCTCCGTGCCCCGGTGAGCCGCAGGTGTCGGCCGCTCACGAGCTGGCCGTTCGGGTCCAGGTTCCGGGGCGGCCTTGGGCTCAGGGATGCCGAAGACCGGGAGGAGCCGCGAGGGGCCGTTACCCAGTGCGGCCGGGGGTAGCAGCGAGAGCGGATCCAGGTACGTCGTACCGCGGCGCAGGCCCCAGTGGAGGCACGGGGCGCGGCAGTGGTACGGGCCGCCTTCCAGCACAGCGACCGGTTGGCCAGCGGTGACCTGCTGGCCCTTGCGTACGGTGGCGCGGACCGGTTCGTACGTGGTGTGCAGGGGCGGCCGGCCCGAGCCGGTGATCTCCAGGGTGAGGACGCCGCGGCCGGCTACCGTTCCGGCGAATGTGATCCGTCCTGGTGCGGCGGCCTTGACGATCGCGCCGTCGGAGGACGCCAGGTCCACGCCGCGGTGGCCTGCGGCCCAGGGGGCTGGGGGCGGTTCCCAGCCGCGTAACACCGTGGGGCGTATCCCGGCGGGGCCGTCCACCGGCCAGGAGCGGTCGCTTCCCGGATCCGCCGTCCCGGCGGTCATCGCCACCTCGGCCCATGGAGCAGCCGTCCCGTTCCTGGGCCCCGCGGTACCGGTCCCGGGCGAGGCCGTGCCCGCCATCCCCGATACGCACGCGACCAGCACCGAGCAGGCCACCAGCCGGGGCCGCAACCTGTGCCGGCAACGGCTCCAAGAGCGCAGAGCCCCGGCGGACCTCGACCCCGACCCCGGCCCCGGGCCCGGCCCCGATCCCGGCCCCGGAGCCGACGCAGGACCTGCCCCCGGCACCCCCAGATGCCGCGCCAGCGCCGGTGCGTCCCGTGCCCGGGAAGCGGGCCGGCGTTCTCGTAGGTGCTGGTGGAGGCGCGGTCGGGGGGCGCCGAGGGGGCGCCGGTGCTGGGGGTGGTGGTGTCGTCGCGGGCTGTGGTGTCGTCGCATGCATCGACCATGGCGGATCTCCGGCGGGCGCGGGGATCTTGGTCAAAAGCTGTGGAGGACGGGCGTCTTGTGGATAACGGCGTCACTCGTGAAGGCGCGAAATGGTGCGTGTCGCCCGGTGCATCGCCCGTCCCGTACACTTCTGATGGCGATCCGGGTCACCGGGTCGACTTCGCACGCCCCGCCACCAGTGCAGCAGTCCCGTTCGGGCAGCACGTCGGCCGCGCTCCTCGGTCCTCGGAAGGTTCCACCCGGTGCCTCCCCTGGCAGGCGCGTCGGGGCGTCAGGCATCACGGCCGGCCGGCCGTGGTGGAACCGAGAACACAAGGAGTACGGCCATGGCCGTCGTCACGATGCGGGAGCTGCTGGAGAGCGGCGTCCACTTCGGGCACCAGACCCGCCGCTGGAACCCGAAGATGAAGCGTTTCATCTTCACCGAGCGCAACGGCATCTACATCATCGACCTGCTCCAGTCGCTGTCGTACATCGACCGCGCCTACGAGTTCGTCAAGGAGACCGTCGCCCACGGCGGCTCGGTCATGTTCGTCGGCACGAAGAAGCAGGCCCAGGAGGCCATTGCCGAGCAGGCGACCCGCGTGGGCATGCCCTACGTGAACCAGCGCTGGCTCGGCGGCATGCTGACCAACTTCTCGACCGTCTACAAGCGCCTGCAGCGCCTGAAGGAGCTCGAGCAGATCGACTTCGAGGACGTGGCCGCCTCCGGCCTCACCAAGAAGGAGCTCCTGGTCCTCTCCCGCGAGAAGGCCAAGCTGGAGAAGACCCTCGGTGGTATCCGCGAGATGCAGAAGGTGCCCAGCGCCGTCTGGATCGTGGACACCAAGAAGGAGCACATCGCCGTCGGTGAGGCGCGCAAGCTCAACATCCCGGTCGTCGCGATCCTCGACACCAACTGCGACCCGGACGAGGTCGACTACAAGATCCCGGGCAACGACGACGCGATCCGCTCCGTCACCCTGCTCACCCGCGTCATCGCCGACGCCGTCGCCGAGGGCCTGATCGCCCGCTCCGGTGCCGCCACCGGCGACCAGAAGCCCGGCGACAAGGCTGCCGCCGAGCCGCTGGCCGAGTGGGAGCGCGACCTGCTCGAAGGCGACAAGAAGGCCGACGACGAGTCCGCCAAGGCCGAGGCCCCGGCTGCCGAGGCCCCGGCTGCCGAGGCCGAGAAGCCGGCCGAGCAGGGCTGACCTCAAGACCGGTTGGTGACGGCGGGGGAAGGTGCCACAAGCGCCGCCCCCGCCGTCCACCCGTAGATCTTTCGACTTTCGCGATTCCGAGAAGAGATTCACAGACCATGGCGAACTACACCGCCGCTGACGTCAAGAAGCTCCGCGAGCTCACCGGCGCCGGCATGATGGACTGCAAGAAGGCCCTGGAAGAGGCCGAGGGCAACGTCGAGAAGGCCGTCGAGGTCCTGCGCGTCAAGGGTCAGAAGGGCGTCGCCAAGCGCGAGGGCCGCTCGGCCGAGAACGGCGCGGTCGTTTCGGTGATCGCCGACGACAACACCTCTGGCCTGATCCTCGAGCTGAAGTGCGAGACCGACTTCGTCGCCAAGGGCGAGAAGTTCCTCTCCGTCGCCAACGCCCTGGCCGCGCACGTCGCCAAGACCAACCCGGCCGACATCGAGGCCCTGCTCGCCTCCGAGATCGAGGCCGGCAAGACCGTTCAGGCGTACGTCGACGAGGCCAACGCCAACCTCGGTGAGAAGATCGTCCTGGACCGCTTCGCGCAGTTCTCCGACGGTTACGTGACGGTGTACATGCACCGCACGATGCCCGACCTGCCGCCGCAGATCGGTGTCCTCGTCGAGCTCGACAAGGACAACGCCGAGGTCGCCAAGGGCATCGCGCAGCACATCGCCGCGTTCGCCCCGAAGTACCTCTCCAAGGAGGACGTGCCGGCCGAGGTCGTCGAGGCCGAGCGTCGCGTCGCCGAGGAGACCACCCGCGCCGAGGGCAAGCCCGAGGCCGCTCTGCCGAAGATCGTCGAGGGCCGCCTCAACGGCTTCTTCAAGGACGCGACGCTGCTCGGCCAGCCGTACGCGCTCGACAACAAGAAGTCGGTCGAGAAGGTCCTCCAGGAGGCCGGTGTCACCCTGAAGCGCTTCGCGCGTATCAAGGTCGGCATCTGAGCCTGCCGCGAGGCAGCGAATGACCTGCGGCCCCGCTAGGGTCGTACGCAGTCGGCCGCTCAACGGCCGGCCGCAGATGTGACGAGGAGGCCATTGCCGGACAGGGATCTGACCAGACCCACGGCAATGGCCTTCTTCGTATGTGCACGAGGAGAGCTCAATGAATCACGGTGCCGACGGCGCGGACACACACAAAGCCGGTAAAGGCGGCAGGCGCTTCCTTCTGAAGCTGTCGGGTGAGGCATTCGCCGGTGGCGGCGGACTGGGTGTCGACCCCGATGTCGTGCACGCGATCGCCCGCGAGATCGGCGCGGTGGTCCGGGAAGGCTATGAGATCGCCGTCGTGATCGGCGGCGGCAATTTCTTCCGCGGTGCAGAGCTCCAGCAGCGCGGCATGGACCGGGCACGCTCCGACTACATGGGCATGCTCGGAACGGTCATGAACTGCCTGGCCCTCCAGGACTTCCTGGAGAAGGAAGGCATCGACTCCCGCGTCCAGACGGCCATCACCATGGGCCAGGTCGCCGAGCCGTACATCCCGCTGCGCGCGGTGCGCCACCTGGAGAAGGGCCGGGTCGTCATCTTCGGCGCCGGTATGGGCATGCCGTACTTCTCCACCGACACCACCGCCGCCCAGCGGGCCCTGGAGATCGACGCCGAGGCCATGCTGATGGGCAAGAACGGGGTGGACGGCGTCTACGACTCCGACCCCAAGAAGAACCCGGACGCGGTCAAGTTCGACGCCCTCGAATACGGCGAGGTCATCACCCGCGACCTGAAGGTCGCCGACGCCACCGCCATCACGCTGTGCCGGGACAACAAGCTTCCGATCCTCGTGTTCGAACTGCTCGCCGAGGGGAACATCGCGCGTGCGGTGAAGGGTGAGAAGATCGGCACGCTCGTCAGCGATCAGAACACCCGGGCCTGACGGCCCCAACTGCCGTGATTCCGTAGGGGCGTCGGCCCGTACGGGCGGCAACCCCCGGCCGTGGGAAGACCTCGGTACGGGGATGGACAACCGCCTGCCGGTCGGACACCGTGCAGGAGAAGACGCGCGGCAGGGGCGAGGCTCTGCTTCTTACCGAAAAGACCAGGAGCAAGTGGTGATCGAAGAGATCCTCCTCGAAGCCGAGGAGAAGATGGAGAAGGCCGTCGTGGTCGCCAAGGAGGACTTCGCCGCGATCCGCACCGGGCGTGCGCACCCGGCGATGTTCAACAAGATCGTGGCGGACTACTACGGTGCCATGACGCCCATCAACCAGCTGGCGTCGTTCTCGGTCCCGGAACCCCGGATGGCCGTGGTGACCCCGTTCGACAAGAGCGCGCTGCGCAACATCGAGCAGGCGATCCGTGACTCGGACCTCGGAGTCAACCCGAGCAACGACGGCAACATCATCCGTGTGACCTTCCCGGAGCTCACCGAGGAGCGCCGCCGCGAGTTCATCAAGGTCGCCAAGAACAAGGCCGAGGACTCCAAGATCTCGATCCGCAGCGTGCGGCGGAAGGCCAAGGAGGCCCTCGACAAGCTCGTCAAGGACAAGGAGTCCGGCGAGGACGAGGTGCGCCGCGCCGAGAAGGAGCTCGACGACGTCACCGCGAAGTACGTCGCGCAGGTGGACGAGCTCCTCAAGCACAAGGAATCCGAGCTCCTAGAGGTCTGATGAACGAGTCATCCTGGGGGACCCCGCCCGGCACCGGCCGCTGGGGACCGCCCGACCACGGACCGGCCGCCTCGCTGCGCGGGGCGGCGCCTCCCGCCCCGGCGGGTCCCGTGCACGACCGGGGCGGTGCGGCGCAGACTCGGCCCATGCCCATCGTGCCCGAGCCGGGCGGACACCAGGACGACCATCCGGACATCCGGAACGACCGGAAAGACCCGGACGACCGGGGGGCTGCTCGGCTGAGCGGCCCCCTGTTCCGCGACGACAGGCCGCAGGAGCCCATGCCCACCTCGCTCCCCGGGTCCGACAGCGGCCCAGAGAAACCGCAGAAGAAGAGCGCGGGGCGCAATCTGCGCGCCGCGATAGGGGTCGGCGCCGGCCTCGGCGTGGTCATCCTCGCGTCGCTCTTCGTCTACAAGCCGGTGTTCATCGGCGTGATAGCGATCGCCGTCGTCGTGGGCCTGTGGGAGCTGACCTCCCGGCTGGCGGAGCGCAAGGACATCCGGGTGCCGCTGGTCCCGCTCGCGGTCGGCGGCACCGCCATGGTCGTCGCCGGTTATGTGCGCGGCGCCGAAGGGGCCTGGGTGGCGATGGCGCTCACCGCGCTCGCCGTCCTGGTCTGGCGGATGACCGAGGACCCCCGGAACTATCTGCGGGACGTCACCGCCGCGGTCTTCGCGGCGTTCTACGTGCCCTTCCTGGCGACGTTCGTGGCGCTGATGCTGGCGGCCGCCGACGACGGGCCGGAGCGGGTGGTGACGTTCCTGCTGCTGACGGTGGTCAGCGACACCGGGGCCTACGCGGTCGGCTGGCGCTTCGGGAAGAAGAAGCTGGCGCCGCGGATCAGCCCCGGAAAGACCCGCGAGGGGCTGGTCGGCGCGGTGCTCTTCGCCATGGTGGCGGGCGCGCTGTGCATGGAGTTCCTGATCAAGGGCGGCGCATGGTGGCAGGGGCTGCTGCTGGGCCTCGCGGTCGCGGCCAGCGCGACCCTCGGCGACCTCGGCGAATCCATGATCAAGCGGGACCTGGGCATCAAGGACATGGGCACCCTGCTGCCGGGCCACGGCGGCATCATGGACCGGCTGGACTCCCTCCTGCCGACCGCGCCCGTGGTCTGGCTGCTGTTCGTGATCTTCGTGGGGTCGGGCTGAGCGCCGCCCGTTACCCTTGAAGGGCGCGCCGCTCTCTGATGGCGCGCCCTTTCCGCCCCCGCGACCGCGGGGGTGATCCGTGAGGGCACCAGGCTGCGGCGCCGTCCGCCCCCTGGCTCCGGGCCGGCAGCAGCCGCCCGGCCTCGTCGTACAGAGGAGTTTCCGCCCATGGCACGCCCGGCCCCGGGAGAACTGACGTTTGTCGCCCCCCGCGGCGCCAAGAAGCCTCCGCGCCACCTCGCCGACCTCAGCCCGGCCGAGCGCCGCGAGGCGGTGGCCGCGATCGGCGAGAAGCCGTTCCGCGCCAAGCAGCTGTCGCAGCACTACTTCGCCCGCTACGCGCACGACCCGGCGGAGTGGACCGACATTCCCGCTGCGGCGCGGCAGAAGCTGGCCACGGAGCTGCTCCCGGACCTGATGACGGTGGTGCGGCACATCTCGTGCGATGACGACACCACCCGCAAGACGCTCTGGCGGCTGCACGACGGCACCCTCGTCGAGTCCGTCCTGATGCGCTACCCGGACCGGGTCACGATGTGCATCTCCTCGCAGGCCGGCTGCGGGATGAACTGCCCGTTCTGCGCGACCGGGCAGGCGGGTCTGGACCGGAACCTCTCCACCGCCGAGATCGTGCACCAGATCGTGGACGGGATGCGGGCGCTGCGCGACGGCGAGGTGCCCGGTGGCCCGGCGCGGCTGTCCAACATCGTCTTCATGGGCATGGGCGAGCCGCTCGCCAACTACAACCGGGTGGTCGGCGCCATCCGGCGGCTGACCGACCCCGAGCCGGACGGTGTGGGCCTCTCCCAGCGCGGCATCACCGTCTCCACCGTCGGGCTGGTGCCGGCGATGCTGCGGTTCGCCGACGAGGGCTTCAAGTGCCGGCTCGCGGTGTCGCTGCACGCGCCCGACGACGAACTGCGCGACACGCTCGTGCCCGTCAACACCCGCTGGAAGGTCCGCGAGGTGCTGGACGCGGCGTGGGAGTACGCCGAGAAGTCCGGCCGCCGGGTCTCCATCGAGTACGCGCTGATCCGCGACATCAACGACCAGGCATGGCGCGGTGACCTGCTGGGACGCCTCCTCAAGGGCAAGCGGGTCCATGTCAACCTCATTCCGCTCAATCCGACGCCGGGTTCCAAGTGGACCGCCTCGCGGCCCGAGGACGAGCTGGCGTTCGTCCGTGCCATCGAGGCGCACGGGGTGCCCGTCACCGTCCGGGACACCCGCGGCCAGGAGATCGACGGCGCCTGCGGGCAGCTCGCGGCCTCGGAACGCTGACCGCCCGCTGGTACGGTGTCGTCGAACAAATGCACATTCCGACAGGGGAGCGCCACAGCGCTGAGAGTGCGGACACGTCGTAGCCCTACGGCGCCCGCAGACCCTTGAACCTCGCCCGGGTCATTCCGGGTAGGAAGTTCGGTCGTCACTCATGCTGTTGCGCCCTGCCCACCGTCCGTTGCCGTACGTCACCGATGGCGAACGCAGCGGACACCGGGCGGGGCCGCGTCTCTTCCTGGCCAGCCAGGAGGAAATCAGTGAGCACCACCAGCAGGATCACCGCGGCAGCGCTCGCCGCCGCGGCCGGTATGACCGCGCTCGCCGGCTGCGGCGGCTCGGGCACCGGCGGCAGCGCGGACGCCAAGACCGTCACGCTGGTCACCCATGACTCGTTCAACGCCTCCAAGTCCGTCCTCGCCGCCTTCGAGAAGGAGAGCGGCTACAAGGTCAAGGTGCTGCGGGGCGGGGACGCCGGCCAGGCCGTCAATCAGGCGATCCTGTCCAAGGACAACCCGCAGGGCGACGTCTTCTTCGGCATCGACAACACCCTGCTCTCGCGCGGCCTGAACGCCAACATCTTCACCCCCTACCAGGCCAAGGGTCTGGACAGCGTCCCCGCCGGCCTCCAGCTCGACCGGGACGCCCACCGGGTCACTCCTGTCGACTACGGCGACATCTGCGTCAACTACGACCGCGCCTACTTCACCCAGCACAAGCTCGCCCCGCCGCAGACCTTCGACGACCTGCTCAAGCCGCAGTACAAGGGCCTGCTCGTCACGGAGAACTCCGCGACCTCCTCCCCGGGGCTCGCCTTCCAGCTCGGCACCATCGCCGCCCACGGCGAGGCCGGCTGGCAGGACTACTGGAAGAAGCTCAAGGCCAACGGCGTCGAGGTCGTCGACGGCTGGGAGCAGGCGTACAACGAGCGCTTCTCGGGCTCCGCGGCCGGCAAGGGAAAGGGCGACAAGCCGCTGGTGGTCTCCTACGCCTCCAGCCCGCCCGCCGAGGTGATGGGCAAGAAGCCCGCACCCGCCGAAGCCCCGACCGGCGTGGCCACCGGCACCTGCTTCCGGCAGATCGAATTCGGCGGTCTGCTCAAGGGCGCCAAGAACGAGAAGGGCGGCAAGGCCCTGCTCGACTTCCTCCTCTCGAAGCAGTTCCAGGAGGACATGCCGCTCCAGATGTTCGTCAACCCGGCCCGTAAGGACGCCAAGGAGCCGGAGCTGTTCACCCGTTACGGCGCGACGGTCGACAAGCCGGCGACCCTGGCACCGGACACGATCGCCAAGAACCGTGAACAGTGGATCAAGCAGTGGTCCTCGCTCGTTCTGAAGTAGCCCCCGGCCGCACCGGGAGGCGGACCGCGCGCGGAACGGCGGTGCGGCTGGGCCTGATGGCCGTGCCGCTCGCCTTCTTCGCGGTGTTCTTCGCCTATCCCGTCGCGATGATCGTCGGGCGTGGGCTGAACGACGGCGGCCAGTGGCAGCTCGGCCGCTTCGGCACCGTCCTGAGCGACCCGGACGTGCTCCACGTGCTGTGGTTCACCGTGTGGCAGGCGGCCGCGTCGACGGCGCTGACGCTGCTGGTGGCGCTGCCCGGCGCCTACGTCTTCGCGCGCTTCGACTTCCCCGGCAAGCAGCTGCTGCGGGCGGTGGTGGCGGTGCCGTTCGTCCTGCCCACCGTCGTTGCCGGCTCCGCCTTCCTGGCACTGGTCGGGCGGGGCGGACTGCTCGACACCCTCTGGGGTGTACGGCTGGACACCTCGGTGTGGGCGATCCTGCTGGCACATGTCTTCTTCAACTACGCCGTCGTCGTCCGCACCGTCGGCGGGCTCTGGGCCCAGCTCGACCCCCGCCAGGAAGAGGCGGCCCGGGTGCTGGGCGCCGGACGGTTCGCGGCCTGGCGGACGGTGACGCTGCCCGCCCTCGGGCCGGCCGTCGCCGCCGCCGCGCTGATGGTGTTCCTCTTCACCTTCACCTCCTTCGGTGTCGTGCAGATCCTGGGCGGGCCGACCTTCTCCACGCTGGAGGTGGAGATCTACCGGCAGACCGCCGACTTCCTGGACCTGCCGACCGCCGCCGTCCTGACCCTGATCCAGTTCGCCGCGGTGCTGGTGCTGCTGGTGGTGCATGCCTGGACCGTGCGGCGCCGCGAAGCCACCCTGCGGCTCGTCGACGCCTCCCGCACCGCCCGCCGGCCGCGGGGCCGCGGCCAGTGGGCCCTGCTGTGGGGCACGCTCGCCGTCATCGCCGTCCTGCTCGTCCTGCCGCTCGCCGTCCTCGTCGAGCGGTCCTTCGCCGGGCCCGACGGCTACGGGCTGACCTTCTACACGACGCTGAGCTCCGCCGCGGCCGCCGACAGCACCTTCGCCGTCGCCCCCCTCGACGCCCTGTGGAACTCCCTTGCCTACGGGGCCGCGGCCACGGCGATCGCCCTGCTCATCGGTGGACTGGCCGCCGCCGCGCTGACCCGCTCCCGGCCGGAACCGGGCCCGTCCGGGCGGACGCCGCTGGTCACCCGGCTGGTGCGCGGCTTCGACGGGCTGCTGATGCTCCCGCTCGGCGTCTCCGCCGTGACCGTCGGCTTCGGCTTCCTCATCGCCCTCGACCGGCCGCCGCTGGATCTGCGGTCCTCCTGGTGGCTCGTACCGCTCGCCCAGGCCCTGGTCGGTGTGCCGTTCGTGGTCCGCACGATGCTGCCCGTGCTGCGGGCGGTCGACAGCCGGCTGCGGGAGGCGGCGGCCGTCCTCGGCGCCTCGCCCTGGCGGGTCTGGCGCGAGGTGGACCTGCCGTTGGTGCGCCGGGCCCTGCTCATCGCGGCCGGTTTCGCCTTCGCCGTATCGCTCGGCGAATTCGGCGCCACGGTCTTCATCGCCCGGCCCGACCAGCCGACCCTGCCGGTCGCCGTGGCACGGCTGCTGGGCCGAGCCGGGGAGCTCAACTACGGCCAGGCGATGGCCCTGTCCACCCTCCTGATGGTGGTGTGCGCGGGCGCCCTGCTGGTCCTGGAACGCATCCGCACCGACCACTCCGGGGAGTTCTAGATGACGGCACAGGCCGGGACCGCGGCTTCGGAAATGCTCCGGCTGGACGGCGTCACCGTCCGCTTCGGCACCCCCGGCGCACGCCCCGCGCTCGACGGCGTGGACCTGGAGGTCGCCCCGCACGAGATCGTCTGCGTCCTGGGGCCCAGCGGCAGCGGAAAGTCCACCCTGCTGCGGGCCGTCGCCGGGCTCCAGCCCACCGACGCGGGAACGGTGCGGCTGGCGGGCCGCGACCAGACGGGCGTGCCGCCGCATCGGCGCGGGGTCGGGTTGATGTTCCAGGACCACCAGCTCTTCCCGCAGCGCGATGTCGCCGGCAACGTGGCCTTCGGGCTGCGGATGCGGCGCTCCTCCCGTACCGAGCAGGAGCGCACCGTCGCCGAACTCCTGGACCTCGTCGGGCTGCCCGGGGCCCAGCGCAGGGCGGTGGCCTCGCTGTCCGGCGGCGAACAGCAGCGGGTCGCGCTGGCCCGGGCACTCGCTCCCCGGCCGCGGCTGCTGATGCTGGACGAGCCGCTCGGCCAGCTGGACCGGGGCCTGCGTGAACGCCTCGTCGTCGAACTGCGGCGGCTCTTCCGGGAGTTGGGGACGACGGTGCTGGCGGTCACCCACGACCAGGGCGAGGCGTTCGCGCTGGCCGACCGGGTCGTGGTGATGCGCGACGGCCGGATCGCGCAGAGCGGCACCCCGCTGGAGGTCTGGCAGCGGCCCGCCACCGCGTTCGTCGCGCGCTTCCTCGGTTTCGACAACGTGGTCGAGGCGTCCGTGCAGGCCGGGGTCGCGGCCACGCCGTGGGGCAAGGTGCCGGTGCCGGACGGCACCCCGGGCGGTCCGTGCCGGCTGCTCGTGCGGCCGGCCGGCGTCCGGCTGACCGCCGCCGCGGACGGGCTGCCCTGCACCGTTGCGGCCCGCACCTTCCGCGGTACGCATGTCGCGCTGCTGCTCCAGCCGGCGGACGGGCCGCAGATCGAGGCGGCGTGCCCCCTGCACGAGGCGCCGGAGACCGGTGCCCGGGTGGGGATCTCCTTCGCCGTGGAGGACGTGGTGGTGCTGGACGCCGCGGCGGAGTAACCGTGCGGCGCGATGCGGGTGTGCCATGGTGCGCTCCTGTAGTCGGGCGCCGCTAGCGGCGCGGGGGAGGGTCGGGCCGCCGGCCCTGCGGGACGACCAGGCCCAGTTCGTAGGCGAGGATCACCGCCTGGGCGCGGTCCCGGAGGCCCATCTTGGTGAACAGCCGGTTGATGTGGGTCTTGACGGTGTGATCGGTGATCGTCAGCCGGGCGGCGATCTCCGTGTTGGACAACCCCTGGGCGATGTGCACCAGCACCTCCACCTCCCGGCTGGTCAGCTCGTCGACCTTGCTCACGGGAGCCGGGGCCGCGCGCTGTTTGACGAACTCCGCGATCAGCCGCTTGGTCAGCTCCGGCGCCAGCAGCGCATTGCCCTCCGCCACGACCCGCACCGCGTGCAGGAGTTCGGGAAACGTCGTGTCCTTCAGCAGAAAGCCACTGGCCCCGGCGGCGAGCGCGTCATACACGTACTCGTCGAGCCCGAACGTGGTCAGCATCAGTGCCTTGGTGGCACCGCCGGACGCCAGGGTGATCTCACGGGCGGCCTCGATGCCGTTCTTGTGCGGCATCCGGATGTCCAGCAACGCCAGATCGGGGCGCTGCTCCGCGGCGATCCGGACCGCCTGGACACCGTCCTCGGCCTCGCCGACCACCTCGATGTCCTCCTGGGTACCGAGGAGATTGACGAATCCGGTACGGACGATGGCCTGGTCGTCGGCCACGATTGCTCTGATCACCACGGGATTTCCGCCTCTACGAGAAAGCCGCCGTCCGGGCCGCGGCCGGCGGTGAGCTTCCCGCCGAGCAGCGCCGCCCGCTCCTGCATACCGGCCAGGCCATGGCCGGAGTGGACCACACCCGGCGGGCCGGGCCCGTCGTCCGCGATCCGCACCGCCAGCCGGTCGGGCTGATAGCCGATCTCCACCACCACGTGGGCGCCCGGGGCGTGACGGCGCACATTGGTCAGGCCCTCCTGCACGATGCGGTACGCGGACAGCTCCCAGGACGTGGGCAGTTCGACCCGGTCGCCGCGGATCCGCAGCTCCACCTCGCCGCCCACCGAACGGTGCTGCGCTATCAGATCGTCCAGGGCGTCCAGGGTCGGCTGGGGCGCCGTACCGGTGCGGTGATCGGGGTCCGTCCGCAGCACTCCGAGCAGCCGGCGCAGCTCCGCCATCGACGCCCGGGCGGATGCGGCGATCTCCTGGAACCGCTCGCGGGCCTGCGGCGACAGGCCCGGCGTGGTGTAGGTGGCGCTCTCCGCCTGCACCGCGATCACCGACACCGAGTGCGACACCACATCGTGCAACTCCCGGGCTATGGCGGCCCGTTCGGCCTCGGCGGCCTGCCGCCGCTCCATCGCGAGCAATCGTGCCTGAGCGGCCACCCGCTCGCGCTGGGTCTCCTCGCGCGCGCGTACCGCGTCCCCCATCGACACCGCGGCCAGAATCGCCACGGTCAGCACGAACCACTCGGCGAGCAGATCGGCGGAATACGTCCGGGGGTGCCATGCCGCCATGTGCCAGACGTTCACCGCGAGAGACAGGGCCGAACCGCCGCCGACGAGCAGCGCCGGATGCGTCACGCGGTGGCGTCCGAGCGTGTAGCACGCCAGCAGCCCGCTTGCGGCGGCCGCGATATAGAGGTCCGTCCCCGCCGCGAAGCTCAACAGGACCGCCGCGACCGAGACAGCCGCGGAGGCCGGCTGCGCACGGCGCCACGCCAGTGCCGCCGCGGACAGCAGAACGCTGAGCGCGATCACGATCGAGTGCCGCGGCACCGCCACCAGCTCCACGGCGGCGAACGCCGTGAGCGCCCCGCCGGTGGCCCAGGGATACGACGGCGACGCGACCCATGCGCGCAGTCGCTGCCGGAGAGAAGTGCTCATGTCGTTATCTTTTCGGCTCCCGGCGACTGCCGCGTCGCCGCACGGGTTGATCCCGCGCCTCCATGTCATGCCACGGGTTGACGCCGAAGTTCGGTTGCTCGTTTGACGCTCCGCGATCCCGCCGTCCATAGCCTCGTGATCACGACGAGGAAGGGAGTGGCATGGTTACTCAACGGGCTTGCAGAGCAAGGAAGTTGGCGATCGAAAAGCGGTACTCGCTGCCCTCTCGCGTGCCCGGGCGGCCGGCGGACGAAGAGCGCCGCCGCGGCAGAAGAGAGGTCTGGGGATGGGGCGCGTGCGCGCTCGCCGCGCTCGGCCTCGCGCTCTTCACCACCCTCCCCCCGCACCGCACATGGGGCCTCCTCGCCGCGCTCGGCTACGGCTGCGCGGCCGTGGCCGCCGCGCTCCGTGTACGGGGACGACGCACACCACGCGCCCCCGCCAGTACCGCGCGGCTTCCCGTGGTGCCGGCCGTCGCGGGTGCGGTCGTTGCGCCCCTCGTCCTGCTCATCCTGAACGGCAGAGCGCAGCTCGAAGTCTCGGTCGTCGAGCGCGCAGGCGGCCTGCTGCTCCATTCCGGAAGCCCCTACCTCGGCGATCCCATCACCGTCGCCGACTACAACCCCTACCTGCCCGGCATGGCGGTCTTCGGCCTCCCGCACGCGATATTCGGCGCCGGGCCGCTCACGGACGCCCGCTGGTGGATGGCAGCCGCCTTCCTTCTGGCCATGGCCGGCGCCGTGGCCGCACTCCTCCGCGGCACAGCGCGCGAGCCGCATGACCAACGCGCGCAGGGAGCGACGTTCCACCGCGGCACCCTGCCCGTTCTGCTCTGGCTCGCGGCCTGTCCGCTGGTGGCTCTGCCGCTGGCCGTCGGAGGGATCGACCTCCCCGTGATCGGCCTGATGTGCTGGGCCCTGGCCATGGCCGGACGGGGCAAGGCAGGGCGCGCGGGCTTGCTGCTGGGTGCCGCTGCGGCGTTGAAATGGACCGCCTGGCCCGCGGTACCCGTCGCCATCGCCCTGATGGCCGCCCGCTACGGCCGGCGCAAGGCCCTCACCTGCGGCATCGTGACGACGCTGACGGCTTCGACGGTGGTGCTGCCCTTCTTGGTCACGGCACCGGAAGCCTTCACCGAGAACGTCCTGGCGTTTCCGCTGGGGCTGGCGACGACGGTCTCACCCGCCGAAAGCCCGCTCCCCGGACGGCTCCTGGCGGCTTACGTCCCCGGCGGCACGCTGGTCGCCATCGTGCTGCTGGCGGTCGCCGCCATCGGGGTCGCCGTGTCACTGGTGCTCCGTCCGCCCCGGACGCTCCATGCCGCGGCAGGCCGCCTGGCGCTCGGCCTCGCGCTGGCCATGGCACTGATGCCGGCCACCCGATTCGGCTACCTCGTCTACCCCCTGGTCCTGTGGGCCTGGCCCCGCCTGGTCTCACCGGCAACGACCGGATCGCCAACCGTCGCCCCGTCCCTAGGCGCCAACCGTTCGGCGCAGGGCGCTCGTTGACCAACCCTGTCTCCAGCGACCCGCTCCACGTCGCGGACGGGACCGACCCGAAACGAGCGGTCCGCGAGCAGCCGAGTCCGGACGGGTCCGTCTCCGGACGAGTGGACTTCGCATCGAAACAGCCGGGCTCTGAACTGAGGAGGCCGGGCCACCACGCGAGAAGGGAGGCGGCACCGTGAGCCGCACACTGATCGTCACCAATGACTTCCCGCCGCGCCAGGGCGGCATCGAGACCTTCGTCCACGCCATGGCGAGCCGGTTCCCGCGGGACGATGTGGTTGTCTACACCTCGTCGGAGCCGGGCGCGGCGGACCACGATGCCGCTCTGCCCTACCCGGTGATCCGCGACCCGGCCCGGATGTTGCTGCCCACACCGCGGACCGCCTCCCGCGCCGTCGACCTCGCCCGCCGGTACGCGTGCGACAGCGTCTGGTTCGGTGCTGCCGCCCCGCTCGGCCTGATGGCCGGACGGTTGCGGAAGGAAGCAGGCGTGGCCAGGACGGTGGCCACCACCCACGGACACGAGATCTGGTGGGCACGCACGCCCGGTGCGCGCCTGCTGCTCCGGAGAATCGGTGCCCTGACGGACGCTGTGACCTATCTGGGGGCGAGCACCCGGGGGCCGATAGCGGCGGCCCTCGGGCCTGCTGCGGCGGGCCGCATGGTCCGCCTCGCCCCGGGGGTCGACACCGCCGCCTTCCGGCCAGGGCTGGACGGACGTCCGGTGCGTGACCGCTACGGCCTGACCGGTCGCCGGGTGATCCTCTGCGCGGCCCGCCTCGTCCCCAGGAAGGGACAGGACACGCTGATCCGCGCGCTGCCACGGGTCCGCCGATGGATACCCGAAGCCACCCTGCTGCTGGTCGGCGGCGGACCAGATGAGGAGCGCCTGCGCCGACTCGTCGATGCGGAAGCCGTGGAGGACGCCGTGGTCTTCGCGGGCGCCCACGCACACCAGGCCCTGCCGCCGTTCTATGCCGCGGCCGATGTCTTCGCGATGCCGTGCCGGACCCGGCGGTGCGGGCTGGAGGTCGAGGGGCTGGGCATCGTGTTCCTGGAAGCGGCGGCGGCAGGTCTCCCCGTGCTCGCCGGGGACTCGGGAGGTGCTCCCGCCGCGGTCCAGGACGGCCAGACGGGCCACGTGGTGGACGGACAAAGTCCCGACGCCGTCGCCGAGCGGCTCACCGCCATGCTCATCGACCGGGACGCAGCACGGGAGATGGGGGAGAAGGGCCGCGCCTGGGTGGCAGCGGAGTGGGGCTGGGACCGTTCCTACGAGAAACTCGCGCGGCTGCTGGCGGGGAGGGACAGCGCACGGGGCTGAGAGGGGATGCCGCACCTCGCCCCGGGACGGGAGCACGGGGCGAGGCGGCGCCGACAGCCAGTCGGCGCCCCGGTGCTCGCCTCCGCCGCTACGCCTTCCTCACACCCCGGCCCGACGTGTGGCCTCCCCGGCGGAGGAAGCGGCACCGGTGCGTGAACCGGCGCCGCGTGCCGATTCCGACGGGGCCGTAGGGGCCGCCGATGCCGACGGGTTCGGCGAGTTCGGTGAGTTCGCCGAGTCGGCCGGGTCGGATACGGCCACCGGGTCGGAGCTGCCGCTGGAGTCGGATGCGGCGTCCGGGTCGGAGTCCGGCTCGCCGAACCAGGCGACGGCGACGGCCCCGGCCACTGCGACCACGAAGCCGAGGATCGCCACCCACGCGAACCCAGGACGAGAGGAGTCACCCAGCCACAGCACCCCGAGGATGCCCGGCACCACGGTTTCGCCCACCACCAGCGCTGCGGTGGCGCCGTTCACCGAACCGATCTGCAGGGCCACGGTGTGGAGATACATCCCGCCCACGCCCGCCACCAGGATCGCGTACAGCGCCGGATCGCCGAGGAGGGACGGCAGATGGAACGGGTCCACACCGTTCAGTACCCGCACGCCGACACCGAGCGCGCCGAAGCCCAGACCGGAGAGCAGACCCGCCAGGATCGCGGCCCGCCCGCCGAGCAGGCGCACGATCAGGGTGCCGCCGCCGATGATCACGATCGAGGCGATCAGCAGCCACCAATGGGTGCTGAGGGGCGTATGGCCGCTGCCTTCCGGTCCGGCGGCGGTGGCCAGCAGGACCAGCGCCGAGCAGACGACGGCGATGGAGGCCCACTCGGGCCGGGTCAGACGGATGTTGAGGAGCTTGATGCTCAGGACGGCGGTGATCACGAGGTTCGCGCTGATCACGGTCTGGGAGAGGAACAGGGGCAGCAACCGTGCGGCCAGCGCGCCCAGCGCGAAGCCTATGAAGTCCAGCCCGGTGCCGACCATGAATTCCCACGTCACGGCGGCCTTCGCGGTCGAGGACAGGCTGGGGCCGCCGTGCTGGGTGACGCCGCTGGAGGAAGCCTTGGCCGCCTCCCGGCGGGCGGACTTCCGCGAACCCACCGCCTGCAGGACCGATCCCGTGCCGTAGCAGGCGGATGCCGCCACGGCCGTCAGAAGGCCGATGATCACCGAGAGCTCCGTTCGCGCGCCGCATTACCCGTTCATTACCTGGATTGGCAGACGTGCATTTCGGGAGGGGAGTTGCCTCGCGGGGCAAAAAGATCTTTTGCAGCCAGGAGAAAGGGGTCGGGGCGAGACCAGGGCGGGGCGGGCCTGGCCTTGGTGGTGGGCGAGCGGGAATCCGACCGGCTCCCGGAGCCGGACGGCAGGTCGACGGGGCCAATTCCTTTCCCTGCGGGACGCCGAGGCACGGGGCCGGAAAGGGCCTCATCGCGCGGCGTCGCCCCCCCCGCGCCGCCGGCACCCCACACCCCCGGCACCGCCCTCCCACCGCCGGCCCTCGGCGGGGTCGTCCGTCCCACGGGCCGCAAGGGCCGCCGCTGTGTTCAGCGCCCCTCGGCGGATGCGGTCTCGGCCGCCAGGCGGGTCAGTGCCTCCGGGACCTCGTCGACCGAATCGACCAGAGCGATCCGGGACGCCATCGGACGGCCTGCCGAGAGGGTCTGGAGCAGGGGCCAGGCCGGCAGCTCGGAGGTCCAGTGCCGGCGGTCCACCAGCACCATCGGGGTCGGTCCACCGCACGTCCGGTAGTAGTTCAGGGTGGCGGCGTCGAAGACCTCCTGGACCGTCCCCGCCGCACCCGGGAGAAACACCAGCCCGGCGTTCGACCGCGCCAGCAAGCCTTCCTCCCGCAGTGCGTTGACGAAGTACTTCGCGATGTGGGAGGCGAAGGCGTTCGGCGGTTCGTGACCGTAGAACCACGTGGGCATGGCCACGGACGGGCCGCCGCCCGGCCGACTGCGCAGCACCTCGAAAGCCGCGCGGGCCCACCGGGTGACCGAGGGGCCGGTGTGCGGCGTCCCGGCGAGGAGTTCGAGTGCCGTGTCGAGCGCGGCGTCCTCGAAGGGGGCGGTGTACGCGCCGAGGTTCGCCGCCTCCATCGCGCCGGGGCCGCCCCCGGTCGCCACGGTCAGGCCCTCACGGCTGAGGCGGCGCCCGAGCCTGGCAGCGCCCGCGTAGGCGGCCGACCCGCGTTCCATGACGTGCCCACCCAGCACCCCGACGACGCGTGCGCCGGCGAGATGGGCGTCCAGGGCGTCCGAGACGGTGTCGTCGTGGATGCTGCGCAACATCCCGGCGACCACGTCACCGGTCGCCTTGGTCTCCTGGTACCAGCGGTAGGCCCGGGCGTCCGGAGTGGCGTCGTAACCGGCGTCGAACAGCCCGGAGTAGAGCTCGTCCGGCGCGTAGAGCGCGCCGCGGTACGGGTCGAACGGCAGGCCGGGCACCGGAGGGAAGACCAGTGCGCCTCCGGCGCGCACCTTGGCGGCGGCGTCCGGTTCCATCACGCAGCCGAGGAAGACGGAGTCCACGGTCTCCGTGCTGAGCAGCGCGAACGTACGGTCCGAGAGATCGAGGGACTGGAGGTGGTACCCGGAGAGGCTGCCGGTCGCGGCGACCCGGTCGAACTCGGCGAGCGAGGTGATCTCATGGCCGCGCTCGCGGGGGACGCGGGACAGCGGAGGCTGTGTGTGCGGTTGCATACCCATGTGCGTCAGCATGCCCGCACAGCATGTCCGCACGTCAGATCCGCAAGGAGTTGATCAGCGGTCCGAGGAGGCCGTCTTCGGCGGCGGAGTCGAGTGCGGTGCGCAGTGCGGCGTCGTACGTCGGGCGTGCCCTGCCCTGAACTTCGCGGCCCTCGTCGGTGATGACGCTGTAGACACCCCGCCGGTCGTCGGGGCAGAGGTCGCGCCGGGTCAGGCCGGACGACTCCAGCCGGGAGGCCAGCCGGCTGACCGAACTCTGATTCAGCCCGATCAGATCGGCGAGCTCCTGCATCCGCAGTTCGCCGTCCTCCGCCTCGGCCAGCCGGGCCAGCGCGCGGTACTCGGAGAGGCCGAGCCGGTGGTGCTGCTGCAGGGCCTTCGCCAATTCCTGCTCGACACGGGTGTGCAGTGCCCCGAACCGGTCCCAGTGCTCCGCGTCCATCGTCGTCCGCTTCTCCGTCGCTTCTGTCGCTTCCGCCGCCGGTCGACTCCGGCGTCTCCGGCGCCTTTCGCAGTGTTTTCGCTGAGCTCTTGACAGCAGCCTACATGCGCCTGAAACTTATGTATGTGCATGCAAGAGATGCATGGACATGGACTGCGAAGGGGGAAGCGTGATGTCGACGCCGGGTGTTGTCGAGGCCGTTGCGGAGGAGGCCGGGGGTGTGCGGGGGATTCAGCGGATCGCGACCACGCCGGATTGGTACGAGCCGTACAGGATCTCTCAGGCCATCAAGGCGGGCGGGCTGATCCACGTGTCCGGTCAGGCGGGAATCGACGAGCGGGGGCGGACCGTCTCCGACGACTTCTCGGCCCAGGGCCGCCAGGCGTTCCGGAATGTGGAGCGGGTGCTGGCCGAGGCGGGGGCGTCCCTGGCGGACGTGGTGAAGGTCGGCATCTTCGTCACGGACATGGCTGCCGCCCTCCCCCATGTCATCACCCTGCGCGAGGAGTTCCTGTCGCAGCCCTACCCGGCGGACACCCTGCTCGAAGTCTCGTCACTGGCTCAGCCGGAGTGGCGAATAGAGGTCGAAGTCACCGCCCTGGCCCGCTGACCCGCGCTCCCGGGCCGGCCGTCGGCCCGTCCGTACAGGGTCGCGTCGCCAACGCCACCCGGCCTCCGCCCGGCGCGAGTCGCCCGGCCTCGGCCTCAGCAGTGAAACCCGCCCGGCCTCGGCGTCACCAACCAGCCGCCACCGGTCACCGGCCCGTCAACGTCCTTACACCAGCCAACGCCGCCGAGTCGGCCAACGCTGCTGCCCGGGCACCCGAACGGGCCGCCGCGCCACCCCACCCCACCTCACCCCACCCCACCTCATCCCGCCTCGGCTCGCGCAGCCTGTCGTCGACACCCGCCCCGCCGCAGTTCGCCACCCCGTCCGCCGGTCCAACACGCCTGGCTGCCCCCGGAGTTCCCGCCACTCCACGGCACGCCCTGCACCCTTCCGCCGCCCCTTACGTTCCGACGCGCGCCGACGACCCTCCCGGAACCCACGCCCGCATACCCCAGCCGCCGCCGACCCCAGGAGCCCAGCCCCCCGTCACCCCAAGCCCACCGACACCGACCCGCAACCGCCCCCACCACTCACAGACCCGCCCAGAACCCTCCACGTCCACCCGGACACGCGGCCCGCCCCAACCAGCCAACTCGACGCCCCGCCGACCGGACGCCACCGGCACCGCCAAACAAGCAAAGCCGAGCGAGACAAGCCAAGAAAGGAGCTCACCAAGCCCCTCGGCGCCGACACCACATCGCCGCCCCCCTCAATCGCTGACAACACCCACCGCACCGAGGCCAATCACCCGCCCCACCCAGGCGCCCGTCATCCAGCCACCCGCTCACCCCAGGCACCCGCCACCCCAGCCGTCCGCCACCCCCACACCGTCACCCGCCCGCGCCCTGCCCGCCGCTACTGCACCAGGGGAAGCGTCGCCATTTCCGCGACGGTCCAGGTGAGGGGGCCCAGGACGAGGAGGAGGGCGAGGGTGCGGAGGGCGGTGGCGCGGTGGAGGACGGAGGCGGTGGCGCCGAGGCGGCGCAGGGCGGCCGTGGTGCGGGCGCGGGCGGCCCGCGATTCGGCGGTGGCGGTGAGGGCGCTGACGGTGACGCAGGCCAGGACGACGGCCGTACCGACCGCGGTGAACGGGCCCGGGGGCCGGGCGGGGGCGGCCTCGTACACCGTGACGGCGGCGTAGGCGGCCGAGGCGACGGCGCACAGGACACCGAGCGGGCGGCCCAGGCGGCGGGCCTCCTCCTGGAGGACGCGGCCGGACAGCAGCCGCAGGGCACCGGGGCGGCCCGTGCACAGCAGCTGGCCCGACAGGTACACCAGGCCGGGGCCGGCCAGGGCGAGGCCGAAGGCGGCGAGGGCCCAGCCGGCCAGGACGCCGGGAGGGCTGCCGATCAGCCTGCCGGGCAGCGGCGGCAGTCCGCCGTGGGCGCCGGGGGCGGGAGAGGTGTAGGACTCGATGGCCAGGCCCGCGGCGGTCAGGGCGACGCCCCACGGCAGGCCGGTGGGGGCCGTCCGGGCGGCCGGGGCGGGGGGCTCGACGACGCCCGGTTCGGTACGGGGGCGCAGGGCGATGGCGGTGGCCGCCGCGGCGGTCAGCGGGACGAGGGACAGCAGCAGGAGGGCGCCGAGCAGCGGGACCGGGTGGCCGGCGCCGAGCAGGCCGGGCTCGACGCGGCGGGAGCCGGCGGCCTCCGCGGCACCGCCGAGGTCGCCGCGGAGCGCGAAGAAGGCGATGAGCGAGAGGAGGGCGCCGAGGGCGCAGGAGAGTGCGGTGGAGGCCGCGGCGAGCAGAGTGAGCCGGACGGGGCCCAGGCCGGCGGCGTTCATCCCGCGCTGGAGGCGGGCCGCAGGGTCCGTACGGGCCACCGAGACGGCGAGCTGGGCGGTGGCCGCGAGCGGAACGGCGCACCACAGGAGCCGGGCCAGGGAGGCGCCGGTCGTGGCCGGGTGGGCGGCGGCGTGGCCCAGGGCGGCGAGGACCAGGAAGCCGGTGCCGGCCGCGGCGGCGGCGACAAGGAGGCGGCGCAGCAGGACGAGGGGGTGAGCGCCACGGGCTAGACGGAGAGCGAGCACGCTTCCCTGCTTTCCTCGTCGGGGGCGTCGGCGGTCTCGGGGGTGGCGCCCGAGCGGCGGCCGTCGAGGAGCGCGATGGTGCGGTCGGCGAGCGCGGCGACCTGGGGGTCGTAGGTGGCCAGGATCACCGTGATGCGGTGCGAGCGGGCCGCGGTGGTCAGGGTGCGCAGCACCTGGGTGCCGTCGGCGGTGTGCAGGGGGGCGGTCGGTTCGTCGGCGAAGAGCACCTGCGGGGTGGTGGCCAGGGCGCGGGCGACGGCGACGCGCTGCCGCTGGGACTGGTCGAGGCGGGCGGGCCGGTGGCGGGCGCACATGCCGACGTCGAGGCGTTCGAGCCACTCGTGGGCGGTGTGCTTGGCGGCGCGGTGGCCGGTGCCGCGGAGCAGGAGGGGGAGGGCGGCGTTCTCCCAGGCGGTGAGTTCGGGGACGAGGTGGGGTTCGGTGTCGATCCAGCCGAACCGGTCCAGACGCAGCCGTTCGCGGCTGGGGGAGGAGAGGGTGTGGACGGCGGCGTCGCGGAACCACACCTCGCCCTCGGTGGGGACGAGCTGGCCGGAAAGGCACTTCAGAAGGGTGGTCTTACCGCTGCCGCGGGGGCCGGTGACGGCGAGGATCTCGCCCTCGCGGACGCCGAGGGAGACCCCGGTGAGGGCGGCGGTGGCGCCGTGCATGTGGTGCAGGCCGCGGGCCCGGAGAACGTCGTTGTCAGGCGGGGCCACCATCTGCACACCTCTCGCTTGTTCGCTGCCGTTCCCCCGGCCGGGGGAACGACCACGGAGGGTATCGGTCACCAGCACGGTAAGGAATCGCGTCCCCGGTCATTTGTGGCTCGGCAGCCACAACGGCCCAGATTCACTCCTCTGGGTGAGGGTGAGCGAATCCGGGCCGTTGGGGGAGGGTATTCAGTTGTTGCTCAGGGCGCCGGGAGGCGACGCGAGGATCAGAGCTTGGTCCACGCCTCGGTGAGGACGGAGCGCAGGATCTGCTCGATCTCGTCGAAGACCGGCTGGTCCGCGATCAGCGGCGGGGCCAGCTGGATGACCGGGTCGCCACGGTCGTCGGCGCGGCAGTAGAGGCCGTTGTCGTACAGCGCCTTCGAGAGGAAGCCGTAGAGGACGCGCTCGGTCTCCTCGTCGTTGAAGGACTCCTTGGTGGCCTTGTCCTTGACGAGCTCGATGCCGTAGAAGAAGCCGTTGCCGCGGACGTCGCCGACGATCGGCAGGTCGTGCAGCCGCTGCAGGGTGCTGAGGAAGTCGCCCTCGTTGTCCAGCACGTGCTGGTTGAGGCCCTCGCGCTCGAAGATGTCGAAGTTCGCCAGCGCCACGGCCGAGGAGACCGGGTGGCCGCCGAAGGTGTAGCCGTGCAGGAAGGTGTTGTCGCCCTTGTAGAACGGCTCGGCGAGGCGGTCGGAGACGATGCAGGCGCCGATCGGGGAGTAGCCCGAGGTCATGCCCTTGGCGCAGGTGATCATGTCCGGGATGTAGTCGAACTTGTCACAGGCGAACATGGTGCCCAGGCGGCCGAAGGCGCAGATGGTCTCGTCGGAGACGAGCAGCACGTCGTACTGGTCGCAGATCTCGCGGACCCGCTGGAAGTAGCCGGGGGGCGGCGGGAAGCAGCCGCCGGCGTTCTGCACCGGCTCCAGGAAGACCGCGGCGACGGTCTCCGGGCCCTCGAAGAGGATCTGCTGCTCGATCTGGTCGGCGGCCCAGCGGCCGAACGCCTCGGGGTCGTCGCCGTGGATCGGGGCGCGGTAGATGTTGGTGTTCGGCACCTTGTGCGCGCCGGGGACCAGCGGCTCGAAGGGGGCCTTCAGGCCGGGCAGGCCGGTGATCGACAGGGCGCCCTGCGGGGTGCCGTGGTAGGCCACCGCGCGGGATATCACCTTGTACTTGGTGTGCTTGCCCTGGAGCTTGAAGTACTGCTTGGCGAGCTTCCAGGCGGTTTCGACGGCCTCGCCGCCACCGGTGGTGAAGAAGACCTTGTTGAGGTCGCCCGGCGCGTAGTGCGCCAGGCGCTCGGCCAGCTCCACGGCCTTGGGGTGGGCGTAGGACCACACGGGGAAGAAGGCCAGTTCCTGGGCCTGCTTGTAGGCGGTCTCGGCGAGCTCCACGCGGCCGTGGCCGGCGTTGACCACGAAGAGGCCGGCGAGGCCGTCGATGTAGCGCTTGCCCTTGTCGTCGTAGATGTTGGTGCCCTCACCGCGCACGATCGTGGGCACGGGGGCGTTCTCGTACGACGACATGCGGGTGAAGTGCATCCACAGGTGGTCGTACGCCGTCTTGGAGAGGTCGGCGCTCATTGCTATCTCGTTCCCCAGGTGTAGGTCTGCTTCCGGAGCTTGAGGTACACGAAGCTCTCGGTGGATCGGACGCCGGGAAGCGTGCGGATCCGCTTGTTGATCATTTGCAGAAGGTGGTCGTCGTCCTCGCAGACGATCTCGATGAGGAGATCGAAGGAACCTGCCGTCATGACGACGTACTCGACTTCTTCCATGGTCGTCAGGGCGTCGGCCACGGGGTCGAGGTCACCCTCGACGTTGATGCCGACCATTGCCTGCCGGCGGAAACCGACCGTGAGGGGGTCGGTGACCGCGACGATCTGCATCACGCCTTGGTCGAGCAGCTTCTGTACGCGCTGGCGTACCGCCGCCTCGGACAGGCCGACGGCCTTGCCGATCGCGGCGTACGGACGGCGCCCGTCCTCCTGGAGCTGCTCGATGATCGCCAGGGAGACGGAGTCGATCGACGGAGTGCCGTTTCTGTCACGAGTGGCCACGTCCCTCACTGTGCACGAGGTTCGACGGTATGGCAACCCCGATTCGATGAAATCAGTTGTTGATCGAGGGAGATTTCACTGATTCCGTTGTTCGAACGGTGTGGGTGTGTTGAAAACGTGGGTATCGCGGCTAGTGTGGGATCCCAACCACCGGTACATCCGAAACTGAAGGGGGCGCACAGTGACCACCGCACTGCGTCGTCTGCGCAACTACATCGACGGGGAGTTCCGGGACGCCGCCGACGGGCGGACCACGGAGGTGGTCAACCCGGCGACGGGTGAGGCGTACGCCACTGCCCCTCTGTCCGGTCCCGCGGACGTGGACGCGGCCATGGCCGCGGCCGAGGCCGCCTTCCCCGTCTGGCGCGACCTGGTCCCGGCCGAGCGCCAGAAGGTCCTGCTCAAGATCGCCGACCGCTTCGAGGAGCGTGCCGAGGAGCTGATCGCCGCCGAGTCCGAGAACTGCGGCAAGCCGATCGCCCTGGTCCGCTCCGAGGAGATCCCGCCGATGGTGGACCAGATCCGCTTCTTCGCGGGTGCCGCCCGGATGCTGGAGGGCCGCGCGGCCGGCGAGTACATGGACGGCTTCACCTCGATCATCCGCCGCGAGCCGGTGGGCGTCTGCGCCCAGGTCGCGCCGTGGAACTACCCGATGATGATGGCCGTATGGAAGTTCGCCCCGGCGCTCGCCGCGGGCAACACCGTCGTCCTCAAGCCCTCCGACACCACCCCCGCCTCCACGGTGCTGATCGCCGACATCATCGGCAGCGTCCTGGACGAACTGGGCCACCCGCGCGGGGTGTTCAACGTCGTCTGCGGCGACCGGGAGACCGGCCGCCTGATGGTCGAGCACAAGGTCCCGGCGATGGCGTCGATCACCGGCTCGGTGCGCGCCGGCATGCAGGTCGCCGAGTCCGCCTCCAAGGACCTCAAGCGGGTCCACCTGGAGCTCGGCGGCAAGGCCCCGGTCGTGGTCTTCGAGGACACCGACATCGCCAAGGCCGTCGAGGACATCGCCACCGCCGGCTACTTCAACGCCGGCCAGGACTGCACCGCCGCCACCCGCGTGCTCGTCCAGGAGTCCATCCACGACGAGTTCGTCGCCGCGCTCGCCAAGGCCGCCTCGGAGACCAAGACCGGCGCGATCGACGACGAGGACGTCCTCTACGGCCCGCTGAACAACGCCAACCAGCTGGCGCAGGTCAAGGGCTTCATCGAGCGGCTGCCCGCGCACGCCAAGATCGAGGCCGGCGGCGAACAGGTCGGTGAGAAGGGCTACTTCTTCGCCCCGACCGTCGTCTCGGGGCTGAAGCAGGACGACGAGATCGTGCAGAACGAGGTCTTCGGCCCGGTCATCACCGTCCAGTCCTTCACCGACGAGAAGCAGGCCGTCGAGTGGGCCAACGGCGTCGAGTACGCCCTCGCCTCCTCGGTGTGGACCAAGGACCACGCCCGCGCGATGCGGCTGTCCAAGTCCCTGGACTTCGGCTGCGTGTGGATCAACACCCACATCCCGCTGGTCGCCGAGATGCCGCACGGCGGCTTCAAGAAGTCCGGCTACGGCAAGGACCTCTCCGCCTACGGCTTCGACGACTACACCCGCATCAAGCACGTGATGACCTCGCTGGACGGCTGAGCCGGCCGGTCCGCACCGGGGGACCCCACCGTCGGGCGGCACGGAACGCTCGACACACCGTCGCGGGCGGAGGCCCGGCAATTGACGCTCTGTCTCTTGCCGCCTCCGCCCGCGGCACGTGAGAGTGCTCGCCATGGCTGATCTTTCGCGGCGTTCGCTGCTTCGGGGCATGGGCGGAATCGGTGTGACCGGGGCGCTGGCCGCCCTCACCGGATGCGGGGTGCCGGCGGCGTACGTGGACGCCGCCGACCGTCTGGCCCCCGACCGCTCCGCCGAGGACCGCTCCCTGGTCTTCGCCAACTGGCCGCTCTACATCGACGTGGACGACCGCGACCCGCAGCGCCGCCCCACCCTGGACGCGTTCGAAAAGCGGACCGGGATCTCCGTGACGTACACCGAGGAGATCAACGACAACGACGAGTTCTTCGGGAAGATCAGCCCCGCGCTGATGAACCACCAGCCCACCGGCCGGGACCTGGTCGTCATCAGCGACTGGATGTGCGCCCGCTACGTCCGGCTCGGCTGGGTCGAGACGATGGACCGCGCCGCCCAGCCGAACGTCGCCCGGTACCTCGACCCGCAGCTGCGCTCCCCGCACTTCGACCCCGGCCGCACGCACTCCGTGCCCTGGCAGTCCGGCATCACCGGCATCGCCTACAACCGCAGGAAGCTCGGCCGGGAGATCCGCCACACCTCCGACCTGTGGAAGGACGACCTGCGCGGCCGGGTCACCCTGCTGTCCGGGCTGGACGAGGCATTCGCCATGCTGCTCCAGGGCAACGGCGTGGACATCACCCGCTGGACCGCCGACGACTTCCACCGGATGATCGACCAGGTCAGCGGCCTGGTGCGCAAGGGCCAGATCCGCCGGTTCACCGGCAACGACTACATCAAGGACCTGGACTCCGGCGACGTCCTCGCCGCGCAGGCGTACTCCGGCGACGTGATCCAGCTCAAGGCGGACAACCCCGACATCGAGTTCGTGGTGCCCGAGGAGGGCGCCGAGCTGTGGGCGGAGAGCATGATGATCCCCAACCTCGCGGCCCACAAGCGGAACGCCGAGCGGCTGATCGACTACTACTACCAGCCGGAGGTCGCGGCGGAGCTGACCGCGTGGGTCAACTACGTCTGCCCGGTGCCGGCGGCGCGCGAGGTGCTCGCCTCGTCCAAGGACAAGGAGCGCGCGGAGCTGGCCGAGGACCCGCTGATCTTCCCGGACGCGGCGATGCGCAAGCGGCTGGCGATCGCCCGGGACATCACGGCGAAGGAGCGGACCGAGTTCGCGAAGGCGTGGAACGGGATCGTGGGGCTGTAGGCCCCGCCGGGGCGGTGCGCGGGGGCGCCGCCCCGGCTGCCAGACTGCACAGTCATGCCGAACGGAAGACGCTCCCCGGCCGGGGAGCCGCAACTGCCGCCCCGGGTCCCGCCCGCCGTCACGCTGGGGCTGTTCGCCGCCTGGGCACTCCACGACACCGAGGAGGTGCTCTTCGGGCCGCGCTGGGCGCGGGAGCACGTACCGGAGCTGCGCGAGCGGTTCCCGCAGGTGCCCGAGCGGGTGTGGCGGGCGCTGGCGGGCGCCACCGAGCGGGAGTTCACCGCGGCGGTGGCGGTGATGGCCGTCATCGTCGCCGGGGCCGCGGCCCGCGGCTACCGCACCGGCGGCCGGTCGGCGTTCTTCCAGGCGACGCTGGACGGCTTCGGGCTGCACGGACTGCTGCACCTCGCCCAGGCCGCCGCCGTCCGCGGCTGGACCCCGGGCTCGGCCACCTCGCCGGTCCTGGTCATCCCGTTCTCGCTCTGGGCGCGCGGGAGGCTGCGGCGGGCCGGGGTGCTGCGGCCGGCCGGCCCGCGCGGGGTGCTGTGCGGTGTGGCCGCGGCGGCGGGCGCCACCGTCGTCGCGCACACCGTGGCGCGGCGGCTGACCAGGGGCTGAGGGCCGCGGCGGGCGGGCGGCGGCCCCGTGCCGCGCCCGCCCGGCCGGGCCGGCGGTCAGCCGCGCCAGTTGGCCGCGTAGGCGTCGATCTCGGACGCCAGACGGGCCTTGGCGGTGTCGTCCATGAAGGAGGCGGTGACCGCGTTCCTGGCGAGGGCGGCCACGCCGGCGGCGTCCAGGCCCAGCAGGCGGGCGGCGACGGCGTACTCGGTGTTCAGGTCGGTGCCGAACATCGGGGGGTCGTCGCTGTTGATCGTGACCAGCACACCGGCCTCGACCATCTCCCGGACCGGGTGCTCCTCCAGGGTGCGGACCGCCCGGGTGGCGATGTTGGAGGTCGGGCAGACCTCCAGCGGGATGCGGTGCTCGGCGAGGTGGGCCAGCAGCGCCGGGTCCTTGACGGCGCTGGTGCCGTGGCCGATCCGCTCGGCGCGCAGCTCGGTCAGCGCGTCCCAGATCGTGCCGGGGCCGGTGGTCTCGCCGGCGTGCGGGACGGAGTGCAGCCCGATGGCCAGCGCCCGGTCGAAGTACGGCTTGAACTGCGGCCGCGGCACGCCGATCTCCGGCCCGCCCAGGCCGAACGAGACCAGCCCCTCCGGCTGGAGGTCGCAGGCGATCCGGGCGGTCTCCTCGGCGGACTCCAGGCCCGCCTCACCGGGGATGTCGAAGCACCAGCGCAGCACCACGCCCAGCTCGGACTCGGCGGCCTTGCGGGCGTCCTCGATGGCCTCGACGAAGGCGGCGTCCGGAATGCCGCGGCGGGTCGAGCTGAACGGCGTGACGGTCAGCTCGGCGTAGCGGATCTGCTGGCGGGCCATGTCGCGGGCGACCTCGTACGTCAGCAGCCGGACGTCCTCGGCGTCGCGGATCAGGTCCACGACGGAGAGGTAGACCTCGATGAAGTGCGCGAAGTCGCGGAAGGTGAAGTAGTCGGCGAGCGCCTCGGGGTCGGTGGGCACGGCCGAGTCCGGGTGCCGGGCGGCGAGTTCGGCGACGATCCGCGGGGAGGCCGAGCCGACGTGGTGGACGTGCAGCTCCGCCTTGGGCAGACCCGCGATGAAGGCGTCGAGGTCGGACAACAATTCCTCCTGGGTGGTGGGGCGCGGCGGGCGGTGCGGTCCGGTGCGCTCCGGTCATCGTAGGCGGGAGCGGCGGGCGGCCGGCGGGGCGGTGGCCTGCCCCGGGCCCTCCTCCGCGGCCAGCAGCTGCCGGGCCGCCATGAGGGCGAAACCGAGGAGGTTCAGACCGCGCCAGCGGGCCGGGTCGGCGGCGCGGTCGTCGTCGGCGGCCAGCCCGATGCCCCAGATCCGGTCCACCGGACTCGCCTCCACCAGCACGCGGGAGCCGGTGCCCAGCAGGAAGCTCCGCAGCGCGGGGTCCTGGCCGAACTTGTGCCGGCTGCCCTCGACGACGAGGCCGGAGCGGTGGCGGGCCCACACCTCCTCGTCGAAGCCGCGGACGGTCCGCCCGGCTTCCTTGGCCTCCTGGGGGTGGCCGGCGGCGAGCGCCCGGCGCTCGGCCTCCGCGTCGCCGAAGAGGCGGGCCTTGCCGGCCATCATCCAGTGCTCGGCGGTGGCGTAGCGGACCCCGCCGACGGTGAAGGGGGAGGGCCACCACTGGCTGAAACAGCTCGTCCCCAGGCCGCCGCCGCGGGGCGGACGATGCCCCCAGAAGTGGACGTACTCCACGCGCTCACCGGCGGCGGTCAGCGCGCACAGCTCCGCGACCGAGCGCGGACCGTCCGCCGGGCGCTCGTCGGTGCTCACCGGGGCCTGGCCCGGGCTGTCGTGCATCATGCCGGGATTCTGCCAGCGGGCACCGACAACGTGTCGGGGTTTTTCGCCACCGAATTCGCAGAATTCGTCGCGTAACCAAAAGGCAACAACGGAATCACTTGTTGGTCGCCTTGCCCTCTGTCAAGATCGGCCATCGATTCCGGACACAGCTACGCCTGGCAGTGCCGCTGAGCGGCCCCGGCGCCGGCGGAGGAGAGCACCATGGACCAGCGATTCGATGTCACCGAGCGATTCGCCGAGGGCGCGCAATTCATCGCCGGAAGTCTGCGGACCGGCACCTCAGGCCGTGGCCAGGACGTCGTCGACCCGGCCACCGGCGACACCGTTCTGCGGTACGACCTCGCAGGTACCGGCGATGTGGACGACGCCGTGGCGGCCGCAGCGCGGGCCTTTCCCGACTGGGCGCGGGCCACCCCCGCCGAACGCTCGGACACCCTGC
Organism: Streptomyces rhizoryzae; assembly: GCF_023155275.1. Taxonomy (GTDB): domain Bacteria; phylum Actinomycetota; class Actinomycetes; order Streptomycetales; family Streptomycetaceae; genus Streptomyces; species Streptomyces rhizoryzae. The sequence goes on from NZ_JALMUV010000027.1 coordinate 30,752, forward strand.
ACCGCTTCGCCGCGGCGCTCGCCGAGGACGCCGAGGACCTCGCCTACGCGGAATCCCTGAACTGCGGAAAACCGGTCAAGCTCAGCACCGGGTTCGATGTGCCGGGGACGATCGACAACGCCGCGTTCTTCGCCGGTGCCGCCCGCCATCTGGAGGGCCGGGCGGCCGGGGAATACAGCGGCGACCACACCTCGATGATCCGCCGCGAACCCCTCGGCGTGGTCGGCTCCATCGCCCCCTGGAACTACCCGCTCCAGATGGCCGCGTGGAAGGTGCTGCCGGCCGTCGCCGCGGGCAACACCATCGTGCTGAAGCCCGCCGAGATCACCCCGCTCACCTCGCTGCTGTTCGCCCGCGCCGCGCAGCGCGCCGGACTCCCCGACGGGGTGCTCAACATCGTCTCCGGGGCGGGCCGGGACGCCGGTGAGCACCTGGTGGGCCACCCGGACGTGGCGATGACCTCCTTCACCGGCTCCACCGCCGTCGGCAAGCGGGTCGCCGAGCTCGCCACCGGCACCGTCAAGCGGATCCACCTGGAGCTCGGCGGCAAGGCCCCGTTCGTGGTCTTCGACGACGCCGACCTGGAGGCCGCCGTGCACGGCGCGGTCGCCGGCGCCCTGATCAACACCGGCCAGGACTGCACCGCCGCCACCCGCGCCTACGTCCAGCGGCCGCTGTACGACGCGTTCGTCAGCGGCGTGGCGGACCTGATGGCGACCGTGCGGCTGGGCGACCCGTTCGACCCCGCCACCGACCTCGGCCCGCTGATCTCGCACGCCCAGCGGGACCGGGTGGCCGGCTTCGTGGAGCGCGCCCGCGGCTACGCCACCGTCGTCACCGGCGGCGAGGCACCCGGCGGCGACCTGGCCAAGGGCGCCTACTACCGCCCCACCCTGATCGCCGGCGCCGCGCAGGACAGCGAGATCGTCCAGGCGGAGATCTTCGGCCCGGTCCTGGCCGTGCTGCCCTTCGACAGCGACGACGAGGGCCTGGCGCTCGCCAACGACACCCCCTACGGGCTGGCCGCCTCCGCCTGGAGCCGGGACGTCTACCGCACCGGCCGGGCGGTCCGGGAGATCAACGCCGGCTGCGTGTGGGTCAACGACCACATCCCGATCATCAGCGAGATGCCGCACGGCGGCGCCAAGGCGTCCGGCTTCGGCAAGGACATGTCGGCCTACTCCTTCGAGGAGTACACGCAGGTCAAGCACGTGATGTACGACAACACCGGGGTGGCCAGGAAGGACTGGCACCGGACCGTCTTCGGCGACCGCGGCTGACCGGCGTCCCCCGGACACCCCGGCCGCGGGCGCCGCACCGCCCGCGGCCGGGGCCGCGCACCCCGCCACCACCGGCCGCGCGCCGGGCACCACCCCTTGAAAGGCCACCGCGCATGGAGCACCACGAGCAGCCCGCCCCCCTGTCCCCGGCCGAGCTCACCGCCGTGCGCCGCAGCCTGACCAGCGGCCGGCTCGCCATGACCCGCCGCACGCTGCTGCGCGCCGCCGGCGTCCTGGCGGCCGCGGCCGGCGGCGGGGCCGCCCTGACGGCCTGCGGGATCGCCCCCGCCGGACGCACCGACGCGGCCCTGACGGTGGACCACTCGGCGGCCGAGCAGCGCCTGCACTTCTCCAACTGGGCCGAGTACATGGACGTCAGCGACGACGGCCGGCGCCACCCGACGCTGGACGCCTTCCGGCGCCGCACCGGCATCACCGTGACGTACACCGAGGACATCAACGACAACGACGAGTTCTTCGGCAAGGTCCAGGGCCAGCTCGCCAACGGGCAGGACACCGGCCGCGACCTGATCGTGCTCACCGACTGGATGTGCGCGCGGATGATCTCCCTCGGCTGGATCCAGCCGCTCGACGCCGCCCGGCTGCCGCACGCCCGCGCCCACCTCGCCCCCGCATACCGCAACCCGGCCTGGGACCCCGGCCGCCGGCACTCCTACGTCTGGCAGGGCATCCCCGCCGTCATCGCGTACAACATCCGCGCCACCGGCGGCCGGACCGTCGACTCCGTCGGCCAGCTGCTGGAGGACCCGCGGCTCACCGGGCGGGTCGGTTTCCTCTCCGAGATGCGCGACACCGTCGGGCTGACCCTGCTCGACATGGGCAAGCGGCCCGAGGACGTCACCGCCGACGACTTCGACGCCGCCCTCGCCCGGCTCCAGAAGGGCGTCGACACCCGGCAGATCCGCCGTTTCACCGGCAACGACTACACCACCGACCTGGACAAGGGCGACCTCGCCGCGTGCGTCGCCTGGGCCGGCGACATCGTCCAGCTCCAGAGCGACAACCCCGACATCCGCTACGCCGTCCCCCGGGCCGGCTACATGACGTCCACCGACAACCTGATGGTGCCCGCCAAGGCCCGCCACAAGGAGAACGCCGAACGGCTCATCGACTACTTCTACGAGCCGGCGGTCGCGGCCCGGCTCGCCGCGTCCATCAACTACGCCTGCCCCGTCGACGGCGTCCGCGAGGAACTCGCGAAGATCGACAAGGAGCTGGCGGCCAACCCGCTGATCCTCCCCGACCGGGAGATGACGGCCCGGTCGCACTCCTTCCGCGCGCTGACCCCCGAGGAGAACCGGGTGTTCAACCAGAAGTTCTCCGACCTCACCGGCGTCTGAGCCGGTCCCGGCGGCGCCCGGCCCGCACACCGGGCCCGCCCGAGCCGTTTCGCCCACCGACCCACGGGACGACCCCTATGACCCAGACCGAGACCCCCGAAAGCAGCGGCGGCGACGTCCGCCTCCGCGGGATCAGCAAGACCTACGGTTCCTTCACCGCCGTCCACCCGCTCGACCTCACCATCCCCGCCGGCTCCTTCTTCGCGCTGCTGGGCGCCTCGGGCTGCGGCAAGACCACCACCCTGCGCATGATCGCCGGCCTGGAGGAGCCCACCACCGGCACCGTCGAACTCGCCGGCCGCGACGTCACCGCCCTGCCGCCGTACAAGCGCCAGGTCAACACCGTCTTCCAGAACTACGCGCTCTTCCCGCACCTGGACATCTTCGAGAACGTCGCCTTCGGCCTGCGCCGGCGCGGCATCAAGTCCGTCGCCCCCCAGGTCGAGGAGATGCTCGACCTGGTCGAACTCGGCCCGATGGCCCGCCGCAAGCCGCAGCAGCTCTCCGGCGGCCAGCAGCAGCGGGTCGCGGTCGCCCGGGCGCTGATCAACCACCCCGAGGTGCTGCTGCTGGACGAGCCGCTGGGCGCCCTCGACCTCAAGCTGCGCCGCCAGATGCAGCTGGAGCTCAAGCGCATCCAGACCGAGGTCGGCATCACCTTCGTGCACGTCACCCACGACCAGGAGGAGGCCATGACGATGGCCGACACCGTGGCCGTGATGAACGGCGGCCGGGTCGAACAACTTGGCGCCCCCGCCGAGTTGTACGAGAACCCCGCCACCACCTTCGTCGCCAACTTCCTGGGCACCTCCAACCTCATCGCGGCCGAGGTCACCGAGGCCGGCGGCGAGGACCTGCTGCTGGCCGCCGGCGGCGCCACCCTGCGGCTGCCCGCCCGCCGCTGCCGCACCGCCGCCCGCGCGGGCGGGCAGGTCCTGGCCGGCGTCCGCCCCGAGAAGGTCGCCCTGGCGCACGCCGACGACGCCGGGGAGGTCCCCGCCGGCCACAACCGCCTCACCGGCCGGGTCAAGGACGCCAGCTTCATCGGCGTCTCCACCCAGTACGTCATCGACGTCCCCGGCGTCGGCGAACTCTCCGTCTACGAGCAGAACATCGGGCGCGACGGCCGCCTGGTGCCCGGCGCCGAGACCGTCGCGCACTGGAAGCCCGAGCACACCTTCGGTCTCGACGCCGGACAGGACATCTCCGCCGGCGCGGACCTCGGCGAGGAGGCCGCATGACCGCCACCGCCACCCCCGCGCCACCGGGGCCGCAGCCGCGGACCGAGCCCGCGGCGCCCCCGCTGCGGAAGACCCCGGCCCGCAAGCGGCTGATCCCCTACTGGCTGCTGCTGCCCGGCATCCTCTGGCTGGTCGTCTTCTTCGCCGCGCCGCTGGTCTACCAGGCGTCCACCTCCCTCCAGACCGGCTCCCTCGAAGACGGCTTCAAGGTCACCTGGCACCTCGCCACCTACTGGGACGCGCTGGCCGAGTACTGGCCGCAGTTCGTCCGCTCGGTGGCCTACGCGGCGGTCGCCACCGTGCTGTGCCTGCTGCTCGGCTACCCGCTGGCGTACCTCATCGCGCTGAAGGCGGGGCGGTGGCGGAACGTCCTGATGATCCTGGTCATCGCCCCGTTCTTCACCAGCTTCCTGATCCGCACGCTGGCCTGGAAGACGATCCTGGCCGACGGCGGCCCGGTGGTCGGCGCGCTCAACGCGCTGCACGTCCTGGACGTCACCAGCGCGCTGGGCATCACCGAGGGGCACCGGGTGCTGGCCACCCCGCTGGCGGTGGTCTGCGGTCTGACCTACAACTTCCTGCCGTTCATGGTCCTGCCGCTCTACACCTCGCTGGAGCGCATCGACCCGCGGCTGCACGAGGCCGCCGGCGACCTCTACGCCCGGCCGGTCACCACCTTCCGCCGGGTCACCTTCCCGCTGTCCATGCCCGGCGTCGTCGCCGGCACCCTGCTGACCTTCATCCCGGCCGCCGGCGACTACATCAACGCCGAACTGCTGGGCTCCACCGACCAGAAGATGATCGGCAACGTCATCCAGTCGCAGTTCCTGCGGGTCCTGGACTACCCGACCGCCGCCGCGCTCTCCTTCATCCTCATGGCGGCCATCCTCGCCATGGTCACGCTCTACATCCGCAAGTCCGGGACGGAGGACCTGGTCTGATGGCGGCAACCGACACCCCCGCGAAGGACCCGGCCGCGGCGGCGGCCCCCGCGGCGGCCCCGGCCCCCGCGCCCGCGCCCCGGCGCACCCCCGGCAAGGGGCTGCGCTGGCTGCGCCGCAACCTCGTCACCCTGGCGGGACTGGCCACCCTGGCCTACCTCATCCTGCCGAACGCCGTGGTGATGGTCTTCTCCTTCAACAAGCCCAACGGGCGCTTCAACTACCAGTGGACGCGCTTCTCCACCGACGCCTGGACCGACCCGTGCGGCGTCGCCGACATGTGCGGCTCGCTGGCGCTGAGCCTGGAGATAGCCGTCTGGGCGACCGTCGGCGCGACCGCCCTCGGCACCATGATCGCGTTCGCGCTGGCCCGCTACCGCTTCCGCGCCCGCGCGTCCGTCAACACCCTGATCTTCCTGCCGATGGCGATGCCCGAGGTCGTCATGGCCGCCTCCCTGGCCACCCTCTTCCTCAACATGGGCATCCAGTTCGGCTTCTGGACGATCCTCATCGCGCACATCATGTTCTGCCTGAGCTTCGTCGTCACCGCCGTCAAGGCCCGCGTGATGAGCATGGACCCGCGGCTGGAACAGGCCGCCCAGGACCTCTACGCCACCCCCGTGCAGACCTTCCTGCGGATCACCCTGCCGATCGCCGCACCCGGCATCGCGGCCGGCGCCCTGCTCTCCTTCGCGCTCTCCTTCGACGACTTCATCATCACCAACTTCAACGCCGGCTCCACCGTGACCTTCCCCATGTTCGTCTGGGGATCGGCACAGCGGGGCACACCCGTTCAGATCAATGTCATCGGTACGGCGATGTTCCTGGTCGCCGTCCTCTGCGTGCTCGTCGGCCAGCTGGCCGGCAAGCGCCGCAAACGCAGCTAAGAGGAGCTGAGAACCATGGCACGAGCTGCCATGAAGACCTCGGGGGCCACCCCCGTCCACGCGCTGGCCGACGCCGCCCCCACGCCGTTCTGGCTGGAGGACCCGGCCCGGCCGGCCGCCGAGCCCGCCCTCGTCGGCGACGAGCACTGCGATCTGCTGGTCGTCGGCGGCGGCTACTCCGGACTGTGGACCGCGCTGCTGGCCAAGGAGCGCGACCCGCAGCGCGATGTCGTCCTCATCGAGGGCCAGGAGGTCGGCTGGGCCGCCTCCGGCCGCAACGGCGGCTTCTGCGCCGCCTCCCTGACCCACGGACTGGGCAACGGCCTGGCCCGCTGGCCCGGCGAACTGGCCAGGCTGGAGGAGCTGGGCGCCCGCAACCTCGACGCCATCGAGGACGCGGTCGCCCGCTACGGCATCGACTGCGACTTCGAGCGCACCGGCGAGATCGACGTGGCCACCGCCCCGCACCAGGTCGCCGAGCTCCGCGAGACGGCCGAGGAGGCCGCGCGGCTGGGCCTGGCCGGCCCGGAGTTCCTCGACCGCGACGCGGTGCGCGCGGAGGTCGACTCGCCCACCTTCCTCGCCGGCCTGTGGGACCGCACCGGCGTCGCCATGGTCCACCCGGCCAAGCTCGCCTGGGGCCTCAAGCGCGCCTGCCGCTCCCTGGGCGTGCGCGTCTACGAGCACACCCCCGGCACCCAGCTGTCCTCGCGGGGGGCCGGCATCGCCGTCCGCACCCCCTACGGCCGGGTCTTCGCCCAGCACGCGGCGCTGGCCACCAACGCCTTCCCGTCGCTGGTCAAGCGGGTCCGCCCGTTCATCGCGCCGGTCTACGACTACGCGCTGATGACCGAGCCGCTCAGCGCCGAGCAACTCGCCGCCGTCGGCTGGAAGAACCGGCCGGGCCTGAGCGACAGCGCCAACCACTTCCACTACTTCCGGATCACCGCCGACCACCGCATCCTGTGGGGCGGCTACGACATCATCTACCGCTACGGCGGCGGCGTCCGCGCCGAGTACGACCAGCACCCGGAGACCTACCGCAAGCTCGCCGGGCACTTCTTCACCTGCTTTCCGCAGCTGGCGGGGATCCGCTTCACCCACACCTGGGGCGGCGCGATCGACACCTGCTCCCGCTTCTCCGCCTTCTTCGGCACCGCGCACGGCGGCCGGGCCGCCTACGCGCTCGGCTACACCGGGCTCGGCGTCGGCGCCACCCGCTTCGGCGCCGAGGTGATGCTGGACCTGCTGGCCGGGGAGCGCACCGAGCGGACCGAGCTGGAGATGGTGCGCAGCAAGCCGCTGCCGTTCCCGCCCGAGCCGGTCCGGTCGCTGGGCATCGGCATCACCCAGTGGTCGATGACCCGCGCCGACGAGAACGGCGGCCGCCGCAACCTGTGGCTGAAGGCCATGGACAAGGTGGGCCTGGGCTTCGACAGCTGACGGCCGGAACGTCAGGCGCCTTTGAGGGGCGGGCGGCCCGCGCGGCCGCCCGCCCCGCGCGTCCGCCGGCTGCCGGTGTGCGGAAAATCCCCCGCCGACCCGTGTAAGGATCCGGCCGCACCCCCTTCTCCCCTGGCAGACACGGCCCGCCCGGGCCGGGAGAGGGAGGGAAGAGATGACCGCCACGGGAGCGCACGACCCGGTGGACTGGCTCGCCTTTGCCGCACCGGACCCGGCGGCCTGCCGCCGCGCCTGGGAGCGCAACCCGCTCGGGGTGGCGCTGCTGGAGGCCGGCCGCCGCTGGGACGTCCTGATCACCGAGGGGGCCCTGGGCCGTCCGGCGCTGGCGGTGCTGGCCCGCGGCGAGGGCCCGCCCGGGCCGGTGCTGTCGGACTTCCGGGACGCCCGGACGGGTTTCCTCGTCCCGCCCGGCACCGCCGCGCACTGGCTGGGCACCGGCGTGCGTGCCGCGGGCCCCGGCACCTGGATCGTGGTGCCGTACCCCGGCCGGGCCACCGGCGGAGTGCGCTGGCTGGTCCCGCCGGACGGCTCGGGCACCCTCACCGACCCGGCGGCCCTGGAACGGGCGCTGCACGCAGCGGTGGCGGCCGGCGCCCGGCGGACGGGGCGGGGGCGGTGACGGGGCGGACCGGGGTGCCCGGCCCGGGTCACCCGGTCCGGGGCCGTGCGGGCCGGAACGTCAGGCGCTGCTCCCGCAGCTTCTGACGCTCTGCCGGGCGCGCCCCCACTCATTTCCTGACACCCCGTCAGGTTCGTTGCGGCTCCCCTCCCGTACCCCACCGGTCGCACACCGCGCACCACACCGGCAGCAGGACCGCGGCCAGGCACCAGGAGCCGAGGACATCCAGCGGCCAGTGGTAGCCCTGCCGCACCAGCCCCAGCCCGACGCCCGCGTTGAGCAGCCCGGCCGCCACCGCGGCCACCCGCGCACCCAGCCCGCCGGCGGGGCGCTGCCGCCCACCGGTTCCCGCCGCCGGCCGCCCGGCCCGCGGCGTCGTACGCGCCCGCACCAGCAGCAGTGCCACCAGCCCGTACGCCACGGCCGCCGTCGCCCCGTGCCCCGAGGGGTAGAACCCCTCGTGCACACCGGCCATCCGGGCCGGCCCCGGCCGGTCCAGCCACACCTTGAACGGGACGACCAGCGCGGGCACGGCGGCGAGGGCGCCCAGCGCGGCGAGCGGCGGCAGCCACCGGCGGCCCGTGCCGCGCCGCGTCCGCCACAGCGTCCACCCCGCCGCGGCCAGCAGCACCGGCAGCGCCACCACCGTGTTGCCGAGGTCCGCGAAGAACTGGGCGAGCGCCCCGGGCACGGCACTGGCCACCACCTCGCGCCCCAGCCGCTCATCGGCCGCGCGCACCGCCCCGTGCGCCGCCACCTGCCACGTCACCAGTGCGAAGAGCAGCGCACCGGTCAGTGCCACCCCCGCGTACCACCGCCGGCGCCACCCTCCGCCGCTCACGTCCCCACCTCGCCCCGCACTCCCCGGATCCGCGCCCGCAGTCCGCGGCCCGCAGCTCCTCCCGGCCTTCATCTGACGGCCCGCGGCGGCACCCACTGTCCCACGGCCGCAGCCACCTCATCACCCCGCTCGGCCACCGCACAAACGCGCCCGCCGGCCGCTCGCGCACCGCCGGTGCCCGGGAAGTCCGCCGAGGTCCGGGAAGCCGGCGCGGCGGGCGGAAAAGGGCGGCCGCTCCGGAACAGGGGGGTAGTTCCGGAGCGGCCGAGGGACCGGTGTGCCGCGCGCCCCGGGGGGTCTGGGGCGGGCGGACATCCGATCGGTGAGGATTCCCGGGGACTCGCGTGCCAGGGGCCCCGGTGGTGTGCGCGAGGGCACGGCCGGGTCGAAGCCGGGCAGGCGCCGACCGGGCGCCGCCCGCAGTCCCCTGCGGGCGGGTGTTTCTCTCATCTGCCGAAACGGTACGGCACCGGCGGCGCGCCCCGAAAGCCGCATCACGCGCCCGCCATTGCCCCCGCACATCTTCTTCACGCCCCCCGGCCGCGGCGCCCGAACCCGTAACCGGGCGCGGAAACGGGCGCGGCCCGGGCACGGCTGTTCACCGTGCCCGGGCCGCGCCCGCCGTCCGGTCCGCGACCGGTCCGCGTCCGCCGGCTCAGAGCCGGCCGAAGGCCGCCTCCAGGATGTCCAGGCCCTCGTTGAGCAGGTCCTCGCCGATGACCAGCGGCGGCAGGAAGCGCAGCACGTTGCCGAACGTGCCGGTGGTCAGCACCAGCAGGCCCTCCTGGTGGCACGCCTTGGCGAGCGCCCCGGTGGCCTCCGGGTTCGGGTCCTTGGAGCCGGACTTGACCAGCTCGATCGCGATCATCGCGCCGCGGCCGCGGACCTCGCCGATGATGTCGAACTTCTCCTGCATCGCGGACAGGCGGCCCTTCATGACCTCCTCGATGCGCTTGGCCTTGGCGTTCAGGTCCAGCTCGCGCATGGTCTCGATGGAGCCGAGCGCGGCGGCGCAGGCCACCGGGTTGCCGCCGTAGGTGCCGCCCAGGCCGCCCGCGTGCGCGGCGTCCATGATCTCGGCGCGGCCGGTCACGGCCGCCAGCGGCAGACCGCCGGCGATGCCCTTGGCGGTGGTGATCAGGTCGGGCACGATGCCCTCGTCCTCGCACGCGAACCACTGGCCGGTGCGGCAGAAGCCGGACTGGATCTCGTCCGCGACGAAGACGATGCCGTTCTCCTTCGCGAAGTTCACGATGGCCGGCAGGAAGCCCTTGGCCGGCTCGATGAAGCCGCCCTCACCGAGCACCGGCTCGATGATGATCGCCGCGACGTTCTCCGCGCCGATCTGCTTGGTGATCTGCGTGATGACCTGCTCGGCGGCCTCCTCCGCGCAGTTCTCCGGGCCGGTCAGCCAGCGGTAGGGGTAGGCCAGCGGCACGCGGTAGACCTCGGGCGCGAACGGGCCGAAGCCGTGCTTGTACGGCATGTTCTTCGCGGTCAGCGCCATCGTGAGGTTCGTCCGGCCGTGGTAGCCGTGGTCGAACACGACGACCGCCTGGCGCTTGGTGTACGCGCGGGCGATCTTGACGGCGTTCTCGACCGCCTCCGCGCCCGAGTTGAACAGCGCCGACTTCTTCTGGTGGTCGCCCGGCGTCAGCTCGGCCAGCGCCTCGCAGACCTCCACGTACGGCTCGTACGGCGTGACCATCGCACAGGTGTGGGTGAAGTCCGCGAGCTGCGCGGCGGCCCGGCGGACGACCGCCTCCGCGCTGTTGCCGACCGAGGTCACCGCGATACCGGAACCGAAGTCGATCAGCGAGTTCCCGTCCACGTCCTCCAGGACCCCGCCGCCCGCGCGCTTGACGAAGACGGGCAGCACCGCGCCGACGCCGGCGGCCACGGTCTCCTGCTTGCGCGCCCACAGCTCCTGGGACTTGGGGCCGGGGATCGCGGTGACGACGCGACGCTCCTGGGGGAGGGCGGGTCCTCCGGACAGTTCGGTCATGACAGTCTCCTGGGGGTGGAACACGGACGTACAGAGGTCTTGTTCTCGCAGGTTAGGGGCGGTGGGGCGGGTCTGGCATGTTCCGTTCGGGAGAAGTGCGCGTGTTGCGTTGTCCGCACCGGACATAGCCAGGGCGCGCGGCCAGTAAATTGAGCGGCGGCACGCCCGGCTCGGCGCGCCAGCGCGGGCATGACAACGACAGGCCGGCGAACCGACGCGGCAGGCCACGTCTCAAGGGGGACAAGGGGCACCCGATGGACACCGAGGGCACGCAGGACGCACAGCACACCGCCGCACCGCCGCCGTCCGGGGAGCGGCGCCCCGATCCCGCCGTGCCGCGCCCGGCGGCGCCGTCCGCCCCGCCGCGGCCCACCGCGCCGCCGGCCGTACCGCCCGCCCCGCCGGCCACCGCCCCGGCCGGGTCCCAGCCGCCGTTGCTGACCTGGCTGCGCACGCCCCGCCCGGCCGCCGCGCCCGGCATCTGGACGTACGGGCACCGGCCGCGCGCCGAGAAGGAGCCCGAACGGGTCCCCCTGCGGCAGCTGATCAGCGGAGCGGTGATCTCGTTCCTGTGCGGGTGGCTGCTGTGGTCGCTGCTGTGGAACGGGTATCTGGGCCCGTACTGGTACTGGCCGCTCCAGCTGCTGCGCCCGGATTCCTGGGCCGCGGCGCGGACGCCCGGGGACCACACGGCGTACTTGATCCTCAGCAACGCCTACTACGGGCTGTGGATCCTCGGCATCGCCCTCTTCTTCGGCCGCCTCGGCCGCTGGCCCGAGCTGGCCCGCCGGGTCCTGGGCCCGCTGCGCCGCGCGCGGGACCGGGCCCCCGCTGCCCGGCCGGAACCGGGCGCCGACCCCGCCCAGTGGCCCGAACTCCGCGCGCACGGCGCCCCGGACGCCGCCGACCGGCTCACCGCGGAGGCCCGCGCCGGCGCGATGAACGACGTGGACGTGGCCCGCATCCGGCGCGCCTGGGCCTCGGTGCGCTCCGGGGCGCACTCCCTGGCGTCGTTCACCGACGCCGTCCTGCGGCACGGCGCCGCGGCCTGCGCCCACCCCTCCGGCCAGCGCGACCTGGCCCGCCGCACCGCCCCGCACGACCTGCTCGCCCACCAGGTCCGGATCGGCACCGCCGCGGACCACCCCCGCAACCCCTACCGGCACCGGGGCAGCGGCTGCGCCCTGGAGCCGCGGGTGCTGGGCACCTCGCTGCTCGCCGTCGGGCCCGCCGGGAGCGGGAAGACCACCCGGCTCGTCCGCCCGGTCGTCGAGGCGATGTGCCTCCAGGCACTGGCCGGGCAGTGCGCGGTGATCGCGGTCGGACCGGCCGGCGCCGCGCTCGGCGGGGACGACGCGTTCGACGTGGTGGTCCGGATCGGCCGCCCGGACCCGGAGTGCGACCTCGACCTCTACGGCGGCACCACCGACCCCGACGAGGCCGCCGGCATCCTCGCCGAGGCCCTGGTCGGCGACCTCGCCGCGCAGCTCCCCGGCGGCGACAGCCGGCGCGCCGCGACCGCCCTGGCTCAGCTGCTCGGCCCCTTCCGCGCCGCCCACGGCCGCTTCCCGGCCGTGGGTGAGCTGCGCGAACTGCTGGACGGCGCGCCGGGCGCGGTGGCCGCGCTGCGGGCCGCGCTGGAAGCCGCCGGCGACCACACCCTGCTGCGCGAACTCGACGCCCGCGCCCGCCAGGCCGAGCGCCCCGGCGACGTCGGCCTGCTGCTCGCGGACCGGATCGCGCTGCTCGACCGTCCCGCCTTCGCCGCCTTCTTCGACCCCACCGGCGCCACCCGCCAGGTCTCGCTGCGCTCCCTGGACCACCCCCTGCGGGTCCGGATCGAGCTTCCGGAACGCGGGCACGCCGAGGCGTCCCGGATCCTGGCCCGGCTGGTCCTGGCGCAGTTCACCGAGTGCGCGGTGGCCCGGTCCGACCGGTCGCTGTTCGCCTGCCTGGTCCTCGACGAGGCCGCGCACACCATCACCGCGGAGGCGCTGCGCGGCCTCCAGCGGCTGCGCTCGGCCAACGCCGGGGCGGTGCTGACCCTGCGCTCCCTGGACGACGTCCCCGAGTCGCTGCGCAGTGCGCTGCTGGGCTCGGTCGGCTGCCGGATGGCGTTCGCGGGCGTCACGCCCTGGGACGGGGCGCCGTTCGCCGAGGTGTGGGGGAAGGAGTGGGTGGAGACCCGCGACGTGACGGACCGGCAGATCATCGCGCACGGTGCGGGCATGAAGGCGTTCCACCTGGTCCGCCAGCTGGTCACCGGCAAGGCCGCCACCTCCAAGGCCATCACCGTCCGCACCGTCGAACGCGAGCGCTGGTCCGCCTCCGACCTGGCCAACGCGCTCCCCGCCGGCCACGCCGTCCTCTCCGTCACCACCGTCGAGGGCGAGCACGCCCCGCCCGTCCTGATCGACCTGCGCGCCTGACGGGGCCCTGCCGGTCGCCGGGGGCGGCGGCGTCCGGCAGGGCCGTTGCGGTGGGAGGTGTTCGGGAAACCGTCCGCTGAGGCAGAATCGAGAACAGCCGTTCATACGGGACGGCGTACTCGCCAGCCGTTCACCCGGGCGGCGCGGACGACGGCGGAAGCCCGGCGGGAGCCGGCAGCAGGGCCGGCGCCGCCGGTCGCGCCCCGCGCCCGCCCGCCGCAGCCATCCGAAGGTCCCATGCCGCACACCCTCGCCTCCCTGGTCAACCACACCGCGCTCAAGCTGACCGTGCTCGCGGGCGAGGACCGGCTGGACGTCCCGGTGCGCTGGGCGCACGCCAGCGAGCTGACCGACCCGGTCCCGTACATGGAGGGCGGGGAGCTGCTGCTGATCACCGCGCTGAAACTGGACGCCGAGGACCCCGAGACCGCGGACCGCTACGTGCGGCGGGTCGCCGGGGCCGGGGTCGTGGGGCTGGGCTTCGCCGTCGGGGTGAACTACGAGGAGGCGCCCCAGGCGCTGGTCGAGGCGGCCCGCAGGCACCACCTGCCGCTGCTCGGCGTGCCGCGCCGGACGCCGTTCATCGCGATCAGCAAGGCCGTCTCGGCGGCCGTCGCGGCCGACCAGTACCGCGCGGTGACCGCCGGCTTCGAGGCGCAGCGCGAGCTGACCCGGGCGGCGCTCGGCGCCGAGGGGCCGAGCGAACTGCTGGCCCGGCTCGCCGCGCACCTGGACGGCTGGGCCGCGCTCTACGACGCCTCCGGCGCGGTGGTGGCGGCCGCCCCCGAATGGGCCGCGCGCCGCGCCGCCCGCCTCACCGAGGACGTCGCGCGGCTGCGCGAACGGCCCGCGCCCGCCAGCTCCGTCGTCAGCGACACCGACGGCGACGACCGGGTGGAACTCCAGTCGCTGGGCACCGGGCGCCGGGCCCGCGGCGTCCTCGCCGTCGGCACCGGCGCGCCCCTGGGCACCGCCGAGCGGTACGCGGTGCACTCCGCGGTCGCCCTGCTGACCCTGACCACCGAGCGGTCCCGCGCCCTCCAGGACGCCGAGCAGCGGCTGGGCGACGCGGTGCTGAAGATGCTGCTGGCCGGCGAGCCGGACCACGCCCGCGCGGTCGCCGGCCGACTCTACGGCGGGCTGCTGGACGCCCCGTTCCGGGTGCTGGTGGCCGAACCGGTGCCCGCCGACGACCAGCCGTCCGCGCCGGCCGCCGGCACCGCCCCCGTCCTGGACGCGCTCGCCGACACCCTGGAGTCCGCCGCCGCCCGCACCGGCGAGGCGGTGCTCGCCGTCCCCGACGGCGGCCGCCTGATCGTGCTGGTCGCCGACGGCGGGGCGGCCGCCCGGTCCTGCGCCGCGTTCGCCGCCGCCGCCGAGGCCCGCGCCGCCGACCGGCCCCGCACCCGCGGCCGGACCGCCCGCAACGGCACCGCCCGGGACGCCGAGCAGCTGGCCGTCGGCCTCTCCGCGCCCACCGGCCCGATGGCCGCCGCGCACGCCTACCGCCAGGCCGAACAGGCCCTGTCCGTCGCCCGCCGCCGCGGCCGCGCCCTGGTCGAGCACGAGGACGTCGCGGCCGGCTCGGTGCTGCCGCTGCTCGCCGACGACGCGGTGCGGGCCTTCGCCGACGGGCTGCTGCGCGCCCTGCGCGAGCACGACGCCACCGGCCGCGGCGACCTGGTGGCGTCCCTGCGCGCCTGGCTGGCCCGGCACGGCCAGTGGGACGCGGCCGCCGCCGACCTCGGCGTGCACCGCCACACCCTGCGCTACCGCATGCGGCGGGTGGAGGAGATCCTCGGCCGCTCGCTGGACGACCCGGACGTGCGGATGGAGCTGTGGCTGGCCCTGAAGGCCACCTCGGCGCAGCCGGGGGAGTGACCGCGGGCCCCGGACGGGATCCGGCGGACTCCACCGCGGAGAGGCGCCCTCGCGGATTACGCCGCTTCGGACAAGCGCCAGGAGGCCGCCGCACCCCTACGGTGGGCGGAGAGAAACGCCAAGCCGCTCCCTGAGCTGCGCGCGCACCACCCACCACCACTGAAGGGCCGGGATCCACTGTGCCGAACACTGCTGCAGCCCCCACCGCCTTCTGGCTCGCCGGCCGTGAGGCCACCGGCGAGGCCACCTTCGATGTCACCTCCCCCTGGGACGGACGTCTCGTCGGCACGGTGAGCGTTCCCACCGAGGCCCAGGTCGAGGAGGCCGTCGCCGCCTCCGTCGCGGTCCAGGACGAACTGGCCGCGACCCCCGCCCACGTGCGGGCGGCCGCCCTGGACCACGTGGTGCGCGGCCTGGTGGAGCGCACCGAGGAGATCGCCCGGCTGATCTCCGCGGAGAACGGCAAGCCCATGAAGTGGGCGCGCGGCGAGGTCGGCCGGGCCGTCTCGGTCTTCCGCTTCGCGGCCGAGGAGGCCCGCCGCTTCAACGCCGGCGAGGCGCAGCGCCTGGACACCGACGCGGGCGGCGCCGGCCGGCTCGCGCTGACCCGCCGCTTCCCGCGCGGCACGGTCCTGGGCATCGCCCCGTTCAACTTCCCGCTGAACCTCTGCGCCCACAAGATCGCCCCGGCCATCGCCGCCGGCGTGCCGATCATCCTCAAGCCCGCCCCGGCCACCCCGCTCTCCGGCCTGGTCATCGGCGAGCTGCTGGCCGGCGCCGGCCTGCCCGCCGGCTCCTGGTCGATCCTCCCGGTCCCCAACGACCGCATGGAGGCCCTCGTCCAGGACGAGCGGCTGCCGGTCATCTCCTTCACCGGCTCCGACAAGGTCGGCTACGCCATCCTCGACTCGGTGCCGCGCAAGCACTGCACCCTGGAGCTGGGCGGCAACGGCGCGGCCGTCGTCCTGCCCGACTGGTCCTCCGAGCAGGACCTGGACTGGGCCGCGCAGCGCATCGCCACCTTCGCCAACTACCAGGGCGGCCAGTCCTGCATCTCGGTGCAGCGGGTCATCGCCGACGCCTCGGTCTACGACCGCCTGGTGGCCAAGGTCGTCGAGCGGGTCGAGGCCCAGGTCACCGGCGACCCGTCGGACGAGGCCACCGAGGTCGGCCCGCTGGTCAGCGAGGACGCCGCCAAGCGCGTGGAGTCCTGGGTGGACGACGCCGTCGAGCGCGGCGCCAAGCTCCTGACCGGCGGCAAGCGCGACGGCGCCTCGTACGCCCCGACCGTCCTGGAGGACGTGCCGGCCGGTGCCGTCCTGGCCACCGAGGAGGTCTTCGGCCCGGTCCTGACCCTCCAGAAGGTCGACGGCGTCGACGCGGCGTTCGCGGCCGTCAACGACTCCAAGTTCGGCCTCCAGGCCGGCGTGTTCACGCACGACGCCAAGACCGCCTTCCGCGCCCACCGCGCGCTGGAGGTCGGCGGCGTGGTGATCGGCGACGTGCCGTCCTTCCGCGCCGACCAGATGCCCTACGGCGGCGTCAAGCAGTCCGGCGTCGGCCGCGAGGGCGTCCGCTTCGCCATGGACGACTACACCTACGAGCGGGTGCTGGTCCTCACCGGACTGGACCTGTAAGCCCCCGCGAATCCGGCGGGCCGGCCACCCGGCCCGCCCCGCACCCCGAACCGGCCTGGTCCGGTGGACAGCGACGGCCATCCCTTGGGCCGTACCGCCCGCCAGGTCCCGGCCGGCGCACCCCCCGGCGCCGGCCCCGACGCGGCGCGCTCCGGCACCCTGTTTCCGGAGCGCGCCGCGTCCCCCGTTCCACCCCCGTTCCCCCCGGGCCGCCCCCCGACGGTCCGGGTCCTACGACGCTACGGCCCCGCTCCGCCCCGGTTCCTCCTGACCGAGGCGGATGCGGGGCCGTGCCGCTGGGGGTGCCGCCGCGCCCGGCGTACAACCAGCGCGGTATGCCGCACCCCCCGGAAGGCGGGGTTCCGGCCCCCGTGCGCCCGCCCCGGACCGGGCCCGGGGCGGCCGGCTTCCGCTGGTGCAACCGGTGCAGATCGGGTAACTCTCACAAGTAGCACTGCCCGGCGGCCGACCGGCCCGCCGGCAGAACTCCCGATCGCGGCGAGGTGAGCTCCCGATGACCGCTCCGTCCATCCGCAACGTCTCCGAGCGCGAAGCGCGCCAGGTCGCCGAGGCGGCCCGCGAACAGGACTGGCACAAGCCCAGCTTCGCCAAGGAGCTGTTCCTGGGGCGCTTCCGGCTCGACCTCATCCATCCGCACCCCACCCCTGACGTCGAGGACGTCCGGCGCGGCGAGAAGTTCCTGGCCACCCTGCGGGAGTTCTGCGAGAACGAGATCGACGGCGCCCGCATCGAACGGGAGGGCCGCATCCCGGACGAGACCGTCCGCGGCCTGAAGGAACTGGGCGCCCTCGGCATGAAGATCGACCCCAAGTACGGCGGCCTCGGCCTCACCCAGGTCTACTACAACCGCGCCCTGGCCCTGGCCGGCTCGGCCAGCCCGGCGATCGGCGCACTGCTCTCCGCGCACCAGTCGATCGGCGTACCGCAGCCGCTGAAGCTCTTCGGCACCCAGGAGCAGAAGGAGACCTTCCTGCCGCGGCTGGCCCGCACCGACATCTCCGCCTTCCTGCTCACCGAGCCCGACGTCGGTTCCGACCCGGCCCGGCTGGCCACCACCGCCGTACGCGACGGCGACGCCTACGTGCTGGACGGCGTGAAGCTGTGGACCACCAACGGCGTGGTCGCCGACCTGCTGGTCGTGATGGCCCGGGTGCCCGCCTCCGAGGGCCGCAAGGGCGGTATCACCGCCTTCGTCGTCGAGGCCGACGCGCCCGGCATCACCGTCGAGAACCGCAACGCCTTCATGGGCCTGCGCGGCCTGGAGAACGGCGTCACCCGCTTCCACCGGGTGCGCGTCCCGGCCGCGAACCGCATCGGCCCCGAGGGCGCCGGCCTGAAGATCGCCCTGACCACCCTCAACACCGGCCGGCTCTCGCTGCCGGCGATGTGCGCCGGCACCGGAAAGTGGTGCCTGAAGATCGCCCGCGAGTGGTCCGGCGTCCGCGAGCAGTGGGGCCGCCCGATCGCCCGGCACGAGGCGGTCGGCGCCAAGATCTCCTTCATCGCCGCCACCACCTTCGCCCTGGAGGCGGTCGTCGACCTCGCCTCCCAGATGGCCGACGAGGACCGCAACGACATCCGCATCGAGGCCGCCCTCGCCAAGCTCTACGGCTCCGAGATGGGCTGGCGGATGGCCGACGAACTGGTCCAGATCCGCGGCGGCCGCGGCTTCGAGACCGCCGACTCGCTCGCCGCCCGCGGCGAACGCCCCGTTCCCGCCGAGCAGATGCTCCGCGACATGCGCATCAACCGCATCTTCGAGGGCTCCACCGAGATCATGCACCTGCTGATCGCCCGCGAGGCGGTCGACGCCCACCTCTCCGTCGCCGGCGACCTGATCGACCCCGACAAGACCCTCGCCGACAAGGGCCGGGCGGCCGCCAAGGCCGGCGGCTTCTACGCCCGCTGGCTGCCCAAACTCGTCGCCGGGCCCGGCCAGCTCCCGCGCACCTACCAGGAGTTCGGCGACCTCGCGGGCCACCTGCGGTACGTCGAGCGGACCTCCCGCAAGCTCGCCCGGTCCACCTTCTACGCGATGTCCCGCTGGCAGGGGAAGATGGAGACCAAGCAGGGCTTCCTCGGCCGGATCGTCGACATCGGCGCCGAGCTGTTCGCGATGAGCGCGGCCTGCGTCCGGGCCGAGCACCTGCGGCTGACCGGCGGCCACGGCCGGGAGGCGTACCAGCTCGCCGACGCCTTCTGCCGCCAGGCCCGGATCCGCGTCGAGGAACTGTTCCACCGGCTGTGGACCAACACCGACGAACTGGACCGCAAGGTCGTCTCCGGCGTCCTCGGCGGTAACTACACCTGGCTGGAGGAGGGCGTCGTCGACCCCAGCGGCGACGGCCCCTGGATCGCCGACGCCGCCCCCGGCCGGAGCACCAAGGACAACGCCCGCCGCCCCTTCCGGTGAACCCCTGGGCGTCCCCGCCGCGCCCCGTACGGGCACCCCGCCCGTCGCCCGTACGGGGCGCCGCGGCCCTCGGTGGCCGCCCCGCCCCGCCGACCGGCCACAATGGACCGCATGACGGACACCCTCGCCCACCCGCACCTGCGCTTCGAGCCGACCACCGGCGGCTCCGCCTTTGGTGACCCGGCCGGCCCCCGGGAGATCGTGATCCTCGGCTCGACCGGATCGATCGGCACCCAGGCCATCGACATCGTGCTGCGCAACCCCGGCCGCTTCCGGGTCACCGCGCTCGCCGCGGCCGGCGGCCGGGTCGGCCTCCTCGCCGAGCAGGCGCACCGGCTGCGGGTGACCGCCGTCGCGGTCTCGCGCGAGGCGGCGGTGCCCGCGCTCCGCGAGGCGCTCGCCGCGCGCTACGGCGCGGGGGAGCCGCTGCCGGAGATCCTGGCCGGCCCCGACGCGGCCACCGAACTGGCCGCCTTCCCCTGCCACACCGTCCTCAACGGCATCACCGGCTCCATCGGCCTGGCCCCCACCCTCGCCGCCCTCAAGGCCGGCCGGGTGCTCGCCCTGGCCAACAAGGAATCGCTGATCGTCGGCGGCCCCCTGGTCAAGGCCCTCGCCCGGCCCGGCCAGATCATCCCCGTCGACTCCGAGCACTCCGCGCTCTTCCAGGCCCTGGCCGGCGGCACCCGCGCCGAGGTCGGCAAGCTGGTGGTCACCGCCTCCGGCGGCCCGTTCCGCGGCCGCACCCGGGCCGAACTCGCCGGGGTCACCCCCGAGCAGGCGCTCGCCCACCCCACCTGGTCGATGGGCCCGGTCGTCACCATCAACTCCGCCACCCTGGTCAACAAGGGCCTGGAGGTCATCGAGGCGCACCTGCTCTTCGACGTCCCCTTCGACCGCATCGAGGTCGTCGTCCACCCGCAGTCCTACGTCCACTCGATGGTGGAGTTCACCGACGGCTCCACCCTCGCCCAGGTCAGCCCGCCCGACATGTGCATGCCCATCTCCCTGGGTCTCGGCTGGCCCGAGCGGGTCCCCGCCGCCGCCCCCGGCGTCGACTGGAGCACCGCCCGGAGCTGGGACTTCTTCCCCCTCGACGAGGACGCCTTCCCCTCCGTCCCGCTGGCCTGCCGGGTCGGCGACCTCGGCGGCACCGCCCCGGCCGTCTTCAACGCCGCCAACGAGGAGTGCGTCGCGGCGTTCCTGGCGGGCGGGCTGCCGTTCACAGGGATTGTGGATACGGTCGCCGCAGTGGTCGACGAAGGGCTGGCATCCGGAGTGGTGATGACGCACAACGCCGACGGACCGCACCCCGGCGGCGGAACCTCCCTGACCGTGGCGGACGTCCTGGAGGCCGAGACCTGGGCGCGCGCCCGCGCCCGCGAACTGGCCGCCGCGGCGGCCCGCACACCGTCGGAGGCCCGCGCATGACGACCTGGATGACCCTTCTCGGCATAGTCGTCTTCGTCGTCGGCCTGCTGTTCTCCATCGCCTGGCACGAACTCGGCCACCTCACCACGGCCAAGATGTTCGGCATCCGCGTACCCCAGTACATGGTGGGCTTCGGACCGACGATCTTCTCCCGCAGGAAGGGCGACACCGAGTACGGCATCAAGGCGATCCCGCTCGGCGGCTACATCCGCATGATCGGCATGTTCCCGCCCGGTGACGACGGCAAGCTCCAGGCCCGCTCCACCTCGCCGTTCCGCGGCATGATCGAGGACGCCCGCGAGGCGGCCTTCGAAGAGCTCCAGCCCGGCGACGAGCACCGGCTCTTCTACACCCGCAAGCCCTGGAAGCGCGTCATCGTGATGTTCGCCGGGCCGTTCATGAACCTCGTCCTGGCCGTGGCGATCTTCATGAGCGTGCTGATGGGCTTCGGCATCAACACCCAGACCACCCAGGTCAGCTCGGTCTCCGACTGCGTCATCGCGGCCTCCGCCAAGACCGACAAGTGCCCGGCCGGCGCCAAGGACTCCCCGGCCAAGGCGGCCGGCCTGCGCGCCGGCGACAAGATCGTGGCGTTCGACGGCCGGGCCGTCCCCGACTGGAACACCCTCCAGGAGCAGATCCGCCGCACCACCGGACCCGCCACCCTCCTCGTCGAACGCGACGGCACCAAGGTCACCCTGCACGCCGACCTCATCGAGAACAAGGTCGCCAGGACCGACGGCCACGGCGGCTACGTCCCCGGCCAGTACGTCACCGCCGGCTTCCTCGGCTTCACCCCGGCCAGCGGCGTCGTCAAGCAGACCTTCGGCCAGTCCGTCGACCGCATGGGCAACATGGTCCAGCAGGGCGTCCAGTCGCTGATAAACGTTCCCGCCAAGATCCCCGACCTGTGGAACGCGGCCTTCAACGGCGCCGAGCGCAAGCAGGACTCCCCGATGGGCGTGGTCGGCGCGGCCCGGGTCGGCGGCGAGGTGTTCTCCCTGCACATCCCGCCGGAGCAGCGGGTGGCGACCATGCTCTTCCTGGTCGCCGGCTTCAACCTCTCGCTGTTCCTGTTCAACATGCTGCCGCTGCTCCCGCTGGATGGCGGCCACATCGCCGGCGCCCTGTGGGAGTCGCTGCGGCGCGCCTTCGCCCGGGTCGTCCGGCGCCCCGACCCCGGCCCCTTCGACGTCGCCAAGCTGATGCCGGTCGCCTACGTCGTCGCCGGGATCTTCATCTGCTTCACCCTGCTGGTACTGGTCGCCGACGTGGTGAACCCGGTCAAGCTGACCTGATCCGCGCAGGACCGGCCGGGCGCGCTGCCCCGTATGGGCGTGCCCGGCCGCCTCCTTCAGGGGGGCGCAAGGGTTCGATGTGCCTCGGGCGAGGCGGGTGCCGTAGTCTCGATGACCGGAAGCCCGCCGAATCCGGGCCTTGATCCATCACCTTGGGGTTGCTCGCCAGATGACTGCCATCGCACTGGGAATGCCGGACGTACCGACCAAGCTCGCCGACCGCCGGGTCAGCCGCAAGATCCAGGTCGGTTCGGTCGCCGTGGGCGGAGACGCACCGGTCTCGGTGCAGTCGATGACGACCACCCGGACGTCCGACATCGGCGCCACCCTCCAGCAGATCGCCGAGCTGACCGCCGCCGGCTGCCAGATCGTCCGCGTCGCCTGCCCGACCCAGGACGACGCCGACGCGCTGCCGGTGATCGCCAGGAAGTCGCAGATCCCGGTCATCGCGGACATCCACTTCCAGCCCAAGTACGTCTTCGCCGCGATCGACGCCGGCTGCGCCGCGGTCCGCGTGAACCCGGGCAACATCAAGCAGTTCGACGACAAGGTCAAGGAGATCGCCAAGGCGGCCTCCGACGCCGGCACCCCGATCCGGATCGGCGTCAACGCCGGCTCCCTGGACCGGCGGCTGCTCCAGAAGTACGGCAAGGCCACCCCCGAGGCGCTGGTCGAGTCCGCCCTGTGGGAGGCGTCCCTCTTCGAGGAGCACGGCTTCCGGGACATCAAGATCTCGGTCAAGCACAACGACCCGGTCGTGATGGTCAACGCCTACCGCCGGCTTGCCGCCGCCTGCGACTACCCCCTCCACCTCGGCGTGACCGAGGCCGGCCCGGCGTTCCAGGGCACGATCAAGTCGGCGGTCGCCTTCGGCGCCCTGCTCAGCGAGGGCATCGGCGACACCATCCGGGTCTCGCTCTCCGCGCCGCCCGTCGAGGAGGTCAAGGTCGGCATCCAGATCCTGGAGTCGCTCAACCTCCGCCCGCGCCGCCTGGAGATCGTCTCCTGCCCCTCCTGCGGCCGCGCCCAGGTCGACGTCTACAAGCTCGCCGACGAGGTCACCGCCGGCCTGGAGGGCATGGAGGTGCCGCTCCGCGTCGCCGTCATGGGCTGCGTCGTCAACGGCCCCGGCGAGGCCCGCGAGGCCGACCTCGGTGTCGCCTCCGGCAACGGCAAGGGCCAGATCTTCGTCAAGGGCGAGGTCATCAAGACCGTCCCCGAGTCGAAGATCGTCGAGACCCTCATCGAAGAGGCCATGAAGATCGCCGCCCAGATGGAGGCCGACGGCATCGCCTCCGGCGAACCCGTCGTCACCGCGGCCGGCTGACCCACCGGGGCGCGACGCCGATCCCTCAGGGCGGGGCGAACGGATCTCCCTAGGGGCCGGGCGAACGGATCCCGTAAGGGGCGGCGGCGCCCCCTGCGGGGCCACAACGTGGCGGGGCCGGGCGGAATTCCCGCCCGGCCCCGCCGTCCGCTGCCGGCCGCCCCCCGCCCCCGGGTAGCTCCGGGCCGGTGGAGGTACAGTGCCAGGACCCGCTACCGCCCGGCCTCCCAGGCCCCGCAACGGTGAGGCATTCCGACACGTGCTGACGACCACCACCCTCAAGGTCCTCGATCCGGGAGAGCTCGACGAGGCCCTCGCGGTCCTGGACCGCGAACCGGTCGCCAACGCCTTCGTCGCCGCCCGCGTCCAGGTCGCCGGCCTCGACCCCTGGCGGCTCGGCGGCGAGATGTGGGGCTGGTACGCCGACGGCCGGCTGGAATCCCTCTGTTACGCCGGCGCCAACCTCGTCCCCGTCTGCGCCACCCCCGAAGCCGTCCGCGGCTTCGCCGAACGCGCCCGCCGCCAGGGCCGCCGCTGCTCCTCCATCGTCGGCCCGGCCGGCCCCACCGCCGCCCTGTGGTCCCTGCTGGAGCCGCACTGGGGCCCGGCCCGCGAGATCCGCGCCCACCAGCCCCTGATGGTCACCCGCGGCCCGTCGGCCGAGATCGCCCCCGACCCCCGCGTCCGCCGCATCCGCAAGGACGAACTGGACCTGATCATGCCGGCCTGCGTCGCCATGTTCACCGAAGAGGTCGGCATCTCCCCGCTCGCCGGCGACGGCGGCCTGCTCTACCAGGCACGCGTCGCCGAACTCGTCGGCGCCGGCCGCTCCTTCGCCCGCATCGAGGACGGCAAGGTGATCTTCAAGGCCGAGATCGGCGCGGCCACCCCGCTCGCCTGCCAGATCCAGGGCGTCTGGGTCGACCCCGCGCACCGCGGCCGGGGCCTCTCCGAGACCGGTATGGCCGCCGTGCTCCGCTACGCCCTCCGCGACGTCGCCCCGGTCGTCAGCCTCTACGTCAACGACTACAACACGGCCGCCCGCGCGGCCTACCGCAGGGTCGGCTTCGAGGAAGTCGGCGCATTCATGAGCGTACTGTTCTGAGCCGCCGCCTTGTACGCTCCGAACATGGATGACGTCGCGGTCGGCCCCCTGGATCTCGCTGCCCGCGTGGACGACGCGCTCGCCGTGCAAGCCCTGGCCTTCGGCCTCACCGACGACGAGATCGCCGTGCGCCGCCACATCGTGCTCCGCCACCTCGGCTGCCCCGGCGCCCGGGCCCTCGGCGCCACCACCCCCGGCGGCCGCCTCGTCGGCTTCGTCTACGGCATGCCCAACGACCGCACCCACTGGTGGTCCACCGTCGTCGAGCCCTACCTCCGCTGCCAGGGCCTGGACCACTGGCTCGACGACTCCTTCGTCATCACCGAACTCCACGTCCACCCGGCGCACCAGAACCGCGGCATCGGCCGCGCCCTGATCACCCGGATCACCGACGAGGCCGCCGAACCCCGCAGCATCCTCTCCGCCATCGACACCGACAGCCCCGCCCGCGCCCTCTACCACTCCCTGGGCTACGAGGACCTCGCCCGCCGCGTCCTCTTCCCCAGCGCCCCCACCCCGTACGCCGTCATGGGCGCCCCCCTCCCCCTGAAACGCCCCTGACCCCCACCGGAAACCAGCCACCTCCGGAAACCGCAACCGCACCACCCACGCGAACCCCCACCCCGCAACCCCGTCCCCGCGCCCCGAAAGCCCCGCGCAGCGGCCCCCGCCGAAGGCGCAACCCCCCCACGGCGCGGCACCCGGCATCGTGGGTGGCCCCCACGCGGAGCGATACGCATTTTCGCCCGCCACCCCCGTACGGCTAACCTCCAGGGAGTCACTTTTCTTACGCAGGAGAAACTCCCATGGCCCACGCCGCACAGGTCCAGCGCATGTCCCGCTTGATGGTCAAGACACTGCGCGACGACCCGGCCGACGCCGAGGTGCTCAGCCACAAGCTGCTGGTGCGCGCCGGCTACGTGCGCCGCACCGCGGCCGGTGTCTGGTCCTGGCTGCCCCTCGGCAAGAAGGTCCTCGCCAACGTCGAGCGGATCGTGCGCGAGGAGATGGACGCCATCGGCGGCCAGGAGGTCCTGCTGCCCGCCCTGCTGCCGAAGGAGCCGTACGAGGCGACCGGCCGCTGGGACGAGTACGGCGCCGAGCTCTTCCGCCTCCAGGACCGCAGGGGCGGCGACTACCTCCTCGGCCCCACCCACGAGGAGATCTTCACCCAGCTGGTGAAGGACCAGTGCACGTCCTACAAGGACCTGCCGGTGGTGCTGTACCAGATCCAGACCAAGTACCGCGACGAGGCCCGCCCGCGCGCCGGCATCCTGCGCGGCCGCGAGTTCCAGATGAAGGACTCCTACTCCTTCGACCTCGCCGACGAGGGCCTGGCCGAGTCCTACGCGCTGCACCGCGCCGCTTATCAGCGGATCTTCGCGCGCCTCGGCCTCGACTACCGCATCTGCGCGGCCACCGCCGGCGCCATGGGCGGCTCCAAGTCCGAGGAGTTCCTGGCCCCCGCCGCGGCCGGCGAGGACACCTTCGCCGACTGCCCGGCCTGCGACTACGCCGCCAACACCGAGGCGATCACCTACGCCCTGACGCCGGTGGACGCCGCCGGCGTCCCCGCGGCCGAGGAGATCCCCACGCCGGACACCCCGACCATCGAGACCCTCGCCGCGCACCTCGGCGTCCCGGCCTCCGCGACGCTGAAGAACCTCCTGGTCAAGGTGGACGGCGAGATCGTCGCGGTGGGCGTCCCGGGCGACCGCGAGGTCGACATGGGCAAGGTCGAGGCGCACTTCGCCCCCGCCGCCGTCGAGCTGGTCACCGCCGAGGACTTCGTCGGCCGCGACGACCTGGTCCGCGGCTACGTCGGCCCGCAGGGCCTGGACGAGGTCACCTACCTCGCCGACCCGCGCGTCGCCCCCGGCACCGCCTGGATCACCGGCGCCAACAAGGACGGCGTGCACGCCAGGAACGTCGTCGCCGGCCGCGACTTCGAGGTCGACGCGTACGTCGACGTGGTCGTCGTCCAGGAGGGCGACCCCTGCCCGAACTGCGGCACCGGCCTCAAGCTGGACCGCGCCATCGAGATCGGCCACATCTTCCAGCTCGGCCGCAAGTACGCCGACGCCTTCCAGCTCGACGTGCTCGGCCAGAACGGCAAGCCGGTCCGGGTGACCATGGGCTCGTACGGCATCGGCGTCTCCCGCGCGGTCGCCGCCCTGGCCGAGCAGCACGCCGACGAGCAGGGCCTGTGCTGGCCCCGCGAGGTCGCGCCCGCCGACGTCCACGTCGTCGCGGCCGGCAAGGCCAAGCAGACCGAACTCGCCCTGGAGATCTCCGAGCAGCTCGCCGACGCCGGCCTGCGCGTCCTGGTCGACGACCGGCCCGGCGTCTCGCCCGGCGTGAAGTTCACCGACGCCGAGCTGATCGGCGTGCCCACCATCGTCGTGGCCGGCCGCCGCGCCGGCGAGGGCGTCGTCGAGGTCAAGGACCGCCGCACCGGCGAGCGCGAGGAACTGACGGTCGCCGAGGCCGTCGCCCGCCTGGGCGCCTGACAACCGGCGAACGGGCCGGCCGGGGCACCCCGCCCCGGCCGGCCCGTTCCGCCGTCCGCCGCCGGCCCGCTAGGGGGTGGCCGTGAAGTCGCGTCGTTCGCCCGGAGGGCGGCCGGGCGCCGGACGGGACTTCACGGACACCCCTAGACCGCCGCGGCGAACTCCAGCAGCGCCTCCCCGCGCCGCCGGTCGCCCGCCACCGCCTCGCGCACGCCCCCGCGCACCGCGCGGTACAGCGTCCAGCCGCGCAGCCGCTCCCGGTCCAGCTCCAGGGAGTCGGCCAGCTTCGCCACCCGCCGCCGGGCCGCCGCGGCCGCCCCCGACCCGGCCAGCAGGTCCTCGAACCGGTCCAGCACCAGCCGCGCCAGGTCGTACGCCCGCTCACCGACCAGCGGCGACGGGCCCACCGCCAGCCACGGCACCCGCTCCCCGGCCAGTACCTTCCCCTGCCGGAACGCCCCGTGCAGCAGGTACTCCTCCGCCGCCCCGGCCGGCAGCGACCGCCCCAACTCCAGCGCCTCGTCCACCAGCGGCCCGGCGCCCGCCCGGCCGGCGGCCGCCCGCAGCGCCGCCTCGTCCTCCGCGGTCCGCTCCGCCACCGACGCGAACGGATGCCCCTCCGGCGGCGCCACCCACAGCCGCCGCACCGTGCCGGCCGCCTCCAGCAGCGCCCGGGCCTCCGGCAGCGACCGCAGCGACACGGCACCCTGCAACCGCTCCAGCAGCAGCGCACCGCCGGCCTCGTCGGCCCGCAGCAGCCGCACCGCGCCCCAGCCGTTCCAGGCCCGCAGGGCCGCCGCCTCCAGCGCCGCGGCCCGCCCCGGCACCGGGAACTTCAGCGCCGCCGGCGTCCCGTCCGCCTGCCGGACGAACGCCACCAGGCAGCTGCGGCCGCCCGGTTCGTGCACCCGCTCCAGCGTCAGTTCCCAGGCGTCCAGCCGTTCCCGGACCAGCGCGGGGAGCGCGGCCAGCCAGGCCCCGGCGGGCCCCTCCCGATCGCCGCCGAGTGCACGTCGCAGTCGGTGCGGCGGTTCGATGGGTGCCGTTGCCATGCCTGAGCTGTCCTTTTCGTGGGGGAGTGGCCGCGGCTGCGGCCGGTCGTTCACAGCGCGTCGGAATCAGGTCCCGCGGCACCCGGCGGAGCGGGCGCCGCGGCCCGTTCCACGAGCCCAGGGAAGGCTACGCCGCTGCCCCGCCAGCGCACCGCCCGCACCGCCGCCTCCCGCAGCGCGGCCGCCGCCTCGGTGCGGCGCGCGCCGCCGGCGGCCCGCACGAGGTCGGCGTAGACGGCCGCCACCCGGTCCTCCAGCTCCGCGGCCAGCCGCACCGCGGCGGCCGCGTCCGGCACCGGGAACGGCAGCGCGTACGCGGCCGCGGCGGCCTGCGGGGTGCCGCCCAGGTCCCGTACGGTCCGCCGCAGCGCGTCCCGGCGCGCCCGGTGCGCGTCGTACGCCCCCTGCGCCTCCTTGCGCCGCCCGGCCCCGATGCGCCCCCCGACCACGCCGTACCCGTACACCGCCGCGTGCTCGGCCGCCAACGCCGCCTGAACGGCGGTGAGTTCGGAGTGGTCGGGGTGGGGGCGTGCCGTCGTCGTCATCCCGCCTCTTTCTGGTTGTCGTGCGTGGGGGTTTCGGTGTGGCGCCGCTCCGCCGGGCGCCGTACGCGGCGGTGGCGGGGACGGAAGGGGAAGGGCCGCCCCCGGGCCCGGTCCTCGGCGCGGGTGTTCGCGTCCCCGCGCGCGGCCAGGGGGCGTTCGCTCACCCGGGGGCCGTCAGGAGGTAGGCGTGGGCGGCTCCGGCGGCGGCGACCGAGGCGAGGAGGCGGGCGAGTTCGGGGGGCGCGGTGCGCAGGGCGGTGGTGCGGGCGTCGGCGAGGGTGCGCTCCGCGTCGGCGAGGGCGGTGCGGGCGGCCTGTTCACCGGCGGGCACGCGGGGGGCCACGGGGGCCGGTGCGCGGCCGGGGGAGGGGGACGCGGAGGGCGCGGGGGCGGTGAACGCCTCGGCGTGGCGGGCCACTTCGGTGCGGAGCGGGCGCAGACGGGCGCCCAGGCCCGGGTGGGCGGCGAGGGTCGCGTCGTAGCGGGCCAGCAGCGCGCGGCTGTCACGGGCGGCGCGGGCCCGGGTCCGCTGTGCGGCCGCCGACTGCTCGGCCGACTCCGGGGCGGGCCCGGCGCTGTCGTCGGCGCATCCGGCGAGCAGGGCCGCGCCTCCCAGGGCGGCGCCGGCCAGCAGGGTCGTTCTGCGTGTGAGCGCCACTTTCGGCACGTTGCACTTCCCGGGGTCTTCCGTCGTGATCACCGCAGGCGAGCGTATCCGTGCCCACCCGCCGAATCGTCAGTACCCCGCCGGAACCGATAGGCTTTGACCCGACACGCGACCTAACCACAACAGCACACGCGGCCGAGGAGTCACCCGGATGAGCACCACCCAGAGCGAGAGGCTGCGCGGACTGCTTGAACCGCTCGTCGCCGCGCGAGACCTGGATCTGGAAGAGATCGAGGTGACACCCGCCGGCCGGAGCCGGGTGCTGAGGATCGTGGTCGATTCCGACGAGGGCGTCCAGCTGGACGAGTGCGCCGAGCTGAGCCGCGAGGCGTCCGAGGTGCTGGACGAATCCGATGTGATGGGCGGCGCCCCGTACACCCTCGAGGTGTCCTCGCCCGGCGCCGACCGGCCGCTGACCGAGCCGCGGCACTACCGCCGCGCCGTCGGCCGCCTGATCAAGGCCCGCCTCCACGAGGGCGGCGACCTGGTGGCGCGGATCACCGCCATGGACGACACCGGCCTGGACCTCGAAGTGCCGGGCGTCAAGGGCCGCAAGCCGACCGCCCGCCGGGTCGCGTTCGACGAGATCGCCAAGGCGCGCATCGAGCTGGAGTTCAACCCCCGCCCGGCCAAGGGCGGGGCGCCGCAGGGCGAGAAGACCGACGAGAACAAGGAGGAGGCGTAGCCGTGGACATCGACATGAGTGCCCTGCGGGGTCTGGTGCGGGAGAAGGAGATCTCGTTCGACCTGCTGGTCGAGGCGATCGAGTCGGCCCTCCTCATCGCGTACCACCGCACCGAGGGCAGCCGCCGCCGGGCGCGGGTGGAGCTGGACCGCAGCACCGGGCACGTGACGGTGTGGGCGAAGGAGGACCCCGAGGACCTGGAGGAGGGTGCCGAGCCGCGCGAGTTCGACGACACCCCGTCCGGCTTCGGGCGGATCGCGGCGACCACCGCCAAGCAGGTCATCCTGCAACGGCTGCGGGACGCCGAGGAGGAGATCACGTTCGGCGAGTACGCCGGACGCGAGGGCGATGTCGTCACCGGCGTCGTCCAGCAGGGCAAGGACCCCAAGAACGTCCTGGTCGACATCGGCAAGCTGGAGGCCATCCTGCCGGTGCAGGAGCAGGTCCCCGGCGAGGAGTACAAGCACGGCACCCGGCTGCGGTCGTACGTCGTCCGGGTCGTCAAGGGCGTCCGGGGGCCGTCGGTCACCCTGTCGCGCACCCACCCCAATCTGGTGAAGAAGCTCTTCGCCATGGAGGTGCCGGAGATCGCGGACGGGTCGGTGGAGATCGCCGCCATCGCGCGGGAGGCCGGCCACCGGACGAAGATCGCGGTGCGCTCGACCCGGTCCGGGCTGAACGCCAAGGGCGCCTGCATCGGCCCGATGGGCGGACGGGTCCGGGCCGTGATGGCCGAGCTGAACGGCGAGAAGATCGACATCGTGGACTGGTCGGACGACCCGGCCGAGCTGGTGGCGAACGCGCTGTCGCCGGCCCGGGTCAACAAGGTCGAGGTGGTGGACCTGAACGCGCGCTCCGCGCGGGTCACCGTCCCCGACTACCAGCTGTCACTGGCCATCGGCAAGGAAGGCCAGAACGCCCGGCTCGCGGCGCGGCTCACCGGCTGGCGGATCGACATCCGCCCGGACACCGAGCACGCACCCGCGCAGGGCTGAGACGACCGGTACGCGGGGCGCAGCGGCCGAAAACAAGTGGTGCCGCGGCGCCCCGCGGGGAATTCTTGAACACGGCTCGGTCTTTACCCCATCGGGGTGGAGCGCCCGTGGGGAGGTAGACTTAAGCAGTGTCTGGCCGGACGCATGCCCGCGCATGCCCTGAGCGCACATGTCTGGGTTGCCGGGAGCGAGCGGCCAAGGGCGATTTGCTGCGCATCGTGGAGATCGAGGGCGAGTGTGTCCCCGATCCTCGCGGTACGCTGCCCGGCCGGGGTGCTTATGTGCACCGGACACTGGTCTGCCTCGACCTGGCGGTTCGCCGCCGGGCGTTTCCCCGGGCCTACCGGGGCCGCGGCCCGTTCGAGACGGCGGAGTTGCGCCGGTTCCTCGAAGGGGGCGCGGAGTGAGCAGCCGCCATGGCAACAGCGCACGGCACGACAACGCACAGCGCACGGAAAACCGTGCGGTCAGGTACCTCGCGAGTCGGAAGTAGGTCGAGATTGCGATGAGCACTCGATGAGTACGCGATGAGTACGCCCATGAAGTAGCGACGGTCCGGTGGACACCCGGACCTAGAAGGAGCGAAGTGGCTAAGGTCCGGGTTTACGAACTCGCCAAGGAGTTCGGTGTGGAGAGCAAGGTCGTCATGGCCAAGCTCCAAGAACTTGGTGAATTCGTCCGTTCGGCGTCCTCGACGATCGAGGCGCCGGTTGTTCGCAAGCTGACCGACGCATTCCAGGCGGGCAGCGGCGGTGGCCGTTCCGCCGGCAAGCCCGCGGCGCCGCGCAAGTCGGCCCCCGCGAAGCCGTCCGCGCCCTCTCCGGCGCAGGCCGGCGGCACCTCCCGCGCCGCGGGGGACCGTCCGGCTGCCCCGAAGCCGGGCGCCCCCAAGCCGGGCCCCGCGGCCCCGGCCGCCCCCGAGGCCCCCGCCGCCCCCGCGGCGCCGGCGGCCCCCAAGCCCGCCGCGGGCCCCACCCCGGGTCCGCGCCCCACCCCGGCGCGCCCCGCGGCGCCCAAGCCCGCTCCGGCCGCGCCCGCGCAGCCGGAGTTCCAGGCCCCGCCGTCCGCGCCGGCGCCCGCCGCGCAGCAGGGCCCCCGCCCGGGTGCCACGCCCGGCCCGCGCCCCGGCGGCCGCCAGGCCCCCGGCCAGGGCCAGCGCGCCCCGCGCCCCGGTGGCCAGGCCCCGCGTCCCGGCGCCCCCCGTCCGGCCGGTCCCCGTCCGGGCAACAACCCCTTCACCTCCGGTGGCTCCACGGGCATGGCCCGTCCGCAGGCCCCGCGGCCCGGTGGCGCCCCGCGTCCCGGCCAGCCCGGTCCGCGCCCGCAGGGCGGCGGCCAGGCCGGTCCGCGTCCGCAGGGCCAGGGCGGTCCGCGTCCGACCCCCGGTTCCATGCCGCGTCCGCAGGGTGCCGCGCCCGGCGGTGGCGCCGGCCCGCGTCCCGGCGGCGGTAACCGCCCGAACCCGGGCATGATGCCGCAGCGTCCGGCCGCCGGCCCGCGTCCGGGTCCCGGCGGCGGCCGTCCGGGCGGCGCCGGCCGTCCCGGTGGCGGCGGCGGTCGTCCCGGTGGCGGCGGCTTCGCCGGCCGTCCCGGTGGCGGTGGCGGTCGTCCCGGTGGTGGCGGCGGCGGTTTCGCCGGTCGTCCCGGTGGCGGCGGTCCCGGTGGTGCCGGCGGCGGCTTCGGCGGTCGTCCCGGCTTCGGCGGCCGTCCGGGCGGTCCCGGTGGCCGTGGCGGCACGCAGGGTGCCTTCGGCCGTCCCGGCGGTCCGGCGCGCCGCGGCCGCAAGTCGAAGCGGCAGCGCCGCCAGGAGTACGAGGCGATGCAGGCGCCCTCGGTCGGCGGCATCATGCTGCCGCGGGGCAACGGCCAGATCGTTCGCCTCTCGCGCGGTGCCTCGCTGACCGACTTCGCGGAGAAGATCAACGCCAACCCGGCGTCCCTGGTGCAGGTCATGCTGAACCTGGGCGAGATGGTCACCGCGACGCAGTCCGTCTCCGACGAGACGCTGCAACTGCTCGCCGACGAGATGAACTACGTCGTCGAGATCGTCAGCCCGGAGGAGGAGGACCGCGAGCTGCTCGAGTCCTTCGACATCGAGTTCGGCGAGAACGAGGGCGGCGAGGAGATGCTGGTCTCCCGTCCGCCGGTGGTGACCGTCATGGGTCACGTCGACCACGGTAAGACCCGCCTGCTGGACGCGATCCGCAAGACCAACGTGGTCGCGGGCGAGGCCGGCGGCATCACCCAGCACATCGGTGCCTACCAGGTCGCGACCGAGGTCAACGACGAAGAGCGCCGCATCACCTTCATCGACACCCCGGGTCACGAGGCGTTCACCGCCATGCGTGCCCGTGGTGCGAAGTCGACCGACATCGCGATCCTCGTGGTGGCGGCCAACGACGGTGTGATGCCGCAGACGATCGAGGCGCTGAACCACGCCAAGGCGGCCGACGTGCCGATCGTGGTCGCGGTCAACAAGATCGACGTCGAGGGCGCCGACCCGACCAAGGTGCGCGGTCAGCTGACCGAGTACGGCCTGGTGGCCGAGGAGTACGGCGGCGACACCATGTTCGTCGACATCTCCGCCAAGCAGGGTCTGCACATCGACGAGCTGCTGGAGGCGGTCGTCCTGACCGCCGACGCGGCGCTCGACCTGCGGGCCAACGCCGAGCAGGACGCCCAGGGTCTCGCGATCGAGGCGCACCTCGACCGCGGCCGCGGCGCCGTGGCCACCGTCCTCGTCCAGCGCGGCACCCTGCGCGTCGGCGACACGATGGTCGCCGGCGACGCCTACGGCCGGGTCCGCGCGATGTTCGACGACAAGGGCAACAACGTCGAGGAAGCGGGTCCGTCGACCCCCGTCCTGGTCCTGGGTCTGACCAACGTCCCGGGCGCCGGCGACAACTTCCTGGTCGTCGACGAGGACCGCACGGCTCGCCAGATCGCCGAGAAGCGCGCGGCCCGCGAGCGCAACGCCGCGTTCGCCAAGCGCACCCGCCGGGTCTCCCTGGAGGACCTGGACAAGGTGCTCAAGGCGGGCGAGGTCCAGCAGCTCAACCTCATCATCAAGGGCGACGCGTCCGGTTCGGTCGAGGCCCTGGAGTCCTCGCTGCTCCAGCTCGACGTCGGCGAGGAGGTCGACATCCGGGTGCTGCACCGCGGCGTCGGTGCGGTCACCGAGACCGACATCGACCTGGCGACCGGCTCCGACGCGATCGTCATCGGCTTCAACGTCCGCGCCGAGGGCCGCGCCACCCAGCGCGCCGAGCGCGAGGGCGTCGACGTCCGGTACTACTCGGTCATCTACCAGGCGATCGAGGAGATCGAGGCGGCCCTCAAGGGCATGCTCAAGCCGGAGTACGAGGAGGTCGAGCTCGGTACGGCGGAGATCCGCGAGGTCTTCAAGTCGTCCAAGCTGGGCAACATCGCCGGTGTGCTCATCCGGTCCGGCGAGGTCCGGCGGAACACCAAGGCCCGCCTGCTCCGCGACGGCAAGGTCATCGCGGAGAACCTCACCATCGAGGGCCTGCGCCGCTTCAAGGACGACGTCACCGAGATCCGCGAGGGCTTCGAGGGCGGTATCAACCTCGGCAACTTCAACGACATCAAGGTCGACGACGTCATCGCGACCTACGAGATGCGGGAGAAGCCGCGCGGCTGACGCGCAGCACCGTCCGGGGCCGGTCGGCGGAGAATATTTCCGTCGATCGGCCCCGGCCGTTGCGTGTACGGTTCGAAATGACCCCTGCACCCCAAGGCCCCGCGGGTGGCTTGACCCGTCGTGCATGTACGTAGGGACGCTGTCCTTCGACCTGCTTCTCGGCGACGTACGGTCGCTGAAGGAGAAGCGCTCCGTCGTCCGCCCCCTCGTGGCCGAGCTGCACCGCAAGTTCGCGGTGAGCGTCGCCGAGGTGGGGGACCAGGATCTGTACCGCAGGGCCCGGATCGGCCTGGCGGTGGTATCCGGGGACGCCGGACATCTCACCGAAATCCTGGACCGCTGCGAGCGCCTGGTCGCCGCACGGCCCGAAGTGGAGCTGCTGTCCGTACGCCGGCGGCTGCACGGCGACGACGACTGACCCGCGACCGGGCGGCTCGTCGCCGGTGGAAGCACAATTGTGGAAGACAAGAAGGAGACGGACCAGTGGCCGACAATGCGCGGGCGAAGAAGCTGGCGGACCTCATCCGGGAGGTGGTCGCCCAGAAGCTGCAGCGCGGAATCAAGGACCCGCGGCTCGGCACGCATGTGACCATCACCGACACCCGGGTCACCGGCGACCTGCGGGAGGCGACGGTCTTCTACACGGTCTACGGCGACGACGAGGACCGGGCCAGCGCCGCCGCCGGGCTGGAGAGCGCCAAGGGCGTGCTCCGCTCCGCGGTCGGTGCGGCGGCCGGCACCAAGTTCACGCCGACGCTGACGTTCGTCGCGGACGCCCTGCCGGAGAACGCCCGGACGATCGAGGACCTGCTCGACCGGGCCCGGGCCTCGGACGCCCAGGTGCGCCAGGCGTCCTCGGGCGCGAAGTACGCCGGTGAGGCGGACCCGTACCGCAAGCCGGGCGGCGAGGACGACGAGGACGCAGCGGCAGAATGAAGCGGCAGAGCACCAAGCCGGGCGGTCTGGTCATCGTCGACAAGCCGTCCGGTTTCACGTCGCACGACGTCGTGGCGAAGATGCGCGGGATGGCCCGGACCCGCCGGGTCGGGCACGCCGGCACCCTGGACCCGATGGCGACCGGGGTCCTGGTCCTCGGCCTGGAGCGGGCGACCAAGCTGCTGGGGCACCTCGCGCTGACGGAGAAGGAGTACGTCGGGACGGTCCGGCTGGGCCAGACCACGGTCACCGACGACGCCGAGGGCGAGATCACCGCGTCCACCGCGGCGCACGGCATCGCCCGCGAGGAGATCGACGCCGGGGTCGCCAAGCTCTCCGGCGCGATCATGCAAGTGCCGTCCAAGGTCAGCGCCATCAAGATCGACGGCAAGCGCTCGTACAAGCGGGTGCTGGACGGCGAGGACGTGGAGATCCCGGCCCGGCCGGTCACCGTCTCCTCGTTCGCCGTCCACTCGGTGCACGAGACGGCGGCCGAGGACGGCACCCCGGTGACCGATCTGCTGGTCTCCGTGGTCTGCTCCTCCGGCACCTACATCCGGGCGCTCGCCCGCGACCTCGGTGCCGGGCTCGGTGTCGGCGGCCATCTGACGGCGCTGCGACGCACCCGCGTCGGGCCGTACAAGCTCGACCGGGCGCAGACCCTGGAGCAGCTCCAGGCGGCCGTCGACGACCCGGAGAGCGGCGGTCTGCCGGTCATGCCGCTCGGGGACGCCGCGGACGCCGCGTTCACCCGCTGGGACGTCCCCGAGGCGCAGGCCCGGCTGCTGCTGAACGGCGCGCGGATCCCGATGCCGCACTTCGAGGCCGACGGGCCGGTGGCGGCCTTCGGGCCGGACGGGACGTTCCTGGCCCTGGTGGAGAACCAGGGCGGCCGGGCCAAGAGCCTGGCGGTCTTCGCCTAGGGAGCGCGGGCCGGCCGGACGGGCGCTTGGCGTGCCGTCCGCCCGGCCCGCGCTGTCGTATGCGGGCGGGATTCACCCCTTCGGGTAGGCGTGCGGAGTGCCTGGGGGCGCGGGCGGGGGCGCGTTCGCCGTCACCGCCTGTTCTGGTGCTCACTGCGGGTGCGCGGTCGTCGCTTTTCGTGGGCGGGCGGGCGGCGCGGGGGAGGTGTGCGGGGGTGCCGGCGGAAGCGTTGGCGGGCGCGCCGCGCCGGCGGGGCTTCCGGGCGCAGCGGGCGGTTGCCCCAAGTGCCGTCCGCCCGGCGAGAGTTGACGGCCGCGGTGCGTGCGTTCCGGAGCGGAACGTGGTGGCGCGGTCGCCGGCCGGGCGGGGCGCTGCCGGCCGCGTCCGGCGGCCCGGGGAACGGGCCGGTGGCCGGGTGCTGCCGCAGGGTGTCCGATGCAACAGCGGGCAGGCCCCCCTTCGCGCGAAGCTCCGCCCCCGGCATGGCAGTCTTAGACCTGCGTCATGCCGAAGTGGCGCAGAGGACGGACAAGAGTTCGGGCGAGGAGCGGGCACAGTGCAGCGCTGGCGTGGCTTGGAGGACATCCCCGAGGGTTGGGGACGCAGCGTCGTCACCATCGGCTCGTACGACGGAGTGCACCGCGGCCACCAATTGATCATCGGCCGGGCGGTGGCCCGCGCCCGCGAGCTGGGGGTTCCGGCCGTGGTCGTCACCTTCGACCCGCACCCGAGCGAGGTGGTCCGCCCCGGCACCCACCCGCCGCTGCTGGCCCCGCACCACCGCCGCGCCGAGCTGATGGCCGAACTGGGCGTGGACGCGGTGCTGATCCTCCCGTTCACCAAGGAGTTCTCGCAGCTGGCACCCGCCGACTTCGTGGTCAAGGTGCTGGTGGACAAGCTGCACGCGCAGCTCGTCGTCGAGGGCCCGAACTTCCGCTTCGGCCACCGCGCCAAGGGCACCGTCGAGACCCTCGCCGAACTGGGCCGGACCTACGACTACACGGTCGAGGTCATCGACCTCTTCGAGCGCGGCAGCGCGGGCGGCGGCGAGCCGTTCTCCTCCACGCTGGTCCGCCGGCTGGTGGCGGAGGGCGATGTGGCCGGCGCCCGCGAGGTCCTGGGGCGGCCGCACCGGGTCGAGGGCGTGGTGGTCCGCGGCGCCCAGCGCGGCCGCGAACTGGGCTTCCCCACCGCCAACGTGGAGACGCTGCCGCACACCGCGATCCCGGCCGACGGGGTCTACGCGGGCCTGCTGCACGTCGCGGGCGAGGCGATGCCGGCGGCGGTCTCGGTCGGCACCAACCCGCAGTTCGACGGCAAGGTGCGCACCGTCGAGGCGTACGCCATCGACCGGGTCGGGCTCGACCTGTACGGGCTGCACGTCGCGGTGGACTTCCTGGCCTACATCCGCGGGCAGGAGAAGTTCGACACGCTGGACGCGCTGCTGGAGCGGATGGCGATCGACGTGAAGCAGGCCCGCGGGCTGATCGCGGAGTCCGGCGGCGCGTAACGCGGCGGCGGCGTACGCAAGGGGCGGGGCCCGGCAGTCAACTGCCGGGCCCCGCCCCTTCGTTCACCCCCCGCTCACTGCGGCGGGGGCTGCTGCGTCCAGCCGCCGTGCTCCGGCAGCGGCGCGTCCGGAGCGGGCTGCTGCTGCCAGCCGGCCGGCGGCTGCGCGGCGGGCTGCTGCTGCCAACCGCCCTGCTGCGGCGGGTAGCCGGCCGGGGGCTGGCCCTGCTGCGGCACCTGCTGCTGCGGCTGCTGCTGGGCGTACTGCGCCTGCTGCTGCGCGTACGGGTCGCCGGTCATCGGCTGCTGCTGGACCTGCTGCGCCTGCGCGTACATCCCCTGGGCCTGCTGCTGGCGCGCGAAGTCCTCGGCGACCAGGGCGGAGAGGTTGAAGTACGCCTCGCGGGTCTTGGGCCGCATCATGTCGAGGTCGACCTCGGCACCGGCCGCGAGGTGCTCGTCGAACGGCACCACGACGACACCGCGGCAGCGGGTCTCGAAGTGCGACACGATGTCCTCGATCTTGATCATCTTGCCGGTCTCGCGGACCCCGGAGATGACCGTGATGCCGCGCTGGACCAGGTCGGCGTAGCCGTGCGCGGAGAGCCAGTCCAGGGTGGTGCTGGCGCTGCTGGCACCGTCCACCGACGGGGTGGAGATGATGATCAACTGGTCGGCGAGGTCCAGGACGCCGCGCATCGCGCTGTAGAGGAGACCCGTACCCGAGTCGGTGAGGATGATCGGGTACTGCTTGCCGAGGATGTCGATCGCCCGCCGGTAGTCCTCGTCGTTGAACGTCGTGGAGACCGCCGGGTCGACGTCGTTGGCGAGGATCTCCAGGCCCGAGGGGGCCTGCGAGGTGAACCGCCGGATGTCCATGTAGCTGTGCAGGTGCGGGATCGCCTGCACCAGGTCGCGGATGGTGGCACCGGTCTCGCGGCGCACCCGGCGGCCGAGCGTGCCGGCGTCGGGGTTGGCGTCGATCGCCAGGATCTTGTCCTGCCGCTCGGACGCCAGGGTGGCGCCCAGCGCGGTCGTGGTGGTGGTCTTGCCGACACCGCCCTTGAGGCTGATCACCGCGATGCGGTAGCAGGACAGCACCGGTGTGCGGATCAGCTCCAGCTTGCGCTGGCGCTCCTCCAGCTCCTTCTTCGCGCCCAGCTTGAACTTCGACGGCTGGGCGTTCGCGCCCGGCTTGCGCTTCTTGGGCTGGTTGCGCAGCAGGCGGTCCGAGGTCAGCTCGACCGCGGCGCTGTAACCGAGCGGCGCGCCCGGGGTGGCCCGCTGCGGCTGCTGCTGGCCCGGCTGGGAGTACTGGGCGTAGTTCGCCGCCGCGTTGGGGTCGCCGAACTGCTGGCCGGGGACCTGCTGCTGGCCCTGCTGCGGGTACCCGGGCTGGGGCTGCTGGCCCTGGGCCGGGGCCTGCTGCTGGGGGTAGCCCTGCTGCGGATAGCCGTACGCGGGCTGCTGGGGCTGCTGCTGGGCCTGCTGGGGGTAGCCGTAGGCGGGCTGCGGGTAGCCGTAGCCGCCCTGCTGCGGCTGCTGCGCCTGCGGCTGCTGGACCTGCGGGTAACCGGCCTGCTGGGGCTGGGGCGCGGCCTGCTGCGGATAGCCGCCCTGCTGGGGCTGCGGCATGCCCTGCTGGGGCGCGGCCGGCGGCTGCTGGCCGGCCTGCGCCTGGGCCTGGGCCATGCGCGGGTCGGCGGGCTGGAACTCCGGCGGCAGCGGCGGCAGTCCGCCCTGCTGCGGCTGGCCCTGGGCGGGCACCGCCTGGCCGTCCGCACCGGCCCAGGGCGCACCCTGGGCCGGCATGGCCTGCGGTGCCCCCTGCTGGGGCGGCATGCCCTGCGGGGCGACGCCCTGCTGGGGCACCGGCTGCTGTTGCACGGCGGGCGGCTGCTGCTGGGCCTGCGGGGCGGGCTGCTGGGGCTGCTGCGGCTGGGACTGGGCCTGAGCGGCCTGCTGGGCGGCGGCGGCCTGCTGGGCGGCCTGCTGGGCCGCGGCGGCCTGTGCCGCGGCGTCGGGGGCCTGGGGAGCCTGCGGCGCCTGAGCGGTCTGTGGCGCCTGGGATGCCTGAGGGGCCGCTTCCGGTTGCGGGGCAGGGGCGGACTGCGGTTCGGGCGCCGCCGGTTCCGTGTCCTCGTCGTCGTCCCACAGGGAGGCCGACGGGTCCGGACCGGTGCCGGAACGGACGTTGGCGGCCGCGGTGTCGGCCGGGGCCGACGGGCCGTCAGCCGGGACGTCGCCGCCCCCGTCGTGCGGGCGCAGCGTCGGGAACCCGGGAGGCGCGGCCGGGCCGGCCGCCCCCTGCTGCGGGAGGCCGGGGACGGGAGCGCCCTGGGCGGGGCCGGACAGCGGCTGGCCGGTCGGTGGCGGGGCGGCGCCCTGCGCGCCGGCGGCCGGCGTCGCGGAGGGGGCCGCGGTGCCCGCACCACCGCTGGTGTCGTTGCTGCCGTACCAGGCCGGAGCCGCGAAATCGATCTTGAACTCGCCGGTCAGGTCGAACTCGGACTGGTCGTCGTCAGGATCGTTCCCGTCCGGGCGGAAAGCCTCCTGGTCTTTCACTGTGCCTCCTGGTCTACTGCAACGCACCTGAACGGCAGGACCGGATACAGGCGGATCGATCGGATGTAACGGAAGTCGGAGCACGCCACCCGGGGTTGCGCCACCACTGCTTGTCTCCATCCCCGTATCGACTGCCGTCGTGCACTGCCGGTGTGATGTGCTCCTGCGGCTCTCCCCACAGCCTAATCAACAGTTGGCCCATAACGGCAGTCGATGCCATGTCGTCTTCGAGCCCGCCCGGCACGGCTACGGGCGCATCCGTGGATGCGCCCGTAGCCGTGCCGGCGGCGAGTGCGGCCGGTCGCGCGGAATCAGTCCATCCGGCGCGGGCCGCCCAGCAGGTTGGTCTCCGCCTCGGTGGGCTGGGTCATGACGAACTGGTGGCCGCCGTCCCGCCGGCACCACAGCATCGCGTTGTCGCTCAGCGTCGGCAGCACCGCCCCGACGTTCTCCGGCAGCCGCATGATCCTCGTCACCACCTCGGCCTCCTCCGGCGAGAGCCGCTGGAGGCCGACCAGGTCCACCCGGCCGAGCATCTGCGGCGACCGCGGCCCGAGGAACGGCAGCACGGTCAGCACGGTCTGCCAGGGGCTCGGCGCGAGCTGGTTGCGCGGCGGGCGGGCGCCCATGTCGCGGACGACCAGGACGGGGCTGGAAACCGACGGCCCCTGCGGGGCGATCTGGCGCACGTCGAAGACCGAGACGCACTGCTGCCCGCCGCCGGCCGCCTGCGCCATCTGGCCCCAGGCCGGCGGGCGGGCGGTCTCGACGGCGACCCGGGCACCGGTGGCGACCGTGCGCAGCGCCAGCACCTGCGCCATCCACATGCTGCCGACCAGCGCGATCTCCATCGGCGCGGGGCGCAGCAGGCTCAGCACCGCGGGCTGGTTCTGCGGGTCGATGCCGATGATCACGCCGTCGTCGCCGACCGGCAGGGTCAGCGCGGCCAGCGATTCGGCGGTCAGCACGTGCGGGTTGCGGCGCGGGCCGCGCAGGCCGAAACCGGGGCGCGGCTTCGGCCCGGTGGGGGCGGCCTGCTGCTCGTCGGGGCGCGGCTGGTGGGAGAGCCGGCCGCCGGAGACGCCGGTGTTGGTCGGGGTGCGCCAGCCGTCGCTGCTGACGTTGACGCGGGGCTGGTAGGTGGGAGTGCCCATCAGCGGGTACCTCCGAGGGGAAGCGTGGCCAGCAGGCCGGGCAGCTGCTCGCGGTCGAGCCGCACCAGCCCGACCTTGACCGAGCCGGATCGCCGCTCCAACTCGCTCTGCGCGGCGGAGAGTTCGTTGTCGCTGCGGGTGGACAGCCGGACGTAGCCGGAGATGGCCGGCAGCCGGCCGCCGCCGTGCGTGGCGGTCAGCGCGAAGGTGCTGGCCATCGCCCGGGTGCTGGTGAGCAGCTGGATGATGGCGGCCAACGGGGCGCCGCCCGGGCCGAGTTGGGGCCAGCGGCCGATCCAGTACGTGCTGTGCCAGCGGTCGTCGCAGCGCATCGCGCGGGTGGTCTCCTGGGTGCGGCGGGCGGCCCGGCCGTCCCGGCCCATCGCGCCGTTCGCGGCCCGCGGGCTGACGCACACCGCGGTGCCGACCGCGGCCACCACCTCGCGCTCGTCGAGCACCCGGGCCCGCACGCCGCGTGCGGTGAGCCGGCTGACGAGCTGGTCGGCGGCGCGCAGCAGGGAGCGCTGGGCGCCGCCCATACCGCCGCCGCGCGCCTCGATGGCCTCCGCGCACAGCTCCGGGTCGAGCTTCAGCGCGATCCAGGACAGCTGCACCGCGGGGGTCTGCGACTGGGCCTGGAGCGGCGCGTAGGAGCGGGCCGCGACGGCCTGCTCGGGCAGGTGCGGCGCCGGGGCGGGCTGGGTGTACTGGACGAACTGCACCGACTCCAGGTGGATGTCCTCCACGTCCAGCGCGGTGTGCAGCAGCTCCAGCGGCACCATGTGGCTGCCGCGCTGCGGCCGCAGCGGCTCGTCGCGGGCGTCGACCTGCACGATGGCGGTCAGGAAGGTGCCGTCGCCGACGAAGCCGACCGGGCGCTGGTCGGCGTCGGTGTACTCGTAGGTGCGCAGGGCCGGGTCGCACTCCACCACCGGGGCGAAGGCGGGGTCGACGCCCTGGGTGGCGGCGAGGTTCTCGCCGGCGGTCTTGCCGCGGCGGTTCATCGCGCGCACGGTGGTGATCCACTCGGGCAGCGGGATCCGGCGGCGGCGGCCGAGTGCGAAGACGACCAGGACGACCGCCACCACCGCGGCCACGCTCAGCACCACCGCGTTGTGCGCCGCGAGGCCCACCAGCACCAGTGCCGCGGCGAGTTCGATGAGGGCCAGCTGCTGGACGCGGACGCCGCCGATGGTCCCGGCCTGGTGGCGCAGCCGCGGCGACACCGGTCCGGCCGCGGCCCGGCCGCCCTGTCCTCCGCTGCCCGGAGCTGTACCGTTCCGGCCCGCGCTTCCGTCGGATTGCGGTGCGGCGGAAGGCTGTTGCTGCTGTTGCCGCCCGTTGCGGCGTCGAGCCCTGGTGGCGCTGGACATCCCCCGGCCTGCTCCTCTACTGGTGGTGTGCCTCTGGGCGTATCGGCCGCCGCTGACACTGGTGCGTCGGAAGGTGGCACCCGTACCGTACGGCTCGATCGATACACGGCATAGTAGAGGGCGCTACGGCGTGAGTGCCGGGGGCGGTCGATGTGGATCCAACAGGCGGGGAGAGAAAGCAACAATGGCATCACGTCGGGACGAGCTGAATGCGTATTCGTTTGCTCGAAAGCGTACGAATGCGGCATTTCTGAAGCCGCTGCCGAACGGCTCGATCGAAAGCGCCCCCAAGCCCCTGAAGGCCGTGTTGCCCAGCGTGGTGATGGGGGTCGTGATGCTCGTGGGGTTCGGCGCCTGCGGCATTCTCAAGCCGGTCGCTCCGGCGGGATGGGACACC
Organism: Streptomyces rhizoryzae; assembly: GCF_023155275.1. Taxonomy (GTDB): domain Bacteria; phylum Actinomycetota; class Actinomycetes; order Streptomycetales; family Streptomycetaceae; genus Streptomyces; species Streptomyces rhizoryzae. The sequence continues at coordinate 73,906 of NZ_JALMUV010000027.1, forward strand.
GTGGGGGCAAATGTCCTCGTCGGGGATGAATCCACCACCCGCTATGTCGTTCTCGAAAGCGCCGACGCCAATGGCAAAAAGCAGAAGCTGCTGCACCCGATCCTGAATCTGGCGTCCGCCAAACTCCTTCTGGACCCCAAGAAGTTCCAGGTCGTCAAGGTCAAGGAAGCGGAGCTGGACGGAAAGCTTCCGCACGGCGCCGCGATCGGCATTCCGTACGCCCCCGACCGGCTGCCCAGCCCCTCCGACGTCGACAAGCCGAAGACCTGGGCCGTGTGCGACCGCCCCGGCAGCGGAGAGAACAGCAAGTCGCAGCAGGCGGTGTTCGTCCTCGCCGGCAAGGACCGGGACCGGATCGACGACCCCAAGCAGGGCAAGCTCGACCTCCACCAGGCGCTGTACGTCGAGGACCCCGACGGCGTGAAGTGGCTGGTGGACCAGAGCGGGTTCGCGTTCCAGATGATCGCCGACGAGGCGACGGCCGTCGCGGAGGCCAGGAGCGGCACCAAGCACACCGACACCGAGGCCGACCGTGCCCTGCGCCGGATCATCTTCGGCACCCAGGCCGAACCGCAGAAGGTCTCGGCGGAGTTCATGAACACGCTGATCAAGAGCCCGTACGCGATCAGCATGCCGAAGATCAACGACGCCGGTGCCCCGGTCTCCAACCCGGCCATCCCCGCCGAGGCGCGCAAGGTCGGCTCGATCCTCCGGGTCGACGGCGGCGCCAAGTACGTGGTCCTCAAGGACGGCGTCGAAGCGGTCAGCAACTTCGTGGCCAACCTCCTGGAGCAGGGCCCCAACGCCTCGGCGGTGACCGGCACCCCCGGCAAGGCGCTCCAGCCGGTGAACGCCGCCACCGGCAGCGTGAGCCCCAAGCTGGACGCCACCAACCACCCGGTCACCTTCTACGGCAAGGTCTGGAACACCGACCTGGACAACCCGTGGCCCAAGGAGATGGTCACCCCGGCCAACGACTTCGCGCACGGCTCGCAGACCGGCGGGCTGACCACGCCCACCAAGGACGGCGTCTCCTGTAGCGTCTACAAGGGCACCAACACCAAGTACCCGGGCGTCGACAAGCTCGGCTTCCCCAACGGCATCCCGGACATGTCCACCTGGGTCGGCAAGGACTATCCGGCCAAGATCGCGCCGGGCTCCAACGCCTACGTCACCCCCGGCAGCGGCCTGCTCTACCAGCAGGCGGCCACCCCCAGCGCGACGTCCGGCAGCCTCTTCCTGGTCACCGACACCGGCCTGCGCTACTCGGTCCCGCGCAACAACGACTCCGCCAACAAGGCCGGCAGCGACAAGCAGGAGCTGGACCAGGCGCAGGTCCACCTCGGCTACGGCGAGGCCCACCCGCCGCTGCTCCCCGAGGCGTGGTCCAAGCTGCTCTCCGCCGGCCCGTCCCTGGACGTCAGCAGCGCCAAGCAGCCGCAGGCGTCCTGACGCGGCCGCAGGCGTGCCGAAGGGCCGCCCCCGGGGTGCTCGTGGCCCCTCGGGAGCGGCGCCCGCGGCCGCGCCGGGTACCCTCGTCGACGGGGGCCGGCGCGGCCGCGCCGCGCACGGAAGCGGAATGCGGCGGCACGCCCCGGGCCCCCGCCGCCCGACCGAAATCGCCGCCTTGGCCCCCTTCCGCCGAACGTCGTTTTCCCGCCGCCCAGTTGACAATGTTGTGATCCCGTCACAACCGCGCTCCCCCTGTTGGGAACAGGCGTGTGGAGTAGGTAATGTGGCAGGAGGCGTCAGCAGGAGATGCCACCCGCGCACAGCCTCGCCGGTGCCGCGCGGCCGACGTACAAGTCTCATGGGGGACGTTGACCATGGCTGGTCAGTTCACAACCACGCACGAGGAGATGGTCGCGTTCAGCGGCAAAATCGACTCGGTCAACCAGGCGATCCAGGGCGAGATCCAGCGTCTGCAGACGGTCGTCGACACCATCACCTCGGGGTGGAAGGGCCAGGCGGCCTCCTCGTACCACCAGCTCCAGTCGCAGGTGAACGAGGACGGCAACCGGATCAACCAGCTGCTGGCCGAGATCAAGGAAGCGATCGACCAGACCACGCAGAACTACACCTCCTCCGAGGAGGAGCAGGCTCAGTCGATCTCGCACGTCACCGCTCAGGCCTCCCCGTTCGGATGATGGGGCCGCGCCACTGACCCGGCGCATCCGCCCACCCGCCGCGGCCCGGCCGGCCGACCCCTTCCGGTGTCCGGTCCGCCCGCCCGGCACGTGAATCGACTAGGCAGCACCAACTCCTGAGGAGACCCCATGTCCGGCCAGATCCTCGTCAATTTCCAGACGATCAGCCAGGCAAGTTCCGACGTGCGTCAGACCGCCAACAACATCCGCCAGCAGCTCGACGACCTCGAGGCCGGCGTCAAGAAGATCGCCGCGAGCTGGGAAGGTGCCGCGCAGGAGGGCTACCAGGCCCGCCAGCGCGAGTGGGACCAGCGCGCCGCGCACCTCCAGCAGACGCTGGAGGCCATCGCCAAGGCGCTGGACACCGCCGCGCAGAACTACCAGAGCACCGAGCACAAGAACGCCAGCATCTGGGGCGGCTGACCTCGCACCCCGCGAGGACGCAAGGCACGACGGCACACGGCTGAGCAGCCCCCGACGGCTCGCACAGTGGTCAATGAGGGCGAGCGCGCTGCACCAGTGCGCTCGCCCTTCTGCCGTCCGCCCGCCCCGCCCCTCCTGTCCCTCCTCCCTCCGCCTACCCCGGCCCCCACCCCCGCACGCGGCTCCGCCATCGCCACCCCTCCCACCCCCCTCGCCGCGCCGCACGCCCCATCCCAACCCGCTACGGAGAGCAGACAACCCGTGGGATCTCGCGCCATTGGTCTACGAGCCGGGCACCGCCGCCGCGCGACGGGTGCACTGGTCACGGCGGCCTGCATCGTCGGCCTGTCGACCGCCGCGGCCGCACCGGCGGTCGCGGACGACAACACCCCGCTGCAGAGCGGCGAGTGCAAGTTCGGCACCGACGACATCAAAGAGACCCCCTGGTCCCTCCAGCGGCTGCTGACCAACCAGATGTGGGCGAGCGGCCAGGGCGAGGGCATCCGGGTCGCCGTCATCGACACCGGCATCGACGCGGGCAACAAGCAGCTCCAGGACGCCATCGAGGGCCCCGGCAAGTCGTACGTCAGCGGCAAGCCCACCCAGGACCGGGTCGGGCACGGCACCAAGGTCGCCGGCATCATCGCCGCGCGCCGCGTGGCGAGTTCCGGCTTCTACGGCATCGCCCCCAAGGCCAAGGTCATCCCGTTCCAGCAGACCAGCGACGAGAAGGCCGGCACCGCCGACACCCTCGCCAAGGCGATCGACGACGCGGTCGCCGCGAAGGTCGACGTCATCAACATCTCGCAGGGCACGGCGGCGTCCGAGGACCGGCTGCCCACGCTCAAGGCGGCCGTCAAGCGGGCCCAGGACAGCAACATCCTGATCGTCGCCTCGGCGGGCAACAGCGGCGCCAGCGGCGAGGAGAAGAACATCTACCCGGCCGCGTTCAGCGAGGAGTTCGACAACGTCCTGGCCGTCGCCGCGTCCGACCGCAACAACGAGCGCGCGCCCTTCTCGCAGGCCGGCTCGTTCGTCGGCATCGCCGCCCCCGGCGTCGACATGGTCTCCACCGTCCCGCTCGGCGGCAACTGCGTCGACCAGGGCACCAGCTTCTCCGCCCCGTACGCCACCGGCGCCGCGGCCCTGCTGATCGCCAAGCACCGGCACGACAAGCAGGCGTGGGGGCCGCAGCAGATCATCTGGCACCTGGAGCAGACCGCCGACCGGGTCCGCCGGGGCCGCGACAACAACATCGGCTGGGGCGTCGTCAACCCGGTCGCCGCGCTGAACGACGACACCCGGCCCCTCGCGCCGCCCGTGCCGGACAAGCCGTCCGGCGTGGCCGACGGCTCCAACATCCTGCCGGCCGTCGCCACCCTCGGCGAAACCACCGAGGAGCGCCGCGCCCGCATCGCTCTCTACATCGTCGGCGGCGGACTCCTGGCCGTCGCCGCGGTCGTGGGCTCCTCGGTCGCCCTGCGCGACTGGCGCCGCAAGACCGGACTGACACCACACGGGGAGGCCAAGCATGGCTAGCAAGGAATACGGCGTCGATCTCGACGCACTCGATCAGCTCGTCAAGGAACTGAACCAGGTCCTGAAGGACATGGGCGGTCCGAAGGACAAGGCGAAGAACCAGACGTACCTGCCGGACAGCGCGCTGGGGAAGGGCTTCTCCGAGCGCGACAAGATGCACAAGGCCCACAACGACATGAAGGACTTCATCCAGACCCAGATCGTCGACAAGATCGAGGGCCTGATCGACGATTTCGGCAAGAAGTCCAAGCAGACGAAGGACGCCTACGCGGACGCCGAGCACAACAACACGATGAAGTGACGCTGGTAACAAGCCGGTTGACCGGTAGGTGAGGAGAAGGGGGTCCACTGATGGGTGGAGACGCGGCCAGCGCTCCCACGGGTGGCAACACCTGGGAGACGTTCACAACCAAATTCAACGAGCACGACCTTGACGGCCTCAAGGGCATGCTGGACGGCGCCAACGTCCAGCTCGTCCGGGACGTCGCGCAGCACTGGCAGGACCTGCACGACCAGCTGGTCGGTCCGGGCGACGGCGGCGGCGGTATCCAGAAGCGCTTCGAAGACGCCGTGAAGAAGGTGCTGGAGTCCTGGCACGGCGACACGGCGGAGAAGTTCGCCAAGCGCGCCCAGGAGATCAGCCAGAACTTCAGCGCCGGGGCTCCGTACGCCTCCCACACCGCGCAGGTCATGGGGATGACGGCCCAGGACCTCCAGAAGGCCATCGACAAGGTCAAGCCGATCGACGACGGCTGGAACTGGAGCGATGACGTCTGGGGCGAGATGCCCTGGTCGGACCAGATCGACGACGACGACCTGAACAAGGTGCTCAGGGAAGACGGCGTGAGCACCCAGGGAGTCCTCGACGCGAACAAGGACAACCTCTCCGGCCACCAGAAGAAGCGGCTCGAAGCCGCGGTGGCGATGGAGAATCTGGGGACGGCTTATGTGGTGCGGGCTTCGGGGCTGAAGCCCCCGGGCCGCAACATGGTCGACGACAGGATCCCCGACCACAGGGACCCTTCGGATGGTGCTGCTTTGGGCCCCATGCCCATGCCCATGGGGCCTGGCGGCAGCGGACTGGGCGGCGGTGGTGGTGGCGGCGTCAAGCTCCCCACCCGCGGTATGAAGGCCACCCCCGCTCCCAAGATGCCCGAGGCACCCAAGATGCCGAACACGCCGGGCATCAGCGGCGGAATGGGTTCGATCAAGCCCAAGATGCCGGATGTGACGACCGGCCTGGACGGCCTCCAGACCGGTGGTCCCGGCGGCCCCGGTGGGCTCAAGGTCCCCGGTGGTGGTCCTGGCGGTGGCCCTGGCATCAATGTCCCCAGCGGCGGCGGCCCAGGAGGTGGTGGCCTCCACGGCGTGCCGGGGATTCCTGGCGGGGGTATGCCCGTCCGCGGGCCTGGCGGTGTGAAGGGCGGGACCGGTGGCCCGGGAGGCTTGAAGAGCGCGAGCGGCGGACCGGGCGGAGTGAAGAGCGGGCCCGGCGGTGCGGGAGCCCCCGGCACCGGTGGCGCTCGTGCCGGCCGTCCGGGCATGCCCGGCATGGGCGGTGCGCACGCGGGCGGTGCGGGCAAGGGCGGCGCGGGTGGGCGGCCCGGTGTCGGCACCGGCGGTGCTCAGGCGCGCCAGAAGGGCGGCATCATCGGCTCGTCCGGTGGTAAAGCCAGTGGCGGGGCTCAGGGCGGTTCCGGTCTGCACCGTAGCCGCGGCGGCTCCGCGGCCGGCAGCAACTCCAGCGGCGGACGCCGCCCGGCAGGCATGATGGGCGGCGCCCACGGTGCCCACGGCGGCAAGGGCGAGGGCAAGGGACAGAACGGCAACCGTCCCGATTACCTCGTGGAAGACGAGGAAACCTGGACTCCGGAGCGTAATGTGGCTCCCCGGGTCATCGAGTAGGACCGGCCGGACAAGCAATCGGCAGACACGCTTGGGGCCCGCAGCTCACGGGCTGCGGGCCCCAGTTCTGTGAGGAAGGTGTAATGGCATGAGCTTCACGCGGACGCTGCGTGCGGTGGGCGGCGCGGTAGTGGCGGGAGCACTGCTCTTCGGCACCGCGCCGGTTGCTTCGGCAGACCAGATCAGAAACGACCAGTGGCCGCTGCAGAAATTCGACGCTGAGTCAATCTGGAAAATTTCGACAGGGAAGGGCGTCACTGTCGCAGTTCTCGACACTCCTGTGGATGGTAGCCATCCAGACCTTGTCGGTAATGTCCTCCCTGGTAAGAACTTCATTACCGGTAGTGGTCCTGCGGACCAAGGGACTGGGGACGATGCAGACCACGGCACGGCGATGGCTTCGATAATTGCGGGCCATGGGCACGGTGCGGGCGGAGCTGACGGCGTCAAGGGGCTGGCGCCGGATGCAAAAATTTTGCCCGTTGCTATTCCGGCTGCGAATGGGAATCCTTCTGAGCTAGGGGAAGGAGGAGGCGATTTCGCAGGCGCGCTGAGGTACGCAGTCGACCAAGGCGCGAAGGTTGTGAACATGTCGTTCGTCAACGGCGGCTTGGAACTTACGCCTGATGAAAAGCGTGCCGTCGACTATGCGCGCATGCGTGATGTTCTCCTGGTTGCCGGAACGGGGAATGATGGCGTTAGTACTCCTCGTGTACCAGCAGCTGCCCCAGGCGTTCTGGCGGTCGGGTCCGTGGACGACCACGGTTACGTCTGGAACAAGTCCAACTACGGGTCCCACGTCAAGCTGATTGCCCCGGGCGTGCACATCAGGTCTGCTAGCTCTGTGGTGGACGTTAATGGTAAGTACCGCTTGGCGAATGGCACGTCCGACTCCACCGCCTATGTCTCGGCTACCGCAGCCCTTCTGCGCGCAAAGTTCCCTAATCTGAGCGCCGGCCAGATCGCCAACCGCATGATCAAGACGGCTGGCATCCCGGAGGACAAGCCCAATCTGAAACTTCCGGACCCGCACTACGGCTACGGCTTCATCAAGCCCTACAGCGCCCTGACCAAGAACGTTCCGGCGGGTCCGAAAGACGGCCCATTCCCCGCGCTGAGTGGGGGCACGTCGTCCGACCCTTCCAGCGCGGCGGGTAACAACGCCACCGGACCGAAGATCAGTAGTCAGAAGGGTCTGAGCGCGCCCTTCATCATCCTTATTGCGGTGGTCGGCGTTGCTCTTCTCGCCATCGTCGTGGTCATCGTCCTGGTGGCCAAGAAGAAGAACCGACGGAACGGGCCGCCGCCCGGTGGCTTCGGTGGGCCGGGTGGGCCTGGCGGGCCGGGTGGGTTCGTGCCGAATCCGCAGGGACCGCAGGGGCCGTATCAGCAGCAGCCCGGGGCGCCCGGGGCATACCCGCCGGCGCCGCCCACGCAGCCGCCCGGCCGGTAGGCTGAACAAAACGCAGTGACATAGGGGCTGGGGCCCGCAGCTTTCAGGCTGCGGGCCCCAGCCATGTGGTGGAGGCGTTTTGGTGTGAGCGGTATGCGGATGCTGCGTGCGGGGGCGGTGGATATGTGGCGACGTGACGGGGGCGCGGGATTTTGGAGCCGGCGTCGCTGACTCGGCGACAAGGTGAGGGGAGAGAAGGTCTCAGCGGTCACAGCTCAGAGCGATTTCGCGTGCTGGGGCTGATTGTCTTCGCGGGGGCGGCTACCTCCCCTCTTCTCTTCGCTTTCGCCTGGGAAGGGGCGAGCCGCGGGTGAGGCGGCTGCCGCCGGGCCGAGGTATTCGGGGCGCTGTCTCCTCTGAGGGAGGGCGGCCGAGCTGCTGGCAGTGAGACCCGGGAAATGTAGGGCGGAGCGGCTGAGCTTCAGCCCGGGCCATCGGATTCGTAACGGATGTCGCAGACGGGCTCGTCGTAGCTGGGGTCGCCCATCCGGGTGAGATCGGGTGAGATCGGGGAGCGGCCGGATCAGCTGGTGGGGGGTAGGGCGTCGGAGCGTACGAGGCGGATGCCGCAGAAGTCCTTGGGCTGGTCGGGCATTCGGAGGTCCGACCTGTCGGGGCGGCCGATCCTGCGGAACCAGTCGGTGATGTACGCGTAGGCGAGGAAGAGGTAGCCGGCCAGCCAGCGGCGGAACAGCCGGGGCAGGCGGGGGCAGCCGCCGTCACGCGAAAGGGCCACGCGGGTCCGGGTGAGGAGCTTGCCGATGCTCGCGCGGGCAACGCGGGTCAGGAGGACGTGGTTGACGAAGGAGAATCCGAACGCGGCGATGAGCGCGGTGATTACTCCCTGCCGGGGGTTGCCGGTGAAGCGGAAGCCGAGGTAGCCGACGGCTGCGGCAAGTACGGTGTCGATCGCGGATGCGCCGAAGCGATGGAATGCACTGACGGCTTCGGGAACGTGGGGAGCCGGCGCCTGGGGTGGAGTCGGCTGGTAGGGGTACGGAGCGGGCGGTTGCTGATAGGGCGACTGGTACCCGGGCTGGCCTTGAGGCGGCGGTGGCTGCTGATACGGATAAGGCTGCTGCTGGGAAGGGTACGGGGGCTGCTGGTTGTACGGGGGATAGGGCTGGGGAGGGAATTCTTGGCCTGGCATGGCAAGGATCCTTACACGGCGCGGGGCCGGGCGTCAGCGGGTGTGAATTTTCGGCTGGTTGACGGGAGGGAAGCATTCCGTCCGGTTCTTGCCGAAGGGAGTCCATTGCGTGTGCGAGGTTTCTTGGGGCGGTGCGGTGCGGTGGGCGCGGTGCGACGACCGGACAAGACGGCCTCGGAGCACGGTGTGGCGTGGGTCCTGGGGGAGTTGTGTCGGTCTCTGGTCGCGATGGGGTTTTCGGTGCCGCGATGGGAAGGCGAACTCGGCGCTTCGGTAAGCTTATTGGTGATTCATGCGACGTGGAGCTAGCAGGTAGGGGGACTCCGTGGCAGGTTCCGGGTACGAGATCGACCCGAATGTGCTGAAAGAGCAGGGAAAGAACTTCTCGGACATCGCGCATAATTTTGGTGGCGCGGCCGAAAAGTTCAAGAGCACCGTCACCGAGTGCGAAGAGGGCTGGGGCGACGACAGTGTGAAAATCGTCGAGCAGCTCCTCAAGGGGTACAAGCCGGTCAGCAAGGTCATCATGATGGCGCTGCCCCACCTCCAGGACGCCCTGGGCGACATCGGCACCAAGCTCAACGCGATCGCCAAGGACTACGAGGCCGCGGAGCTGGAGCAGGTCACCGTACTCTCCCGGGTCGCGGTCGAGGGGCAGGGGCAGGTCTAGCCCTCCGGGGCTCATCGCCGCGGCCGGGGCCGGGCGAATATCACCAGGTGTTTTTCAGGGGGAGTACATCGTGTCCATCATGCTGCCGTCAGAAGTCGACTGGGTTCTGGACCTGCTGGGTTTCGAATGGCCCAATCTCGACGAAGACAAGATGCTGGAGGCGGCAACGGCCTGGCGCAACTTCGCGCAGACCGTCCAGCAGACCCAGAACGAGGGCGATTCCGCGGCCAATACGGTGCGCGGGGCCAACTCCGGTGAGGCGATCGACGGGTTCGACAAGGCGTGGGACCGCTTCACGAAGGACGGGCTCGTCGCCTTCGGATACCTCGAAGCGCTGTCGGGTGCCGCCGAGATCCTGGCGGCCCTGCTGGAGACCTGCGCCATCATCGTGGTGGCGCTGAAGATCTACGTCATCGTCCAGCTCATCGACCTCGCCATCGAATTCGCCATCGCGCAGGCATCGGCTCCGGTCACCCTGGGCGCCTCCGAGGCGGCACTGGCCGGCCGCGTCGTGATGATCCGGGCGCTCGTCAAGCGGGCCCTGACAGAGGCCGCGGAGAAGATCACCGCGAAGGTCACCGAGTCCCTGGCGAAGCGCGAAGTCCTTTCCGTCAAGGAACTTCTCGTGAACATCGGGAAGGAGACGGCGCAGTCGGTCGGCAAGGAAGCCTTCAATCAGGGCAAGGCCATTTACCAAGGCAAGCAGGACGGCGTCAACTGGACCGATCTGGGGGTGGCCGCGGTCAATCCGGCGCTCAAGCCGGTCGCCGGCACCATCACGAAGGACGAGAAGGGCGAGTACGGATTCCAGGCCGACGGTGCCGGCAAGGTGGCCATGGGGATGTACCACCAGGCGCAGGGCGTCGGGAAGCTGGCGCACGGCGATTTCGCCGGTGGCGCCCAGCAGATAGCCGAGGGTGGGCTGGAGCAGCTCGGCGGGGTCCAGTCCGTCTATGAGACCGGTACGAAGGAGAAGGAGCCGGCGGGGGAGGGGAGTGCGGAATCGGGCGCGTCCGGGGCGGGTTCGGGTTCGGGCTCCGGTTCCGGCTCGGGTTCCGGTGGTGCTCATCCCCGTCCGACCCCGCCGCCCGCTCCGAGCACTGCCTCCGGCAGGGCCGAGGAGGACCGGGCCCGTTCGACCTTCGGCTGAGAGGAATTCACGTATGCGCGACCACCATTCCCACCCGGACGCTCTCGGTGAGCGCGACCATCCCCTTGAGGAGCAGGACCTCACCGAAGAGCAGAACGAACACCGTACGAAGACCTTGCGTGCGGTGCGGGACAATCCCAACGCCCCCGAGGCGCTGCGGGACTTGGCGAAGAAGATGCTCAGCGGGCGGCTCCAGCTCAAGGACGTCCTGGACGATCCCGCGGGGCACCGGGCACTGAGTGAGGGGCTGGCCCCGCTCCGGGAGCAGTGGCGGACGATGTCGCCGCAACAGCGCCAGGAGGTCCGGCAGTACGACCCGGACGAGGCGCCGAGGAGCGGGGACGGCCCGGCCGGCCGGTCGCCGCGGTCCTGATCCGCGCGGAGTGAGCGACGGGCGGCACCGGATGTCCGGTGCCGCCCGTCGCGTCGGCGGAGGGCGACCGCGCGGGTCGCGGGGTGGCGCGGGACTCAGCCGAAGACGGAGCGGACCTGTTCGCGGACGGTGTCCTTGGCGCCGTCGGTGACCTCCTGGTGGCGGGTCGCGGCGCCGCCGGTGCGCTGGTCGACGTGCTTCTGCGCCTGGTCCAGGCCCCGGTCGGTGAGGTCGTCCCGGGCGTGGTCGATGTACGTCTTCGGGCTGGTGAGGTCGTCGACGCCCTCTTTCAGGCCGTCGACGTATTCGCCGGCCTTTTCCTTGCCGATGTCCGCGGTCTCGCTGAACTTGATGCCGTCGCGCTCGCCGAAGTGGGTTTCGATGCTCTGCTCGGCGATGTTCTGCGCCATCTCCGTGCCGGCCTCGGTGGCCTTCTCCTTGGCCGCGTCGACGACCTTTTCCTTGACGGTGTCCTTGACCGTGTCCTTGACCGTCTTCTTGGCGTAGTCCATCGCCATCTGGCGGGCTTCCTTGGACACCGCCTTCTTCGCCATCTTCTTGATGGCGTCCATGGTGGCGTGTTCCATGGCCTTGGTGGCCGCCTGCATGACCTCCTGCCTGATTTTGGCGAGGATCTGGCGGACGATCACGCGGGTCGCCTGCGTGGCGCCGGCCGCACCGATTTCCGAGAGACCGAAGGTGAACGGCGCGGCGGCCTGGGCCGCGATGATTTCCGCGGCCAGGATGACGAGTTGTGCGATGACCGCGATTTTGCCGGCCAGTACGGCGATGGCCGCCGCGTCGAAGGCGACGGCGATGACCTCGGCCGCCGCTGCGGCGTCGCGGAGGTAGTTGTCGCCGCTGCCGCCGGAGCCGTTGAACTCGCCCCATTCGTGGGAAAAGCCCTCAACGGCCTCGCCGGAGTTGGCGGAGAGAACCTGATTGGCTGCCGACGTTCCCTGGGACTGGGTCTGTTCGACCGACTGCGCGAAAGTGCGCCAGGCCGTGGCACATTCGTGCAGCTTGTCCTCGTCGGCGTCGGGCCAGTCGTAGCCCAGCAGGTTCAGGATCCAGACAAGCTCACCTGGCAGCTGCAATGACACAGTGTTCGCCCCCGTGCGGGTGTGACCGAATGCGGAGTGGGTGGAGAGGTGGGGAGGGGAAAGGCGGGGGCGGCTGAGGTGCGGAAAGGCGGCCGGCCTCGGGGGCCGCCGTGCCCGGCCGCCGCGCGACCGCGGAAGCCGTCAGTCAGATCTGCGGACGGCCGACCGCGCTGATGACGTGGATGCCCTGCTCGTCCGACTCGGTGTACGACCGCGCCATTCCCTGGAGCTTGTCACCGATGCCCTGGAGGCGTTCGCCGAGGGAGTCCATCGACTTGAACATGCCGTCCCGGATCGGGGTGTAGATCGTGTCGAAGGCGTCGCCGAAGTCGCAGTTCTCCCAGGGGCTGCCGAGCCCTTCGAGGTCGTCCTGGAGCTTCTTGGACGCCTTGCTGAAGTCGCTGCCGATGTGGGTGAAGGCGTCGCCCTGCGTCGCGAGAACGCCCGGATCGACGTCGAATTCCTTGCCTGCCATCATCGCCCCCGTATTTCGCAGTATTCACGGCGTGTGGGTGATCGTGCGCCACGCCTAACCGGTCACAGGTTAGGCGGTCCGAGTGTGGACGTGTCAAGGCGGGAGCCGGGGCGGCGAGGGGCTTCCGTGGGCGGCTCAACACTTATGGGAATTCGGGGGTTTTGGGTGGGTCGCGCGCTTGGTGGCGTTTGCGACGCTTCGCGGAATGGCGGAAGTGAGGGAAAGGGGGGAATGCGGCGAAGGCGGTGTGGAGGCCGGCTCGGGCGGGGCCGCATTCCCGGAATCCACGTTCAGGGATGGGGGCGGGTGGCGTCAACGACGTTCGGCGCCAAAATGCGGCCGACTTCAGGTCAGCGGTGCGGGAGGGGATTTCCCTGGCGGCGGGGCCGGGCGGTGGGCGCGACGGCGGGCTCCCGTAGCATTTCCGCTCATGGACGCAGCGGGGAGTGCAGCGCGGAACGAGCCCGGGGGCGAGCGGCCCGGTGAGCCAGTTCCCGAAGACGAGGGGGAAGCGCCGGCCGGGCCGGCGGGGGACGAGGCGGAGCCGGCCGAGGAGGAGGACCGTGCCGGGCTGACACCGCGCCAGGCGCGCCGCCTGCGGGTCGTCCTGGCGTCGGTGCTGATGGCCGCGGTGGCGGTCGTGCTGGTGATCCGCCTGGCGTCGCGCCACTCGGTGCTCGTGGTCGGGGTGTACGGCGCGGCGCTCGTGCTGTGCGGGATCGTCATCGAGCTGAGCCGGAACGGGCGTACCCGGCTGGGCTCCTGGCTGCTCGGTGCGGGCCTCGCCGCCGCGATCGCCGCCGACTGGCTGCTGCCCTGAGGGCCGGGCCGCGGCGGCGCCAGGACCGGTTCACCGGCACGGTCGCGTACCTCGGAGCACGGCACGGAACACCGCCGACCCCGTGTTGACCGAGCCGGCGACGATGTCCACCGCACGGATGCGGCAGGAGGATCAGGGCGTTTCTGACGGGGCGGCGGCCGGAGGGGCGCCGCGACGGGCCGGGTGCCGTACGGACACGGGTGCCGCCCGGCCGCTGCCGCGGGGCGGGGCGGGGAGCCGGCGCCTCCCCGCCGTCACGGGGCGCTCCCGGTGGGCCCGGGACGGCCGGTGGGCTCAGAACAGCCCCTGCCACATCTGTTCGGTGATGAGGGACCACCAGTTGTCCGGGTTGTCGAGGGACCACGGGTCCAGGGCGACGAGGTGTTCCTGGAAGGCGGCGAGGGTGGCGCCGGCGGCGTACGGGTCCTGGGTGGCCAGACGCTGCCGGGTGGTGGTCAGGAACGCCAGGGAGCGCGCGAAGGCGGCGGCGGAGCGGTTGACGAAGCGGGCGCCGCCGGTGCCGGGCTGGACGGCCCAGAGGGTGCCGAGCTGGCTCGGGTCGTCCTCCGGGGCGGTGCACTGGACGGCGACGGTGTACAGGCCGTCGGTGCCCAGCCGGACGTAGCCGCCGAGGATGTCCAGGATCTGCGGCTGGGCGTCCGTGCCGACTGCCCTGAGGTGGGTGGCGACGTCGGCGTACAGGCCGCCGGCCGGCGGGTTGGCGGCGTCGTCGGCGGTGAAGAAGTACGGGACGTGCGCGGGGAGTCCGGCCTCGGCCAGGGTGGCCCGGGTGTCCTCGGGGAGCGCGGTCGCGGCGAGCGCCCCGGCGTCGGCGCGGCGTACCGCGTCGGGCCCGAAGACCTCGGCGAGGTGCGCGCCCAGCTCCGCGCCGGACAGCGCCGGCGCGGGGGCGACGGCCTGCGGAACGGGCGTGCGGTGCGGCTGGGGCGGCGCCTGGCGGCCCGCGAGCCGGTGCATGGCCTCGATGTGCCGCAGCAGCCCGGCGATGCCCGCAGCGCGCTCCTCGGGGCGCATGCCGTACTCCGCGGTGCAGGAGAACGCGGCGTTGGGGAACGCCCGCAGGACGAAGTCGCCGGTGTAGCCGCCGGGCAGCATCGCCGGCCGCAGGTCGGTGTGGACCGCGCGCACCGCGGCGCCGTCCACGCCCAGCCGCCGCAGCTCCTCGTAGAGCTGGTACTCGGCGGGCGGGAAACCGGGTCGGGACACCTTGGCGAGGCTGGTGTCCTCGCCGGTGGACGGATCCGCGTACGTCGCCACGGCGGTGTTGCCGGGGCCGGCGACCGGCTGCTGGGCGGCGGCGGGGCCGGCCTGCGCCTGGGTGTTCACGAGTGGTCTCCTTCGGGGCCGTGGGCGGCGGTGGCGGGCGCGGGGCCGGTGGACTGGGCGGGAACGGCGGCCTCGGCGGCCGGTGACGGGGCGGGCGCGGGGGCCGGCGCCAGGATCTGACGGGCCGTCACACCGCGTTCGGTGGCGGTGAGGAGGATGCCCTCGGGGGAGAGGTCCGCGTCGCGGAACGGGGAGTCCGAGATCAGCGCGGTCACCACCTCACCGCTCTCCCGGGCCCACACCCGCAGGTAGTCGGCGCCCCGGCTGAACGCGTACGGGGAGGCCGCCCGCTCCTCCTCCGACGGGCGCCGCACGTGCGCCGGGTCGGCGTCGACGTACCCGGGGCGGAGCAGGTCGTGCAGGAGGAAGGCGGGGGCGGGCCGGCCGGCCCGGGGCTCCGTCCCGTCCGCCGGTGCGCCGTCCGCCCCGGGGGGCGGGGTCGGCTCCACCGGGGGGAGGGGGCGGGAGCCGGGCGTTCCGGCCGGGACGATCAGGGCGGCGACCGGGCGGGGGGCGCCGCCGGACGGCGCCGGGCCGGTGGGGCCCGCGGGCTGGGCCTGGGCCGGATCAGCGGCGTCCGGGGCCGCCAGGAGGCCCGTCGTCACCGAGAGCACCCCCGGCAGCGGCAGGCTCCACAGGGTGCGCCACGGCAGGTCCAGGCCCAGCCCGTGCACCGCCTCCGCGTACGGCTGGAGCCCGTCCTCGACGAACGCGGCCTCCAGGAGCGCGGCCCGGACCTCGGCCGGGGCCTCGGAGCGGGTGAACAGGGGCGCGGTGCGCAGGTACGTCCGGGCCGGCGCGCCCAGCTGGTCGAGCGGCACGGCCTCGACGGCGGTGCGCAGCGCGACCGGGTCGGCGTGGATGAACAGGCCCGGGTCGGTGAGGAGTTGGGGGAGCAGCCCGGCGTCGAGGGTGTGCCCGGCGAGGTGGTCGCGGACGTAGGGGTCGGCGCGGGACCAGTCCTGCTGCGGGACCGCCTCCAGCAGCGCCATGGCGATCCGGGTCTGGACGTTCCGGGCGTCCGGCACGGCGGCGCGGATCTCGGCGGCCAGCGCCGGGTGCGCCAGGCGGATCAGGGTGCGGGCGGTCCCGGCGCCGGCCGGGTCACCGGAGCCGTCCCCGCGGCCGCCCCCGCCCTCGTCCTCGGAGGTCTCCACCGGCTCGATGAAGGGAGCGGCGAGCAGCATGCCCTCGGCCAGGACCTGGCTCATGTCGCGGCCCGCGACGGCGTCGGCCAGCGGGCGCCAGAGCTGCACCGGGAGACCGTCGCCCTCCGCGAACGCCAGCGGAGCCAGCAGCTGCCGCAGCGTCTGCGGATCGGCGCCCAGGCGGTGCGCGTGCAGGTCGAGGACGTCGCCGACGGTGGCCGGCAGCCGGTCCTCGTCCGCCGGGTCGAAGCCCTCCGGGTGCGTGAACAGCGACTGGACGGCCAGCCGGACGGTGAGCCGGCTGCCGTTCGCGCGGCGGGCCAGGGCCTGCGCGAGCGCCCGGCGGGCGGCCGGGTCGGTGGTGAACGGGAGGTCGGGGGCGCCCGCCTCCGGGGTGAGCGCCGTCTCGGCCTGGAGGACCAGGCCCTCCGGGTCGGCCCACTCGGGCGCGTCGAGGTCGATCACCTGGACCTGGCCGCGCGGCAGCGCACCGGCCAGTTCGGCGGCGAGCTCCCGGGGGGCCTCGGCCAGCAGGTGGACCGTCGGGGTCGCGGCCAGCGGCACCAGCACCTCGCGGACCAGGCGCGCCGGCTCGTTCGTGGCCCGTACCGGGCCGGCCAGGTCGACGTCCGGGACGACGACCGCCACCGGCTCGTCCAGCGCGGCGAGCGCGGGGAAGACGTCCGAGGCGCGCCCGGCGGCCAGCCCGAGGTGGTCGGCGAGCATCCACAGCACCTGCGCGGCCGTCCGGCCCCGGGGGTCCGGGACGGCCGGGGCCGGGAGGTCCGGCGGGACCGTCGCCGGGTCCAGGTCGTCCAGCGGCAGGCGCTTGCGGTAATCCGGGTCGCACAGCATCAGGAAGCCCGCGACCAGCCGCGAACGGCCGCTGCCCGGGCTGCCGGTGACCACGATGACGCGGGGTGCGCCGGGCCACCGCATGCGCCAGGCGGCGAGTGCGCTGAGGACGGCGGTGCGGCCGCCGATGTACGGATGCGGCGCGTATCCGGGCGCCGCGCCGGCTGCTTCGTCCGCGGCGCTCATGACTTCGTCGTCCCCCACATCAAACCCGCCCTCCACTCCCGTGGATCGTGCCTGTACGGGGTAGATCCTATGTTCCGGGCGCAGTGCACGGGATGGCCGAGGGGCGGCTGTTCCGGAACTGGCACACACGGCGGCCCCGGGCGGGGGCGGGCGCAGTCCGGGCCGTACCGCATGACCCGATTCCACCCTTGCCGGGTCGGGTTGCCGGTCTGCGCACGCGGCGGCACATCCCGCTTTCTCTGCTTTATCCCCCTTCACGGGAGTCACTGTGGTGGCGTCATCACCGTGCGGCCGGGGCTCGCGGCCCTTATGGCCCCCACGGCCGTTCTGCCGCCGATCCCCGCTCCCGCGCCATGCCCCGGTATTTTCCTGGTATTTCCGGGTACTTCCGCGCATTTTCTCAGCGCTTCCCCGCAGATACCCGTACTTCGCCGTACTTCTCCGGCGCCCGGCCTCCCCGACCTTTCTCCGGATTCTTCACAGGATGCCGACCGGAGGCGGACGGTGAAAGATCAGGAATGGCCATATGCCGGGCCGGGCCGGGTGGTTCCGGCCGTGCGGGGGCCGCCGCCGGAGCCGGAAACGCGACGATCCGCCCTCCCGGACCGGCCGTACGGCCTGGGGAGAGCGGATCGGTCGCCGTGGCGGACGGGCGCCCGCCGGCGGGTCAGCGGTGGCCGCGGTTGCCGCCGCGGCGCGGGCCGGTGACGAGGTTGAGGCTCGGGCCGTCGCGCTCGGCGCGCTCGCGGTCCGCCTCTTCCTCCTGCTTCTTCTGCCACTCGGCGAACTTCGCGCGGGACTCCTCGCGCTCGGCCATCGTCTGGTCCTCGGCCGCCCGCCGGATCTGGGAGATCCGGTCGCCGAGGGCGTCCAGGTAACCGGGCGTCTCGATGGCCTCCTTCATGCCCATCCGGCCGGAGAGCACCTCCTTGGCCATCTCCTGGAGCTTGCCGCCCACATTGGGGTTGTCCGCGAGCACCTTCAGTGCCTTGCGCAGGCGGTGCGCCTGCTCGTGATCCTGGGCGACGTCCATCAGGTCCTCGTCCTGGATCTGCCGCTCATCGCTCATGTCTGCCCCCTTGTACGTGGTGGCACAGCAACCGCGCGTGCTGCACCGGCGTCCTTGAGTCTAATGACGAGTGCGAACGGGTCGTCAAGGCGGGGTTGTCGGTATTGCTGCATATTGCTCCGCGTCCCTTCTCCGCTCCGCGCGGAAGCCGCTTCGCGGGGGGCTTCGGGGCTATTGCGGGTGTGCTAGACCTGAGGCGATGTTCAGCAGGTCGCTGTCATTCAATTCGGGGAGAAATGATGTCCGATGAAGTCCGGCTCAGTACCGAGGCGCTGCACAAGCTCGGTACGACCTTCGAGATACGAGCGGAAGAACTGAGCCGGCAGCTGAGCGCATTCAGACGGCGCGCGGACGCCGACGCGCTCAGGGACGGTTTCGGCAGCGACGAGGCGGCCCGGCCCTACCGCGAGCTGTTCGAGCAGGCCGAGCGCGCGCTCACCCAGCTCCAGCAGCGGCTCGCCGAGGTCGGCGGCGGCATCAAGGAGACCGTCGCCAACACCCAGGCGGCCGAGGACGAGCTCGCCGAGATGATGCGGAGCGTCAAGTGACCGAACCACGGCGCAATCCCCACGCGCTGCACGAGGCGGCGGCCGGCTGGCGGGAGATGGGCAAGCATCTGGACGGCATGGTCCGCGACCTGGACCGGCACGTCGGCACCGCCGCAGCGGCCGACTGGCACGGTCCGGCCGGCGAGGCGTTCGCCGCCGAGTGGCACCAGCTGAAGCGGACGGTGGACGAATCCCTGCCGGCCTTCGAGCTGGCCGCGGCCGACCTGGACGGCGCGGCCGGCGCGGCACACCCGGGCACCGGCGGCGGGGACCACGAATCCTCCTCCGGGCACGCCGCGCCGCCCGCGCAGCAGACCTCGTCCGGCCCCGAGATGGCCTACGGCTTCATGGCGCTGGGGCAGCTCGCCAACGCCCTCGGCGGCTCGTTCGGCCGGCGCGGGCGCGGCGGCGGGGGCGGCCAGAGCCAGGTGCCGCAGCTGCGGCACCAGTGGGAGTCCTCCACGGCCGCGCACGGGCCCGACCCGTTCGGACCGCCCCGGGACGGCGAGGCCGCGACGCCCGGTGGCGCGGGCATCGCCAAGGGCGTCCGGACGAACCCGGCCGAGGCGCAGCGCGCGGCGGACGAGCGGGAGGCGAAGGCCGCCGCCGGGCAGAAGGCCGCCGAGCGGAAGGGGGCGTCCGGGACGGCGGACGGCCCCGAGCCGGCCGCGGAGCCGGCCGGTGCCAAGGCCGGCGAGCGGTCCGCGGCCGAGGAAGCCGGCAAGGGCGCGGGCAAGGACGCCGCCAAGGGCGCGGGCCAGGGCCCCGGCCGGAACGCGGCGCGGCCCGGCACCGACGAGCAGTCCGGCACCGCCCCGGCGGGCCCGGACGTCACCCAGCACGGCGCCTTCGGCTGACCCCGCCCGGCGCCCGGCCGTACGCGGCCGCACCCGGCGCCCGGACACGACGGCGGTGGGGCGCCCCTCCCAGGAGGGACGCCCCACCGCCGTTGCGCTGTCCGCGGCCGCTACCCGCCCAGCGGCAGGAAGCCCGTCTGGACGAGCTGCGCACCGCGCTTGCGGGTGATGAACATGCCACGTCCGGGCGTCAGCTGCTGGCCCTTGATGTTGCCCATCAGCGGACCCTCGGCCGGGTCCGCGGAGAGGATCAGGCCCTGCGCGCCGAGTTCCTTGGCGCGCTGCATCACCGGCTCGAACGACGACCGGCCGGCACCCGAGGAGCTGCGCGCCAGGATCAGGCGCAGACCCAGGTCGCGGGCGAACGGCAGGTACTCCAGCAGCGGCTGGAGCGGGTTGCCGCTGCTGGTCGCCACCAGGTCGTAGTCGTCGACGATCACGAACGCGTCCGGCAGGTCGTACCAGCTGCGGTTGCGCAGCTGCTCCGGCGTGACGTCCGGCCCCGGCATGCGCCGGCCCAGCGAACCGGCCAGCCCGCTGATGACCTCCTGGAGCTGCGGCCCCGCGGCACAGTACTTGTACATGTGCGACTCGGGGATCTCGCCGAGCAGCGCGCGCCGGTAGTCGGAGACCACCATCAGCGCCTTGTCGGACGGGTACCGCTCGGCGATCTGCTTGGCCAGCAGGCGCAGCAGCGACGACTTGCCGGACTCGCTCTCACCGTAGATGACCAGCAGCGGGTCGGTCTCGAAGTCGATGAACGCCGGGGACAGCGTGGTCTCGTCGACACCGATCGCGATGCCGTGCTCGGGGTAGTCGCCGCCCCGCGGCAGGTCCGAGGCGTGCAGCATGGTCGGCAGCATCCGCACCTTGGGGGCGGGCTCGCCCTGCCAGTGCTCGCTGACCGTCTGCACCAGGTTGGCGATGCCGTCGCTGAGGGTCTCCGGGTCGCTCATCCCGTCCACGCGCGGCAGCGCCGCCAGGAAGTCGAGCTTCTCCGGGGACAGACCGCGGCCCGGCTTGCCCATCGGGACGTTCTCCGCGCGCTTGCGGTCGAACTCCGACTCCATCGGGTCGCCCAGGCGCAGCTCCACGCGGTTGAGGAGCTGGTCGCGCAGGGCCGGCCGGACCTCGGTGTAGCGGGCCGCGCCGATGACCAGGTGGACACCGAAGCCCAGACCCCGGGCGGCGATGTCCAGGATCACCGGGTCGAGCTGCTCGTAGTCGGTCTTGAACGTCGCCCAGCCATCGATGATCAGGAAGACGTCGCCCCACTTCTCGTCGGGGAAGGTGCCCGCCGCCCGCCGCTGGCGGTACGTCGAGATGGAGTCGATGTTGTTGGCGCGGAAGAACTCCTCGCGCTGGTTGAGGATGCCGACGACCTCGGCGACCGTACGGCGGACCTTCTCCGCGTCCAGACGCGAGGCGACCCCGCCGACGTGCGGCAGGCCCTCCATGGTCAGCATGCCGCCGCCACCGAAGTCGAGGCAGTAGAACTGCACCTCGGCCGGGGTGTGGGTGAGCGCGAACGCCGCCATCATCGACCGCATCAGCGTGGACTTACCGGTCTGCGGACCACCGACGACCAGACCGTGACCGGCACCGGCGGAGAAGTCCAGGTACATCACGTCGCGCCGCTGCTCGAACGGCTTGTCCACCAGCGCGACCGGCACCACGAGCTTGCCCAGCGCGGTGTACTCCGGCGCGTGCACGCCCCGCTCGGGGGTGACCGCCAGGGCCGGCAGCAGCTGGTTGACCGTGGGCGGCTCCTCCAGCGGCGGCAGCCACACCTGGTGCGCCGGCGGGCCCTGGCCCTGCATCCGCTGGACCATCACGTCCAGGACGGTGTCGGCCAGCGCGTCGTCGATCTCCGGCGCGTCCGGCTCCAGCGGCGTCGGGTCCTCGATGATCTGCTCGATGACCGGGGCGGCGGTGAACGGCACCGGGAGCCGGTTGGCCCGGCCGCCCCCGCCGCCGGCGCGGCCGCCGCCGCCCGGACCGCGGTAGGTGCCGGACACGTACGCGGCCTTGAACTGCACCATCGTCTCGGTGTCGTACTTCAGGATGCCGGAACCGGGGACGTTGGGCAGGTGGTAGGCGTCGGGCACACCGATCGCGGTCCGCGACTCGGCGGCGGAGAAGGTCCGCAGACCGAGCCGGTAGGAGAGGAAGGTGTCCAGACCGCGCAGCTTGCCCTCTTCCAGACGCTGCGAGGCGAGGAGCATGTGCACACCCATCGAACGGCCGATACGGCCGATCTGGATGAACATCTCGATGAAGTCGGGCTTGGCGGCGAGCAGCTCGGAGAACTCGTCGATGATCATCACCAGCGACGGCAGCGGGTCCAGCGGAGCGCCGGCGGCCCGCGCCTTCTCGTAGTCGGTGATGTTGGCGTAGTTGCCCGCCGAGCGCAGCAGCTCCTGGCGGCGCTGGAGTTCACCGGTGATCGAGTCGCGCATGCGGTCGATCAGCGTGACGTCCTCACCGAGGTTGGTGATGACCGCCGCGACGTGCGGCATGTCCGCCATACCCGTGAAGGTGGCGCCACCCTTGAAGTCGGCGAGGATGAAGTTGAGGGTCTCCGAGGAGTGGGTCACCGCGAGCGCGAGCACCAGGGTGCGCAGCACCTCGGACTTACCGGAACCGGTCGCACCGACACACAGGCCGTGCGGGCCCATGCCCTGCTGCGAGGCTTCCTTGATGTCCAGCATGACCGGCTGGCCGTCGCGGTCGACACCGATCGGCACCCGCAGCCGCTCGGCCAGCGTCCGGGGCCGCCAGGTCTTGGAGACGTCCAGCGTGCCGGCGTCGCCGATGTTGAGCAGGTCGGTGAAGTCCAGCGCGGACAGCAGCGGTTCCTCACCGTCGGCACCCGAACCGGCGCGCAGCGGGGCCAGCTGACGGGCCAGCGCCTCCGCCTCGGCGATCGACAGGGTGTCGCACACCCCGTGGTAGACCGCGCCGCTCGCCGACTCCAGCACCAGCTTGCCCGGCCACACCTGCACGGCCAGCCCGCCGCGGATCTCGTCCAGGTCGCCCGGCACGATCTCCAGGATGGTGACGCCCTGGAGGCCCTCGGCGCCGGCGATCACCGAGTCCATCGGGACCTCGCCGCCGTCCAGCACGATGACCACGTGCGGGGTGTCGGTCACCGGCGGGCCCTGCGGGTTGAACCGCCCGCGCCCCTCCAGCTCGTCGGCGAGCAGCTCCTCGATCTCACCGAGGTCGCCGACCACCAGCCGGCGGGTGCCGGCGCCGTCGGTGGTCTTGTCCTGGACCTGCGGCAGCCACTTGGTCCACTCCCACTCGGCCTGCGCACCCGGCGCGGCGACGACCGCCACGACCAGGTCCTCGGGGGAGTGCAGGGTGCACAGCTGGGCGAGGATGGACCGCGAGGTGCCGTAGACGGTGTCCGGGTCGCCGGAGACCGTCAGGTGGTAGAAGGCGCGCAGCGACACCGCCAGCGGGAGGTTCTCCAGGTGGCCGTGCTTGTCGAGGAACTCCTTCATCGCGTGCGCGGTCAGCGGCTCCAGCTCGTCGACCGGAGCGGTCTCCGGCGCCCGCAGCGGGGTGGCCAGCTGCTGGGGGCCCAGCCCCAGGCGCACCTGGGCGAAGTCCGGGTCGTTCGCCCGGCGTTCCCACACCCGTTTGCCCTCGGCCACGATGGACCACAGCTGGCTGGGGTCGGGATGGGTGAACAGTTGCGCGTCACGCTGCCGCCGGGCGGTGCGCCGCACCTCTTTCCGCTTCTGCGCAAGGTACTTGAGGTAGTCCTGGCGCTCCTGCACCATCTGTCCGGACGGACCCTGGCGGGCCTTGACGATCTGCATGATCGCCATCGCCAGTGTGGAGGCCACCATGAAACCGCCCATGATCTTCATGAACGGCTGGTTCCCCATGAAGAGGAAGCCTGCCGACGAGGCCATGCCCATCATGGGCATGAAGGTCATCAGCAGGTTCTCCGGCTCGCCCTCGCGGGGCAGCTCCGGAGGCGCCTCAAGTACCACCTCCTCCGAGGGGACTTCAGGTGGTAGCGCGCGGGGCGGGCGCTTGACGATGACAACGCTCACCGAGGCATCAGTCCTTCATGCATCTCGCAGTCTCGGACCGCCCCCGTTGGATTCGACGGTCCCCCGAGCCAAGTCCTTGGCCCGACGCAGGCGTTGATCCTACTGTTACGCGTCAAGTCAAGGGGTGGGTGGGGCAGGGCCCCGATCGGACGGTACGCTGACGCCCCGCGAGCGCGCCACAGCCCGGTGAGGACTGCCCTCTATATAGGGAGCGCGCCGCGACAAAACGCCCAACGGATAGGGGGAACCGCCAGGTGAGCACGAGCACTGGCACCGGCTTCTGCCGGGTCACGGTCGCCGCGCCGGATGCACGGATCGACGTGGCGCTGCCGGAGGACGTGGCACTCGTCGATATCTACCCGGAGATCCTGCGGCTCTCCGGGCAGTCCCAGGCCGAGGGCGCCCCGACCGGTTATCACCTCGTACGCCGCGACGGCACGGTCCTCGACGCCGGCCAGTCGCTCGCCCAGCAGCAGATCCTCGACGGCGACCTGCTGCTGCTCAAGCCGTTCGCCGAATCGCTGCCGCTGCCGGTCTTCGACGACGTCTCGGACGCCATCGCCTCCGCGGTCAAGCAGAACCGCAGCCGCTGGAGCGACGACCTGATGCGCGTCGTCGGCCTGAGCGCCGGTGTGCTGCTGCTGGTGATGATGGCGTTCGCCCTGTGGTTCTCGAACCCCGTCGACCGCGACATGCACCGCCTCCCCGGCATCATCGCCGGCGTCGTCGGCGTGGTGCTGGTCGCCCTGGCCGGCGTCCGCGCCCGGGTCTACGACGACCACGCCTCCTCCATCGCGCTGGGCCTGGCGTCCCTGCCGCACCTGCTCATCGCGGGCTCCGGCATCTTCCCCGTCGACCCGGGCGCGGGCCCGGGCCGGCTCCACCTGCTCGTCGGCTGCGTGACGGTCCTGATCGCCTCGGTGCTGCTGGTGGTCCTGCTGCCGCGCGGTGACGCCCCCTTCGTCGCGGCCGCCTTCCTGTCCGCCATCGGCACCCTCGCGGTCTTCGCCGCGATCCTCACCGACGCCGCGCCGAGCGAGGTCGCCGCGGTCACCGCCGTGGTCTCCATCGCCATGGTCGCCTGGCTGCCCGGCCTCTCCGCCCGCTTCGCCCGCCTGCCCATCGGCTACCGCTCGCCCGACCAGATCGCCAAGGGCGCCCTGGAGTCCGGCTCCTCCGAGACCGAGTCCGTCGACTTCGTCAAGATCGGCAACCAGGCCAAGCGCGGCCACGAACTCCTGCTCGGCCTGGTCGCCGGCTGCTCCGCCCTGGTCGTCGGCTCCGCCGGTGTCGTCCTGGGCTTCTCCGACAACGTCTGGGCCCAGGTCCTGGCGATGGCCGCGGGCATCACGATCATGCTGCGCGCCCGGCTCTTCGACTACACCGCCCAGGTCGCCTGCCTGACCGTGGCCGGCATCCTCACCATCGTGCTGCTCATCCTGGGCATCGCGCTGCACCCGCCGACGGACATCTTCGTCACCCTGGAGCGCTTCCAGGACGCCGGCCCGCTCAACGTCCGCACCGTCTGGTTCTCCAGCAGCATCGCGGTGGGCGCCGCCCTGCTGGTCGGCGTCGGCCTGGTCGTCCCGAAGAAGGGCGTCACCCCCTTCTGGGGCCGGATCTTCGACATCTTCGACGGCCTGGTCCTGCTGTCCCTGGTGCCGCTGTGCCTGGCGGTCCTCGACGTCTACAGCACCGTGCGCGGCCTGACCAGCAGCTGACGGCGCCACCGGCACCCGCCCGTCGGCGAGCGGCCCCCGACCACCCGGTCGGGGGCCGCCGTGCCAGCTGGTACGCTGTGTGACGGTCCATTCGAGTCATCCGACGATTCCCTGTGAAGCAGACCAGGGGCGCTCATGGACCGCAACCATCGAGGAGTACGCGTGTCGCTCGACGCCGCAACGAAGAAGCAGATCATGGCCGAGTTCGCCACCAAGGAGGGTGACACCGGCTCCCCCGAGGTCCAGGTTGCGCTGCTCTCCCGCCGCATCTCGGACCTGACCGAGCACCTCAAGACCCACAAGCACGACCACCACTCCCGCCGTGGTCTGCTGCTGCTGGTCGGCCAGCGCCGCCGCCTGCTGCAGTACCTGGCGAAGAAGGACATCACCCGCTTCCGCCAGCTGGTGGAGCGGCTGGGCATCCGCCGCGGCGCGGCGGGCGCCAAGTAAGACGGCGTAAAGGGAGCGGTTCCCACCGGGGGCCGCTCCCTTTGCCGTACGCACCGGACACCGGTACCGCCGCGCGGTGGACGGAAGCTTTGTAGTCTGGTGCCATATCGCAAAAGCGAACGCGGTAGAGCGCCCTTTGGCCGCCGGTCCTCGGTAGTGGCCCCCGGACGGCCCATGGTCCCCACCATGCGGCAGTACCCCGGGTGCTTCGATCGAAGACCGGCCCGCACCGGCGCTCCACCGAAGACGGTCCCCTGCCACACGGGCAGCGGA
This sequence comes from Streptomyces rhizoryzae, assembly GCF_023155275.1. Classification (GTDB taxonomy): domain Bacteria; phylum Actinomycetota; class Actinomycetes; order Streptomycetales; family Streptomycetaceae; genus Streptomyces; species Streptomyces rhizoryzae. Next base: position 99,638 of record NZ_JALMUV010000027.1, read on the forward strand.
CGCAGACGAGGAGATATTCCTGGTGGAGAACGAGACCCACTACGCCGAAGCCGTGATCGACAACGGTTCCTTCGGCACCCGCACCATCCGCTTCGAGACGGGCCGCCTGGCCAAGCAGGCCGCCGGCTCCGCCGTGGCCTACCTGGACGACGACACCATGGTGCTGTCGGCCACCACCGCCTCCAAGCAGCCGAAGGACCAGCTGGACTTCTTCCCGCTGACCGTCGACGTCGAGGAGCGGATGTACGCAGCCGGCAAGATCCCCGGCTCCTTCTTCCGCCGTGAGGGCCGCCCCTCCGAGGACGCCATCCTCACCTGCCGCCTCATCGACCGCCCGCTGCGCCCGTCCTTCAAGAAGGGCCTGCGGAACGAGATCCAGATCGTCGAGACGATCATGGCGCTCAACCCCGACCACCTCTACGACGTGGTCGCCATCAACGCCGCCTCCTGCTCCACGCAGCTGGCCGGCCTGCCCTTCTCCGGCCCGATCGGCGGCACCCGCGTCGCCCTGATCAACGGCCAGTGGGTGGCGTTCCCCACCCACACCGAGCTGGAGGACGCGGTCTTCGACATGGTCGTGGCCGGCCGGGTGCTGCCCGACGGCGACGTCGCGATCATGATGGTCGAGGCCGAGGCCACCGAGAAGACCGTCCAGCTGGTCAAGGGCGGCGCCGAGGCCCCCACCGAGGAGGTCGTGGCCGCCGGTCTGGAGGCCGCCAAGCCCTTCATCAAGGTCCTGTGCAAGGCCCAGGCCGACCTCGCCGCCAAGGCCGCCAAGCCGACCGGTGAGTTCCCGATCTTCCTCGACTACCAGGACGACGTCCTGGAGGCCCTCACCAAGGCCGTCAAGGACGAGCTCGGCCAGGCGCTGACCATCGCCGGCAAGCAGGAGCGCGAGACCGAGCTGGACCGCGTCAAGGCGCTGGCCGCCGAGAAGCTCCTGCCGGAGTTCGAGGGCCGCGAGAAGGAGATCTCCGCCGCGTACCGCTCGCTGACCAAGACCCTGGTCCGGGAGCGCGTCATCAAGGAGAAGAAGCGCATCGACGGCCGCGGCGTGACGGACATCCGCACGCTCGCCGCCGAGGTCGAGGCGATCCCGCGGGTCCACGGCTCGGCGCTCTTCGAGCGCGGCGAGACCCAGATCCTGGGCGTCACCACCCTCAACATGCTCCGCATGGAGCAGCAGCTGGACACCCTCTCCCCGGTGACCCGCAAGCGCTACATGCACAACTACAACTTCCCGCCGTACTCCACCGGTGAGACCGGCCGCGTCGGCTCCCCCAAGCGCCGCGAGATCGGCCACGGTGCCCTCGCCGAGCGTGCGCTCGTGCCGGTGCTGCCCACCCGCGAGGAGTTCCCCTACGCGATCCGCCAGGTCTCCGAGGCGCTGGGCTCCAACGGCTCGACGTCCATGGGCTCGGTCTGCGCCTCCACGATGTCGCTGATGAACGCCGGTGTGCCGCTCAAGGCCCCGGTCGCCGGCATCGCGATGGGCCTGATCTCCCAGGAGATCGACGGTGAGACGCACTACGTCACCCTCACCGACATCCTCGGTGCCGAGGACGCCTTCGGCGACATGGACTTCAAGGTCGCCGGCACCAAGGAGTTCGTCACCGCGCTCCAGCTCGACACCAAGCTCGACGGCATCCCCGCCTCGGTCCTGGCCGCCGCGCTGAAGCAGGCCCGCGACGCCCGCCTGCACATCCTCGACGTGATGAACGAGGCCATCGACGTCCCCGACGAGATGTCCCCGAACGCGCCGCGGATCATCACCGTCAAGATCCCGGTGGACAAGATCGGCGAGGTCATCGGCCCCAAGGGCAAGATGATCAACCAGATCCAGGAGGACACCGGCGCCGACATCACGATCGAGGACGACGGCACCATCTACATCGGTGCCGCCGACGGCCCGGCCGCCGAGGCCGCCCGCGCCACGATCAACGGCATCGCCAACCCGACCATGCCCGAGGTCGGCGAGCGCTACCTCGGCACGGTCGTCAAGACCACCACCTTCGGTGCGTTCGTCTCCCTGCTCCCGGGCAAGGACGGCCTGCTGCACATCTCGCAGATCCGCAAGCTCGCCGGCGGCAAGCGCGTGGAGAACGTCGAGGACGTGCTCGGCGTCGGCGCCAAGGTCCAGGTCGAGATCGCCGAGATCGACCAGCGCGGCAAGCTCTCGCTGATCCCGGTCATCGAGGAAGAAGACACGGCAGCCGACACGAAGGACGACTCCGACAAGTGACGTCCCGTACGTTCACGACGACGGCCCGCCCCTCCTCGGAGGGGCGGGCCGTCGCCCGTACCCAAACGCTTCTGAAGGGCGCCGCGGGCGCCGGCACGGTCCGCCGCACCACGCTCCCCGGCGGACTGCGCGTGGTCACCGAGACGCTGCCCACCGTCCGCTCCGTCACCTTCGGGATCTGGGCGCACGTGGGCTCCCGCGACGAGACCCCATCCCTGAACGGCGCCACCCACTACCTGGAGCACCTGCTCTTCAAGGGCACCGACCGCCGCTCCGCGCTGGACATCTCCGCCGCGGTCGACGCCGTCGGCGGCGAGATGAACGCCTTCACGGCCAAGGAGTACACCTGCTACTACGCGCGGGTGCTCGACGCCGACCTGCCGCTGGCCATCGACGTGGTCTGCGACATGCTCACCGGCTCGCTGATCGACACCGAGGACGTGGACGCCGAGCGGGGGGTGATCCTCGAAGAGATCGCGATGACCGAGGACGACCCGGGCGACTGCGTGCACGACCTGTTCGCCCAGACCATGCTCGGCGACACCCCGCTGGGCCGCCCCGTCCTGGGCACCGTCGACACCGTCAACGCGCTCACCGCACCCCGGATCCGCCGCTTCTACAAGAAGCACTACGACCCCACCCACCTGGTCGTCACCGCCGCCGGCAACGTCGACCACGCCAAGGTCGTCCGCCTGGTCCGCCGGGCCTTCGAGCGGGCCGGCGCACTGGACCGGTCCGACGCCGTCCCGGTCGCCCCGCGCACCGGCAGCCGCGCCATCCGCACCGCCGGCCGGGTCGATCTGCTCGGCCGCAAGACCGAGCAGGCCCACGTGGTCCTCGGCGTCCCGGGGATGTCCCGCACCGACGACCGGCGCTGGGCGATGGGCGTGCTGAACACCGCCCTGGGCGGCGGGATGAGCTCCCGGCTCTTCCAGGAGGTCCGCGAGAAGCGCGGCCTGGCCTACAGCGTGTACTCCTTCACCTCGGGCTTCGCCGACTGCGGGCTGTTCGGCGTCTACGCCGGCTGCCGCCCCAACCAGGTCCACGACGTCCTGAAGATCTGCCGCGACGAGCTCGACACGGTCGCCGCCGAGGGCCTGACCGACGACGAGATCCGCCGGGCCATCGGCCAGCTGCGCGGCTCCACCGTCCTCGGCCTGGAGGACACCGGCGCCCTGATGCACCGGCTCGGCAAGAGCGAGCTGTGCTGGGGCGAGCACATGTCGGTCGACGAGATGCTGGCCCGGATATCGGCGGTGACCCCGGACGAGGTCCGCGAGGTGGCCCGTGATGTCCTGGGCGCACGCCCCTCGCTGTCCGTCATCGGCCCCCTGAAGGACCGGCAGGCGGCCCGCCTGGACGACGCCGTCGCGTAAGGCGGCGGCGTCAGCGGGCTGCCGCCCACCACCGAGAGAGAACGGAAAACGATGAGCAAGCTGCGCGTGGCCGTCCTGGGCGCCAAGGGCCGCATCGGCTCCGAGGCCGTACGGGCCGTCGAGGCCGCCGACGACATGGAGCTGGTCGCGGCCCTGGGCCGGGGTGATTCCCTGGAGGCGCTGGTGGAGTCCGGCGCCCAGGTCGCGGTCGAACTCACCACGCCCGACGCGGTGATGGACAACCTCGGCTTCTGCCTCCGGCACGGCATCCACGGCGTGGTCGGCACCACCGGCTGGACCGACGAGCGCCTCGCGCAGCTGCGCACCTGGCTGGACGACGCCCCCGGCACGGGTGTGCTGATCGCCCCGAACTTCTCCATCGGCGCGGTGCTGACCACGAAGTTCGCGCAGGCCGCGGCCCGCTTCTTCGAGTCCGCCGAGATCGTCGAGCTGCACCACCCGAACAAGGCGGACGCCCCGTCCGGCACCGCCGCCCGCACCGCCGAGCTGATCGCGCAGGCGCGCGCGCAGGCCGGCTGCCCGCCCCAGCCGGACGCCACCACCACCGCGCTGGACGGCGCCCGCGGCGCGGACGTCTCCGGCGTCCCGGTGCACTCGGTGCGGCTGCGCGGCCTGCTGGCGCACCAGGAGGTGCTGCTCGGCGGGGTGGGGGAGACCCTCACCATCCGCCACGACTCGCTGCACCACAGCAGCTTCATGCCGGGCATCCTGCTCGGCGTGCGCCGCGTGGTGGACACCCCGGGCCTGACGGTGGGCCTGGAGAACTTCCTCGATCTGGACTGACGGACATGGGCGGAAAGATCACCTACATCTTCCTCGCCACCGTGCTGGTGCTGGTCTTCGGCGTGGTGGCGATGGAGGGCGTCCTGCTGCTGCTGACGGGCGAACCGGCGGCCATGGGCATGGGCGCAGTGGCCTTCGTCCTGCCGTGCCTGGGCGCCTGGTTCCTGTGGGCCAACACCCGCTTCGCCCGCGACGCGAACCGGCTCGCCGGCGAACTGGCGGCGGAGGGCGGCCTGCCGGCCGACGACCTCGCCCGCACCCCCGGCGGCCGGATCGACCGGGACGCGGCCGACGCGGTCTTCGCCCGGCGGCAGGCCGAGACCGAGGAGGCGCCCGGCGACTGGCGCACGTGGTTCCGGCTCGCCGTGGCCTACCGGGACGCCCGGGACACCCCGCGCGCCCGCAAGGCGATGCAGCGCGCCATCGCCCTGCACGACGGCCGGCCGGTCCCCGGCGACCGCCGGCCCGCCCGGACCGGCTGAGCGCCCCCGCAACAGCACACGGCCGCCCGGGCCCGTACAGCAGCAGCCGTACGGGCCCGGGCGGCCGTTGTGCGGGGTCAGGGGCGGTACTCGTCCGCCCACGCCTCCAGGACGTCCGCGGCCCGCTCGAATCCCTCCGGGCGGCCCAGGAAGTCCGCGCCGTGGTCGGTCAGCAGGGCCCGCAGCGGCTCGCCCCGCAGCCGCTCGACGCGCAGCGCCTGGCCCTGCACCGTCCGCGGCAGCCCGAGCCAGCGCACCGGCTGCTGGACGGTGCGGACCGCGGCGACCGCGGACCACGGCAGGGTGGTGGTGCGCAGCAGGTGCACCTGGCGCAGCCCCTGGGAGCTGACCCACACCCCGGCCCGTACCAGCCGCAGGGCCAGTGCGATCACCAGCAGTCCGGCCGCGGCGCAGACCGCCGCCCCGGCCGGCGCGCCGGCCAGGGCGATGATCAGCGCCGAGAGCAGCACGAACGACGCGAGCAGCAGAAACACCGCCGCCGCCCCCACGCGCCACGGTCCGGGGCGGTAGGGGCGGCGCCAGTGGTCGGGGCCGTCGTAGGGCGGGGGCACCGGATCCGCGCGGCCGTCGGCCCGGAGGGCGCGGTCGGCCGTCAGGAAAGGCAGGGGCACGGCTGGTCCTCACTCGGGGCTGGCCGGCACACAAGGCGTGCCGGCGGGAGCGTGAGCGGTGAGGCTATCGGGAGCGGCGGAGCGGAACCACCCGGTGGCCCGCTCCGCCCGCCGGCTCAGTGGTGCGCGGCCTCGGACTGGTGCACCCCGGTCGCGCCGGAGGTGTCCTGCTGGAGGGCGGGGAGCCCGAACAGCAGGGCGCCGGTCAGGCCGCCCACCACGGTGAGGGTGATCAGGGACTGGCCGAGGAACTGCGCGCGCGAGGGACGCGGGCGCGGCGGGGGTGTGACATTGCTGCGGAACCGGTCTGCTTCGGCAACGAAGGCGAACGGGACGGGCTCTCGCCGGCGGAACATGAGGGGCTCTCCTTGGAACCTCGAAGTGGGCACTGTCACAGGTAGAGACGGTTGAGGCGTCCGTTTGGTGCCCGTTTCCCGTTACTTCTGTGAAAAATATCAACCGCCGTCCGCGCGGCGGCATCCGGGGTCCGTTTTGTCGCTAACGCGGCATCAGCTGGCATTTCCCGGCCTGTCAGTGGCGGGCCGTAGGCTGGACGCGCACGAGGATCGAACGGAAGGAACCGCCGGTGACCCACACCCCCGACAGCGCCGAGAGCGCACCCGTCAGCTTCCGCAGCGAGGTGACGGTCGAGCTGGTCAAGCACAGCGCCGCGGACAGCGACGTGCTGTGGGCGGCCCGGGTCTCCACGGCCGGCGAGCAGTCCCTGGAAGAGCTCCAGAAGGACCCGGAGCGCTCGAAGGGCCTGATCAACTTCCTGATGCGCGACCGGCACGGCAGCCCGTTCGAGCACAACTCCATGACCTTCTTCATCAGTGCGCCGATCTTCGTCTTCCGCGAGTTCATGCGCCACCGCGTCGGCTGGTCGTACAACGAGGAGTCCGGCCGGTACCGCCGGCTGGACCCGGTCTTCTACGTCCCCGGCGCGTCCCGCAAGCTGGTCCAGCAGGGCCGCCCCGGCAAGTACGAGTTCGTCGAGGGCACCCCGGAGCAGCACGACCTCACCGGCCGCGCCATGACCGACTCCTACCGCCAGGCGTACGCCGCGTACCAGGAGATGCTCGCCGCCGGCGTGGCCCGCGAGGTCGCCCGTTCGGTCCTCCCCGTCGGTCTGTACTCCTCGATGTACGCCACCTGCAACGCCCGCTCCCTGATGCACTTCCTCGGCCTGCGCACCCAGCACGAGCAGGCGAAGGTGCCGTCCTTCCCGCAGCGCGAGATCGAGATGGTCGGCGAGCAGATGGAGGCCCACTGGGCCGCGCTCATGCCGCTGACCTACGCGGCCTTCAACGCGAACGGCCGCATCGCCCCGTAGCGCGCCGGAGGGACCCCGGAACACCGGGATACCCGTCCGAAGTGTCCGGATTGCGGCATTTTGAGAAGTTCATCTACGCTGAACAAACGGACCCGGCACTGCTTGAACCCCCGAGCAGGCAGTGCCGGAGTCCACATCCTTGGCTCCCCAGAGGCACACCCCGCGGCGCCCTACGAGTAGCGTGGGACCCATGGCTCCGACTTCCACACCGCAGACCCCCTTCGGGCGGGTGCTGACCGCCATGGTCACGCCGTTCACGGCGGATGGCGCTCTCGACCTCGACGGCGCGCAGCGGCTCGCCGCCCACCTGGTGGACGCCGGCAACGACGGCATCGTCGTCAACGGCACCACCGGTGAGTCCCCGACCACCAGTGACGCCGAGAAAGCCCAGCTGGTCCGCGCCGTGGTCGAAGCCGTCGGCGACCGCGCCTTCGTCGTCGCCGGAGCCGGCACCAACGACACCCGGCACAGCGTCGAGCTGTCCCGCGCCGCCCAGGACGCCGGCGCGCACGGCCTGCTCGCCGTCACGCCGTACTACAGCAAGCCCCCGCAGGAGGGCCTGCTGCGCCACTTCACGGCGATCGCGGACGCCACCGACCTGCCCGTGATGCTCTACGACATCCCCGGCCGCAGCGGCGTCCCGATCAACACCGAGACCATGGTCCGGCTCGCCGAGCACCCGCGGATCGTGGCCAACAAGGACGCCAAGGGCGACCTCGGCCGCGCCAGCTGGGCCATCGCGCGCTCCGGCCTGGCCTGGTACAGCGGCGATGACATGCTCAACCTCCCGCTGCTCTCGGTCGGCGCGGTCGGCTTCGTCTCGGTCGTCGCCCATGTCGTCACCCCCGAGCTGCGCGCCCTGCTCGACGCCCACCTCACCGGTGACGTCACCAAGGCGGCGGAGATCCACCAGAAGCTGCTGCCGGTCTTCACCGGCATGTTCCGCACCCAGGGCGTGATCACCACCAAGGCCGCCCTCGGCCTCCAGGGCCTGCCCGCCGGACCGCTGCGGCTCCCGCTGGTCGAGCTCTCCCCCGAGGAGACCGAGCAGCTCAAGCGCGATCTCGCCGCCGGCGGGGTACAGCTCTAGACACAGACTTCATAACTGCATACGGACCAACAACCGCCACACAGCAAGTGCACGAATGTCATGCGCGCCACGTGCCCCGACGGCAGCGTGGCGCGCATGGTGAGGAGAGTCTTTTGAGTCATCCGCACCCCGAGCTCGGCGCTCCGCCGAAGCTTCCCGAGGGCGGCCTCCGGGTCACCCCGCTCGGCGGCCTGGGCGAGATCGGCCGCAACATGACGGTCTTCGAGTACGGCGGCCGGTTGCTGATCGTCGACTGCGGAGTGCTCTTCCCCGAGGAGGAGCAGCCCGGAATCGACCTGATCCTCCCGGACTTCACGTCCATCAGGGACCGCCTCGACGACATCGACGGCATCGTGCTCACGCACGGCCACGAGGACCACATCGGAGGTGTCCCCTTCCTCCTCCGGGAGAAGCCGGACATCCCGCTGATCGGCTCCAAGCTGACCCTCGCCCTCATCGAGGCCAAGCTCCAGGAGCACCGGATCCGCCCGTACACCCTTGAGGTCGCCGAGGGCGACCGCGAGCGGCTCGGGCCCTTCGACTGCCAGTTCGTCGCCGTCAACCACTCCATCCCGGACGCCCTCGCGGTGGCCGTCCGCACCCCCGCGGGCATGGTCGTCCACACCGGCGACTTCAAGATGGACCAGCTCCCGCTGGACCGCCGGCTGACCGACCTCCCGACGTTCGCCAAGCTCGGCGAGGAGGGCATCGACCTCCTCCTCACCGACTCCACGAACGCCGAGGTCCCGGGCTTCGTCCCGCCCGAGCGCGACATCTCCAACGTGCTCCGGCAGGTCTTCGCGAGCGCCCGCAAGCGGATCATCGTGGCCAGCTTCGCCAGCCACGTGCACCGCATCCAGCAGATCCTGGACGCCGCCCACGAGTACGGCCGCCGGGTCGCCTTCGTCGGCCGCTCGATGGTCCGCAACATGGGCATCGCCCGCGAACTGGGCTACCTCAACGTCCCCGCTGGCCTGGTCGTCGACGTCAAGACCCTCGACGACCTCCCGGACGACGAGGTCGTGCTGGTCTGCACCGGCTCGCAGGGTGAGCCGATGGCCGCCCTCTCCCGGATGGCCAACCGCGACCACCAGATCCGCATCGTCCAGGGCGACACGGTCATCCTGGCCTCGTCCCTCATCCCCGGGAACGAGAACGCGGTCTACCGCGTGATCAACGGCCTCAGCCGCTGGGGCGCCAACGTGGTCCACAAGGGCAACGCCAAGGTCCACGTCTCGGGCCACGCCTCGGCCGGCGAGCTGCTGTACTTCTACAACATCTGCAAGCCGCGGAACCTCATGCCGGTGCACGGCGAATGGCGCCACCTGCGCGCCAACGCCGAGCTGGGCGCCTTGACGGGCATCCCCAAGGATCGCATCGTCATCGCCGAGGACGGCGTGGTCGTCGACCTGGTCGACGGCATCGCCAGGATCAGCGGCAAGGTCCAGGCCGGCTACGTCTACGTCGACGGCCTCTCGGTCGGCGATGTCACCGAGACCCACCTCAAGGACCGCCGCATCCTCGGCGACGAGGGGATCATCTCGGTCTTCGTGGTCGTGGACAGCAGCACCGGCAAGACCGTCGGCGGGCCCAACATCCACGCCCGCGGTTCCGGTATCGACGACGAGGCGTTCGTGGGCGTCGCCCCGAAGATCGACGAGGCCCTGGCCAAGGCGGCCCAGGACGGCATCGCCGAGCCGCACCAGCTCCAGCAGCTGATCCGCCGCGCGGTCGGCAAGTGGGTGTCGGACAACTACCGCCGCCGCCCGATGATCCTGCCCGTGGTCGTCGAGGTCTGACGGACGGGTCGTAGGACGGTCCTCAAGTAGGAGCGGGGGGCCAGGATTTGCATC
>NZ_JALMUV010000028.1 GCF_023155275.1 Streptomyces rhizoryzae
CACCCCGCCCCACCGGGCCACCGCCCACCGGGCCACCGCGCCCCCCGCCCGCCCGTTCACCCTGATCGCCTCCGGCGACGTCCTCCCCACGCACCCCGAGGTGCTCGACACCGCGCAGGACGACGCCCCGGTGGACGGCGGCTACGACTTCCGGCCGATGCTCCGCGGCGTCCGGCCGCTGATCTCCCGCGCCGGCCTCGCCCTCTGCCACCTCCAGGCGCCGCTCGGCCCGCTGGACGGCCCGTTCACCGGCTACCCCGCCCTCCAGGCGCCGCCGCAGATCGCCGCCGCCCTCAAGGCGACCGGCTTCGACTCCTGCGCCACCGCCTCCCACCACGCCCTGGACCAGGGCGCCGACGGCGTCCGCCGCACCCTGGACGCGCTGGACACGGTCGGCCTCCGGCACGCCGGCACCGCCCGCGACGCCGCCGAGGCCGCCCGCCCGGCCCTGCTGCGCGCCCCCGGCGGCGCCCTGGTCGCCCACCTCGCGTACGCCGACGGCACCGACGGCGCCCGGCCCCCGGAGGACGCCCCCTGGTCGGTCAGCCCGCTCGACCCGGCGCGGATCCTCGCCGACGCCCGGGCGGCCCGCCGCGCCGGCGCCGACGTGGTGGTCGTCAGCGCCTCCTGGGGCGCCGAGTACCGCACCGCCCCGGATGCCCGGCAGCTCCACCTGGCCCGCACCCTCACCGCCGCCCGCACCGGCGGCCGCCCCGCCGTCGACCTCATCCTCGGCGGTGGCCGCGCGCACACCCCCCAGCCGTTCGAGCGGCTGCACGGCGTCTGGGTCGTCTACGGCCTCGGTGATCAACTCGCCGGGGTGATGCGCCGGGAGCGCGGGGACTGGGGGACGGCCGCGCGGTTCCGGTTCCTGCCGCCCGCCCGGCCCGGCGGGCGGTGGCGGGTCGGCCGGGCCGAGTACGTGCCGCTGCTGACCGAGACCGGCCCGCCCCTGCGCGTCCTCGACCTGGGCCGCACCTCCGGGTACGCGGACGTCCGGGCGGGCATCGACCGGGCCGTGCTCAGCCGCGGCGCGGCCGAGGACGGGCTGGTGCGGGGGCGCTGACCGGCGGCCGCCGCGGGCGGACCGCGGTCCTCCGGTGCGGTCCGCCGCCGCGGTGTGAAACCCTTGTGGGGGAGTACGACCCCGCCGACCACCGGATCGGCCAGGCAGGAAAGGACCGGAGGGCAGTGAGCGAGAGTGCGGCCGTCCGGCCCCGCAACCCGCGCGGACAGGGCGAGCGCCTGCGGGAGGAGCTCCTGCGGGCGACCGAGCGCCTCCTGGAGGAGGTCGGCAGCGAGGACGCGCTGTCGTTGCGCGCGGTGGCCCGCGAGGCCGGTGTCGCCGCGCCGAGCATCTACCGGCACTTCGCCGACAAGACCGAGCTGGTCTGGGCGACGCTGGAGGTCAGCTACGAGCGGCTGGCGCACGCCATGACCGACGCCGCCGGGGAGGCCGACGAGGACGACCCGGTGGCCCGGCTGCGCGCCCAGCTCCGCGCCTACTGCCACTACGCCATCACGCACCCGGCCAACTACCGGCTGCTGTACGAGACCCGGCAGAGCCCGGTCGACCCGGAGCGGCTCGCCGGGCACCCGGCCGGGCTGCTGGTGCGCAGCTGGCACCACGCGCTGACCGCCTGCGAGGAGGCCGGCTGGCGGGTGCGCGGCTCGCGCGCCGAGGCGCCGTACCTCCTGTGGTCGGCGGTGCACGGCCGGGTGATGATCTGGCAGGTCATGCCGAGCCGCAAGGACTCCAGCCGGCTGGACCGCTTCGTGGACGAGATCCTCCAGCTGCTGCTGGAGCGCTGAGCCGCCGCTGTTCCCCTGCTGACTCCGCGCTGATTTCCCGCTGACTCCGCGCGCCCCGGGCGGGCGCGGACGCGATCCGGGCTTCCCCGGGGCCCCGGCCGTTCCGACGGCCGGGGCCCTGCGCGTGCCCGCCGTCCTTCCCTCTTCCCTCCCTGCCCTCCTGCTTCCGCTCCTCCTGCTTCCTTCCTCCCCCTCCCGTGCCTCCTGTGTTCCTTCGGTCACTTTCCGGGCGGAGGGCCGGGGGGTTTACCCGCTCATTACGCATGTAAGTTTACGCTTGTTAGGCGAAGGATCGACTCATGGCGCACACCCACCGGTGTGCGCGCGAGGAGCGAGATGACCGACATGATCGACACGACAGTTCCCGCCGCCCCGGGGCCGCTGCCCGTCCAGCCCCCGGCCGGCTGCCCCTTCGACCCCCCTGCCGAGTTCGGCGCCCTGCGCACCGAGGAGCCGATCTCCCCGATCTCGCTCCCCGACGGCAGCCGGGCCTGGCTGGCGACCCGCTATGCCGACATCCGCGCGATCCTCGGCGACACCCGCTTCAGCTCCGACACCACCGTCCCCGGCTATCCGCTCAGCGGCATGACCGGTGGGGGGAACACCGCGAACCGCGGCTTCATCCGGATGGACCCGCCCGAGCACACCCGGCTGCGCCGGATGGTCACGCGGGAGTTCATGGTCAAGCGCGTCGAGGCGCTGCGCCCGGAGATCCAGCGCCTGACCGACGAGCTGTGCGACGCGATGGAGCGCCGGGCCGGCGAGCCGGTCGACCTGGTCGAGGCGCTCGCCCTGCCCGTCCCCTCCCTCGTGATCAGCCTGCTGCTCGGCGTCCCGTACGAGGACCACGACGTCTTCCAGCGGCTCACCGGCAAGCTGCTCTCCCGCACCATCGCCGAGGACGCGCGCGAGTCCGCCCGGGTCGAGCTGCGCGACTACCTCGACGCGCTGGTGACCGCCAAGGAGAAGGAGCCGGGCGACGACATCCTCGGCCGGCTGATCACCGAGCAGCAGCGCACCGGCGAGATCACCCATGACGACGTGGCCGCCTTCGCCGCCCTGCTGCTCGTCGCCGGGCACGAGACGACCGCCAACATGATCGGCCTCAGCGCCCTGACCCTGATGCGCGACCCGGAGACCGCCGAGCAGCTGCGGCAGGACCCCTCCCTGATCCGCGGCGCCGTCGAGGAGCTGCTGCGCTTCCACAGCATCATCCGCAACGGCCCGCGCCGGGTCGCCACCGCCGACATCGAGATCGGCGGGCAGCTCATCAAGGCCGGTGAGGGCGTGGTGGTCGCGGTCCCGTCCGCCAACCGCGACGAGACCGTCTTCGCCGACCCCGACCGCCTCGACGTCCGCCGGGCCAACGCCCAGCACCACGTCGCCTTCGGCTACGGCATCCACCAGTGCCTCGGCCAGGCCCTGGCCCGGGTCGAGCTCCAGGTCGTCATAGCCACCCTGCTGCGGCGCTTCCCCACGATGCGGCCCGCCGTGCCCGTCGAGGAGATCCCGTTCCGCACGGACATGGCCATCTACGGCTGCCACTCCCTGCCCGTCACCTGGTGACCCGGGCCGCCGGTCCGGAGGCCGGGCCGCCCGCGGCGGTCCGGTTCCCCCGGGCCGCCCGCACCGTACCACCCGTACGGCATGATCCACAGCGGAACCACCCGTACGGACGCCCTTCGCACACCTACGGAGCCACCACCATGAAGATCACCCTTGACGCCGACAAGTGCTGTGCCGCCGGCCAGTGCGTGCTGATCGCCCCCGAGGTCTTCGACCAGCGGGACGAGGACGGCGTGGTCGTCCTCCTCGACGCCGAGCCGCCCGCCGGGCAGCACGCCGCGGTCCGCGAGGCGGCCGCCATCTGCCCGGCAGCCGTCATCGAGGTCCAGGAATGACCGACCGCCCGATCGCCGTGGTCGGGGCCTCGGCCGCCGGTATCACCGCCGCCGAGGCCCTGCGCCGGGCCGGCTGGACCGGCCCGCTGACCCTGATCGGCGACGAACCCCACCTCCCGTACGACCGGCCGCCGCTGTCCAAGCAGCTGCTGCACGGCGCCTGGGAGCCGGAGCGGCTGCTGCTGCGCACCGCCGAGCAGCTCGACCCGCTCGGCCTCGACCTGCGGCTCGGCACCCGGGCCACCGGCCTCGACGTCGCCACCCGCACCCTCACCCTGGCCGGCGGGGAGCGCCTGGCCTGCGCCGGTGTGATCGTCGCGACCGGGGTGGCGGCCCGCACCCTGCCCGCCGCCGACGGCCTCGCCGGGGTCTTCACCCTGCGCACCCTGGACGACGCCCTGGCCCTGCGGGGCGATCTGGCCGGCGGCCCCCGCCGCCTGGTCGTGGTCGGCAACGGCGTCCTCGGCTGCGAGGCCGCCGCGGTGGCCAGGGAGCTCGGCCACGACGTCACCCTCGTCGGCCGGGAGCCGGTGCCGATGGCCGCCGCGGTCGGTCGCGGGATCGGGGAGCTGCTCGCCGAGGAGCACCGGGCCCGCGGTGTCCGGCTGCTCACCGCGGAGGTGGCCGGGTTCGAGGTCGCCGCCGGTAGTGCCGTCGGTGTTGCCGCCGACCGGACGGCCGCCCAGGGCGCGCCGCCCCGGGTCAGCGGCGTCCGGCTGGCCGGCGGCGAGCTGCTGCCTGCCGATCTGGTGCTGCTCGCCATCGGCTCCGCGCCCGCGGTCGGCTGGCTGACCGACCCGGCCCTGGACATCACCGACGGCCTGCGCTGCGACACCTACTGCGCCGCCGCCCCCGGCATCTACGCCGCGGGCGACGTGGCCCGCTGGGAGCACCCGGAGCACGGCCGCCCGCTCCGCTTCGAGCACCGGATGAACGCCACCGAGCAGGCCATGGCCGCCGCCCGCAACCTCGTCGCCGAACTCGCCGCCGAGGGCGCCCTGCCGGGTGGCGCCGAGGGCGCACCGCCCCCGGAGCGCCGGCCGTTCGCCCCGGTGCCGTACTTCTGGTCCGACCAGTACGCCCTCAAGCTCCAGGCGTACGGTCTGACCACCGGCGCCGACGAGGTGGAGACCACCGTCCTGGACCGCGCCGCCCGCCGCGCCGTGGCCCTCTTCGGCCGGGACGGCCGGGCCGTCGGGGTGCTCGCCTGCGGCCTGCCGCCGCGTCAGATACGGGCCCTGCGCGCCGTGGTCGCCGGCCCCGGCCCGTGGGAGGAGGCCCGCGCCGCGGTCCGCGCCGCCACCGCCGCCGCGTAACGGACGTGCCCCGGGGGCTCCCGCCCGCGGGGCACCCCCAACGGCCCGCGGGGAGGCGTCGCCGATGATGGAGGCATGACCGACTCCTACGTCCGGGTGCGCGGCGCCCGGGAGCACAACCTCCGCGGTATCGATGTGGACATCCCGAGGGACGCCCTGGTCGCGTTCACCGGGGTGTCCGGATCGGGCAAGTCCTCCCTGGCCTTCGGCACCCTGTACGCCGAGGCGCAGCGCCGCTACTTCGAGTCGGTCGCCCCGTACGCCCGGCGCCTGATCCACCAGGTCGGCGCGCCCCGGGTGGAGGAGATCACCGGGCTGCCGCCGGCCGTCGCGCTGGAGCAGCGGCGCTCCGCGCCCACCTCCCGCTCCTCGGTCGGCACGGTCACCACCCTCTCCAACACCCTGCGGATGCTGTTCTCCCGCGCGGGCGACTATCCCGAAGGCAGCACCGGGCGGCTGGACTCCGACGCGTTCTCGCCCAACACCGCCGCCGGCGCCTGCCCGGAGTGCCACGGACTGGGCACCGTCCACCGGGTCACCGAGGACTCCCTCGTCCCCGACCCCGCGCTCTCCATCCGCGACGGCGCCATCGCCGCCTGGCCCGGTGCCTGGCAGGGCAAGAACCTCCGCGACATCCTCGCCGCCCTCGGCCACGACATCGACCGCCCCTGGCGCGACCTCCCGGCGGCCGACCGCGCGTGGATCCTGTTCACCGACGAGCAGCCGGTCGTCACCGTCCACCCGGTCCGCGAGGCCGGCCGCATCCAACGGCCCTACAAGGGCCAGTACATGAGCGCCCGGCGCTACGTCCTGCACACCTTCGCCGATTCGCGCAGCGAGACGCTGCGCAAGCGGGTCCGGGCCTTCCTGACCGCCGAGCCCTGCCCGGCGTGCGACGGCCGGCGGCTGCGCCCCGAGGCGCTGGCCGTCACCTTCGAGGGCCGGGACATCGCCGCCCTCACCGCCCTGCCGCTGACCTCCCTCGCCGCCGTGCTGCGCCGCACCGCCGCCCGCCCCGGCGACGACCCCGCCCCCACCCTCGCCCGCGACCTGCTCGCCCGCATCGAGGTCCTCACCGAACTCGGCCTGGGCTACCTCAGCATGGACCGGCCCGCCCCCACCCTCTCCGCCGGCGAACTCCAGCGCCTCCGCCTCGCCACCCAGCTGCGCTCCGGCCTGTTCGGCGTGGTCTACGTGCTGGACGAGCCGTCCGCCGGGCTGCACCCCGCCGACACCGAGGCCCTGCTCACCGTCCTGCGCCGCCTCAAGGACGCCGGCAACACCCTCTTCGTCGTCGAGCACGACATGGACGTGGTCCGGCACGCCGACTGGCTCGTCGACATCGGCCCGCGCGCCGGGGAGCACGGCGGCCGGGTGGTGCACAGCGGCCCGGTCGCCGCCCTCGCCGGCGCCGAGGGGTCCGCCACCCGCCGCTTCCTCTTCACCCCCGCCCCGCCCCCCGCCCGCACCCCGCGCACCCCCACCGGCACCCTCACCCTGCGCGGCGTCACCCTGCACAACCTCCGCGACCTCGACGCGGCGTTCCCGCTCGGGGTCTTCACCGCCGTCACCGGCGTCTCCGGATCCGGGAAGTCCACCCTGGTCAGCCGGGTTCTCGCGGAAACCGTCCGGGACCACCTGGCCGCTGATGGCCGCCCGGACACCGGCGGCCCGGACACCGGCGGCCCGGACGAAGGAGGCCCGGACACCGGCCCCGACACCGACGACGACACCGCACCGGCCGCCCGCGCCCGCCTCACCGCCGCCGAGGGGCTGGCGGCCGTCGACCGGCTGGTCCGCGTCGACCAGCGGCCCATCGGCCGCACCCCGCGCTCCAACCTCGCCACCTACACCGGCCTGTTCGACGCCGTCCGCAAGGTCTTCGCCGCCACCGACGAGGCCCGCGCCCGCGGCTACCGAGCCGGCCGGTTCTCCTTCAACGTCCCGGCCGGCCGCTGCCCGGCCTGCCAGGGCGAGGGCTTCGTCGCCGTCGAACTCCTCTTCCTGCCCGGCACCTACGCGCCCTGCGCCGAGTGCCGCGGCGCCCGCTACAACCCCGAGACCTTGGAGATCACCTACCGCGGACGCACCATCGCCGACGTGCTCGGCCTCACCGTCGACGACGCCGCGGAGTTCCTCGCCGACGTCCCCGCCGCCGCCCGCAGCCTGCGCACCCTCCAGGACGTCGGCCTGGGCTACCTCCGGCTCGGGCAGCCCGCCACCGAACTCTCCGGCGGCGAGGCCCAGCGCATCAAACTCGCCGCCGAACTCCAGCGCACCCGCCGCGGACACACCCTCTACCTCCTCGACGAACCCACCACCGGCCTGCACCCCGCCGACACCGAGGTGCTGCTGCGCCAGCTGCACGGCCTGGTCGACGCCGGCCACACCGTCGTGGTCGTCGAGCACGACATGGCCGTGGTGGCCGGCGCCGACCACGTCATCGACCTCGGTCCGGGCGGCGGCGCCGAGGGCGGCCGGATCGTCGCCGCGGGCACCCCCGCCGAGGTCGCCGCGGCCCCCGGCAGCCGCACCGCGCCCTATCTCGCCCGCCGCGGCCCCCACCCGGCCGCGTCCTGAGGGTCCGCTACTGTACGCGGGTTGGTTCACCCCGCGGTCGGGCACGCGACCGGGCCGCGGCACGACGAAGGAGCACCACCCGTGGCAGACATAGAGCAGGCCAGGGCCGCGTTCGCACGGTTCGACGCGGACGGCGACGGCCGGGTCACGCCGGACGAGTTCAAGCGCGCCATGGCCGAGATGGGCGACCCGCTGGTCACCGGCCCGATGGCCGAGGCGGTCATCAACGCCCGGGACACCGACGGCGACGGCCTGATGTCCTTCGACGAGTTCTGGCACTCGATCCAGGGCTGAGCCCCACCGGCCCCCGGGCCACGGGTCCCGCGGCCGGACCGGCACCCCGCCGGCCGGGCCGCGGTGGTTTCCGCGCCCGCCGCGCTCAGGTCACCGTGCCCGGCCGGCACGCGCGGCCATCAACCGGCGTATCGCCTCGTCGGCCTCGACACGACACCTTCAGTGACCATGGCAAGGAGGACGCGGACCGTCGCTGACAACGCGCGCACAAAATAGGCGCCCGCCCCATACCCTGACAGGGTCGAGCTGTTCAGAAAGGGGCAAGGCCATGACCGATGCCGCCCCGTACCCGTACACAGCACCCATGGCGTTCGGGCAGAGAATGCAGATTCTGCGGCAGCGGCGCGGTATGACACGGGACGTGCTCGCGGGGCTGGTGGGCATGTCGACATCGTGGGTGAAGCGGGTCGAGAACGGCCAGTTGCAGCCTCCCCGTCCGGACCTGATGCTCCGCATCGCCGAGGCGCTGCGGGTCCGTGACCTCTCCGAACTCACAGGGCGCACCAACGGCATGCGCGTTGACCTCTTCACTGGCCCCGGCCACCCCCGACTCGCCGCTGTGCGGGATGCCATCGATCGGTTCCCTCTCGCTGCCGACCAACCGGCACCCCCAGGTGAGCACATCCGGGCCAGGCTCCAACACGCCTGGGCGGCGCGGCATTCCGCCCCGCATCACCGAGAGGTGGTGGGCGCGCTGCTCCCTGGCCTCATGGGAGACGCTCAACTCGCAGCTCGCCAAGCGGATTCGGGGCCGGTGCGGCGTGCGGCTCAGCCACCCTGTCGGAAATTTACAGCCTGGCCCAGTTCTTCCTGGCCTACCAACCGGAGCCGGCGTTGCTGTGGAGGGTGGCAGAGCGGGGCATAGTGGCCGCTCAGGAGTCGGAGGACCCGCACACGATCGGCGTCGCCGCGTGGCTCACCGCGCAGGCTCACCGCGACGCCGGCCCCTCGCACTTCGATGCCGCAGACGCGGTGACCTCCTCGGCTCTCCGAAGGCCGACAACGCTGTCGGAGCGGGTCATGCCTGGCGGCGAATGACGGGGCGTCAAGGGCGCGCGGCGGGTGGCCGGCCGTCCCTGGACGGGAACCGGCCAGGCGTCAGGGCGGGGCGGCGCGGTGCGCCGGTGGGGCTCGCGCCGGCCCTCACCCCTCGCGTCGCGCCGGCCCCTCCGCCGTGGCCAGGGCCGACCGGCGGTACGAGTACGAGAAGTAGACGACCAGGCCGACCAGGAACCAGACCGCGAACCGGACCCAGGTCTGCCAGGCCAGGAAGGTGACCAGCCACAGCGAGAAGCACACGCCGAGCGCCGGGACCACCGGCATGCCCGGGGTGCGGAACGTCCGCGGCAGCTCCGGCCGCTTGTAGCGGAGCACGATCACCGAGACGCAGACCACCACGAAGGCCAGCAGGATGCCGATGTTGGTGAGTTCGGCGGCCTCGCCGATCGGCAGGAACCCGGCGATCAGCGCGGCGGCGGCCCCCACGATCCAGGTCACCCGCACCGGGACGTGGCGGGTGGCGCTGGTCTTGGCGAACCACCGCGGCAGCAGCCCGTCCCGGCTCATCGAGAACCACACCCGGGTCACGCCCAGCATGAAGGTGAACATCACGGTCAGGATGCCGATGATCGCGCCGACCGCGATCACATCGGCCAGCGCGTCCAGCCCCACCGACTTGAACGCGCTGGAGAAGCCGCTCTTTGGGTCGATGTCCCGGTAGTCCTGCATCCCTGTCAGCACCAGGCAGGCCAGCACGTACAGCACCATCGAGATGGCCAGCGAGTACAGGATCGCCCGGGGCATGTGGCGCTGGGCGTCCCGGGACTCCTCGGCCGCGGTGCTCATCGCGTCGTAGCCGAAGACGGCGAAGAAGACCGTGGCCGCGCCGGTGAACGCGCCGCTCACGCCGAACGGGAAGAACGGCCGGTAGTGGGCGGTGTCGATGTGGAAGAAGCCGACGCCGACGACGACCAGCACCACCAGGACCTTCAGCCCCACCACCAGCGTCTCGAAGCGGGCCGCGTTCTTGATGCCCAGGGTCAGCAGATAGGCGATCAGCAGGCAGAGCGCCGCCGCGATGAGGTCCACCCGGTGCCCGGGGCCGGTACCGGGCGCGCCGAGCATCCAGGCGGGCAGGTGCACGCCCAGCTCCCCCAGGAGGAAGGCGAAGTAGCCGGAGATGCCGATCGCCACCACCGCCACGATCGCGGTGTACTCCAGCAGCAGGTCCCATCCGATGAACCAGCCGGCCAGTTCACCGAGCACCGCGTAGCCGTAGGTGTAGGCCGAACCGGCCTTCGGGATCAGCCCGGCGAACTCCGCGTACGAGAAGGCCGCCGCGGCGCTGGCCACACCGGCGATGAGGAAGGACACCAGGACCGCCGGGCCGGCCTTCCCGTTGGCGACCGTGCCGGCCAGCGTGAAGATGCCGGCGCCGATGATGCCGCCGACACCGATCGCGGTCAGCTGCCACAGGCCCAGTTCCCGGGTGAGCTGCTGGCCGGCGGCGCCCTCCGGCTGCTCGATGTGCTCGATGGGCTTCCGGCGCCAGACGCCCTCACCGGCGCGCAGCAGGCGTGCCATGGATGATCCCTCCGTACGCTCGGTACGCAACCGTCGTGGTCCGACGGCGGATCATCATGGACCGCGGGCCGCGCCGGGCGAAGGCGGCGCGGCGGCGGGGAGCCAATCGGCCCCCGGGGCGTCAGCCCGCGTCCTCCAGCCGGAAGCCGACCTTCAGACCGACCTGGATGTGGTCGACCTCGCCGTCGACGATGTTGCCGCGCACCTGGGTCACCTCGAACCAGTCGAGGTTGCGCAGCGTGTCCGAGGCGCGCTTGAGGCCGTTGCGGATCGCGGCGTCCACACTCTGCTGGGACGTCCCCACGATCTCGGTCACCCGGTACGTGTGGTCGCTCACGGTGGTCTCCCTCGCCGGGGCGGCGCTCCGCCCGTCCACCCTCCACCGTGCCTCAGCCCGGCCCGCGCCACCAGCGGAGCCGGCTACGGCACCACCGTCACCGGCCACCGCCCGGCCTTCACCAGGCGCACCGCGACCGAGCCCAGGATGCGGTGCCCGGCGGACTCCGAGGCGCCGACCACCACCGCGTCCGCCTTCAGCTCGTCGGCCATCTGCACCATGCCGTTGTACGGGTCGCCGCGCAGGGTGTGGAACTCCCACCGCAGCCGGAATATCCCTTCGAGCCGCTCGGTGGCCTTGCGGATCTCGGCCATCAGCTCCTCGGCCACCTCGCCGGTGGTGTCCATCACCGGCGCGCCCATCGCCGCCCCGGTCGCCAGCACCGGCTGGACGTAGACCATCACCAGCTTCGACCCCTGGCGGCGGGCCAGGCCGGCCGCGTAGGCCGCGGCGCGCCACGACGAGTCGGAGCCGTCGATCCCGACGACGATGACTTTCGGGCCGTCCGTTCCGCGCTCGAACTGCGCGGCTGCGTTGTCCTCCACACCAGCGAGGTTATCCGCACCTCGGTGCGCGCGGGTTCAGGGGCCGGTCGGCCCGCCGGGGCCGGGGGCCGCGGGCGCCGGCGGCCAGCGATCCGCGGCGAGCACCCCCAGCACGTACGCCTTGGCGACCAGCGCGGTCCGGCCCTGGACGCGCCAGCGGCGGGACAGCCGGGTGAGGTGGTAGTTCACCCCGTCGACGGTCAGGCCCAGCGCGCCGCCGATCGCCGCGGTGGTCGCGCCGCCGGCCGCCAGGGCCAGGATCCGGGCCTCCACCGGGCTGGCGGGGGGCGGGACCGGCGGCGCGGCGGGCGCCGCACCGGTGTCCTGGCGCAGCAGGGCCAGCAGCGCCGGCGGGGAGGCGGACGGGTCGCCGACCGGATCGATCGTCAGCTCGCCGGTCCGCTCCGGCTCCCCGGGCGCGGTCCGCCAGCGCACCTCGACCGGATAGCGGGAGCGGCGGCCCAGCCGCAGCGCCTCCATGATCCGGGCGATCTGGGCCGGGTCCCGGGGCCGGAACCGGTCCAGCAGATTCCGGCCGCGCAGCTGCCCGGGGACGGCGCCCCACTGCGCCGCCATCGCCGGATTCGCGATCAGCACCTCGCCGTCCGCCCGGCACACCGCGACCGGCACCGGCATCCGGTCCAGCAGCATCAGGAAGTAGTCGCGGTACGGGCTGACCGCGCACTGCCCCGGCAGGCCCGCCGGCCCCGCCCGCCCCGGGTCCCCGTCCGCGCCGCCGCCCGGCGCACCGCCGTCCGCCGCCCTGCCCATCGCCCCGTTTCCGCCCTTTCTCCCGTACCGCCGGCCGCCCCTGCCGCATCCGCGCCGTCCGCGCAAGACCAGCCGGCGACAAACCACTGCACAATCATGCAGTTCCCCGGGCCGGAGCCGGGCACCGGGCCGGTCACGCTGGACGTATGACCGACACCATCGCGCCCCAGCAGGGCGAGAGCGCCACCGACACCGGCGTGCCGGTCGCCGACCTGACGGCGACCGGGATCAGCGGCACGCCCCTCCAGCAGGCCATGGACCTGGCCCGGACCCACGGCCCGCTCTTCAAGCGGAAGTTCGGTGCCCGCGAGACGCTGTTCCTGTCCTCCCTCGACCTGGTCACCGAGGTCAGTGACGAATCCCGCTTCGCCAAGGGCGTGTCGGTGGTCCTGGAGGACGTCCGGGAGTTCGCCGGTGACGGTCTGTTCACCGCCTACAACGACGAGCCGAACTGGGCCAAGGCGCACGAGGTCCTGATGCCGGCCTTCGCGCTCGGCTCGATGCGCACCTACCACCCGGCGATGCTCAAGGTCGCCCGCCGGGTGATGGCCGCCTGGGACCGGCGGATGGCCGAGGGCCGCCCGGTCGAGGTCGCCGACGACATGACCCGGATGACCCTGGACACCATCGGGCTGGCCGGTTTCGGCTTCGACTTCGAGTCCTTCTCCCGGGAGACGGCGCACCCCTTCGTCGAGGCGATGGTGCGCTGCCTGCGGTGGAGCATGACCAAGTTCTCCCGGACGCCCGGCACCGACCACACGGCGGCCGACGCGGCGTTCCGCGCGGACGCCGACTACCTCGCCTCCGTCGTGGACGAGGTGATCGCCGCCCGCACCGCGAGCGGGGAGCACCGCGACGACGACCTGCTGGGCCTGATGCTGGCCGCCACCGGCGAGGACGCCGCGCGGCGCGGCCCGGTGCTGGACCTGGCCAACATCCGCAACCAGGTCATCACCTTCCTGATCGCCGGCCACGAGACCACCTCCGGCGCCCTCTCCTTCGCCCTCTACCACCTGCTCAAGGACCCCCTCGCGCTGCGGCTGGCGCAGCGCGAGGCGGACGAGCTGTGGGGCGACGACCCCGACCCGGACCCGTCCTTCGAGGACATCGGCCGGCTCCCGTTCACCCGCCAGGTGCTCCACGAGGCGCTGCGGCTGTGGCCGACCGCCGCCGCCTTCACCCGCCAGGCCCGCACCGACACCGTGCTCGGCGGCCGCTACCCGATCGCCGCCGGCCAACTGGTCACCGTGCTCACCCCGATGCTGCACCGCGACCCGGTCTGGGGCGACAACCCCGAGGCGTTCGACCCGTTCCGCTTCAGCCCCGAGGCCGAGGCGGCCCGCTCCCCGCACGCCTACAAGCCCTTCGGCACCGGCGAACGCGCCTGCATCGGGCGGCAGTTCGCGCTGCACGAGGCCACCATGCTGCTGGCCCTGCTGCTCCACCGCTACCGGCTGATCGACCACGCCGGCTACCGCCTGCGGGTCAAGGAGACCCTCACCCTCAAGCCGGACGGCTTCACCCTCGCGCTGGCCCCGCGCACCCCCGCCGACCGGGCCGCGCTCCGCGCCGCGCTGGCTGTCCTGCCCGGCGGGACAGACGGCACCGGCACCGGTGCGGCGCCCGACGAGGGGCTGCCCACCCGCGTCCCCCAGGACACCGGGCTGCTCCTGCTGCACGGCTCCAACTACGGCACCTGCCGGGAGTTCGCCGAGCGGCTCGCCGACGAGGCCGCCGCCCTGGGCTTCGCCCCCGAGGTCGCCCCGCTGGACGCCCGCACCGGCGCCCTGCCCACCGACCGACCGCTGGTCATCGTCGCCGCCTCCTACAACGGCCGGCCCACCGACGACGCCGCCGCGTTCACCGCCTGGCTCGGCACCGCCCCCGAGGGCGCCGCGGACGGCGTCCGCTACGCCGTGCTCGGCGTCGGCGACCGCAACTGGGCCGCCACCTACCAGCAGGTCCCCACCCTGCTCGACGACCGGCTGGCCGCGCTCGGCGGCGAACGGCTGCTGCCCCGCGCCGAGGCCGACGCCTCCGGTGAACTGTCCCGCACCGTCGAGGACTTCGGGGCTTCGCTGCGCACCGAGCTGCTCACCCGCTACGGCGACCCGGCCACCGCCGGCGCCGCACCGGACGCCCCCGCCGACACCGGCTACACCGTCACCGCGCTCACCGGCGGCCCGCTGGACGCGCTCGCCGACCGGCACGGCCTCGTCCCGATGACCGTCACCGAGGCGCGCGACCTGACCGCCGAGGGCTGGCCGCGCCCCAAGCGCTTCCTGCGCCTGGCCCTGCCCGACGGCGTCACCTACCGCACCGCCGACCACCTCGCCGTCCTGCCCGCCAACACCCCGGAGGCGGTGGCCCGCGCCGCCCGGGCGCTCGGCGCCGACCTGGACACCGTGCTGTCGCTGCGCCCGCCCGTCGGCCGCCCGGCCCGCGACACCCTGCCCGTCGACCGGCCGCTGACGGTGCGTGCGCTGCTGACCCACCACCTGGACCTGGGTGCCCGCCCGGACCGCGGCCGGCTCGCCCTGCTCGCCGCGCACCACCCCTGCCCGCCCGAGCGGCACGCCCTGGAGCACCTGCCCGAGGACGATCCGCGCACCCTCGTCGAGCTGATCGAGGCGCATCCGGCGCTGCGCGGCGCGCTGCCCTGGCCGGTGCTGCTGGAGCTGCTGCCGCCGCTGCGCGTCCGGCACTACTCGCTCTCCTCGTCGCCCGCCGCCGACCCCCGCCACGCCGACCTGATGGTCTCGCTGCTGCCCGGCGGCACCGGCTCGACGTACCTGCACACCCTGCGGCCCGGCGACACCCTGCTCGCCCGGGTGCAGCCCTGCCGGGAGGCGTTCCGCCTCGACCCGGCCGACGAGACCCCGGTGATCATGGTCGCCGCCGGCACCGGCCTGGCACCGTTCCGCGGCGCCGTCGCGGACCGCGTCGCGGCCGGCCGGACCACCCCGGCGCGGCTCTACTTCGGCTGCGACGACCCCGACGGCGACTTCCTGCACGCCGCGGAGTTCGCCGCCGCCGAAGGGGCCGGCGCGCTCACCGTGCACCCCGTCTTCAGCGCCCGGCCCGAGCACGGCCACCGCTTCGTCCAGCACCGCATCGCGGCCGAGGCGCACGAGGTGGGGGAACTGCTGCGGGCCGGCGCCCGGGTCTACGTCTGCGGCGACGGCAGCCGGATGGCGCCCGGGGTCCGGGACGCCTTCCGCGCGGTGCACCGCACCTGCACCGGCGCCTCCGAGCAGGAGGCCGAGGCGTGGCTGCGCGAACTGACCGCGTCCGGCCGCTACATCGAGGACGTCTACGCGGCGGGCTGACCGGCCGGGGGACCGGCGGCGGGCGCGGCCGCACCGCGCCCGCCGCCGCTACTCCGCCCCGCGCTCCGCGTCCGCCGCCCGCTGCACGCCGCCCGGCCCCCCGGTGCCCCGGGGGGCCCGCCCGGCCGCGCCCGGCAGCCGCACCACCACCAGGGCCAGCCCCGCCACGGTGACGTTCCGCACGGCCGCCTCGACGCCGTTCCACTGCTTCGACTGCCACATCGCGAACCACTCGCCGCCGATCGCCCAGAACCCCGCGCCGAACAGCAGCAGCACCATCAGCAGCCCGGCCGTCGCCAGGCCCCGCGCCCGCCCGGCCGCACCGGCCCGGCCGCGCCCCGCCGCCCCCAGGACGGTGGCCGCCACCAGCACCAGCGCCGCCACCGACTCCCAGGCGATCACCGCCACGTACGCCGCGTCCTGGAGCGTGCGGGAGGTGACGGCCCGCCACATCAGGTCCGGGTCCCGGAAGGTGGTGTCCATCGCCAGCACGTGGCGGACGTACTCCCGGTTGGTGCCGAAGTCGGTGAGGTTGCCGAACGCCACCAGCGCCATGTAGAGCGCCACCGTCCCCGTCAGCACCACCGCCGCCCACGGCAGTCCGCCGCCCGCCGCCTCCCGCGTCCCCTGCCCGCGCACCGCAACCCCTCTCCCGTGCCCTCGTCCGGCGCCGCCGGCCGCGCCCCGGCCCGTTCCC
The DNA here is from genome assembly GCF_023155275.1 of Streptomyces rhizoryzae. Taxonomy (GTDB): domain Bacteria; phylum Actinomycetota; class Actinomycetes; order Streptomycetales; family Streptomycetaceae; genus Streptomyces; species Streptomyces rhizoryzae. Next base: position 16,166 of record NZ_JALMUV010000028.1, read on the forward strand.
GCACCCCCCGCCGGGCGCCAACTCCCGTACGCTGCTGCCCGACCGGCAGGGATCAACGAGGGGGAAACGGGCCCATGACGAGCAAGCGGTGCGCGGGGACGGTCGCCGTCGCGGCGGCGGCGGTGATCGCGGCGACCGGACCGGCGCAGGCCGGGACGGCCACCACGACGCCCACCACCACATACGACACCACCACCGCGGTCGGTGTCCACAACGCCTACGACAAGGCCAAGTACCCCTACTTCGCCGACGCCCTGGACTCCGGCGCCGCCCTGGTCGAGGTGGACGTGTGGACCAACGCCCTGGGCGCCTCCTGGCGGGTCTCGCACAGCAACCCGCTGGGGAACAACAGCAATTGCGTGGGCGCGGCCACCGCCGCCGACCTGCGCACCAAGGACCGCAACCAGGACTTCGCCGGCTGCCTCGCCGACCTGCGGGCCTGGCACGACGCGCACCCCGGCCACCGCCCGATCCTCGTCAAGGTCGAGCTGAAGGACGGTTTCAACGCGAAGAAGGGCCGCGGACCGGCCGATTTCGACGCGCTGGTACGGCAGAAGCTCGGCGACGCGGTCTACGGGCCCGGCGACCTCGCGGCCGGCCACGCCACCCTCGACGAGGCCGTCCGGGCCGGCGGCTGGCCGCCCCGCGCCGACCTGGCCGGCAAGTTCCTCTTCGAGCTGATACCGGGCACCGTCGAGGAGCGCAACCCGCTCGACACGCTGTGGACCGACGTCGAGTACGCCACCCACCTCAAGGACCTCGCCGCACAGGGGCGGTTGGGCCGCGCCACCGCCTTCCCGGCCGTCCACGGCGCCGCCCCCGGCGACCCCCGCGAGCGCTACGCCGACCCCGCCCTGCGCCCGTGGTTCGTGGTCTTCGACGGCGACGCCGCGACCTACCTGGGCGGCGCCATCGACACTGCCTGGTACGACATGCGCCACTACCTGCTCATCATGACCGACGCCCACAAGGTCCCGCCGGTGCTGGACGCCACCCGCCCCACCGAGGCCGCGGCCCGGGCCCGGGTCGGCCAACTGGCCGCCGCGCACGCCAGCTTCGCCACCGCCGACTGGTACCCGCTGCCGGACGTGCTGCGGATGGTGGTGCCGCGCGGCGGCGCCTGACCGGCCGCACCGGCCGAGCGCTCAGCCCAGCGCCGCCCGCCGGTACAGCGCCGCCACGTCCGCCCCGAAGCGGCTGCTGTACGACGTGGTGTCGTCGCCGCCCTCCTCCTGTCCGCCGATCACCCCGATCAGGACACCGGTCCCGGTGGCCGGGTCCACGTCGGTGAGCAGCGGGCCGCCGCTGGTCCCGGCCGGGAAGCCGGCGCACGGGAACCGCAGCTGGCCGGGGCTCTCGGCGTCCGCGGTGTGCCGGCACACCACCGGGGTGTCGCTGTCGCCCGGGTAGCCGGTCAGCTGCGCCGGGCGGCCGGGCGGGGCGTCGAACCGGATCCGCTCGGCACCGGTGACGTCCTCGATCCGCTGCTCGGTGCCCCCGTGCCGGCGCACCCGGACGAACGCCACGTCGTGGTCCGGGTCCCGGCCGCCGATCCAGCGCGGGTCCACGTCGATCCGGGTGGGCACCCACAGCCCGTACGGCGCGATCCCGTCGTGCAGCCCGGGCGCGAAGACCAGCCGGGTGCGGAAACCGCCGTCGTGGACGCAGTGCGCGGCGGTGGCGAGGAGGTTGCCGCCGGGGGAGTGCACCACGCTCGCGGTGCAGTAGTGGCCGGCCCCGCCGCCGTCACCGGGCGAGAAGAGCGCGCCGACGGGCGGCGAGGGCGCCGCCGCGGTGGCCACCGGCGGCCGGGAGGCGGGCAGCGGCGCCGCGGCGCCCCCGGCCCGGCGCACGGCGGCCACCGGCGGCCCCGGCCGCTCGCGGTACCCGCCGGCCAGCACCGCGGCGGCCGCCCGGTCGCCGGCCGCCGCGGAGGCCCGGTAGGTGCCGGCCACCGGGTCCCCGGGCGCCACGTACGGGTCCTGCCGCGCCGCCTTGAGGGCCAGTGCGGTGCCGCCCACCGCGAGCGTCAGCGCCCCCAGTACCAGCGTCACCCGCAGCGGTACCCCGGCCCGTTCCCGCCCGGTGCCGACCGGGCCGCCCGCCCCGCCCCGTGCGTCCCCCGCCGCCGGCCCGGGCCCGCGTTCGCTCGTCTCCACCACGTGCCGCCTCGTGCCTCAGCCGGCACCGGCCGCGCCGCGTACGGCGGTCGCACGGGCGGGACGGCGCCGAAAACCGACATTTCGCCCAGTCTGCGGCACGCCGGGCCACCCGGGTCCGGTCCGGCGGCCGTTCGCCGCGCCTACTGCGCCAGCAGGGTGACGCCGCGCCCGGCGAGGTTGTGCCGGATCAGCTCAGGGGCCATGCCGTACTCGCCGGGGAAGTCCATCGGGACGATGCCCAGGCCCTGCCAGGCGCCGCCCTCGCCCGCCAGCAGGTCGCGCACCCGCGGGTTGAGCCGGTCGGCGTTGGAGCGCGGCGGGAGCAGCGCGGCGGTCGAGACGTAGTTGACGAAGAGCTTGCCGGGCTGCGCGACGGCCTTGCGGAACTGCGCCTCGACCTTGGGGTACTTCCCGAGCGGCTCGGTCATGTAGGCGTCCTGGATGTCGAACAGCGCCGGGTCGGCGTACCGCACCCCGCCCAGCCCGTCCGCGTCCGCCAGCAGCACGACCCGGCCCCGGGCCTCGCCCAGCTGCGGCAGCCCCGGGTCCAGCCGGAACAGCGGCCGGTAGCCCTTGGCGTCCAGATAGCTGCCGAAGATCCGGCGGAACTCCTCGGCGGAGACCTCCGAGTATTCCTGCTTGACCCGCATCAGCACCGTCTCGGACGGGTGCGCCCGCAGGAAGTCCCGGCAGGCGTTGAGCACGTCGCCGAACATCAGCTCCTGGTAGAACGCCCCGTGGTGGATCGCGAAGACGCCGTCGACGGCCCGGCAGCGCACGTCCAGGAACCGGATGCCGGACGCCAGCTGCTCGGCCACGGAGGTGTTCTGGCAGGCCACCCAGGGTCCGCCGATCCGGGCGCCGGAGTCATGGGTGCCGGGGACGGTCAGCCGCTGCACGGGCGTGGCGTCGTCCAGCGCGGACATCCAGTCCTGGACCGTGACCGCAGTCCGCGACCGGGGGCGCGGTACCGCGACCGCCGCCCCCGTGCCGCCGATGCCGGCCAGTACTCCGGCGGCGGTCAGCCCCGCCGCGCCCCTGAGGAATCCCCGCCGGTCCAGCGCCGTCCCCATGCCCCGCCCCTTTGTGCCGTCCGCTGTGGTCCGTCCGCACCGCGCCCGCCCGGCGGGCGGGCACGGATGTGCGACCGGGGCATCGAACCACATCGGCCCGGCGGGCGGCACCCACCGGGCGCCGGGCGGCCGCGGCCGGTCAGGTCCGCACGGCCAGCGACAGCGCGAACCGCCCGGCGCGGTCGGTCCACCACTGCGTCAACTCCAGCCCGGCCGCGGCCAGTTCGGTGCGCACCCGGTCCTCGCGGAACTTCGCGGAGACCTCCGTGCGCAGCTCCTCGCCGGCCGCGAACGGCACCACCAGGTCGAGGTCGGGGATCTTCACGGTCAGGTCCTGCCGGGCCCGCAGCCGCATCTCGATCCACTCCTCGCCGGCGTCCCAGCGCGCGACGTGGTCGAAGTCCGCGGGGTCGAAGTCGGCGCCCAGCTCGCGGTTGATGACCTCCAGGACGTTCTTGTTGAACGCGGCGGTCACCCCCCGGTCGTCGTCGTACGCGGCGACCAGGGTGGCCTCGTCCTTGACCAGGTCGGTGCCGAGCAGCAGGGCGTCCCCGGGCGCCAGCAGGCCGTGCACCGACCGCAGGAACGCGGCCCGTTCACCGGGGAGGAGGTTGCCGATGGTGCCGCCGAGGAACGCCAGCAGCCGCGGACCGGGCGCCTCCGGCAGGACCAGGCCCTGCTGGAAGTCGGCGACCAGGGCGTGCACGGCCAGCCCGGGGTGCTCGGCCAGCAGCGCCTCGCCGGCCGCCCGCAGCGCCGACTCGCTGACGTCCACCGGGAGGTAGGTGTGCAGCCCGGCCAGGGCGCGCAGCAGGTGCCGGGTCTTGTCGGACGACCCCGAGCCCAGCTCGATGAGGGTGCGGGCACCGGTGGCGGCCGCGATCCGGTCGGCGTTGGCCACCAGGATCTCGCGCTCCGCACGGGTGGGGTAGTACGCGTCGAGGGTGGTGATCTCGTCGAACAGGGCGCTGCCGCGGGCGTCGTAGAACCACTTCGGCGGCAGCTGCTTGGGCGTGCGGGACAGGCCCTCGGCCACATCGGCGCGCAGGGCGGCCGCGGTGGCGTCGGCGGGCAGGGTGCGGGTGAGGCTGAGCGGGCTCACGTTGCGGGCTCCTTGAGCGGGGTGAGGGTGACCTCGGTGCGGGTGGCGCGCAGCAGCGTGCCGTCGGGCACCTCGGTCCAGTGGGGGGAGGTGTCGTAGGGCTCGGAGGCGACGACCCGGCCGCCGCCGGGGGCGGCCAGGTGGTGCAGGCTGTCGCCCCAGGTGGTGGCGGCGATGCCGGTGCCGTCGGTCAGCAGCAGGTTGAGCCGGGAGCCGGGCGCGGCCGCGGCGACCTCCGCGACGGTGTCGGCCAGCGCGTCGCCCGGTTCGGCGCCGGCGGCCAGCCGGTGGTGGACCAGCGCCCACAGGAACGCGGTGTCGCTGCGCGCCGCCAGCCGCAGCAGCTCCCCGGCGGGCAGCGCGGCGGCCAGCGGCGCCATGCTGTCCGGCCAGCCGGCCACCGCGCCGTTGTGGCTGAAGAGGTACCGCCCGGTGGCGAACGGCGCGGCGGCCGCCTCGCCGTCCGCACCGGCCACCGTGGCGTCCCGGACGGCGGCCAGCAGTGCCCCGGTCCGGATCACCCGGCCCAGGTCGGGCAGCTGCTCGTCGGCCCAGATCGGCCCGGACCGCCGGTACCGCGCCGGCACCGGGTCGCCGGGCGCGTACCAGCCGACGCCGAAACCGTCCGCGTTGACCGTCCCGTGCCGCTGGTGGCGCGGCGCCCACGACTGCCGGTACAGGCCGTGCGGCGGCGTCAGCACCACCTTCCCGAACGGCAACTCGGGCCCTATATAAGCAATATGACGGCACATCAGGTCGCGTCCGCGGCGGTCGGGCCGGCGTCCCGGGCGGTGCGGAACCCGGCGAAGATCTGCCGCCGCACCGGGAGGTCCCAGTTGCGGAAGGTGCCGCGGCAGGCGACCGGGTCCACGGCGAACGAGCCGCCGCGCAGCACCTTGTACGCGCTGCCGAAGAACACCTCGGAGTACTCCCGGTAGGGGAACGCCGCGAAGCCCGGGTAGGGCAGGAAGTCGCTGGCCGTCCACTCCCAGACGTCGCCGATCAGCTGCCGGATCCCCAGCGGCGAGGCGCCCTCGGGGTAGCTGCCGGCGGGCGCCGGGCGCAGGTGGCGCTGGCCGAGGTTGGCGTGGTCCGGGCCCGGGTCCGCGTCGCCCCACGGGTACCGCCGGTCCCGCCCGGTCGCCGGATCGTGCCGGGCCGCCTTCTCCCACTCCGCCTCGGTGGGCAGCCGGCGCCCGGCCCACCGCGCGTAGGCGTCCGCCTCATACCAGCTGACGTGCAGCACCGGCTCGTCCGGCGGCACCACTTCGGTCAGCCCGAAGCGGCGGCGCAGCCACTGCCCGCCCTCGCGGCGCCAGAACAGCGGTGCACCCAGGTGGTGTTCGCGCACCTGGGCCCAGCCCTCCGGGTCCCACCAGCGCGGCTCCTCGTAACCGCCGTCGTCGACGAAGCGCTGGTAGGCGGCGTTGGTGACCTGGGTGGTGTCGAGGAAGAACGGCGGGACGGTGCGCCGGTGCGCGGGCCGTTCGTTGTCCAGCGCCCAGGGCTCGGTGGAGGTGCCCATCAGGAACGGCCCGCCCGGCACCAGGACCTCGGGCGGCAGCGGGCCGGGCGGCGCGGCCGGCGGCTCCGGCGCGGTGAGGGCCGGCGGGCCCGTCCGCAGCTGATGGGTGATCAGCATCGTCTCGTCGTGCTGCTGCTCGTGCTGGGCGATCATCCCGAAGGCGAAGCCGGCGTCCAGCAGCGGGCCGCCGCGCAGCGGACTGCGCTCCAGCACGTCCAGCACCCGGCCGCGCACCTCGGCGGCGTAGCCGTGCGCCTCGGCCGGGCCGAGCAGCGGCAGAGTGGGGCGCTCGGCGCGCGGATGCGCGAAGGCGTCGTAGACGGAGTCGATGTCCGGGCGCAGCGGGTCGCGGCCGCCGACCGTGCGCAGCAGCCATTGCTCCTCCTGGTTGCCGATGTGCGCCAGGTCCCACACCAGCGGCGACATCAGCGGGGAGTGCTGGGCGATCAGATCCCCTTCCTCCACACAGGTGGTCAGCAGGCGGGTGCGGTCCCGGGCGGCGAGCAGCGCGGCGGCGGCCCGCTCCCGGATCGGCTCGGGATCGGTGGTCACTGGCTGTCCTTCCAGGCGGTGGGGTGGTCCCCGGCCGCGGTGCCGGGGGCCGGGCGCGGGCCGTCCGCCGGTCCCGCCGCGCGCAGGGCGTCGAGCTGGTCGTCGGCGGGGCACCGGCCGCGGGCCACGTAGCGCGCGGTGAACTCCGCGACCGCGGCCCGGATCGCGGGCGCGGCGCCCATCCGGGGCAGCGCCTCCTCGGCGGCGGCGAAGCAGGCCGTCGCGGCAGCGCGCAGCTCGGGGTCGGTGAGCCCGGCGCGGGCCGCGGTCCGCCACAGCGGGTTGCCCGGTGCCGGGGCGCGGCCGGCGGTCTCCGCCAGCGGCTTGACGGCGCGGTAGGCGTACTCGGCGGCCTCCGGGTCGTCGAAGAGCGCGGCCGTGACCGCCAGCGGCACGATCCACCCGTCCTCGCCCGGCTGCGCGTCGATCATCCGCAGCTCCAGGTGGCCGCGCGGCCGGACCGGCGGGAAGAGGGTGGTGACGTGGTAGTCCAGGTCCGCCCGGTCCGGTGGCCGCGGTACGCCGGTGCGGACCCACTCGCGGAAGGTCAGGCCGGGCGGCGCGTCCCAGGGGCCGTCGGCGCGCCGGACGCACATCACCGGCGCGTCCAGCGCGTAGCGGGCCCAGGCGGCGCGCGGATCGGGGTCCGGCGCCGGGGCGTGCGTGCGGCCCGGGTCGATGCGGGCCCAGATGGCCTGGCGGGTGGTGCGGTAGCCGGTCGGCCGGCCCTCGGCGAGCGGGGAGTTGGCGAACGCGGCGGCCAGCACCGCGCCCAGCAGGTGCGCCAGCACCCAGCGCCGGCCGAGCCCCAGCGGGCCCGGCTCCTCGTGCCCGGCGTCCAGGCACACCTGGACCGAGGCGGTGCCGCACATCATGGACCGCCCGGCCGGGCCCCGCCGGTCGAAGTACGCCTCCATGGCGTCGTAGCGGGGGGCGGTGAGCACCCGCCGCGGGGGGTGCCAGGGGTTGTGGCCGTGGCCCGCGAGGCCGAGGCCCAGCTCCCGCAGGACGGGCCGGACCCGGGCGAGGTCGGCGCTGACGGCCGCCACGCAGGCGTTCAGGGAGAGGGCGGGCAGCGAGCTGAGCTCCAGCTGGCCGCCGGGTTCGAAGCTGAGGGAGGAATCGAGCGGCAGGGCGCGCAGGGCGGCCGCCGCGGTCCGCATCCGGTCGGGTGCGACCGGACATCGGGGGTTGCGCGCGTCGTGGACCAGCAGTTCGATCTCGACGCCGGTCCGGCGCGGTGGGCCGGTCTTGAAGCAGATACCGCGCAGATGGGCTTCGAGTTCCGCTTCCGATATGGCCGGGCGTACGGGCACCGTTTCCCACTCCCCTCCGGGGCGGCTGGACTTGCCGTCCTCCACCTAAGCCGCTGCCGGCGGTCCGCTCAAGAGCGCCGGGCCGCCGCGGACGGGCCGGCGGCGGGGACCGGGCAGGTGGGACGGGGGAGGTGAGCGTGAAAAATCAATACGCCCGTTCGGGTGACCGGGGCCGGGCCGGGCGGATCGGCGGCGCCCGGCCCGGCCCCGGCGGCCGGCCCTACTGGCGGTATCCGGCCAGGAAGCGCCCGATCCGGCTGATCGCGGCGTCCAGGTCGTCGGCGTGCGGCAGGGTCAGGATGCGGAAGTGGTCCGGGCGCGGCCAGTTGAATCCGGTGCCCTGCACGACCTGGATCTTCTCCCGCAGCAGCAGGTCCAGCACGAACTTCTCGTCGTCGTGGATCGGGTGGACCGCCGGGTCCAGGCGCGGGAACGCGTACAGTGCGCCCTTGGGCTTGACGCAGGAGACGCCCGGGATCTCGTTGAGCCGCTCCCAGGCCCGGTCGCGCTGCTCGCGCAGCCGGCCGCCGGGCAGCACCAGGTCCTCGATCGACTGCCGGCCGCCCAGCGCCGCCTGGATCGCGTACTGCGCGGGCGCGTTGGGGCACAGCCGCATCGACGCCAGGGTGCCCAGGCCCTCCAGGTAGTCGGCGGCGTGCTGCTTGGGGCCGGAGACCACCAGCCAGCCCGAGCGGAAGCCGGCCACCCGGTACGCCTTGGACAGTCCGCTGAACGTCAGGCAGACCAGGTCCGGGGCGAGCACCGCGGCGTGGTGGTGGACCGCGTCGTCGTAGAGGATCCGGTCGTAGACCTCGTCCGCGAACACCATGAGCTGGTGGCGGCGGGCCAGGTCGAGCATCCCTTCCAGCACCTCGCGCGGGTAGACCGCGCCGGTGGGGTTGTTGGGGTTGATGATGACCAGGGCCCGGGTCCGGTCGGTGATCTTCGCGGCCAGGTCGTCGAGGTCGGGCAGCCAGTCGGCGGACTCGTCGCAGAGGTAGTGCACCGGGGTGCCGCCGGCCAGGCTGGTGACCGCCGTCCACAGCGGGAAGTCGGGCGCCGGGATGAGGACCTCGTCCCCGTCGTCCACCAGCGCCTGCACGGCCATGGAGACCAGCTCGGAGACACCGTTGCCGAGGTAGACGTCGTCCACGTCCACGTCCGCGAGCCCGGCCTCCTGGTAGCGCTGGGCCACCGCGCGGCGGGCCGAGCGGATCCCGCGGGACTCGGTGTAGCCGTGCGCGCGGGAGAGGTTGCGCATCACGTCCTGGAGGATCTCCTCCGGGCACTCGAAGCCGAACAGCGCCGGGTTGCCGGTGTTCAGCCGCAGCACGCTGTGGCCGGCCTCCTCCAGCGCGTCCGCGTGCGCGATCACCGGCCCGCGGATCTCGTAACAGACGTCGGCCATCTTGCTGGACTGCTTGAACTGCACGCGGCGACCTCCCACTTGACGCACCCACCGCGGGACGCGGCAGCGCCCGAACGGATTACTTGGATTTCCCCACTACGGACTTGGAAAATCCAACCACACATCTATGCTGGTGTCATGCCGCGCCGAAGTTATGACCAGTACTGCGCCGTCGCCCGGGCCCTGGACGCCGTCGGCGACCGCTGGACGCTGCTGATCGTCCGGGAGCTGCTCGGCGGCTCCCGGCGCTACACCGATCTGCACGCCGACCTGCCGGGCGTCAGCACCGACATGCTCGCCTCCCGCCTGAAGGACATGGAGCGCGACAAGCTCCTCACCCGCCGCCGCCTCGCCCCGCCCGCCGCCGCCTCCGTCTACGAGCTCACCCCGCGCGGACGCGCCCTGCTCCCCGCGCTCACCGCCCTCGCCGACTGGGGCGCCCCGGCCCTCACCGAACGGCGCCCCACCGACGCGGTCCGCGCCCACTGGTTCGCGGTCCCGCTGATGGCCCGCCTGGCCCGCCACTTCGCCGGCGGCCCGGTCCGCGTCGTCGACGTCGTCCTCGACGAGGGCACCTTCCACCTCGTCCTCGACCCGCCGGAGGCCCCCGCCGCCCCCGACGGCCCCACTGCCCCCGCCGTCCGCTACGCCGACGGCCCCGCGCCCCGCCCCGACGCCGTGCTGCGCATGGACACCGCCACCTGCACCGCCCTCGCCGAGGACCGCCTCACCCTCGCCGAGGCGCTCGCCGCCGGCCGCGTCGTCCGGAGCGGACCGGAGGAGCGGGCCGCCACCCGGCCGGTCCCCGGCTGACCCGCCCCCTTGCCACCGCCCGGGGCCCGTGCCACCGTCCGGACGGTGACCACCGACCGGACGCCGCCCCCACCGCCCACCGGGGCGGCCCGCTGGCACACCCACCACCTCACCCTCCACCCCGACCGGGTCGTCAAACGCTTCCGCCCCGCCGAGGGCCCCGGCCCGCACGCCCGCGAACGGCGCGCCCTGACCCTGCTCGCCACCCACGCCCCGGGCCTCGCCCCCGTCCTGCGCGACCCCCGGGACGGGGGCGGCCCGGCGGCGGACGCCCCGCTCACCCTGGTGATGTCCAGGCTCCCCGGCGTCCCGCTGCGCCAACTGGTGCTCGGCGACCGGGAGTTGTCCGCCTGGGCCGCCGCCGTCCGCGCCGTCCACACCGCCCTCCCGCCCGCCGTGCCGGCCCGGCTGCCCCTGCGCCCCGGCCACCGGCACGAGACCGTGCGGCGGCTGCGCGCCTGGTACGCGCGGACGCCGGACCGGCGGCTCGCCCCGGCGGTGCGGCGCGCCCTGCGGGCCGGCCGGGACTGGCTGGACGCCGCCGCGCCCGGCGCACCGGACGCCCCGCCCGGCCTCCCGCCAAACGTCCCGCCCGTCTTCGGTGCCGGCGACGGCAACTCGGCCAACTACCTCTGGGACGGCCACCGCGTCCGGGTGGTCGACCTGGAGGAATCCGGCCGCAGCGACCGCGCCTACGAACTCGCCGAACTCGTCGAGCACGTCTCCGCCTGGGTGCCCCGCCCCTTCGACACCGCCGCGTTCCTGCGCCGCTTCCCCCTCACCCCGGCCGAGGCCGCCCGCCTGCGGGACTGCCGCGTCCTGCTCGCCCTGGTCTGGCTCGCGCTCCTCGCGGACGACGACCCCGCGCGCCCCCGGAACCCGCCCGGTACGGCCGAACGGCAGGCCCGCCGGTTCCTGCGGCGGCTCGACGGCGCGGAGTAGCCCGGGGCGGACCCGCCGTTCGGCCGCGCTGATGGTGCGTCAGGTGCCGGGCGGGGCGAAGCTCGGGGCATGGGACGAGCACGGTGGCGAAGGGCGCGCGGACTGGCGCTGGCCGCGGTACTGGTGGCGGGCGCCCTGCCCGCGTCCGGGGCGGCCGCGGCGGAACGGGCCGCCGGGCGGCGGACGGTGTCGGCCTGGCTGCCGTTCTGGGGCGACGTCGACGGCGCCTACCGGGACGCGGTGGCGCACGCCGGGCTGCTCGGCACGGTCAGCCCGTTCTGGTACGAGGCGACCGGGGAGCGGACGGTGACCGGGCGGCCGGGCGCGGTCCGCGCGGACCTCGCGGCGGGGCTGCGCCGGGCGGGCCTCAAGGTCGTCCCGACGGTCACCGAGACGCTGGGCGCCGCGGCGATGGGGGAGGTGCTGCACGACCCGGCGCGCCGCCGGGCCCACGTGGACGCCCTGGCGGCCCTGGTCGAGCGCGCCGGCTACGACGGTCTCGACCTGGACTACGAGACCATGGCGGTGACCGGCAGCACCGCGGACCGGGCCCGGGTCCGCACCGGCTACCCCGCGCTCGTCGCCGAGCTGTGCGGCCGGCTCCACCGCAGCGGCCGGACCTGCGTGGTCACGGTCATGCCGCGGATCCGCGGCGCCGGGGCGGCCTTCGACTACCGCGCGCTCGGCGCCCGCGCCGACACGGTGCGGTTCATGGGCTACGACCTGCACTGGTCCCTGGGGGAGCCGGGCCCGCTGGCGACCACGCGGTGGTACGCCGAGATCCTGCGCCGGGCCACCGCCGAGATCCCCCGGAACCGCATCGAACTGGCCTTCCCCGGCTACGGCTGGGACTGGGTGCCCGGCAGCGGCCGGCGCGCGACCCACCTGACCTGGCACGAGGCCGAGGCGCTGCGGAAACGGGTGGGCGCCCCGTACGCCTTCGACGCGGCCGCCGGCACCCCGCACTTCCGCTACGTGCGGGACGGCCGGCGGCACGAGGTGTGGTACCAGGACGCCCGGGGCGTCCGGGCGCAGCTGCCGCTGCTCGCCGCGTACGGGGTGCGCGGGGCGGGGCTATGGGCGCTCGGGTTCGAGGACCCGGGCGTCTGGGCGGCGTTCCGCGGCCAGCAGGCGTAGCGCGGCGGCGGACGGCGAGCCCTCGGGCGCGGTGTAGACCAGCACGCCCTGGCCGGAGCCGTCCGGCGTCTGCAACATCTCGAAGTCCAGGGTCAGCTCCCCGACCAGCGGATGGTGGAACCGCTTGGTGCCGAAGGTGCAGTTGCTGACCGCGTGCCGCGACCACAGCGCGCTGAACTCGGTGCTCTTCATCGACAACTCACCGATCAGCTCGGCCAGTTGCTGGTCGTCGGGGCGCTGTCCGGCGGTCACCCGCAGCGCGGCGACGGCGCGCCGGGTCTCCTCCTCGCGGTCCGGGTACAGCTCCCGGGTGTGCGGGTCGAGGAACAGCAGCCGCTGGGCGTTGGGCCGGTCCAGGGGGCGGTAGGGGCTCCCGGGATCCAGGTGGCCGGCGATCAGGGCGTGGCCGAGCCCGTTCCAGGCCAGGATCTCGAAGCGCGGCCCGAGGGCGACGGCCGGCACGCCCCCGATGGCCGTGAGCAGCTGCCGCATCCCGGGCCTGGCCTTCTCCGGGCGCACCGCGGGACGGCGCTTGGCCCGCGCCGGGCGGGCCAGTTCGCGCAGGTGCGTCTGCTCGTCTGGGGTCAGCCGGAGCGCGCGGGCCAGCGCGTCCAGCACACCCTCCGAGGCGTTGTGGCTCTGGCCCTGTTCGAGCCGGGTGTAGTAGGCGACGCTGACGCCGGCGAGCTGGGCGAGCTCCTCGCGGCGCAGCCCGGGGACCCGGCGGCGCGCCCCGTAGGAGACCAGGCCGGCGTCCTCCGGCTGGAGCCGGGCGCGGCGGGTGCGCAGGAAGTCCCCCAGTGCCGAGGGGCCGGTGGCGGGTGTGTCCATGCCCGCCAGTGTGCGGCACGGGGCGGCCCGGCTGCCTGCCCCTGCCGTTGGCAGGCTCCCGCCCGGCGGCGTCCGGGCCGGCCCGCACACCCTCCGGGCGGGTGCGGCCGGAACTGTTCCCCGGCGGATACCGACCGCTTAGTATGCGCCGTGGCGGGGGCCGCGCCCGGCCCCGCACCGGCCGAACGACGCACGTCTGTGGAGGCACCAGGTGAAGGCATGGCGGGTACACGCGAACGGTGAACCGCGAGCGGTGATGCGGCTGGAGGAGGTGCCCGACCCGCAGCCCGGCCCGGGCCAGCTGCTGCTGCGGGTACGGGCCGCGGGCGTCAACTTCCCCGACGCGCTGCTGTGCCGGGGTCAGTACCAGGTCCGGCCGCCGCTCCCGTTCACCCCCGGCGTGGAGATCTGCGGAGAGGTCGTGGCCGCCGGCGAGGGCACCGGCGCCGTCCCGGGCACCCGCGTCCTGGCCCAGCCGCCGCTGCCCGGCGGCGGCTTCGCCGAACTGGCCGTGGCCGGCGCCGACACCGTCCGTCCGGCCCCCGAGGCGCTGGACGACGCCGAGGCCGCCGCCCTCCACATCGGCTACCAGACCGGCTGGTTCGGCCTGCACCGCCGGGCCCGGCTCCAGCCCGGCGAGACGCTGCTGGTGCACGCCGCGGCCGGCGGGGTGGGCAGCGCCGCGGTCCAGCTCGGCAAGGCCGCCGGCGCCCGCGTGATCGGCGTCGTGGGCGGCCCCGAAAAGGCCCGCACCGCCCGGGAACTGGGCTGCGACCTGGTCCTGGACCGGCGCACCGACGACCTCGTCGCAGCCGTCAAGGACGCCACCGGCGGCCGCGGCGCCGACGTGGTCTACGACCCGGTGGGCGGCGACGCCTACACCAAGTCCGCCAAGTGCGTCGCGTTCGAGGGCCGGATCGTCGTCGTCGGCTTCGCCGGCGGCACCATCCCCACCCCCGCCCTCAACCACGCCCTGGTCAAGAACTACGCCATCCTCGGCCTGCACTGGGGCCTGTACACCACCCACGACCCGGCCGCCGTCGACGCCTGCCACGAGGAGCTGACCAAGCTCGCCGGGCAGGGCGCGATCCGGCCGCTGATCGGCGGCCGGCTCCCGCTGTCCGCCGCGGCCGAGGCCGTCCAGCGGGTCGCCGACGGGGACTCCACCGGCCGCCTGGTGGTGCTGCCCGGCGCGGAGGCGGTCCGATGACCGACGCCGCCGGACTGCGCCGCCGCACCGCGGAGTTGCTCGCCGCGCACCCGCCGGCCACCACCGGCCGGCTGGACTTCCTGCGCGCCCGCTTCGACGCCGGCCTGGCCTGGGTGCACTTCCCCGCCGGCCTCGGCGGACTGGACGCCCCGCGCGCCCTCCAGGCCGTCGTGGACGCCGAACTGGCCGCCGCCGGTGCCCCCGGCAACGACCCCGGCCGGATCGGCATCGGCCTCGGCATGGCCGCCCCCACCCTCCTCCGCTACGGCACCGACGCGCAGAAGAAGCGCTTCCTGCGGCCGCTGTGGACCGGCGAGGAGGTGTGGTGCCAGCTCTTCAGCGAACCGGGTGCCGGATCCGACCTGGCCGCGCTCGCCACCCGCGCGGTCCGCGACGGCGACGGGGACTGGGTGGTGGACGGCCAGAAGGTCTGGACGTCCAGCGCCCACCTGGCGCGCTGGGCGATCCTGGTCGCCCGCACCGACCCGGCCGTCCCCAAGCACCGCGGCCTGACGTACTTCCTGTGCGATATGACCGCCCCCGGCGTCGAGGTGCGGCCGCTGCGCCAGATCACCGGCGAGGCGGAGTTCAACGAGGTGTTCCTGACCGGCGTGCGGATCCCCGACGCGCACCGCCTCGGCGCGGTCGGCGACGGCTGGCAGGTCGCCCGGACCACCCTGATGAACGAACGGGTCGCCATCGGCGGCGCCCGCCTCCCGCGCGAGGGCGGCATGATCGGCGTCGCCGCGGCCGCCTGGCGCGACCACCCCGAACTGCGCACCCACGACCTGCACCAGCGGCTGCTGACCCTGTGGGTGGAGGCCGAGGCCGCCCGCCTCACCGGCGAACGGCTGCGCCAGCAGCTGTCCCAGGGGCAGCCGGGGCCCGAAGGCAGCGGCATGAAGCTGGCGTTCGCCCGGCTCGCCCAGCGGATCAGCGGCTGGGAGGTGGAGTTCCGCGGCGAGGACGGGCTCACCTACGACGACTGGACGCTGCGCCGCCCCGAGGGCGTCGACTTCACCGGCCGCGAGGCCGGCTACCGCTATCTGCGCGCCAAGGGGAACTCCATCGAGGGAGGCACCTCCGAAGTGCTGCTCAACATCGTCGCCGAGCGCGTCCTGGGCCTGCCGTCCGAGCCGCGCACCGACAAGGACGTCGCGTGGAAGGACCTCCCCCGATGACCCAGGCGCCCCCGGCCGCCGAGCCGGACCTGCTGTACTCCGACGAGGAGGAAGCCCTGCGCGCCGCGGTACGGGCCCTGCTCGCCGACCGCTGCGCTCCGGCCACGGTGCTCGCCTCCCTGGAGAGCGGCCGCCCGTACGACAGCGCCCTGTGGCAGGCCCTGACCGGGGAGATCGGCGCGGCCGGACTGCTGGTCCCCGAACACCTCGGCGGGCAGGGCGCCGGCCCCCGGGAGACCGCCGTGGTCCTGGAGGAACTGGGCCGTGCGGTGGCGCCGGTCCCGTACCTGACCAGCGCGGTCCTCGCGGTGACCGCGCTGCTGGGCTGCGACCCCGCCCGCCCGGAGGTGGCCGGCCCGCTCGCCGGGCTCGCCGCCGGCCGCACCACCGGCGCCCTCGCTGTCCCGCTGACCGCGGCGCCCGGCGCGGCCGGCCCGCCCACCGTCCGCGCGGACCGCGCCGGCGCGCTCACCGGCCGGGTCACCTCGGTCGCCGACGCCGCCGGCGCCGGTCTGCTGCTCGTCCCCGCCCTGGGCCCGGACGGGCCGGCGCTGTACGCGGTGGACGCCGCGGCGGACGGGGTGCGCACCGAGCCGGTCACCCCGCTCGACCTGACCCGGCCGCTTGCCCACCTCGCCCTCGACCGGGCTCCCGGCCGGCTGCTGGCCGCCGGGGACCGGGCGCGGGCCGCCGTGGACCGCGCCCTGCTCACCGGCGCCGGACTGCTCGCCTCGGAACAGCTCGGCCTCGCCGAATGGTGCCTGGCCGAAACTGTGCGGTACACCCGCGAACGCACCCAGTTCGGCCGCCCGGTCGGGTCGTTCCAGGCGCTCAAGCACCGGATGGCCGCGCTGTGGCTGGACCTCGCCTCGGCCCGGGCGGTGGCCCGCAACGCCGCCGACGCGCTGGCCGGCGGTACCCCGGACGCCCCGGTGGCGGTCGCGGTGGCCCAGGCGTACTGCGCGCCGGTGGCGGTGCGGGCCGCCGAGGAGTGCCTCCAGCTGCACGGCGGCATCGGCATGACCTGGGAGCACCCGGTCCACCTCTTCCTCAAGCGGGCCAAGAGCGACGAACTCGCCCTCGGCACACCGGGCCGCCACCGGGAGGCACTGGCCGCTCCGGTCGGTCTGCCCGCGCCGTAGCCCGGCGGCGCACCGGGCCGTCGGCGGGCGGCCCGGTCAGCCGGTGACCGCGAACGGCCGGCTGAAGGCGCGGGTGGTGCCGTTGCCGGCGGCCACCTCCAGGGCGTACACCGGGCCGGGCGGCACCGCGGGCAGGGTCACGAGCGCCTCGCCGGCCCGCCCGGCGCCGGCCCGCGGGGAGACCAGCGCCAGCCGCTGTATGCGGCCCCGGCCCGCGGCGGCGTTCAGCCACACGTCGACATCGGTGCCGGTGGTGTTGGTCCAGGCGACCGGGAAGCTGCCGTTCGCCCGCAGGGCCGCCGGGCCGGCCGGGCCCAGGACCCGGATCCGCCCGGCCGCCGGCCGGCCGCCGGGCCGGGGGAGCGGCGCGCCGGGCCGCGGGCCCTGGGCGCGGACCGCCGCGGAGCCCAGGGAGGTGATCGCGGCGCGCGCGGCCGGGCCGGGCCGGCCGGGGCCGGTGACCGCGGCGCGGCCCGCAGTGGCCGGGCGGGCGGCGGCGGGGGCGGGGGCGGCGGGCTGCTCCGCTCCGGAGCGGGTGGGGGCCAGTTCGAGGACCAGCGTGCAGCCGACCGCGGTGGCGGCGACGGCGATGGCGAGGGAGTTGGCCGTCTCGGCGACCCTGCCCATCGCGTCCTCCTTTCCTCGGGGGGAGGGACGAGCCGGAACATCCCCGGCGACCTTGATCATCAAAAAGCCGCGCCCGGCGACCACCTGCATGGCCAGCCCCGGCGCGACAGGGCCGGCGCGCGGGCGGATACTCCCCGCCGCCCCCGGCCCGCCGGTAAAGAATCCGTAAAGCGCCGAGGATGTCCGGAAAGTGCGGTTCGGGTAGCGTCGGAGCCATGACGACCGCGACCCGCCGTGTGCTGATCGGACCGGTGCTGCTGCTCCTGGCGGCCCTCCTCGCGCTGGCCACCGCGGTCGCTCCCGGCGCGCACGCGGTGGGAGGACTGGACGAGGCGGCGGCCGCCCTGCGCAAGGGGCCGGTCTACGTCGACCCCCGCGCCTCGGGTCAGTTTTCGGCCAGTCAGGCGGACGCGCTGGCCCGGAAGATCAAGGACGCCGGCAAACCGGTCTTCGTCGCCGTCCTGCCCCGCACCCCCGACTACCCGCCCGCGACCCTCCTGCGCGACCTGCGCACCAAGGTCGGCATCAGCGGCGTCTACGCCGTCGAGCTGGGTGGCGGCTTCAACGCCGGCGCCGACCCCCGGGTGATGCCGCGCACCGCCGTCCAGAACCTCGTCGGCGCCGTCAAGCGCTCCCAGTACCCGACCACCGGCGAACGCGTCAACAGCTTCGTCGACACCGCCCTCACCGAGGCCCACGGCCACGCCCCGGCCTCCTGGGGCGGCACCGGTGGCGGCTTCGGCACCGGCACCGCCGTCGGCCTCGGCGTACTGATCGCCGTCGGGGGCGGCGGCGCCTACGCCCTCGCCCGCCGCAACCGCCGCCGCCGCGCGGAGGAGGAGCGCGCCGCCCTGGAGGAGCTGCGGGTGGTGGTCGACGAGGACATCACCGCCTTCGGCGAGGAACTGGACCGGCTGGACTTCGACCCGGGCGAGCCCGGCGCCGACGACGCGATGCGCGCCGACTACGCCCGCGCCCTGGACGCCTACGAGGAGGCCAAGTCCGCGATGGCCGCCGCCCGGCACCCCGGCGACGTGCGGGCCGTGACCAGCCGGCTGGAGGAGGGCCGCTTCGCACTCGCCACCCTCGCCGCGCGCCGCGCCGGCCGGCCGCTGCCGGAGCGCCGGCTGCCGTGCTTCTTCGACCCCCGGCACGGCCCCTCGGTCACCGACGCGGTCTGGGCGCCGCCCGGCGGCGCCGAGCGCACCGTCCCGGTCTGCGCCGCCGACCGGGCCCGCCTGGACGACGGCCGCGAACCGCTGGCCCGCACGGTCCGCACCCCCTACGGCGACCGCCCCTACTGGGACGCCGGCCCCGCCTACGCCCCCTGGGCCGGCGGCTACTTCGGCGGCGGCCTGCTCCCGGGGCTGCTGGCCGGCACCGTGCTCGGCCACCTGATGCTCACCACCCCCGCGTACGGCGCCGACCTCGGCGGCTACGGTGGCCCGGACGGCGGCGACGTCACCGGCGCGGACTTCGACCCCGGTGGCTTCGGCGGCGGTTTCAGCGACGGCGGCGGTTTCGGCGACGGCGGCGACTTCGGGGGCGGCGGCGACGGGGGCTTCGGCGGCGGCTTCTGAACCCGCTGCGCCCGCGCCCGCGGTCCGTGCCCGGCCTGGCGCCCGGTGCTGAGGCGCAGCCCGTCCGGCCCTCGCGCCCGGCCCCGTGCCAGGTCCTCGGGTGCGCCCCGTCCGGCCCCCGCGCCCGGCCCCGCGTCCGCCCCTGAGGCACACCCCGTGCGGCTCCGCGCCCCCTGCCCGCCCCCGACCCCGCCGCCCCGCGCCCCGTACGGTGACGCCCCCGGTCCCGCCCCCGGGGGCGTCACCGTGCCCGGGGCCGCCGCCGCAGCCACCCTGACGGTCATTCAGGTGGCCCCGCTCCCGGATGGCGGGCGGCCGAGCAGGGGACGTTGCGCGGTGCCCGGGGCGGCGCCGGGCGCCTGACCGGGCCGCGCACGGCGGGGACTTGGGACCGGCCGGCCGGGGACCGCCGCCCCGCCGCCCGGGGGCGCTCCCCGTGCCCCCCGCCGCGGTGTCCAGGAGTCTCGTCTAGGGCCGACCCCTGCACCCGCCCGGTCCGGCCCGCGCCGGAGGGCGGGTACCCGACACCGCGAGGAGACCCCCGATGGAACGCCGCATTCGCAAGGCCGCGCTCTGGAGCGCGGCCGCGGCCGCCGTGCTGGCGGCCGTCGCCCCGAACGGCCCGGCGCGGGCCCTGCCGCAGTCCGGCCCCGGCCCCCGGCCCACCCCGCGCGGCATGCTCGACGCGATGCGCCGGGACCTCGGACTCTCCCCGGCCCAGGCCCGGACCCGCCTCGCCCAGGAGGCCGAGGCGCAGCACGCCGCCCTCGCGGTCCGCCGGGCACTGGCCGCGCCGCCGGCCGGGATGTGGTTCGACAAGGCGTCCGGCCGGCTGGTCGTCGCGGTCACCGGCCCGGCCGACGCCCGCCGGGTCCGGGCCGCCGGCGCGGTGCCCAAGACCGTCCGGCACGACCGGGCGGCGCTGCGCGCGGTGGTGCGGCGGATCACCGAACGGGCCGGCCGGGGCGTACCGGGCGTCACCGGCTGGGGCATCGACGAACGCGCCAACGGCGTGGTGGTGCGGGTCGACCGGGCCACCCGCACCCGGCGCACCGCGGGCTTCGAGGGCGACGTCCGGCGGATCGCGGTCCGGGCGCGGGTCCCGGTCACCGTCGAGCGCAGCGACCAGGCGCCGCGCCAGCAGAACGGCACGGTCATCGGCGGGGAGCGCTGGATGCCGGGCGCCGACGGGATCTGCTCGATCGGCTTCTCGGTGACCGGCCCCGGCGCCTTCCGGGGCTTTCTGACCGCCGGCCACTGCACGCTGAAGGCCAACCAGCCGGCGTTCGGCAAGGACGGCAGCCGCCTGGGCACCTCCAACCCCGGCGGTACGCACAGCGTCAACGCCTTCGAGGGCGACTTCGGGCTGGTCGCCGTCGACCAGCCCGGCTGGCAGCTGAGTCCGGCGGTGGCCGGCCAGGGCGGCAGTCCGGTCGCCGTCACCGGCACGCAGGAGGGCATCGTCGGGATGTCGATCTGCCACTCGGGTCAGACCAGCGGCTGGCACTGCGGGGAGATCACCCGCACCGACCAGACCGTGGACTACGGCACCACCGTCATCTCCGGACTCTCCTTCACCAACGCCTGCTCCGCGGCGGGGGATTCGGGCGGTTCGTACGTCTCCCAGCCCGGCGCCCCGAAGGCCGTCGGGGTGCACTCCGGCGGCGGCGCGGCGACCTGCGACATCGGCGGGGACACCGTCACCATCTTCCAGCCGGTCGGCGAGCCGCTGCGGAAGTGGGGCCTGAAGCTGGTCACCGGCGCCCCCTGACACCCCGCCGGCCCCGCCGCCGCCCGGCCCGGTCCCGGGAGCCCCGGCCCCCGAAGCACACCGGGGCCACCCGGGACCGGTTCATGACCACACCTTTACGACTGTTTTAATGGCAACCGCTCCTGCGAGCGATGCGCAACAACAGTCGATCTTCAAGAAGGGTGGGGCATGACGTCCCGGTCCATACGGCGAGGCGCCACCACGGCGCTGGCGGCCACCCTGGCGCTCACCGCGGCGGCCTGCGCCGCCCCCGACACCGGCCGGGGCAGCGGCAAACCCGCCGACACCGCCGTCGTCGGCATCGCCTACGAACCGGAAACCCTCAGCCCGCTCCTCGGCTACGGCAAGGACGGCAACTCCAAGATCTTCGACGGGCTGCTCACCCACGACGCGCAGATGCGCCTCAAGCCCGCCCTCGCCGCCGCCCTCCCCACCGTCACCGACGGCGGCACCACCTACACCTACCCCCTCCGCAAGGGCGTCACCTTCAGCGACGGCACCCCCTTCACCGCCGACGACGTGGTCTTCACCTACGACACCATCCTCGACGAGAAGACCAACAACGCCTCCAAGGCCGAACTCGACGCCCTGGAGAAGGTCGAGAAGAAGGACGACCACACCGTCGTCTTCCACCTCAAGTACCCCTACGCCCCCTTCGCCGAGCGCACCGTCCTGCCCATCGCCCCCCGCCACATCGCCGGCACGCAGGACGTCAACACCGGCTCCTTCACCACCCACCCCGTCGGCACCGGCCCCTACACCCTCACCGCCTGGTCCAAGGGCGAGAAGCTCACTTTCACCGCCAACCCCCACTACTGGGGCGGCGTACCCAAGGTCAAGCACCTCACCATGGCGATCATCAAGGACGACGACGTCCGCGCCACCCGGCTGCGCTCCGGCGACCTCGACGGCGCCATCCTCCCGCCCGAACTCGCCGCCACCTTCAAGGGCGACAAGCACCGCACCACCCTCGCCGCCACGACCTTCGACTACCGCAACGTCACCCTCCCCACCGCCAACCCCGTCACCGCCGACCGCGCCGTCCGGCAGGCCCTGGACCTCGCCGTGGACCGCCAGGCCATGGTCAAGGGCATCCTCAGCGGCGCCGGCAAGCCCGCCTACGGGCCGGTGCCCACCGACAGCCCCTGGTTCGCCAAGGGCACCGAACGCCCCCACGACCCGAACAAGGCCCAACGCCTCCTCGACGACGCCGGCTGGACGAAGGGCCCCGACGGCATCCGCGCCAAGGACGGCCGGCGCGCCGCCTTCACCCTCTGGTACCTCTCCGGCGACAAACTCCGCCAGGAACACGCCCTCGCCTTCGCCTCCGACGCCAAGAAGGCCGGCATCGAGGTCACCGTCGAATCCGGCACCTGGGAAGCCATCGAACCCCGCATGAAGCAGGACGCCGTCCTCGCCGGCGGCGGCAGCCCCGCCGACCCCGACTTCGACCAGTACCTCCTCCTGCACTCCTCCCTCGCCGGCGACGGCTTCAACAACATGTCCCGGTACGCCACCCCACCGTCGACGCCCAGCTCGTCGCGGCCCGCCGCACCGACGACCGGCACGCCCGCAAGGCCGCCTACGACGCCGTCCAGCGCGAACTCGCCAAGGACCCCGCCTACCTCTTCCTCACCCACGTCGACCACCTCTACGTGACCGACGACCGCTGGCAGCACCTCACCACCCAGGTCGAACCGCACGACCACGGCCTGGCCTCCGGCCCCTGGTGGAACGTCGAGGACTGGCAGCCCGCCACGTGACCACCCGCCACCCCCTGGCCGCCCTCCCCTGGGGACCGATGGCGCGGATGGCGGCCCGGCGCGCCCTGACCGCCGTGCCCGTCCTCCTCGCCGTCACCCTCGGGGTCTTCGCGATCGCCGCCGCCTCCCCGTTCGACCCGGTCCGCGCCTACGCCGGCACCGCCGGCCTCACCGCCTCCCAGGAGAACCTCGACCAGATCCGCCACAACCTCGGCGCCGACCGCCCCCTGCTCGGCCGCTGGTGGGACTGGCTCACCCACGCCCTCACCGGCGACCTCGGCGACTCCGCCGCCCTGCGCGCCCCGGTCTCCCAGGTCATCGGCGAACGCCTCGGCTGGTCGGTCCTGCTGTGCGCCCTCGCCTTCACCCTCGCCGTGGCCGCCGGCACCGCCCTCGGCGTCCTGGCCGCCCGCCGCCGCGGCGGCCTCCTCGACCGCGCCGTCACCGCCACCGCCTACGTCCTCGAAGCCGCCCCGCCCTACTGGCTCGGCCTCCTCGCGGTCTGGCTCGGCGCCCTCCAGCTCGGCATCCTCCCCGCCGGCGGCCTCACCGACACCGGCAGCGCCACCGCCACCGCCGGCCAGATCGCCCGCCACCTCGCCCTGCCCGTCCTCGTCCTGGCCACCTCCCAGCTCCCGTGGTTCGTCCTCTACGTCCGGCAGGGCGTCGCCGACGCCCTCGACGAGGACCCCGTACGCGGCGCCCGCGCCCGCGGCCTGCGCGAACGCACCGTCCTGCGGCACCACGCGCTGCGCGCCGGACTCCTGCCCGTCCTCACCCTGATCGGCTCCCGGGTCCCCGAACTCATCACCGGCGCCCTCCTGGTGGAGACCGTCTTCAGCTGGCCCGGCATCGCCGCCGCCACCGTCCAGGCCGCCACAAGCGTCGACTTCCCGCTGCTGGCCGCGCTCACCGCCCTGGCCACCGCCGCAGTCCTGGCCGGCAACCTGCTCTCCGACCTGCTGTACGGACTCGCCGACCCCAGAGTGGGCTTCGATGGCTAGCACCACCGCCCCCGCACCCCGCGCCCGCGCCCGCCGCGCCGCGGGCGCCCGCCACACCCTGCGCCTGCGGGCCTCCGCCGCCGTCCTGGCCGCCCTCGTCCTCGCCGTCCTCCTCGTCCCGCTGCTGTTCCCCCTGGACCAGCAGGCCGTCGACCTGGCCGGCAAACTCCGGCCGCCGTCCGCCGCCCACCCCTTCGGCACCGACGAGGTCGGCCGCGACCTGCTGCTCCGCTGCGTCTACGGCCTGCGGGTCTCCCTCCTCGTCGGCGTCGTCGCCGCCCTGACCGCCACCGTCGCCGGCACCGCCGTCGGCGCCCTGGCCGGCGCCCTCGGCGGCGCCGCCGACCGCACCGTCATGCGCCTGGTCGACCTCTTCTCCTCCGTACCGCACCTGCTGCTCGGCATCTTCATCGTCGCCATGTTCCGGCCCGGCGTCTGGCCCGTGATCCTCTCCGTGGCACTCACCCACTGGCTGTCCACCGCCCGGATCGTCCGCGCCGAAGTCCTCTCCCTGCGCTCCCGCCCCTACCTCGACGCCGCCCTGACCGGCGGCGCCTCCCGGTGGCGGATCACCGTCCGCCACCTGCTGCCCGCCGTCCTGCCGCAGGCCGGCCTCGCCGCCGTCCTGATGGTGCCGCACGCCATCTGGCACGAATCCGCGCTGTCCTTCCTCGGCCTCGGCCTGCCCGCCCACGAGGCCAGCCTCGGCATCATGGCCAACGCCGCCCGCAGCTCCCTGCTCGCCGGCGACTGGTGGCCCACCCTCTTCCCCGGCCTCTTCCTCATCGTCCCCACCCTCGCCGTCGCGGGCCTGGCCGGCGCCTGGCGGGAACGGCTCAACCCCCGCCGCCGATCGGAGCTCACGCTGTGACCGCCGCCGACCCCGCCCCCGCGCCCCTGCTCACCGTCCGCGGCCTGACCGTCCGCTTCCGGATGCCCCGCGGCCGGTCCGTCGCCGCCGTCACCGACGCCGCCTTCGACCTCGCCCCCGGCAGCTGCCTCGTCCTCGTCGGCGAGAGCGGCTGCGGCAAATCCGTCCTCGCCTCGGCCCTCCTCGGCCTGCTGCCCGGCAACGCCGAGGCCACCGGCACCGCCCGCCTCACCGACCGCCACGGCAGCACCGACCTGCTCACCGCCCCCGAAGCCGAACTGGCCCGCACGGTCCGCGGCCGCCGCATCGGCCTCATCCCGCAGAGCCCCGCCGCCCACCTCACCCCCGTCCGCACCGTCCGCTCCCAACTGGAGGAAACGGTGCGGGAGTTGACCGGAACCCCGCGCGGCACCGCACTGCGGGCGGCCGCCGTCCGCACCGCCGCCCGCGCCGCCTTCCCCGCAGACCACCTCGACCGCTACCCCCACCAGCTCTCCGGCGGCCTCGCCCAGCGCGCCGCCACCGCCCTCGCCCTGGCCGGCGACGCCCCGCTGCTGCTCGCCGACGAACCGACCACCGGCCTCGACCGCGAGTTGGTGGACCGCACCACCGACGAACTCCGCCGGCACACCCGGGCCGGCCACGCCCTGCTGATGATCACCCACGACCTGGCGGCCGCCGAACGCATCGCCGACCGGGTCGCCGTGATGTACGCCGGCCGCATCGTCGAACTCGCCGACGCCCGCCGCTTCTTCGGCACCCCCGGCCCCCGCCACCCCTACGCCCGTGCCCTCCTCGACGCCCTGCCCGACCGTGCCTTCACCCCCCTCCCCGGCATGCCGCCCGAACTCGGCGCCCTGCCGCCCGGCTGCGCCTTCGCCGCCCGCTGCGACCGCGCCACCCCCGCCTGCGCCACGCCCCCCGCACTCCGCGACGGCGTCGCCTGCCACCACCCGGTGCCGCCCGACAGGGAGACCGACCATGCTCGAACTGCGTGACATCATCGCCGGCTACGACCGCCGCACGCCCGTCCTGCGCGGCGTCTCCCTCACCCTCGCCCCCGGCGAGGCGGTCGGCCTGCTCGGCCCCAGCGGCTGCGGCAAGTCCACCCTCGCCCGGGTCGCCGCCCTGCTCCACCGCCCCGACGCCGGCACCGTCGTCCTGGACGGCACCCCCGCCCGCGGCTGGCGCCACCGGGCACCCCGCGCCCAGCGCACCGCCTTCGGCGTCCTCTTCCAGCAGCCCCGGCTCTCCGCCGACCCCCGACTGCGGCTCGCCGACCTGATCGCCGAACCCCTCCGCGCCACCGGCCGCCCGGCCGAAGTCGCCTCCCGGCTGGACGAGTTGGCGCCCCTGGTCGGCCTCGGCGGCGACCTGCTCACCCGCCGCCCGCACGAGGTCAGTGACGGCCAGCTGCAACGCGCCTGCCTGGCCCGCGCCCTCGTCCTGCGCCCCCGCTGGCTGATCTGCGACGAGATGACCGCGATGCTGGACGCCTCCACCACCGCCGCCCTGGTGGCCGTCGTCGAGACCTACCGCCGCGAGACCGGTGCCGGCGTGCTCGCCGTCGGCCACGACCGCACCCTCCTGCACCGCTGGTGCGACCGCACCGTCCACTGGACGGACCTCGCCCCCGCCCCCGCAAACCCCGGCGCCGCCTGATCACCGCCGCCTACGATGGGCCGCGCGTGACCCATGGGGAGACAGGAGCGGACGTGACCGAAGAGACGACCACCGGGGCCGGCACCGACAGGGCGATCACGGGGGCCGGCGCCGACGCGCCGGCGGCGACCGGGGCCGGTGGCGGAAGCGGCGCGCCGTTCGCCGTGCCGGTCACCGTCCGCGGCTACGAGACCGACACCCAGGGCCACCTCAACCAGAGCGTCTACCTCCAGTACGCCGAACACGCCCGCTGGTCCGCCCTCCAGGCCGCCGGCATCCCCCAGGCCACGCTGGTGGCCGGCGGTATCGGCCCGGTCACCCTCGAAACCACCATCCGCTACCGGCGCGAACTCCGCGCCGGAGACGAGGTCGAGGTCAGCTGCCGGTTCGTGTGGAGCGAGGGAAAGACGTTCACGATCGAGCAGACCGTCCGCAAGGCCGACGGCACCCCCGCCGCCGAGATCAGCGCGGTCTGCGGCATCCTCGACCTCACCGCCCGCCGCCTCGTCCCCGACCCCCGCGCGGCCCTGCGCCCCCTCGCGACCGACCCGGGGGTGCTGGGGCTGGGGTAGGACGCGGGGCGGGGGAGGAGCGCCGCTGGGGGCGGCTCGTGGGCGGGGCCCCGGGGGCCCTCGGGGCGGGGCCCCTGGGGGTGGGTCGAACGGATCCCGTAGGGGTGGCGAAGCCCCCCTGCGGGGCCCCAACGCCCGGGACCGCGGCGGATATTCCGGAGCAGCCCGGCACCCGGGGCGCTCGGGCCCGGCACCCGAAGGCGCCCGGCACCCGGAGCAGCCCGGCACCCGAAGGCGTTCGCTCCCGTTACCCGGAGACGCCCGGCCCCGCCTGCCCCTCCGACCCGCCACCACACCCCCCACCCCCGCGCTCCCGACCCGCACCCCCGCGCAGCGGCACCCCTCCCGCGCCCAGCCCCGCGCAGCGGTCCGTACACCCCACCCACCGCCCCGCGCAGCGGCCCCCGCCCCCAGCGCCCCACGGCGCCCCGCGCCACGCCCCACAGCCACCCCCCACGCCGGAAGACCCGACAACGCGGGAGGCCCGTCCAGCACCGCGCACCGGCGCTACTCTGACGGGATACGTACCGATATCAGCGCTGATTCCCTCTTCCTCAAGCCGTCCGGCCGTCCGGCCGCCCGACGGGCCGGAAGCAGCCGCACCCGGCCGGCCCGCCGCCTACCGACCCGCCTCCGCCCGGTGTGAAAGGACCCCGCCGATGTCCGTACGCACCATCGAGGCCGGCACCACCGCCACCACGTCCGCGGTCTCCGACGACCAGGGCAGCGAGATCGCCGTCTCCCGCCTCGCCACCGGCCTCCAGCGCGCCGCCGAGACCTACGTCCCCTTCCGGCGCCCCCGGCAGCCCCACCCCGCACACGCCGCCTGCTCCACCGCCCTCCACCAGGACTCCGGCGCCTCGCGCAACCCCGCCCGCGCCACCGGCCGACGCGACCCCGCCCGCACCACCCGGCGCCCGCACCCCGCCACCCCCCCACGCCCCCCGCCGCACCGACCCCACGCACCACCCCGCCCAGCCCCCCGCCCCTGGAGGCATCCGTGTCTGACCCGCACGCCCCCCCCCCCCCCCCCGACGCCATCTGGCTCGGCCTCGACCTCGGCCCCCGGAGCGCCCGCTGCCTCGCCGTCGACGGCACCGGCGCCCTCCTCGCCACCGCCGCCCGCCCCCTGACCGGCCACCGCACCGGCAACCGCCACGAACAGGACCCCGCCACCTGGTGGCCCGCGCTCGCCGAAGCCTGCCGCGAAGCCCTCACCGGACTCGACCCCCACCGCATCCGCGGCCTGGCCCTCGACGGCACCTCCGGCACCATCCTCCTCACCGACCCCCACGGCACCCCCCGCACCCCCGCCCTCATGTACGACGACGGCCGCGCCACCGACCAGGCCGCAACCTGCACCGCGGCCGGCGCCCACCTCTGGCGGGACCTCGGCTACCGCACCATGCCGCCCACCTGGGCCCTGCCCAAACTCCGCTGGCTCCTCGACCACGACCCCACCCTCGCCACCGGCTCCCGCCTCCTCCACCAGACCGACCTCATCGCCTGGCAACTCGCCGGCCGCCAACTCCCCAGCGACACCAGCCACGCCCTCACCACCGGCTACCACCTCCTCGACGAACGCTGGCCCCACGACGTCCTCGACACCCTCGCCATCCCCACCGGCCTGCTGCCCGACGTCGTCCGCCCCGGCACCGTCCTCGGCACCGTCACCCCCGGAGCCGCCGACGCCACCGGCATCCCCGCCGGCACCGCCATCGTCGCCGGCATGACCAACGACTGCGCCGCCCAGATCGGCGCCGGCGCCCTCACCCCCGGCGCCTGGAACGCCGCCCTCGGCACCACCCTCGTCCTCAAGGGCACCAGCGACCACCTCGTCCGCGACCCCGCCGGCCTCGTCCACTGCCACCGCGGCCCCGCCGGCACCTGGCTGCCCGGCGGCGCCTCCAACAGCGGCGCCGGCGTCATCTCCCACTACTTCCACGGCGAGAACCTCGACGTCCTCACCGAACAGGCCGCCGCCCAGGACCCCGACGCCGTCGCCTACCCCCTCGTCTCCACCGGCGGCGAACGCTTCCCCTTCCGCGCCCCCGAAGCCGAACCCTTCATCCTCGGCGCCACCCCCACCCGCGCCGCCGAGTTCCACGCCTACCTCCTCGGCGTCGCCTGCCTGGAACGCCTCTGCTTCGACTACCTCGACCACCTCGGCGCCCCCACCGCCGGCCCCCTCACCTACACCGGCGGCGCCGCCCGCAACACCTACTGGTGCCGGCTGCGCGCCGAAGTCCTCGGCCGCACCGTCCACGTACCCGAACACGCCGACAGCGCCCTCGGCATGGCCGTCCTCGCCGCCACCTCCGCCGGCACCGGCCGGGCCGCGACCGCCGCCGCCATGCTCCGCCCCGGCACCGAGATCCGCCCCGCCCCCGACCGCACCGCCCGCCACCTCCCCGCCTACCGCCGCTTCGTCACCGAACTCACCGACCGCGGCTGGCTCGACCCCGCCGTCGCCGACCACGCCCTCAGCAGGACCGCACCGTGACCCACGCCCCCCCCGTCCGCCACGGCGAAACCGCCCGGCACGCGGAGCACACGCCCACAGGAGAAGACCCGCACACACGAAAAGCGCCGGGCGGGCCGGAAAGAATCCAGCCCGCCCGGCGCCCGAGGCCCCAGGCCCGGCGCGTCAGCGCCTCCGCACCAGCGGGAACGGCAGCGTCTCCCGGATCGACAGACCCGTCAGGAACATCACCAGCCGGTCCACACCGATCCCCAGACCACCCGTCGGCGGCATCGCGTACTCCAGCGCCTGGAGGAAGTCCTCGTCCAGCTCCATCGCCTCCGGGTCACCGCCCGCCGCCAGCAGCGACTGCGCGGTCAACCGCCGCCGCTGCTCCACCGGATCGGTCAGTTCCGAATACGCGGTACCCAGCTCCGTACCGAACGCCACCAGGTCCCAGCGCTCCGCCACCCGCGGGTCCTTCCGGTGCTGGCGGGTCAGCGGCGAGACATCCGTCGGGAAGTCCTTGTAGAACGTCGGCAGCGTGGTCTTCTCCTCCACCAGCCGCTCGTACATCTCCAGGACCACGTCGCCCCGGCCCATCTCCGGAGTGACCGGCACCGACGCCCCCAGGCACAGCCGCCGCAGCACATCCGGCTCGGTGTCCGCGGTGACCTCCTCGCCCAGCGCCTCCGAGATCGCCCCGTACACCGTCTTCACCGGCCACACACCCGAGATGTCGTGCTCGACCAGCCGCCCGTTCTTGTCCGCCTTGCGGGCCGTGGCGCTGCCGAACGCGGCGACCGCCGCACCCTGGATCAACTCCCGGGTCAGGTCGAGCATCACGTCGTAGTCGGCGAACGCCTGGTACGCCTCCAGCATCGTGAACTCGGGATTGTGCTTGTACGAGATGCCCTCGTTCCGGAACGTCCGCCCCATCTCGAAGACCTTCTCCATACCGCCCACGCACAGCCGCTTCAGATACAGCTCCGGCGCGATCCGCAGATACAGGTCCAGGTCGTAGGCGTTGATGTGGGTGTGGAACGGACGGGCGTTGGCACCACCGTGGATCTGCTGGAGCATCGGCGTCTCGACCTCCAGGTAACCCCGGTCGATCAGCCCCTGCCGCAGCGCCTGCACCGCCGTGCTCCGGGCCCGCACGGTGTCCCGCGCGTCCGGCGAGACGACCAGGTCCACATACCGCTGGCGGACCTTCGCCTCCGGATCCGACAGTCCGCGCCGCTTGTCCGGCAGCGGCCGCAGGCACTTCGCCGTCAGCCGCCACCCGGTGACGAACACCGTCAGCTCACCGCGGTCGCTCGCCCCGACCTCGCCCTCGGCCTCGATGTGGTCACCGAGATCCACATCCGTACCGAACCGCTCCAGCAGCTCCGCGCCGCTGTCCGCCCGGGTCAGCGCCACCTGAAGATCGCCCGACCAGTCGCGCAGCACCGCGAACAGCACCCCGCCGTGGTCCCGGACCAGCAGCACCCGCCCGGCGACCGTCACCGTCTTGCCGGTACGCGCCCCCGCCGCGGTCTCGCCGTACTCCTCGCGGACCTGGCCGAGCGTGTGCGTCCGCTGCACGCCCACCGGATACGGATCGGTGCCCGCGTCCCGCAGCCGCTCCAGCTTCCGGTGCCGCACCCGCACCTGCTCCGGCAGCGCCGCCAGCTCCCGCTCGCGCTGCTCCTCCGCCGTGGCCGGCTCCGACTCCACCAGACCCAGCTCGTCCAGCGACGGCAGACCCGCCGTGCTCGCCGGGGCCAGCACCCGCTTCTGGTGCCCCTTGCCCCACAGCTTGCCCAGACTCGGCACCGCCACGTAGCCCTCGGCGATACCCGACGCCAGCGCGATCCGGGCGAGCGCACCGGCATCCGCGTAGCACAGGAACCGCGGGTACCACTCCGGGTGGTACTTCGAGTTCGACCGGTACAGCGCCTCCAGCTGCCACCAGCGCGAGAAGAACAGCAGCAGCCGCCGCCACACCTTCAGCACCGGACCGGCACCGATCCGGGAACCCTCCTCGAACGCCGACCGGAACACCGCGAAGTTCAGCGAGATCCGCCGCACCCCCAGCGCCCCGCCCTGCGCGCACAGCTGGGCGACCATGAACTCCATCACGCCGTTCGGCGCACTGCGGTCGCGCCGCATCACATCCAGCGAGATGCCGTCCTTGCCCCACGGCACGAACGACAGCAGCGCGATCATCTTCCCGTCGCCGTCGAACGCCTCCGCCAGCAGGCAGTCACCGTCCTGCTCGTCCCCGAGCCGGTCCAGCGCCATCGAGAAACCACGCTCGGTCTCGGTGTCCCGCCAGGCATCCGCCCGGTGGATGACCTCCTGCATCTCCGCCTCGGTCAGCTCCGCGTGCCGCCGCACCCGGAACGTCGCCCCGGTGCGCTGCACACGGTTGACGGCCTGCCGCGTGACCCGCATGTCCCGGCCGTCCAGGTCGAACTCCGGGATGTGCAGGATCGCCTCGTCACCGAGCTGGAGAGCGCCCAGCCCGGCCCGCGCGAACGCCTTCGCGCCGTCCTCACTGGCCCCCATCACCGCCGGCTGCCAGCCGTACCGGCCGGCCACGTCCAGCCACGCGTCGATCGCCGGACCCCACGCCTCCCGGTCACCGACCGGATCACCACTGGCCAGGCAGACCCCGGCCTCCACCCGGTACGTCACCGCGGCCTTGCCGCTCGGCGAGAACACCACCGCCTTGTCCCGGCGGGTCGCGAAGTACCCCAGCGAGTCCTGGCTGCCGTACTTCGACAGCAGCGCCCGGATCCGGGCCTCCTCGTCACCGTGCAGCGCCGCTTCCATCCGCTGCGAACGGAACAGCGCCGCCGCCGCGTTCAGCAGCGCCAGCGCACCCAGCAGTCCCAGCAGGGTGCCGATCCAGTGCGCCGGGTGCCCCTCGACGATCCGGCCGCCGACCAGCCCGCCGCAGACCCGGTTCGCCGCCCACAGCAGGCGGTTGCCGCCGCCGCGCTCCAGCGAACCGGGCGCCAGCGACACCAGCCCCCAGCCGATCAGCACCGCCACCACGAGCCCGCCGGCCAGCACCAGCGCGGCCCGCAGGAACGCCCCGCGCCGGGTGATCGCGTAGAACTCGCGGTGCGAGACCAGCAGCAGCACCAGCGCCCCGGCGCACAGCACCAGCGAGAAGCCGAACTCCCAGTACCCCGCGGCCAGGAACAGCGCGTCGGCGAGGACGTTCAGCACCATGTACGCGACCACGAACCACAGCGCCACCCGTTTCCGCGCGGTCATCGCGGCGGCCAGGAGGAAGAGGAACGCGGCGTAAGCGAAGTTCGGGGCCACCGGGATCGTGAGCGTGTCCAGCCAGTAGATCACCGAGTGGAGTGCGCGCCGAAGGGGCCCGATCAGCGCTGTCAGGGCACAGAAAAGGCCCAGCACGCTGAAGATGATGGCGAAGCCATTGGGGACGCGGCGCCGGAAGCGCCGCCACCCCGTGAGTTGATCCTGGTCCTGCACGGTGCTCATTCCGTCACATTAGGCTCTGAAAAGGGGTCGGCAGCCCGACACGAGGCGCGCGCTCTCCGCCTCCGGCCCACTGCCGCTGCGACCGGGCGACCTTCCGGTCTCCGGCCCCGTCCCCTGGGTTGTCTGTCCCTCGCAGGGAGGGTTGGGCGACCACCACAGGGTCACCCACCTGGACCTTGCCATAAAGCAGGCGTAAGTCCGAGTCCGGGTGTGATGTACGCGTCAGCATCGAGGTCCGCCTTGACGGCCGGACCGCGGCCCACGGTGAACCGCAACCCGTAATCCTTGGTGAAGAACCGCCCGCCGCCGGAGTCCACGCCGTTCAGCTCGGCCCGCAGCATCACCTTCGTCCCCGGCTTCCAGCCGCCCTCCGGCCGCCAGACGATCCGGTCCCGGCCACCGGCGGACTCCCAGCTCCACGCGCCCTCGGTCCGGTTGTCGGTGACCACCTCCAGCCGCCGCTCCACCGCCGCCCGGTCCCGTACCGGGAACGCGAAGGTGAGCGTGATCGGATCGCCGGCCCGCACCACCGCGCCGCCCGGGCGGGGGGTGAACGTCAGCCGGTTCCGCTTGGCCACCTTCCCGGTGGTCAGCGACTCCTTGGCCGCACTGCGGGCGCCGCCGGGGTCCCGGGTCAGGGCGAGCACCGAGTACTTGGTGTCCGGCGCGGCCTTGGCCCGCGACGTCCACACCGTCCCGCCCCGGCTGAACCCGCCGACCAGCTGCCGGCCCCGCGGATCGGTCACCGTCACCTCGGTCAGCACCCCGCCGTCCGCGCTCACCCGCAGCTGGTCGCCGGCCTGCACCGTCGGGTGCCCGCCGGCCGACCCCAGTGCCACCTTCACCGGCCGCTCCGGGGACGCCGACGCCTTGGCCGCGTCGCACGCCGCCAGCGTGCCGAAGCCGAGCACCGGCATCAGCGCGAAGGCGGCACACAGCGACCGGGACGGCCGGAACGGCCGCGAGGACCGGGCGGGGCTCTGGCTCATGGGCGGCTTTCCGTCGATGGTGCGGGAGCGGCGGCAATGTCGGCCGCTAAGACGGTCAGGGCCCCCGCCGCGTTGCGAGGGGTGGGGTGATCCATGCCACTTCTTTACCGACACCGGGAACTGCCCCCGCACACCTCCCCCACGCCCCTCCCTCCTCCCTCTTTCCCCCTTCTCCCCAGGACCACCTGTTTGGAGCACCCCGCCGCGAACCGGACATCCCCCGCAATGCGCCAAACTGGCCACCGCTTACCGCCCGTTCGGGCGGCGGACGAGGAGGTGTTGTGTCCATGGCTGTCTCCATCTCGGTCATCCTGCTGCTGGTGATCCTGGTCGTGATCTTCCTGCGCAGCGGGAAACTGAAGATCTCGCACGCCATCGTGTGCGGACTGCTCGGCTTCTACCTGGCGGGCAGCAGTCTCGCCCCCGACATCCACCACGGCCTCGCCGGCGCCGCCGAAGTGGTGAGCGGCGTCCGCCCCTGACGCCCCCCGGCACCCCCTTGCCGATTACGAAACTCCAGGAACTAATCACTCTCCGTAATCGTTGCCGAACAAGGAAGCAAAAGGCAAGCGGCCCCGGCACACACACGGCCCGGCCCGGCGGACACGCGTCCCCCCGTGTCCCCCCTTGGCAGGCGCACGCAGCACGGGCGCCCGGCCGCCCGGACAGCCGGCCGGCCCGGACGGCCGGACAGCCCGCGCCCCGCCCCGCGCCCTCCAGCGCCCGCGTCTGCCGCCCCCGCGTCCCGCGCCCGCAGCCTCGCCCGCCCTGGCTCCTGGGGCCTGGGCCCGTAGCCCTGCCCGCCCCCGTCGTGAACCCGGCGCGCGCCCGTCGTGCACCCGGTCACGTTCTGGGCCCATCACCCCCGTCCGACCCGTCCGACCCGTCCGACCCGTCCGACCAGGCCCTGCCCGAGAAGACGCCGACGGCGTTGGCGACCGGGCGTTCCTTCCCGTCCGTCGGGTGGTTGCGCACCTGCTCCGCGCCGTCCCGGCCCCTGGTGACGAACGTCGAGGAGCCGCCGCCGTCGAGGTTCAGGGCGTCCTGGGCCCCGAGCCGTGCCATGAGATCGGCCAGCTCGCGCACGGTGAGGCCGGTCTGGTCCCGGCCCTTCTCACCGTCCAGCGCCATCAGGTACAGGGTCCGGCCGCGGTTCGCGATCCCGGCCGAGGTGCGCATGGTCACCGCGACCGTGTCCAGGCCGTCGGCCGGGCGCCCGTGCCGCAGCACGGGGAAGCCGCCGACCGCGCACCGCAGCCGGCCCGGGAGCCCGGCGGCGAGCCGGTGGCTGACCCGGACGCGGTCGCCGGGGCGGAGCGCGCGCAGCCGCCGGGCGCCGGCCTCGCGGCCGACCAGCACCACCGATCCCGGCTCGATCACCCCGGCGCCCGGCCGCTCGGCGGTCTCCACCACCCGCCCGTTGCGGACGGTGACCTCGGCGGTGTCGGTGTCGCAGCCCGCGGCCCGGTTGGTGTCGGTGCCGCACACCGCGCGCTCCCGGGACACCTGGCCCCAGCGGGACGTGTAGGCGCCGATGCCGTCCTCCGGCAGCGCGTACTGGTTCAGCCCGCGCAGCGGCCAGGCGCCGGCGGGGCCGCGGACCGTACCGTGCAGGGTGAGCCGGTCCAGCCGGGCCCGGCGGTCGTAGCCGACGGTGAGCACGTCGTTCGTGGTCGCGCCGGGCGGCAGCGGCGGGCCGAACCGCTGCCCGTCCGGCACCGGGCCCTTCAGGTCCCGGCCCGAGGACACCGCGGGCCCGACCGAGGAGCCGGTGACCTCGACGCCCGGGTGCTGGGCCTCGCTGATGTTGAAGAAGTCGCCGTTGACCGCGCCGACCGCGCGCCGGTTCCCGGCCAGCTCGGACACCGGGGCGCGGGCGGCGACGGCACCGGGGCCGAGCAGGTCCACCGAGACGGACGGGGCGGACAGGTCGATGGTCAGCAGGTGGCCGTGGACGGTGCCGCGGGGCAGCGCCATCCGGAACTCGCCGTAGGACACCCCGGGCGCCAGCCGCACCGGCGCGGAGCGCTCGAAGCCGTCGTCGGCCGCCGCCCGGGCGGTGCCCGCCGCGCCGCCGCCCACCAGGACGCCCCACGCGACCACCGCCACCGCGGCCGTCCGCACTGAACCCAACCGCTGCTTCACGGCAGCCTCCTGACGTCGCGTCAACTCTGACAGGTGGGGCGGCGCTCACTATGACCCGCCGGTGGCGGGATTCCGAACACCCGTGGAACGGGGCGGTGCCGTGTCGCCCGGCCCGCGCGCGTCACCCGGCCGGCGTGGCGTCATCCGCCCCGGCCCGCCGCAGCGTCGTCCGGTTCGGTCCGTGCCGTGTCATGCGGTCCCGGGCGTGTCATGCGCTACGCGCCAGGCGGTGGCATCTGTCGCGGAAGTGGCAGGGGTGGGGCTGTGTGCGTGGGGCTCTGTGCGCCCCGGCTGCGGCCGGGCGTGTGCATCGCGTCCCTGTCGGGGTCGGGTGCGTCGGGGGGAGAGAGGCGGGTGGCCGGAAGTCGGGGCCGCGCTGTGTGGGGCGCGGCCCCGATTCCCGGATCCGCCCCGGCTCGGCGGCCCCGACTCAGCAGTCCCGCTCAGCAGGCCCGACTCCGCAGGGGGCCACGAGTACCCGGCAGGGGGTCACCAGTTCAGGGAGCCGCCTCCGCCCCAGAGGGAGGCGCCCTTGACCAGGTCCATGTAGAAGGCCCAGTCCCAGTACTGGCCGGGGTCGGTGTGGTCGGTTCCGGGGACCTCGACATGGCCGATGATGTGCCGGCGGTCCTTGGGGATGCCGTAGCGGTCGCAGATGGCGGCGGTGAGCAGGGCGGACCGGGTGTACATCGCCTCGGTGAACCACTTCGGGTCGTCGATCCAGCCCTCGTGCTCGATGCCGATGCTGCGGGTGTTGTAGCTCCAGTTGCCGGCGTGCCAGGCGACGTCGCGTTCCCGGACGCACTGGGAGGTGTAGCCGTCGGAGGAGCGGACGACGTAGTGCGCGGCCGCCTTGTGCGCGGGGTCCTGGAAGAGCCGCAGGGTGTCCGCGAAGGTCTCCTGGGTCACATGGATGACGACCGTGTCGATGGCGTACTGGGTCGGCCGGTTGGCGGCGGTGTAGTTGGCGGAACTGGCCGGGTCCCAGTGGACGGGCGGGTAGCTCGCGGCCCGTCTGGCTCTCGCGGTCCGCTTGCGTCGGGACGAGGCGGCAGCCGGGGTGAGGGGGGTGAGGGCGGCGGCCGCGGCGAGGGCGGCGGCGCCGGTGAGCAGCCGCCGACGGGCCGGGGAGTGCTGGTCGGGCTCCATGTGAACTCCTGACAAGGACCGAGGGGGTGGTCGCGTACATGTCACGCACAGGCCGGTGCGTTCATCATGCGCAACGGTGCGCGCCCTGCCAAGGGAATGGCCGTTGTGTCAATGGCTTGACCAAAGAAGGACCGGGAGGGGAGCGGGCCGTCCAACTCCCCTGATTGCGCAGGGGAGAGGCGTGCGGGACGCCGGCGGAGAGGTTCCCGGGGGAGGGGCGGCGGGGGACACAAGGGCCCGTATGGGCGTCACCCGGGTGCCACGCTCCGGCCCCTGAGGAGCTGGCGGCCCCTGAGAAGCCGCCGGCCCCTGAGGAGCCGGCGGAGCGGGCGGCCGACCGAGCCTCCCGCCCGCTCCGCCGACCTCGCCCCCTCCCTCATCCCCCGCCCCCGTTCGCCTCAGTGGCCGATCTCGACGTCCTCCAGGACGCCCAGGGCGTCCGGTACCAGGACCGCCGCCGAGTAGTAGGCGCTGACCAGGTACTTGATGACGGCCTGGTCGTTGATGCCCATGAAGCGCACCGAGAGGCCGGGGCGGTACTCGTCGGGGATGCCGGTCTGGTGCAGGCCGACGACGCCCTGGTTCTCCTCGCCGACCCGCATCGCGAGGATCGAGCTGGTCTGGTCGGGGTTGACCGGGATCTTGTTGCAGGGCAGCAGCGGGATGCCGCGCCAGGCGCGCACCGGGGTGCCGTCGATCTCGACGGGCGTGGGGTAGATGCCGCGCGCGTTCCACTCGCGCCCGATGGCGGCGATGGTCCGCGGGTGGGCCAGCAGGTACTGGGTCTTCCGGCGGCGGGAGATCAGCTCGTCGAGGTCGTCGGGGGTGGGCGGGCCGCTGCGGGTGTGGATGCGCTGCTTGAGGTCGGCGTTGTGCAGCAGCCCGAACTCGCGGTTGTTGATCATTTCGTGTTCCTGGCGCTCGCGCAGCGCCTCCACGGTGAGCCGCAGCTGCTGGTCCAGCTGGTTCATCGGGTCGTTGTAGAGGTCGGCGACCCGCGAGTGGATCTTCAGTACGGTCTGCGCGACGCTGAGTTCGTACTCCCGCGGGGACCGCTCGTAGTCGACGAAGGTGCCCGGCAGCTCCGGTTCGCCGACGTGGCCCGCGGCGAGTTCGATGGCCGCCTCGCCGTGCTTGTTCTGCGCCGGGACGAGTGCGGTGCGGAAGGCGTCGAGGTGGGCGCGGAGGGCCTCGGAACGGCCCAGCACCTCCT
This sequence comes from Streptomyces rhizoryzae, assembly GCF_023155275.1. GTDB lineage: Bacteria > Actinomycetota > Actinomycetes > Streptomycetales > Streptomycetaceae > Streptomyces > Streptomyces rhizoryzae. Next base: position 53,871 of record NZ_JALMUV010000028.1, read on the forward strand.
CGTAGTCGGCGCGGGAGAGGGTCAGGACGGTGCCGCGGGTCACCGCCCGTACGGTGTGCTCCCACTCTGCGTCCGGCCCGAGCAGGGCCGCCTCGCCGGCCGCGTCGCCGTCGGCCAGTACCCCGGTCACCGTCTCGTCGCCGTACTTGCCGGTGCCGAGCCGTTCGAACTTGCCGTGGGCGATGAGGATGACGCGGTCGGCGCGGGTGCCCTGCTCGGCGATGACGTCACCGGGGACGACGTCCCGCTGGGCGAACCGGCCGGCCAGTTCCCGCAGTGTGGGGTCGTCGGTGAAGCCGCGCAGCGGGGCCAGTTCCCGCAACTCCTGGGGGATGACGCGGACGTCGGCGCCCTCGGTGACGAACTCCACCCGCCCGTCACCCAGGGTGTGGGTCAGCCGCCGGTTGACGCGGTAGGTGCCGCCGGAGACCTGCGTCCAGGGCAGGACGCGCAGCAGCCACCGCGAGGAGATGCCCTGCATCTGCGGCGGGGTCTTGGTCGTGGTCGCCAGATTGCGGGCGGCCCCGGTGTCCAGGCTGGAGCGCTGTGGCTCGGTGCCTTCGGTCTGCGGGCCGGACGTGGGGTCCACGGATGTGGTCATGACGGAGGGTCACCTGTTCCGGTTGGTACGTGAACGTCGTTGTACGTGGACGTCGTTGTACGCGGACGTCGCTTTACGTGAACGGCGGTGCGTGAACGGCGTGGCGAGAAGGCCATCGCGGGGCGCCATTGCGTGAAAGGATGGGGATGCGGGGCGGAGGGAGGGGAATTCGGGGCGTTTCCGCTCAGTGTCCGATTTCCACGTCCTCCAGGACGCCCAGGGCGTCGGGGACGAGAATCGCCGCCGAATAGTAGGCGCTGACGAGGTAGTTCGCGATGGCCTGGTCGTCGATTCCCATGAAGCGCACCGAAAGGCTCGGTTCGTATTCATCGGGAATTCCGCTGCGGTGCAGTCCGACGACGCCCTGCTTCTCCTCTCCGGTGCGCAGCAGCAGAATGGAGCTGGTGCCCTCCTTCGTCACCGGGATCTTGTTGCAGGGGAAGAGGGGCACCCCGCGCCAGGACGGCACCGAGTGGCCCATGACGTCCACCGCGGCCGGGTAGAGCCCGCGGGCGCTGCACTCGCGGCCGATCGCGGCGATCGCCTTGGGGTGGGCCAGCAGGAAGCCGGGGTCCTTCCAGACCGTGGCGAGGAGTTCGTCGAGGTCGTCGGGGGTGGGCGGGCCGCTGCGGGTGGGGATGCGCTGCTTGAGGTCGGCGTTGTGCAGCAGGCCGAACTCGCGGTTGTTGATCATTTCGTGCTCCTGGCGCTCGCGCAGGGCGTGCACCGTGAGCCGCAGCTGCTCCTCGACCTGGTTCATCGGGTCGCTGTAGAGGTCGCCGACCCGGGTGTGGGTGCGCAGGACGGTCTGGGCGACGCTGAGTTCGTACTCGCGCGGGGACCGCTCGTAGTCGACGAAGGTGCCGGGCAGGGAGGGTTCGCCGTGGTGGCCGGAGGCGACCGCGACGGCGGCCTCGCCGCTGGCGTTGGCCGGCCGCCCGGTGGTCTGGGCGCCTGCCGCGAGGTGGTCGCGCAGGGCGGGGGAGCGGCCGATGACCTCGTGCGCGTCCTGGCGGGTCAGGGTCAGCGCCGTCACCCGGGTCACCGCGCGGTAGCTGAACTCCCAGTGCCCGTCGGCGGCGGCCAGCGGGGCGTCGCCGAGGTGGTCGCCGCCGGCCAGCGCCGCCAGGACGGTGTCGTCGCCGTACTTGCCGGTGCCGATCCGGTCGACCCGGCCGTGCGCGATCAGCACCACCCGGTCGTGCGGGGTGCCGGCCCGGGCGATCAGTTCACCGGGGGCGTACTCGTGCTGGGTAAACCTTTCGCCGAGGGCGGCGAGCACCTCGGTGTCGGTGAATTCCCACAGCGCGGGGAGTTCCCGGAGTTCCTCGGGGATGATGGCGACCGAGCTGCCGTCGATGGCGAAGTCGATCCGCCCGTCGCCGACGGTGTACGCCAGCCGGCGGTTGACCCGGTACGTACCGCCCGAGACCTGGACCCAGGGCAGCAGCCGCAGCAGCCAGCGGGAGGTGATCCCCTGCATCTGCGGCGCGGTCTTGGTGGTCGTCGCCAGATTCCGCGCGGCCGCGGTCGTCAGGCTGGAATTCTGGCTTTCCTCGGCGCTTCCGGGCAGAGTCTCGCCGGCAATCGTCACCATGTCACCTATCTCGTGGAGGCTGCGGCGGGTGAACGCCCGGGCGGACACGGGAATGTCCGCCGGCAGCTCGCCGCCGCACCGAAGATAGTGGCGCTGTTTTTATCGGCACAATCGCTCGATGGGGTGGCATGGAATTAACTTTCCATGGAAAGGGTTTAGCGCTTTCCGGTGGCGGGCAGGGTGGGCCGTGGCCGGGGAGGGCCGGGCGGGTCAGCCTCCCAGGAGGGCCGCGCCGTCCGTGAGCGTCGCCGCCAGCCGCTCCCACGCCGCGTCGTCCCGCTCCCGGGCCGGGTGGTGCGCGCCGCGGTCGGTGCCCCAGCGGCGGGCCACCGCCGCCGGATCCTCGCCCAGCAGCAGCCCGGCCGCCTGCGCCGCCGCCCCCAGCGCGGTCAGTTCGTCCGCCTCGGGGACGAGCACCGGGCGGCCGGAGAGCCGCCGTACGGTCTCCCGCCAGGCGGCGCCGCGCGCCCCGCCGCCGATCAGGACCAGCGGCGCGTCCGGCGCGGCCTCGCCGGCCAGCACCTGGTCCAGCGCCCGCAGCAGGGTGAACACCGCGCCGTCGTAGGCGGCTTGGAGCAGCTGGCCGGGAGTGGTGTCGTGGCGCAGCCCATGGAGCAGGCCGGTGGCGTGCGGCAGATTCGGGGTGCGCTCGCCGTCCAGGTAAGGCAGCAGGACGGCGCTGCCGCCCGCTTCGACGGCCTCGCGGTCGCGGCCGAGCAGCGCCGCGACGCGGTCCACGGCGAGGGTGCAGTTCAGGGTGCAGGCCAGGGGGAGCCAGTCGCCGCGGGCGTCGGCGAAGCCGGCGACGGTGCCGGTCGGGTCGGCGGGCCGGCGGGTGGCGACGGCGAAGACCGTGCCGGAGGTGCCCAGGCTCAGCACCGGCCGGCCGGGGCGCAGGCCCAGGCCGAGCGCGGCCGCCATGTTGTCGCCCGTCCCGGCGGCCACCAACGCGCCGTGCGGGAGCGGGAGTTCACCGGACCGTACGGTGCCGGCCGCCTCGCCGGGGAGCGCCACCCGGGGCAGCATCCCGGCGGACAGCCCGGCCAGTTCCAGGGCTTCCGCGTCGTACGCCCCGGTGGCGGACGCCCACCAGCCGGTGCCGGAGGCGTCGCCGCGGTCGGTGACGGCCTGGCCGGTCAGCCGCTCGACGAGGTAGTCGTGCGGCAGCCGGACGGCGGCGGTGGCGGCCGCCGCCGCGGGCTCGTGGGCGCGCAGCCAGGCCCATTTGGCGATCGTGAACGCCGGGCCGGGCACGCTCCCCACGCGCTCCGCCCAGGCCCGCGGGCCGCCGCCCGCGGCGATCAGGCGGGCGCTCTCCGGGGCCGGGCGGACGTCGTTCCACAGCAGCGCCGGGCGGACCGGCTCCCCGGCAGCGTCGAGGGTGACCAGCCCGTGCTGCTGGCCGGCGACGGAGACCGCGGACGCCTGGCGGGCGGCCGGGCCGCACTGCGCCAGGGCCTCGCCGAGCGCCCGCCACCAGTGCCGGGGGTCGCTCTCCTTGCCCGGTCCGCCGCCGACCGGGTGCGGGGCCTGGCCGCGGGCCACCACCCGGCCGGTCTCCGCGTCCACGACCAGGGTCTTGGTGGACTGCGTGGAGCTGTCCACGCCGACGACCAGGGGGCCGGCCGACTGCGCGCCCATGGAGCACCTCCCTCGGCGGCCGGCGGTCCGTGCCTCGCGCTCGGGGGCTCCCGGCCGCTTCGGGCCCCGCGCGCTGCCGCATCGTAATGCGCGCGGGGTGTGCCGCGGGCGGCCTGTGGACGACACGCGCGGGGCGGTCCGGACGGGCGGTGCGGTACGTCCGGCCGGACCCGGGTCAGGTGCCGAACACCTCGCGGAGGAAGCGGATCTCGGCGCTCCGCTGGGCGCCGCCGCCGCCCTCGTGGCCGTTGAACCGCCAGACCTCCAGCCGCTTGGCGCCCGCGTAGTGGTGGTGGGCGGCGAAGCCGGTGGACGGCGGGACGATCGCGTCGCGCAGCGCGGTGCCGAAGAGCGCGGGGGCGGTGGCGCGGGCGGCGAAGTTCAGCCCGTCGAAGTGGTCCAGGGTGTGCAGGGCGGTGTCGATGTGGCCGCGCTGCCCGGCGAAGTAGCGGACCAGTTCGCCGTAGGGGCCCTCGTCGGTGACATCCAGGGCGCGCCGGATGTGGGTCAGGAACGGGACGTCGATCAGCGCGCCCGCCAGGCCGGGGACCAGGCCCGCCGCGGCGAGGGCGAGGGCGCCGCCCTGGCTGCCGCCGGCGACGGCGACGCGCTCCGGGTCCACCGCGGGGTGGCCGCGGGCGGCCTCCACGGCCCGTACGGCGTCGGTGTAGAGCCGCCGGTAGTAGTAGGTGTCGGGGTCGAGCAGGCCCTGGGTGAGCTTCCCGGGGACGCCGGGGTGGGCGGCGGCCACCGGGTCGGGGGTGTCGCCGGGGCGGTCGGGGCCGCTCTGGCCGCGGGCGTCCATGACGAGGGTGGCGTATCCGGCGGACGGCCAGAGCAGCCAGTCGTGCGGCAGCAGCCGGCCGCCGCCGTAGCCGAGGTACTGCACCACGCACGGCAGCGGGCCGTCGGCCGGGCGGGGGCGGAGGAACCAGCCGCGGATCCGGTGCCCGCCGAACCCGGAGAACTCCACGTCGTCGGTGTGCAGCCGGGCCAGCCCGGTGTCGGTGGCGGTGAACCGGGCGTCGAGGGGGACGGCGCGGGCCTCGTCGAGGGTGCGGCGCCAGAAGGCGTCGAAGCCGGGCGGTTCGGGGAGCGGGGGGCGGTAACGGCGCAGGTCGTCCAGGGGCAGGTCGGTGAACACGGGGCACCTCCGGGCAGTGAGGCGTACACGTCGCGCACGTTAGGGTCTGTCCGGGCGATCAGGACCGGGGCCGTCCGCCCCGGCCGGGCCGCCAACGGTGCCCGCGGGGTGGAGGATTCATCCCGGAACGGTCCAGACCGGTCACCGCGTCCTTGACCCCACAGCGAAGAAGCGAACAGCCGCCATGAGCTTTCCCCCGCCTCCGCCGTCCAACCAGCCGCCGCCCCCGCCGCCCCCGGGCGGTGGCGGATTCGGGCCGCCGGACGGTTACGGTCCGAGCGGCCGGCAGCCGCCGGGACAGGGCGGTTACGGACCGGGTGGGTACGGCCCGGCGGCGGGCCCGTCCGGTCCGCAGCCCGCCGGCCCCTACGGGCCGCCCGCCGGCGGGGGTTTCGGCCCGCCCGGGTCCGGTGGACCGGGCGGTGCCCCCGGTGGCTGGCAGCAGCCGCCGGCGCCGCCCTCCGGGGGCGGCAACGGCACCGCCATCGCGCTGATCATCGGCGCCGGGGTGCTCGTGCTGGCCGTCGTCATCGGTGTCCTGATATGGAGCAATGGCGACGGCGGTGGCGGTGACCAGGCCCGGCCCGCCGCGAGCGCGAGCTCCTCGCCGTCCGGCTCCGCGTCGCCGTCCCCGTCCTTCTCCGCGGACCCCGCGCCCTCCGCGACGCCCACCGGCCCGGGGACCGGCGGAGCCTCGCCCAGCGGCCGCACGGTGCCCTTCTACGAGCTGCGGGCCGGCGACTGCTACGACCTCCCGCCCGGTGGCAGCGGTGGCAACACCAACGCCGCGTCCTGCCGGGGCCCGCACGACGCCGAGGTCGTCTTCGTCTACACCCTGCCGCGCGGTCTGACGGCCCAGAACGAGATCAAGGACAAGGCGTCCGCGCTGTGCGCCTCGGAACTCCAGGACAAGGCGTCCAAGCAGCCGGCCGGCACCGCTGAGGGCACCTATGTGCAGTTCCCCAGCGTCAGCGGCTACAAGCTGGGCATCCGGTCCGTGGTGTGCAGCCTGACCGCCGACAGCACCGGCAGCAGGAAGCTGACCCGGCCGCTGTCCTGAGCCGGTCCGGGCAGCGGGGCGGCGCGGGGCGCCGGGGGCGGCGCTCGGGGGCGGCGCCGCCCGGTGAACGGGCGCGCCCCGCCGGCCCGTTCACCCCGGTCTGCCGTCCGGGACCTCCGGCCAGGGGGCGCGGGGGGCGTTCCCGTGGGCCGGCGGGCCGTCAGCGGCCGAGAGCGGCGGCCAGTTCGGCGATGGCGTCCGGGCCGACCCGGCAGCAGCCGCCGATCAGCCGGGCACCGTCCGCGACCCAGCCGGCCACCCGGTCCGCGCGGAACGCCGGGCTGCCGCACCAGGCCCGCGCGGTGGCGTCCCAGCGCTCGCCGCTGTTGGGATAGACCACCACGGGCTTGCCGGTGACCCGGGCCGCGATCCGCACCGCCCGGTCCGCGTCGTCCGGTGCGCAGCAGTTGACCCCGACCGCGATCACCTCGTCGGCGTCCGCCGCATACCCGAACGCCTCGTCGAGCGGCTGCCCGGCGCGGGTGCGGTCCCCGGCGACGCTGTACGACAGGTAGGCCGGGACGCCGAGGCCGCGGACCGCGCGCAGCAGGGCCCGCGCCTCGTCGGCGTCCGGCACCGTCTCCAGGGCGAGGACGTCCGGGCGGGCGGCGGCCAGGACCTCCAGGCGCGGCCGGTGGAAGCGCTCCAGCTCGTCCACCGACCGGCCGTACCGCCCGCGGTACTCCGAGCCGTCGGCCAGCATCGCGCCGTACGGCCCCGCCGACGCCGCCACGTACAGCGGGCCGGGGACCCCGTCCGCGCGGGCCCGGGAGGCCGCCTCACGGGCCAGGGTGACGCTGCGGCGGAGCAGTGCGGCGGTCTCCTCCGGGCCGGTGCTGCGCCGCGCGAACCCCTCGAACGTGGCCTGGTAGCTGGCGGTGATGGCCACCTGGGCGCCGGCCTCGTAGTACGCCAGGTGGGCCCGCACCACGGCTTCCGGTTCCTCGGCGAGCAGCCGGGCCGACCACAGGGCGTCGCCCAGGTCGTGCCCGGCGGCCTCCAACTGGTTGGAGAGCCCGCCGTCGAGGACGACCGGCCCGGCGGCGAGCGCCTCGGCGAGCGGTGGCACGGGCGGCTGGGGCGACGGGCCGGTCATGGCGGCGGACCTCTCCTGGACGGCGGTTACTCGTGCCGGACGGCCTGGATGTCCAGCTCGATGCGGATCGTAGCGCCGATCGCGGCGATGCCCCTGGCGAGCATCTTCCGCCAGTCCAGGGTGGAGTCCTCGCGGTGCAGTTCGGTGACGGCGCGGCAGGCGGTGCGGGTCTCGCCGGCGATCCCGGTGCCGATGCCCAGATAGCGGGTGTCCAGCTGGACGGTGCGGCTGACGCCGTGCAGCTGGAGGACGCCCTGGACGGTCCAGCGGCTGCCTCCCTTGTGGACGAACCGCTCCCCGGTGAACTGGAGGTGGGGGTAGCGGGCGACGTCCAGGAATTCCGCGGACCGCAGGTGCTCGTCCCGCATCCGCACCCCGGTGTCGATGCTCGCCGCGTCGATGGCCACCTCGACCCGGGAGTCGGCCATCCGCTCACCGATCCACAGTCCGCCCTCGAAGTGGTTGAACCGGCCGTGGATGTCGGTCAGGCCGATGTGCCGGGCGGTGAACCGGATCGCGGTGTGGTCGGGGTCGATCCGCCAGTGCCCGGCGACGGGCAGCGGGAGGGCGGGGGCCAGTTCCAGGGTGACCGGGCGCGGGGCGGTCCGTTCACCGGCCACCACCGCGACCTCGAACCGGGCCGGTTCGAAGCCGTCGGAGGTGACCACCAGGCGGTAGCCGCCGGGCGGCAGGGTCACCGTCAGCCGGCCGTTGGGGTCGGTCCGGTGCTGCGTCGCCTCCCGGCCGTCCGCGGTCCGGACCGAGACGTCCACGCCGGCCATCGGCAGTCCGACGGGATCGTTGACGCACAGGTCCAGCGCGCCCGCTCCCCGGGGGAGGGGCGGCTGGGGGCTGTGCGGCGTACGTGGCGGTGTGTCCCGGGGCGAGCGCCTCCGTCCGCATCCCCTGGGCGCGCGCCGCCGGGTCGCCGAGCAGGAACGCGAGGGCGCCGGGTGCCACCCCAGGGCGTCCGGTACGGGGCCGCCGTCCGGGCGCCGGAAGGCGACCTGCCCGAGCCGGGGCGGGTCCGCGGGCAGGGGCGCCGCCGCACAGCGGGCGAGTCCGGTGAGCGGAGCGGGGCCGACCGCGGCGGGGAAGCCGCGGGACGGTACTGCTCACGTTTGATCACCGGCGCGTGGAGCGGCCGCGGGTACCCCACGAACGGCGCGGTCAGGGAACCTCCGGCGGCGAAGCGGCGTTCAATGGGTTACGGACGCAAGGGCGGCGGTCGCCGCGGAAGGGACGTGACGGATGTCCACTCAGGCGAAGGTCGCGATCGGCGGTGTCGCGGTGGGAGTGCTCCTGCTGTGGCTGCTGCCGTTCTGGGCGGCCGTGCTGGTCATGGTCGGGATCCCGGCCGCCGCGTATCTCACCCTCGACCCCTCCCAGCGGCGCCGGCTGCGCCGGGTCCGCCGCAAGCAGCTCGGCCGCTGAGCCGCGGGGCGCCGGCGGCCCGCCCGGAGCCGGGCCGCCGTCCCGCCCTGGGCCGGCCAGGAGGGGGAGGGGGTCAGACGGGGCGGGCCGCCAGCCCGTCCAGCGAGGCCAGCAGTCCCGGCAGTTCGGGGCCCCGGCCCACCGGGTGCACCTGCCCCGGCTCCTCGTCCAGCAGGACGAAGGCGATGTCGTCGGTGCGCGCCACCATGCTCCACCCCGGGCCGTCGACCCGCAGCGTGCGGGCCTCGCCCGCGGCGAACGACGACCGCACCCGGCCGGGCGGCGGCGGGTCGGCGACGTACCCGCGGGCCTCCGCCAGCACCCGCCGCACGCCCCGGTGCCGCTCCTCGCCGGGCGCGGCGAAGGTGACCTCGTCGTCCTCCACCTGGGCCCGCCAGGCCGCCCACTGGAGCGCTATCTCGTCCGCGCCGAGCCGCCGCTGGGCGGGCCCCCAGCCCTGGGCGTCCGGCGGCGCCAGCGGCGCGCGGTCGCCCTCCTGCGGTTCGGGGTCGTGCGGTTGCGGCACCCCGGGGGCCGACACCGCCAGCGCCAACGGCCAGCCCGGCAGCGCCGCCACGATGCTCTCCCCGTCCGGCGACAGGTCGTACTCCATGCCGCAGTCCCAGGCCGCGATCGCGCAGGCCACCAGCGACACGTCCTCGGTGGCCACCGTCCAGCGCGCCCCGGTGCCGTCCTGGCCGAGGACCAGCCCGTAGCCCTCCGCGTACGGTTCGAGGCCGAGGCCCGCGCACACCTCGGGGTAGTCGTCGCCGAGCACGCTCGGGAACTGCGCGGGCGTCAGCAGTACCGCCGTCAGCACGAACAGCTGGTCGGCCGCCTGGTCGTCCCTCTGCTCGTCGGCGCTCCCGGTTGCCGGCACGCCGGGCCTCCCTCCATCACGGTCCGCAACGTCGCCGCGCACCTTAATTGGCCGGGAGCGGCCTTGTCACCAGCGCTGCGCTGCGGCGATGCCCTTCCCGGGCGGCCCGGGGGCGGGGGCCGGCCCCCGCCCCGCGGTCACGGCAGCGGCAGCCCGAGCAGCTCGTGGGCGACCTCCCGGGGCGTCCGGCGGCGCTCCCGCGCCAGCGCGAGCACCGCCCGGCAGGCCAGTTCGTTGATGCCGAAGGCCAGCGCCTCGGGCGACACCCACGCCGCCGCCTGCGCGCCCCGCTCCTCGTCCTCCTCGGCGCCCGCCGCCACGTAACAGGCCGCCGCCTCGAAGAGGTTGTGCGGACGGCCCGCGGCCGGCCGCGCCGTGCGGTGGAACACCGCGCTCCGTCTGCCTCCGGTCCGTCTGCCGGGGTGCAGCGCCCCGGCCATCTCGCGCAGGAATCCGGCCATCCCGACCCCCGGTCACTCGCCCGTCACCGTCGTAGAAGTGTGCCCGCGGGCCGTAGAGTTGGAACTTCGGGCGACGAAGGGACGGACAGCAGGTGCGGCGCTACGACTGGCTCAGGGAGATCCGGCGGCTCGACCCGGAGCGCGACTTCTTGCGGATCTACCGCATCACCGTCACCCACGAATTCCCCTGGGACGTCACCAGGGCCCTGGAACTGGCGCTGTACCGCACCTACGCGGTGCCCAGCATCGGCCGGCTGCTGGCCGAGACCGCCGAACTCACCGACCGCCCGCAGAAGCGCTACGACGACACCGTCCTCCTCCTGGACACCGTCGTGGAGCACGGCTTCGGCAGCGAGGACGGCCGGACCGCGATCCGCCGCATCAACCGCATGCACCGCAGCTACGACATCAGCAACGACGACATGCGCTACGTCCTGTCCACCTTCGTGGCCGTCCCGATCCGCTGGCTCGACCGGTACGGCTGGCGGCGGCTGAGCAGCCACGAGAAGCGTGCCATGGCCGCCTACTACGGCACCCTCGGCCGCCACCTGGGGATCAGCGACATCCCGCGCACCTACCAGGAGTTCGAGGAGTGCCTGGACTCCTACGAGGCGGCGCACTTCGGCTTCGACCCGGGGGCGCGCCGGGTCGCCGACGCCTCCCTGGAGCTGATGGCGGGCTGGTACGGCCCGCTCGCCCCGGTGGTGCGCGGCGCGAGCCTGGCCCTCCTGGACGACGCGCTGCTGGACGCCTTCCGCTACGACCGGCCGCGGCCCGCGGTGCGGACGGCCGTGCACACCGCCCTGAAGCTGCGTGCCAAGGCCGTCCGGCTGCTCCCGCCCCGCCGCAGCCCCCACTACGCCCGCCAGAACCCGGAGGTCAAGGGCTACCCGAACGGCTACCGCGTCGCGGAGCTGGGCACCTTCCCCGTGCCCCGGCGGCTGGGTGCCTGCCCCGTGCACCCGGTGGACGGCAGTGCCCCCGCCGAGGGGGAGGCGGCGGCGTTCTGACGGGACGGCGGTCCGGCGGGCGCCTCAGCCCCGGCGGACCGCCACCGCCAGATAGCGGGCGTCCTCGTCGACGTACCGCACGAGGTCCCAGCCGGCGGTGGCCAGCAGGGGCCGGAGGTTGGGCTCCGCCCGCAGGTCGCCCGGGGTGAGCGGGTGGCCCTTGCGCGCGGCGAGGGCGGCCCGCCCGACGGGGTGGAAGAGCGCGAGCCGGCCGCCGGGGCGGACCACCCGGGCCAGTTCCGCCAGTCCGGCCGCCGAGTCCGGCAGGTGGGAGATCAGGCCGGCGGCGAACACGGCGTCCAGGGCGGCCGGGGGCAGCGGCAGCCGGGTCACGTCGGCGCGCAGCAGGGCCGCGCAGGCGCCGCGGCCGGCGCGTACGGCGGCCGCCAGCATCTCCGGGGTGAGATCGGCGCCCAGGACCGTCCCGTGCGCTCCCACGGCCGTTCTGAGGGCCGGAAGGGCGCGTCCGGTGCCGCAGCCGGCGTCCAGTACCCGCTGGCCCTCCCGCAGCCCGAGCGCGGCCACCCCGGCGGCGTAGGCGGGCCCGTCGTCGGGGAACTTGGCGTCCCAGCCGGCGGCGCGGGGGCCGAAGAACGCCCGGACCTCGTCCGGCTTGCTGGTCTGCGGACCGGTCATCGGTCTCCTTCGCGGGTGGTGGGGCGGGACAGCGGGGCGGTGGCGGCGTACAGGACGCCCGCGACGAGCAGGGCGGCCACCACACCGAGGTTCATGGCACCCAGGGTGCCGTGCGCGGCCCGGTCCGTCAGCAGGAAGCCGGTGACGCGGGCGATATGGGGGTCGGCGGAGGTGACCAGTCCGAGCCCGGTGGCGGTGGCGGCGGCGAGCGAGAGGACCGCGGGCCACCTCACGGCGGGCACCGCCGCGTCCGGCCCGGAACCGGTGCGGTGCTCGCGCCACCGCGCCACCAGGAAGACCGCCGTCCACGCGGCCATCGCCACGCCGACGACGGACAGGAACGCCTGGAAGGTGGCGAAGAAACCGGGCGAGACGAACAGCACGTACCAGCCGCCCAGCGCCATCAGCGCCCCGTCCACCAGCACCGCCAGCGGCCGGCGGACGGGCAGGCCCAGGGCCAGCAGCGCCATCCCCGAACTGTAGATGTCCATGATCGCACCGGAGGCGAAGCCCCCGATGGCGGTGAGCAGATAGGGCACCAGGAACCAGGTCGGCAGGGCCGCGGCGAGCGCGCCCACCGGGTCGGCGGCGGCCGCGGCGGCCAGCGCGGGGTCGCCGGCGTTCAGCAGCACGCCGAAGACCAGCAGCACCAGCGGGGCCAGCACCCCGCCCAGCGTCGTCCAGCCGGTGATGGCGCGCCCGCTGGTGTCCCGGGGGAGGTAACGGCTGTAGTCCGCCCCGCAGTTGACCCACCCCAGGCCCAGCAGGGTCATCGCGAAGACCACGCCCCCGATGGCCGCGCCGAGGCCGCCCGGCCGCCCCTGGAACAGCGCCGCGGGGTGGATCCGCCCGGCCATCAGCACCAGGTAGGCGGCGGTCATCACGGTGATGGCGGCGGTCAGGTACTTCTGCACCTTCATCAGCAGCGCGTGCCCGTAGAGGCCCACGACCACCACCGAGACCGCGGTCACGGCGAAGCACAGGGCCTGCGCCCCGGTGGTCGGCGCGCGCCCGCCGGGCCGGGCGAACACCTCCGGCGAGACCCGCGCCAGGATGGCGGCCCCGCCCAGGGAGGACAGCGCGACCAGGACCGTCTCCCAGCCGACGTTGGAGACGTAACCGAACACCGCAGGCAGCTTGTTGCCCTGCCGGCCGAACACCGTCCGCCCCAGGGCCATGGTGGGCGCCCCGGTCCGCGCGCCGGCCACCGACACCAGGCCGACCAGGACGAACGACAGCACGTAGCCCACCGCCCCGGTGAGCACCGCCTGCCAGGCATTGAGACCCAGGCCCATCACGTAGATCCCGTAGGCGATGCCCAGCAGCGACAGCCCGGAGGCGGCCCACGGCCAGAACAGGGACCGGGGCGTGCCGTAGCACTCGGAGTCCGGCACCGGCTCGATGCCGTGGCGCTCCACGCCGGTCGCGGGCGCCCCGGTGGACGTGGCGGGCCGCCGCGGGGCCCGTGCCTGCTGCTGCGTCATGCGCACATCATTCCGCACGGCAGGCGGCCCCGGGGAACGGATGTGCGGCCGCCGGGCGGGGGCGTGCGGTGGCCGGAAACCGCCCCAACGCGCGGGTCCGGGGCGGCTTTCCCGAATCCGGGGACATCGCGATCAGCGGACGGTACGGTCCTCGCCATGGATTTCCGGACGGCACCCGGTGCCGCCTCCGGTCCCCTCGCTGTGCCCTGGAACCGCACCCGCGCCCCGCGGGCCCCGCACCCTGAAGGAGACGGCCGATGAACGCCGTACAAGGGACCTCCCGGGACGCCGTCCCGGCCCGCCCCGCCGACGTGGCGCTCAAGGTGTTAGTGGCGGGCGGCTTCGGGGCGGGCAAGACCACCCTGGTGGGCGCGGTGAGCGAGATCCGCCCGCTGCGCACCGAGGAACGGCTCAGCGAGGTGGGCGAGGCGGTCGACGACACCGGGGGAGTGGAGGGCAAGACCACCACCACGGTGGCGATGGATTTCGGCCGCATCACCATCCGGAGCGGGCTCTCCCTGTACCTCTTCGGCACCCCGGGCCAGGACCGCTTCTGGTTCCTGTGGGACGACCTGTCGGAGGGCGCGCTGGGCGCGGTGGTGCTGGCCGACACCCGGCGGCTGCCGGAGTGCTTCCCGGCCGTCGACTACTTCGAGCGCCGCGCCCTGCCGTTCGTGGTGGCCGTCAACTGCTTCCCCGGCTCCCGCTCCTACGGGGCGGACGAGGTCGCCCGCGCCCTGGACCTGGAGCGCGGCACGCCCGTCGTGCTGTGCGACGCGCGGGACCGCGACTCGGGCAAGGAGGTGCTGGTGCGGCTGGTCGAGCACGCCGGGCGGCTGCACACCGCCCGGCAGCCGTCCCCGGTGGGCTGACCGGGGCCGCCGGCCCGGATGCCGGGCAGGCCCGTCCGGCGGCTCAGGCGGCGACGCCGGCGACCGCGACCACCTTGTCGATCCGCACCCGCACCACCAGTTCACCGGGGACGCCGTTGCGCGCGCCGTACTCCTCGGCGCGGTCCTCGCCCATGTAGCGGGCGCCGATCCGGGTCGCCCAGTGCCGGACGCTCGCCGGGTCGCCGCTCAGCTCCGCCCGGCCGTGCACGACGACGAACGAGAACGGCGGCCGCTCGTCGTCGACGCACAGCGCCACCCGGCCGTCGCGGGCGAGGTTGCGGCCCTTGACGGTGCCCTCGCCCGTGGTGAACACCAGCTCGTCGCCGTCCAGGAGGAACCACACCGGGGCGAGGTGTGGACTGCCGTCGGACCGTACCGTCGCAACTTTTCCGGTACGGGTCCCCTCGGAAAGGAACGCCTGCCACGCGTCCTTCGTCATTCCCTGTGCCATGCCGCCATCCTCGCCGCGGGCCGGACGCCGCGGCGGGTGGCACGCCGGGGTGCGGAGCCGCTTGCCGAGACGGCGGAGGTGGGACAGGCTGGCACGGCAGCCCGCCGACGGGCTGCCAACTGCCGTCCGGCCGGGCGTGCGGACGGGGATACGGGGAGGAAGCGGCATGGCACTGAGCAGCGGACTCGACTGGCTGCTGGACGACCTGACCAAACGGGTGGAAGAAGTACGGCACGCCCTGGTGCTGTCCAACGACGGGCTGGTGACCGGCGCGAGCCAGGGGCTGGAGCGGGAGGACGCCGAGCACCTCGCGGCGGTCGCCTCCGGACTGCACAGCCTGGCGAAGGGATCGGCACTCCACTTCCGGGTCGGGCGGGTGCGCCAGACCATGGTCGAGTTCGACGACGGGGTGCTGTTCGTGACGGCGGCGGGGGACGGCAGCTGCCTGTGCGTGCTGGCCGGCGCCGACGCCGACATGGGACAGATCGCGTACGAGATGACGCTGTTGGTCAACCGCGTCGGCGAGCACCTCGGCGTCGCGGCCCGCCGGCCGGAGAGTTATCCACAGGCGCACGGCGGCCGTTGACGCGCTGTCACAGCCTGCGGCTATGGTCGTAACCGTCAGTGATCGACGGTGATCGAGTTGCAGGGGGAACACCATGACCGTGACAGTGCTGAGCGATGGACGGCGGACGCTCTCGACGGGGCACGCCGCACGCCAACTGGAGCTGCGCACCGGCGAGTTCGAGCTCGCCGTCCAGCTCGAAGAGGTACGGACCGTCCCGGCCGCGCCCGACCGCCGGCCGGGCCGCGCCGGACCGCCCGCCCGGCGCCGGGTGCCGGCTGAGGAGGTCGCCCGGCTCCAGGCCGAACGGGGCTTCCCCGAGGCCCTGCGGGAGCGCGTCCGCACCGTCACCACCAATGAGGCGGCGGCGATGCTGGGGATCGGGCCCGGCCGGGCGCTCCGGCTCACCCGGGCCGGCTGCGTGGCGCCCGTCCGCTTCTACGTGAACCGCTTCGGGGCCGTGGTGTGGCTCTACCTCGCCTCGGAGATCACCGCATTCGCCGACCGCGAACCGGAGTTGCTGCGGGGCGACACCCCGCCCGCGATGCGGGTGATGCTCAGCGGCGGGCAGGACTGGCGGGGCCGCCAGTGGCGCAGCCGCCGGATCGCCCAGCTCATGGGCCAGGCCGACGACCCCTGGGAGACGGCCGCGGTGATCGCCGCCGTCCTGCCGCCGGAGGAACGGGCCTCGGTCGCCGAGGACGTGCGGGAGCGCGCCCTGCTGCGCCGGCTCCGGCCCACCCTCGCCACCGCCCTCACCGCGACGCCGGCGGCCCGGGAATCGTTCGAACGCGTCCTGACCGCCGAGGAGTTCGACGAGGTGCTCTGGTACCGCGTCAACCTCTCCCGCGCGCTGGAAACGGCCCGCCGCGAGGCGCCGGACCGGCTCCGCCCGGCGCCTGCGCCCCCGGTCGGCCGGCGCGCCGGCCATGTCCCCGAGGCCCGCAACAGCCCGGCGTGGCAGCGGGACCGGCCCGGCGGCGTCCCGGCTCGCGCATAGCGGCGGGGCCGGCCGGCGTTCGGCGCGCCCGCCGCCCTCAGGGCCGGGGGCCCTCGGCGTCCGTGCGGGCGGAGACGGCGGCCCGGGCGATCGTCGACAGGGTCAGGGTGCGCTGGTCGTCGACGACGAGCCAGCCCTTCTCCAGCAGCGACTGGAGCAGCGGGCGCACCTCCTCGCCCAGCACGTCCGCGAGGTCGTCGTCGGTGGGCGGGGCGCCGGCCCGGTCGAGGGCGGCGAGGTGGCGCACCACGGCCTCCTCGCCCCTGGTGAGAGTGAAGTCCATGGGCTGAGCGTAGGACGGGGCGCCGGCCGCCGCCCGTCACGGGGAGGTGCGCGCAGGGCGGCGGCGTGCCGGGTCAGGCCGTTTCGGCGGTGTCCCCGGCGTACGGCTTCTCCAGGCTGTGGCCCGGTTCGATGGGGCGCAGGAGCCCTTCCTGGACGACCGAGACCAGGAGCCGGCCCTCGCGGTCGTAGATGCGTCCGCGGGCCAGGCCGCGGCCGCCGGTGGCGATCGGCGACTCCTGGTCGTACAGGAACCACTCGTCGGCACGGAAGGGGCGGTGGAACCACATGGCGTGGTCGAGGGAGGCCATGTCGAAGCCGCGCGGGCCCCACAGCGGCTCGATCGGGATGCGGACGGCGTCGAGGAGGGTCATGTCACTGGCGTAGGTCAGGGCGCAGGTGTGGACCAGCGGGTCGTCGCCCAGGGGGCCGACGGCGCGCATCCAGACCGCGCTGCGCGGCTCCGCGCCCTCGATCTCCTCGGGGGTCCAGCGCAGCCGCTCGACGTAGCGGATGTCGAACGGCTGGCGGCGGGCCATCCGCTCCAGCGCCTCGGGGAGGCCGCCCAGGTGGGCGCGGACCTCTTCCGCGACGTTCGGCAGGTCCTCCGGTGCGGGCACCTCGCCGCGCATCGGCAGTTGGTGTTCGAAGCCGGGCTCCGGCTTGTGGAAGGAGGCGGTGAGATTGAAGATCGTACGGCCCTGCTGGACGGCGACGACCCGGCGGGTGGTGAAGGACCGCCCGTCGCGGACCCGCTCGACCTGGTACACGATCGGCACGCCCGGGCGGCCCGGGCGCAGGAAGTACGCGTGCAGCGAGTGGACCGGGCGGTCCCCTTCGGTGGTCCGCCCGGCGGCCACCAGCGCCTGCCCGGCGACCTGCCCGCCGAAGACCCGCTGGAGGCTCTCCTGGGGGCTGCGGCCCCGGAAGATGTTCACCTCGATCTGTTCGAGGTCCAGCAGATCGACCAGTTTCTCCGCCGGATTCGTCATGGCCGGTGGCCCTCCGTCGTCTCCTTCGGCGGCCTCGGGCGAAGCCGCCGCCTCACAACTGCCCCACATCGGTGACCCGCACCACCGCGCGGCCCTCCTCGTCGGAGGCGGCCAGGTCCACCTCGGCCGAGATGCCCCAGTCGTGGTCGCCGTTCGGATCCGCGAAGGTCTGCCGGACCTTCCACAGCCCGTGCTCCGGGTCCTCCTCGATCCGCAGGAGCTTCGGGCCGCGGGCGTCCGGCCCGGTGCCCAGGTCCTCGTACTCCTCCCAGTACGCGTCCATCGCCTCGCCCCAGGCGTCCGCGTCCCAGCCGGACTCGGCGTCCAGCTCGCCGAGCTCCTCGACCTTGTCCAGCGCCGCCAGTTCCACGCGGCGGAAGAGGGCGTTGCGGACCAGGACGCGGAAGGCGCGGGCGTTGGCGGTGACCGGCCGGACCTGGTCGGCGCGCTCCGCCGCCTCCTCCGCGGTCTCCTCCTCCGGGTTGGCCAGCTGCTCCCACTCGTCCAGCAGACTGGAGTCGACCTGGCGGACCATCTCGCCCAGCCAGGCGACGATGTCCTGGAAGTCCTCGGACTTCAGGTCGTCGGGGACGGTGTGGTCCAGCGCCTTGTACGCGCCGGCGAGGTAGCGCAGGACGATGCCCTCGGTGCGCGCCAGCTCGTAGTGGGAGGTGAACTCCGTGAAGGTCATGGCGCGTTCGTACATGTCGCGGATGACCGACTTCGGGGAGAGCGGGTGGTCGCCGACCCACGGGTGGCTCTTGCGGTAGAGGCCGTAGGCGTGCGACAGCAGCTCGTCCAGCGGCTTGGGGTACTCGACGTCCATGAGGCGCTCCATGCGCTCCTCGTACTCGACGCCGTCCGCCTTCATCTGCGCGACCGCCTCGCCCCGCGCCTTGTTCTGCTGGGCGGCCAGGATCTGCCGGGGGTCGTCGAGGGTGGACTCCACGACCGAGACCATGTCCAGGGCGTAGGAGGGCGACTCGGGGTCCAGGAGGTCGAAGGCGGCCAGCGCGAACGTCGACAGCGGCTGGTTGAGCGCGAAGTCCTGCTGGAGGTCGACGGTCAGGCGGACGATCCGGCCCTCCGCGTCCGGCTCCGGCAGCCGCTCGACGATGCCGCCGTCCACGAGGGAGCGGTAGATCGCGATCGCCCGCCGGATGTGCCGCAGCTGGTTCCGGCGCGGCTCGTGGTTGTCCTCCAGCAGCCGCCGCATCGCCTCGAAGGCGTTGCCGGGCCGTGCGATCACCGACAGCAGCATCGCGTGCGTCACCCGGAAGCGGGAGGTCAGCGGCTCGGGGTCGGAGGCGATGAGCTTCTCGAAGGTGTTCTCGTTCCAGTTGACGAAGCCCTCCGGGGCCTTCTTGCGGACGACCTTGCGGCGCTTCTTGGGGTCGTCGCCGGCCTTCGCCAGCGCCTTCTCGTTCTCGATGACGTGCTCGGGGGCCTGGGCCACCACGAAGCCGGCGGTGTCGAAGCCGGCCCGCCCGGCGCGCCCGGCGATCTGGTGGAACTCCCGCGCCCGCAGGGTCCGCACCCGGCTGCCGTCGTACTTGGTCAGCGCGGTGAACAGCACCGTGCGGATGGGGACGTTCACGCCGACGCCGAGGGTGTCGGTACCGCAGATGACCTTGAGCAGACCGGCCTGCGCGAGCTTCTCCACCAGCCGGCGGTACTTGGGCAGCATGCCGGCGTGGTGCACGCCGATGCCGTGCCGGACGTACCGCGAGAGATTCCGCCCGAATTTCGTGGTGAAGCGGAAGTTCCCGATCAGCTTGGCGATCTCGTCCTTCTCGGCGCGGGTGCACATGTTGATGCTCATCAGCGCCTGCGCCCGCTCCACGGCGGCGGCCTGGGTGAAGTGCACGATGTAGACCGGCGACTGCCGGGTATCCAGCAGCTCGGTCAGCGTCTCCGTCAGCGGCGTGGTGCGGTACTCGTACGACAGCGGCACGGGCCGGGTCGCGGAGCGGACCACGGCCGTCGGGCGGCCGGTGCGCCGGGTGAGGTCCTCCTCGAAGCGGGAGACGTCGCCGAGCGTCGCCGACATCAGGACGAACTGGGCCTGCGGCAGCTCCAGCAGCGGGATCTGCCAGGCCCAGCCCCGGTCCGGTTCGGCGTAGAAGTGGAACTCGTCCATCACGACCTGGCCGATGTCGGCGTATTTGCCGTCACGCAGCGCTATCGAGGCGAGCACCTCGGCCGTGCAGCAGATCACCGGCGCGTCGGAGTTGACCGAGGCGTCGCCCGTGAGCATCCCGACGTTCTCGGTGCCGAAGAGCTTGCACAGGTCGAAGAACTTCTCCGAGACCAGCGCCTTGATGGGCGCGGTGTAGAAGGTGACCTGGTCCTTGGCCAGCGCGGTGAAGTGCGCACCGGCCGCCACCAGGCTCTTTCCGGAACCGGTGGGGGTGGACAGGATGACGTTCGCCCCCGAGACCACTTCGATCAGCGCCTCCTCCTGGGCAGGGTAGAGCGAGATGCCCTGCTGTTCGGCCCAGCCCGAAAAGGCTTCGAAAAGGGCGTCGGGGTCGGCGTCGTTCGGGAGATGATCGATGAGGGTCACGCCCCCATACTGCCTGCCTTCGGCCCGGATCCGGGAACCGGTGCTCCGGATGGAGATCAACCGGAGACCAACGGCGACCGGACGGACCCGCCCCGCGGCCCCGCCCGCCAGGCGTCCGCACCCGCCGCGCACGGCCGGGCGCGCAGGGTGCCCGCCCCGTCCGCCGCCCTGGCGGCCGCCCGCCACCCGTTCCCCGGGCGGAGATCATCTAACGCTACGCTGTGTCGCCGACCGGACGACAGAAGCGCAGAACAAGGGGTGGGGAACGACCATGATGGGACCGGCGCATTCGCTGTCCGGAGCCGCGGCGTGGCTGGGGGTGGGAGCGGCGGCGGCCCAGGCCGGCTCCCCGATGCCCTGGCCGGTGCTGGTCAGCGGTGCGCTGATCTGTGCCGGCGCGGCGCTGGCGCCGGACCTCGACCACAAGGCCGCCACCATCTCGCGCGCCTTCGGGCCGCTGTCGCGCGGGCTGTGCGACGTGGTCGACACGCTCTCGCACGCCGTCTACAAGGCGACGAAGATGCGCGGCGACTCGCACCGGGCGGGCGGCCACCGGACGCTGACCCACACCTGGCTGTGGGCGGTGCTGGTGGGCGGCGGGATGTCGCTGCTGGCCATGGTGGGCGGCCGCTGGGCGGTGCTCGGGATCCTCTTCGTCCACATGGTGCTGGCGATCGAGGGCCTGCTGTGGCGGGCGGCGCGGGTCTCCAGCGACGTGCTGGTGTGGCTGCTCGGCGCGGCGGCGGCGTGGATCCTGGCCGGGGTGATGGACGCGCCGGGCGGTGGCGCCGACTGGCTGTTCAGCGGACCGGGGGAGCAGTACCTCTGGCTGGGCCTGCCGATCATGCTGGGTGCGCTGGTGCACGACATCGGCGACGCCCTGACGGTCTCCGGCTGCCCGATCCTGTGGCCCATCCCGATAGGCCGGAAGCGCTGGTACGCGCTGGGCACGCCGAAGCCGATGCGCTTCCGGGCCGGCAGCTGGGTGGAGCTGAAGGTGCTGATGCCGGCGTTCATGCTGCTGGGTGGCGTGGGTGCGCTGGGGGCGCTGGGGTACCTCTGAGTCCTGCCGGGCCGGTGTCGGTGCCGACGGCGGTGCCGGTGGCCGGGCCGTTGCCCGGCTACGGACCCGGCGCTCCTCGGGCGGCGCGGCGCGCCACCGTGCGTTGGCGCGCCACTGTGCGTTCGGGCGCCACCGTGCGTTCGGGCGGCGCCGGTCCGGGCGGCGGCGCGGCGGTGCGGTCCGGGTCCGGCCGGGCGCCGGTGACCGGGGGCTCAGCCGTGCCAGGAGCGCCACAGGGCCGCGTAGGCGCCGCCGGCCGCGACCAGTTCGCGGTGGCTGCCCAGTTCGGTGATCCGGCCGTCCTCGACGACCGCGATGACATCGGCGTCGTGCGCGGTGTGCAGGCGGTGGGCGATGGCGATGACCGTCCGGCCGTCCAGGACGGTGCCCAGCGACCGCTCCACGTCCCGGGCGGCGCGCGGGTCCAGCAGCGAGGTCGCCTCGTCCAGTACGACGGTGTGCGGATCGGCCAGGACCAGCCGGGCCAGCGCGATCTGCTGCGCCTGCGCCGGACTCAGCGCGGTGCCGCCGGAGCCGACCTCGGTGTCCAGTCCGTCGGGCAGGGCGCGCGCCCAGGCGTCGGCGTCCACCGCGCCCAGCGCCGCCCACAGGGCCGCGTCCGCCGCGCCGGTGCGGGCCAGCAGCAGGTTGTCCCGCAGCGTCCCGACGAAGACGTGGTGCTCCTGGTTGACCAGCGCGACGTGCTCCCGGACGCGCTCGGCGGGCATCGCGGACAGCTCCGCTCCGCCCAGCGACACCGACCCGGCGCGCGGCGCGTAGATGCCCGCCAGCAGCCGGCCCAGGGTGGACTTCCCCGCGCCCGACGGGCCGACCAGTGCCACCCGGCTGCCCGGGCGGACGCGCAGCGAGACCTCGCGCAGCACGTCGACACCGGCGCGGTAGCCGAAGCTGACGTCCGCGGCGCGGACCTCCCGGCCGTCCGGGGCGACCGACGGGTCGGCGGCCTCCGGTGCGATCTCGCGGATGCCGACCAGCCGGGCCAGCGAGACCTGGGCCACCTGGAGCTCGTCGTACCACCGCAGGACGAGGTTGACCGGCTCGGTCAGCATCTGCGCGAGCAGCACCCCGGTCGTCAACTGCCCCGGCGTGAGGCGGCCGTTCATCACCAGGACCCCGCCGAGCAGTACCACCGTGCCGAGGACCAGCCGGTGGCTGACGTTGATGACCGGGAAGAGCACCGAGCGCAGGAAGAGGGTGTAGCGCTCCCATTGGGTCCACTCCCGGATCCGGCGCTCGGAGAGGGCGGTCCGGCGGGCGCCGGTGCGGTGCGCCTCGATGGTGCGGCCGGCGTCCACCGACTCGGCGAGGACGGCGGAGACCGCGGCATAGCCGGCGGCCTCGGAGCGGTAGGCGGCGGGGGCGCGCCGGAAGTACCACCGGCAGCCCAGGAACAGCACCGGCACCGCGACGACCACGGACAGCGCGAGCGGCGGCGCGGTCACGGCGAGCCCGCCGAGCAGCAGCCCGGCCCAGACCACCCCGATCGCCAGCTCCGGTACGGCCTCCCGCATCGCCTCGGCCAGCCGGTCGATGTCGGTGGTGATCCGGGACAGCAGGTCGCCGGTGCCGGCCCGCTCCAGGACGCCCGGTGGCAGCGCCACCGACCGGACGAGGAAGTCCTCGCGCAGGTCCGCCAGCATCTGCTCGCCGAGCATCGCGCCGCGCAGCCGCACCATGCGGACGAAGACCGTCTGGACGGCCAGCGCCAGCGCGAACAGGGCGAGGGTGCGGCCCAGGTGGATGTCCCGTCCGCGGCCCGCCGCCAGGTCCTCGACCAAGCCGCCGAGGAGGTAGGGCCCGGCCATCGAGGCGATGACCGCCGCGGCGTTGACGGTGACCAGGACGGTGAAGTCCCGGCGGTGGCGGCGGATCAGCCCGGCGGCGTAGGCGCGCACCGTCGCCGGGGTGCCGACCGGCAGCGTCGCGGTGGTGCGCGGGGCGCCGGGGTCGTGCTCCGGCGGGGCCAGGCCGATCATGCGGTCTCCTTGACGGTGTGGCCGGCGCCGGCCTCGGGCGGGGCGGATTCCGGGGCGCCGGGGGCGGGCGGGCCGGGTTCCGGCGTTGGGGCCTGGGGCGTTCCGCCCTCAGGTGGGCGGGCCTCGGGCGTTCCGGTTCGCGCTGTTCCGGCTTCGGACGTGCAGGCTTCCGGTGTCCCCTCCCCAGGCGTACCGGCTCGCGGTGTCCCTGCCTCGGGCGTGTTCGCTTCCCGTGTGCCGGGTTCGGGGTCCGGGCGGCGGGTGACGACGGCGCGGTATTCGGGGTGGGTGCGCAGGAGTTCGCGGTGCGGGGCCGCGCCGGCGACCTTGCCGTCCTGGAGGAACACCACCTCGTCGGCGCGGTCCAGCAGCAGTGGGCTGGAGGTGAGGACCACCGTGGTGCGGCCGGATCGGAGCGTCCGCAGGCCATCGGCGATCCGGGCCTCGGTATGCGCGTCGACGGCGCTGGTCGGCTCGTCCAGGACCAGCACGCCGGGGTCGGCGACCAGCGAACGGGCCAGCGCCAGCCGCTGGCGCTGGCCGCCGGAGAGGGACCGGCCGCGTTCGGTGAGGTGGGCGCGCATCGGGTCGCCGCAGTCCGCGGCGGTGGCGCGGGCCAGCGCGGCCAGGACGTCGCCGCACTGGGCGGCGGCCAGCGCCTCGGCGGCGGCCACCCGGCCGGAGGCGGGCACGTCGAGGAGCGCGCCGACGGTGCCGGAGAGCAGCACCGGGTCCTTGTCCTGGACGAGGACGGCCGCCCGGGCCGTCTCCCGCGGCAGGTCGTCCAGCGGTGTGCCGCCCAGTTCGACGGAGAGCGGCCGGCCGGACTCCGGCCCGTCCGCGGCCCGGTCCCCGCCCCTGTCCCCGCACCCGTCCCCGTCCCCGCCGGTGTGCGGGGGGTGGCCGCCGAGGCGTTCGGCGAGCCGGCCGGCCGCGTCCGGGTCGCCGCAGACCACGGCCGTGAGCCGGCCGGCCCGCGCGGTCAGCCCGCTGACCGGGTCGTGGAGGTCGCCGGAGGGCGGTTCCGGCGGTGCGAGCCGGCCGCCCGCGGGGCGGGTCAGCGCCAGTACCCGGGCCGTGCGCGTTGCCGACGGCCGGGCGAAGGACCAGGCCATCGTGATCTCCTCGATCTGCCGGAGCGGGTACAGCAGGAAGGCCACCGCACCGTAGATGGTGACGAGTTCGCCGACGGTGATCCGGTGGTCGGCGGTCAGTCGGACCCCGTACCAGACCACCGCGATCAGCAGGAGGCCGGGCAGGGCGACCTGGACGGCGGAGATCAGCGACCACATGCGGGCGCTGCGCACGGCGGCCCGGCGGACCTCCTGGGAGGCGCTGCGGTAGCGGCGGAGGAAGAGCTCCTCCCCGCCGATACCGCGCAGGACGCGGAGGCCGGCGACGGTGTCGGAGGCGAGTTCGGTGGCGCGCCCGGCCTTGTCGCGCTGCTCGTCGGCGCGGCGGGTGGCGGCCGGCAGCAGCGGCACGGCGGCCAGCGCCAGCACGGGCAGGCCGAGGACGACCAGCAGGCCCAGGTGCGGCTCGTAGCCGATCAGGGCCAGGCAGACGGCGCCCGCCGCGGCCAGGGCGGCACCGGAGCGGGAGAGGGTCTCGACGAACCATCCGATCCGTTCGAGGTCGCCGGTGCTGACGGCGACCACCTCGCCGGCGGCCACCCGCCGGGTCAGCGCCCCGCCCAGGTCCGCCGTTTTGCGGGCCAGCAGCTGCTGCATCCGGGCCACCGCGACGATCCAGTTGGTGACCGCCGCGCGGTGCAGCATGACGTCGCCGAGCGCGACCAGCGCGCCGAGGAGGGCGAGCAGCCCGCCGGCCAGGAGCAGCCGGGACGGGCGGCCGTCCACCGCGGCCTGCACGGCGAGGCCCACCGGGAGGGGGAACGCGGCGGTCGCGCCGGTGTGCAGCAGCCCCCAGCCCAGGGCCTTGGCCTGGCCGCCGCGCTGCTGCCGGCACAGCCACACGAGGAATCTGCCGCCCGTGCGGACGTCCGGGACGCCGGGGTCGGGATGGGGGAGATCGCGAATACGCATGACATCCAGGGGTGTTGTCGCGACGGGTGGGGGAGTGGGGGTGGGGGCGGGGGGATGCCGGTCAGGTCAGGCCAGAGCAGGGCAGGGCAGGGCGAAGTGGCCCGTGGCTGCCGGAGGCAGGTCCGGTCGCGGACCGGGGCACAGGGCAGGTTCGCGCGCCGGGCGGTCCGGCTTCAAACGGTTTTTCCGCAGAAGGCCGGTAGATGCGGTGAGTTCTCCGTGGTGGGCAGGGAGGGGGAGCGTGCGGGCGGTGAGGACCGGCCGGGTGGGGGCGGAGACCGGTAACGGGCCGCCTGGAGCGGCCCGTTGGGGCGACGGGACGTGGTCGGCGGCCGGTGGGGCGCGCCGGGCGGGGCGGGGGGTGAAGCGCTGTCAGCGGGCGGTGGCAGCATGGAGGTATGCGGACAGCGGGTGGTGTGCGGAGGGCACGGACGGCGGCGGTGGCCGTGGCGGCGGTGACGGCGGCGGCCGTGCTGGCGGGCTGCGGGGCCGGCGGTGCGGACGGCAAGGACGGCAAGCGCTCCGCCGGGGGCCGGGAGCGTCCCGGTGGCCCGGCCGGCGCCCGCCCCGGGGAGCTCGCGGGGGTCGGCCCCGCACTGCGGTCGCGCGTCCCGGCCGACGCCCGCCAGGCCGTCGTGGTGCGGGGTGCCGGGGCGGACTCCCCGGACGCCACGGTGACGCTGTACGACAAGGGCGCCAACGGCTGGCGGCCGCAGGGCAGCTGGCCGGCGCACAACGGGCGGCGCGGCTGGACCGCGGACCACCACGAGGGCGACCAGCGCAGCCCCATCGGGGTGTTCGCGCTGACCGACGCGGGCGGTGTGCTCCCCGATCCCGGGTCCCGGCTCCCGTACACCCACTCCGCGGCCTTCACCCCGCCCTCGTACTGGTCGCGCACCACCCGCCACGACTTCGACTACGTGGTGGCGATCGACTACAACCGGGTTCCGGGGACCTCCCCGCTGGACCCGACGCGCCCCCTGGGGCAGGCCAAGGGCGGCGGGGTGTGGCTGCACCTCGACCACGGCAGCGGGACGTCGGCCTGCGTGAGCGTGGCGAAGCCCGCGATGGCGGCGCTGCTGCGGGCGCTCGATCCGGCGCGCCACCCGGTCGTGGTGATGGGGGACCAGGCGCACCTGGCGGGCTGACCCCGGATCTTGGATCAAGCTCCAAGATTTGCGCGGAAGTTGTGCCGGACCCTTTCGTGCGGAAACACCGACCCGCCATAGTGGCGGACCGCGGAAGTCCACTTCCGTATTTCAAAATCCGTCCATGGAGGAGTGCCCGTGCCGCACGCCACCGGAAACCCCGTCCGCCGCGCCGGGCGTCTGCTGCGCACCAGCCTGTTCGCCCAGGTCCTGCTCGCCCTGCTGCTCGGTGTCCTGGTCGGCCGCCTCTGGCCGCAGGCGGGCACCTCGCTCCAGCCGCTGGGCGACGGCTTCGTCCGCCTCATCAAGGCGGTGATCTCCCCGCTGGTCTTCTGCGTCGTCGTCGCCGGGATCACCAAGGCGGGCGACCTGAAGTCGTTCGGCCGGATCGGCGTCAAGGCGCTGATCTGGTTCGAGGTCGCGACCAGCGTCGCGCTGGTCGTCGGCCTGCTGGCGGGCAATGTCTTCGCCCCCGGCGCCGGGATGCACGTCGATCCCGCCTCGCTCGACAAGAGCGCGGTGGACGCGAAGACGGGGGGCGGCAAGCTGCCGTCCGCCGCCCAGTTCATCCTGGAGGCGCTGCCGAACAGCGCGGTCGGCGCCTTCGCGGAGAACGCGCTGCTCCAAGTGCTGGTCCTGGCCTGCCTGGTGGGCGCGGCGCTGCTGCACCTGGGGCAGCGGCGGGTCCCCCAGCTGCTGCCGCTGATCGAGCAGGCCCAGGACGTGGTCTTCACCATCGTCGGCTACCTCATGAAGCTCGCCCCGCTCGCGGTCTTCGGTGCCACCGCCCACCTCGTCGGCCAGTACGGGCTGGGCGCGATGGCCACGTACGGCAAGCTGATCCTGGTCTGCTACGGGGTCGCGCTGGCCTTCCTGGTGCTGCTGGGGCTGGCCCTGAAGGCGGTGACCGGGCTGAGCCTGTGGAAGTTCGTCCGCTACACCCGCGAGGAGCTGCTGCTGGCGCTGGGCACCGGCTCCAGCGAGACGGTGATGCCGCGGATGATGCAGAAGCTGCGGGCCGCCGGCTGCCGGGACGACGCGGTGGGCCTGGTGCTGCCCACCGGCTACTCCTTCAACCTCGACGGCGCCTCCATCTACCTGTCCATCGGCACGCTCTTCATCGCCCAGGCGGTCGGCGTGCACCTCTCGCCCGGCCAGCAGATCACCGTCGTGCTGGTGCTGATGCTGACCAGCAAGGGCATGGCGGGCGTGCCCGGTTCGGCGTTCCTGGCGCTGTCCGCGACCGCCTCCGCCCTGGGGGTCATCCCGGCCGCCGCGGTGGCGCTGCTGCTCGGCGTCGACCGCATCATGGACTCCATGCGGGTGGCCACCAACCTGCTCGGCAACTGCGTCGCGGTCTTCGCGGTGTCCCGCTGGGAGGGGGCGCTGGACCGCGTGACGGCGAAGAAGGTGCTGGCCGGCGAGGTCCCATCCGCCCCCGCCCCGCAGCCGGAGACCCCGCCCGCTGCGCAGCCGGAGACCGCCCCCGCCGGCCGCGAGGAGGAGTCCGGCGGCACCCGTGTCGCGCCCGGCGAGAAGTGAGCCCCGGGTGACGGCGGCACCCGGGGCGCCGGACGCCCGGGCACGAGGACGCCCGGCACGGTGTGAGGGCCCCCGGGCCCCGGTGGCGGACGGCCGGCCACCGGGGCCCGGGGAGCGCGCGGACGGGCCGCGCCCCCGCTACTCCCGCGGCTTCTCCGAGTCCATCCCGGACCGCGCCTTCCGCCACTGCCCCCGGGTGAAGTCCGGGAACTCCTGCGGTGCGCCCTTGGCCTTGATCGAGCGGTCGCTCAGCGCCACCGGCGCGGACCAGGTCGCGGCGTCGTAGACGTCGAAGTCCGGCACCAGGCCCAGCCGCAGGCACTGGGTCAGCCGGTAGACCAGCATGTAGTCCATCCCGCCGTGGCCGCCGGGCGGGTTGGCGTGCTCCTTCCACAGCCAGTGGTCCCACTCCGCGTACGCGCCGAAGTCGCCCCACTCGTCGTCGTGCCGGTCCGGCTCCAGGTAGATCCGCTCCGGGTAGTCCTCGAAGAGGCCCTTGGTACCGCCGAGGCTGTTGATCCGGCTGTACGGGTGCGGGGTGGAGACGTCGTGCTCCAGGCGGATCACCCGGCCCTTGGCGGTCTGCACCAGGCTGATCGTCCGGTCGCTCTCGATGTAGGACTCCTTCCAGCTGGGGTCGCCCGCCGGCATGTGCTCCTTGCGGTACGCGGCCAGGCCCAGCGCCGGCGTGCCGAAGCTGGCGATCCGCACCGCCCGGTCGCCGCGGTTGAGGTCCATGTAGTTGGCGACCGGCCCGAAGCCGTGGTTGGGGTAGAGGTCGCCGCGCAGCCGGGTGTGCCACAGCCGCCGCCAGGGCCCCTCGTAGTACTCCGGGTCGAACATCAGGCCCCGCAGGTCGTGGATGTACGCCCCGGCGCCGTGCAGCAGTTCGCCGAAGAGGCCGGCGTGCGCCATCCGCAGCACCCGCATCTCGTTCCTGCCGTAGCAGCAGTTCTCCAGCTGGAGGCAGTGTCTGCGGGTCCGTTCCGAGAGGTCGACCAGCTCCCACAGCTGCTCCAGGCGCAGCGCCAGCGGACACTCGGTGCCGACGTGCTTGCCGTTGAGCATGGCCGTCCTGGCCATCTCGAAGTGCCAGTCCCAGGGCGTCGCCGCGTAGACGAAGTCGATGTCGGTGCGCTTGCAGAGGTTTTCGAAGTCGTGGTCGCCGTTGGTGTAGACGGCGGGCGCGGGCTGCCCGGCCTTGGTGACCTTCGCCGCGGCCCGGGCGGCCTTCTCCTTGACCGGGTCGCACAGCGCCACCACCCGCACCTGCGGCATCGCCAGGAACAGGTCGATCATGCCGCTGCCGCGGTTGCCGAGGCCGATCATGCCGATGCGGACGGTGCCGCGCGGCTCGAACGGTACCCCGATCATGGTCTTGCCCTTGCGCTCGGGAGCCGCGCCGGCGGTGCCGGCGGCGTCCTTGGAGCCGGGTCCGGCCGCGGCGGCCCGGCCCGTGCCGAGCCCGGTGAGCCCCAGCCCGGCGCCCGCCGCGCCGGCGGTCCACAGGACCGACCGGCGGCTCGGGCCGGTTTCGTCGGTTCCCTGGTTCTGCGGAAGTGCCTCGTGCATCGGTCCTCCAAGGGAGCGGATCGTACGCGGGACAGTCGTGAACCTCGGTGAGGACCCTGACGGTTGGGTGGCCCGGGGCACAAGAGGGCCCGTTGGACTCCCGGTGCGCGTACGTGGACTCTTCGTACACCGCGGTGCGCATCGGACCGCGGCGCGGCGCGCTCCCGGCAGCCGCTTTCGCAAGAGCCTGAAAACCCTTGCGGAAAGTCTTGACGTGTTCACGCACGAAACGGCAGGCTCCGGTGCGGAACCCCCCCATGGCGGCCTGGCGCGTGGCTGCTCCCGTGGGCGCGGTCCTCGCGCCCCATGACGAAGGAGCCGCAACAATGCAGCGACGAAGCAGCCGTTCGGCGCGGCGCCGTCCCCGCGTGCCGGGCCGGACGCTGACCGGGATCCTGGCCGCGGCCGGCCTGGCCGCGTTCGCCCCCTGGCCCGCGCAGGCCGCCCCGCCCGGCGAACGGACCGTCACCGCCACCCTCTTCGAGCGGACCTACGCCGATGTCGCCCGGGCCTGCACCGACCAGCTGGGCCCGGCCGGCTACGGCTACGTGGAGGTCTCACCCGCCTCCGAGCACATCCAGGGCGACCAGTGGTGGACGTCGTACCAGCCGGTCAGCTACAGGATCGCCGGGCGGCTGGGCGACCGGGCGGCGTTCGCCGCGATGGCCCGCGCCTGCCACGCGGCCGGCGTCAAGGTGATCGCCGACGCGGTCGTCAACCACATGGCGGCCGGGTCCGGCACCGGCACCGGCGGCACCCGCTACACCAAGTACACCTACCCCGGTTACTACCAGGACTGGGACTTCCACGGCTGCCGCCGGCAGATCTCCGACTACACCGACCGCGACGAGGTGCAGAACTGCGAACTGGTCGGCCTCGCCGACCTCGACACCGGCAGCGACTACGTCCGCACCACCCTCGCCCGCTACCTCGACGACCTGCGGTCGCTGGGCGCGGACGGCTTCCGGATCGACGCGGCCAAGCACATCGCCGCGGCCGATCTCGCCGCGATCAAGGGCAAGATGAAGGACCCCGGCTACTGGGTCCAGGAAGTCATCCACGGCGACGGCGAGGCGGTGCGTCCGGAGGAGTACACCGGCATGGGTGACGTGGACGAGTTCCGCTACGGCACCCAGCTCAAGAGCGCGTTCGGCAGCGGCGACCTCGCCCGGCTCAAGGCCGTCGCGGACGGCAAACTGCCCGGCGACAAGGCCCGGACGTTCGTCGACAACTGGGACACCGAGCGCAACGGCTCGACGCTGACCTACAAGGACGGCGCGGCCTACACCCTCGCCAACGTCTTCATGCTGGCCTCGCCGTACGGGTCGCCGAACGTCTACTCCGGTTACGCGTGGACCGACAAGGACGCCGGTCCGCCGCCGTCCGGCAGCTCCGGCTGGACCGGGGAGCACGCCAAGCGGGAGATCACCGGGATGGTGGGGTTCCGCAACGCGGTGGGGGCGGCCGAGCTGAACAACTGGTGGGACGACGGGGGTTCGGCGATCGCCTTCGGGCGCGGGTCCGCGGGGTTCGTGGCGCTCAACGCCGGGGACGGGCCGGTGAGCCGGACGTTCACGACGCCGCTGCCGGGCGGGACGTACTGCGATGTGGTCGCGGCGGACCCGGCGGCGTGCGGCGGGCACGAGGTGGTGGTCGGCGCGGACGGTTCGGCGCGGATCACGGTGCCCGCGCACGGCGCGGTCGCGCTGCACCTCCCGCGCTGACGCCCGCGCGTCCTCACCCGCCGGACGGGCCGGACGGGCCGCCGGGCTCCGGGCGGGTCGCCCACTCCAGCGCCAGCAGGGCCGAGACGTAGCCCCGGCCCCGCGTGGCGTGGTCCAGGGCGATCTCGCACATGCGGTTGGCGGAGAGGTGGGCGTCGAAGGGGCGGGCGGTGACCTCGGCGGCCTCCTTGGCGGTGGCCGCCTCGGTGAGTTCGGGGTGCAGCAGACCGCGGTCCCCGGCGAAGCCGCAGCAGCCGGCGTCGTCCGGGACGACCACCTCGCGGGCGCACGCCCCGGCCACCCGCCGCAGCTCCGCCTCGTCCGCCAGGTGCTGCGTGGCGCACGTCGGATGCAGGACGGCGGAGCCCAGGGTGCGGCGGACCTCCAGGTGGGGCAGGAGGTCCGCCGCCCAGACGACGGAGTCCACGACGGTCAGGGCGGCGTGCAGCTCGCGGTGGAACGGGGTGAGGTACGGCACCACCTCGCGGGACAGCCCCAGGGCGCACGAGGAGGCGTCCACGACCAGCGGCAGCCGGCCGCCCGCGGTCCAGCCCCAGGCCGCCTCGACGATGCGGTGGGCCATCAGGCGGTTGCCCCGCTCGTAGCCCTTGGAGTGCCAGATGGTGGCGCAGCAGGTGCCGGTGGCGTCCGGCGGCAGCCACACCGGGCGGCCGGCCCGCCGGCCGAGTGCCACCACCGCCTCGGGGAGGGACGGGCCGCGGTGCCCGGCCGGTTCGCCGAAGACGCGGTTGACGCAGGCCGGGTAGTACACGGCGGTCGCGCCGGTCCGGGGCGTCGCGGGCAGCCGGCGGGCCGCGGGGCCGGGGAGCCCGGGCAGCCAGCGGGGCACGAGGTCGGGGCGGACGGCGGCGCGGGCGGCGCCGGTCAGCCGGGTCAGCAGGCGGTCGTCGAGGCGCTCCGCGGCGGCCACCGCCAGCCGGGCCGCGCGCTCCACCACGGTGAAGTGCCGGGCGGCGCGCGCGGCGATCCGCTCCTCGCGCGGGGAGTGCCGCCGGTGCCGGAAGTCCTTCATCAGGGCGCCGGTGTCGATCCCCACCGGGCAGGCGAGCTTGCAGGTGGAGTCGCCCGCGCAGGTGTCCACGGCGGCGTAGCCGTAGGCGCCGAGCAGAGCGTCGGCGACCGGGGAGCGGGACGGCTGGCGGTGCAGTTCGCGGCGCAGCACGATCCGCTGGCGGGGCGTGGTGGTCAGGTCCCCGCTGGGGCAGGTCGGTTCGCAGAAGCCGCACTCGATGCACGGGTCGGCGACCGCCTCGACCCGGGGGATCGTCTTCAGCCCGCGCAGGTGCGCGCGGGGATCGTCGTCGAGGACGACCCGCGGGGCCAGGATCCCCTGCGGGTCCAGGGTCTCCTTGATCCGCCACATCAGCGCGGTGGCCCGGCGGCCCCATTCCAGCTCCAGGAACGGCGCGATGTTCCGGCCGGTGGCGTGCTCGGCCTTCAGCGAGCCGTCGAAGCGCTCGACGGTCAGCCGGCAGAAGTCGTCCATGAACGCGGCGTAGCGGGCCACGTCGTCCGGGTCGGCGGCGTCGAAGGCGAGCAGGAAGTGGAGGTTGCCGTGCGCGGCGTGGCCGGCCACCGCGGCGTCGAAACCGTGCCGCCGCTGGAGCTCCAGCAGCGCGGTGCAGGCGTCGGCGAGGCGGGCCGGCGGGACCGCGAAGTCCTCGGTGATCAGGGTGGTGCCCGGGGGACGGGAGCCGCCGACCGCGGTGACGAACGCCTTGCGGGCCCGCCAGTAGCCGGCGGTCACGGCCGGGTCCCGGGTGAAGGCGTTGCGGACCGACGGCACCGGGGCGGTCAGCGGGAGCTCCGCCAGCACCGCCGCCGCGGCCTCCTCGCAGGCGTCCAGTGCCGCCTCGTCGGGGGCCCGGAACTCCACCAGCAGGGCCGCGGTGTCCTTCGGCAGTCCGGCCCAGTCGGCGGGCACCCCGGGCACCCGCACCGAGGCGCGCAGGGTGTTGCCGTCCATCAGCTCCACCGCCCGCGCGCCGGCCGCGGTGAAGCGGGGGACGGCGGCGGCCGCGGCGGCCAGGGTGGGGAAGAACAGCAGCGCGGTGGAGGTCCGCCGGTCCAGCGGCAGGGTGTCGAAGACCGTCTCGGCGAGGAAGCCGAGGGTGCCCTGGGAGCCGACCAGCAGCCCGCGCAGGATCCCGACCGGTGTCCGCCCGTCGAGGAAGGCGTCCAGGCGGTAGCCGTTGGTGTTCTTGAGCGTGTACTTGGCGCGGATCCGGGCGACCAGCTCCGGGTCGGCCTCGATCTCCGCCTTGAGGGCCAGCAGGCCGGTGCAGAGCGCCGGTTCGGCGCGGGCGAGCCGGGCGTCGGCGTCCGGGTGCGCGGTGTCCACGACGGTGCCGGACGGCAGGACGGCGGTGAGCGAGGCCAGGGTCCGGTAGGAGTTGCGGGTGGTGCCGGCGGTCATCCCGGACGCGTTGTTGGCGACCACCCCGCCGAGAGTGCAGGCCACCGCGCTGGCCGGGTCGGGGCCGAGCACCCGGCCGTGCCGGGCCAGCGCGGCGTTGGCCCGCAGCACGGTGGTGCCGGGCCGGATGCGGGCCCGGGCACCGCCGTCCAGCACCTCGACACCGGACCAGTGCCGGCGGACGTCGACGAGGATGTCCTCGCCCTGCGCCTGGCCGTTGAGGGAGGTCCCGGCGGCCCGGAAGACGACGTGGCGGCCGTGCGCGCGGGCGTAGCGGAACACCGCGGTGATGTCGTCGACGCTCTCGGCGACCACCACGACCTGCGGCAGGAAGCGGTACGGGCTGGCGTCGGAGGCGTAGCGGACCAGGTCGGAGACGGTGTGCAGGACCTTGTCCGGGCCGAGCAGGGCGAGCAGGTCGCCGCGCAGCGGCTCGGGGGTGCCGGCCGCCAGGTGCGCGGGCACCCGGTCCGGCGCGGGGGCGGTGGCGCGGGGCCGCAGGGCCTCGGGTGTGGGCTCCAGCAGGGGCACGGTCACCTCCGGTTGACGGCGCGACAGGCCCGGCCGGCCGGCGCGTCAGGTCAGTGCGCTTCCCCCGGCCCGTCGACCAGGGTGGACAGCAGGCCGCCGAGCTGCGCGCGCTGATCGGCGGTCAGTGGTGCCAGGATCTCCTCCGCGGCGGCCCGGCGCGCGCCGCGCAGCGCGCGCAGCGACGACCGGCCGGTGTCGGTCAGCTCGATCCGCACCACCCGGCGGTTGGCGGGGTCGGGCACCCGGCGGACCGTGCCGTTCGCCTCCAGGGCGTCCACCAGGGTCGTCACCGCCCGGGGCACCACCTCCAGCCGCTCGGCCAGGTCGGCCATCCGCGGCGGCGTACTGCGGCAGTGGCCGACGATCCGGAGCAGCCGGGACTGGGCCGGGGTGAAGGCGATGTCGAGGTGGGCCATGTGGCGCTTCTGGGCGCGCTGCATCCGGCGGGTCAGCCGCACCAGCTGCTCGGCGACGTTGGCGTCCGGGGCACCGGCCGGCGGGACGGGGGAGGGCATGCCCTCACGATACAGGACAAGATTCATTGTGAGTCTAGGTAACTATGGGCTAGGCTCGGAAAAGTTTTCGCCGCCGGCCCGGCCGTCCGGGCCGGGCGCCCGCCCGGCCGCCGCGCCCCGCGCGCCCGCGGCCCGACCGCCTCCCCCGAAGGAGCCCATGCGTCCCGAAGAACCGAACTGGACCCCGCCCCCCAAGGACCCCGACGCCCCGGTCCAGCTCCGGCGGATCCTCGCGCTGTTCCGCCCCTACCGCGGCCGGCTGGCCCTGGTCGGCCTGCTCGTCGCCGCCTCCTCGCTGGTCTCGGTGGCCTCCCCGTTCCTGCTCCGCGCGATCCTGGACGACGCCATCCCCGGCCGCCGGACCGGGCTGCTGACCCTGCTCGCCCTCGGCATGATCGCCACCGCCGTCACCACCAGCGTCTTCGGCGTGCTCCAGACCCTGATCTCCACCACCGTCGGCCAGCGCGTGATGCACGACCTGCGCACCGCCGTCTACGCCAAGCTCCAGCGGATGCCGCTGGCGTTCTTCACCCGCACCCGCACCGGCGAGGTCCAGTCCCGGATCGCCAACGACATCGGCGGCATGCAGGCGACCGTCACCTCCACCGCCACCTCCCTGGTCTCCAACCTCACCTCGGTCACCGCCACCGTCGTCGCCATGATCGCCCTCGACTGGCGGCTGACCGCGGTCTCGCTGCTGCTGCTCCCGCTCTTCGTGTGGATCAGCCGCCGGGTCGGCAACGAACGCAAGAAGATCACCACCAAGCGCCAGAAGCAGATGGCCGCGATGTCCGCGATGGTCACCGAGTCCCTCTCGGTCAGCGGCGTCCTGCTCGGCCGCACCATGGGCCGCGCCGACTCGCTGACCAAGCGCTTCGCCGCGGAGTCCGAGCAGCTGGTCGACCTGGAGGTGCGCGCCAACATGGCCGGCCGCTGGCGGATGGCCACCATCGGCATCGTCATGGCCGCCATGCCCGCACTGGTCTACTGGGCGGCCGGCCTGGTCCTCCAGCTCGGCGGCCCGGTCTTCTCCCTCGGCACCCTCGTCGCCTTCGTCACCCTCCAGCAGGGCCTGCTCCGCCCCACCGTCTCCCTGCTGACCACCGGCGTCCAGATGCAGACCTCCCTGGCGCTCTTCCAGCGCATCTTCGAGTACCTCGACCTGCCGGTCGGCCTCACCGAGCCCGCCGAACCGGTCCGGCTGCCCGCCCCGCGCGGCGAGATCCGCTTCGAGAACGTCTCGTTCGGCTACGACCCCGACGCCGCCCCCACCCTCGACGGCATCGACCTGACCGTCCCGGCCGGCAGCAGCCTCGCCGTCGTCGGCTCCACCGGCAGCGGCAAGACCACCCTGAGCTACCTCGTCCCGCGGCTGTACGACGCCACCGGCGGCCGGGTCACCCTCGACGGCACCGACGTGCGCGACCTGGACTTCGACACCCTCGCCCGCGCGGTCGGCGTGGTCTCCCAGGAGACCTACCTCTTCCACGCCTCGGTCGCCGAGAACCTCCGCTTCGCCAAACCCGACGCCACCGACGAGGAGATCGAGCGCGCCGCCCGGATCGCCCAGATCCACGACCACATCGCGGCCCTGCCCGACGGCTACGACACCCTCGTCGGCGAACGCGGCTACCGCTTCTCCGGCGGCGAGAAGCAGCGCCTGGCGATCGCCCGGACCATCCTGCGCGACCCGCCGGTGCTGGTCCTCGACGAGGCCACCAGCGCCCTGGACACCCGCACCGAACACGCCGTCCAGCGGGCCATCGACGCGCTCTCCGCGGGCCGCACCACCCTCACCATCGCGCACCGCCTGTCCACCGTCCGGGACGCCGACCAGATCGTGGTGCTGGACGGCGGCCGGATCGCCGAACGCGGCACCCACCGCGAACTGCTGGCCGCCGGCGGCCGCTACGCCGCCCTGGTCCGCCGCGACGCCCGGCGCACCCCCGCCGAACCGGACGGCGGGACGGCCGGCGACGGCCACGCCCCCGGCGTCCTGGTGTGACCGGCGGCTGACACCCAGGCCATCCCGGTGCTCCCGGCCCGGCGCAAGCACCGCCGCGCGTACGAGAACCGCGTCAGCGCTCCGGCGAGTGGCGCACCACAGCCGGCCCCCCCCGGGGCCGGGACCGTGCCGTGGCGGGTTCCTGGCGCATCCGGGTCGCCCCCTTGCTCGTTGCGTGGGGGCCGGCGGTGTCAGAGCGCGGCCGGGTCGAT
Source organism: Streptomyces rhizoryzae (assembly GCF_023155275.1). Taxonomy (GTDB): domain Bacteria; phylum Actinomycetota; class Actinomycetes; order Streptomycetales; family Streptomycetaceae; genus Streptomyces; species Streptomyces rhizoryzae. Next base: position 90,455 of record NZ_JALMUV010000028.1, read on the forward strand.
CGCCCCGGCCATCACCCGGTACCCGTCGTCGCCCGGGTGCTTGCGGTCCCCGCTGTCGTACGCGGGCGCCAGCGCGTCCGGGTCGTCCGGGTCGGCCATCACCGCCGCGAAGTCGGCCACCGCGTCGAACGCGCCCGAGGTCCGGATCCACGCGTTGACCGCCCGGCGCTTCGCCTCCGCCGCCGGGGTGTGGTATTCCGACCCCTTGAACGGCAGGATCGTCCCCCCGATGATCCGCACCCCGGCCGCGTGCGCCCGGTCGATCATGTCCCGGTAGCCCGCGAGGAGTTCCTCGGTCGTGCGGTCCGGGGCGGGCTTGTAGGTGGGCAGGTCCACCTCGCTGAACCCGATGTCGTTCAGCCCCACCAGCACCACCACCGACCGCACGCCGGGCACGTCCAGCACGTCCCGCCGGAACCGCGCCCCGGCCCGCTCGCCGAACCACGGCGAGTCGCTCAGCAGCAGATTGCCGCCGATCCCGGCGTTCAGGACCCGCAGCGGACGGCCCGCGGCGGCCAGGTGGTCGGCCAGCGCGTCCGAGGGGCGCCGGTCGGCGTCGACGGTCGAGCCGAAGCCGTCGATGATCGAGTCGCCGAAGAGCACCACGGTGTCCCGCGCCACCGGCCCGCCGTCCGCCAGTTCCACCGCGGCGAGGTAGTACCACGACACCGTGGTCTCCCCGAACACCGCCGGATCGGCCTCGCCCAGCTGCTCGCCGGCCGCCCGGTACGCGGTGGCCCACGCCTGGGCGTGGAACGTCGCCGGGCCGGTCGGCCGGGCGAAGTACAGCGACACGGTCAGCGTGTCGGACGCGGCCGCGGTCAGCTCCGTGGCGTCGCTGTAGACCTCACCGCCCGCCGGGATCCGCACCGACTCCGCCCCGCCGAAGGCCAGCCGGCGCACCGAACCGGCGGCCACCGCCGCGCCCTGGCCGGCTCGCGCCAGGCTCGCGCCCGACACCTCCAGCGGCGCGGTGCCGTAGCGGTTCGACAGCTTGATCCGCGCCAGGGTGCCCGCCCCGGTGACCCGGACGCGCTGCCGCACGGTCTGGCCGTCGAAGCCCTCCTCGGCCCAGTTCTTGTGGAAGCCCGCGCTGGGCCGCTGCACGGCGGCGGCCCAACCGGCCTGCCAGGAAACGGAGTGGGGATCGGTGCTCATGGGTGCTGCCTGCCTCTCGGTCATCTGCTCGGTGGCTGATGACCAGGAGTCTGCCGAGCCGCGCGAGGGGCACCCAGACACCTGCGGGTGGTACCCACCGGATGCCTACCACCGCCGGGGTCACCCTCCGCGGCTCACCCCGCGCCGTCCTCCGCCAGCAGCACCACCTCCAGCGTCCGCGGCCCGTGCACCCCCTCCACCCGGTCCAGTTCGATGTCGCTGGTGGCGGACGGGCCGGAGATCCAGGTCAGCGGGCGCTCCGGGGCGAGCCGGGGGAGCGCCTCGGGGACCGACCCGACGACCTGCGCGGGCACCCGCACCACGCAGATGTGGTGGTCGGGGACGAGCGTGATCCGGCGCCGCCCCTGATCCGGGCCGCCGTCCAGCACCAGCGTCCCGGTCTCCGCGATCGCCAGCGCACACCCCGTCACCACGCTGTCCACCGCGTCCAGTTCACGTGCGGTGCCCTCGGCCCGGTCCGGTACCGCGGCGGCCCCGGCGGCCGACAGCCAGCGCGGATCCAGCCCGGGCGGCACCACCACCGTCCGCGCCCCGCGCGCCGCCAGCAGCCGGCCGATCAGCGCCGGCAGCTCCCCGGGCCCGCAGCGGTGCACCACCGCGCGGTAGTCCGCGAGGTTCTCCGCCAGCAGCTCCAGGGTCTCCTCCGGCGTCCGGGAGCCGTGCACCCGCTGGTAGTCCCGGGGGACCGGCGGATCGTAGGGCCCCTCGCCGCGCGGCACATCGGCCAGCGCCCGGCGCACCCGCGCCAACACCACGTCCCTGCTGCTCACGTAACGCCTCCCGTGCTTCCGTTCCCCGACCCGGATCCGTCCCGGGTGCGCCGCCACCAGTCGCGGAACGACTCGGCGGGCACCGCCGGCAGCGCGCGGGTGTCGGACCAGGCGCGCCCCGGCCCCGGCAGCCGCCGCGGGTGCAGCCGCCGGGTCCGCGCCGCCAGCCGCATCCCGCCGCGCAGCGCGCCGGGGTGGTCGAACGCCCAGGCCGCGGCGCGCATCGCGGCCCGCTCCGCGGCATGCCCCTTCGCCGGTTTCAGCACCACCCGGGCCCCGCCCCGGGTGACCGGGCCGCCCTGCACCACCCGCTCCCGCAGGTGCACCAGCACCTCGGGGATGTCGATGGCCACCGGGCACACCTCGTAGCACGCCCCGCACAGCGACGAGGCGTACGGCAGCGACTCCTCCAACGGGCCTGCCAAGCCGCGGAGTTGCGGGGTGAGGATGGCGCCGATCGGCCCGGGGTAGGGCGATCCGTACGCGTGCCCGCCGGCCCGCTCGTAGACGGGGCAGACGTTCAGGCACGCCGAGCAGCGGATGCAGCGCAGCGCCTGCCGGCCCACGGTGTCCGCCAGGGTGTCGGTGCGCCCGTTGTCCAGCAGCACCAGGTGGAAGGTCCGCGGCCCGTCGCCGTCCGTCGTCCCGGTCCAGGTGGTGGTGTACGGGTTCATCCGCTCGGCGGTGGAGGAGCGCGGCAGCAGCTGGAGGAAGACCTCCAGGTCCTGCCAGCTCGGCACGATCTTCTCGATGCCGACCACGGAGATCAGGGTCTCCGGCAGGGTCAGGCACATCCGGCCGTTGCCCTCGGACTCCACGACCACCAGCGTGCCGGTGTCGGCGACCATGAAGTTGGCGCCCGAGATCCCCACCTTCGCGGTCAGGAACTTCTCCCGCAGGTGGCGCCGGGCCGCCTCGGCGAGTTCGGCGGGGGAGTCGGAGAGCCCCTCGGGCGCCGGACGGCCCCACTTCCCCATCTCCCGGCGGAAGATGTCGCGGATCTCGGCCCGGTTGCGGTGGATCGCCGGCACCAGGATGTGCGACGGCAGATCGTCGCCGAGCTGCACGATCAGCTCCGCCAGGTCCGTCTCGTACGCCCGGATCCCGGCCTGCGCGAGCGCCTCGTTCAGCCCGGTCTCCTGCGTCGCCATCGACTTGACCTTGACGACCTCGCGCTCGCCGGTCTCGCGGACCAGGCGGGTCACGATGCGGTTGGCCTCCGCGGCGTCCGCCGCCCAGTGCACCCGGCCGCCCGCCGCGGTCACCGACTCCTCCAGCCGCTCCAGGTAGTGGTCGAGGTGGCGCAGCGTCCGGTCCTTGATCGCGGCGCCGGCGGCCCGCAGCTGCGCCCAGTCGTCGAGCTCGGCCACCGCCGCGGCCCGCTTGTCGCGGATGGTGTGGGTGGCGTGCGTGAGGTTGGCGCGCAGCCGGGTGTCGCGGGTGGTGGCGGCCGAGGCCCGGGGGAACGCCGGCATCCCGAGGAAACTGCGGCTCATCGCCCGCCCCCTTCCGCCCCGGCGCCCGTACTCAGGCCCCCCGCCGCCGCGTCCGCCTCCGTGGCGGCCAGGATCTCCGCGAGGTGCACCGGCCGGACCCGCGAGCCCTGCCGGACCAGCATCCCGCCGATGTGCAGCAGACAGGAGTTGTCCACCGTGCACACCGCCTCGGCGCCCGTCCCGGTCACCGCGCGCACCTTGTCGGCGCCCATCGCGGCCGACACCGCCGGGTTCTTCACCGCGAACGTCCCGCCGAAGCCGCAGCACTCCTCGGCCCCCGGCAGCTCCCGCAGGGTCAGCCCCCGGACGTGCTCCAGCAGCCGCCGCGGCCGGTCGCCCAGCCCCAGCATCCGCAGCCCGTGGCAGGTCGGGTGGTACGTGACGGTGTGCGGGTAGTACGCGCCGACATCCGTCACCCGCAACACGTCCACCAGGAACTCCGTCAGCTCGTAGGTCTTGGGCACGGCCCGCTCCGCGGCCTGCGCCAGCTCCGTGCCGCGCCCCTCGGCGCGCGCCCGCGCCCCGATCCGCGGGAAGTTGTCGCGCACCATCGCGGCACACGAACCGGACGGCGTCACCACGTAGTCGTAATCCCGGAACGCCCGGTCGAAGCGGCGCACCAGGGGCTCGGCGGCGTGCCGGTAGCCGGTGTTGTACTGCGGCTGGCCGCAGCAGCTCTGCTCCTGCGGGAAGGCGACCTCGACGCCGAGCCGCTCCAGCAGGGTCACCACCGCCTGCCCGGTCCGGGGCCGGAGCGTGTCATTGATGCAGGTGACGAACAGTGCTACCCGCACGGTCCCCTCTCCTCGCTCTCTCCGGGCCGGCTCCCCAGGGGTGTTGCCACCGTGTTGCCGCCGTGTTGCGCCCGCCTTGCGGCGGCTTTACGGCGGCGATCCGGCCGTGCCGACCCCTGGTGCCGCCCGCCTCACCGGTACATGATCACTTGTCGGGCCATCCTGCCCCAGCGGCAGGCCGAGGAGAAGGACCGGGAGCTTCCAGACCATGTCGAGCGCACAGCCCATAACCGAGGACCGGACACCCGGTGGTGACCGTCCGCCGTCCCAGCTGCGGCAGCTGGCCGCCGCCTCCGTCGGCAACGCCGTCGAGTGGTACGACTGGTACGCCTATTCCTTCCTGGCGGTCTACTTCGCCGACCAGGTCTTCCCCAAGGGCGCCGGCAACTCCCTGGTGCCGCTGCTCTCCACGTTCGCGGTCTTCGCGGTCGGCTTCTTCATGCGCCCGGTCGGCGGGCTGCTGATGGGCGCGGTCGCCGACCGGCGCGGCCGGCGCGCCGCGCTGACCCTGACCATCCTGCTGATGGGCGGCGGCAGTCTGCTGGTGGCGCTCACCCCCACCTACGCGGCCACCGGCGTCCTCGCCCCGCTCGTGCTGGTCCTGGCCCGCCTGGTGCAAGGGCTTTCGGTGGGCGGCGAGTTCGCCGCGTCCACCACCTTCCTGGTGGAGTCCGCCGGAGAGGGCCGCCGCGGCCTGTTCTCCAGCTTCCAGTACGTCTCCACCACCCTCGGCCAGCTGCTGGCCTCCGGTACCGGGGCGCTGCTCGCCGCGCTGCTCACCGAGCGGCAGATGGGGCAGTGGGGCTGGCGGGTGGCGTTCCTCGTCGGTGCGGCGCTGAGCCTGCTGGGCCTGTGGATCCGCAGCGGTGCCCGGGAGACGCTGCCCGAGGCCGCCGGCGAGGAGGGGCCGGCCGCCCGCCCCGGCCTGTTCGAGGCGCTGCGCCGCCACCCCCGGCAGTCGCTGCTGATCTGCGGCATCACCGCGGGCGGCACCCTCGCCTACTACACCTGGACCACCTACCTCCCCACGTACGCCCAGGTCAACGCCGGGTTCGACAAGGGCGACGCGCTCACCGCCGGCACCCTGTCGCTGGCCTTCTTCGCCCTGCTCCAGCCGCTGGGCGGCCTGCTCTCCGACCGCGTCGGTCGCAAACCGCTGCTGATCACCTTCGCGCTGGGCTTCGCCGTACTGGCCGTCCCGCTGCTCCACCTGGTCACCGACGCGTTCGTCTCGCTGCTGCTGGTGCAGTGCGCCGGCATGGTGCTGCTCACCGGCTACACCTCGGTCGCCGCCGCGGTGAACGCGGAGATCTTCCCGGCCCGGGTCCGCGCCGCCGGGATCGGCTTCCCGTACTCCCTGACCGTCGCCCTCTTCGGCGGTACCGCCCCGTACGTCGGCACGTGGTTCAAGCAGGCCGGGCACGCGGACCTCTTCCCGTGGTACGTCGCGGTGCTCTGCCTGATCTCCCTCGTCGTCTACCTCAGGCTCCCGGAGACCGCCCGCCGCCCGCTGGAGAAGTAGCCGCAACGGCCGTACGGGGCGCGGGCGTCGGCCGCCGACACGTACGGAAGGCGCCGCTCCTCCTGGGACGAGGAGGAGCGGCGCCCGTGGTGCCGTGCGTGCGTCAGACGAGCCAGCCCACGAGGTGGACGATGCCGGCAAGCAGGCTGGTGAGGATGTTCATCTGGCTCTGTCTCCTGGTGAATTGCGTGTGGGACCAACTCTCCGGCCCAGCAAAGGATGTCGACCGGAGGCGCCGTAACGGTCTGCAGCCCGTCGCTTGCGCCCCGTAAGCATCACCCGTCGCGGGGTGCGCGGGGAAGCGGTTCCGGGATCGATCACGCTTTCCGGCGAACGGTCGCTCCGGCGTTCGCCTGTTCCCCTGCGGCTGGCCGACCGGGCCGGCGGGTCGCTGTCGGACAAGGCGCGGCCGGCCGGCCCGCTCCCCGGTCCGGCCGGGCGGGCCCGCGCCGCGCGCCGGATGCGGGGGCAGCCCGCCACCGGGCCCTGGGTGATGGGAAACTGGCCGTACGCGCCCGCCACGGGCGCCCGCGCACGCGGTCGGACCGCACCCCCCGGAGACGGAGATGGCTGGCAGACAACAGGTCCGGGCGACGCCGCCCGGCCGGCCGCAGCGGCGGCCCGTCGTCGCGCTGTACGAGCGGATGGTGGAGGCCATCCGCGCCGGCACCTACCCGCCCGGCTCCACCCTCCCCACCGAGCCCCGGCTCGCCGCCGAACTGGGCGTCAGCCGCCCCGCCCTGCGCGAGGCGCTGATCCTGCTCCAGGAGGACGGCGTGATCACCGTCCGGCGCGGGGTGGGGCGGACGGTCAGCCACCATCCGCCGCCGCGCGGCTTCGAGTTCCTCAAACCGGTGGAGCTGCTGCTCGGCGAGGGCCGGCAGGTGGTGACCGTGCCGGTGGCCCGGACCCGCGAGGAGCCCACCGACTTCTCCACCCAGCACCTGGTCCTGCCGGCCGGCGGCGAGGTCCGCTTCTGGGAGAGCGTGATAGAGATCGGCGGCCTCCCGGCCTGCCTCACCCAGGAGTGGGCCGCCGACGAGACGCTGGTGGAGCTGCTGCCGGAGGCCGCCGAGGCGCTCGACGGGCCCGCCGCCCGGACCGCGTCCATGCTCCGCCTGCTGCTGGACGCCGGGCGCGGACTGCCGCTCACCGGCAGCAGCACCATCGTGGCCACCACCCTCGGCCGGCAGCGCGGCGCCCAGCTGGGCCGCCCCGCCGAGACCCCCGGGGTGCTGGTCACCCAGGTCGTCCGGCTGGACCGGACCCCGCTGCTCGCCGCCAAGCACATGCTGCCGCCCGGCGCCCCCGCCCTCCCGGTCTGGCAGGCGCGCTGAGCGGCGCGCCGCCCGGGGCGCCGGTGCCGTGCGCCCACCGTCCCCCGCCCTTGTCCGACAAGCGCCCGCTGCCGGTCGCCGCGGCCTACGGGGCGGGCACCGCCGCGCGCCCGTCCGCCGGGTCCGCCGGCGTCCCGGCCAGCAGCTGCCGGATCTCCCGGACCGCGGCCCGCCCGGCCCGGTCGGCGCCGATGGTGCTGGCGGACGGCCCGTAGCCGACGAGGTGCACCCGGGGGTCGCGGACCGCGCGGGTCCCGGCCATCCGGATGCCGCCGCCCGGCTCGCGCAGCCGCAGCGGTGCGAGGTGGCCGAGCGCGGCCCGGAAGCCGGTCGCGTACAGCAGTACGTCGGCCGTCACCGCCCGCCCGTCGTCCCAGGCCACCCCGTCCGGGGTGATCCGGTCGAACAGCGGCAGCCGGGTCAGCACACCGCTCTCCCGGGCCCGCCGGACCTCCTCGGTCATCGTCAGCCCGGTCACGCTCACCACACTGCGCGGCGGCAGGCCCTGCCGGACCCGCTCCGCCACCCGTGCGACGGCGGCCCGCCCCTCCTGCGCGCCGAACGGCCCCGTGCGGAAGGCCGGCGGCCGCCGGGTCACCCAGGTCGTCGCCGCCGCGACCGGCGCGATCTCCAGCAGCTGCTGCACCGCCGACGTCCCGCCCCCGACCACCACCACCCGGGCGCCGCGGAACTCCTCCGGGCCGCGGTACCGGGCACTGTGCAACTGCCGCCCGCGGAAGCCCTCCTGCCCAGGGAAGCGCGGCAGGAAGGGCCGGTCCCAGGTCCCGGTCGCGTTGATCACCGCCCGCGCCGCGTACGTGCCCCGCGAGGTCTCCACCGCCAGCCGTCCGCCGCCGGCGTCCCGGACCGCGGTCACGTCCACCGGCCGGTGCACCCGCAGGCCGAACCGCCGCTCGTACGCCGCGAAGTACCCGCCGATCACCTCGGCCGACGGGCGCGCCGGATCGGCGCCGGTCAGCGCCATGCCCGGCAGGGCGTGCATCCCGTGGACCCGCTCGTAGGTCAGGGTCGGCCACCGGAACTGCCAGGCGCCGCCGGGCGCGGGGGAGTGGTCCAGGACGACGAAGTCCGCGTCCGGGCGGTAGCCGGTGCGCCGCAGATGGAAGGCGGCGGCCAGCCCGGCCTGGCCGGCGCCGACCACCGCGACCTCGACCTCGCGCACCCCGATGTAGTTCATGTTTCTACTAACTCGGGGTGGGGCCGGAATCTTCCCGCCCGGCCCCACCCCGTCCGCGGCCCCCGCTCAGCGTCCGCCGGCCACCAGCAGCGGCGCCCCGCCGGGTGCCGAGGCCGGCCGCCCGTTCGCCGCCGGCACCCCGGCCAGCGGCGGCCGCCCGGCGTCCAGCAGCCCGCGCGCGGCCAGCTCGGGGCGGACCCCCTCCCCGAACCAGTACGCCTCCTCCAGGTGCGGATAGCCGGAGAGCACGAAGTGCTCGACGCCCAGCGCGTGGTACTCCTCGATCCGGTCCGCGACCTCCGCGTGGCTGCCGACCAGCGCGGTACCGGCGCCGCCGCGCACCAGCCCCACCCCCGCCCACAGGTTGGGCGCGATCTCCAGCTTGTCCCGGGAGCCGCCGTGCAGCGCCAGCATCCGCTGCTGCCCCACCGACTCGCTCCGGCCCAGCGCCTGCTGGGCGGCGGCCACCGTCTCCGGATCGAGGTCGGCCAGCAGCCGGTCCGCCGTCGCCCACGCCTCCTTCGACGCGTCCCGGGAGATGGTGTGCAGCCGGATCCCGAACCGGACCGTCCGCCCCTCCCGCTCCGCCAGCCCCCGGATCCAGTCGATCTTCCGCCGGACCTGCTCCGGCGGCTCGCCCCAGGTCAGATAGACATCGACGTTCCGGGCCGCCACCGGTCCGGCCGCCGCCGACGACCCGCCGAAGAAGATCTCCGGCAGCGGGTCCGGCGGCAGCGCCGTCAGCCCGCCCTCGACCTGGTAGTGCGCACCGCGGAAGTCGAACGGCTGCCCGCTCCACACGCCCCGCACGACCTGGAGGAACTCGTCCGTGCGGGCATACCGCTGATCGTGGCCGAGATGGTCCCCGAAGCGCTTCTGCTCGGTCGAGTCGCCGCCGGTCACCACGTTCAGCAACAGCCGCCCCCGCGAGATCCGCTGGTAGGTGGCCGCCATCTGCGCGGCCAGCACCGGCGAGACCACCCCCGGCCGGAACGCCACCAGGAACTTCAGCCGCTCGGTGACCTGGGTCAGCGCCATCGTCGTCAGCCAGGCGTCCTCGCACCACGTCCCGGTCGGCGTGAGCACCGCCTCGAACCCCAGCTGCTCGGCCGCCTTGGCGATCTGCGCCAGATACTCCACGTCCGGCGCGCGCACCCCGCTCACCGGGGTGATCCGGTCCCGGCGGATCCCGCCGTCGGTGTAGGCGTGCCGGTCGACGAGCGTCCGGCCGTCCCCGCCGGTCGGCAGGAACCAATGCAGGTGTACGGACATGTCACAGGCCCTTTCCATAGCTGCGCGGCGCCGTCCCCGAGGGCGGCAGACCGCCGTTGAACCGGGGATCGACCAACTCCCCGAAGTCGAACGAACGCGGAATCAGCTTCAGCGCGGCGAAGGCGTCCACGATCCGCTGCTCGGAGGCGACCGCCTCCTTGTCCACCGCGACCGGCACCGCCGTCCCCCGGGTGCGCCGCACCGCGTCCAGCGCCACCTTCTGTGGCAGCCCGGTCGCCTTCGACCACACCGTCGCCCAGTCCGCCGGGTGCCGGAACACCCAGTCCTGGGCCCGCCGCAGCCGGTCCGTGTAGTCCTTCAGCGCCGCGGCCTTCTCGGTGTCGTCCAGCGCGGCGGGCGCGGCGACCTGGAAGCTCAGCCCGTTCACCAGTCCCTGACCGGTCGTCAACACCCGGGCGCCGGCCTGGTCCAGCGCCTGCGAGGTGTACGGGTCCCACACCGCCCAGGCATCGACCTTCCCCCGGGTGAACGCGGCCAGCGCGTCGGCCGGCTGGAGGTAGCTGAGCTTGACGTCCGACGGCGACAGCCCCGCCGCCTTCAGTGACGCGAGCAGCTGGTAGTTCGCCGAACTGCCCTGCGCCACCGCGATCGAGGCGCCCTTCAGCTGCGCCGGGGACGTCAGCGGCGAGTCCTTCTTCACCAGGATCGCCTCACCGTCCGACCGGCTGTGGGACGCCGCGATCACCTTGATCTTCGAGCGCGCGGCCCCCGCGAAGACCGGCGGGGTGTTGCCGACCGCGCCCACGTCCACCGCCCCCGCGTTGATCGCCTCCAGCAGCGGCGGCCCCGAGGTGAACGTCGACCACCTGATCCGGTACGGCAGGCCCGCCAGCTCGCCCGCCGCCCGCAGCATCGCCTCCGAACCGCCCTTCTGGTCGCCGACGTTGAGCGTCAGCGCGCCCTTCCCGTCGGTGTGCCCGCCGATCCCGCCGCCGGCCCCGTCGGCCCGCGACGCACCGCCGCAGCCCGTCAGCAGCAGGGCCAGCGGCAGGGCCAGGGCCAGGGGCAGTGCGACCCGGCCGGGTGCCCGCCGCCGTCGCCGCCCGGCCGCCTGTCCGGTGGAACGCAGCGCTCTCATACGGTGTCCGTCCTCGTGTCCTGGTATCGGGGGGTCTTCGGTGCGGAGGGGGCCCGGTGCGGGAGGTCCGGCGCGGCACCGGTGCCGTCCCCGGCCACCCCGAGCCGGCCGAGCAGCCGGGCGCGCAGCTCCGCCCACCGCGGGTCGGTGACGTCCCGCGGCCGGGGCAGTTCCACCGCCGTCTCGTACGCGATCCGGCCGCCCTCCATCACCAGCACGCGGTCGGCCAGCAGCAGCGCCTCCTCCACGTCATGGGTGACCAGCAGCACCGCGCAGCCCCGCTCCTGCCACAGCCGGGCCACCAGCCGCTGGGCGGTGATCCGGGTCAGCGCGTCCAGCGCGCCGAACGGTTCGTCGAGCAGCAGCAGGTCCGGGTCGCGCACCAGGGCCCGCGCCAGCGAAGCCCGTTGCGCCTCGCCGCCGGAGAGCGTCTTCGGCCAGGCGTCCGCCCGGTGCCCGAGCCCGACCTCGGCCAGCGCCCGGGCCGCGACGGCGCGCCGGGGCCGCCCGGGGAGGCCCAGCAGCACATTGCGCCAGACCCGCAGCCACGGCATGAGCCGGGGTGCCTGGAACGCCACCGCCTTCCGCCGGGGCACCAGCACCTCGCCCGCGATCTCCCGGTCGAGCCCGGCCAGCACCCGCAGCAGGGTGGACTTCCCGCATCCGCTGCGCCCCAGCAGCGCCACGAACTCCCCGGCCCTGATGTCGAGTTGCAGCGCATCGAGCACCCGCCGGCCGGCGAAGTCGCGCACCAGCCCGTCGACCCGCACCGCGAGCCCACCGGAGCCGGCTGCCCCGGAACCGGCCCCGCCGGCCGCGGCCCCCGCCGACGCCGGCTCCGGTGCCGTTGCGGTTGTTGCCGTTGCGGGTGCGGGTGCGGTGGTGGTTGCCGTCGCGGGGGAGGGGGTGGGGCTCACTGCCCCGTGAACGTCGGTCGCCACTGCAGCAACAGCCTTTCGAGAGTGCGGACAAGGAAATCGGCGAGCAGCCCGAGCAGCGCGTAGACCACCAGGCAGACGACGATCACATCGGTGCGGAAGAACTCCCGCGCCTGGTTCATCAGGAACCCGAGCCCGTCATCGGCGTTGACCTGCTCCCCGAAGACGAGCGCCAGCCAGGAGGTCGCCAGCGCGTACCGCAGCCCGGTCATGGCGCCCGGCAGCGCACCGGGCAGCACCACGTACCGCACCAGCCCCCACCGCCCCAGCCCCAGCGCGTTCCCGGCCTCCACCAGCTGCGCGTCGACCCCCCGGATCCCCGCGTACACGTTCAGATACAGGTGAAAGGCGACCCCGACGGCGATCAGCGCGATCTTCGGGGCCTCGCCGATGCCCAGCCAGATGATGAAGAGCGGGATCACCCCCACCCACGGAACGGACCGCAGCATCTGCACGGTCGCGTCGACCAGGTCCTCACCCAGCCGCGACAGCCCCGACACCAGCGCCAGCACGGTCCCGGCGACCCCGCCCAGCACCAACCCCACCAGGACCCGCTGCAACGACACCCCCATCGCCGACGGCAGTGTCCCGTCCGCGACCAGCCCGCCGCCCGTCGTCGCGATGGTCACCGGCGACGCCAGCAGATCCGCCGGCAGCACGCCGCCGGCGCTCAGCACCTGCCAGAGCACGACCAGCCCGACCGGCGCCACCGCCCGCCGCACCCACCGCGGCACCACTCCCCGCCGCGCCGACACCGGCACCACGCGGGCCAACTCCACGCCCCCGCCCGCCACCACAACCCGCTCACCACTCATCGCTCACAACCCCACACACCCCGGCCCCGAACCACCCGGACAGCCACCCGGCCACCCGAACCGCCAACAACCACACCGAAGAAACGAGCCCCCGAGCCCAGAACCGCCAACAGCCCCGAGCCCGCACCGAAACCCGCACCGAAACCCGCACCGAACGACAGAAACCCGCCCGGACCCGCTGACCGAAACCGGCCCTGAGCCAACAGCGACCGATGCCGCAATGCCGAAAGGAAGCCGAACCCACGCCGAACCAACGCCGCAGGGAGGCCAGTTCACGCCTGACCGAAGCCGAACCCACGCAGGACCAACACCGGCCCTACGCCGGAAGGAAGCCGGACTCATGCCGGACTCACACCGGACTCACGTGGGAACGGAGGCGGCGGCCCCACCGGCCCCACGGCAGATCAGGACAGCAACGCGGCTCCGCGAACGCGGCCGTTCGCGGGCGGGGAACCGAACGTCAGCAACAGCGGCGCCCGCCGCGGCGACACGCGGCAGACGCCACCCGCAGCAGGTCGATGTGACCGCGCGTGGTGAGCAGGGCTGACGTAGACATGCCGCCGAACGTAATGCCGGGCGCCGACCCGGTCAAACCCCCGTCTCGGCTGCTGGACCTTTGTTGCCACAGCATTGACCAGCCATGACGCACCCCAGCCGCCCTCCACACCCCACCTCTCCGCCCCGGCACTCCCTTCCCTCCGACCGGCCCGCCCCTCCCACC
>NZ_JALMUV010000029.1 GCF_023155275.1 Streptomyces rhizoryzae
CCCACCCACAAGGAGTGGGCGCGGCCACCGCAACCCCCCACGGCGCCCAGCGACGACGACGTGGGGCGACCCCCAACACCCCACCCCGCCGGCACGGCGCGCAACCCCAACGAGACCGGGCCCGGCGGAACACCCGCCAAGAGAAACCACCACGCGGGAAGCGCTTCACTCCGTGAGGCCGGCCACCAACTCGTCGGCCGCCCCGTAAGGGTCCAGCTCGCCCGCCACGATGCGTTCGGCCAGTGCGTCGAGGTGGCGGTCGCCGGAGAGGTCGCCGATGCGGGAGCGCAGGGTGGTGACGGCGATCGTCTCGACCTCGCGGGCGGCGCGGGCCAGCCGGCGGCGGCCCAGCACGCCGTGCTCCTCCATCCAGGCGCGGTGCTTCTCCAGCGCTTCGACGACCTCGTCGACGCCCTCCCCGCGGGCCGCCACGGTCTTCACGATCGGCGGCCGCCAGTCGCCGGGCGAGCGCGCCTCGCCCAGGCCGAGCATGTGGTTCAGCTCGCGCGCGGTGGCGTCCGCGCCGTCCCGGTCGGCCTTGTTGACCACGTAGACGTCGCCGATCTCCAGGATCCCGGCCTTGGCGGCCTGGATGCCGTCGCCCATCCCGGGGGCCAGCAGCACCACGCTGGTGTCCGCCTGCGAGGCGATCTCCACCTCGGACTGGCCGACGCCCACGGTCTCCACCAGGACCACCTCGCAGCCGGCCGCGTCCAGGACGCGGATCGCCTGCGGGGCGGCCCAGGCGAGCCCGCCCAGATGGCCGCGGGTGGCCATCGAGCGGATGTAGACGCCGGGGTCGGAGGCGTGCTCGCTCATCCGGACCCGGTCGCCGAGCAGCGCGCCGCCGGAGAACGGCGAGGACGGGTCGACGGCGAGCACGCCGACCCGCTTGCCGGCCTTGCGGTACGCGGTGACCAGGGCGGAGGTGGTGGTGGACTTCCCGACACCGGGCGAGCCGGTCAGCCCGACCACGTAGGCGTTGCCGGTGAGCGGCGCCAGCGCCGCCATCACTTCGCGCAGCTCCGGCGCCGCTCCCTCGACGAGGGAGATCAGCCGGGCCACCGCCCTCGGCCGGCCCTGCCGGGCCTGTTCCACCAGCTGGGGGACGTCCACCATCGCGCTCGGCTCCTTCGCCTCGATCGACTGACTCGCTCGTACCGCCGCCGTACCCGCCGAGCGGTTACCTGCCCGGTACGCGGATGATCAGCGCATCGCCCTGGCCGCCGCCCCCGCACAGCGCCGCCGCGCCGGTGCCGCCGCCGCGGCGCCGCAGCTCCAGCGCGAGGTGCAGCACGATACGGGCGCCGGACATGCCGATCGGGTGGCCGAGCGCGATGGCCCCGCCGTTGACATTCACCTTTTCCGGGGAAACCCCGAGGTCCTTCATTGACTGCACGGCGACCGCCGCGAACGCCTCGTTGATCTCGATCAGATCGAGGTCCTCGACGCCCAGGCCGTCCTTGGCCAGGGCGTGCCGGATGGCGTTGGACGGCTGCGACTGGAGGGAGTTGTCGGGGCCGGCGACGTTGCCGTGCGCGCCGATCTCGGCGATCCAGGACAGGCCCAGTTCCTCCGCCTTGGCCCTGCTCATCACGACCACCGCGGCGGCGCCGTCGGAGATCTGCGAGGAGCTGCCGGCGGTGATCGTGCCGTCCTTGGCGAAGGCCGGCCGCAGCCTGCCGAGGGTCTCGGCGGTGGTCTCCCCGCGGATGCCCTCGTCCTGGCTGAAGATCACCGGATCGCCCTTGCGCTGCGGGATCTCCACGGGGGTGATCTCGGCCTCGAACAGGCCGTTCTTCTGGGCGGCGGCGGCCCGCTGGTGGGAGCGCGCGGCGACCTCGTCCTGCTCGGCGCGGCCGATGCCCAGGCGGGTGTTGTGCTTCTCGGTCGACTCGCCCATGGCGATGTTCTCGAACGCGTCGGTGAGGCCGTCGTGCGCCATCGCGTCGAGCATCTCCACCGCGCCGTACTTGAAGCCCTCGCGGGACTTGGGCAGCAGGTGCGGGGCGTTGGTCATGGACTCCTGGCCGCCGGCGACGATGACGTCGAACTCGCCGGCGCGGATCAGCTGGTCGGCCAGCGCGATGGCGTCCAGGCCGGAGAGGCAGACCTTGTTGACGGTCAGCGCGGGGACGTTCATGGGGATGCCGGCCTTGACCGCGGCCTGGCGCGCCGGGATCTGGCCGGCGCCGGCCTGGAGCACCTGGCCCATGATCACGTACTGCACCTGGTCGCCGCCGATCCCCGCGCGGTCCAGTGCCGCCTTGATGGCCACACCGCCCAGGTCGGCCCCGGAGAAGCTGCGCAGCGATCCCAGGAGCCGGCCCATGGGGGTGCGCGCTCCGGCCACGATGACAGAGGTGGTGCCGTTCCTGCCGTTCGATGCAGACATAGGGTGCGGCCTTCCTTTGCAGGGAAGTTAACGAGGGTTCCCGTCAATGTACTGAGGGGTAGTCGCCGGGTCACCGGCAAGCGGGTGTGATCGCGCGCACGTTGCGTAACCAGCCGTGCGAGGGGTGCACTGGAGCCATGCTGACGCGAATCGACCACATCGGAATCGCCTGTCACGACCTGGACCGGACCGTCGAGTTCTACCGTGCCACGTACGGCTTCGAGGTGTTCCACACCGAGGTCAACGAGGAGCAGGGGGTCCGCGAGGCGATGCTCAAAATCAATGGGACGTCCGACGGCGGCGCCTCCTACCTCCAGCTGCTGGAGCCGATCCGGGAGGACTCCGCGGTCGGGAAATGGCTGGCGAAGAACGGTGAGGGCGTGCACCACATCGCCTTCGGCACCGCCGACGTCGACGGCGACGCGGAGGCCATCCGCGGCAAGGGCGTCCGGGTGCTCTACGACGAGCCGCGGCGGGGCTCGATGGGGTCGCGGATCACCTTCCTGCACCCCAAGGACTGCCACGGTGTGCTGACCGAACTCGTCACCGCGGCGCCCCCGGAGGCGACTGACCACTGACCTTCCCCTCCCCCGGCCGGTAGAGTGCAGCCTCGGCCGGGGTACGGGAGTGGGGCCGGTCCATACTCTGCCGATGATCTGACACCATTTCTTCGGAAGGGTCAGCTCCGAGGGGTGTGAGTCCGGTGCGCCGTACGGCGTGCGGGGCCCGCGCCGCAGGGTCCGGAGCCGGCCGCCGCCATGACCAGGGGACGGATGGGACCGCGCAGTGCGGGGCAACGAGCGCCAGGAGCGTCAGTGGGCTGAGACCGACCACCTCTCGCAGTTCGAGGCCGAGATGGAGCGGCTGAAGACCGAGCGGGACAAGGCCGTCCAGCACGCCGATGACCTCGGTTACCAGGTCGAGGTGTTGCGCGCCAAGCTCCACGAGGCGCGCCGCAACCTCGCGTCCCGGCCTGCCTACGACAACCTCAGTCACCAGGCCGAACAGCTGCTGCGCAACGCGCAGATCCAGGCCGACCAGCTCCGCTCGGACGCCGAGCGGGAGCTGCGCGAGGCGCGGGCGCAGACCCAGCGGCTGCTCCAGGAGGCGGCCGAGCGGCAGGCCCGGATGGACGCCGAGCTGCACGCCGAGGCGGTCAGCCGGCGGCAGCGGCTCGACGAGGAGCTGAACGAGCGCCGCCAGACGGTCGAGTCGCACGTCAACGAGAACGTGGCGTGGGCGGAGCAGCTGCGGGCGCGGACCGAGTCGCAGGCCCGGCGGCTGATGGAGGAGTCCCGGGCGGAGGCCGAGCAGGTCCTCGCGGCGGCCCGGGCCGAGGCCCAGCGGCTGGCGGACCGGGCGCGGGAGCGGCTGGGCACGGCGGCCGAGGAGGCGCGGGCGGAAGCCGAATCCATCCTGCGCCGGGCGCGTACGGACGCCGAGCGGCTGCTGAACGCCGCGTCGAGCCAGGCGCAGGAGGCCACCGACCAGGCGGAGCAGCTGCGTTCGGCGGCCGGCGCCGAGTCGGAGGACGCCCGCCGGCAGGCCGCGGAGCTGACCCGGACCGCCGAGGCGCGGGTGCAGGAGGCCGATACGGCGCTGCGCGAGGCGCGGGCCAAGGCCGAGAAGCTGGTCGAGGAGGCGCAGCAGTCCGCGGCGAAGCGGCTGTCGGCCGCGGAGTCGGAGAACGAGCAGCGCACCCGTACGGCGAAGGCGGAGGTCGCGCGGCTGGTCGCGGAGGCGACCAAGGAGGCCGAGGCGCTGCGGGCGGAGGCCGAGCAGCTGCGGGCGGATGCCCGGGCGGAGTCCGAGCGGCTGGTGGCCACGGCGCAGGAGGCGGCCCGGTCGAAGGCCGCGGAGGACTCGGCGGCGCAGCTGGCGAAGGCGGCGCGGGCCGCCGAGGAGATGATGACCAAGGCGTCCGAGGACGCCAAGGCCGTCACCAAGGCCGCCGCCGAGGAGGCGGAGCGGCTGCGCCGGGAGGCCGAGGCCGAGGCGGACCGGCTGCGCGAGCAGGCGCACGACACCGCCGAGCAGCTCAAGGGCGCGGCGAAGAACGACACCAAGGAGTACCGCGCCAAGACCGCCGAACTCCAGGAGGAGGCGCGGCGGCTGCGCGGTGAGGCCGAGCAGCTGCGGGCGGACGCGGTCGCCGAGGGCGAGCGGATCCGCAGTGAGGCGCGCCGGGAGGCCGTCCAGCAGATCGAGGAGGCGGCCGGGACCGCCGAGGAGCTGCTGGCGAAGGCGAAGTCCGATGCCGAGGAGACCCGTTCGGGCGCGGTCGCGGAGAGCGAGCGGGTGCGGACGGAGGCCATCGAGCGGGCCGCCGCGCTGCGCCGGCAGGCCGAGGAGGCGCTGGAGCGGGCCCGTGCCGAGGCCGAGCAGCTGCTGCTGGAGGGCACGCAGGCCGCCGAGGAGCTGACCGGCGAGGCGGAGCGGAGCGCGGCGGCGCTGCGCGCGGAGGCCGAGGAGGCCGCCGAGGAGCGGCGCGCGGAGGCCCAGGCGGAGCTGGACCGGCTGCGCGGCGAGGCCGAGGAGAAGCTGGCGGCGGCCGAGGAGGCGCTGCGCGAGGCCCGCGCGGAGGCCGAGCGGCTGCGCCGGGAGACGCAGGAGGAGGCGGCCCGCCTCAAGGCCGAGGCGGCGGAGCGGCGGCGCGCCCTCCAGCAGCAGGCCGAGGAGGAGGCCGAGCGGCTGCGGGCGGAGGCGGCCCAGGACGCCTCGGCGGCGCGGGCCGAGGCCGAGTCCGCGTCGGCGCGGCTGCGCGCCGACGCCGCCGCGGAGGCCGAGCGGCTCAAGGCGGAGGCGCAGGAGACCGCGGACCGGGTGCGGGCCGAGGCGGCGGCGGCCGCCGAGCGGACGGGCACCGAGGCCGCCCAGGCGCTGGCCGAGGCGCAGGAGGAGGCCGCGCGGCGCCGCCGGGAGGCCGAGCAGCTGCTGGGCGAGGCGCGCGAGGAGGCCCACCAGGAGCGGACCGCCGCGCGGGAGCAGAGCGAGGAGCTGCTGGCGTCGGCCCGTACGCGGGTCAGCGAGGCGCAGGAGGAGGCCGACCGGCTGGTCGAGGAGGCGGACCGGCGGGCGGCCGAGCTGGTGGCGGCGGCCGAGCAGACCGCACAGCAGGTGCGGGACGCGGTCGCCGGGCTGCACGAG
Source organism: Streptomyces rhizoryzae (assembly GCF_023155275.1). Classification (GTDB taxonomy): domain Bacteria; phylum Actinomycetota; class Actinomycetes; order Streptomycetales; family Streptomycetaceae; genus Streptomyces; species Streptomyces rhizoryzae. The sequence continues at coordinate 5,543 of NZ_JALMUV010000029.1, forward strand.
CAGGCCGGCGAGGAGATCGCCGGGCTGCGTTCGGCGGCCGAGCACGCCGCGGAGCGCACGCGGACCGAGGCCCAGGAGGAGGCCGACCGGGTCCGCGCGGACGCCTACGCCGAGCGGGAGCGGGCGTCGGAGGACGCGGCCCGGATGCGCCAGGAGGCCCAGGAGAACACCGAGGCGGCCGCGGCGCTGGCCGAGCGGACGATGGCGGAGGCCGTCGAGGAGGGCGACCGGCTGCGGTCGGAGGCGGCCGGCGTGCTGGACGAGGCGCGGCGGGACGCCAACACCGCGCGGACGGAGGCTGCCGAGCAGGCCGACCGGCTGGTCGGCGAGGCCACCGCGGAGGCCGAGAAGCTCCTCGCGGACGCCACCGCGAAGGCCGAGAAGCTGGTCGGCGACGCCACGGCGAAGGCCCAGCAGCTGCGGACCGACGCCTCGGACGCGCTGGCGTCGGCCGAGCAGGACGCGGCGCGGACCCGCGCGCAGGCGCGGGACGACGCCAACCGCATCCGGTCGGAGGCGGCCGAGCAGACCGACCGGCTGCTCACCGAGGCCCGTGCGGAGGCCGAACGGATCGTCACCGAGGCGGCCGAGCTGACGTCTTCGGCGCAGGACGACGCGGACCGCACCGTCCGGGAGGGCCAGGAGGCCGCGGAGCGGCTGCGCGCGGAGGGCGAGCAGACCGCGCAGCGGATGGTGGCGGAGGCCACCGAGGCGGCGGAGCGGCTGCGGGCCGAGGCGGCCGAGGTCCTGGAGAACGCCCGGGCGGACGCCGAGCGGACCGCCGACGAGGCGCGCAAGGCGGCGAACAAGACCCGCGCGGACGCCGCGGCGCAGGCCGACGAGCTGGTGGCCGAGGCGGCCGGCGAGGCGGAGCGGCTGCGTTCGGAGGCCGCGGAGCGGACCGCGGAGGCCGAGCGGGACGCGGACCGCACCCGCGCCGACGCCCGGGAGCAGGCGGACCGGATGGTGGCGACGGCCACCGCGGAGGCCGACCGGCTGCGGGCCGAGGCGGCGGAGACCGTCACCGCGGCGCAGGAGCACGCCAACCGCACCCGGACGGAGTCGGCGCAGGTCAAGGAGGACGCCGAGGCGGCCGCCGAGCGGACGCGGACCGAGGCGCAGGAGGAGGCCGACCGGCTGCTGGACGAGGCCCGCAAGGACGCGGCCAAGCGGCGCGGGGACGCCGCGGAGCAGGCGGACCAGCTGATCGCCAAGGCGCAGGAGGAGGCGCTGAAGACGGCGACCGGCGCCGAGGAGCAGGCCGACACGATGGTCGGGGCGGCCCGGAAGGAGGCCGACCGGATCGTCCGGGAGGCCACCGCGGAGGGCAACGCGCGGGTGGAGAAGGCCCGTACGGACGCCGACACGCTGCTGGGCGAGGCCCGGCGGGACGCCACCGCCATAAGGGACCGGGCGGAGGAGCTGCGGGTCCGGGTCGAGACCGAGGTCGAGGAGCTGCACGAGCGGGCCCGCCGGGAGTCGTCGGAGGCGATGAAGAACGCCGGCGAGCGGGTCGACAAGCTGATCGCGCAGGCCACCGCGCAGCAGGTGGAGGCCGAGGAGAAGGCCGACAAGCTGATGGCGGACGCCAACAGCGAGGCGAGCAAGGTGCGGATCGCCGCGGTGAAGAAGGCCGAGGGCCTGATCAAGGAGGCCGAGAACAAGAAGGCCGCCGCGGTGCGGGACGCGGAGAAGATGCGTACCGAGGCGAAGGAGGAGGCCGCCCGGATCGTGGCGGAGGGCCGGCGCGAGCTGGAGGTGCTGGCGCGCCGCCGGGAGGACATCAACGCCGAGATCTCCCGGGTGCAGGACGTCCTGGAGGCGCTGGAGTCGTTCGAGGTGCCCGCGCAGGGCGGGGAGGCCAAGGGCGGGGCGGTGAAGGCCGCCGCGGGCGCCGGGACAACTCGTTCGAGTGGCAAGCCGTCTGAGGGGTAGCCACTCAAATGAGGGGTCATTCTCCACTTCAAACGCGCAATGACTCGATGACACGCCGTTAAGACCCCTAGGATTCTCCTTATCACCTCACCGGTCTCTTTCGACAGGAACCCCATGAGCGACACTTCCTCCCCCTTCGGCTTCGAGCTCGTGCGGCGTGGGTACGACCGCGGTCAGGTGGATGACCGCATCACGAAACTGGTCGCCGACCGCGACAGCGCGCTGGCCCGCATCACCTCGCTGGAGAAGCGCATCGAGGAGCTGCACCTCGAAACGCAGAACGCCCAGGCTCAGGTCACTGACGCCGAGCCGTCCTACGCGGGCCTCGGAGCGCGCGTGGAGAAGATCCTCCGCCTCGCGGAGGAGGAGGCCAAGGAGCTGCGTGAGGAGGCCCGCCGGGCCGCCGAGCAGCACCGCGAGCTGGCCGAGTCGGCGGCCCAGCAGGTCCGGAACGACGCCGAGCAGTTCGCCGTCGACCGCAAGGCCAAGGCCGAGGACGAGGGCTCCCGGATCGTCGAGAAGGCCAAGGGCGAGGCGGCCACGCTGCGCGCCGAAGCGCAGAAGGACGCCCAGTCCAAGCGCGAGGAGGCGGACGCCCTCTTCGAGGAGACCCGCGCCAAGGCCGCGCAGGCCGCCGCGGACTTCGAGACCAACCTCGCCAAGCGCCGCGAGCAGTCGGAGCGCGACCTGGCCTCGCGTCAGGCGAAGGCGGAGAAGCGGCTGGCGGAGATCGAGCACCGGGCCGAGCAGCTGCGCCTGGAGGCGGAGAAGCTGCGCACGGACGCCGAGCGCCGGGCCCGCCAGACGGTGGAGACCGCGCAGCGCCAGGCCGAGGACATCGTGGCGGACGCCAACGCCAAGGCCGACCGGATCCGCAGCGAATCGGAGCGCGAGCTGGCGGCGCTCACCAACCGCCGCGACTCGATCAACGCGCAGCTGACCAACGTCCGCGAGATGCTGGCGACGCTGACCGGCGCGGCGGTGGCCGCGGCCGGTGCGCCCGGCGACGACGAGTCGGTCTCCCGCGGGGTGCCCGCGCAGCAGAGCCGCTGAGGCAGCCGCCGGACGTTCCGCGCTCCGCCCGTGCCGGGGCCGGGGTGGTCCTCCGGGCGGCCCCGCCCCGGTGGCGGTGCGGTCCGGGCGCGCCTAGCGTTTCGGACATGATCGAGCTCAGGGAGCTGACCAAGCATTACGGGGACACGGTGGCGGTGGACCGGCTGACGTTCACCGTGCGGCCGGGCGTCGTCACCGGTTTTCTGGGCCCCAACGGTGCGGGGAAGTCCACCACCATGCGGATGGTGCTCGGTCTGGACAATCCGACGGCCGGCTCGGTGCGGATCGACGGCCGGCACTACCGGCAGCTGCGGAATCCGCTGACGTATGTCGGGGCGCTGCTGGACGCCAAGGCGATGCACGGTGGCCGGCGCGCCGACCACCATCTGCTGTGCCTGGCGCAGAGCAACGGCATTCCGCGGTCCCGGGTCGCCGAGGTGCTGGACCTGGTGGGGCTGACGTCGGTGGCCCGGAAGCGGACGAAGGGGTTCTCGCTCGGGATGGGGCAGCGGCTGGGCATCGCCGCGGCGCTGCTCGGCGACCCGCGGATCCTGATGTTCGACGAGCCGGTCAACGGGCTGGACCCGGAGGGCATCCACTGGATCCGCAACCTGATGAAGAACCTCGCGTCCCAGGGCCGGACCGTCTTCGTCTCCTCGCACCTGATGAGCGAAATGGCGCTGACCGCCGACCACTTGGTGGTGATCGGGCAGGGCCGGCTGCTGGCGGACACCTCGATGGCGGAGTTCATCCGCGAGAACTCGCGGTCGTACGTGCGGGTGCGGTCCCCGGAGCGGGAGCGGCTGCTGGACGTGCTGAACGGCGCGGGGGTGCGGGCGGCGGCCGGACGGGACGGGGCGCTGGAGGTCGACGGGGTGCCCGCCGAGCGGCTGGGCGAACTGGCCGCCGAGCACCGGCTGGTGCTGCACGAACTGAGCCCGCAGCAGGCGTCGTTGGAGGAGGCGTTCATGCAGCTCACGGCCGGGGCGGTGGAGTACCACGCGCGGCCCGGCGGGCCGGCCGCGGTGCCGGGCGGTCCGCCGCCGCGGCCGGCGGTCCCGGAAGGCGCGCTGTCCGGCGGCCCGGCACCGGGCGGCTGGGGCGCGGACTGGCAGCAGCGGAAGAGGAGCTGACGGATGGCTGTCGTCGGGCAGGTCCTGCGGTCGGAGTGGACCAAGATCCGGTCGGTGCGGTCCACGGTGTGGACGCTGGCCACCGCGGTGGTGGTGACGGTCGCGGTGGGGGTGCTGATCTGCACCCTGGCCCGGAAGGACTTCGGGTCGATGCCGGACGAGCGGCGGCTGGCCTTCGACCCCACCAACACCAGCTTCGCCGGGATGGGTCTGGGCCAGCTGGCGATGATCGTCTTCGGGGTGCTGGTGGTGACGAACGAGTACAGCACCGGGATGATCCGCACCTCGCTGGCCGCCGTACCGCAGCGCGGGGTGTTCCTCTTCTGCAAGCTGCTGGTGGCCACCGCGCTGGTCTTCGCGGTCGGCCTGGCGACCAGCTTCGCGGCGTTCTTCGCGGGGCAGGCGGCGCTGGGTGCGCACCGGGCGCACCTCGGTGATCCGGGGGTGCTGCGGGCGGTGGTCGGCGGCGGGCTCTACATGACGATGATCGCGCTGTTCTCGATGGCGGTGGCCGCGATGCTGCGCAGTCCGATGCTGTCGCTGGGCATCCTGATGCCGTTCTTCTTCCTGATCTCCAACATCCTCGGGAACGTCTCGGCGACCCGGAAGGTCGGCCGCTACCTCCCCGACCAGGCCGGCTCGAAGATCATGCAGGTGGTGGCGCCGGTCAACGACGAGACGCCGTACGGCCCGTGGGGCGGCTTCGCCATCATGGCGGCCTGGACGGCGGCGGCGTTGGTCGGCGGCTATGTGCTGCTGAACAAGCGCGACGCCTGACCCCGCGGCGGTTTTTGACGGGAACCGTCAACGTGCGGATAGCCTCGTTACCCTCACGGGGGCACGAGGGCGCCTGGTGCCCCGACCATCGTGCGAGGGGCGGAGAATGATCGAGGCAGTCGGCCTGACCAAGCGCTACGGGCCCAGGACGGCCGTGCAGAATCTGTCGTTCCAGGTGCGCCCCGGCACGGTCACCGGCTTCCTGGGGCCCAACGGCTCCGGCAAGTCGACGACGATGCGGATGATCCTGGGGCTGGACTCCCCCACCGCGGGCCGGGCCACCATCGGCGGCCGCCCGTTCCGCCCGAACCCCCACGCCGCGCGCCAGGTGGGCGCGCTGCTGGACGCCAAGGCGGTGCACGGCGGCCGGAGCGCGCGGGCGCATCTGCTGTCGCTGGCGCAGCTGGCGGGGCTCCCGGCCCGGCGGGTGGACGAGGTGCTGGCCATGGTCGGCCTCCAGGACGTCGCCCACCGCCGGGCGAAGGGCTTCTCGCTCGGGATGGGGCAGCGGCTGGGGATCGCCGCGGCGCTGCTCGGCGATCCCCAGGTGCTGCTCTTCGACGAGCCGGTCAACGGCCTGGACCCCGAGGGCATCCTGTGGGTCCGCAACCTCATGAAGCAGCTGGCCGCCGAGGGGCGGACGGTCTTCGTCTCCTCGCACCTGATGAGCGAGATGGCGCTGACGGCCGAGCACCTGATCGTCATCGGGCGCGGGCAGCTGCTCGCGGACATGCCGGTCAAGGACTTCATCTCGGCCCACTCCGCGGACTTCGCGCGGGTGCGGACGCCGGACGGTGCGGCGGAGCAGCGGGAGAAGCTGGCCGCGGCGATCGCCGAGGCGGGCGGCGCGGCGGCGCCGGAGCCGGACGGCGCGCTGCGGGTGACCGGGCTGCCGCTGCCGCGGATCAGCGACCTCGCGCACACCGCCGGCGTCCGGCTGTGGGAGCTGTCGCCGCACCAGGCGTCGCTGGAGGAGGCGTACATGCGGATGACGCAGGGCGCCGTCGACTACCGCGCCGCGGCCGCCGGTCCGGCCGGTCCCCCGGCGCCCGGCGGGTACGGGCCGCAGGGCGCGGTGCCGCCGGGGTACGCGCCGGGCCCGCCGCCCGGGGTGCCCGCGCCGCCGCCGAACCCGTACGCCCAGCCGGACCCCGCCGGGCAGCCCGGTCCGTACGCGCCGCCCCAGGGCCACCCGTACGGGACCCCCGGGCCGTACGGCGCGCCCCAGCCGTACGGGCCGCCCCAGCCGTACGGCCAGCAGCCGCCCGCCGCCCCCGCCGACCCGACCGTGCCGCACCCCCAGGACGTCCGATGACCAGCCCTCAGCAACCGCAGCCCCAGCAGCCGCAGTCCCGGCCGGAGCCGCAGCCGGAGCCCGCCGCTCCCCGGAGCGCGGCGCAGCCGCTGCCGCCCGCCGCCCCCGCGCCGGCCGGCCCCCCGCCCACCGCCGGACCGATGCCGCCGGCCGCGCCGCAGCCGCCCGCGGTCGGCGAGGCGGGCACGATGATGCTCCAGGCGCAGCCGCCCGCCCCGGCCGGGGAGGCCGGCACGATGATGCTCCAGGCGCAGCCGCCGGCCGGCGGCCACCCCGAGCCGCGGCCGCTGGCGGCGCACGGTCCGGGCAAGGAGCCCGGGACGATGATGCTGACCGTCCCGCCGGCCGCGCACCCCCAGCCGCCGCACCAGCCCCCGGCCCCGCCCCAGCAGCCGCCCCCGCCGCCGCAGCAGCAGCCGGCCGCCGCCAACGGGCAGGCGGGCGCGCCCGGTTACGTCTCGCCCCTGCCGCTCCGCCCGCCCCACCTCGGCCATGCGCTGGCCGCCGAGTGGACCAAGATCCGTTCGGTGCGCTCGACGCTGTGGACGCTGGGCGTGATGCTGCTGCTGATCCTTGGCATCGGGCTGCTGACGACCCTGGTGCTGGGCTCCGAGCGGAAGGTCGCACCGCTGCTCGCGATCGGCTTCGTCGGGGTGCTGCTGGGCAGCCTGTGCGTGATCACGCTGGGCGTGCTGTCGATCACCTCCGAGTACGGCACCGGCCTGATCCGCACGACGCTGATCACGTGCCCCGGCCGGGCCCGGGTGCTGACCGCCAAGGCCGTCGTCTTCTTCGGCCTGGCGCTGGTGCTGACCACGCTCGCCACCACCGTGGTCGCGCTCCTCAACTACGCGCTGCTCAACGGCCCGGAGCCGACCGCCGACCAGTGGCTGCGCAGCACGCTCGGCGCCGGTCTGTACGTCGCGCTGCTGGGTCTGCTGGCGCTGTCGGTGGGTGCGCTGCTGCGCCACTCGGCGGGCGCCCTGAGTCTGATGACGGGCCTGGTGCTGATGCCGATGCTGCTGGCGCTGTTCCTCCAGGGCGCGGCGCTGCGGGACGTCCAGCACGCGATGATCGCGTACTCGGTGCCCAACGCCCTCGCGGCGCTGTACGACATCCCGTTCCTGGCGTCCGGCCCGTCGGGGTGGGAGCCGGTGCTGATCCTGGCCGGGGTGACCGCGGTGGCGCTGGGCGGCGCCTACGCGGCGCTGCACCAGCGGGACGTGTGACCGCCGGGCGCCGCCGCCCTCTTCGTGCCGCGCTCAGTACCGGGGCGCGTTCCGGGACCGCTGGAGCCGTGCGCTCCGGCGGTTCCGTGCGCTCCAGCAGGCTTTGTGCCAGTGCCGGCGGTCGTCGACGCCGCCGTGCCGCGGCCAGGTGACGACGTGCGGGACGCCCGGCGGGATCTCCTGGTCGCAGCCGGGGCAGCGGTAGTGCTTGGCCGCGCCGGCGGCACCGACCGGGCGGACCACCCAGTCCTCCCCGCGCCACTCCTCGGTGGTCTCCAGACCGTAGCGGCCCGGCCCCGCGTGGTCGGCGGGATTCGCACCGCGCTGGCGGTTTCGACGCGGGGACACAAGCACACCTCGGCAGGTCGACGGAGCGGAGCGCTCGGGGGAGGGCTGTCACCAGCGTACGCGGCGCGGTCAGGGACAAACGCCTGCCGTCACGTTTCTGCGATGATCTGGAAATTTCGCGTCAGGCCGTGCCCTGGGCAGTTGTCGCACGTTGTTGCCGGGTGAGGGGGGACGCGTCGGCTGCAAGGAGGCAGAGAGCGATGCGCGTTGGGGCTTTCATCCTGGCGGCCCAGTTCCCCGGTCAGGGGCAGGGGGAGGCACTGCACCGCGCGGTGCGCTCCGCGGAGGTGGCGGAGCAGGCCGGACTCCATGAAGTCTGGCTGGCCGAGCACCACTTCGTCCCGTACGGCGTGTGCCCGCAGGCGGCGACGCTGGCCGCGCTGCTGCTGGGCCGGACGCGGCGGATCGGGGTGGGCACGGCGGTGAGTGTGCTGCCGACCCAGCATCCGGTCGCGCTCGGCGAGCAGGCGGCGCTGCTGCACCTGACGTCGGAGGGGCGGTTCACGCTCGGCGTCGGCCGCGGCGGCCCCTGGGTGGATCTGGAGGTCTTCGGCTCCGGTCTGGCGGCGTACGACCGCGGCTTCCCCGAGGCGCTCGACCTGCTGCTGCGCTGGCTGCGCGAGCCGCGGGTCGGGGCGCGGGGCGAGCGCTACGCCTTCCGGGAGGTGGCGGTGGTGCCGCGGGCGGCCGAGGCGCTGGCCGATCCGGACGACCCGCGCGGGCTGACGGCGGGCCCGCCGGTGGTGGTGGCGTGCACCTCGCCCGCGTCGGTCCGGCTGGCCGCCGCGCGCGGGCTGCCGATGCTGCTGGGCATGCACTGCGGCGACGAGGAGAAGGCGGAGATGGTCGCGCTGTGGCGGTCCGCGGCGCTGGCGGCCGGCCGGGACCCCGGCGAGGTCGCGGCGGCGGAGCACGTCTCGGCGGGCGTGGTGCAGATCGCCGACGACCGGGACGCGGCGGTGGAGACGCTGACCAAGGCGATGCCCGGCTGGCTGCGGCAGGGGCTGGGCGCGCATGTGACCGTCGACGGCCGCTACCGCACGATGCGCGATCCGCTGGCGTACACCGAGCTGCTGTGCGCGCTGCATCCGGTGGGGCCGCCGGAGCTGTGCGCGGACCGGCTGGCGGCGACGTCGGAGCGCACCGGCATCCGGCGGTTCGCGCTGCTGGTGGAGGGCTCCGGGGATCTGGCGGCCACCGAGGAGAACGTCCGGCGGCTGGGCGCGGAGGTCCTGCCGCAGCTGGGGTGACCCCGCCGGAGTGGGCGGCGGGGTCGCGCGGGGTCCGGCACGGCTGGTCGGTGGTGCTGCCGCCGGCGCGCGGACCCCGGGGGTGGTGGCCCCGGCGGACGGCTCAGCGGCAGCAACTCCGATCAGCAGTCGCGGAGTACGGGCGACTGGTTCAGCAACTGGCCGCGTACGGAGGTGAAACGGGCCAACCGCTCGTCGGCGGCCGGGTCGTGCGGGAAGACCGCGACCCGGTGGCAGTTCTGGAAGGCGAGGCGCACACCGAAGTGCCGCTCCAGCGAGCCGCGGATGGCGTCACTCGCCAGTGCGCGCAGCAGCTGGCCGCGCGCCTGCTCGTCCGGCGGCGGCGTCTGGTTGTCGGCGAACTCCCCGCCGTCCACCTTCAGCCGCTCCACCAGAGAGCTGATCATCCCCCACGCATAGGGCAGGGACGTCCGGACGCAGTCGACAAACGCGGCTTCGTCGACCTCGCCTCGCTCGGCCTGTTCGAGGAGGGCCGGTGAGACGTCGAGCGACATGAGGTTCTCCTCTCGCGGCCCCGCCGGGACGGACGGGGCCTGACGGGATGGGACAAGGAGGAATTCGCGACAGAGCGTGTTCGCCTCACGACCCCCCGCGTCAACGGTATGCCGCGCGGGGGGCGGGCACCAGGAGATTGGAAAGACAACCGGCCAAGCACGGGCGCCGGGGGTGCGGGGGTTTCCCCCGTAAAGGGAGCCCGCGCCCGGCACGAATCGCGCCGACGGCCCCGGTTCGAGTAGCGTGGCGGACCATGCGTCTCGTCATCGCCCGCTGCTCCGTGGACTACGCGGGGCGGCTCACCGCCCATCTCCCCTCCGCCCCCCGCCTCATCCTGGTGAAGGCGGACGGCTCCGTCTCCATTCACGCGGACGACCGGGCCTACAAACCCCTCAACTGGATGTCCCCGCCCTGTTCCCTGAAGGAGGGCGACGGCAGCGTCTGGACGGTGGAGAACAAGGGCGGCGAGAAGCTCATCATCACCCTGGAGGAGATCCTGCACGACTCCTCGCACGAGCTGGGCGTGGACCCCGGGCTCATCAAGGACGGGGTGGAGGCCCACCTCCAGGAGCTGCTCGCCGACCGGATCGAGACACTGGGCCAGGGCTACTCGCTGATTCGGCGTGAATACCCCACCGCCATCGGGCCGGTGGATATCTTGTGCCGGGACGCCGACGGCCAGACCGTCGCCGTGGAGATCAAGCGGCGCGGGGAGATCGACGGGGTGGAGCAGCTCACCCGCTATCTCGAACTCCTCAACCGCGATCCGCACCTGGCCCCGGTCAAGGGCGTCTTCGCAGCTCAGGAGATCAAGCCGCAGGCGCGGGTGCTGGCCACCGACCGCGGTATCGGCTGTGTGGTGCTGGACTACGACGCGCTGCGCGGCATCGAGGACGACAAGCTGCGGCTGTTCTGACCCCGCCGCCCGACCGCGGCACGACGGCCCGGTGCGCACCCGTCCGCCGCTTCGGCGGCCGGTGCGTACCGGGCCGTTGTGCTGGGGTGCCGGTGCCCCGTGTGCCGGGTGTGGCACACGGGGCGTGCGGGTCAGGCGGCGGGGCTGCCCTGGCCGGACGCCGGCTGGCCGGATGACGGCGCCGTGGAGTCCTGGCCGGTCCCGGTGGAGCCGGTGCCGGCGTTCGGGGCCACCGCGGAGCTGGATCCGGACGGGCTGCCGCCGGAGGACGAGCCCCCGGAGGACGCACCGCCCGTCGAGGAACCGCCCGAGGAGGTGCCGCCGGAGGAGGTCCCGCCGGAGGTCGGGGTCTGGCCGGTCGGCGAGCCGGTCGGGCCGGTGGGCTGCGGGTCGGTCGGCGTCCCGCTGGGCCCGGTGGGCTGCGGGTCGGGGGTGCCGGTCGGGGTCTTGGTGGGGTGGGTCGGGTGGCCGGTGGGCGAACCGGGCCCGCCGGTCGGCTGCCCGGTCGGGCCGGCGGTGGTGCCCGGGGTGGTGGGGGCGCCGGTGGTGCCGGGGGCGGACGGCGAGGTGGTGGGCCGGTGGCCCGGGGTGCCGGGGGTGCCGGGCCGGGTGCTGCCGGATCCGGTGGGCGGCAGGCCCGGGGTGCCGGACTCCAGCGCCGGGTCCTGGGTGTCGTCGCCGGGGGCCGGGGACCGGTCACTGGTGACCTTGTCGTCGTGCGGGGTGGAGCCGTCGGCGGTCATCCCGAGGGTGACGGCGGTGCCGACCACGGCGGCCAGCAGCACCCCGGCGCCGGCCGCGATGAGGTTGCGGCGGCCGGCCCGGCGGATCCCGCCCCGCAGGCCCCCGGCGGCCGAACCCGCCGAGGTGCCGGCCCCGGCCTTCGCACCGGCGGCCGCAGCCTTCGTACCGGCGGCCGCAGCCTTCGCACCGGCGGCCGCGGCGGCCTTGGCGGCCGGGACCGCCGCGGTGGCAGCGGTGGCGCCGAGGGCCGCGGCGGGCCGGGCGGTGACCGTCGTGGACGGACCTTCCGGGCGGGTGACGGCGGGCAGCTTCGTGGTCGGGACGGCGTCCGGCGACGGGCCGCCGGCGTCCGCCGCGTCCGGCGTCCCCGGGCCGGCCGGGGCCGGCGCGACGGAGGCCAGCATCGTGGTCGGTGCGTTGGCCGAGGCGGCCCGGGCGCGGTCGATGACCAGGGCGAGGGCCCGGCGTCCGGCGACCGCGCCGTCCCGGTCGGAGAGCACCCCGCGCAGCCCGATGGACGCCTCCAGCTCGGCGCGCGCCCGGTCGACCTGGCCGCCGCACAGCGCCAGCACCCCGAGGTCGTGGTGGAAGTACGCCTCCTCGGCGACCTCACCGGCCAGCCGGGCGGCCTCCTGGCCGTGCCGCAGGCTGCGCTCCCAGGCGCTCCAGTGCAGCGCCGCGGCGAACGCGGGCGCGGCGGTGCGGGCCAGCAGCACCGCGGCGGCCGGGTGGCCGTCCGCGCGGCTGCCGGTCAGCACGCCCATCGCGGCCAGCACCGCGTCGGACTCGGCGGCGGCCCGCTCGGGGGTGACCGAGGGGTGCCCGGCCCACCAGGCGTAGTGCTGGGCGGCGGTGTGCGCCCGCTCGGCGGCGTCGTCGCCGTACCCGGCGGCGGTCAGCTGGTCCCGGACGGTGCCGGCGAGCCGGTAGTGGCCGCCGGCCGGGCTGATCAGTCCGCAGCCGAGCAGTTCGCCGAGGGCGGCGTCGGCGTGGGTGTCCTGGGTGAGGGCGGGCAGGTGCGTCTGGTGCGGGACCTCGCCGCCGAGGGCGACCGCGAAGCGGAGCGCCTCCCGGGCGGCGGCGCCGAGCCGGGCGGCGAGCAGCGGGGCGGGCGCGGCGGCCGCGCCGAGGTCCGGCAGCGCCTCCGCGGTGTCCCCGTCCGCACCCTCGGGCGCGTCCGCGCCGTCCTCGGGGAAGAGCCCGTAGCCGTCGTCGAGGGCGCCCGGCGCGGTGCGGGCCCGGTCGCGCTGCCGGAGCAGGGCGGCGGCCTGGACGAACCGCAGCGGCAGGCCCTCGGACTCGAACCACAGGTCGGCGGCCCAGGACTTCTCGTCCTTGGTGAGCGGGCGCTCCACGGCGCGCTCCAGCAGCCGCACCCCGGCATCCCGGCTGATCCCGCCGACGAAGACCTCCTCGACGTGCGCGTCGGCGCTGGGGGCCGGGACGTCGGGGGTGGCAGCGAGGAGGAAGGCACACTCGGGGGTGGCGTCGAGAAGTTCGTCCAGCGCGGCGCCGCCGAACTCCAGGTCGTCCAGGACGACGACCGCGCCGACGCCGCCGAGCAGGCGCAGCAGCTCGGGCCGGTCGGGGCGGTGCTGCGGGGCGCGGTAGACCGCGGCGAACAGCGCGTACAGGACGTCGGTGACGCTGCGGTGGTAGCCGGAGAGCCGGACCACGCCGTCCGGGGCGAGGTCGGCGACCTGGCCGGCGACCTCGTCCAGCAGCCGGGTGCGGCCGGAGCCGGCCGGGCCGGTGACGCGGACCGAGCGGCCGCGGCTGAGCAGCCGGACGAGCCGGGTGGTGTCCTCCGCGCGCTCTTCGAGGGGGAGTTCGTGGCCGGCGAAGGAGAGCGGGCCGGCCGGCGCCGGGGGCCGGCCGGCGCGGGCCGCGGCGGCGCGCTCCTGCGGGTCGCGCTTCTCCGGGCGGGCCGGGCGCTCCCCGGGCGGGCAGGGCTGTATCTCGCAGCCGTCGACGGGGTTGACGGTGACGAGGTAGTCGCCGGAGACCAGCCGGACGACGCGGGCGAGCCCGCCGGATCCGCCCTGCCGGCCGGCGGACCCGGCGGCCGGCGGCCCGGCCGGCCCGCCCTGCTCGCCGAGTTCCTCGGGTCCCCGCTGGGTGTTCGGGTCCATGCTGCAAGCTCCCAGATGTGCGTGGCGTCGGTGCTTCCGGCCGTCCGCACTCCCCCGGCTCCGGCGGATCTCCTCAGCCGTCGCGTCTGGTCCGGTGCCCCGCCGCGGATGATGGCATACGGCGGGGAACCGAACCATAGACCGCTCCCCGCGGCGGGGCACCGGCGGGGTGGCACCTTGACGGAAACCCACCGGAACGGGGGAGATATCCGATCTACGGCATTCCTCCCGATCCATCCGGGGCCCGGCACGCCCCGCACGCACCCCGCCGCGCCCCGGGCGCCCCGCCGCGGCCCCGCGCACTCCACCGGGGCCCGCGGCGCTCCGCACGGCCCGCGCACCCGGCTTCCGCTCTCACACCCGGGGCAGCGACTCCGCCTCGATGCCGCCCTCGATCGCGAGGATGCGGTGGAGCCGGGTGGCGACCAGCAGGCGCTGCATCTGCGGGGGCACCCCGCGCAGCACCAGCCTGCGGTTGTTCCGGCCGGCCCGGCGGTGCGCGCCCATGATCACGCCGAGGCCGGTGGCGTCCCACGAGTCCAGCTCGGTCAGGTCCAGCACCAGATCACCGCGGCCGGAGTCCACCGCGGTGTGCAGGGCCGTACGGGCGTCCGCCGCGCTGCGGACGTCGAGGCGGCCCCCGACGACCAGCTCGACGTGGTCGCCCCTGATGTGCATATGCGCTCCCCGATGTCATGGGTTGTGATGCATTGTCGTATACCGATCTGACTGCCTCTCATACGGCGAAGTTGCCGTCTGTAAGCGAACCGATACCGAAATCACCCGGTGGGGTGACCCGCCGGAGTACCGCGCTGACGCGGCATCAGTGGGCGTAGAAGCCCTGCCCGCTCTTGCGGCCGATGTCACCCGCGTCGACCATGCGGCGCATGATCTCCGGCGGGGCGAACTTCTCGTCCTGGGACTCGGTGTAGATGTTGTCGGTGGCGTGCAGCAGGATGTCCACGCCGGTCAGGTCGGCGGTGGCCAGCGGCCCCATGGCGTGGCCGAAGCCCAGCTTGCAGGCGGTGTCGATGTCCTCGGCGGTGGCGACCCCGGACTCGTAGAGCTTGGCGGCCTCCACCACCAGGGCGGAGATCAGCCGGGTGGTGACGAAGCCGGCCACGTCGCGGTTGACCACGACGCAGGTCTTGCCGACCGACTCGGCGAACTCCCGGGCGGCGGCGAGGGTTTCGTCGCTGGTCTTGTAGCCGCGGACCAGCTCGCACAGCTGCATCAGCGGCACCGGCGAGAAGAAGTGCGTGCCCACCACCCGCTCGGGCCGGGAGGTGGCCGCGGCGATCTTGGTGATCGGGATCGCCGAGGTGTTGGAGGCGAGCACCGCCTCGTCCTTGACGAGCTTGTCCAGCGTCTGGAAGATCTCCCGCTTGACCTCGATCTTCTCGAAGACCGCCTCCACGACGAGGTCCGCGTCGGCGACGGCGTCCAGGTCGGTGGTGGTGGTGATGCGGGCCAGCGCCTGCTCCGCGGCGGACGCCTCCAGCTTGCCCTTGGCGACGAACTTCTCGTACGAGGACGCGATACCGCCCTTGCCACGGGCCAGCGCCTCGTCCGTGACGTCCCGGAGCACGACGTCCCAGCCCGCCTGGGCCGAGACCTGTGCGATACCGGAACCCATGAGTCCGGCGCCGATGACGGCAAGCTTCTTTGCCACTGCTGTCCCCTCACACCCTGTGCATTTGACGGTCGTGAGCGACGTTAGCGGTCGGCGGCGCCGGATTGGCGGCTAAGAGATACGCGTCACTCCGGCCTGTCGGCGGCCCTCCGGCCGCCCGACGAGGCCGTTCGGGCCGGGGCGCACCGGCCCATGACGGACATCACACCGCTGCCGCCCGCGGGGCCGTCAGCCGACCGCCCGCACCGCGTAGTTGAGGACCTTCTCGCTCAGCAGCTCCTCCATGTCATCCAGCAGGGCGAGCGCCTCGCGGGAGACCGCGCCGGGCTCGCGGCCGGCCATCATCTCCTGCGCGATGACGGCCATCAGGGTCTGGTGGACCCAGTTGATCTGGCCGGCCATCAGACGGGGCTCCGGGTCGCCCGGGCCGGCGCCGGCCTCCTGGCGGAGGGTGCCCTCCAGGTCGTCGTACTGCTCCTGCTGGAGGCGCCACAGGCGGGCCTGGAGGACCGCCGAGCCGTGGATGACCCGCATGAAGCGCTCGTAGCCCTCGATGAGGCCGACCTTCGGCGAGACGCAGGTCACCTCGTCGCGCAGTTCGCGCAGCACCGCGGCGGCCGCCGACTCCCCCTCCGCCCGGGCCCGTACGAAGCGGGAGAGCCGGTCGACCATGCCCTTGCTCCGGTCGAAGAAGAGGTCCTCCTTGGCCGGGAAGTAGTTGTAGACGGTGTTGACCGAGACGTCCGCGGCCTGCGCGATCTCCGCGATGGTCACCGCGTCGAAGCCGCGCTCCAGGAACAGCCCGGTGGCCACGTCCGAGATGTACTGGCGGGTCTGCCGCTTCTTCCGCTCCCTGAGCCCCTCTGCCATGGCCTCACCCTACCTCTCGTTGGGCCCTCTGAAATTTTGGGGGCGTTGCAATTTTTCAGTGTCTCTGTTTTTCTGTGGCCATGCCCGCTCTCAGCACGTCCGGCCTGGCCCGGACCTTCATGACGAAAAACGGCCCCGTCGAAGCCGTCCGCGGCATCGACCTCACCGTCGAACGCGGCGAGATCCTCGGTTTCCTCGGCCCCAACGGCGCCGGCAAGACCACCACCCTGCGGATGCTCACCACGCTGCTCGCCCCCACCGGCGGCAGCGCCACCGTCGCCGGCCGCGACCTGATCCGCGACCCGGCGGGGGTGCGCCTCGCCACCGGCTACGTCGCCCAGTCCGGCGGCGTCGACCCCCACCTGTCGGTCCACGAGGAACTGGTCACCCAGGGCCGCCTGTACCGCCTGACCAAGCACCGGGCCCGGGAGCGGGCCGAGGAGTTGGCGGACGCGCTCGGCCTGACCGGGCTGCTGGCCCGCCGGACCGCCACGCTCTCCGGGGGCCAGCGGCGCCGGCTGGACCTCGCCATGGGCCTGACCCACCGCCCGCAGGTCCTCTTCCTCGACGAACCGACCACCGGCCTCGACCCCGGCAGCCGTGCCGACCTGTGGGAGCTGGTCCGCACCCTGCGCGACACCGAGGGCACCACCGTCCTGCTGACCACCCACTACCTCGACGAGGCGGACGCACTGGCCGACCGGCTGGTCATCGTCGACCGGGGCGTGGTGGCCGCGGAAGGCACCCCGGACGCCCTCAAACGCACCCACGCCGGCTCCCCCGGCGCGTCCCTCCAGGACGCCTTCCTCGCCGTCACCGGCCGCACCCCCGCACCGCGGGACACCGCCCCGCTCGCCGTCTAGGAGACCCATGTCCCCGCTGCTCACCGACACCGCACTGGTCTTCGGCCGCTACGCGCGGCAGACCCTGCGCTCCCGCCTCCAGATGCTCTTCGGCGTCCTGATGCCGCTGCTCTACCTGGTCTTCTTCGGCCCACTGCTGACGCGCCTGCCGCTGGCCGCGCCGGGCAGCTCCTGGCAGGTACTGGTCCCCGGCCTGCTGCTCCAACTCGCCCTGTTCGGCGCCTCGTTCTGCGGTTTCGGCATCATCGTCGAGAAGCAGTACGGCGTGGTGGAACGGATGCGGGTCACGCCCGTCAGCCGGCTCGCGCTGCTGCTGGGGCGGGTGCTGCGGGACGCGCTGCTCTTCGTCTTCCAGGCGGTGCTGCTGGTGCTGGCCGCGCTGGTGATGGGGCTGCGCGCACCGCTGGGCGGCATCCTCGCCGGCTTCGCCTTCGTCGCCGTCCTGGCCGCCGCCCTGGCCTCGCTGTCGTACGCGCTGGCCATGCGGGTGCGGCTGCCGCAGGAGTTCGGCCCGGTGATCAACGCCGTCACCATGCCGTCGATGCTGCTGTCCGGGCTGATGCTGCCGATGGCCCTGGCCCCCGGCTGGCTCGACGCGCTGTCCCACGTCATGCCGCTGCGCTACCTCGTCGACGCGGTGCGGGCCGCGTTCACCGGCGACTACGGCTCCCCGGCGGTGCTGCGCGGCGCGCTGGTCGCGGCCGGTTTCACGGCCCTGGCGATGGCGCTGGGGGCCCGCGCCTTCCGGCGGGCCGCGGCGTAGTCTCGCCCGTATGGTGAATCTGACCCGCATCTACACCCGTACCGGAGACAAGGGCACCACCGCGCTCGGCGACATGAGCCGGACCGCCAAGACCGACCGCCGGATCGCGGCCTACGCGGACGCCAACGAGGCCAACGCCGCGATCGGTGTCGCGCTGGCGCTGGGCTCGCTGCCCGAGGAGGTCGCCGCGGTGCTGCTGCGGGTGCAGAACGACCTCTTCGACGTCGGCGCCGACCTGTCGACGCCCGTGGTGGCGGACCCGGAGTTCCCGCCGCTGCGGGTCGAGCAGTCCTACATCGACAAGCTGGAGGCGGACTGCGACCGCTTCCTCGCCGGCCTGGAGAAGCTCCGCAGCTTCATCCTCCCCGGCGGCACACCCGGCGCCGCCCTGCTCCACCAGGCGTGCACCGTCGTCCGCCGCGCCGAGCGCTCCACCTGGGCGGCCATGGAGGAGCACGGCGAGACCATGAACCCGCTCACCGCCACGTACCTCAACCGCCTCTCCGACCTCCTGTTCATCCTCGCCCGGACGGCGAACAAGGAGGTCGGCGACGTCCTGTGGGTCCCGGGCGGCGAGCGCTGACCGGGGCCGGCCCGCCCGGACTCAGCGCAGCGACTTCTCGCCGGGCCGGGCCGCCGCCTCCTCCTCCTGGGGCGCGGTCCGGCCACCGGGGTCCTTCTTCTGCCAGATCAGGTACGTCAGCGCGATCACCCCGTGGATCATCACGATCTTCAGGCTCATCTGCTGCCAGCTGCGCAGCGAACTGGTGTCCCCGTCCGTCCCGACGTACCAGATCGCGCACTGGAGCAGCGCCGAGCCCACCGCGGCCATCACCACGGTGCGCACCCACAGCTTGAGTTCGTGCACGAAGCGCGCCATGCCGTACCGCTTGGCCGGGCGCGGGCCGCCGGCGAAGCGGTGCGCGAAGTGCCCGTCGAACCACTTGATCGTGTAGTGGCCGTAGGCGACGGTGTAGCCGATGTAGAGGGCGGCCAGGCCGTGCTTCCAGTCCGCGGCGGCCCCGTTCTTCAGGTCGATCGCGGTGACGATCAGCAGCGCCAGCTCCAGCAGCGGCTCCAGCAGCAGGACCGCCGCACCGGTCTTCGGCATCCGCGCCAGATAGCGCAGCGCCAGACCGGCGACCAGCAGCACCCAGAAGCCGACCTCGCAGGCGATGATCAGCGTGACGACCACGGCATGTCTCCTTTCCCGCCGCCCGGCGTCCGGGACGGCCCCGGGCTCCGGCCGCGCCGGACGAACGTTTCCAGCCTCCCAGCCGCCACCGCCCGCGGCCTCGTCACCGGCGACGATCCGGAGCTGCATCTTTCGATGTAGCCGCCGGTCACGGCCGGAGGAGGCGGGCCCGGGGCGGTCGGCCGGCCGCGGCGTAGCCGGTTGCCCCGAGGTGGCGGCACCCGGCGCCGGCGCCGTGTTTGATGGAGGGGTGACCGCCCCCTCCCCCACCGCGCCCGGCCGGCCGCACCGCCTCGACGTCCTCATCGCCGGCGGCGGGCTGTCCGTGGGAGTGCTGCTGTGGGCGCTGGGCCTGCACGGCGGTCCGCCGCTGTTCGGCCTGCCCGGGCCGCTGACCCTGCTGGCGCTCACCATCATGGCGGCCGCGGAACTGCTGCGCCGCACCGCCCCGTTGACCGCGCTGGCCCTCGCGCTGCCGGCGCTCGTCCTGGACATCTGCACCGGCACCCTGGTGGCGACCGTCCTGATGTTCACCGACGTCGTCTACGCGGCGGTGCTCTACGGACCGCCGTCCGCGGCCCGCCGGCTCCCGGTGCACTCCGCGCTGGTCACGGTGCTGGCCACCGTCGTCACCGCGGCGGTCTGGCACAGCCCGCAGGTGGTGCTGGTCGGCATCGGCATCGCACTGATCACCATGGCCCCGGCCTGGACCGGCGTGATCACCCGCAACCACCGGGACGCCGCGCAGACCGCCCGGCTGCGCGCCGAACAGACCGCGCTGCTGGCCGAGATGGACCGCACCCAGGCCGTCGCCGGCGAACGTGCCCGGATGGCCCGCGAACTGCACGACCTGGTCGCCAACCACCTGTCCGCGATCGCCATCCACGCCACCGCCGCGCAGACCATCGACGACCCGCCCGCGACCCGCGCCGCGCTCGGCGTCATCCGGGAGAACAGCGTCCAGGGCCTGGCCGAAATGCGCCGCCTCATCGGCCTGCTGCGCGACCCGGAAGCCACCGCGGGCGAGGAACCGGCCGCCACCCCGACCCTGGACGGCCTGGAGGCCCTGGTCGAACAGGCCCGGGCCAACGGCGCCGCCAGCGGCCTGTCGTTCACCCTGGACGACGCCCGGCGTCCGGCCGGGCCGGGCGAGCCGAAACCACCCGCCCCGGTCGGCCTGGCCGCGTACCGCATCGTCCAGGAGTCGCTGACCAACGCCCTCAAGCACGCCGCGCCCGGCGAGGTCCTGGTACGGATCGCCGACGCGCCGGGCGGGGCGCTCACCGTCACCGTCCGCAGCCCGTACGCCGACCGGCCGGGGCCGCGCGCGCCCGGCTCCGGCGCCGGACTGGTCGGCATGCGGGAGCGGATCGCCCTGCTGGGCGGGGAGTTCGAGGCCGGCCCGGCAGGCGGGCCGGACGGAAGAGTCTGGCTGGTCCGGGCAGCGCTGCCCGCGACCGGGGAGGAAGAACAACGATGACAGGTGCCGCCGCGCAGCCGATCCGGGTCCTCGTCGCCGAGGACCAGTCCGCCGTACGGGCCGGGCTGGTCCTCATCCTGCGCTCGGCGCCCGACATCGAGGTGGTGGGGGAGGCGGTGGACGGCGAGGAGGCCGTCCGCCTGGCCGGCGCATTGCGCCCGGACCTGGTCCTGATGGACATCCAGATGCCGCGCCTGGACGGAGTCTCGGCGACCCGCCGGATCACCGAGGGGGAGCTGGCCGACGTCCTGGTGCTGACCACTTTCGACCTGGACGAGTACGTCTTCGGCGCGCTGCGCGCGGGCGCCGCCGGCTTCCTGCTCAAGGACAGCGACGCGGCCTCGCTGCTGACCGCGGTGCGGACGGTGGCGGCCGGCGAGGGGCTGATCGCGCCGGCGGTGACCCGGCGGCTGATCGCCGAGTTCGCCCGGCCCCGCCCGGCGGCCCGGCCGCCCCGCGACCGCACCGCCCCCGACCCGTCGGTCCTGGACGCCCTGACCCCCCGGGAACGGGAGGTGCTCGGCTGCCTGGGCCAGGGTCTGTCGAACGCCGATATCGCCCTGCGCCTGGCGATGGCGGAGGCCACCGTGAAGACCCACGTCAGCCGGCTGCTGGCCAAGCTGGAACTGCGCAGCCGCGTACAGGCGGCCGTCCTGGCACAGGAGTTGGGGGTCGACGGCCCGTAAGGGGGGGTCGAACGGATGCCGTAGGGGTCCAAAGCGCCCCCTTCGGGGCCTCAACGAGCGGCGGGCGGCCGCTGTTCCCGGAACCGCCCGCCACCGGCCCGCCCCGCGCCGGCCACCACCGACCGACTCCGGCGAGCCGGGGACGTTTCCGGCCACCGCCCGACCGGCTCCGGCACACTCCGACCGCCGGTGTCCGCGCCCCGACGAGGTCAGGCCACGTTGACGCGCTGCCCCGGAGGGGCCGCCTCCAGCCAAGCCAGGAAGCCGGTGAGGGCGTCCTCGCTCATCGCCAGTTCGACGCGGATGCCGTCGTGGCCGCAGGCCAGCACGATGGAGTCGGAGAGCAGGGCGAGTTCCTCCTCGCCCTGGGGGGTGCGGCGCTCCAGCACTTCGATGGCGGAGCGCTCCAGCAGGCGGCGGGGCCGGGGCGCGTACGAGAACACCCGGAACCACTCGATCCGGTCGCCGTTGTACCGCGCCACGCCGTAGATCCAGCCCTTGCCGCTGGGCTCGTCCTCCGGCACGTTCCAGCGCAGGCTGCAGTCGAAGGTGCCGCCGGACCGCTGGATGAGCCGCCGCCTCAGTCCGAAGACGAACAGCCCCAGCAGCACCAGCAGCACGACCGCGCCGCTCACGAGCAGAGCGAGGACCATCTCGACCGACCTCCTCGCCTCGGTGGGGTACCCCCGGACGCGAGCCCGGGGCGGGGAAACGCACCTGCATTGCCTCAGCCGCGGACCGCTCCGGAAGTCCGGGCGGCCCGCGGCTGAGGATCGATCTCGTCGGTGACGGGGCTCAGTGAACGCCCGCCACCGCACGCAGCCGGACATCGGCGCGGCGCTCGGCGGCCGCGTCGGCCTCCGACTTCGCCCGCTCCAGTGCCCGCTCCGCGCGCTGGACATCGATCTCGTCCGACAGTTCGGCGATCTCCGCGAGCAGAGACAGCTTGTTGTCGGCGAACGAGATGAAGCCGCCGTGCACCGCGGCGACGACGGTGCCGTCGCCGCTCTCGCCGGTCGTACGGATCGTCACCGGGCCCGACTGCAGCACGCCGAGCAGCGGCTGGTGTCCGGGCATGACGCCGATGTCGCCCGACGAGGTGCGCGCGACGACCAGGCTGGCCTCGCCGGACCAGACCTGCCGGTCCGCGGCGACCAACTCGACGTGCAGCTCAGCCACGATGGCTCCTCGGGTCTCCACCTGCCGGGTACGGCAGATGCTGGGTCAAATACTAGTGGTCGTACGGGCCGGGGACGGCCAGGGCCGCCCCCGGTCCGGGAGCACGGGTCAGGAGACGCCAAGCTCCTTGGCGTTCTTCTTGAGGTCCTCGAGACCACCGCACATGAAGAACGCCTGCTCCGGGAAGTGGTCGAACTCGCCGTCGGCGATCGCGTTGAAGGCCGCGATCGACTCGTCCAGCGGCACGTCCGAGCCGTCGACACCGGTGAACTGCTTCGCCACGTGGGTGTTCTGCGACAGGAAGCGCTCGATCCGGCGGGCGCGGTAGACCGTGAGCCGGTCCTCCTCGCTGAGCTCGTCCATACCCAGGATGGAGATGATGTCCTGGAGGTCCTTGTACTTCTGCAGGATCGACTTCACGCGCGAGGCGCAGTCGTAGTGGTCCTGCGAGATGTAGCGCGGGTCCAGGATCCGGGACGTCGAGTCCAGCGGGTCGACCGCCGGGTAGATGCCCTTCTCCGAGATCGGACGCGACAGAACGGTGGTCGCGTCCAGGTGGGCGAAGGTGGTCGCCGGGGCCGGGTCGGTCAGGTCGTCCGCGGGGACGTAGATCGCCTGCATCGAGGTGATCGAGTGACCGCGGGTCGAGGTGATGCGCTCCTGGAGCAGACCCATCTCGTCGGCGAGGTTCGGCTGGTAACCCACCGCGGACGGCATGCGGCCGAGCAGGGTGGAGACCTCGGAACCGGCCTGGGTGAAGCGGAAGATGTTGTCGATGAAGAACAGCACGTCCTGCTTCTGGACGTCGCGGAAGTACTCGGCCATGGTCAGGCCGGCCAGCGCGACGCGCAGACGGGTGCCCGGGGGCTCGTCCATCTGACCGAAGACCAGAGCGGTCTTGTCGATGACGCCCGAGTCGGTCATCTCCTCGATGAGGTCGTTGCCCTCACGGGTGCGCTCACCGACACCGGCGAACACGGAGACACCGTCGTGGTTGTTGGCGACACGGTAGATCATCTCCTGGATGAGCACCGTCTTGCCGACGCCGGCGCCGCCGAACAGGCCGATCTTGCCGCCCTTGACGTACGGGGTCAGCAGGTCGATGACCTTGATGCCGGTCTCGAACATCTCGGTCTTCGACTCGAGCTGGTCGAAGGACGGGGCCTTGCGGTGGATCGCCCAGCGCTCGGTGACCTCGGAGGTCGCCTCCGGCTTGTTGAGGATCTCGCCGAGGGTGTTGAACACCTTGCCCTTGGTGACGTCGCCGACGGGCACCATGATGCCGTTGCCGGTGTCGGTCACCGGGGCCTGGCGGACCAGGCCGTCGGTGGGCTGCATGGAGATGGCCCGGACCAGGCCCTCGCCCAGGTGCTGCGCGACCTCCAGGGTCAGCGTCTTCGTCTTGCCCTTCTCGGCGGGGTCGATGACCTCGACGGTGAGGGCGTTGTAGATGTCCGGCATCGCGTCGACGGGGAACTCCACGTCGACGACCGGGCCGATGACCCGCGAGACGCGGCCGGAGGCCACGCCGGCAGGAGCGGTCGGCTCAACAGTGGTGGTCATAGTTGTCAGTCACTCCCCGCGGTCGCGTCGGCCAGCGCGGCACTGCCACCGACGATCTCGCTGATTTCCTGGGTGATTTCGGCCTGGCGGGCCGCGTTGGCAAGCCGCGAGAGCGACTTGATGAGCTCTTCCGCGTTGTCGGTCGCCGACTTCATCGCGCGCCGGGTGGCGGCGTGCTTGGAGGCGGCGGCCTGGAGCAGCGCGTTGTAGATCCGCGACTCCACGTACCGCGGCAGCAGGGCGTCGAGGACGTCCTCCGCCGACGGCTCGAAGTCGAAGAGCGGGAGGATCTCGCCCGTCGCCTTCCCGCCGGACTCCGCGCCCTCCGCCGTGTCCAGGGACAGCGGCAGCAGGCGGTCGTCCACTGCGGTCTGCGTCATCATCGAGATGAACTCGGTGAAGACGATGTGGAGTTCGTCCACGCCGCCGTCGGCGGTGTCCTTCTGGACGGCCTCGATCAGCGGTGCGGCGATCCGCTTGGCGTCGGCGTAGGTCGGGTTGTCGGTGAAGCCCGTCCACGACTCCACGACCTTGCGCTCGCGGAAGCTGTAGTAGGACACCCCCTTGCGGCCGACGATGTAGGCGTCGACCTCCTTGCCCTCGGCCTTGAGCCGCGCGGTGAGCTGGTCCGCGGCCTTGATGACGTTGGAGGAGTAGGCGCCGGCCAGACCGCGGTCGCTCGTGATGAGCAGCAGCGCGGCGCGGGTCGGCTTCTCCGCCTCGGTCGTCAGCGGGTGCTGGGTGTTCGAACCCGTGGCAACCGCGGTCACCGCGCGGGTCAGTTCACCGGCGTACGGTGTCGATGCCGCCACCTGGCGCTGCGCCTTGACGACGCGCGAGGCGGCGATCATCTCCATCGCCCTGGTGATCTTCTTGGTCGCGGAGACGGAGCGGATGCGACGCTTGTAGACCCGGAGCGTGGCTCCCATGGATCAGGTCCCTTCCGTCGTCACTTGGCGGTGGCCGGGGTGTCCTCGCCGAGCAGCTTGCCGTCCGAGGTCTCGAACTGCCGCTTGAAGGCGTCGACGGCGTCCGAGATGGCACCGATGGTGTCATCGGACATCTTGGCGCCCTCGCGGATGCTGGTCAGCAGGTCCTTCTTCTCCCGGTGGAGGTGGTCCAGGAGCTCCCGCTCGAAGCGGCGGATGTCCTGCACCGGCACGTCGTCCATCTTGCCGTTGGTGCCGGCCCAGATGGAGACGACCTGGTCCTCGGTGGCCATCGGGGCGTACTGCTCCTGCTTGAGCAGCTCGGTCATCCGCTTGCCGCGCTCCAGCTGCTGCTTGGAGGCCGCGTCCAGGTCGGAACCGAAGGCGGCGAACGCCTCCAGCTCGCGGTACTGGGCGAGGTCGACGCGGAGCCGGCCGGACACCTGGCGGATGGCCTTGTGCTGGGCCGAGCCACCGACGCGGGAGACCGAGATACCGACGTTCAGCGCCGGACGCTGGTTGGCGTTGAACAGGTCCGACTCCAGGAAGCACTGGCCGTCGGTGATGGAGATGACGTTGGTCGGGATGAACGCCGAGACGTCGTTGGCCTTGGTCTCGACGATCGGCAGACCCGTCATCGAACCGGCGCCCATGTCGTCGGAGAGCTTGGCGCAGCGCTCCAGCAGACGCGAGTGCAGGTAGAAGACGTCGCCCGGGTACGCCTCACGGCCCGGCGGGCGGCGCAGCAGCAGGGACACGGCGCGGTAGGCGTCGGCCTGCTTCGAGAGGTCGTCGAAGACGATCAGGACGTGCTTGCCCTGGTACATCCAGTGCTGGCCGATGGCCGAGCCGGTGTAGGGCGCGAGGTACTTGAAGCCCGCCGGGTCGGACGCCGGGGCGGCGACGATGGTGGTGTACTCCAGGGCGCCGGCCTCCTCCAGCGCGCCGCGGACGGACGCGATGGTGGAGCCCTTCTGGCCGATGGCGACGTAGATGCAGCGGACCTGCTTCTTGGGGTCGCCGGAGCGCCAGTTGTCGCGCTGGTTGATGATCGTGTCGACGGCCAGCGCGGTCTTGCCGGTCTGGCGGTCGCCGATGATCAGCTGACGCTGGCCGCGGCCGATCGGGACCATGGAGTCGACGGCCTTGTAGCCGGTCTCCATGGGCTCGTGGACCGACTTGCGGACCATGACGCCGGGAGCCTGAAGCTCCAGGGCGCGGCGGCCCTCGGTCTCGATCTCGCCGAGACCGTCGATCGGGTTGCCCAGCGGGTCGACGACGCGGCCGAGGTAGCCCTCGCCCACGGCGACCGAGAGCACCTCACCGGTGCGCTGCACCGGCTGGCCCTGCTCGATGCCGCTGAACTCACCGAGGATGACCGCACCGATCTCGCGCTCTTCCAGGTTCAGCGCGAGACCGAGCGTGCCGTCCTCGAACTTCAGCAGTTCGTTCGCCATCGTCGAGGGAAGGCCCTCGACCTTCGCGATGCCGTCGCCGGCCTCGCTGACCGTCCCGACCTCTTCGCGCGAGGCCGCGTCCGGCTTGTACGCCTGGACGAAGTTCTCCAGTGCGTCCCGGATCTCCTCCGGCCGGATCGTGAGCTCCGCCATCTGGGTTCCCTGCTCTCCTTGTTGGGCCCGAAGTTACGTGCGGGCGTTCCGGGGGCGTCTCCCCCGGGGTTTCCGCTTACGGCCCAACTCGGGCCGCCGTCATGCTTGTGCTGTTCTCCGGGGCGTCGTCCGGACCACGGCCGGACCTTCGAGGTCCGGCGGGTCCGGGTTCCGGCCGCCGGGTGTGCAGCTCTTGAGTTGGTGGCTGGGTCAGCCGGCCATCCGCCGGCCCGCCTCGTCGAGGCGCTCGGCGATGGTCCCGTTGATGACCTCGTCGCCGATCCGGACCTGGACGCCGCCGAGGACCGCGGGGTCCACGTCGAGGTTCAGGTGGATCTGCCGGCCGTACAGCTTGGCCAGTGCGGCGCCGAGGCGCTGCCGCTGTCCGTCGCTGAGCGGTACCGCGGAGGTGACCACCGCGACCATGCGGTCCCGGCGGGCCGCCGCCAGCTTGGAGAGGGCGTCGAGCCCTGCCTCCAGGCTACGGCCCCGCGGCTGTGCGACAAGGCGGATCACCAGCCGCTCGGTGACCGGGTTGGCCCGGCCGCCCAGCAGCGTGCGCAGCAGGTCCGTCTTGGCGGACACCGCCGCGTTCCGGTCCGTCAGCGCCCGGCGGAGCTCGCCGCTGCCCGCGATGATCCGGCCGAACCGGAACAGCTCGTCCTCGACGTCGTCCAGGCGGCCGTCCCGCTGCGCCGCCACGAGGTCGGCGCTGTAGGCCAGCTCCTCCAGCGCGTCCGGCAGGTCGCGGGAGCGCGACCAGCGGGCCCGGACCATGCCGGTCACCAGGTCGAGGGTGCTCCCGCCGACCTGGCCGCCGAGCAGCCGCCCGGCCAGCTCGGCCCGCGCCTCGCCGGGCTGCGCCGGGTCGGTGAGGACCCGACGCAACGAGACCTCGCGGTCGAGCAGAGCGGTGACGGCAGCCAGCTCCTCGGCGAGCGTCGCGGCGTCGACGGAGGTGCTGTCCGTCAGCGCGTTGAACCGCTCGCGTGCGGAGGCGAGTGCCTCGCGGCTCGCTCCATTCATCGGCCGGCCTCAGCCTTCGTCGCGTCCGACTCCGCCTTGGCCTCGAGCTCGTCGAGGAAGCGGTCGATGGTCCGGCTCTGCCGCGCGTGGTCCTCCAGGGACTCGCCGACGAGCTTGCCGGCCAGGTCGGTGGCGAGCTTGCCCACGTCCTGGCGCAGCGACTGGGCGGCCGCCTTGCGGTCCGCCGCGATCTGGGCGTGGCCGGCGGCGATGATCTCCTCACGCTGCCGCTGGCCCTCGGCGCGCATCTCGGCGATGAGCGTCGCGCCCTGCTCCTGCGCCTCCTGACGCAGGCGCGCGGCCTCGTGGCGGGCGTCGGCGAGCTGGGCCCGGTAGTCCGCGAGAACCTGCTGGGCCTCGGCCTGAGTCGCCTCGGCATCCTCGATCCGGCCTTCGATCTGCGCCCGGCGCTCGTCCAGAACCTTGTTGATGTTCGGGAGGAGCTTCTTGGCGAGGAAGCCGAAGACGATGAAGAAAGCGATCAGGCCGATGACCAGCTCCGGAATCGGCGGGATCAGGGGGTTCTCGGGAACCTCCGCCGCCAAGTTCAGGGCGTTCACATCAGTGCCTTCCGTCTGAATGGATAGTCGATGCGGCTTCGGTTTACTTGTAGACGAAGCCCATGACGATGCCGATCAGGGCGAGCGCCTCACAGAAGGCGAAACCCATCATCTGGTTGGTGCGGATCAGGCCGGCGGCCTCGGGCTGGCGGGCCAGGGCCTGGGTGCCGTTACCGAAGATGATGCCGACGCCGACGCCGGGGCCGATGGCGGCGAGGCCGTAACCGATCGCGGCGACGTTGCCGACCACCGTGGTCTTGGCGGAGTCGCCGGCGGCGGCGAGGTGGTTGACCATCTCGAGAGCAGCGGACATGCCGTTACTTCCTTCTCGTTTCACGTACCGGTGGGGGTTGGCCACCGGACAGCTGTTGGGTGGGAGGCGAGGGTGCTCAGTGGTGCTCGGCGAGCGCGCCCTGGACGTAATTGCAGGCCAGGAGGACGAAGATGTACGCCTGGATGGCCTGGATGAACAGCTCGAAGGCCGTCATCAGGATGGTCATGAGGAACGAGGCGCCGGCGTAGGCGAAGCCGATGCCGTTCAGCAGGTACCAGCTCGCGACGGTGAACATCACGATCAGCAGGTGGCCCGCGAACATGTTCGCGAAGAGTCGGACCGCGTGGGTGAACGGCCGGATGATCAGGTTCGAGAGGAGCTCGATGACCATCAGCAGCGGCAGGACCCAGCCGAGCGACTTGTCATAGCCGGTGAAGTTCTTGAAGGCGCCGACGAAGCCGTGCTTCTTGAAGGTGAGGAAGACCCACAGGATGTAGACGAGCGCGGCGAGGCCGGCCGGGAAGGCGATGATGCCGGTCACCGGGAACTGGGCGACCGGGATGATCGACCAGAGGTTCATGATCCACACGAAGAAGAACAGCGAGACCATGAAGGGGACGTACTTGTCGCCCTCCTTCTTCCCCAGCGCGTCGTAGACGAGCCCGCGGCGCACGAAGTCATACCCCGCCTCGCCGATCATCTGGAGCTTTCCGGGAACGACCTTGGCCCGGCCGAATGCAGCCCAGAAGAACCACACCACGACGACCGTGCTGAGCAGAGCCAGCAGCATCGGCTTGTTGAACTCGAAGCCGCCGATGGTGAAGAGCGGCTCGAAGACGAAGTTATGAAGCCCGGGAGCATCAAAGCCGCACCCGGAAAAGATGTGGCAGTCGGTCTCGAAGGCGAGCATCGTTTCAGCACTCACCGCGAGCTCCTTCAGCGTGGCGCATGGGTACGGCAACCTCGTTGTGTCGGCGCGGCGTTGAACCACGGAGCGGCACTGGACTGGTGTTACGGATTAGGGGGCGGCTGGTCGGCGCGGGGCCGGACCGGATCACAGGCATCGGCCGCGAGAACGTCCCGTTCCTTCTCGGAGACTTCGGGAGCTCAGCCGCCTGCGCCATCTGCGCCGCAGTTGGCACCGGACGATAGCAGGCCCGCATGAGGCCGTTTATCTCGGCCCTACGTGTCACGTCGGTGACCCCGCCGTCTCCGCCGCCTTGGCCTCCGCGGAGTCGGGATCCACGTACAGGATCTTCGCCTTCATATGGCCGCGCGTCTGGGCGGCGATCCATACGAGCGTGGTGGCGAGCAGCGTGAACGCAAATGCCTTGGTGTCGAAGAGCGTTGTGTCCTTGAAGGCGATGAGGAACACCAACACGAACAGAATCTGCACGGTGTACAGCAGCAGGCCCATCATCTGGAACAGCTGCGGAAGCTTCTTCGCGGTCTGCTGGAGGACGACGAGTCCGGCCCCCATCACCAGCACCACCAGCGCGGTGCCGACGACGGCACCGATCGCCCCCGTCGCGCCCGCGACGACACCGCTCACGGCGACGGCGAGGGCGCCGGCGGCAAGGGTGGGCACGACGGCGTGGAGGAGTAGTCGGGCGTCATTCGACTGCATGGTGGCGCTCCGGCAATGGGTGGGGGTGTGTCGTCAGGGACGAGCGTAGACCCGGCCCGAGGATGAACCTGGGGCCAATGGACCGTCGCACTACGGTCCTTCGGCTCTGTCACCGGGTTTCGTGAACGGTATCACAAACTATTTGATGAGGTCTTTACCTGGTTCGTGTGGATCCTGTCACACGTGAGAGTGAAGCCGCACATAGGTGCACTGACGGCCTGCGGATTGTCTGGTATGGGGTCAACGATCCCGATTCTCGGCACCCTTGCGGGCGACCGCGGGACGCCTCAGTGATGACTCCCCGCCTTGCGGCGGTCCACGAAGCGTGACCGGTCGCCGATCGCGGTGGCACCGTGGATCCCGGCCGGAACCGCCGTCCGGCGCTCCTCCCCCGGCTCGCCGCCGGCCTCCACGGACGGCCCGCCGGCCGCCGGTTCGCGGACCACCCGGCGGTACCGCGGCGGCACCAGCCGCTGGGCCCACAGCGGGGCGCGCGGGGTGAACCGCGGCAGCAGGAGCAGCACCAGGCCCACCGCGCTGAGCAGCACGATGCCCAGGACGATCCACATGCTGGCGTCGTTCGCCGAGTACGCCACCGCGCCGAACGCGATCAGCGCCGACCAGAAGTACATGATCAGTACCGCGCGGCTGTGGGAATGGCCGATCTCCAACAGCCGGTGGTGCAGGTGCCCGCGGTCCGCGGCGAACGGCGACTGGCCCTGCCAGGTCCGCCGCACAATGGCCAGAAACAGGTCGGCGACCGGCACCGCGATGATCGTCAGCGGCAGCAGCAGCGGGATGTAGACCGGCACCATCGCGTGGGTCGCCTCACGCAGACCGCCCGCCTTCTGGTTGAGCAGGTCGGGGTCGACCTGACCGGTCAGCGAGACCGCCCCGGCCGCCATCACCAGGCCGATCAGCATGGAACCGGAGTCGCCCATGAAGATCCGCGCCGGGTGCATGTTGTGCGGCAGGAAGCCCAGGCACATGCCCATCAGGACGACCGAGAACAGGGTGGCGGGCGCCGCCGCCTCGATGCCGTAACCGAACCAGAGCCGGTACGTGTACATGAAGAACGCGGCCGCGGCGATGCAGACCATGCCGGAGGCCAGGCCGTCCAGGCCGTCGACGAAGTTCACCGCGTTGATGGTGATCACGACCAGCGCGACGGTCAGCAGCGTGCCCTGCATCGGGGTCAGCGCGACCGTGCCGATACCGGGGACCGGCAGGTAGAGGATCGTCAGGCCCTGGAGGACCATGACGCCCGCGGCGATCATCTGGCCGCCCAGCTTGACCAGCGCGTCCACGCCCCACTTGTCGTCCAGGACGCCGAGGATCCAGATCAGTGCGGCGCCGGAGAGCAGGGCCCGCGGCTCGTTCGTCTCGAAGACGCTCTTGAGGTTGGTCAGGTGCCCGGCCACCAGCAGCCCCGCGCACAGCCCGCCGAACATCGCGATGCCGCCCAGCCGCGGCGTCGGCTCGCGGTGCACGTCACGCGCGCGGATCTCCGGCATCGCACCGGCCGCGATCGCGAACTTCCGCACCGGACCGGTCAGCAGGTAGGTCACCGCGGCAGTGACGCACAGCGTCAGCAGGTATTCACGCACGGGCTGCCCCATCGAGATAGCTGGCCATCACAGCCCCACACCTTATGCGTGTCCGGCCCCGGGCCGTGAACACAGGGGAATACGGAGGAGGACGCGGTCACCGCGCGGACGGTTCCGGGACCGCCCGCGCCGGGGCGGAAATCAGCCCTGTTCCGGGTAGGGCGGGAACCGGCCGACCAGCCCGGCGACCGCCGCGCGCACCGACCCGTCCTCCCGCAGCGCCGCCCCGATCAGCTCGGCGATCCGGTGCATCTCGGCCACCCCCATCCCCTGGGTGGTCACCGCGGCGGTGCCCAGCCGGATGCCGGTCGGCCAGCCGCCGCCCGCCCCCGGGGCCGCGGCGCGCGGCAGCGCGCAGGTGTCCAGGACGATCCCGGCGGCCGCCAGCCGGCCGCGCGCGGTGCGCGCCTCCACGCCCAGCGGCCCGGTGTCCGCGGTGATCAGGTGGGTGTCGGTGCCGCCGGTGGTGACGGCCAGGCCCTCCGCGGCCAGCGCCCCGGCCAGCGCCCGGGCGTTGGCGACGACCTGCTGGGCGTAGGCGCGGAACGCCGGGGTGGCGGCCTCCGCGAAGGCCACCGCCTTGGCGGCGACCGCGTTCATCTGGGCGCCGCCCTGGGTGAACGGGAACACCGCCCGGTCGATCCGCTCGGCCAGCCGCGCCCGGCACAGGAGCATCCCGCCGCGCGGCCCGCGCAGCACCTTGTGGGTGGTCGCGCACACCACGTCGGCGTACGGCACCGGGCTGGGCGCCGCGCCGCCGGCGATCAGCCCCATGGGGTGCGCCACATCGGCGATCAGGTACGCGCCGGTCTCGTCGGCGATGTCGCGGAACGCGGCGTAGTCGAGGTGGCGCGGATAGGAGATCGAGCCGCAGACCAGCGCCTTGGGCCGCCGGGCCCGGGCCAGCGCGCGCAGCGCGTCGTAGTCCACCAGTCCGGTCGCGGCGTCGACGCCGTAGCCGGCGAAGTCGAACCAGCGGCCGGAGAAGTTGGCCGGTGAGCCGTGGGTGAGGTGGCCGCCGTGCGGCAGGGACATGGCCAGCACGGTGTCCCCCGGGCGCAGCAGCGCGGCGTAGGCGGCCAGGACGGCCGAAGACCCCGAGTGGGACTGGACGTTGGCGTGCTCGGCGCCGAACAGGGCCTTGGCGCGCTCCACCGCGATCCGCTCGGCGAGGTCGACGATCTCGCAGCCGCCGTGGTGCCGGGCGCCCGGGTAGCCCTCGGCGTACTTGTTGCCGAGCGGGGAGCCGAGGGCGGCCAGGACCGCGGGCGAGGCGAAGTTCTCGGCGGCGATGAGCTGGAGGCCCTCGCTCTGCCGGGCGCTCTCCGCGAGCAGCACCCCGGCGATCTCGGGGTCCTCGTGCAGCAGCGCGGCGAAGTCCGGTGAGCCGGGCGGGCGGGTGACCTCGTCGCGGGCGGCGGTGCGCGCCCGCTCCTGGGCGGTCTCGGCCGCGGCGGCGGCCCGGGGCCCGGCGGCCTGGGCGCGGCCGGCCGGGGACGTGCGGCGGGATGACGCGGTGGTGGCGGGCATCGCTGGCTCCGGGCCTCGTACGGGACCAGGGCACGTCGCACGTGCCCCCGGGGACCGTCCGGCCCTGCGTACCGGGCAGGCCCCACTGCCAATGTAGGCGCGGCCCGCGGAGCGTGCGCGACGTGCCGGCGCCAATCGGGGGGCCCGGGCCGGCCCCGCGGCCGCCACGGGGCCCTCCAGGGGCGTTCCCAGGGCCTTCGGGCCGGTCGCCGGGGCCCGGCCCGTCCGGTGCCGCCCCGGCGCTCCACCGGCCCTTACGCGGGCGCGGGGACGCCGGTGAGCGCGGTGACGACCGGGTCGAGCGCGCTGTTGATCTCCTCGCCGATGGAGCGGAAGAACGTGATCGGCGCACCGTAGGGGTCGTAGACCTCGTCGGACTCCGGGTTGGGGGCCAGCAGCCAGCCGCGCAGCGCGGCGGCCGCGCCGACCAGCGCCCGGGCCCGCTCGACCAGTCCGCCGTCGGGCAGGTCCGGGTCGGGCTCCGGGAGGGTGGCCGGGTCTATCGCCCGCACCAGGCGGTTGAACTCCTTCAGCGTGAAGGTCCGCAGCCCGGCGGAGTGGCCCATGGAGATGACCTGGGCGCGGTGGTCGCGGGTGGCGGTGAGGACCAGGTCGGCCCGGATGACGTGCTCGTCGAGCAGCTCGCGGCCGATGAAGCCGGCCGGGTCCGCGCCGTAGTCGGCCAGCACCGTCGCCGCGTGCGCCTCCATGGGAGCGCCCTCATGGCCCCAGGTGCCCGCGCTCTCCACCAGCAGGCCGCAGCCGCGGACCGCCTGCACCGAGCCCAGCCGCTCCTGGAGGGCGTGGCGGTGCAGCCGTTCGGTGATCGGCGAGCGGCAGACGTTGCCGGTGCTGACGTGGAGGATCCGGAAACAGGGCGCGGGGTCCGCCGGGGCGGAGAGGGGGACGCCGCCCGGGCCCGCTATGCCACGCCCCGGGGGCGGCATCAATTGGCCACCTCGAGCTCGGGTACGACCTTGCGGAGCTCCTCCGCGCTCAGCGCGCCCTCGCGCAGCAGCACCGGAACCGCGCCGGTGACGTCCACGATCGAGGAGGGCACCGCGGCGGGCGTCGGGCCGCCGTCGAGGTAGACCGAGACCGAGTCGCCGAGCATCTCCTGGGCCGCGTCGCAGTCCTGCGGCGAGGGGTGGCCGGTGAGGTTGGCGCTGGAGACCGCCATCGGGCCGAACTCGTTGAGCAGTTCGATGGCGACCGGGTGCAGCGGCATCCGGACCGCGACCGTGCCGCGGGTCTCGCCCAGGTCCCAGGTCAGCGACGGCTGGTGCTTGGCGACCAGGGTCAGCGCCCCCGGCCAGAACGCGTCGACCAGCTCCCACGCCTGCTCGGAGAACTCGGTGACCAGGCCGTGCAGGGTGTTGGGGGAACCGACCAGGACCGGGGAGGGCATCCCCCGGCCGCGGCCCTTGGCCTCCAGCAGGTCGCCGACCGCCTCCGGGCTGAAGGCGTCCGCGCCGATGCCGTAGACGGTGTCGGTCGGCAGCACGACCAGCTCGCCGCGGCGGACGGCCGAGGCGGCCTCACGCAGGCCGGTCGCGCGGTCGGTCGCGTCGCTGCAGTCGTATCGCCGTGCCATTAGCGGTCCTCCTCGTGCGGAACGGTTACGCGGAACGAATACTGCCGGTGCGTCGGTGGCACCGGGCGCCGGGGCGGGCGGTTCATGGCGTCGCCCGCCGCGCGGTGGCGAAACGGGGCCGGTTGTTGAGGTCGGGGTGGTCGGCCGCGTCCGCCCAGCCCTGCTCCTCGCTAAAGATCCACGGCACCTGCCCGCCCTGGGTGTCGGCGTGCTCGACGACGACCACGCCACCGGGCCGCAGCAGGCGGTGCGCGGTCCGCTCGATGCCCCGGATGGTGTCCAGGCCGTCCTCGCCCGAGAACAGCGCCAGCTCCGGGTCGTGGTCGCGGGCTTCCGGCGCCACGTGCTCCCACTCGGTGAGCGGGATGTACGGCGGATTGGAGATCACCAGGTCGACCTGCCCGTCCAGTTCGGGAAGCGCGGAGAGCGCGTCGCCGTGGTGGAGAACGACGCGGGACCCCTCGACGTTCTGGCGGGCGTACCCCAGGGCGTCCTCGGACAGCTCCACGGCATGCACCCGGGACCGCGGCACCTCCTGCGCCAGGGCCAGGGCGATCGCCCCGGAGCCGGTGCACAGGTCGACGATCAGCGGTTCGACGACGTCCATGGCGCGCACCGCGTCTATGGCCCAGCCGACCACCGACTCGGTCTCCGGGCGGGGGACGAACACCCCTGGCCCGACGGCGAGTTCGAGGTAGCGGAAGAACGCCCGGCCGGTGATGTGCTGGAGGGGTTCGCGCGCCTCGCGGCGCGCGATGGCCTCCCAGTAGCGGGCGTCGAAGTCCGCGTCGGGCACGGTGTGCAGCTGGCTGCGCTTGACGCCGTGCACGTGCGCGGCCAGTTCCTCGGCGTCGAAGCGCGGTGAGGGCACGCCGGCGTCGGCCAGCCGCTGGGTGGCCTGGGCCACCTCGGCGAGCAGCAGGTTCACGGGGGTCCTCCAGCCGTGCGGACGGGTTGTGCGGTCTTACTGGGCGGCGGCGAGCTTGGCCGCCGCGTCGGCGTCGACGCACGCCTGGATGACCGGGTCCAGCTCGCCGTCGAGCACCTGGTCGAGGTTGTACGCCTTGAAGCCGACCCGGTGGTCCGAGATGCGGTTCTCGGGGAAGTTGTAGGTGCGGATGCGCTCGGAGCGGTCGACCGTGCGCACCTGGCTGCGCCGGGCGTCGGACGCCTCCCGCTCGGCCTCCTCCTGGGCCGCGGCCAGCAGCCGGGAGCGGAGGATGCGCAGCGCCTGCTCCTTGTTCTGGAGCTGGCTCTTCTCGTTCTGGCAGGAGACCACGATGCCGGTGGGCAGGTGGGTGATGCGGACCGCGGAGTCGGTGGTGTTGACGGACTGGCCGCCGGGCCCGGAGGAGCGGTAGACGTCGATCCGCAGGTCGCCTGCGTTGATCTCCACCTCGACCTCCTCGGCCTCGGGGGTGACCAGCACGCCGGCCGCGGAGGTGTGGATCCGGCCCTGGGACTCGGTGGCGGGCACCCGCTGGACGCGGTGCACCCCGCCCTCGTACTTCAGCCGCGCCCAGACGCCCTGGCCGGGCTCGGTGCCGCCCTTGGTCTTCACCGCGACCTGGACGTCCTTGTAGCCGCCGAGGTCGGACTCGTTGGCGTCGAGGATCTCGGTCTTCCAGCCGACCCGCTCCGCGTAGCGCAGGTACATCCGCAGCAGGTCGCCGGCGAACAGCGCGGACTCCTCGCCGCCCTCGCCGGCCTTGACCTCCAGGATGACGTCCTTGTCGTCGCTGGGGTCGCGCGGGACGAGCAGCAGGCGCAGCTTCTCGGTCAGCTCCTCGCGGCGGGCGTCGAGCTCCTTGACCTCGTCGGCGAAGTCCGGGTCGTCCGCGGCCAGTTCGCGGGCGGTCTCGATGTCGTCGCCGGTCCGCTTCCACGCGCGGTACGTGGTGATGATCGGGGTCAGTTCGGCGTAGCGCTTGTGGAGCCGCATGGCCTCGCGCTGGTCCGCGTGGACCGCGGGGTCGGCCAGCCGCTTCTCGAGGCCGGCGTGCTCGCCGACCAGTTCCTCGACCGCCTCGAACATCGTGTGTTCCTCTGCTGACTGCTGGTGTGGCTTCCCGGGGCCGCGGGGCCCCGTTGCCGCGGTGCGGCGGGCCGTCCCCGGCCGGGCGGACCAAGGGTACGGACGACAAAGACGCCGGTCCGGTCCCCCCTGTCCGGGGGCGACCGGAGACCGGCGCCTTGCGGGTCGCTACTTCTTGGCGGCCTTGGCGTTCTTGCCGAAGCGGGCCTCGAAGCGGGCCACGCGGCCGCCCGTGTCCAGGATCTTCTGCTTGCCGGTGTAGAACGGGTGGCACTCGGAGCAGATGTCGGCACGGATGGTGCCGCCGGCCACGGTGCTACGGGTGGTGAACGACGCGCCGCAGGTGCAGCTGACCTGGGTCTCGACGTACTCCGGGTGGATGTCGCGCTTCAAGGGATTCTCCTAGGTTCGGGAGTGCACCGGGTCGTGGCGCGTTTTGCGTCACGTGAACCGGGGCCGACGATCCAGTCTGCCAGGACTGGCCGTATCTCCCAAAACCGGGGTACGGCCACCGGTATTCCCCGGTCCTTGCCGGGCGGCCGCGGCTACTTGACGTAGTGGGCCGTGCCGCCCTTGTCACCTGCGGAGCCCTTGGTGGCCGACGCGGGGATGGCGCGGTCGTTGCGCAGCGCGTCCCAGACGGTGCGGCTCTGTGCGGCCAGCGGCAGCACCCGGTCGGGGTTGGCCGGGTCGTAGGCGACCGGCAGGGTGACCATGTGGATGCTGTCCGAGGGGATCCCGCCGAGCTCCTTGCCCAGGCCGGTCAGCGCGGTGACCGAGTTGAGGTCGGTGTCGGTGGTGACGGCCTTGGTCGCGGTGTCGGCGATGTCGTAGAGCTTGGCCGGGTTGGAGAGCACGCCGACGCTGCGGACCTGCTTCATCAGCGCCTTGACGAAGGTCTGCTGGAGCTGGATGCGGCCCAGGTCGCTGCCGTCGCCGCCGGGGACGCCGTGCCGGGTGCGCACCAGGCCGAGGGCGTCCTCGCCGTTGAGGGTGTGGGTGCCGGGCGTCAGGTGCAGGTGGCTGTAGCGGTCGTTGATCGGCTTGGTGGTGGTGATCTCGACCCCGCCGAGCGCGTCGATGAGCTTCTTGAAGCCGGTGAAGTCGACCTCCAGGAAGTGGTCCATGCGGATCCCGCTCATCGACTCCACGGTCTTGACCGCGCAGGCCGGGCCGCCGACCTCGAAGGCGGTGTTGAACATCACCCGGCGCTGCCCGGGGACGTTGCGGCCGTTCGCGGTGCAGTCGGGCCGGGTGATCAGGGTGTCCCGGGGGATGCTGACGACGCTGGCCTTCCGGTGGCCCTGGTAGACGTGCACGACCATCGCGGTGTCGGAGCGGGCGCCGCCCTCGTCCCGGCCGTAGGAGGCGTTCTTGCCGGCCCGGGAGTCGGAGCCCATGACGAGGATGTCCATCGAGCCGTTGTCGATGTTCTTCGGCCGGTCGCGGCCGAGCGCGGCGTTGATGTCGACGCCCTTGAGGTTGCCGTTGAACTTGAAGTAGAGGTACCCCAGGCCCGCGCCGCCCAGCAGGACCGCGCTGACCAGCGCGCACAGCGTGGTGGTCAGGATCCGGCGGCGCCGGGGCGGGGACTTGCGCCGGCGGCCGGTGGGGCGTATCGCACGGCCGCGGCTGCCGTCCTGCCGTGCGCTCCGGTCGCTTGGCGCCATCTGCTCCTCAGCCCTTCGTCGGTCGACTGCTCCTCGCCGTCACCTGTGCCGTAGGCGGTTGATTGCCCAATCAGACGGGAGGCCGACCGGAAGGGTTGCACAGGGCGTTATGAGCGTTTTCTTAGAAAGACTCCCGCCCCGGCGCCGGCGCGGCCCCCGTTTCACCACTCTCACCAGGCATTTCGCCGCACCGAACGCTCCGCCGGAAACTGCGTACGCAGTACGAATCTGTGCGGAACGTCTCAAGCGGGACGCGGCGCGACGGCGGAACGGCCGGGCCCCCTCGTCCGCGGGGGACGAGGGGGCCCGGCCGTTCCGGCGCGCGGCCGCGGGCGTCAGTCGTTGCCGTTGCCCGTGGTCGGCGTCGTCTTCTGGATCTGGAGCAGGAACTCCGCGTTGGACTTCGTCTGCTTCATCTTGTCCAGCAGCAGCTCGATGGCCTGCTGCTGGTCCAGCGCGTGCAGCACCCGGCGCAGCTTCCAGACGATGGACAGCTCCTCGCTGCCCATGAGGATCTCCTCCTTGCGGGTGCTGGACGCGTCCACGTCCACCGCGGGGAAGATGCGCTTGTCGGAGAGCTTGCGATCGAGCTTGAGCTCCAGGTTGCCGGTGCCCTTGAACTCCTCGAAGATCACCTCGTCCATCCGGGAGCCGGTCTCGACCAGCGCGGTGGCCAGGATGGTCAGCGAACCGCCGTCCTCGATGTTCCGCGCGGCACCGAAGAAGCGCTTCGGCGGGTAGAGCGCGGTCGAGTCGACACCACCGGACAGGATGCGGCCGGAGGCGGGCGCCGCGAGGTTGTACGCGCGGCCCAGGCGGGTGATGGAGTCCAGCAGCACGACCACGTCGTGACCCAGCTCGACGAGGCGCTTGGCGCGCTCGATGGCCAGCTCGGCGACGGTGGTGTGGTCCTCGGCCGGGCGGTCGAAGGTCGAGGAGATGACCTCGCCCTTGACCGACCGCTGCATGTCGGTGACCTCTTCGGGACGCTCGTCGACGAGGACGACCATCAGGTGGCACTCGGGGTTGTTGCGGGTGATCGAGTTGGCGATCGCCTGCATGATCATGGTCTTGCCGGTCTTCGGCGGCGCCACGATCAGACCGCGCTGGCCCTTGCCGATCGGGGTGATCAGGTCGATGATCCGGGTCGTCAGCCCGCCCGACTCACCCTCCAGGCGCAGCCGCTCCTGCGGGTAAAGGGGCGTCAGCTTCCCGAACTCGGCGCGCTGGCGGCCCTGTTCGGGCGCCATGCTGTTGACGCTGTCCAGCCGCACCAGGGCGTTGAACTTCTCGCGCCGCTCGCCGTCCTTGGGCTGGCGGACCGCGCCGGTGACGTGGTCGCCCTTGCGCAGGCCGTTCTTGCGGACCTGGGCGAGCGAGACGTACACGTCGTTCGGCCCGGGGAGGTAGCCGGAGGTCCGGATGAACGCGTAGTTGTCGAGGATGTCGAGGATGCCCGCGACGGGGATCAGCACGTCGTCCTCGGACAGCTGCGGCTCGTTGGCGAACTCCTCGCGGCCGCGGCGGCCCCGGCGGTCGCGGTAGCGCCCGCGCCGGCCGCGCCGGCCGCCGTCGAAGTCCTCGTCGTCGCCGTCCCGGCGGTCGCGCTGGCGGTTGCCGCCCTGACCGCCGCCGTCGCCGGCGTCGCTCTTGCGGCGGTCCCCCCGGTCGCGGTCCCGCTCCCGGTCCCGGTCGCGGTCCCGCCGGCCGCGCTCGCCCTTCTGGCCGCGCTCCTGGCGGTCACCGCGCTCCTGGCGCTCGCCGCCCTTGGCGGACCGGCCGTCGCCGGCGTCCTGCGCGGCGGTCTCGGTACGGGCCTCGGTCTTGACCGCGGTGGCGGCCTCGGCCTTGGTCTCGCCCTCGGGGCTGCCCGCGGGGGCGGTGGCCCGGCGCCGGCGGCGCTCACCGGCCGGGGCCTCGTCGGTGGGGGCACCTCCCTGGTCGAGCGAAGCCGAGACCTTGGGGGACGGCTGGCCGGGGATGTCGATCTGCTGCTGGGCCCCGGCCTTCTCCCCGGTCTTGACCGCCTTGGCGGCCTTCTCGGTCTTGGCCGCCGGCTCGGCCTCCTCGCCGGTACGGGCCTTGGAGGTCGTACGGCGCTTGGGCTTGGTCTCGGTGTCGGCGGGCGCGTCGGCCTTGGCAGCGGTTCCGGAGCCGGCTGCCTGCCTCTCCTTGATGACCTCGATCAGCTGGCTCTTGCGCATCCGCGCGGTGCCCTTGATACCGAGGCCGGAGGCAACCTGCTGCAGCTCCGCCAGGACCATGCCCTCAAGGCCGGTGCCGGAACGGCGGCGCCGCGTGGTGGCAGGCGCGGCGGGAGCGTCCGTGGCGGGCGTGGTGGCACTGCCATCGGTGCGCGCGCCCATCAGATCGGTGGTGTCGCTCACGAAGGGTCCTTCCCTGGAGCGGGCGTCGGCCTGTCTGGCTCGGCGACCGGTTGTGCTGTCCGGCTGGGTCCTTGGTCTTGCGGACCGGGCCGGGGCGGTGGTCCCGCCGGATACGGCGGAAAGATCAATTCAGGGCTCCGGCGTGAAGATGTTGAGGTGTGGCTGGTGTCGTCACGCCGATTCCGGAGCTTTGCTCACTCCTGCTCAGGACAAAAGCTCCAAGCAGTTTGGGAGGCTCCCGGAAGAAAGTGGTCCCGATGGGGGACCCGAAGCACCGCGCCAGACTGGCGTCGGGTACTGACTTGAGGTTAACACTACCGGATCCAACAAACATTCCCCCTCTCCAAGACCGGCAATCGTTGATCACTCCGTGTGATCACCCGGCGAGCGGCAGCACACACGTGCCGACCGCGTCGAGGGTCAGCCGGTTGGCCGCCCACCCCTCTCCCGCCAGCGCCGCGACCTTGTCGGCCGTGGCCTCTTCCACCAGCGCGAGCACCGTGGGGCCCGCACCGGAGATGACCGCGGGGACGCCGTCCGCGCGCAGTCGGTTCACCAGGCCCACGCTCTCCGGCATCGCGGGGGCGCGGTAGTCCTGGTGAAGTCGGTCCTCGGTCGCGGCGAGCAGCAGCTCGGGGCGCCTGGTCAGGGCCTCGACGAGCAGTGCGGCGCGGCCGGCGTTGGCCGCCGCGTCCCCGTGCGGGACGGTGCGCGGCAGCAGCCCGCGGGCGGTCTCGGTCAGTACCGGCTTCCCCGGGACGAAGACCACCGGAACGACGGAAGGGGCCGGTTCCATCCGGATCGCCCGCGCGGTGCCGGTGTCCGTCCAGGCGAGCGTGAAACCGCCGAGCAGGCAGGCGGCGACGTTGTCGGGGTGGCCCTCGATCTCGTTGGCCAGCTCCAGCAGCGCGGCGTCGTCGAGCTTCTGCTCGCCGCCTATCGTCACGGCGCGGGCGGCGACGATCCCGGCGCAGATGGCGGCCGAGGAGGAGCCCAGGCCGCGGCCGTGCGGGATGCGGTTGGCGCAGACGATCTCCAGGCCGCGCGGCTGCCCCCCGAGCACGTCGAAGGCGGCGCGCATGGCCCGTACGAGCAGGTGGCTCTCGTCGCGCGGCAGCGTGTCGGCCCCCTCGCCGGCGATGTCGACGTGCAGGCCGGAGTCGGCGACCCGTACCACGACGTCGTCGTACAGGCCCAGGGAAAGACCCAGGGCATCGAAGCCGGGACCGAGATTGGCGCTGGTAGCGGGGGTGCGCACCCGGACGGCGGCGGCGCGGAACGCGGGACCGGCCATCGCTCGATGACTCTCCTTGATTGATGCTGCGGTACTGCCCCCGAGCACAGCTCCGCGGCGCCGAGGC
The DNA here is from genome assembly GCF_023155275.1 of Streptomyces rhizoryzae. Classification (GTDB taxonomy): domain Bacteria; phylum Actinomycetota; class Actinomycetes; order Streptomycetales; family Streptomycetaceae; genus Streptomyces; species Streptomyces rhizoryzae. Next base: position 47,333 of record NZ_JALMUV010000029.1, read on the forward strand.
GCCCGGACGGCTCGTGGGGTCTGTTCTGACCTGCCCTGCGCGCCACTGCGTTATGCCGTGGGGAGGGGAGTTGGGTGCCAGCCTATCGAAGGAAGGTTCTGTCGCGACATAGGGCGCACAGGAGGCGCACGATGCGTGTCGCGCGCCATGCCGTGCCCCGACGCCGCCTTTGCAGCGTTTGCTGCGTTTGCTGCGTTTGCAGCCCGCGCGGGTGCCGCCCCGCGTCGGCGGGAGCGCCCGGCGCGGGGGATGACGGGCGGCCGGCCGGCCCGTCATCCCCGTCGCGTCGCGGCAGGTCCGGGGGGTGCCCGGACCGGTCAGCCGAGGCCGAGCCGCTCGGCGGCGGCGTCCGCGTCGACCGGGACCGTGACCGGCTGCGGGGCACCGGCCACCGCCCAGTCCGGGTCCTTGAGGCCGTTGCCGGTGACGGTGCAGACGATCCGCTGGCCCGGATCGACCTTGCCCTCCTGCGCGGCCTTGAGCAGACCGGCGACCGAGGCGGCCGACGCGGGCTCCACGAAGACACCCTCCTTGGCCGCCAACAGGCGGTAGGCGGCCAGGATTTGACGGTCCGTCACCTCATCGATGAGGCCGCCGGACTCGTCCCGGGCGCGCTCGGCGAACTCCCACGAGGCGGGGTTGCCGATCCGGATCGCGGTGGCGATGGTGTGCGGGTCCTTCACGACCTCGCCGCGCACGATCGGGGCGCTGCCGGACGCCTGGAAGCCCCACATCCGCGGGGTGCGGGCGGCGAGGCCGTCGGCCGCGTACTCGCGGTAGCCCTTCCAGTAGGCGGTGATGTTGCCGGCGTTGCCGACGGGCAGCACATGGATGTCCGGGGCGTCGCCGAGCATGTCGACGATCTCGAAGGCGGCGGTCTTCTGGCCCTCGATGCGCACCGGGTTGACGGAGTTCACAAGTGCGACCGGGTACTTCTCGGAGAGGCCGCGGGCCAGCGTCAGGCAGTCGTCGAAATTTCCGTCGACCTGGAGGATCTTGGCGCCGTGCACCAGCGCCTGGCCCATCTTGCCGAGCGCGATCTTGCCCTGCGGGACCAGCACCGCGCAGACCATCTGGGCCCGGACCGCGTAGGCGGCGGCCGAGGCGGAGGTGTTGCCGGTGGAGGCGCAGATGACGGCCTTGGCGCCCTCCTCCTTGGCGCGGGTGATGGCCATCGTCATCCCGCGGTCCTTGAACGACCCGGTGGGGTTGGCACCCTCGACCTTGAGGTGCACCTCGCAGCCCGTGAGCTCGGACAGCACCTGGGCCGGCACCAGCGGCGTACCGCCCTCCCGGAGGGTGACGGCCTCGGTGGTGTCGCTGACCGGCAGCCGGTCGCGGTACTCCTCGATGATTCCGCGCCACTGACCGTTCGCGGTGGTCACGGTGGAATTGGCAGACATGGGTTCCTTTACTCCCCTTCGACCCGCATGATGCTGACGACACCGCGGACGGTGTCCAGCTCGCGCAGCGCCCCGACCGTCGAGGACAGGGCCGCGTCGGTCGCCCGGTGGGTGACGACGACGAGGTCCGCCTCTCCGTCCTTGCCCTGCTGGCGGACCGTATCGATCGATACGCCGTGTTCGGCGAAGACCGTCGCGACCTGTGCCAGAACGCCCGGCTTGTCGGCCACGTCGAGACTGATGTGGTAGCGGGTGACGACCTCACCCATCGGGCTCACGGGCAGCGCGGTGTACGCCGACTCCCCCGGCCCGGTGGCTCCGGCGAGCTTGTTGCGGCAGACCGCGACGAGGTCGCCGAGGACCGCGGAGGCGGTCGGCGAGCCGCCCGCCCCGGGCCCGTAGAACATCAGCTGGCCGGCCGCGTCGGCCTCCACGAAGACCGCGTTGTACGCCTCGCGGACGGAGGCCAGCGGATGCGACAGCGGGATCATCGCCGGGTGCACCCGCGCGGTCACCGAGCCGCCGTCCGCGGCCCGCTCACAGATCGCCAGCAGCTTGACGGTGCACCCCATCCGCTTGGCGGAGGCGATGTCGGCCGCGGTGACCTCGGTGATGCCCTCGCGGTGCACGTCGTCGATGGTGACCCGGGTGTGGAAGGCGATCCCGGCCAGGATCGCGGCCTTGGCGGCGGCGTCGAAGCCCTCGACGTCGGCGGTCGGGTCGGCCTCGGCGTAGCCCAGCGCGGTGGCCTCGTCCAGCGCCTCGCTGTAGCCGGCGCCGGTGGTGTCCATCTTGTCGAGGATGAAGTTCGTGGTGCCGTTGACGATGCCGAGGACGCGGTTGACCTTGTCGCCGGCCAGCGACTCGCGCAGCGGGCGCACCAGCGGGATCGCACCGGCGACCGCCGCCTCGTAGTACAGGTCGGCGCCGTGCTTCTCGGCCGCCGCGTGCAGCGCGGCACCGTCGGCCGCGACCAGCGCCTTGTTGGCCGACACCACGCTGGCGCCGTGCTCGAAAGCGGTGGTGATCAGGGCGCGGGCCGGTTCGATCCCGCCGATCACCTCGATGACGACGTCGATGTCACCGCGTTTGACCAGCGCGGTCGCGTCGGTGGTGATCAGCTCGGCCGGGACGCCGGCCCGCACCCGCTCCGGGCGGCGGACGGCGATCCCGGCGAGCTCCACGGGCGCCCCGATGCGGGCGGCGAGGTCGTCGGCGTGCGTCGTCATGATGCGCGCCACCTCTGAGCCGACCACACCACAGCCCAGCAGCGCCACCTTCAGCGGACGCGTACGCATCATTCGACCTCGTCTTTTCTTCGTTCCAGCGGTTTCATGCTCGGTCACGCACCAGTTTCCTGGTCGTGGTCCAGTCTCACGCACCGGATGACGGTTTCCGCCGTTCGTCCGGATGCCGAGACATTTATTTCATCCGGGGCCCGCTCCCGGCGATCCGCCCCTACCCGACATCCAACCGCAGGAGATCTTCCTCCGTCTCCCGCCGGACGATCACCCGGGCCGCACCGTCGGCGACCGCCACCACCGGCGGCCGCAGCGCGTGGTTGTAGTTGCTCGCCATGGACCGGCAGTACGCACCGGTGGCCGGCACCGCCAGCAGGTCACCGGGCGCCGTATCGGCGGGCAGGAAGGCGTCCCGGACGACGATGTCGCCGCTCTCGCAGTGCTTGCCGACCACCCGCGACAGCATCGGCTCGGCCTGCGACATCCGGGAGGCCAGCACCACGCTGTACTCCGCGTCGTAGAGCGCCGTGCGGATGTTGTCCGACATCCCGCCGTCCACCGAGACGTACGTCCGCAGGCCCTCCAGCTCCTTGACCGTACCGACCTCGTAGAGCGTGAAGGCCGTCGGCCCCACGATCGCCCGCCCCGGCTCGACCGACAGCCGCGGCACGCCCAGCCCGGCGGCCTCGCACTCCTTGCCGACGATCTCCCGCAGCGCCCGGGCGATCTCGTGCGGCTCACGCGGATCGTCGTCCGAGGTGTACGCGATGCCCAGGCCGCCGCCGAGGTCGATCTCCGGCAGCTCGATGCCGTGCTCGTCCCGCACCTCGGCCAGCAGCTGCACCACCCGCCGCGCGGAGACCTCGAAACCGGCCATGTCGAAGATCTGCGAGCCGATGTGGCTGTGCACGCCGATGAGTTCGAGCCCGTCCAGCTTCAGCGCGCGCCGCACCGCCTCGGCGGCCTGGCCGCCGGCCAGCGCGATGCCGAACTTCTGGTCCTCGTGCGCGGTGGCGATGAACTCGTGGGTGTGCGCCTCGACACCCACCGTCACCCGGATCTGCACCCGCTGCCGCTTGCCCAGCCGCTCCGCGATGTGCGCGACCCGCACGATCTCCTGGAACGAGTCGAGCACGATCCGCCCGACGCCGGCCTCGACGGCCCGGGTGATCTCCTCGGTGCTCTTGTTGTTGCCGTGCAGCGCGATCCGCTCCGCGGGCATCCCCGCGTCCAGCGCCGTCGCCAGCTCACCCCCCGAGCACACGTCGAGGTTGAGGCCCTCCTCGTGCAGCCACCGCACGATGGCCCGGGACAGGAACGCCTTGCCCGCGTAGAAGACGTCGGCGTCCGGCCCGAACGCGTCCTTCCAGGACCGGCAGCGCGCCCGGAAGTCCTCCTCGTCCAGGAAGTACGCCGGCGTGCCGAACTCCTCGGCGAGCGCGGTCACGGCCAGCCCGCCGACCGTCACCGCACCGTCGGCGTCACGCCGGACGGTGCGGGACCAGACGCGCGGGTCAAGGGAGTTGAGGTCGGCGGGCGGCGCGGTGTAGTGCCCCTCGGGCAGTACGTCGCCATGCCGGGGCCCTGCGGGATGCGCGGAACGGCTCATAACGGAAACGGTCCCCTCAAGATCGTTCAGAGGTGGTCATCAGGGCGGCGGCCGGCGGCGCGGTCCCGGCCCGGCCGCGGCGAAAGCGGCCGCTGGCGCGGGCCCCGGGCCTGACCGGCACACCATCGGGATCACACATGGTCAGGAGCAGAGATGCCGAGCAGGTGCAGGCCGTTCCCCAGCACCGTCCCGGTGGCCTCGGCAAGGGCCACCCGCGCGCGGTGCACGGCCAAGGGTTTGCACTCGCCGGCGGGCAGCGGCGGGAACTCCTCCTGCCACCGCAGATACGCGTCCGCGGTGGCCTCCAGATGCCGCACCACCCGATCCGGCGCCCACCGCCGCCCCGCGGCCGCCACGGCCGTCGGATACGTCGCGAGACACGTCTCCAGCGCCTGGAGCACGGGAGGGACGGGCTGCGCGCCCTCGTCGCCGGCGGAGGCCACCACCTGGCCGGGCTCACCGGTGACGGTCACTCCTCGGCCCGGCTCACCGCCGGTCGCCACCACCTCGCCCGGCTCGCCGGTGAAGCCCAGCTCGCCGGCGTTCCGCACCATGGCGCGGGTGCGGGCGTAGGCGTACTGCACCCGGAACCGCGGATTGTCCTCGTGCTGCACAGGGCGCTCGGGCACCCGCACCGGATCGGCCGCCGCGGGCTTCAGCAGCACCCACCGCGCCTCGTCGGCGCCCAGCTTCACGACCAGCCCGGCCAGCCCGCCGTCGTCCTCCACCGCGTCCACCGCGTCGCCGCCCCGCCCCAGGCGCGCCATCACCTCACCCGCGACGCGCTCGCGCGCCCGGGCCCACTCCCCCGCGTACCTGGCCGGCCCGGCGGGCCGGCCCGGCCCCTCCGCACCCGCCTCCGGCTCCCCGTACCGCGCGCCGCGCGCCAGTACGTCCGCCACGAGCCCGGCCGTCGCGCCCGCGCCCAGGTGGAAGTTGAGGAATCCGGGCCCGGCGATCTCGACCCGGGCGATCCCGGCACTGCCGGCCAGCCGCCGGCGCAAGATCTCGGCCACCTCACGCGCCGGCAGCCCCGCCTGCCCGGCGAGCTGGAGCGCGACATTGGAGGCGTACTCCCCGCACCCGGGCCGGGGCGCCGGCCGCACCACGATCCGCGCGGGCACGGCCACGGACAGCTCCCGTTCCGCAACGGCACCGCGCACGGAGCGCAGGACGGTACGGGACAGCTCGGCCGGGGTCACACCCCCAGCGTAGGCGAGAGGGACCACCCCCACGCGCACCGATTCCGCCCTGTGGACACCGCCCCGCCGACCCCCGCCGGCCGCCTCCCCGAAACCCCTTTCGCCCCCACCCCGTCACCCCGCAAACCCCACGGCAAGACCCCGCCCCCCACCGCAAACCCCACGGCCCGCGCCCACCCCGCACAAACCCGAAAACGCCCCTGCCCGCGCCCGGAACCCGACGGGTGACGCACAGCACAATGCGCCCCCGCCGCGACCGACCGAGCACTGCACCAAGCGACCGAACGGACCACTGACCGGCTGACCGGGGCCGGCTGACCGACTGACCGGCTGACCGGCTGACCGGGGCCGGCTGACCGACTGACCGGCGGGACGATCGGGCCTCCGCCCGTCCCCTTTCGCCCGTTCACCCTTCGCCGGTCCGCCCTTCGCCGGTCCGCCCGCTCGACCGGTGGGCCGGCTGCCCCCCTCCCGCCTCCGGCCCACCGCCGAGCTCGGCCCCCGTGGCCCCGGGCCTCACGGAAGGGACTGCCCCGCCCCCCCTGGAGCCCCGCCCCTCCCTAGAGCCCCGGGGAGCCCTAGAGCCCCGGGGAGCCCTGCGGGCCGGGCTCCCGCTGGCGCCCCTCCCGCACCAGCATCCCCACCGTGCGCACCAGCTCCATCGGCTCGAACGGCTTGGCCAGAAAGGCGTCGATGCCCACCGACTCCCCGTCGTCCACGCTCTCCGTACAGGCGCTGACGATGGCGATCGGGATGTCCCGGGTCCGCGGATCGGACCGCAGCCGCGCCGCGGTGTGCAGCCCACCCAGCCGCGGCATGGCGACGTCCAGCGTCACCACGTCGGGTCTGACCTGGTGGATGACGTCCAGACACTCGGCACCATCAGCCGCGGTCACGACCTCGAAGCCCTCCAGCTCAAGGTTGACCCTGATCAACTGCCGGATCACCTTGTTGTCATCGACCACAAGGATCCGACCGGACAAGCCAGGCACACCATGAGACTAGGTGCCCACCTGCGGCTGCGTCCCGGTTTTGCCCACTTCCGCCCCCGTGCGAGGGACCTTTCCCCGACCGCCTCCGGCCCACCCTCCCCATGCGGTAAGGGCGCCCTTCCTTCCCCCTCCGGCCCCACCCCGGCACCCGGCTCCGCGGCCGGCCCCCGAAGTGTTCATGAGCACCCCATCGGAGCTGGTAGTGTTCTACTCGTCGCCGCAACGAGCGGCCGACAAAGCCCCCGTAGCTCAGGGGATAGAGCAACGGCCTCCGGAGCCGTGTGCGCAGGTTCGAATCCTGCCGGGGGCACCTCAGTGAAGGTGTCGAAGATCCCTTGACTGGCGAGATGCCGGTCAGGGGATCTTTTGCTTTGGGCACGGGGTGGCTGCTGGGGCCGGCGTGGTGGGCCGGGCGTCGTGCGCGGGCAGGGCGGGTGTCGGTTTCGGCCGGGGGCGTTGCCCGGTGGGGGGTGCTCCCCTACGCTGCTCGGCAGTACGAACACCACCGCTGCGTCCGGGCGTTGTCCGGCGTGGCACCTCCTATGGCCGTCCCCTGGGGATCTTGGGGCCGGCCATAGCTGTTTTCGTGTCTGGGGGAGCCTCTTGTACCTGTGTTACCTCGATGAGTCCGGGACCGGTCAGACGTTCAATCCGGCGGTGTCCGACTCGGTTCCGGTCATGGTCGTCGGCGGGTTCACGGTGCCGGAGGAGCAGATGGCGGCACTGGTCGAGGACTTCATCGGGCTGAAGAAGAGGTTTCTGCCGGAATTGCGTGCGCTTCCGTCCGTGACGCAGGTGATCCACCACGAGATCAAGGGCGAGACGCTCCGCAGGCGGTTCCGCCGGGAGCCACGCAATCCGAAGCGCATGGCGCATGGGTTCCTGGACAAGCTGCTCACGATCCTCGAACGGCGCGAGTGCACCGTCCTGGCCCGGATCTGGGTCAAGCAGGACGGGGTGAGAAATGACGAGGCCGCGATGTACGCCGCATCGGTGAGCACGCTGTGCGCCACGTTCGAGCACTATCTGGCCGAGCGGTCGGACAGTGGAATCGCGGTGCTCGACAGCCGGAATCCCCACGACAACATGGGCAATGTGCACTGTGTGACCACACAGCGGTTCGGCGCAGGCGGTGACCCGCTGCCGCATCTGCCCGAGTCGCCGGTGTTCGGGCACAGCAATACGCATGTCGGGCTGCAGATCGCCGATCTCCTGGTGTCGGCGGTGCTGGCCCCGGCGGCGGCCGTGACGTACGCGGGCGACCTCGGCGACGTCAACGTGCACTGCCACCCGGGGTACGCCAAGGTACGCGAACGGCACTGCCCGCGGCTGGGCAAGCTGCAGCACCGATACCGGACGGCGGCCGGCAAGTGGGCGGGAGGAGTGGTCGTTTCGGATGCCCGCGGCCGGCAATCGGGCCGGAAGCTGTTCGCCCCGGTGGCGGTGGAGGGCGTGGGCGGCGGCCTGATGCACGGAGTTCCCGGTCAGGTGGCGCCGCGCGATCTCGCGCCGGTGGCGGTGGTTCCGCCGGAGCCTTCTTCCGTGCCGTAGCGCGAATTGAGAAGGAGCAGGATTAGGAGCAGGAGAAAGCGTCCTTGGTGGTCGGAATTCTGATCAGGGTGGGAAATTCCTTGTCGCTCCATTGATCAATCCCGAGTCCTGGGCGCAACTCGGCATCAACAGGCTTCCGGGGACTCGCCCCGGACGCGTCTTCCGCCACCCTATGGAGTGCACGCGTGCTTTCCCTCCGGTCCGGCGGCCCTTGCGCGCCGCCCGTCTTCGCACTGCCAGTGATCGACAGCGACCGGATGCACCGGCCGGCACCGCACCGGCGGGCCACCCTCGCCCCGCCCGCTGCCCCCTTTCCTCATCCGCGACCTGTCCGAAGCATGGGGAAACGTTCCTGCCCTGGTAACGCCCCTTGTGCTGCGACGCAGGTATCCGAAGGGAACCGCAGTGCTGTCCGATCCCGCTGTCCTCGCGGCCTGCTCGGCCGCTGCCGTGGTGGCGTGCTGCGCGCTGCTGGTCGCCGGCAAGACCGCCGGTGACGCCTTGCGCGGCAGCCGCTCCGCCGACCGCTCGCAGATTCTCCGTTCGCTCGCCGATGCCTCCCGTTATCCGCTGACGCCCTGGCGGCGCCGCAGGTAGCCCTGCCCGGCTCCGGGAGGGGCACCGCGGCGGTGCCCCTCCCGGAGCCGGAACGAACCGCCGATAACCGCAGAGTTAGAGTTGAGACGCATCATGCAAGCGGCCCGCCGGGCTTCCGCTCCTGAGACGGATCCGCCGTCCAGGTACTCGAAGGACATGCCCCCACCCGCTCCAGCGATTTCGTGCTGCCTGGGGGCTTTTCTTGCTTGTTCGTGAATCCGTCGCGCGGGTCGCCGCGCGTAATGGCGAGGGAATGCTGGAGCGACAGCTGGCCGAGCAGTTCGCGCACGTGCACGGCTACCGCCCGGGGGAATCCGAGGTCCGGTCGTGGCGGCGCAGTATTCCGGCCCTGACCGACACCCTGCTCGACGCCGGGCTCGGGGAGGTCGAGATGCTGATCGAGTACGGGCTTCCGCTCACCAGTAAGCGGGCGGACGTGGTGCTCGCCGGGGTGCATCCGGACACCGGGGGACCGTCGTACGTCGTCGTGGAACTGAAGCAGTGGAGCGAGGCGTATTCCGACGAGGACGACGAGCCCGCGCTGTGCCGGGTCGACGCGTACCCCCGCCCCGTGCTGAATCCGATAGAGCAAGTCCGCGGCTACTGCGCGTACTTGGTGTCGTTCAACGGCACGCTGGCGCGGAATCCGGAGCAGATCGCCGGCGTCGCCTATCTCCACAACGCCACCGAATTCGGAGTGAGCGGCCTCTACGCGGCGCCGCAGGACGAGCACGGGCGGATGTTCACCCAGGAGCGGCGGGGGGAGTTCGTCGGCTATCTGCGGTCCAGGCTGGCCCCGGCGCCGGGGGCCGAGGCGGCCGACGCGCTGCTCGCGGGCCGGATCCAGCCGTCGAAGCAGCTGATGGCGGTGGCCGCGGACGAGGTGCGGCAGCGCGAGCAGTTCGTGCTGCTGGACGAGCAGCGGGTGGCCTACGAGATGGTGCTCCGGGCCGTCGAACGGGCGCACGCGTCGGACCACAAGGAAGTGGTGATCGTGACCGGCGGCCCCGGAACGGGCAAGAGCGTCATCGCGCTGTCCCTTCTGGGTGAGCTGTACCGGCGGGGGCTGCCAGCGCTGCACGCGACCGGATCGCAGTCGTTCACCAAGACGATGCGGAAGGTGGCCGGCGCCCGCAAGCGCGAGGTCCAGGACCTCTTCAAGTACTTCAACAGCTTCATGACGGCGCGGCCGAACAGCCTGGACGTGCTGCTCTGCGACGAGGCGCACCGGATCCGGGAGACCTCCGCCAACCGCTACACCCGGGCCGAGCACCGTACGGGCAAGCCACAGATCGACGAGCTGATCGAGGTGGCCCGGGTGCCGGTGTTCCTGCTGGACCAGCACCAGGTGGTGCGGCCGGGGGAGATCGGCCGGGTGGCGGAGATCCGGGCGGCCGCGGAGCGGCGCGGGTTGCGGTGCCGGGAGGTCTCGCTGGACAGCCAGTTCCGGTGCGGTGGCAGCGACGCCTACCTGCAGTGGGTGGTACGGCTGCTCGGGTTGGAGGGCGACGGGCCGGTGGTCTGGGAGCCGGACGGCCGGATGGAGCTGGCGGTGGCCGGGACGCCGGCCGAACTGGAGGCGTTCCTGGAGGAGCGCCGCGCCAAGGGGTACGGGGCGCGGATGTCGGCGGGGTACTGCTGGCGGTGGTCGGACGCCCGGCCCGGGGAGCCGCTGCCCGCGGACGTGGTGATCGGCGACTGGGCGCGGCCGTGGAACCTCAAGGGCGAGCGCTCGGTGATGGGCGCGCCGCCGTCGGCGCTGTGGGCCACCGACCCCGCGGGGTTCGGGCAGGTCGGCTGCGTCTACACCGCGCAGGGCTTCGAGTACGACTGGAGCGGGGTGATCCTGGGGCCGGACCTGGTCTGGCGCACCGATCGCTGGGTGGTCGACCGGACGGCCTCCAAGGACCCGGTCTTCAAGCGCTCCACACCCGACGCCGACGTGGACCGGCTGATCCGGAACACCTACAAGGTGCTGCTGACCCGCGGCATGGTCGGGACGGTCCTCTACTCGACCGATCCGGAGACCCGGGCGAAGCTGCGCGAGTTCGCGGGGCAGGATGGGACGGCGGGGGACGCGTAGCCGTTCGGCCACCGCACCCCGCGCGCCGCGGACGGCCCGGTGCCCGTCCGGCGCCGGTGCTACCCGGCGCCGCCGTCGGCCCCGCCGTGGACCAGTTCCCGCAGCCGGTCCTGGGTTTCGGGGTCCGTTGAAAACAGGACGGTGCCGGCCATCCCCCGGGTCAGCAGGACCTTGTAGGTGTTCCGGATCAACCGGCCGAAGTCGGTTTCGGAAGCGGCTTTGAGGGCCTTGTCCCAGCTCTCGGACCTGTCGGCGTGCCAGTTGTCGCCGCGCCAGACGAGGTCGGGCCCGAAGATCACTCCGTTCCAGTCGTACTCGAATCCCTGCGCGGTGTAGATGCAGCCGATCTGGCCGAAACCGGCGGGGTCGGTCGCCCAGAGGTCCGAGGGCGGCAGGCCGCGCAGCGGCTCGGGTGAGGCGATGTTCCACGGGCGCCGCCAGGTGCCGATGACGATGTCGTCCACCAGCGTGCCGTCCCGGTTCGGTGGGCTCCACGGCCAGCAGAATCCGGCCGTGATGCGGGCGGTGCGGTCCTCCGCCCGCTTGGCCCGCAGGACGTCCTCGAGCTCCGCGGGGCTGCCGGCCACCCGCACCGTGAACTTGCCGTCCCCCTGCCACCGGTATGGGCCGCCCGGTTCCAGCCCCAGCAGCCGCAGGACCCACGCCTCGTAGGCGCGGCTGCCGCCGCAGCGGAACTGCGCGTCCAGGTCGACGTGGCGCACGATGATGCCCCGCTCGGCCGCCGCCTTCCCGATGACCGCGGCCGTGCCCGTCTCCCCGGGGCGCACGACCTGGTGCTCGTCCAGGAGGAACACCGGGACCCGGGCGGCGTCGATCAGTTCGTCGATCTGCCGCCGGAGGGCCCATTTGCTGCCGGCGGGGGCTCCGTTGGAGGTCTCGCGCAGACGGTGGGCCTCGTCCAGGATGAGGACGTCGAGATCGTTGGCCCTGGCCTTGCCGAAGCTGTTGAAGTACGTGAAGAGCTTCCCGGTGCCGGACCGGCCCTCGGTGAGGGTGCGCTGCAGTGTCCTGGTGAAGGACTTCGAGCCGGTCGCGTGGGCCACCGGGTGGCCGCGCCGGGCGAGTTCTCCCAGCAGGGACAGGGCGATGACGCTCTTGCCGGATCCCGGCCCGCCGCTGACGAGCACGATCTCCTTCCGCCCGTTGCCCTGCCGGTGCACCTCCGCGAGGGTCCGCAGCACCAGGGAGAACGCTTTCTGCTGCTCGCCGAGCAGCGTGAAGTGGCGGCGGCCCAGTACCTCGTCGGCGGCGGCGTCCAGCAGCCTGGTGGCGGGCGCGCGCCGGCTGTCGAGCAGCGCGTCCACCAACCGGAAGTCCGGGTCGGGGGCGATCCGTTCGCGGAGGAAGGCGGCGAACGCCTCGCGGCGCGTGCGGGTGAAGAGCCGGTCGCAGGCCACGGGCGCCGCGAGCAGGCTCGCGACGTCGTCGTCGGCGGCGTTGTGCAGAAAGGCCACCCCGCTCACCCGGTCCTCGTGCCCTTCCAGTTCTCGGGTGAGGTCGACGAGGTATGCGCAGTAGCGGCGCACCTGGGCGACGGGGTGCAGCTGGGCGCGCCGGGGTTTCAGGCCGCGGACCTCGCACAGGTCGTCCGAGCCGCTGATGGTGCGGGCGGCGCTCCACTGCTTGAGTTCCACGACGACGTAGGCCGGTTCGCGGGTCTGCGGGTGGACGCCGACCAGGACGGCGTCGGCCCGCAGGCTGCACAGCGGCAGGGGGTACTCCAGCAGCATTTCCAGGTCGCCGAGTCCCGTTTCGGTGAGCAGCGCGGCCAGGGCGTACAGGCTCTCGCGCCAGGAGGCGACCTCGGCCGCCGACGGCCGCTGCTGGTTGGCGAAGAAGTACGCCTCTTTGAGTTCTTCGACGTACTGCCGGGGGTCGGAGGCGGCATCCTCGACTATGGAACGGGCCGACCGGCGCAGCGCAGTCACGGGGCTCCCCCAGGGCACACGAGTGGTCTCGTGCGGGTGGGGGCGTCTCCTGGTGCGGAAGCCCGTCGGGCCGCATCACGTCAGGAGAACTTTAACGAGGCCGCGGGGCCGCTCCCCGGGGCACGGGCCGGTCCGCTCAGCGGAAGTCCCGGTCGAGCCGGATGTGGTTGCACGGCAGGCACAGGGCGTCGGCGGCCCGCCGGACCAGGGGGCCGGCGTCCGCGCCGTCCGCCGGCTCGGCGCGGGCGGCTGCGAGGACGAAGACGGGGACCCGCGCCGCCCGGATCATCGTGGTCAGCAGATCGCCGGGGTCCGCCCCGGCGCCGGACGCCGGGGAAGAGTGCGCGTGGCGCAGCCAGGACTCCGCGCAGAACAGCACATCGCAGGCCGGGAGGGCGGCGGGCCCGGGGCCGGAGAGGAGCCGGGCCGGATAGCCGGCGCGCCGGAGGGCGTCCGCCGCCTCGGCGGCCAGTTGTTCGCCCCGGTCGGCGGGGAGACCGGTCAGGACCAGCACGGTCTTCTCCTGAGCCGTGTACGCGGCCCGTACCGCGTCCAGCACGTAGCGGCGGGCCGCCCCGGGGTCCGATGCCAGCCGGAAGTCGGCCTCGTGCCGGCGGGCGGCGGGCCCGTCCGGGCCGCCGAGGCGGGCGGGTACCGGGTCCTCGGTGAAGAAATCGGGCACGAGCCGTCCGGGAGCCGGGGCCAGGCGCTGCCGAAGGAACCTGATCAGCGCGCCACGCGAATCGCGGGTGAAGACGCGCGACAGGGCCGTGCGCGGGTATCGGAGCAGGTCGGCGACGTCGCCGTCGGCCGCGTTGTGCAGGTAGGCCAGGCTCGTCAGCCGGTCCTCGTGCTCCGCGAGGGCCGGCTGCGCGGTGATCAGCGCGCGGCAGAACGCGGCGGTCTGCTCGGCCGGGTGGCGCTTGGTCTTCCCGATCTGCTTGGCGACCCGGAAGCGTCCGGCGCAGTCCGGGTCGGCGGTGACGCGGCGCCACCGCTTGAGCTCGGCGACCACGTAGGACGGGGCCCGGGTGGCGGGGTGCAGTCCGGCGAGGACGACGTCGGCGGCGGGCACGTCCGGCAGGGCGTACTCGACCATCATGTCGACGGCGCCGAGGCCGGCGTCGCGGAGGTCCCGGGCCATCGCGGGGAGGCTGGTCCCCCAGGCTTCCTTCTCCCCCTTGCTGGACCGGTTCCTGCGGCCCTGCGCGACCTTCGCTTCCTCGGCGGCCTCGAGCGCCGGCACCAGTCCGCCGTCCAGGTGCAGGGCGTGCAGTGCGTCGGCGGACAGCCGGATCAGATACATCCCGCCCCCGCGCGCCGGCCCCGCCCCGCTCTGTCGTCTTTCAGCTGTCCACCCGTACCGGCAGGGCGTCCAGGCCGTAGACGATGGAGAGTTTGCGGAAGGCGAGGTCCTGGGGGGCGGTGGCGAGGCGCATGGTGGGGAAGCGGCGGACCAGGGCGGGGTAGGCGGCGCGGAGTTCCATGCGGGCGAGTTCGGCGCCCACGCAGCGGTGGATGCCGTAGCCGAAGGCGAGGTGGGAGGGGATCTTGGCGCGGTCGGGGTCGAACTGCTCCATGCCGGGGCCCAGTTCGGGGTCGCGGTCGGCGCCGCTGAGGGAGCACAGGACGACGTCGCCGGCGGCGATCTCGACGCCGGCGATCTCCATGTCCTCGCGGGCGAAGCGGGGGAAGGCGACCTGGACGACGGTGAGGTAGCGCAGCAGCTCTTCGACGTAGCGGTCGACGGCGTCGTCGCCGTCCTTGAGGGCGGCGAAGTGGCGCGGGTCCTGGAGGAGGACCAGGGCGCCGAGCGCCAGCATGCTGGCGGTGGTCTCGAAGCCGCCGGTGAGGACGCCGTCGGCGAGGCCGGCCAGTTCCTCGTCGCTGACCGCGTCGCCGTGTTCGCGGACGATCATGCCGAGGAGGCCGTCGCCGGGGTTGGCGCGCTCCTTCTTGACGACCTGGCGGAAGTAGGCGAGCGATTCGGATATGGCGCCGAAGGAGGCGTTGGCGCCGCTGAAGAGGTCGAAGCGGGCGGCGCTCAGGCGCTCGAAGTCGGCGCGGTCCTCGTAGGGGACGCCGAGGAGTTCGCAGATGACGAGGGAGGGGATGGGGAGGGCGAAGGAGGCGACGAGGTCCACCGGGGTGCCGTCCTGGCCGGCCTTCTCCATCGCGTCGAGGCGCTCCTCGACGATGTCGTGGATGCGGGGGGTGAGCCGGCTGAGCCGGCGCATGGTGAATTCGGGGGTGAGCAGGCGGCGCAGGCGGGTGTGGTCCGGCGGGTCGGCGAAGCCGAGGCCGCCGGGGTTCTGTTCGGCGCCGGCGCCGGCCTTGCCGACGAGGTTGGTGAAGTCGGAGCTGAAGGCGCCGGCCTTGCCGAGCACCGCCTTGGCCTCGTCGTAGCCGGTGACCAGCCAGACGTTGGCGGCTATCGGCACCGGCAGCTTGCTGATCGGCTCGCGGGCGCGGACGGCGGCCAGCTCGGGCACCGGGTCGAGGCCGTCGCGGCGCAGCGGCATCAGGACGGAGTCGGGGAGGAAGGACATCCGGGAGAGGTCGAAGCCCTTTTTCCTCGTTCTCGCCAGGTAGAGGCGGCCGGCCCAGGCGAAGATCCGGGAACGGAGGGTCGTCATGGCGCTCATACTGCCTTTCGTCGCGGGGGACGGTCACCCGCGCTCGGCCGCCCCCGTGGGCCGAAACGGCGCGGGACCTTTACTCGGCGTGCACTGTGTCGTACGCCATAGCCCCTCGCGTGCGGCGCCATGGCGCTGGGCCATGGCGTCGACCGGTGCGATCGGTCGTCCGCATCAGCGTGACGAGCTCGGCCTTCTGCTGTTCGTTCTGACCGAGTTTACAAAGTGCTGACGGGGACGTTCACGGAACGGCCGCCTGCCGCCCCGGGCGGGACCCTGATTCTTCCCCTAGGGGATCGGGGAGCCGTTCGGCCCTGGTCCGGGGGGCCGGGGGCGGCGGTCGGCGGAGGTGGGGGCGACGGCGGGCGACTGCGGGGGCGTTCCGGGTGACTTGAGTGGAATGTGCCGATTTGCTTGCTACGTTGCCGCTGTGGACGTGGTGGACGGGTTGGTTGTGGTGGACGGGGCCTCGCCCGCGGCGCCGCGCGGAGCCGGGCGGCGCGGGGTCGAGCTGGCGCTGCTGCTGGGCGCCGTGCTCATCAGCGTCTGCGGCTATCTGGTGGTGGGGGTGGCGCGGGGGCACGCGGTGCCGGACGGGGCGCTGCGGTACGCGGCCGGGCTGGGCGGCCTGGCGCTGCTGGCGCATCTCGCGGTGCGGTTCGGTGCCCGGCACGCCGATCCGCTGCTGCTGCCGACCGCGGTGCTGCTCAACGGGCTCGGGCTGGTGCTGATCTTCCGGCTCGACCTGGAGACCGCGGACGACCGGGCGGCGCCGGCCCAGCTGGTGTGGTCCGCGGTGGGCGTGACGCTGTTCATCGGGGTGGTGGCGGTGCTGCGCGACCACCGGGCGCTCCAGCGGTACGCCTACGGGTGCGCGGGGCTGGCGCTGGCCCTGATGGTGGTGCCGATCCTCTTCCCGGCCGTCAACGGGGCGCGGATCTGGATCCGGGCGGCGGGGTTCTCGCTCCAGCCGGGCGAGTTCGCCAAGGTGCTGATCACGGTGTTCTTCGCGGCGTACCTGGCGGCCAACCGGGAGGCGCTGGCGCACACCGGGACCGCGGTGGGGCGGCTGCGGCTGCCGGCGGCGCGGGTGCTCGGGCCGGTCGTCGGCATCTGGCTGGTGAGCGTCGGGGTGCTGGTGCTGGAACGGGACCTGGGGACGTCGCTGCTGTTCTTCGGGGTCTTCGTGGTGCTGCTGTACGTGGCGACGGGGCGGGCGGGGTGGATCGCGGTGGGGGTGCTGCTGGCGGCGGCCGGGGCGGCGGCGGTGGGGACCCTGGAGCCGCATGTGCACGGCCGGGTGCAGGACTGGCTGCACCCGTTCGCCGGGATCGCGGCGGGCCGGGGGCCGGGGCAGCTGGCGCAGTCGCTGTTCGCGTTCGCCGCGGGCGGCACGTTCGGGACCGGGCTGGGCCAGGGGCACTCCTCGCTCATCGGCTTCGCCATGAAGTCGGACTTCATCCTGGCGACGGTCGGCGAGGAGCTGGGGTTGGCCGGGCTGAGCGCGCTGTTCCTGCTGTACGCGCTGCCGGCGGTGTGCGGCTACCGGACGGCGCTGGGGCTGCCGGACGCGTTCGGCAGCCTGCTGGCGGTGGGGCTGGCGGCGCTGCCCGCGCTCCAGGTCTTCGTGATCGCGGGCGGGGTGATGGGGCTGATCCCGCTGACCGGGATGGCGATGCCGTTCCTGGCGCAGGGCGGGTCGTCGGTGGTCACCAACTGGATCATCGTGGCGCTGCTGGTGCGGCTCAGCGACCGGGCGCGCGGGCCCCGGCCGGCCACCGCCGCGGGGCCCGCCCGCGCCGCGCCGGACGCGGTCGGGGCGGCCCGGTGAGCCGCGCCGTCCGGCGCACCGCCGCGTTCTCCTTCCTGCTGCTGGCCGCGCTGCTGGTCAACGCGGTGCGGGTGCAGGTCTTCGAGGCGGACGCCTACACCGGCAACCCGGCCAACCGGCGGGCCGCCATCGCGCGGTACGCCCAGCCGCGCGGCGCCGTGCTGGTCGGCGGGCGCCCGGTCACCGGGTCGCGGGACAGCGGCGGCCGGCTGCGCTACGAGCGGACGTACACCGACGGCCCGCTGTACGCGCCGGTCACCGGCTTCGCCTCGCAGACGTACGGGACCTCGCTGCTGGAGAGCGCCGAGGACGGGGTGCTGGCCGGGACCGACCGGCGGCTGGCCGCCTTCCCGTGGTGGGACCGGCTGATCCGCCGCCGGCCGCCGGGGGGCCGGGTCGAGACCACCGTCGATCCGGCGATGCAGCGCGCGGCGTTCCGCGGACTGGCCGGCCGGAAGGGCGCGGTGGTGGCGCTGGACCCGCGCTCGGGGCGGGTGCTGGCGCTGGTCAGCTCCCCGTCGTACGACCCCGGGGAGCTGTCCGGCAACGGCCGTTCGGTGACCGGGGCGTGGCGGCGGCTGAACGGGGCGCCGGACCGGCCGATGCTCAACCGGGCGCTGCGGCAGACCTATCCGCCCGGTTCGGCCTTCAAGGTCGTCACCGCGGCGGCCGCGCTGGACGGCGGTCTGGTGCGGGACCCCGACGCGCCGCTGGACGTACCGGACCCGTACGTCCTGCCGGGCACCCGCACCGCGCTGGGCAATCCGGCGGACGGCTGCGAACACGCCGGGCTGCGGGACGCCTTCCGGCTCTCCTGCAACACCGTCTTCGCGCGGCTGGGGGCCGCCGTCGGGCTGCGCGCGATGGCGGAGACGGCCGGGCGGTTCGGTTTCAACGACCCCGGGCTGCGGATCCCGTCCGCCGTCGCGCCCAGCACCTTCGACACGCACATGGACCCGGCGCAGCTGGCGCTCTCCTCGATCGGCCAGTTCGACACCGCCGCCACCCCGCTCCAGATGGCGATGGTGGCGGCGGCGGTGGCCGGCGACGGGCAGCTGGCGCCGCCGTACCTCGTGGAGCGGGTGACCGACGCGCACGGTGTGCAGCTCGCCCCCGGGCCGCGGGAACCGGTCCGGCAGGTGATGAGTTCGGCCACCGCGCAGCAGCTCCAGGAGATGATGACCGACGTCGTGGAGCACGGGAGCGGGCGGACCGCGGCGATCGACGGGTTCACCGTGGGCGGCAAGACGGGGACGGCGCAGCACGGGGTGCGCAACGAGGGCACGCCGTACGCCTGGTTCATCGCGTGGGTGCGGGACCGCCGGAGCCATGAGCCGGTGGCGGCGGTGGCGGTGGTCGTGGAGGACGCCGAGGCCGAGCGCGCGGACATCAGCGGCGGCGGCAGCGCCGGGCCGATCGCCCGCGCGGTGCTGGCGGCGGGGGTGGGGGCGAAAGCGGGGTGAGGGGCGCGGGTTCGGCGCCCCGGGGCGGCACCCGGCGCCCAAGGCGGGCGGCACAATGGCCGGATGGCTTCCGACGCGACCTCCTCCCCCGCCGCCGCGGTACGTCCCGTGCTCCCGCTCGCCGAGGTCGAGGCGCTGGCCCGGCGGGCGCACGAGGGGCAGACGGACAAAGCGGGCCGCCCGTACGCCGAGCACCTGGCGGCGGTCGCGGCCGGGGTGCGGGCGCGCGGCGGCAGCCCGGCGCAGATCGCCGCGGCCTGGCTGCACGACGCGGTGGAGGACGGCGCGGTGAGCCCGGAGTGGCTGGCGGACGCGGCGCTGGACCCGGCGGCCAAGGCGATCGTCCGGGCGGTCACCAAGCGGCCCGGCGAGCCGGTCGAGGCGTACACCGCCCGCATTCTGGCCACCCCGGGGGCGCTGCTGGTCAAGGAGGCGGACCTGGCGCACAACGCCGATCCGGCCCGGCTGGCCGCCCTCGACGCGCCGACCCGGGAGCGGCTGACCGCGAAGTACGCCCGGGTGCGGGGGCTGCTGGGGCTGGGGTGAGCCGGTAGGGGTCGCGGGCACCCGTGGTGCCGGGGGGTGCGGCGGTGTGCGGGCACGCCGCGCGGTGGGCCCGCACCGGCGGTGCGCCGGGCCGTACGCCGGTGGCCCCCGCCCCGCCCCGGCCCGTGCGCCGGGAGCGGCGCGGCCGCACCGCGCGGCCGGAAAGGACCCCCGTTCTTCCACGACTCGGACGTCCGGGCGGAAAGATGCCGTACACAGCTAATCTGCCGCGATGACTCCCACGCAGCCTTCGGCACCGCAGTCATCGGCACCGCAGTCATCGGAACCGCAGCCCGCCGCGCCGGGCTCCCCGCACCGCCCGGTGATCGCCGCGCTGGCCGGCGTCGGCGTCCGCCGCTACACCACCGGCCAGGTCATCCTCGACGGCATCGACTGGACCGTGCGCGCGGGTGAGCACTGGGCGCTGCTCGGGGCCAACGGGGCGGGGAAGACCACCGTGCTGCGGCTGATCGGCGCGCTGATGTTCCCCACCACCGGCACCGTCGAGGTGCTCGGCCACCGGCTGGGCCGGGTGGACGTGCGGGAGCTGCGCGCCGCCATCGGCCTGGTGTCCGGCGCGCAGAAGGTGCCGCAGGACGCGACCGCGCACACCGTGGTGCTGACCGGCGCGACCGGCACCGTGCAGCCGCTGTGGCGGAGGTACGACGACGCCACCCGGGAGCGGGCCGGTCAGCTGCTGGCCGAACTGGACTGCAAGGAGCTGGCGGACCGGCCGTTCGGCGTCTGCTCGGGCGGGCAGCGGGCCCGGATCCTGATCGCCCGCGCGCTGATGGCCGACCCGTCGCTGCTGCTGCTCGACGAGCCGTTCAACGCGCTGGACCTGCCCTCCCGCGAGGACCTGATCGACGCGCTGCACCGGCTGGCCGCGGGGCGGCCGGAGCTGGCGACGGTGACGGTCACCCACCACCTGGAGGAGCTGTCCCCGGCCATCGGGCACGCGGTGCTGCTGCGCGAGGGGCGGGTGCAGGCGCGCGGCCCGGTGGCGGAGGTGCTGACCGGCGCGCGGATGACGGCCTGCTTCGGGCGGCCGATCGAGGTCTCCCGCCACGAGGGGCGGTGGCTGGCCCGGTCGGGGCGGCGCGCCTAGGAGGGGGTGTCCGCCTCCGCCGGGGTCCCCGTGGCGGCCTCCGCCGGGGCCTGGGCCGCGTCCCGCACGCCCGTCAGGAAGCGGCGGACCGCGTCCCGTTCGCCGGGGCCGAAGGTGTCGAGCAGGGTGAGGGTGCGCGCGATCAGCGGCCCGAAGAATGCCTGGCCCAGGGCGACCGCGCGCTCGTCCACGGCCAGCAGGACCCGGCGGCGGTCGCGGGTGTCGCGGACCCGGCGGAGGTGGCCGAGCCGCTCCAGCCGGTCGACCAGCGCCGTGGTGCCCGCGGAGTTCAGGCCGAGCCGGCCGCCGAGCCGCCCGGCGGTCAGCTCCTCACCGGCCCGGGCCGCGTCCAGCAGCGCGATCAGCGCCCGCAGGTCGGTGGGGTGCAGGCCGTTGCGGGCGGCGAACTCCGCGCCCGCGAGGTCGAGCCGCAGCGTCACCTCGCGCAGCAGGTGGACCAGGTCCATGCCCGCGGGCTCCGGTGCCCGTTCCGGTGATCGGTCCCGTGCCGCCGCCACGGTGCGCCGCCCTTCGCCGTACGTCGGTGCCGCGTGTGCGGCCCACAGGCAACCTATCCGGCGCGGAACGCGTAGGATCCCGATTACCTCGCTCAGCGAGATAATCGATGGGCGAGACACCTGCCGTCCCCGCGCCCCTGGAGGTGCACCGTGCCGACGACACCGGCGTCCCCCGCCCCGCTCCCCTCCCCTGGCTCGCCCCCGGCCCGCGCGTTCCGCTCCGCGTACGAGCGGGCCCTGGCGCTGTGGCCCGTGGCCGCCGAACGGCTCGATCTGGAAGGGGAGTTCGGCACCACCCGGGTCACCGCGTGCGGGCCCACCGGGGCACCGCCGCTGGTGCTGCTGGGCAGCGGCGGGACCGCCTCGCCCGGCTGGTACGCGCGGGTCGCGGCGCTGGCGCGCACGCACCGGGTCTGCGCCGTGGACGTGCTGGGCGCGCCGGGGCTGAGCGTGCCCGGCGGGCGGCCGCTGCGGCGCCCGCCCGAGCTGATGGCCTGGCTGGACGGGGTGCTCGACGGGCTGGGCGCGGACCGGGCCGCGCTGCTGGGCCACTCGTACGGGGGCTGGATCGCGCTGTCCTACGCGGTGCACGCGCCGGACCGGGTGGCCCGGCTGGCGCTGCTCGACCCGACGCAGTGCTTCGCCGGCTACCGGGCGTCGTACCTGGTGCGCGCGGCGCCGCTGTTCGTCCGGCCCGGTGCGGCGAGCGCGCGGCGGTTCCTGGCGTGGGAGAGCCGCGGGGGGCCGGCGGTGGCGCCCGAGCTGGTGGGGCTGATGGGGGCCGGCGGGCGGGCGTTCCGGGGCCGGCCGGTCACCGGGCCGCGGCCGGCCGCCGCCCGGCTGGGCTCCGCGGCGCCGCCCGCGCTGGTGGTGCTCGCCGGCCGCAGCCGGGCGCACGACGTGGCGCGGGTCGCCGAGTCGGCGCGGCGGGCCCTGCCGGGGGTACGGCTCGCGGCGCCGGCGGACTGCGGCCACCACGTCCTGCCGGAGCTGCGCTCGGCCGAACTGGACCGCCGGCTGGGGAACTTCCTGGCGGACGGCGCGGACGGGGCGTGATCCGGGGGCCCCGCCCCCGACCGCCTCGCCGAAGACGCCCCGCGCGCCGGGCCCGCGCTGCCGCCGCGCGGCGGGCCCGTCCCCCGGCGGCTCAGTCCGGGCGGGCGCCCTCGGCGATGGTGGCGGCCACCTCGGCGGCGCGGGCCGCCTCCTCGGCGGCGAACCGCTCGGCGTCGAGCCGTTCGGCCAGCTCCTCGTCCCGGCTCAGCAGCGCATCCAGGCCGGCGTCGCCGAGGTCGAGGACGCCGAGGTCCACGTAGGCGCGCTGGAGGCGTGCGCCCCACAGGCCGATGTCCTTCACGCACGGGACGATCCGGCTGAACAGCAGCTTGCGGAAGAGCCGGAGGAACTCCGAGCGTTCGGCGAGCTCGGCGGCCTCCCGGTGCGGGATGCCGAAGTTCTCCAGCACCTCGGTGCCGCGCAGCCGGTCGCGCATCAGGTAGCAGCCCTCGATGACGAACTCCTCGCGCTCGCGGAGTTCGGCGTCGGTGAGCTGCCGGTAGTGGTCGCGCAGCGCCATCCGGCCGAACGCGACGTGGCGGGCCTCGTCCTGCATGACGTAGGTGAGGATCTGCCGCGGCAGCGGCTTGGTGGTGGTGTCGCGGAGCAGGCCGAACGCGGCCAGCGCCAGGCCCTCGATGAGCACCTGCATGCCGAGGTAGGGCAGGTCCCAGCGGGCGTCGGAGAGGGTGTCGCCGAGCAGCGCCCTGAGGTCGTCGTTGACCGGGTACAGCAGCCCGATCTTCTCCTTCAGGAAGCGGCCGTAGACCTCCGCGTGCCGGGCCTCGTCCATGGTCTGGGTGGCCGAGTAGAACTTCGCGTCGAGGTCCGGGGCGGACTCCACGATCCGCGCGGCGCACACCATCGCGCCCTGCTCGCCGTGCAGGAACTGGCTGAACTGCCAGGCGGCGAAGTGCTGCCGGAGCTCACCGCGGTCCTTCTCGGACATCCGGTCCCAGTACGCCGTCCCGTGGAGCGCGAGGGCCTCGTCGGGGGCGCCGAGCGGATCCGCCGGGTCCACCTCCAGGTCCCAGTCGATCCGCTCGGCGGCGTCCCACTGCTTGTCCTTGCCCTTCTGGTAGAGGGCCAGCAGCCGGTCGCGGCCGTCGTCGTACGCCCAGCTGAAGCGGGCCGCGCCGGTGGCGGGGACGGTCCACAGGGGGTCGCCGGGGTCCTGGGCGTAGCACTCTGGGAACGGCACGGGGCTCGCCTCCTCTGCCCGCCCAACAGCTGTGGTGGGGCGGTTGGTTGGCAGGTTCACACGCTCCGCGCCGAGGGGTCAAGAAGTCGTGCGGGAGGGATTGACGCCATTGCTGACAGGCAGTCTCATAAGAGGCGTCCCCCTGTGACCGCGGGTAACTCCTCCGTACCCGCCCCGACCGTGAGGTGTGGCCAGAGCCATGACGAGCACGCCGACCGCAATGACCGTGGCGGACACCGACGTCCTGCGGGACGCCCTCGGGCTGCTCAAGGACCGGGAGCAGGTCGCCGAGCGGCTGCTCGACTCCTCCGCCAAGCACTCCTTCGACCCCGACACCGAACTGGACTGGGACGCGCCCCTGGAAGAGGGCAAGTGGTTCTGGCCGCCGGAGCTGGTCTCGCTCTACGACACCCCGCTGTGGAAGCGGATGTCGCTGGAGCAGCAGCAGGACCTCTCCCGGCACGAGGCCGCCTCGCTGGCCTCCCTGGGCATCTGGTTCGAGATCATCCTGATGCAGCTGCTGGTCCGGCACATCTACGACAAGCCGGTCACCAGCGCCCACGTCCGCTACGCCCTCACCGAGATCGCCGACGAGTGCCGGCACTCCAAGATGTTCGCCCGCATGATCCAGAAGGGCGGCGCCCCCACCTACCCGGTCTCCCGGCTGAACCACAACCTCGCCCGGATCCTCAAGACCGTCTCCACCACGCCCGGTTCGTTCGCCTGCACCCTGCTCGGCGAGGAGATCCTGGACTGGATGCAGCGGCTGACGTTCCCCGACGAGCGGGTACAGACGCTGGTGCGCGGGGTGACCCGGATCCACGTGGTCGAGGAGGCCCGGCACGTCCGGTACGCCCGCGAGGAGCTGCGCCGCCAGATGGTCACCGCACCGCGCTGGGAGCGGGAGCTGACCCGGCTCAGCTCCGGCGAGGCGGCCCGGATCTTCTCCGTCGCCTTCGTCAACCCGGAGGTCTACACCAATGTCGGCCTGGACCGGCGGGAGGCGGTCGCCCAGGTCAGGGCCAGCGGCCACCGCCGTGAGGTGATGCAGAACGGCGCCCGTCGCCTCACCGACTTCCTGGACGAGATCGGCATGCTGCGCGGCGCCGGCCGCCGCCTGTGGCGCAGCTCGGGGCTGCTGGCCTGAGATGTCCGGAACGGGACGTTCGCACGCCGTACGCCCCGAGCGCCTGTGCGACTCCGAAATCCCGGCGGTTACGCTGCTGTTCATGAACGGCAGCGGCACCGCCCCAGCAGTACCCAGACCCGCCTACCGACGGCTGACCGTGGAGCAGCGCCGCAGCCAGCTGCTGGCTGCGGCGCTGGGCCTGTTCGCCCAGCGCGCGCCCGAGGACGTCTCCCTGGACGACGTGGCGAGTGCCGCCGAGGTCTCCCGGCCGCTGGTCTACCGCTACTTCCCCGGCGGCAAGCAGCAGTTGTACGAGGCGGCGCTGCGCAGCGCCGCCGACGAGCTGGAGCGGTGCTTCGCGGAACCGGAGACCGGCCCGCTCACCCAGCGACTGGGCCACGCCCTGGACCGCTACCTGGCCTTCGTCGACCAGCACGACGCCGGGTTCAGCGCACTGCTCCAGGGCGGCAGCGTGGTGGAGACGTCCCGGACCGGCGCGATCGTGGACGAGGTCCGGCGCGCCGCGGCCGAGCAGATCCTGCGCCACCTGGGCGAGCCGGAGCCGGCGCCGCGGCTGCGGACCACGGTCCGGATGTGGATCACTGCGGTCGAGGCGGCCTCGCTGATCTGGCTGGACGAGGGGAAGCAGCCGCCGCTGGACGAGCTGCGGGACTGGCTGGTGGACCACTTCGTCGCCCTGCTGACCGCGACCGCGGCCCGGGACCCGCAGACCGCCCACGTGGTGCGCGCGGCGCTGCGCGCGGAGCCCGCGGACGGCCCGGCCGGCGAGCTGGCGCGCCGGATCCTGCCCGTCGTGGGCGACGCCGCCCACCTGCTGTGACACTGGGCCGGTGCGCAGCGAGAACACCCTCTTCACCGGCGGGCCGCTGGACGGCCGCGTCCTGCCCGTCCTGCTCGGCCCCACCGGCCTGCCCCCGAAGACCTACGAGATCCCGGTGCCCCGCGACGACGGGCGGCCCCCGGAGGTGCACGTCTACCTCCGGGTGCCCGGCCCGCCGGGCCGCCTGGGCCTGCCCCGCGGCTGGCGGTACGCCTACGCCCCGGAGGGCCGGCCCGCCCGGCGGCTCAACTGGCCCTGGCGCGGGCGCCGTTGAGGCACCCGCGCGGCACCGGCCGGGCGGCCCGGACCGGCGTCAGCCGGTCAGCGACGCCAGGTACGCCGCCGTCTTCTCCGGCTCGAAGAAGAAGTTCTCGAAGTCGGCGGGGTTGTCGAAGCCGTTGGCGAAGCGGTCGGCGATCGGCTGGAGCTGGCCGGCCGCGCCGAGGAGGTTCAGCACGTGCTCCGGCGGCGGGGCCAGCATCGCGTTGGTCCACTTGGTGACGTGCTGGGCGGTCCGCCAGTAGCGGTCGAAGGTGGCCTGCATCCACTCCGCGTCGAACGGCGCGTCGCCGCGCTCCACGATGGACGCGAGGTAGGCCGCGGCGCACTTGGCGGCCGAGTTGGAGCCCTGGCCGGTGATCGGGTCGTTGGCGACGACCACGTCCGCGACGCCCAGGACCAGGCCGCCGGAGGGCAGCGTGCCGATCGGGTTGCGGACGGTGGGGGCGTAGCGGCCGGCCAGCGTGCCGTTGGCGTCGGTCAGTTCGACCTTGGCACTGCGCGCGTACTCCCACGGCAGGAAGGTCTTCATCAGGTCCAGCGTCAGGTCCAGGTGCTCCTGGGGGTCCCGGACGCCCTGGAAGGCGTCCACCGGGCCGCCGGGGATGCCCTCCCAGAAGAGGATGTCGGCGCGGCCGGAGACGGTCAGCGTCGGCATCACGAACAGCTCGCCGACCCCGGGGACGATGTTGCAGCGCACCGCGTCGAACTCCGGGTGCTCCGGGCGCGGGCCCATCCCGTGGACGTAGGCGACGGCCAGCGCGCGCTGCGGGGCGTCGTACGGCGAGCGGGCGGCGTCCCGGCCGAACATCGACACCAGTTCGCCCTTGCCGGCCGAGACCAGCGTCAGGTCGTAGCGCTGCGCGAAGAAGTCCAGGTCGGAGACTGCCGCACCGTGGATGACCAGCTGGCCGCCGCGCTGCGCGAAGGTCTCCATCCAGCCGGCCATCTTGACCCGCTGGTCGACGGACTGGGCGTAGCCGTCGAGCCGGCCGACCCAGTCGATGGCGCGCTGGGTGCCGCCGGGCGCCTCGTGGCTGCCGGGGGCCGCCACCGAGACGCCCAGCCCCTCGATGTTCGGGGCCTGGTTCTCCCAGAAGTTGAGTGCCAGGTCGCGCTCGTGCTGGAGGGCGGTGTGGAACATGCACTGCGTCGACATGACCCGGCCGGAGCGGATCTCGTCGGCGGTGCGGTTGGACATCAGGGTGACCTCGTAGCCCTGGGCCTGGAGGCCGAGCGCGAGCTGGAGACCGGACTGGCCGGCTCCGACGATGAGTATCTTCCGCATGGCGGGGCTCTTCTCTGTTCCTGCTGTTCGGGGGGTGTGAGGGGTGGCGGGAAAGAGGCTATTCGGGCGTGACGGACAGGGCGTGGCCGACCAGTCCGAGCAGGGCCTGGATGACGGTGGGCCGGCGCCGGGCGTCCATCACCACGATGGGGACCTCCGGCGGCACGGTCAGCGCGTCGCGGACGTCCTCGACCTCGTAGCGCTCGGTGCCCTCGAAGTGGTTGACCGCGACGACGTAGGGCAGCCCACAGCTCTCGAAGTAGTCCAGCGCCGGGAAGCAGTCCTCCAGCCGCCGGGTGTCGGCCATCACGATCGCGCCGATCGCGCCGCGCACCAGGTCGTCCCACATGAACCAGAAGCGCTGCTGCCCGGGCGTGCCGAAGAGGTACAGCACCAGGTCCTGGTCGAGGGTGATCCGGCCGAAGTCCATGGCGACCGTGGTCGTGGTCTTGTCCGGCGTCGCGGACAGGTCGTCGGTCGCCTCGCTGGCCTCGGTCATCACCGCCTCGGTCTGGAGCGGGGTGATCTCCGAGACCGATCCGACGAAGGTGGTCTTGCCGACGCCGAAGCCGCCCGCCACCACGATCTTGGTGGCGATCGGCGCCTGCGACCGGTCCGTCTGCCAGCTCTGCAGCCCCGCGTCGTCGGTCGCGGGACCGGCGGCGGGACCGGCCCCGCCCGCTATCGTGTCAGAGCCTGTGAAGTCCACTCAGCACCCTTTCGAGCAGCGCCCGGTCCGGCCGGCCGGTGCCGTGCCCGGTGCCGTAGACGCGAATCTTTCCCTGGTCGGCGAGGTCGCTGAGCAGGACGCGGACCACACCCAGCGGCATCTTCAGCAGCGCGGAGATCTCCGCGACCGAGCGCATCCGGCGGCACAGCTCGACGATCGCGCGCATCTCCGGCATCACGCGGTCCCCCCAGTTGCCCGCGGTGAGCTCGCGGCGCTCCTCCGGGGCGTCCAGCGCGGCCACGAACGTCTCGACGAGCAGCACGTGGCCGAATCGCGTCCGGCCGCCGGTGAGCGAATACGGCCGGACCCGCGCGGGTTTGCGATCCCCGCCGCGCACGGGGAGTTTGGGGGTACTACTCACTGGGGGCTCTCCATCGACTTGCGGAGTTCGGTGCGGAGTTCGGGAGTCAGGACGTGGCCGGCCCGGCCGACGAAGAGCGCCATGTGGTAGGCGATGACGCTCATGTCGCAGTCCGGGGTGGCGTGCACGCCGAGCAGCGAGCCGTCGCTGATCGACATCACGAACAGGCTGCCCTCGTCCATCGCGACCATCGTCTGCTTGACGGCACCCCCGTCCATCAGCTTCGCCGCGCCGTTGGTGAGGCTGCCGAGACCGGAGACGATGGTGGCGAGGTCGGCGCTGGAGCCGCCCGGCCCGTCGTGCTCATCGGGCCGGCCCGCGGCCTCCATCCGTCCGGGGTCGGAGGAGAGCAGCATCAGGCCGTCGGAGGAGACCACCGCGACCGAGTGGATGCCGGGCACCTCGTCGACCAGATTGCTCAGCAGCCAGTGCAGGTTGCGTGCCTGGGTGCTCAGTCCCTGTCCATGGGCAGTGGGCGCTTGCGCCTTCAATCGCGTGCCTCCTCGCCGGTATGGCTGTGTCCCGGGGCCCCCGCTCCGTCGGTGTCCGTCTGTGGGATGGTCTGCTCCGCGGTACGTTCCGCGATCTCTGCGGCGACGTCCCGCCGGCCGGCGGTCGCGCCCTGCTGGAAGCCGCCGAGCCGGCGCCGCAGCGCCTCGGCGTTGGCCGAGCCGGTCTTGCGGGGCGCGGTGGGCGCCTTCTGCTGGGCCACCACCTTCGGCGTGCGCTTGGGCAGCCCGGTGCCGGTGCGGCGGCGCAGCGCGGGCCCGCCGGCGGTCTCCGCCCCGGGGGCGTCCCCCTGCGCGTCCCCGGCCCGCGGTGCCGGGACGGCCGCCGGTGCGGCGGGCTCCCCGGCGGGCGCCGGGCGGGTGTGCTCGTCCGGCCCGATGGCGTACGGGTCGGCGGCGGGTGCCGGGGCGGCGTGCCGGCCCGCCGCGGGCGCCGGGGCGTCCCCGGCGGGGGCGGCGTCCCCGGGGCGGGTGTGCTCGCCCGAGGCGCCGGCGCCGGCGGCGTACGGGCCCGGCGACTGCGGGCCGTACGGGCTCGGGGAGGCGTCGGGCGCGGCGGACGGCGCGGTCCGGTCCCGGTCCGCCGCGGCCGGGCCGTCCGGCCGGGCCGGGGCCCGGGCCGGCTCCGGGGCCGGGGCGCCGAGGCCCGCCGCGTCGATGGCGCGTTCGGCGGCGGCCACGAACGGGTCGCCGGTGAAGGCGGCGGTGCCGGCCGGCTCCGGCCGGGCGGGCTCCGGGGCGGCCGGGGCGGACGCTTCCGGTGCGGCGGGGACCGCGGGTGCCGCCGGGGCCGCCGGTGCGGCGGCGGGGCCGGGGTCGAGCCGCGGCATCCGGGTCTGGAGGGTGTTGGAGTTGGCCTCCGCGGCCGAGCCGGGCAGGACCTGGCCGGCCCCCGCGCCCCTGGCCGGGGCCGGGCCGCTCGCCGCCGCCGGCGCCGGGCGGTTCGGCAGGATCGAGCCGGGCAGCACCACGACGGCGGTGACGCCGCCCTGCTTGCGGTCCCGCAGCTGGACCCGTACGCCGTGCCGGGCGGCCAGCCGCACCACCACGTACAGGCCCAGGCCCAGGGCCTCGTCGACGGTCTCGGAGGTGGCGGCCACCTCGGCGTCCGAGAGCCGCTCGTTGACCTCCGCGAGCCGGTCCGCGGTCATCCCGATGCCCTCGTCCTCGACCGAGAGCATCAGCTCGCCGCTCTCCAGCAGCCAGCCGGAGAGCTCCACGTGGGCGTCCGGCGGGGAGAACGCGGTGGCGTTCTCCAGGAGTTCGGCGACCAGGTGGCTGAGGTCGTCCGCGGCGAACCCGGCGACCTGGGCGTGCGGCGGCAGCGAGACGATCCGCACCCGCTCGTAGCGCTCGATCTCGCTGACCGCGGCGCGCAGCATGTCCAGCAGCGGCACCGGCCCGGAATGGGTGCTGCCGTGCTGTTCGGCGCCGGCCAGGACCAGGAGGTTCTCGCTGTTGCGGCGCATCCGCGCGGCGTAGTGGTCGAGCTTGAAGAGGGTGTCCAGCCGCTCCGGGTCCTGCTCGGACTCCTCCAGCGACTCGATGACCGCGAGCTGGCGCTCCACCAGGCCCAGGGTGCGCAGCGAGAGGTTGACGAACCGGCCGTGCACGCCGGTGCGCAGCACCGCCAGCCGCTCGTGCAGCGCGGCGACCTCCGCGGTGAGCGCCTCCGCCTGCTCCTGGAGGGCCTCCCGCTCGGCGACCAGCCGCTGCCGGCCGCCGGCCAGCCGCTTGCGCTCGCCCTCCATCTCGGCGGAGCGCCGGGCCGCGTCGGCGACCTGGGCGTGCAGGGCGTTGACCGACCGGATGGCGGCGGCGTACTCGTCGTTGCGGCCCTTGTAGTGGATCGGCTCCTCGTGGCCGGGGTCGGCCGCCAGCCGCTTGGCGCCCAGCCGCAGCGCGGCCAGCGGCTGGGTCATGGTGCGGGCGGCCCAGACGGCGGTCCCGACGGCCAGCAGGAGGCACAGGCCCTCCAGGCCGATGGTGATCTCCAGGTCCGTCACGTCGTCGTCGCGCAGCCGGGCCAGCCGGTGGAACTCGGCGGTGGCGATGGCGGACTCGACACCGCGCATCAGGCCGATCCGGGCGGTCAGGGCGGCCTGCACCCGGCTGCGGCTGAGCGCGATGTCGGCGGCGTCGAGGTAGGGCCGGTCGGTCAGCCGGGTCAGGTAGCGCTCGGCGGTGTCGACGTCGGTGCCGTTGACGGTGCGCTGGTAGCGGTCCCGGGCGCCCTGGCTGGCCTGCTGGTTGAAGTCGCCCAGCGCGGCCTGCTCGCGGACGTTGGCGACCTGGGCGGCGGCGGTCAGCCGGGGCTGGGTGCCGCCCGCCTTGAGGCCGGCCATCAGCAGCGCGCGGGCGCCGGCGGCCTGGTCGGCGGCGCGGCCCAGGGAGGGCAGCGCGCGGGTGTCGGCGGCGCCGCCGTCGGCCCGGGCGGGCAGACCGCGGGCGATGTCGTCGCTGATCGCGCCGAGCGCCTGGACGGCCTCGCTGTAGGCGTCGTAGACCTGCTCGGCGGTGGCGGGCCCGGACAGCGCCTTCTGGCGGGTCTCCGGCAGCTGCTTGAGGAGCTTGTCGGCCGCGGCGAACGCGCCGCTGTCCGCGGTCACGCCCTGGGCCCGGTCGCGCAGCTCCCCGATCTGCCGGTCCACCTGGGCGCGCTGGTCCTCGGTGGGGGCCGCGGAGAGGTTGCGGCCGGTGCGCCCGGCGGCGACGTACGCGGTCATCGCGTCGCGCTCGTCGGCGAGGGCGTGCGCGAGGGTGATGGCCTGGGCGTTCACCCCGGCGAGGTCGACCAGGTGCTGGCTGGCGTGGGTGTTGTCGGTGGCGGTCGCCAGGGCGGGGGCGCCGGCCCCCAGGACGGCGACGGCGACCACGGCGACGGCTCCCATGAGCCGGTTGCGGACCCGCGCGGGACGCCGTCCCGCGCCGTCCGCGCCGCCCGCCGCGCCCGGTCCCGTCCCGGATCCCGTGGCCGGTCCGGAGACCGATCCGGCCGGCGAACCCGGCTTCCCCGCGCCGCCCCGAAGCCGCTTCTTCCGCACCGCTGCTCGCATTCCTGTCTCGCCTGCCCACGCCGTACCGGCGTCGCGGACCCGGCTCGCTCACCGCTCGCGGGACGGATCTGCGCGAAAACCGCGGCAGCGCACAATTCCGCGAGGGGGAACAGTCCGGCTCTGCGCGTCGCGACGGACGTTCTGGCCACCCCGGTTGATCCGGGAGACGACCATTCCACCGGCGCCGCGCAGTGGCTCGGCAACACAGGGCCGGCCACCTGAACGAGTGAACAACAATCGGAGTTTGACCATCAACTTCCGTGCCGCGCCACCGCCGTCCGCAACCCCGCGCAACCCCCGGACGGGTTTGGAGATGCGTGCCGGTCCTGGAAGGATGCCCCGCCCCCGCACCGCCGCTCCGGCAAACCGGACTATTTGCCTCCGCTCCGCCGGACCGCCCCTTCCGGCCGCCCGAACCGGCCCGCCGCCGCCCCGTCACCAGCCCGTTCCGGCCGCCTCCGGCAGACTTCCCGGCATGCGCATCGCACTCGCCACCGAGCCGGGCGACCCCCAACGCCCCAACGAGGACTACGCGTCGGCCGCCCTCCCGGCCTCCGGGGAGGGCGGCGCCCTGGTGCTGCTGGACGGGGTCACCCCGCCCGAGGGGGACGTCGGCTGCGTCCATTCCGTCCCCTGGTTCACCGCGCGGCTCGGGGGCGCAATGCTCGAACTGTCGGTTTCACACCGGGACATGACGCTGACCGAGGCGCTCGCGGCGGCCGTGCGCACGACGGCCGACGCCCACCGCGACACCTGTGACCTTTCTCACCCCCGTACGCCGCAGGCAACGGTGGTCGCCGCGCGCTGGTCCGGGCAGGCCGTGGAGCACCTGGTGCTGTCCGATTCCGTCCTGCTCCTGGAGAAGACGGACGGGTCGGTGCATCCCGTACGGGACAGCCGGCTCGACGACCTCCCGGCCCCGGTCCGGGCCCGGCGCGCGGCGGTCCGGGCGCTGCCCCGCGGCTCCGCCGAACGCGCGGCGGCGGCCCGGGAGTACGTGCGGGCGGTGGAGGCGCTGCGGAATGCCGAGGGCGGGTTCTTCACCGCCGCGGCCGATCCGTCGGTGGCCGGCCGCGCGCTGACCGGCACCACCCCGTCCGCCGCGCTGCGCGCGCTGACCGCGCTGAGCGACGGCGCGGGACGCTGGGTGGAGGTCTTCGGCGCGGGCTCGTGGGCGGACTGCGCGGCGCTGGTCGCGGCCGCCGGGCCGCAGGCGCTGATCGACCGGGTCCGGGCGCTGGAGGCGGACGACCCGCAGTGCGCGGCCTTCCCGCGCGGCAAGGCCCGGGACGACGCGGCGGTGGCCCACGTGGCGCTGTGACCGGGCGCGCCGCCGCCGGTGCGCCGGCTTACGCCTCCTCGCTCTCCTGTTCGGCATTCAGCCGGTGCAGCAGGCGGGCGAGTTCGGCGACCTCGGCACGGTCCCAGGAGGCCAGCCGGCGGGCGTAGCGGGCGCGGCGGGCGGTGCGGACGCGGTTGAAGCGGTGCCGGCCCTCGTCGGTGACGCGGACCAGCACCGCGCGGCCGTCGGCCGGGTCGGGGGCGCGGGCGACCAGGCCGAGCTGTTCCAGGGCGTGCAGCTGGCGGCTTATGGTCGCCTTGCCGACGCCGAAGAAGGCGGCGAGGTCGGTGGCGCGCTGGGAGCCGGCGTCGGCGAGCCGCACCAGCAGCCCGTAGGCGGCCGGTTCGAGGTCGGGGTGGACCTCGCGGGCGAGTTCTCCGGAGGAGGCCCGGGCGCGGCGCAGGAATACCGCCAATTCGCGCTCCAGGGAAAGGAAAGCGGGGTCCACGCCCATCGGCTCGCCGTCCCCCGTGGTACCGCCGGTTCCGGTCTCGTGCACGTCAGCGCCCCTTCCCGCGTCGTCCCGCATGTCCCGCAATTCCCCCGTGTTCCCCGCGCGCCGCGTTTCCGTCGGCTGAAAATTTCCGTTCCGGGCGTACGGAGAGCGCAGTTGGGACAGTATTTCGCAGGAGTAGACCAACGGCAGCCCGCGGCCCCCCTTGGCACGGGGGTCTACGCGCGTATCGTCGTTTCTGGCATGACCACACCAAGAGGCATGCCGGTTCCCCCCTCACCGTTCCTTCCGCTCCACGCCATCGCACCGAGAACGACCGAGATCTACGGAGGCACGCCATGCCCGTGCTCAGATCCGGCTCCCCCCACCGTTCCGCGCGCTCCCGCGCGACCGTGGCCGGGATCCTCCTCGCGACCGTCTCCCTCCTCGCCGGCCTGCCCGGCACCGCCGGCGCCGCGGCCCCCTCCCGCGCGCCCGAGCCCCGCCACCCGGACCAGGACTGGGCCGGCTCCCAGATCGCCCGGCACGAGGGCGCGACCACCGGCCTCCTGCCGGCGCTGCCCTCGCTGACCGCGTCCGTCGAGGGCGTCGACGTCAGCAGCCACAACGGCAACGTCGCCTGGTCCACGCTGTGGAGCAGCGGCGTCAAGTACGCCTACGTCAAGGCGACCGAGTCCACCAGCTACACCAACCCGTACTTCGCACAGCAGTACAACGGCTCCTACAACAGCGGGATGATCCGCGGCGCCTACCACTTCGCCACCCCCGACACCTCCAGCGGTGCCGCCCAGGCGAACTACTTCGTGGACCACGGCGGGGGCTGGTCCAAGGACGGCAAGACCCTGCCGGGCGCGCTGGACATGGAGTACAACCCGTACGGCGCGACCTGCTACGGGCTGAGCGCGACCGGGATGGTGAACTGGATGAAGGACTTCTTCGCCACCTACCGGTCCCGCACCGGCCGGGACGCGGTGGTCTACACCTCCACCAGCTGGTGGCAGCAGTGCACCGGCAACTCCACCGCGTTCGGCAGCGTCAACCCGCTGTGGGTCCCGCGCTACGGCTCCTCGGTCGGTGAACTCCCGGCCGGCTGGGGCTTCCACACCATCTGGCAGTACACCTCCTCCGGTCCGACGGTCGGCGACCACGACCGCTTCAACGGCGCGTACGACCGCCTTCAGGCGCTGGCCAACGGCTGACGCGCACGGCGGCCGGCCCGCCCCGCCGGGGGGAGCGGGACGGGCCGGACCGCCGGGCGGGCCGGGCCCCCTAGGCGGCCACCGGCACCTCGGGCCGGATGCCGTCCGCGGCCGGGGCCAGGGCCAGTTCCAGCACCTGCCGGACGTCCGCCACCGGGTGCACCGTCAGGGTGTCGAGGACCTCGGCGGGGACGTCGTCCAGGTCCGGTTCGTTCCGCTTGGGGATGATCACGGTGGTGACGCCGGCCCGGTGCGCCGCCAGCAGCTTCTGCTTGACGCCGCCGATCGGCAGCACCCGCCCGGTGAGCGAGACCTCACCGGTCATCGCCACGTCCGGGCGCACCTGGCGGCCCGACAGCAGCGAGGCCAGCGCGGTGGTCATCGTGATACCGGCGCTCGGGCCGTCCTTGGGGACGGCGCCGGCCGGCACGTGCAGGTGGACGCCGCGCTCCTTGAGGTCGCCCACCGGCAGCTCCAGTTCGGCGCCGTGCGAGCGCAGGAAGGAGAGCGCGATGTGCGCCGACTCCTTCATCACGTCGCCCAGCTGGCCGGTCAGCGTCAGCCCGGAGCCGCCGGTCTCCGGATCGGCCAGCGACGCCTCGACGTAGAGCACGTCGCCGCCGGCGCCGGTGACCGCCAGGCCGGTGGCCACGCCGGGCACCGCGGTGCGCCGCTCGGCCGGGTCCTGCGCCGACTCCGGGGTGTGGTGCGGCCGTCCGAGCAGCGGGCGCAGCTGCTCCGCGCCGAGCGTGAAGGGCAGCTCCCGCTCGCCCAGTTCGTGCTGGGCGGCGACCTTGCGCAGCAGCCGGGCGAGGGAGCGCTCCAGATTCCGCACCCCGGCCTCGCGGGTGTACTCGCCGGCCAGCTTGCGCAGCGCGGCGTCCTCCACCGTCACCTCGCCGGGGGCCAGGCCCGCCCGCTCCAGCTGCCGGGGCACCAGGTGGTCGCGGGCGATGACGACCTTCTCGTCCTCGGTGTAGCCGTCCAGCCGGACCAGCTCCATGCGGTCCAGGAGCGGTTCGGGGATGGCCTCCAGGACATTGGCGGTGGCCAGGAACACCACGTCGGACAGGTCCAGTTCGACCTCCAGGTAGTGGTCCCGGAAGGTGTGGTTCTGCGCCGGGTCCAGGACCTCCAGCAGGGCGGCGGCCGGGTCGCCGCGGTAGTCGGAGCCGACCTTGTCGATCTCGTCGAGGAGGACGACCGGGTTCATCGAACCGGCCTCCTTGACGGCGCGCACGATCCGGCCGGGCAGCGCGCCGACGTAGGTGCGCCGGTGGCCGCGGATCTCGGCCTCGTCCCGGACGCCGCCGAGCGCGACCCGGACGAACTTCCGCCCCATGGCCCGGGCCACCGATTCGCCGAGCGACGTCTTGCCGACGCCCGGCGGCCCGACCAGCGCCAGCACCGCGCCGCCGCGGCGGCCGCCGACGAGGCCCAGCCCGCGCTCGGCGCGCCGCTTGCGGACGGCGAGGTACTCGGTGATGCGCTCCTTGACGTCCTCCAGGCCGGCGTGGTCGGCGTCCAGCACCCGCTTGGCGCCGGCGATGTCGTAGGCGTCCTCGGTGCGCTCGTGCCAGGGCAGCTCCAGGACGGTGTCCAGCCAGGTGCGGATCCAGCTGCCCTCGGGGCTCTGGTCGCTGGCCCGCTCCAGCTTGTCGACCTCCTTCAGGGCGGCCGTGCGGACCGCCTCGGGGAGGTCGGCGGCCTCGACCCGGGCGCGGTAGTCGCCGCTCTCGTCCTCCGGGTCGCCGTTGAGCTGGGCGAGCTCCTTGCGGACCGCCTCCAGCTGACGGCGCAGCAGGAACTCCCGCTGCTGTTTGTCGACGCCCTCCTGGACGTCCTTGGCGATGGACTCGGCGACGTCCTGCTCGGCCAGGTGGGAGCGCAGCGCCTCGGTGGCGTCCTTCAGGCGGGCGACCGGGTCGGTGGTCTCCAGCAGCCGGCGCTTCTGCTCGGCCGTCAGGAACGGGAGGTAGCCGGCGTTGTCGGCGAGGGTGGGGACGTCGTCGATACCGGCGACCCGGTCGACGACCTGCCAGGCGCCGCGCTTGCGCAGCCAGCTGGTGGCCAGCGCCTTGTATTCGGTGACGAGTTCGGCGATCGCTCCGGGGAGCGGGTCGGGGACCTTCTCGTCCACGGTGGTGCCCTCCACCCAGAGGGCGGCGCCCGGGCCGGTGGTGCCGGCGCCGATGCGCACCCGGCTCAGGCCCCGGATCAGTGCGCCGGGGTCGCCGTCGGACAGCCGGCCGACCTGCTCGACCCGTCCGAGCGTGCCGATGCCCGCGTACGTCCCGTCGATCCGCGGCACCAGCAGGACCGTGGGCTTGCCGCCCGACGGATCGGCGGAGGCGGCGGACTGGGCGGCCTCGACCGCCGCCCGCACCTCGGTGTCGGACAGGTCCAGGGGCACCACCATGCCCGGCAGGACGACTTCGTCGTCGAGGGGCAGCACGGGCAGGGTGAGCGGTGTGGACGCCGTCGGCTCAGCAGTCATGATCTCCCCTTCGGCAAGCAAGTTGAGCTGTACCCACTCAATGCTGGGGAGGCCGCCGTTGTTCCCCGACCGCTGTTCGCTGTGAGCGATCAGGCGGCGGCAACTCGGTTGTGGGGTACGGCCCGTGAGCCCGGTGGGGCCCACGGGCCCGTGAGGCCCCGGGGAGAGAGGGAGGAGCGGCGGCGCGGGCGGCTACCAGTGGGCGGGGCGGCGCAGCCCCTCGGGGACGCGGGTGGCCGCATCGCCGCGGGCGGCGTTCACCTGGGCCTGGGTCAGGAAGACGGCGCCGGTGAGGTCGGCGCCGCGCAGATCGGCGTCCCGCAGGTCGGCCCCGATCAGGTCCGCGGACCGCAGGTCGGCACCGCGCAGATCGGCGGCGATGAGACAGGCCCCGCGCAGGTTGGCGCCCCGGAGGTCGGCGCCCTTGAGCCGCGCCCCCATCAGGTCCGCGCCGCGCCGCTCCTTCTTCCGGCCCGGGACCTTCGCCCGGACCAGTTCGCTGACCCGCAGCAGCAGGGCGTTGACGGTGGCGCGGTGGGCCGGGACGTCGAGCGCGGCCAGCTCCGCGGCGGAGCCGAGGGTCAGCCGCTCGGTCGCCGCCAGCGCCGCCCGCAGTTCCCCCCGCACCGGGCGGGCGGCCGGCAGCGCCACCGCCTCGGTGAGGTACCACAGCAGCTCGTGCAGCTGCCGCATCACCCCGAACGCCTCGAACATCGGCCCGGCGGTCTCCGGCGCGCTCCGCCAGTCCGTCCCGCCGAAGGTGACCTGGGAGACCTTCTGGCCGGCGCCGAAGCACTCGAAGACGGTGCAGCCGGAGAAGCCGCGCTGCCGCAGGTCCCGGTGGATGCCGCAGCGGAAGTCCGCGCCGAGGTTGGGGCAGGGCCGGCCGGCCTCCTTGTCCAGCGCGAAGTCCGCGGAGCGGGCGAACGGCAGCGCCACGCAGCACAGGCCGAAGCAGCTGCCGCAGTCCGACAGCAGCGGGAGCCGGGCGCCGTCCGGGGCCTGGGGGGCGGCGGCGGGGCGGTCCGGGGCGGGGCGGCGCGGGTGCGGCACGGTCTTCTCGGCTCCTGCGGTCGGCGGGCCCCTCGGACGGCACCCGCGTGGGGCCCCATTGTCCGCGACCGCCCCGGCGGACGGGACGGCAGGCGGACGGGCTCACGGGCGGGCGGGCCGGCGGACCGGCAGCCGGGCGGCCGGTCGGGGGGCCGCGCCGGTCAGAGCGTCCGGGCCGGCCGCAGCGCCGGGTGGCCCAGGTCGCCCGGCAGCGGCGCGGGCCCGCCGCGCTGCGCCCGCCAGTGGCGCAGCAGCGGCCAGGCGGCCACCCCCAGGGACAGCGCGAGCAGGTGCCCCCAGTCGGTCATCGGGTCGGCGTAGGTGAGCAGCCCGGCCAGCGCCTGGTAGCCGGCCCCGGCCAGTACGGGCAGCCGCACCCAGCCCGGCAGCAGTCCGGCCAGCGCCCCGGCGCAGGTCATCACGCCGAAGCTGATGCCGTAGTCCAGGCGGTGCAGCGAACTGTCCGGCAGGCCGCCCGCGGCGACCGAGAAGCCCACCGGCACCTCGGTGGCGAGGGTGGCCAGCGCATGGCCGCCGAAGAACACCGCGGCGGTCCGCACCCCGCCGATCCGCCGCTCCAGGGCGGTGACCGCGAAGAGGAAGGCGACCGCGTAACCGGACGCGAGCCCGCCGGCGCTCCACAGGGCGCTGGCGACCAGCACCAGCAGCGGCGCCTGCGCCAGGTGGGCCACGTCCGTACTGGACCCCTGGAGCAGCCGGGAGACCAGGGCCGGGTCGCCGTGCTCGGCGAAGAGCGAGGTGGCGACCAGCAGCAGGGCGTAGCAGAAGGTGAAGGGGGTGCCGGCGGGCGTGGGCAGCAGGCGCCAGGGGCGCAGGGGCACCCGGGTGGGGCCGTCAGGCCCCGGGGCCGCCGGCGGGGCCGCGGCGCCGCCGCGCTGCCGGGGCATCCCGGCGAGCCGCACCGGCGCGGTGCCGTCCGGTGCGGCCGGCCCCGGTCCGGCCGGGTCCGCCCCGTCCCCGGCCGGGGCGGTGCCGGCCGCCGCCCCGCTCGCGCTCACCAGGCTCCGCCACCCCATCGCCCGTCCCCTTCCGCCACCCCGCGCACCGTCCGGGACCACTGTGGCCGACCAACCCATGAGTCAGCTGTGTGAGTGACATCCCTCACGGTTCTCCCCCTCCGTGCGGTGCACCGCACCGGCCCGGGCGCCCCCGGGGAGCGCCCCCGTAAGCCGGTGGACCGGCGCCCCCGCCGTTGGCCAAGATGGCCGCATGGCTCCCGTACCTCCCTGGCACCCGACCGCCGGCGCCGAGCCGGCCGTACGCACCCTCGACCGCCGCGAGGGCCCTTACGGAGAGGTGGTGCTGCGCCGGCGGGACCCGGGCGCCGCGGGCCCCGGGGGGCCCGGGCCGGTCTACGAGATCATCGCCAACGGCTGCTTCCTGATGGACACCTCCGACGGCCGCTCCGAGCGCCTGCTGGTCGACGCCGCGCTGGCCGCGCTCCCGGCGGACCGCCCGGACCCGGCGGTGCTGATCGGCGGCCTGGGCGTGGGCTTCTCGCTGGCCCGGGCGGCGGCCGAGCCGCGCTGGGGCCGGATCGCGGTCGCCGAGCGGGAGCCGGCGGTGATCGACTGGCACCGCACCGGCCCGCTGGCGGCGGTCTCCGGTCCGGCGCTGGCCGACCCGCGCACCGAGATCCTGCCCACCGACCTGGTGGCGTACCTGCGGACGCAGGCGGCTCCGGGCGGCTACGACGCGCTGTGCCTGGACATCGACAACGGCCCCGGCTGGACCGTCACCGAGGACAACGGCGGCCTCTACTCCCCCGCCGGCCTGGCCGCCTGCCGGGCGGCGCTGGCGCCCGGCGGCGTGCTCGCGGTGTGGTCCGCGCAGCCGTCCGCGGCCTTCGAACAGGCGCTGAGAAATGCCGGTTTCGCGGGCGTACGGACCGAAGAGATCCCGGTTGCCCGAGGCGTCCCGGACGTGGTCCACCTGGCGCTCCGGTCCGCGTAGGGCGCGTAGCCGACGGTCACACCATGCCCTTACGCTGCTGCCCAGCAAGACGCGACCACGCAGGGCACATGCAGGGGCGGGCGATGGACCAGACTCAGACAACCCAGGGCGGCACCACCGCGGCCACGCCGGGCGCCCAGCGCCGGGTGCTGGTCGTGGAGGACGATCCGACGATCGTCGAGGCCATCGCCGCCCGGCTGCGCGCGGAGGGCTTCCAGGTGCAGACCGCCACCGACGGCCCGGCCGCGGTGGACACGGCCGAGGCGTGGCAGCCGGACCTGCTCGTCCTCGACGTGATGCTGCCGGGCTTCGACGGCCTGGAGGTGTGCCGCCGGGTGCAGGCGCAGCGGCCGGTACCGGTGATGATGCTCACCGCCCGGGACGACGAGACCGACATGCTGGTCGGCCTCGGCGTCGGCGCCGACGACTACATGACCAAGCCGTTCTCCATGCGGGAGCTGGCCGCCCGGGTGCACGTGCTGCTGCGCCGGGTCGAGCGGGCCGCGCTGGCCGCGCACACCCCGCGCAGCGGCATCCTGCGCCTGGGCGAGCTGGAGATCGACCACGCCCAGCGCCGGGTCCGGGTGCGCGGCAACGACGTCCACCTCACCCCCACCGAGTTCGACCTGCTGGTCTGCCTGGCGAACACCCCGCGCGCGGTGCTCTCCCGCGAGCAGCTGCTCGCCGAGGTCTGGGACTGGGCGGACGCGTCCGGGACGCGGACGGTCGACAGCCACATCAAGGCGCTGCGCCGGAAGATCGGCGCCGAGCGGATCCGCACGGTGCACGGCGTCGGCTACGCCCTGGAGACCCCGCCCGCATGAGCCGGCGGTGGCGGGCGCGGGCCCTGTGGGACCGGGTCTGGGAGGCGCTGCGGCCGCTGGACCCGTACCGCTCGGTCAAGGCGGCGCTGGGCGCGCTGGTGATCGTCTCGGTGATCATCACCACCCTCCTGGTGTTCGTGGCGATGCACTCGGCCACCGAGCTGCGGGTGATCACGATCTTCTCGATCATCGCCTCGCTGCTGGTCACCCAGTTCGTGGCGACCGGCCTGACCGCCCCGCTCGGTGAGATGACCGACGTGACCCGGGCGATGGCGCACGGGGACTACACCCGGCGGGTGCGCGCGGAGCGCCGGGACGAGTTCGGCGACCTGGCCGCCGCCTTCAACCGCATGGCCGCCGACCTGGAGGCGGTGGACACCCACCGCAAGGAATTGGTCGCCAACGTCTCGCACGAGCTGCGCACCCCGATCGCGGCGCTGCGCGCGGTGCTGGAGAACGTCGTCGACGGCGTCTGCGAGCCGGACTCCGACACCATGCGGACGGCGCTGAAGCAGACCGAGCGGCTGGGCCGGCTGGTCGAGCACCTGCTGGACCTGTCCCGGCTGGACAACGGCGTGGTGCCGCTGCACGCCCGGCGCTTCGAGGTCTGGCCGTACCTCTCCGGGGTGCTCAAGGAGGCCAACATGAGCCGCGGCGCCTCGACCCTGTCCGGTCTCTCCGGACTCGCCGGCTCCGGCACCCACACCCGTACGGACGTCCACCTCCACCTCGACGTCTCGCCGCCGGAGCTGACCGCGCACGCCGACGCCGAGCGGCTGCACCAGGTCGTCGCCAACCTCATCGACAACGCGATCAAGCACAGTCCGCGGCACGGCCGGGTCACCGTGCGGGCCCGGCGCGGCGACGGGCCGGAGAGCCTGGTGCTGGAGGTGCAGGACGAGGGGCCGGGGATCCCGGAGTCGGAGCGCTACCGGGTCTTCGAGCGGTTCAACCGCGGCGGGCCGGGGCCCTCGGGGCCGGGCACCGACGGCGGGACGGGCTTGGGCCTGGCCATCGCACGCTGGGCGGTGGACCTGCACGGCGGCCGGATCGGGGTGGCGGAATCACCCCGGGGTTGCCGGATCCGCGTCACTCTTCCGGGGCTGGAGTCAGCCCGGGGTTGACGCTGCCTGACGTAGGGTCGGTGGTGGAAGCACTCATTCCCGTGTGCCCCGGCGCTTCGCGCTACCCGCACACGGGCAAACCCCGTGTGTTTCCCGCCAAGTCATACCCCGAAACCCTCTCGGGAATGTGACGTGCGCGACGAGTGACCCTCCCGGACTGCACCAAAGGTCACAGGAGGCGTAGCCTTTATTCCCGCTGTCCACCACCTTAGGAAGCGGAAGAGGGCGGTTGCCGCCGTGTCGCTACAGTCCCCCAACAGTGCGAGTGTCTCGACCGACCAGGACGAGCAGGGGAAGAATCCCGCTGCCGCGTTCGGTCCCAACGAGTGGCTCGTCGACGAGATCTACCAGCAGTACCTCCAGGACCCGAACTCGGTAGACCGAGCCTGGTGGGACTTCTTCGCCGACTACAAGCCGGGCGGCGGCGCCGCGCCGGCCAAGCCCGCGGAGGGCTCGGCCCCGGCCCCGTCGGCGCCGGCTCCCGCGGCCCCCGCCGCGGACGCGCCGAAGCCCCCGGCCGCCCCGGCCCCGGCCGCGAGCGCTCCGGCCGCCGCGCCGGCGCCGGCGAAGCCCGCCGCGAAGCCCGCGGCCAAGGCCCCCGCGAAGGCCCCGGCGGCCACCGCGGAGGCCGACGGTGCGGCGCCCGCAGGCCCCGAGCTCGTCACCCTGCGCGGCCCGTCGGCGGCCGTCGCGAAGAACATGAGCGCCTCCCTGGAGCTGCCGACGGCCACGTCCGTCCGCGCGGTCCCGGTGAAGCTGCTGTTCGACAACCGCATC
The DNA here is from genome assembly GCF_023155275.1 of Streptomyces rhizoryzae. Taxonomy (GTDB): domain Bacteria; phylum Actinomycetota; class Actinomycetes; order Streptomycetales; family Streptomycetaceae; genus Streptomyces; species Streptomyces rhizoryzae. The sequence goes on from NZ_JALMUV010000029.1 coordinate 89,756, forward strand.
GTCATCAACAACCACCTCAAGCGCGCCCGCGGCGGGAAGGTCTCCTTCACGCACATCATCGGGTACGCCATGGTGCAGGCCCTCAAGGCCATGCCGTCGATGAACTACTCGTTCGCGGTCAAGGACGGCAAGCCGACGCTGGTCAAGCCCCCGCACATCAACCTCGGCCTGGCGATCGACCTGGTCAAGGCCAAGGGTGAGCGCCAGCTGGTCGTCGCGGCCATCAAGAAGGCCGAGACCATGAGCTTCTTCGAGTTCTGGCAGGCGTACGAGGACATCGTCCGCCGGGCCCGGGACAACAAGCTCACCATGGACGACTTCACCGGGGTCACCGCGTCGCTGACCAACCCCGGCGGTATCGGCACCGTCCACTCGGTGCCGCGGCTGATGCCCGGCCAGTCCATGATCATGGGCGTCGGCTCGATGGACTACCCGGCCGAGTTCCAGGGCACCTCGCAGGACGCCCTGAACAAGCTGGGTGTCTCCAAGGTCATGACGCTGACCAGCACCTACGACCACCGGGTGATCCAGGGCGCCGCCTCCGGCGAGTTCCTGCGGGTGATGAGCCAGCTGCTGCTCGGCGAGAACGATTTCTTCGACGACATCTTCAAGTCGCTGCGGATCCCCTACGAGCCGGTCCGCTGGCTGCGCGACATCGACGCCAGCCACGACGACGACGTCACCAAGGCCGCCCGGGTCTTCGAGCTGATCCACTCCTACCGGGTCCGCGGCCACGTCATGGCCGACACCGACCCGCTGGAGTACCACCAGCGCAAGCACCCCGACCTGGACATCACCGAGCACGGCCTCACCCTGTGGGACCTGGAGCGGGAGTTCGCGGTCGGCGGCTTCGCCGGCAAGTCGATGATGAAGCTGCGCGACATCCTGGGCGTGCTGCGCGACTCGTACTGCCGCACCACCGGCATCGAGTTCATGCACATCCAGGACCCCAAGCAGCGCAAGTGGATCCAGGACCGGGTCGAGCGCCCGCACAAGTCCCCCGAGCGCGACGAGCAGCTGCGGATCCTGCGCCGGCTGAACTCCGCCGAGGCGTTCGAGACCTTCCTGCAAACCAAGTACGTCGGCCAGAAGCGGTTCTCGCTGGAGGGCGGCGAATCGGTCATCCCGCTGCTGGACGCGGTCATCGACTCCGCGGCCGAGGCGCGGCTGGACGAGGTCGTCATCGGCATGGCCCACCGCGGCCGCCTGAACGTCCTGGCCAACATCGTCGGCAAGTCCTACGCCCAGATCTTCCGCGAGTTCGAGGGCAACCTCGACCCGAAGTCGATGCACGGCTCCGGCGACGTGAAGTACCACCTGGGCGCCGAGGGCACCTTCACCGGCCTGGACGGCGAGCAGATCACCGTCTCGCTGACCGCCAACCCCTCCCACCTGGAGGCCGTGGACCCGGTCGTCGAGGGTGTCGCCCGCGCCAAGCAGGACATCATCAACAAGGGCGGTACGGACTTCACCGTCCTGCCGATCCAGCTGCACGGTGACGCGGCGTTCGCCGGCCAGGGCGTGGTCGCCGAGACGCTCAACATGTCGCAGCTGCGCGGCTACCGCACCGGCGGCACCGTCCACGTCGTCATCAACAACCAGGTCGGCTTCACCGCCGCCCCGGAGTCCTCGCGCTCCTCCATGTACGCCACCGACGTGGCCCGCATGATCGAGGCGCCGATCTTCCACGTCAACGGCGACGACCCCGAGGCCGTCGTCCGCGTCGCGCGGCTGGCCTTCGAGTTCCGCCAGGCGTTCAACAAGGACGTGGTCATCGACCTGATCTGCTACCGCCGCCGCGGCCACAACGAGTCGGACAACCCGGCCTTCACCCAGCCGCTGATGTACGACCTGATCGACAAGAAGCGCTCGGTGCGCAAGCTCTACACCGAGTCGCTGATCGGCCGGGGCGACATCACCCTCGAAGAGGCGGAGCAGGCGCTCCAGGACTTCCAGGGCCAGCTGGAGAAGGTCTTCACCGAGGTCCGCGACGCCACCTCGGCGCCGGCCGCGCCCGAAGTGCCGCAGCCGCAGGCGGAGTTCCCGGTCCACGTGGAGACCGCGGTCTCCCAGGAGGTCGTCAAGCGGATCGCCGAGTCGCAGGTCAGCATCCCCGACCACATCACCGTCCACCCGCGGCTGCTGCCGCAGCTCCAGCGCCGGGCGGCGATGATCGAGGACGACGCGATCGACTGGGGCATGGGCGAGACCCTGGCCATCGGTTCGCTGCTGATGGAGGGCACCCCGGTCCGGCTCGCCGGCCAGGACTCCCGCCGCGGCACCTTCGGCCAGCGCCACGCGGTGCTGATCGACCGGCAGACCGGCGAGGACTACACCCCGCTGCTGTACCTGTCCGAGGACCAGGCCCGCTTCAACGTCTACGACTCGCTGCTCAGCGAGTACGCGGCGATGGGCTTCGAGTACGGCTACTCGCTGGCCCGCCCGGACGCGCTGGTGATGTGGGAGGCGCAGTTCGGTGACTTCACCAACGGCGCGCAGACCGTCATCGACGAGTTCATCTCGTCCGCGGAGCAGAAGTGGGGCCAGACGTCCGGCGTCACCCTGCTGCTGCCGCACGGCTACGAGGGCCAGGGCCCGGACCACTCCTCGGCCCGGATCGAGCGCTTCCTCCAGCTGTGCGCGCAGAACAACATGACCGTGGCGATGCCGACGCTGCCGTCGAACTACTTCCACCTGCTGCGCTGGCAGGTGCACAACCCGCACCACAAGCCGCTGATCGTCTTCACCCCGAAGTCCATGCTGCGGCTGAAGGCGGCGGCGTCGAAGACGTCGGAGTTCACCACCGGCGGCTTCCGCCCGGTCATCGGCGACACCGCGGTCAAGCCCGAGGACGTCCGCAAGGTCGTCTTCTGCTCCGGCAAGGTCTACTACGACCTGGAGGCCGAGCGGGTCAAGCGCGGCGCGTTCGACACCGCGCTGGTCCGGATCGAGCGGCTGTACCCGCTGCCCGGCAAGGAGCTCCAGGCGGAGATCGCCAAGTTCCCGAACGCCGAGAAGTACCTGTGGGCGCAGGAGGAGCCGGCGAACCAGGGTGCCTGGCCGTTCCTCGGTCTGAACCTCATCGACCACCTGGACCTGGCGGTGGGTGCCGACGTCCCGCACGGTGAGCGCCTGCGCCGCATCTCGCGGCCGCACAGCTCCTCGCCGGCGGTCGGCTCGGCCAAGCGGCACCAGGCCGAGCAGGCGCAGCTGGTGGCGGAGGTCTTCGAGGCGTAACGCCGCGGCGGCCGGCCGCGCCGAACGGCGGTCCGCGAAGGGCCCGTTCCCCCTCCGGTGGGGCGGGCCCTTCGGGCTGTCCGGGGTACGGCCGGGGGCCCGGAGCCGGTGGCGCGGGCCGGGCCCGCGGCTGCCTATCCTGACCGCACGGTCCCATGACCTGGACCGTTCCTGAGCATCTGTGGGAGAGCACGTGTACTTCACCGACCGTGGCATCGAGGAGCTGGAGAACCGGCGCGGCGAGGAGGAGGTCACCCTGGGGTGGCTGGCCGAGCAGCTGCGGACGTTCGTGGACCTGAACCCGGACTTCGAGGTTCCGGTGGAGCGGCTGGCCACCTGGCTGGCGCGGCTGGACGACGAGGACGACGAGTAGGGCCCCTCCGGGCCGCTTGACTCCCGCACGCTGCGATATATCGTGTTCTCAGAAGACGCGATATGTTGCGTCGTCCGCCCACCCAGGGGAGGCCAGGGATGTCAGCCCGGACCGCGTGGACGGTCTCCGCGCCCCGCACGCTGGAGATCGAGGAACCCGTCGACGCGCTCACCGTGCGCCTGGTGGGCGGCACCGTCAACGTCGTCGGCACCCCCGAGGGCGGGCCGGCCCGGCTGGAGGTCTCCGAGCTGAACGGCCCGCCGCTGGCGGTCTCCTGGGCCGACGGCACGCTCCGGATCGGCTATGACGACCTGCCCGGGAAGGGCTTCCTGTCGTTCCTGGACGGCACCGGGTGGCAGCGCGGCGCGGTGGTCTCGGTGACGGTGCCGGCCGCCACCCGCGTCGAGGTGGGCACGGTCGGCGCCGGGGCGGTGGTCTCCGGCATAGCGGGCGGCACCGAGGTGTGCGGGGTCAGCGGCGAGTGCACCCTCGTCGGCCTGGCCGGCCCGGTCCGCGCCGAGACGGTCTCCGGCAACGTCCAGGCCCAGGCCCTCACCGGCGATCTGGTGTTCCACTCGGTCTCCGGCGAGCTGACGGTCGTCGAGGGCACCGGCGGCGGGGTGCGGGCCGAGACGGTCAGCGGCGGTCTGGTCCTGGACCTCGAACCGGCGGCGGGCACCCGGATCGACCTGACCACGGTGTCCGGGGAGATCGCCATCCGGCTGCCCGACCCGGCCGACGCCCGGGTGGACGCCAACACCACCACCGGCGCGGTCACCAACGCCTTCGACGACCTGCGGGTCACCGGCCGGTGGGGCGCCAGGCGGATCACCGGCGCGCTCGGCGCCGGCACCGGCCACCTGAAGGCCACCACCGTCTCCGGTGCCCTGGCGCTGCTGCGCCGCCCGCCCGCCGAGGAGCCGGGGCCCGGCCCGCAGGACGGCCCCGCCCCCACGACCCCGCCCGCCGGGAAGAAGGTGCTCTGAGCATGCCCCCCGTCTTCGCCCACGGCCGCCTGCGGCTCTACCTCCTCAAGCTGCTCGACGAGGCCCCGCGGCACGGCTACGAGATCATCCGCCTCCTGGAGGAGCGCTTCCAGGGGCTGTACGCGCCGTCCGCCGGCACGGTCTACCCGCGCCTGGCCAAGCTGGAGGCCGAGGGCCTGGTGACCCACACGACCGAGGGCGGCCGCAAGGTCTACTCGATCACCGGCACCGGCCGCGCCGAACTGGCCGACCGCGGCGGCGAACTCGCCGAACTGGAGCTGGAGATCCGGGAGTCGGTGGCGGCGCTCGCCTCGGACATCCGGGAGGACGTCAGCGGTTCCGCGCGCCATCTGCGCCAGGAGGTCAAGGAGGCCGCCCGGCAGGCCCGGGCCGGCGCCGGGAAGGCCGGGCGCACGGGCGCGGCCGGCGGCCGGCCCGCCCCGGAGGCGGCCGGCCCCTTCGAGGGCGCGTTCGGCGACAAGGACGCCTGGCGGCAGGCGAAGGAGGAGTTCCGCCGCGCCAAGGAGGAGTGGAAGGAGCAGGCCCGGCGCGCCAAGGAGGAGAGCCGCCGCGCCCGGCAGGAGGCCCAGCGCGCCCGCAAGCAGGCCCGGGACGCCCAGGCGCACGCCCGCGAGGAGGTCCAGCGGGTGATCCGGCACGTCCAGGAGCAGGCGCAGGACGCGGTCCGCACCGGCGACTGGTCCTCGGCCCTGCGCGAGGCGCTCGGCGAGGTCTCCCGCGAGGTCGGCCGCTACACCTCCGCCGCGTCCGGCGGCGCCCCGGAGGAGCCCGTGGACCTGGCCAAGGAGCCCGCCGAGGAGGCCGCCGCGCGCCCCGCCGAGCGGCCCTCCGAGCAGCCCGCCGGGCAGCCGCCGCTGCCCGCCTGGGCCACCGAGCCCGGCAGCGGCGACCCGGCCCGCGACTTCGACCGCCTGCTGGACCGCTTCCGCGACGACCTGCGGGACGCGGCCCGCGACCACGGCGTCAGCCCCGAGCAGCTCACCGCCGCCCGCCACCTCCTCGCGGACACCGCCGCCCACCTCGGCGCCCTGCTGCACCGCCCGGACGGGGGCGCCTAGCGGGCGCCGGTGGCCAAGCCGCTTGACCTCGAGCGCACTTGAGGCTCCAGGCTGCTCCGTACCATCCACGGTTCCCCACGGAGACGCCATGCCCCTCACCGACGCCCACCCCGACGTCCTGCGCCCCGACGCCGGCACCGTGCTCGTCAGCCCCTGGATCGTGCCGGAGCCCCGCTTCCAGGAGGCGGCGGCGAACGCGCTGCTCGACGCCTGGGAGAAGCAGCGGCGGCTCCCGGACGCGATGCTGGCGCTCGCGGTGTTCCTGAGCACCGACGGCACCCATGTGCTGCACTACGCGCAGTGGACGGACGACGAGGCCCACCGGGAGTGGGCGCGCGCCGCGCGGCCCGCGGCCCTCGTTCCGATCGACGAGGCGATCCCGGGCATCCGCCGCCCCGGCGTGGTCCGCTACCGCCGCTACCGCAGCCACGTCCCGGAGCGGCCCGGGGCACCGCGGCCCGGCTTCGTGGCCACCCCGGCCTTCGCCACCACCGGGCCGGACACCCAGCGCGCGCTCGCCGGCACCGTCGTCGAGCGGCTGGCGCGGGAGCGGGTCCCGGGCCTCCTCGGCGCCCACTTCCACCTCTCCGAGGACGGCACGCGAGTGCTCAACCACGCGGAGTGGACGGACCGTTCGGCCTGGGAGGAGTTCGCGGCCGGGGGCGTCTCGGCGCGGCTGCGGGAGGCGATCGGGGCCCTGCCCGGCGTCTCCCCCGCCCCGGCGGTCCCCCTCGACGCGCCGGCCGCGTCGGCGGCGCCCGCCGCCCCGCGGCCGCCGGTCGCCGGCTACCGGCTCCACCGGACGCTGGTCAACGTCCCGTCGCCGCGGGCCCGTTGACGTCGGACAGGCAGATCAGCGCGGCGGTCCCGGACGTCCGCACGACCACGGGCGCCGCCGCGTCCGGTGCCCCTTCCAGCACGGCCGCGTCGTACCGCGCCAGCCGGACGGCCTCCTCCCCGGCCGCCGCGGGGCCCAGCCAGGTCGCGCCGTCCAGCGCGACCACCACCGCGGTCCCCGGTCCGGCCACCTCCCGGCTGCCGCGCACCAGCGCGACGTCCGCCGCGGTCCGCCCCGCCCGGACCATCACGTTGAGGTTGACGACCGGGCCGCCGAGCAGCCGGGAGCCGGTGGCGGCGGCGCCGGGGAAGCCGAACGGGCGGTAGCGGCCGGGGAGGTGGTGCACGGTGCCGTCCACGGTCAGCTCCAGACCGGCGCCCTCGACGACGGTGAGGATCCGATGGACGCCGGGCAGTGGGGAGTACGGCCCGTCCCGGGTCACCTCGGCCAGGCTCACCCGCCAGGCGAAGGCGTCCCAGCCCGCGCCCGGCGGGTGCGCGGCCACCTCGCGGGTGAGCCCGCCGCCGTTGCGCCACGGCACGGCCGTCCGCGCCGCGGCCCGCAGGATCCGCACGTCTCCCTCCCTCCCGAACACCGGCCGCGGCCGCACCGGACCCCGCCGGACCACCGCCACCGCACCGCCTCCGTACCGCCGCTGTCAGACCGTCAGGACGATCTTCCCGAACAGATCGCCCTCGGCCATCTTCGCGAAGCCCTCGCGCGCCCGGTCCAGCGGCAGGGTGGAGTCGATCACCGGCCGGATGCCCTTGGCGGCGCAGAAGCTCAGCAGTCCGGCCAGCTCCTCCTTGCTGCCCATCGTGGAGCCGACGATCCTCAGCTCCAGGAAGAAGATGCGGTTCAGCTCACCGCTCTTGGGCGTGAAGCCGCTGGTGGCGCCCGAGATGACCAGAGTGCCGCCGGGGCGCAGGGACTTGACCGAGTGCGACCAGGTGGCCGCGCCGACCGTCTCGATCACCGCGTCCACCTTCCGGGGCAGCCGCTCGCCGGTCCCGAACGCCGCCTCGGCGCCCAGCTCCACCGCGCGCTTGCGCTTGGTCTCGTCCCGGCTGGTGGCGAAGACCCGCAGGCCCGCCGCGGCGCCCAGGACGATGGCGGCGGTGGCCACCCCGCCGCCGGCGCCCTGCACCAGCACGGTGTCCCCGGGCCGCACCGCGGCGTTGGTGAACAGCATCCGGTACGCGGTCAGCCAGGCGGTGGGCAGGCAGGCGGCCTCCGCGAAGGACAGCTCCGCGGGCTTGGGGAGGACGTTCCACGCCGGTACGGTGACCCGCTCGGCGAACGTGCCCTGGTACCGCTCGGTGAGGATCGAGGGCTTCTCGTCCGGGCCGACGCCGTGGCCGGTCTGCCCGATGACGGAGTGCAGGACGACCTCGTTGCCGTGCTCGTCGATCCCGGCGGCGTCGCAGCCGAGGATCATCGGGAACGACTCCTCGGTGATCCCGACGCCGCGCAGCGTCCACAGGTCGTGGTGGTTGAGGGAGGCGGCCTTGACGTCGACGGTGGTCCAGCCGGGGCGGGCCGCGGGGGCCGGGCGCTCCCCCAGTTCGAGGCCGTTCAGCGGCTGGTCGCGGTCGATGCGGGCGGCGTAGGCAGCAAACATGATCCCAAACTAGGGCGCGGGCGCGCGGTGCGACAGCGGGCGCGGGTGTGACACGCGCCGCGCCGGCGCCGCCGGGCGGCCCGATCCCGGCGCCGGCATCCGGCCGACGGCCCTTGCGCCGGACGTCCCGTGGGGCGAAGTCCGCGCAAAGCCGGACGGGCCGGGCCGGACCCGCGAGGGGTGCCGGCCCGGCCCGTCGGCCGCGGTCCGTCCTGGGACGCCGGTCAGGCTCGCGCCACGCCCTCCGCGCGGGCGGCGGCCGCGACGGCCGCGGTGACCGCCGGGGCGACCCGCTCGTCGAACGGCGAGGGGATGACCTTCTCCGCGCTGAGCTCGTCGGCGACGACGGCGGCCAGCGCCTCGGCGGCGGCCAGCTTCATGCCCTCGGTGATCTGCGAGGCGCGCACCTGCATCGCGCCGGCGAAGATGCCGGGGAAGGCCAGCACGTTGTTGATCTGGTTCGGGAAGTCGCTGCGCCCGGTGGCGACCACCGCGGCGTACTTGTGGGCGACGTCCGGGTGGATCTCCGGGTTGGGGTTGGCCATGGCGAAGATCATCGAGTCCTTCGCCATCGTGGCCACCGCCTCCTCCGGCACGGTGCCGCCGGAGACGCCGATGAAGACGTCGGCACCCTTCAGCGCGGTCTCCAGCGAGCCGGTCAGCCCCTGCTTGTTGGTGAAGCCGGCCAGTTCGCGCTTGACGTCGGTGAGGTCGCCGCGGTCCGCCGAGACGATGCCCTTGCGGTCGCAGACCGCCACGTCGCCGATGCCCGCCTCGACGAGGATCTTGGCGATGGCGACCCCGGCCGCACCGGCGCCCGAGATGACCGCCCGCAGCTGCCCCAGCGCGCGGTCGGTGAGCTTGGCCGCGTTGCGCAGCGCCGCCAGGGTGACCACGGCGGTGCCGTGCTGGTCGTCGTGGAACACCGGGATGTCCAGGCGCTCCTTGAGCTTCTGCTCGATCTCGAAGCACCGGGGCGCCGAGATGTCTTCGAGGTTGACGCCGCCGAAGGAGGGCGCGAGGCGGACGACGGTGTCCACGATCTCGTCGGTGTCGGTGGTGGCGAGCGCGATCGGGACCGCGTCCACGCCGCCGAACTGCTTGAAGAGGATGGCCTTGCCCTCCATCACCGGGAGGGAGGCTTCCGGGCCGATGTCACCGAGGCCCAGCACCGCGGTGCCGTCGGTGACCACGGCGACGACCTGGGACTTCCAGGTGTAGTCGTGCACGAGCTCGGGACGCTCGGCGATGGCGCTGCACACCTTGGCGACGCCCGGCGTGTACGCGAGGGACAGGTCGTCCTTGTCGCGCACCGGCACGGTGGCCTGGATGGCCATCTTGCCGCCGCGGTGCAGCGCGAAGGCCGGGTCGAGGAGTTCGCCGGACGTGCCGTCCGCGCCTTCTCCCGCGCCGGTCTCGCTGTCGCTGCGAGGATTGACGATCTCCGCTGCCACTGTTCTCTGACCCCTTTGTCGTAAATCTGTTGAGGGTGGCCACTCCCTGGTTGGGGGGTGGGCGGGCACCGCGCCCGCGCCCTGCCCGGCGGATGGCCGCCGCGCGGGGGGAGGTACGGACGCCGGGCGCGCCGCACACGCGCCCTGAGCCCCGGATGAGGGGTGTAACGACCCTTTCTACCGGACGCGCATGCGAGGCGACGAGTCAGATTCGTTACCTGCTGGTACAGGGCTCCGACAATAGCGACGTAACGCCCGAAAATGCCGAAGATCCCTCGGGGTTGTCCGGATTCCGAGACGCCGCGACCACCCCCGCCCCGCACCCGCGCCCCGCCCGCCCCCGCTTTCCCTTGCGCCGCACGGCCTGCGGCGTTCCTTGCCCGTCCGTTATCCGATTTTGACCTGTACGACAGTCCGAATACCGGAGTCCGGATGGCAAGATTCCGTCACCGACCGCGGGCCCCCGCCCAAAGGTGCCCAAAGGTGTGCGCCGGCCCCTTCTCACCAGCACACCGGCTGCCCACACTGGCACGTCGGTTCCCCATCCGCAGGAGGATCAGCATGACCGCAGACACCACCCGTCGCGCGGCGGCCGGCAGGTCCGGCAGGGCCGCGGCGGCGATAGCCACGGTCACCGCATCGCTGCTGCTGCTCAGCGCCTGCGGTGACCAGACCGACGCGGCGATCGCCCGGCGGGAGGCGGCCAAGAACCGCAATCCGCACGCCCCGCTCTTCAGCAAGCTCCCCAAGGACATCCAGGACAAGGGGATGCTCCAGGTCGGTTCGGACATCACCTACAAGCCGGTGGAGTTCCGCTCCAACGGCGCGGTGGAGGGCATCGATCCGGATCTCGCCGCGGCGCTCGGCGAAGAACTCGGCATCAAGCTCAATTTCAACAACGCGACCTTCGACACCCTCATGGGCGGTCTGAAGTCCAAGCGCTACGACATCGCGATGTCGGCGATGACCGACACCAAGGACCGCCAGCAGGGCGTCGACTCGACCACCGGCAAGAAGATCGGCGACGGTGTCGACTTCGTCGACTACCTCAACGTCGGGGTCTCCCTCTACACCCAGAAGGGCAAGACCAAGGGCATCGACGGCTGGGAGACCATGTGCGGCAAGAAGCTGGCCGTGCAGCGCGGCACCGTCTCCCACGACCTGGCCAAGGACAAGTCCAAGGCGTGTGAGGACGCCGGCCAGCAGCCGATCTCCATCGAGGCGTTCGACAACGACTCCGAGGCCCAGACCCGGCTGCGGACCGCCGGTGTGGACGCGGTCTCCAGCGACTACCCGGTGGCGGCCTACGCGGTGCAGGTCTCCGGCGGCGGCAACGACTTCCAGATGGTCGGCGGCGCCCCCCTCAAAGCGGCCCCCTACGGCATCGCCGTTCCCAAGGGCCAGGACCAGCTGCGCGACGCCCTCAAGGCGGCCGTGGAGCTGGCGATCAAGAACCACGCGTACGAGCGCGTCCTGGCCAAGTGGAACGTCAAGGACGCCGCGGTCAAGGACGTGCAGATCAACGGCGGCACCTGAGCCGGCCGGCCCGTCCCCGCCACGCCCCGCGCGCACCGCCGCTCCCGCCCACGCTGAAAGGCATTCCTCCGTGTCAGTTGACGTCGACAAGCCGGCCGAGCCGCCGGCGGCCGCACCGCCGGCCCAGCCCGAGCCCATCAAAGCCATTCCGGTCCGCCACTACGGGCGCTGGATCGCCGCGCTCGTCGTCATCGGGCTGCTGGCGCTGCTCGTGCGGGCCTTCGCCTCCGGGAAGGTCAACTGGGGCGCGATACCGGAGTACATGTTCAACGCGGACATCCTCAAGGGCCTCCGCAACACCCTGTGGATCACCCTGCTGGCGATGGTGATCGGCGTCGGCCTGGGCGTCGTCCTCGCGGTGATGCGGCAGTCCAAGAACCCGGTGACCTCGTCCGTGGCGTGGTTCTACATCTGGTTCTTCCGCGGTACGCCGGTCTACGTCCAGCTCTTCCTGTGGTTCAACCTCGGCCTGGTCTTCCAGTACATCGACATCATGCCGATCTACAAGGACGAGTGGTCGGACTTCATGACCCCGTTCCTGTGCGCGCTGCTCGGCCTCGGCCTCAACGAGGCCGCGTACATGGCCGAGATCTGCCGGGCCGGTCTGAACGCGGTGGACGAGGGCCAGACCGAGGCGGCGCACGCGCTGGGCATGAGCCACGGCAAGACGCTGCGCCGGATCATCGTGCCGCAGGCGATGCGGGTGATCGTGCCGCCGACCGGCAACGAGGTCATCAACATGCTCAAGACCTCGTCCCTGGTCATCGCCGTCCAGTACTACGACCTGCTCCAGGCCGCGCAGAACGTCGGCCGGGACTCCGGTGTGGTCGTCGAGATGCTGATCCTGGCCGCGGCCTGGTACCTCATCGCCACCACGGTGCTCAGCATCGGCCAGTACTACCTGGAGCGCTACTACGCCCGCGGCTCCAGCCGCCAGCTTCCGCCCACCCCGTTCCAGCGTCTGAAGACCAAGCTGGCCGGCCCGAACCGCGCCGGAGGTGCGGCATGAGCAAGTCCACCAAGCCCTCGGCGAGCACCGGCAGGTCCGGGGTGCCGATGGTCAAGGCCGAGGGCGTGCACAAGTCCTTCGGCGCGGCCCACATCCTCAAGGGCATCGACCTGGAGGTGGCGCCCGGGGAGGTCTTCTGCCTGATCGGCCCGTCCGGCTCCGGCAAGTCCACCTTCCTGCGGTGCATCAACCACCTGGAGAAGATCAACGCCGGGCGGCTGTCGGTCGACGGCGAACTGGTCGGCTACCGCGAGCACCACGGCAAGCTCTACGAGCTGCGGGACCGCGAGGTCGCCGCCCGCCGCCGCGACATCGGCATGGTCTTCCAGCGCTTCAACCTCTTCCCGCACATGACCGCGCTGGAGAACATCATGGAGGCGCCGGTCCAGGTCAAGGGCGAGTCCAAGGCGGCCGCCCGGGAGCGTGCGGCCAAGCTGCTGGACCGCGTCGGGCTCGGCGGCAAGGCCGGCAACTACCCCTCGCAGCTCTCCGGCGGGCAGCAGCAGCGGGTGGCCATCGCCCGGGCGCTGGCCATGGAGCCCAAGCTGATGCTCTTCGACGAGCCGACCTCGGCCCTCGACCCGGAGCTGGTCGGCGACGTCCTGGACGTCATGAAGGACCTGGCCGCGGACGGCATGACGATGGTCGTGGTGACCCACGAGATGGGCTTCGCCCGGGAGGTCGGCGACTCGCTGGTCTTCATGGACGACGGGGTGGTGGTCGAATCCGGCCACCCGCGGGAGGTCCTCACCAACCCCCGGCACGAGCGGACCCAGTCGTTCCTCTCCAAGGTCCTCTGAGCGGCCGCGGGGGGGGGGGGGGGGGGGGCCGCCCCCCCCCCCGCCCCCCCGCC
>NZ_JALMUV010000002.1 GCF_023155275.1 Streptomyces rhizoryzae
CGAGAGCGGAACGAATCGGAGGAATAATCCGATCGTTCACAGCGTCCTCGCTGTGCGCCTCCCAAGCTTGGGAGGACTTTTCAAAGGAACCTCATCTCCATGATGGAGACGGGGTATCAACATATCTGGCGTTGACTTTTGGCACGCTGTTGAGTTCTCAAGGAACGGACGCTTCCTTCGGCCTGCCCTCGCGGGCTTCCTCCGGGCGCTTCCCTTCGGTCTTGCGTTTCCGACTCTATCAGATCCTTTCGGCTCCGATTTTCGCCGGTGCGATCCGGCCTTTCGGCTTTCTCGCGGTTCCGACTTTATCAGACTCGATTTCGTTCCGGATCCGCTTCTCGGTGAGTTGCGGGGGCTCGAATTCGGTTCCGATTTTCGTCGGAGGTTTTCGCCTTTCGGCGTGGTCACTACTTTAGCGGCTTTTCCTGGCGGCTCATAATCGGGCCGGCCGGGTCGGATTTCGGCAATGCCGAAGGGGACCCGTCAGGGAGTCGTTCGAAGTAGTGGATGTACCGCCTCCGGCTACGCAGATAGCGCTGCCTGTGTCCAGCGGCTCGGGCCACGTTAGACGCTCGGCGGGCCGGAGTCAAGCACTCGGGGTGCTGCGGCGCCTGGGCACGTGGGGGCGGTAGGGGCTGACGGTGGGGTCGCCGTCGATCCAGTAGCGCCAGGGGTGGTCGGCGCCGTCGCCGCCGACGCCCGTGCGGGGGCCGTTGCGGACCTGGTCGCCGGGGGCCGGGGTGCCGTGCAGGATCGTGATCGGGCTGCCGTTGCGGGCGCAGACGTCGATGCCGTCCAGGGAGCGGTCGATGTCCAGGGCGGTGGCCAGCCGGGCCGGGCCCTTGGCGAGTTCGTCGGTGTTGCGGGCCTTGGGACGGCGGGCGGCGGCCAGCGGCGTACCGGTGAGGATCTCGCCGGCCCGCAGCAGGACCGCGCCGGCCTTGCCCTCGGGGCCGCAGACGAGGTTGATGCTGAACCACATGCCGTAGATGAAGTAGACGTACGCGTGGCCGGGCGGGCCGAACATCGTGGCGTTGCGGGCGGTGCGGCCGCGGTAGGCATGGGAGCCGGGGTCGATCTCACCGGCGTACGCCTCGACCTCGGTGAGGCGGAGTTCGATGGGGCCGTCGGGGCTGTGGCGTACCAGGGTGCGGCCGAGCAGGTCCGGGGCGACCTCCAGGACGGGGCGGTCGAAGAAGTCGCGCGGGAGGGGGGTGCGGTCCGGTCCGTCAGTCATGCGTTCCGAGCGTAGTGGAGCCGCGCCGGTGGTCCGGGCGGCCGGTTTGGACGGTTGTGGGGGCGGGGATTGGGACGATCGCTCCGGGGTGCGTCAGGATCGGGCCACGATCGGCCGGGTATACGGGGTGCGCGGGTCGCGCCCGGGGAGGACGACATGGGGTTCAAGAAGCTGCTGGCGAGTCTGGGGGCCGGGGGAGCGTCGGTGGAGACGGTGCTCTTCGAGGAGAACGTGGTCCCCGGCGGCGTGGTGCAGGGGGAGGTGCGGATCCAGGGCGGGTCGGTGCCGCAGGCGATCCAGGGGCTGACCGTCGGGCTTCAGGCGCGGGTGGAGGTCGAGCACGGGGACGGGGAGGCCAAGCGGGACGTGGAGTTCACCCGGGTGCGGCTGGGCGGGGCGTTCGAGGTGCAGGCGGGGGCAGTGCACACGGTGCCGTTCGGGCTGGAGATCCCCTGGGAGACGCCGGTGACGACCTTCGCGGGGCAGCCGCTGCACGGGATGGACGTGGGGGTGGTGACGGAGCTGGCGATCGCGCGGGCGGTGGACTCCGGTGATCTCGACCCGGTGCAGGTGCACCCGCTGCCGGCGCAGCAGGCGATCCTGGACGCGTTCGGGCGACTGGGGTTCCGGTTCAAGTCCGCCGATCTGGAGCAGGGGGTGATCCACGGGACGCGGCAGCGGCTGCCGTTCTACCAGGAGATCGAGTTCTTCGCGCCGCCGCAGTACCGGGGGCTGAGCCAGGTGGAGCTGTCGTTCGTGGCCGACGACCGGGAGATGGACGTCGTCCTGGAGATGGACAAGAAGCCGGGGCTGTTCAGTGAGGGGTCGGACACCTACCGGTCGTTCACGGTGGGGCTGTACGACTTCGAGGGGACCGACTGGGCGGCGTACCTCAACCAGTGGCTGGCCGAGGTCGGCGGGCGGCGCAACTGGCTCTAACCTGGCCGGACGAAGTGTCGGCAAGCGACCAGGAGGTTCCGAGGTGTCCGAGCTGAAGCGGCGGCCGCTCCCCCACGATTTCCACCCGCCGGTGCCGGAGTTCACGGTGGTCAGCGAGGAGGTGGAGCCGGGCGGGACGCTGCGGCCCGCGCAGGTGTACGCCGAGGGCAACCGCTCGCCCCAGCTGCGCTGGGAAGGTGCTCCGGAGGGGACCCGGAGCTACGCCGTCACCTGCTTCGACCCCGACGCGCCGACCGGCAGCGGGTTCTGGCACTGGGTGGTGTTCGACATCCCGGCGTCGGTGACCGAGCTGCCGGCGGGTGCCGGCAGCGGTGAGATGGCGGGGCTCCCGGACGGGGCGGTGCACGTCCGCAACGACTACGGGACGCGGGACTTCGGGGGTGCGGCGCCGCCGCCCGGGGACGGCCCGCACCGCTATGTGTTCACCGTCTACGCGGTGGACCAGGAGAAGCTCGGCCCGGACGCGGACGCCTCGCCCGCGGTGGTCGGCTTCAACCTGCGGTTCCACACCCTCGGGCGGGCGCAGCTGATCGGTGAGTACGAGGTGGCCGCCGGCTAGCGGCACCGTTCCCCTCCGGTCCGCGGGGCCGGGGAAATGCGTTGCGCCCCGGCGCTTCCGGCACGCACAGTGGTTGCCGTGCCGCCGCCTTTGCGAGGTGGCGGGCCGGCCGGTACCGCGGTGGCGGGAGCGCCGGGGCGCCGGTGTGTGCGCCCGCGCTCGCCGGAGCCCCTGCGCACGGGGGCGTCCGCGCCGGTCGCCGTTCGCTCCGGGTTCCGGGTCACGGGGGCCGGGACCCGGAGCGCACCCTCTTCCGTCCGCGCGCGGCGGGCCGTGTCCGCTGCCCGCGCCACTTCTTGTTCATGCTCTGTGCACCCGCCATTTCCCTTGCGTCACAAGGAAATTGCGTTGTCCGGGAAATACCTGCCCCTGCACAGTGGAGCCACTTCGCCACGAGGGCGATCGGGGTCCGGGAGGTGGACGGGATGCGCGAGACGCTGGTGCTGAATGCGAGCTTCGAGCCGCTGGCGACGGTGTCGCTGCGGCGCGCGGTGGTGCTGGTCATGCAGGACAAGGCGGTCGTCGAGCACGCCCACCCGGGGATGCGGATCCGGGCGGCCTCGGTGGACGTGCCGGTGCCGCGGGTGATCCGGCTCAGCAGGTTCGTCCGGGTGCCGTTCCGAAGACAGGCGCCGTGGTCCCGGCGCGGGGTGCTGGTGCGCGACCAGCACCGGTGCGCGTACTGCGGGAAGCGGGCGACGACCGTGGACCACGTGGTGCCGCGGTCGCACGGCGGTGGCGACACCTGGCTGAATACCGTCGCCTCGTGCGCGGAGGACAACCACCGCAAGGCCGACCGGACGCCGGAGCAGGCGGGGATGCGGCTGCTCCGCCGGCCGTTCGTGCCGACGCCGGCGGACGCGCTGGTGTCGGCGCTGGGGGTGTCCGTACGGGAGGAACTGCCGGACTGGCTGGGGGCGCTGCCGGCGTAGCCCCGGGCGGGACACGGGGTGGCCATCGCCCGACTCCCGTTATTTCAGGAGGAGTTGGACGATGGCCGCCAGTCCCACGGCGACGATCACGGCGCGCAGGGCGGTCGGTGGCAGGCGGCGGCCGACCTTGGCGCCGAGCTGGCCGCCGAGCGCGGAGCCGGCCGCGATCAGGAGCACGGCGGTCCAGTCGAAGTGGGCGACGAAGAGGAAGAAGAGCACCGCGACGCCGTTGACCAGGGCGGCGAGGACGTTCTTGAGGGCGTTGAGGCGCTGGAGGTCGTCGCTGAGCAGGACGCCCATCAGGGAGAGGTAGAGGACGCCCTGGGCGGCGCCGAAGTAGCCGCCGTAGGCGCTGGCCAGCAGCAGGCCGGTGAAGAGGGCGATGCCGCCGTCGCGGTGCGCGGTGGTGCCGTTGCGCTCGCGGCGGGCGCGGACCGCGGCGGCCAGCCGGGGCTGGATGACGACGAGTACGAGGGCCAGGGCGATCAGGGCGGGCACGACCGCCTGGAAGGCGCCGGCGGGCAGGGCGAGCAGCAGGACCGCGCCGGCCAGGCCGCCGGTGAGGGCGGCGGCCGAGAAGCGGAGTACCCGGCGGCCCTGGCCGGCCAGTTCGCGGCGGTACCCTATCGCGCCGCTGATCGAACCGGGCACCAGGCCAAGGGAGTTGGAGACGTTGGCGGTCACCGGCGGGAGGCCGACGGCGAGCAGGACGGGGAAGGTGATCAGGGTGCCGGAACCGACGATGGTGTTGATGGTGCCGGCGCCCAGGCCGGCTGCGAAGACTGCGACTGCTTCCCAGATGGACAAGGCCATCTCCTTACATGGGTCAGGGTTGCCTCCCCGCCCTTGAGGTCGAGGGGCAACCCTGATCATGCACGAGGTGCGGGCGGGTCAGTCGATGGGGGGCGCCTGGCGCTCGGGGCTGCTGGGCTTGGGGATGGTGCCGCCGCCGGCGGGGTTGAAGTTGCCGATGGCGCCGCCGAGGCCCTTGAGGGCGTCGCCGATCTCACTGGGGACGATCCAGAGCTTGTTGGCGTCGCCCTCGGCGATCTTCGGGAGCATCTGGAGGTACTGGTACGACAGCAGCTTCTGGTCCGGGTCGCCGGCGTGGATGGACTCGAAGACCACCCGGATCGCCTGGGCCTCGCCCTCGGCGCGCAGCGCGGCGGCTTTGGCCTCACCTTCGGCGCGGAGGATCGCGGACTGCTTCTGGCCCTCGGCGGTGAGGATCTCGGACTGCCGCACACCCTCGGCCTGGAGGATCGCGGCGCGCTTGTCGCGGTCGGCGCGCATCTGCTTCTCCATCGAGTCCTGGATGGAGGTGGGCGGCTCGATCGCCTTGAGCTCGACGCGGTTGACGCGGATGCCCCACTTGCCGGTGGCCTCGTCGAGGACGCCGCGCAGCGCCGCGTTGATCTCCTCGCGGGAGGTCAGGGTCCGTTCGAGGTCCATGCCGCCGATGATGTTGCGGAGGGTGGTGACGGTGAGCTGCTCGATCGCCTGGATGTAGCTGGCGACCTCGTAGGTGGCGGCGCGGGCGTCGGTGACCTGGTAGTAGATGACCGTGTCGATGTTGACGACGAGGTTGTCCTGGGTGATCACCGGCTGGGGCGGGAACGGGACGACCTGTTCGCGGAGGTCGATGCGGTTGCGGATGGTGTCGATGAACGGGACGACGATGTTCAGGCCGGCGTTCAGGGTGCGGGTGTAGCGGCCGAAGCGCTCGACGATGGCGGCGCTGGCCTGGGGGATGACCTGGATCGTCTTGAAGAGTGCGATGAACACGAGCACCACCAGGATGATCAGGACGATGATGATCGATTCCACAGCGGCTCCCGTGCCCTTCGTTGCTGGTCGTCCCGGCCCGCGGCCGGCTCGGCGTTGATCAGTCTTTCAGAGGTGCGGGGCGTCGCGCACGGTCTTCGGGTCAGATGACGAGGGCGGTGGCGCCGTCGATCTCCACCACGTCGACCTGCTGGCCGGCTTCGTAGACCTGCGCGCCGTCGAGGGCGCGGGCCGACCAGACCTCCCCGGCGAGTTTGATCCGGCCGCCGTCGCCGGAGTCGACGCGCTCCAGGACGGTGGCGGTGCGGCCCTTGAGCGCGTCGATGCCGGAGGCGAGGCGCGGGCTCTGGCCGCGGTGGCGGTTGGCCAGCGGCCGGACGACGGCGATCAGCGCGACCGACACCGCGACGAACACGAGGAATTGCGCGACGGTGCCGCCACCGAGCGCTGCGGTGACGGCACCGGCGACGGCACCGACCGCGAACATTCCGAATTCGGGCATCGCGGTCACGACGAGCGGAATGCCCAGCCCCACGGCGGCGATCAGCCACCACACCCAAGGATCCACGGGCTCATGGTAGGTCGGGCGGGCGGTCCGGGGACAGGGCGCGATCGGTCACCGGGGCTTCCGGGCCGGGCCGTTACGTCAGCGGCAGGCCCTGGGCGGTCCAGCGGTCGCCGGCCTGGCGCTCGACGACGAGCGGGAGGCCGAAGCAGTGCGAGAGGTTGCTGGAGGTGAGCTCCAGGTCGAGCGGCCCGGCGGCCAGCACCTTGCCCTGACGGATCATCAGGACGTGGGTGAAGCCCGGCGGGATCTCCTCGACGTGGTGGGTGACCATGATCATCGAGGGGGCGAACGGGTCGCGGGCCAGCCGGCCGAGGCGGCGCACCAGGTCCTCGCGGCCGCCGAGGTCGAGGCCGGCGGCGGGCTCGTCCAGGAGGAGCAGCTCGGGGTCGGTCATCATGGCGCGGGCGATCAGGGTGCGCTTGCGCTCGCCCTCGGAGAGGGTGCCGAACTTGCGGTCCAGGTGGGCGTTCATGCCGAGCCGGTCGAGGAAGGCCCGGGCGCGCTGCTCGTCGATCTCGTCGTAGTCCTCGCGCCAGGTGGCGGTCATGCCGTAGGCGGCGGTGAGGACGGTCTGCAGGACGGTCTGGCTGCGCGGCAGCTTGTCGGCGAGCGCGATGCCGGCGATGCCGATGCGCGGGCGCAGGTCGAAGACGTCGACCCGGCCCAGCTGCTCACCGAGGATCCGGGCGGTGCCGGTGCTCGGGAAGAGGTAGCTGGAGGCGACGTTCAGCAGGGTGGTCTTGCCGGCGCCGTTGGGGCCGAGGATCACCCAGCGCTCCCCCTCCTTCACCGACCACGAGACCTGGTCCACCAGAGCCCGTCCTTCGCGGACCACGGATACGTCCACCAGCTCCAGCACATCGCTCATGAGCGCACTGTCTCCCATTGCTTCTCGGTCGTCGTGTGCGCCTGTAGGCGCAGCCCCCCTGCAAACCTACGCCACTCGATGTCAGTGCCGTTCCCTAGGCTGGGGACCATGCTCGATGAACCTCGCTCAGGACGGCTGGCGGCATGGGGAAATGCCCTTTTGGCCGGACTTGTCTCACCTGATGACGCCGCGCACCGGATCGCGGAGGACGACGCGGTGCACCGCGTCTCGGGCCTGCCCGGGGAGGACGCCCCGGTCGGCCTGACGCTGGCGCTGGGCCGGCTGCGGGCGCTCGGCGCGTCCGGGCTGCGGGTGGCGCTGCCGGTGCCCGGGCACCCGCTGGGGCTGAGCGGCCCGCCGGAGTTCAACGCGCGGGCGCTGGAGGCCGGCGAGGCGGTGCTCGCGCACGGTGCCGGGCTGGGCCTGGTCCCGGAGGTGCACGAGGCGGGTCCCGAGGGCGGGGCCGGCCCCGATGTGCACGTCGAGGTGGTCTGGCACTGCCTGCCGGTGCGCGAGGCGCCGCCGGCGGACGTGCCGTCGCTGGGCGAGGCCGAGCGGGAGCTGGCGGAGGCGCTGCGGGAGGCCACGGAGGTGCTCTCGCGGCTGGACGTGGCCGGTTCCGGTCCGGTGGCGGACGCGGCGCTGGCGGCGTACCGCGCACGGGCCGAGGCCGGGCGGCAGCTGCTGGCGCCCGGCTATCCGCCGCGGGCGGTGCGGGTGCTGGAGCTGGCGCAGCGGGTCGGCGCTCTGATCACCATCGCGCAGGGGGCCGGCGGGGACGGCCGGGAGCACGGCGCGGCGGTCAGCTCGTCGGAGATCGCGGCCCGCGCCGAGGCGCTGCGTCCGGTGGAGCGCACGGCCCGGCGGGCACAGGTGGCGGCGTACAACTCCGCGGTGGAGGAGCGGGAGCGCGGCCGGGGGTGAGACGGGAGGGCCCCGCCGGCCGGAGTGCGGTCGGCGGGGCCTGGTGAGGGCCGCAACGGCCCGGTGCGGCCCGGGAGTTGCTCCCGGGCCGGGGGCGTCAGTCGTTGACGGCCGGGTTGCCGAAGGCGGAGTTCAGCACGCCGACGACGTTGACGCTGTTGCCGGAGACGTTCACGGGGACGTGCACCGGGGCCTGGACGAGGTTGCCCGAGCCGACGCCCGGGGAGTTCAGGGCCTTGCCGTCGGCGTGCGCGCCGTCCTGGGCGAACGCCGAACCGGCGGCGGCGCCGACGGCGAGACCGGTGGTGGCAAGGACAAGGGCGGCCTTTTTGACGGTGTTCATGGTGGCGTGATCCTCACGTGGCGGCACTGGGCCGGAAATAACGGTGTATGTGGAGGGGGACCGGCCGCACGGCCAGGGCTGGGCGGGGCCGGTCCGGATGACCCGGCGGGCCGGTGTCGCGGCCCGGCGCAGGGGTCAGGTGACCGGAGCGGAGGCTCCCGGGGTCACTTGTTCAGGCAGGTGTTGCCGAAGACCGGGTTGAGCAGGCCGATCACGGAGACGGTGTTGCCGCAGGCGTTCACGGGGATGTGCACCGGAGCCTGGACGGCGTTGCCCGAGATGACGCCGGGGGACTGCACCGCGGCGCCCTGCGCCTGCGGGCCGTCGTGCGCCGACGCGACGCCGGCACCCGCCAGGGCGAGACCGGCACCCGCGATCGTGATGGCCGCGACCCGCTTGATGTTCTTCACTTCGTTCAGCTCCTCGTTGCCGATGCCGTGGCCAGCCGCCACGACTGCACTGGGAAACGGCCCGGCCGGGAGCGGGGATACGCCGAATGGACTACGTATACACGACAGTATGAATCTCGGATCCGCGAGGCGACGTTCGGATTGTCGTTCCGGAGCCGCCCGCCGCGGGGCCCTCCCCCGCGGTGCCCCGTGATTCAGGCGCCGATGCCGTGCCGGACGGCCCACAGGGCGGCCTGGGTGCGGTCGGCGAGGTCGAGCTTCATCAGGATGTTGGAGACGTGGGTCTTGACGGTCTTCTCGGAGAGCACCAGCGCGCGGGCGATCTCGCGGTTGGAGCGGCCGTCCGCGATCAGGCCCAGCACCTCGCGCTCCCGGTCGGTCAGTGAACCGCCGCGCCCCTGGCCGCCGTTGCCGTCCTCCTGGGACAGCAGCGCGCCGGCCACCTCGGGCTGGAGCAGGACGTGCCCGGCGTGCACCGAGCGGATCGCGCCGGCCAGCGCGTCCGGGTCGATGTCCTTGTAGACGTAGCCGGCCGCGCCCGCGCGCAGCGCCGGGACGACGGTGCGCTGCTCGGTGAAGCTGGTGACGACCAGGATGCGGGCGGGGTTGTCCAGTTCGCGCAGCCGGCGGAGCGCCTCGATGCCGTCGGTGCCGGGCATCTTGATGTCCATCAGGACGACGTCCGGGCGCAGTTGCTCGGTGGCGGCGATCCCCTCGTCGCCGTCGGACGCCTCCCCCACCACCTCGATGTCGTCCTGCACCTCCAGGAACGTCCGCAGGCCGCGGCGGACGACCTGGTGGTCGTCGACGAGCAGGACGCGGATCGCGCGCCCCTCGCCCGTGGTCCGTTCCGTACCGCCCCGGGTGGTGTCAGCCACCGGGCACCTCCATCTCGACTGCGGTGCCCTTGCCGGGCTCCGATTCCACGGTGAGCGTGCCGCCGACGCCGCCGGCGCGGTCGTGCATCGAGACCAGGCCCAGATGCCGGCCGGCCCGGCGGACCGCGCCGGTGTCGAAGCCCCGGCCGTCGTCGGCGACCCGCAGCCGGGCTCCCTGGCCGGCGCGGGTGAGCGTCACCTCGACGCGGGTGGCGCCGGAGTGCCGCAGGGCGTTGTGCAGCGCCTCCTGGGCGACCCGGAGCATCGCCTCCTCCTGGGCGGAGGGCAGCGCCCGGACGCCCTGGGCGGCGAAGGTGACACGGGCGGAGTGCGCCCGGTCCAGGACCTGGACCTGGGAGCGCAGGGTGGCGACCAGCCCGTCCTCGTCCAGGGCGGCCGGGCGCAGCTCGATGACGGCGGCGCGCAGCTCGTCGGCGGCCTCCGCGGCCAGCGCGGTGACCTGGTGCAGGGCGTCCTTGGCGCGGGCCGCGTCGCGGTCGACCAGGGCGGTCGCGGCCTGCGCGGTGAGGCGGAGCGAGAAGAGCTTCTGGGAGACCGCGTCGTGCAGCTCGTGGGCGAGCCGGGCGCGCTCGCCGGCGATGGTCAGCTCGCGGCTGCGCTCGTAGAGGCGGGCGTTGGTGAGGGCGATGGCAGCGTGCTGGGCGAGTATCCCGAGCAGCCGCTCGTCGTCCTCGGTGAAGCGGCAGCCGTCCGCGCGGGCGGGGCGGGGCTCCGGGCAGCGCTTGTTGGCGAGGAAGAGGGCGCCGAGGATCTCGTCGCCGTCGGCGATCGGCAGGCCGAGGAAGTCGGACATGTCCGGGTGGGCGGCGGGCCAGCCGCCGAATCGGGGGTCCTTGCGGACGTCGGCGAGCCGCTCGGGGGTGGCGCTGTGCAGCATCGCGGCGAGGATGCCGTGCTGGCGGGGCAGTGGGCCGATGGCCTTCCACTGCTCGGCGCTGACGCCGTCCACGACGAACTGGGCGAAGCCGCCGTGGTCGTCCGGGACGCCGAGCGCGGCGTACTCGGCGTCCAGCAGCTCACGGGCCGAGGCGACGATCGTCTTGAGGACGTCGCGCACCTCCAGATGCCTGCTCATGGCCAGGATCGCGGTGCTCACCGCGGGGATGCCGGCCCCCGGTCCGTTGGTCATGGCTTCACCGTACCGGCGGGTCGGCCGGGCCGTATCGGTCCGCCGACGCCCCGGGGAGCCCCCTGGACCTACGTCCGGGGACCTAGACGGGGCCCGGCGGGCCGCACCTCCTCACCCCCCCCTCACCTCCTATATATGGGCAGACCCCCCAGAAGACCTCTTGTCCCCTATATAAAGGTGAAAGTGATTAGTGGGACACAAGGGGCGTTCTTGGCGATCAGTTTGCGCCGATCCGGCCGCATACGGGGCGGGGGCGCGGGGGCGGACACCAGACTCGGGGCATGTCGTCCACACCCCAGGCGCACACCGCGCACACCCCGCCCACCGCGCCCACGTCGCCCACCTCGCCCACGAAGCGCTGGACGCCGATCCACGGAGAGCCCTACCGGTCGGTGCCGTACCGGCCCGAGCGGATGCCCGCGGCCGAGTCACTGGCCCGCGCCGCCGAGCTGCGGGAGCGGATGGACCGGCGGCGGACGGTGCGGCAGTTCGCCGCCGACCCGGTCCCCGAGCAGGTGGTCCGGGACGCGATAGCCTGCGCGGCCACCGCGCCGTCCGGGGCGCACCAGCAGCCCTGGACGTTTGTCCTGGTCAAGGACGCGGAGGTGCGCCGCCGGATCAGGGCGGCGGCGGAGGCCGAGGAGCGGCGCTCGTACGACGGGCGGCTGGGCGAGGAGTGGCTGGCGGCGCTGCGGCCGCTGGGCACCGACGAGGTCAAACCGCATCTGACCGACGCGCCGCAGCTGATCGTGGTCTTCCAGCAGCGGCACTGGCTGGGCCCGGACGGGACCAGGCGCAAGCACTACTACGTGGACGAGTCGGTGGGCATCGCGGTCGGCATGCTGCTGTCGGCGCTGCACCTGTCGGGGCTGGCGGCCCTGGTGCACACGCCGAGCCCGATGCGGTTCCTCCAGGAGGTGCTGGGGCGGCCGGCGAACGAGAAGGCGTTCGCGGTGATCCCGGTCGGGTACCCCGCCGAGGACTGCCGGGTGCCCGATCTGGTACGCAAGTCCCTCGACCAGGTGCTGGTCGAGGTCTGAGCGCACGGCCCGCCCACAGGCCCCGCACAGAATGTGCGACTGCAATTACTAAGGGCGAGATAAACCTCCGGCCGATGTGACCCCGCGCATAGGGCGCAGCTCACTTACGATCCTGGATAGTGGACCTACAGGCCCCTCCTGAACTGGGGCTTTTCCGGGAGGGGCGGCTTCGGCGCCGCCCAGGTCCCACTAACCGGGGTCGTACGTCACATCATTGCCCGGCGAATTTTCGGCCGCTAAGAATGGGGCCCATCGCTCGGCGCCGTGATCTGGGATCGGCGTTCAGCCACCACTCGACGGCCCGTGCGATGCCCCCCATCGGAAGAGGTCGCCCCGCCATGCCCAAGCACGCCATCCCCGCTCTGAACCTGACCCGGATGCACAAGCTGACCGCCGCCGGTGTCGCCGCCGCCGGTGCCGCCGCGCTGGTCCTCACCGTCGTCCCCGGTGCCGACGCCAGCCAGGGCAAGGTCGCGGCGGCCCCCGCCAACCTGAACGTCCAGCCGGTCGCCTTCAGCGCCGTCGACACCGCCGCCCGGGCCCAGCAGGCGACCCTCGCGCAGCAGGCCGACACCTCCGCCGCGCAGGGCAAGGCCGCGGCCGAGGCCGCCAAGAAGCAGGCCGAGCAGGCCGCCGCCCAGGCCAAGGCGAAGGCCAAGGCAGAGCAGGAGCGCCGGGTGAAGCAGGCCGCGAGCCGCGCCGCGGTCCGCGAGGCCGTCCCGGCCGCCGCCAAGGCGGTCAAGGTCTACCCGAACAACCTCGACGGCTGGATCCGCCAGTCGCTGGCCATCATGGCCCAGCACAACATCCCGGGCAGCTACAACGGCATCTACCGCAACCTGATGCGCGAGTCGTCCGGCAACCCCAACGCGATCAACCTCTGGGACTCCAACGCCCAGGCCGGCATCCCCTCCAAGGGCCTGCTCCAGGTGATCGACCCGACGTTCCGCCAGTACCACGTCCCCGGTACCTCCTGGAACATCTACGACCCGGTCGCCAACATCACCGCGGCCTGCAACTACGCGGCCGCCCGCTACGGCTCGATGGACAACGTCAACTCCGCCTACTGAGCCGGGCGTTCCCTGCCGCCGCGCAGCGCACACCGCCGAGGGGCGGCACCCGTGGACCGGGTGCCGCCCCTCGGGCGTGCCTGGCGGGTGGCCGCGGGCGCTACTTGCGCATGACCTCCGGCTCGTGGCGGCGCAGCAGCCGCGCGACGACGAAGGCGAGCCCGACGCCCAGGGCCACCAGGATGATCACGTCCATCACGTAGACGCCGGTCTGGTGCTTCCACAGCGGGTCGGGGTGGCCGGGCTCCCAGGGCAGCAGGGTGTTCATGTCCTCGGTGGCGCCGAGGGCGGCGACGGCCCAGCGGGACGGCATCAGCCAGGAGACCTGGGAGACGCCGACGGTGTCGAAGAGCTGGAAGAGGACGCCGGTGAAGACGACCTGGACGATGGCGAACATGACCAGCAGCGGCATGGTCTTCTCGGCGGTCTTGACCAGCGACGAGATGATCAGGCCGACCATCATCGAGGTGAAGCCGAGGGCGATGATCGCGACGGTCATCTCGACGGCCGGGGCCTTGGCGATGATCAGGCCCTGGGCCGGCATGGGCCGGGTGGAGAAGCCGATGGCCGCGATGATCACGCCCTGGAGGGCGGTGGCCACGCCCAGCACGATGATCTTGGACATCAGGTAGGCCGACCGCGACAGGCCGGTGGCCCGTTCGCGCTCGTAGATGACCCGCTCCTTGATCAGCTCGCGGACCGAGTTGGCCGCGCCGGAGAAGCACATGCCGACCGCGAGGATCAGCGAGATGGTGCTCGCGTCGCGGTTGGTCTGGTGCTTCTGGAGCGGGCCGTAGCCCAGGCCGTAGTCGCTGGGGATCAGCAGGGAGACCACGCCGAGGACGGCCGGCAGGATCAGCATCAGGGCCAGGAAGCCGCGGTCGGAGGCGAGCACCGAGACGTAGCGGCGCATCAGGGTCCACAGCTGCGAGCCCCAGCTCTGGGACTTCTGTATCCGGGCCGGCGGGGCCTGGACGCTGACCGACTGCGGCGGCGCGGCGTCCAGGTCGGCGGCGTACATCTGGTAGTGCGGGGAGCCGCGCCAGCGGCCGGCCCAGTCGTAGTCGCGGTAGTTCTCGAACGCCGAGAAGACGTCGGCCCAGGACTCGTACTGGAAGAAGTTCAGCGCCTCGGCCGGCGGGCCGAAGTAGGCCACCGAACCGCCCGGTGCCATCACCAGCAGCCGGTCGCACAGGGCGAGTTCGGCCACCGAGTGGGTGACGACCAGGACCGTGCGGCCGTCGTCGGCCAGACCGCGCAGCAGCTGCATCACGTCGCGGTCCATGCCCGGGTCGAGGCCGGAGGTGGGCTCGTCCAGGAAGATCAGCGACGGCTTGGTGAGCAGTTCCAGGGCGACCGAGACGCGCTTGCGCTGGCCGCCGGAGAGCGAGGTGACCTTCTTGTCCTTGTGGACGTCGAGCTTGAGCTCGCGCAGCACCTCGCCGATCCGGGCCTCGCGCTCGGATTCCGCGGTGTCGCCGGGGAAGCGCAGCTTGGCGGCGTAGCGCAGGGCCTTCTGGACGGACAGCTCCTTGTGGAGGATGTCGTCCTGCGGGACCAGGCCGATGCGCTGGCGCAGTTCGGCGAAGTGCTTGTAGAGGTTCCGGTGGTCGTAGAGGACCTCGCCCTGGTTGGCGGGGCGGTAGCCGGTCAGCGCCTTGAGCAGCGTGGACTTGCCGGAGCCGGACGGGCCGATGACGGCGATCAGCGACTTCTCGGGGACGCCGAAGGAGACGTCCTTGAGGATCTGCTTGCCGCCGTCGACGGTGACGGTGAGGTGGCGGGCCGAGAAGGAGACCTCACCGGTGTCGACGAACTCCTCCAGCCGGTCGCCGACCAGCCGGAAGGTGGAGTGGCCGACGCCGACGGTGTCGTTCGGGCCGACCGGGGCGCTGCCGGACTTGGGGATCGGCTGGCCGTTGACGTAGGTGCCGTTGTGGCTGCCCAGGTCGCGGATCTCGAACCGGCCGTCGGGGGTGGCGCGGAACTCCGCGTGGTGCCGGGAGACCTGGAGGTCGGAGACGACCAGTTCGTTGTCGAGCGCACGGCCGATCCGCATCACCCGGCCGCTGTCCAGGCGGTGGAAGGTGGTCGGGCTGCGGTCGGCGCCGGCCTGGGGGGCCGGGCCGGCCTGGGGCTGCCCGGACTGCTGCGGCGGGACGGCCTGCCGGGGCGCGCCCTGCTGGGGCTGCCGGGCCTGCGGAGGCTGCTGGGCCTGCTGGGGCGGGAGGTAGGGCTGCCCGCCCTGGGGCGGGGCCTGCCAGCCCTGCTGGGCGGGCGGCTGCGCCTGTGCGGGCGGGGCCTGCCAGCCCTGGTGCGGGGCGGCCGCGGCGGGCGGCGCGCTGAAGGCGTCGGCGGGCGCCGCGGCGGCGGACAGGGTCAGCCGGGGGCCGTCGGTGGCGTTGCCCAGGTGGACGGCGGTGCCGGGGCCGACCTCCAGCTGCTGGATCCGCCGGCCCTGGACGTAGGTGCCGTTGGTGCTCCCGTGGTCCTCGATGAGCCAGCTGCGGCCGGACCACCGGAGGGTGGCGTGCCGCCAGGAGACCCTGGCGTCGTCGAGCACCATGTCGCCCTGCGGATCGCGGCCCACGCTGTAGGACCTGGCCGGGTCGAGCGGCCAGGTCCTTCCGTTCAGTTCCAGTACGAGTTCAGGCACTCCATGCCCCATTACATAGTCCCCCGAGTGACGCCCTGTACGGGAAGTCCAGGGATGGTGAACATCGTGGGGAACTATTTCAGGCTCGGCCCGCCGACCGGAAACCGGGACAGCGGCGGGATGCGGGGCGCTTCCGGCGGCATCCGGCGAACCCTCCCGGTGAGCCGGAAGCGCCGTTTCTGCCGGGAATGCCGGGAACATCGGGAAGCGGGGCATTCCGCGCGGCGGGGCGGCGGTGCGCGGCGCCGCCGGGAAGCGAACCGCCATACCAAAACGGGAGTTGGAGCGCCAGCCCGGTCACCCGGGCCGGTGCAATCGGACGGGCGCGGACACGAGTCCATAACGATCACCGCCGGGCCCCGGAAGGCCGCGGGACCGGGCCCTTCCGGTGGTGGCGCCGCCGCACTCCGCCACGGGGTCCGAACCCCGGACACCCGTACGGGTACGGCCGCCCGCCGGTTACCGTAAAGGCACCATGAGCGCATCGCAGACCCCGCCGGCCACCGCCGTACCAGGCGACGACGCACCGACCCTGCTGGTCAAGATCTTCGGGAAGGACCGGCCCGGTATCACCGCCGGTCTCTTCGACACCCTCGCCGCCTACGCCGTCGATGTCGTGGACATCGAGCAGGTGGTGACCCGGGGCCGCATCACGCTGTGCGCACTGGTCACCACGCCCGCGGGCCGGGGCGCCGACGGGGCCTCCGAGGGCGACCTGCGGGCCACCGTGCACAGCTGGGCCGAGTCCCTGAACCTCCAGGCGGAGATCATCTCCGGCCGCGGCGACAACCGCCCGCGCGGTGTCGGCCGGTCCCACGTCACCGTGCTGGGGCACCCGCTCACCGCGGAGTCGACCGCCGCCATCGCCGCCGCCATAACGGCCACCGGGGGCAACATCGACCGCATCTTCCGGCTCGCCAAGTACCCGGTCACGGCCGTGGAGTTCGCGGTCTCGGGCGCGGCGACCGATGCCCTGCGCAGCGTGCTGGCCCCGGAGGCCGCGCGGCTCGGCGTGGACGTCGCGGTGGTCGCGGCGGGGTTGCAGCGCCGGGCCCAGCGCCTGGTGGTCATGGACGTCGACTCCACGCTCATCCAGGACGAGGTCATCGAGCTGTTCGCGGCGCACGCCGGGTGCGAGGCCGAGGTGGCCGCGGTGACCGCCGCGGCGATGCGCGGTGAGCTGGACTTCGAGCAGTCGCTGCACGCCCGGGTCGAGCTGCTGCGCGGGCTGGACGCGTCCGTGGTGGACCTCGTCCGCAAGGAGGTGCGGCTCACGCCGGGGGCCCGGACGCTGGTGCGGACGCTGAAGCGGCTGGGCTACCAAGTCGGGGTGGTCTCCGGCGGGTTCACGCAGGTCACCGACGCGCTCCAGGAGGAGCTGGGGCTGGACTTCGCCTCCGCCAACACCCTGGAGATCGTCGACGGCAAGCTGACCGGGCGGGTCACCGGCGAGATCGTGGACCGGGCCGGGAAGGCGCGGCTGCTGCGGCGGTTCGCCCACGAGGCCGGGGTACCGCTGGCGCAGACCGTCGCGATCGGCGACGGCGCCAATGACCTGGACATGCTCAACACGGCGGGCCTCGGGGTCGCCTTCAACGCCAAGCCGGTGGTGCGGCAGGCCGCGCACACCGCGGTCAACGTGCCGTTCCTGGACACCGTGCTCTATCTGCTGGGCGTCACCCGCGAAGAGGTCGAGGCGGCGGAGACGCACGTGGAGTGAGGCGCCGCGGGCGCGCGGGCCGCACCGCGCGCCGGGCAGGCCGAAGGCCCCGGCACGCGGGACGTGCGCCGGGGCCTTCGGCTGTGGCGTCCGGTGGTGCGGCGGGCGCCCTTCCGGGGCCCGGCCGCGGGCGGTGTCAGGCGTGCGGCGTCCAGAAGGCGACGAGCCGGCCGACACCGTGCTCGACGGACTTCCAGGAGCCGTTGAAGGCCAGCACGGCCATCGCCGACGTCGGGAAGCCGCTGCGGTTCATCCGCGCCAGCAGGTCGCCCTCGGCCTCACCGGCGAGGGCGTCGGCCAGCGCGTGCATCCCCGGGTTGTGCCCGACCACCAGCAGGTCGGTCACGTCGTCGGAGACCTCGTTCAGCAGGGCGAGCAGCTCACCGAGGGAGGCTTCGTAGAGCCGCTCGTCGTAGACGGTCCTGGGGCGCTGCGGAAGCTCGGAGACGACCAGCTTCCAGGTCTCGCGGGTGCGCACGGCCGTCGAGCAGAGGGTCAGGTCGGGGCAGGCCCCGGCACCGGCCAGCCATCGGCCGGCGACCGGCGCGTCCTTGCGGCCGCGGTCGGCGAGCGGGCGCTCGTGGTCGCTGTCGTCCGACCATTCGGCCTTGGCGTGTCGGAGCAGGACAATCCGGCGGGGTGTATCGACGCTCATGCGTCCCAGCTTCGCATGAAAGCCGTGGCCCGGCGCGGGGTGTTGGCACGTCCCCTCCGCCGGGTGACGCGTCCCGGGACACCGCCGCGGGACGCCGCCGGCGCGGGCCCGCTCACCGGCCCAGGCGTATCAGGTGGGCCAGGAGGTCCAGCAGCGGGGCGAGGCTTTCCGGGGCCCGCGCCGCAGCGGCCGCGCTCGCCTGGCCGGGATGCGCCACCAGCACCAGCAGGGCCGTGAAGGAGACCACCGGCAGCGCCAGCGCCCACCACGGCGGCGCCGTGCGCCTGCGGGGGACCGGCACGGCGGACGGGCGGCGGAACGCGGTGGACACGGCGGGCTCCTGGACGGGTCGCGGGGCGGCGCACCACCGGCCGGCGGCGCACCCACCGCCCTCCCGAGCGGTCTACCGGCAACGCTACGGACTCCCGCCGACCGGTCCCATCGGGGAAACCCCCCAGAGATCCCTGAGCCGGGCCCCCTAGGGGATCGGGGGACGGCCCCGCCGGCCGGGCCCCGCCGGGCCCGGCAGCCCCGGCAGCCCCGCCCGTCACCGCGTACGGCCGGTGTCAGGGGGCGGGCCGCCGCGGCGTCATGGCGCGGCGATGCTCGCGATGATCGCGACGACGGCGGTCACGCCGAGCATCAGGCCCAGGACGAGCAGCAGCTTCTTCTGGCTGCCCTGCGGATTCGGTTCGAGCACTGGCATGCGCCCAGTGTCGCACCCGTCCCCGGCGCGGCTCCGGTCAGGGCGCGCGACCGGCCCCCGGCGCGCCCCCGTCGGCGCCCGGTGCCGCCCGTCCCGGGACGGGCCGGGGGCACCCCCTTGCCGGCCGCCGCCGTCAGCGCTCGTCCTCGATCCGGCGGTTGCGGCCCGCCAGCGTGCCCACCGCGATCTGCGGCACCATCAGCCCGACCATCAGCGCGATCGGCAGGCCCCAGCCGCCGCTGTGCTGGTAGAGCGTGCCGACCAGCAGCGGCCCGGGGATAGAGATCAGGTAGCCGACGCTCTGCGCGAAGGCGGAGAGCTTGACCACGCCGGCCGGGCTGGACGACCGCATCCCGATCATCGTCAGGGCGAGTGGGAAGGCGCAGTTGGAGATGCCCATCAGCAGCGCCCAGAGCCACGCCCCGGCGGCCGGCGCCAGCCACAGCCCGGTGTAGCCCGCCAGCCCGCAGACCCCCAGGACCACCACCAGCGGCCCCTGGTGCCGCATCCGGGCCGCCAGCCGCGGCAGGACGAAGGAGAGCGGGACACCGACCGCCATGGTGACCGCCAGCAGCACGCCCGCGGTGCCCGCCGAGACCCCGGCGTCGCGGAAGATCTGCGGCATCCAGCCCATGGTGATGTACGCGGCGGTCGCCTGGAGGCCGAAGAAGACCGCCAGCGCCCAGGCGGTCGGCGAGGAGGTGATCCGTATGGGGGGTGCGGCGGTTTCCTGCGTACCGCTTTCCGGTGCCGCTGCCCCGGTGGCCGGACGGCGCCGCAGCACCACCAGCCACGGCACCACGGCGACGGCGGCCAGCAGCGCCCACACCGTCAGGCCGGTGTGCCAGTCGCCGCCCAGCGCGCCGGTCATCGGGACGGTGAGCGCCGCGGCGAGCGAGGTACCCAGGGCCAGCGCCATGGAGTAGAGCCCGGTCATCGGGCCGACCCGGTCGGGGAACCAGGTCTTGATCACCACGGGCAGCAGGACGTTGCCGACCGCGATGCCGGCCAGCGCCAGCGCGCTGCCCGCCAGGAACCCGGGCGTCCCGCCGGCGTACGGGCGCACCGCCACGCCCACCGCGACCGCCGCCATGCCCGCGCACACGATGGCGCCGGGCCCGAAGCGCCGGGCCAGCCGGGGCGCGGCGATCCCGAAGACGGCGAAGCAGAGCGCCGGTACGGAGGTCAGCAGGCCGGCGACGGTCCCGCTCATGCCGAGCCCCTCGCGGACCTCCTCCAGGAGGGCGCCGAGGCTGGTGATGGCGGGGCGGAGGTTGAGCGCGGCGAGGACGAGACCGGCGATCACGATCCGCGGCAGCCAGCGGGCGGCGGCGGTCGGCTCGGCTTCCTGCCCGGGTGCGGGGCCGTGCGCGGGTCGCGCCGGACCGGCGTCCGCGGCGGGCCGGTCGGAGGTCGTCGGGGGCGCGGCGGCCGGGCCGAGGGTCGCGAGGTCTTCGTCTGCCATAGGGGTCATCATAGAATCATGGGATGAATGGGTGTCCAGCCTTCGTCGGTAGCCTCGGGGCACCCCCACGGCGCCACGGGCCCCCGCGGCCCGCCCGCGTCCGCGCCGCCGCCGTCCGTCCGGCCCACCGGCCGCCGCACCCCGGAGCCCCACCATGCCCCTGACCTCGCCCCGCCGGTCCGCGCTGGCCGACCAGGTGATCGCGCAGCTGCGCGCCCAGATCACGTCCGGCGACTGGCCGGTGGGCTCCCGCATCCCGACCGAGCCGGAGCTGGTCGAGCAGCTCGGGGTGGCCCGCAACACCGTCCGCGAGGCCGTCCGGGCGCTGGCGCACAACGGCCTGCTCGACATCCGCCAGGGCTCGGGCACCTACGTCGCGGCCACCAGCGAGCTGGCCGGGGTGATGAACCGCCGGTTCGCCGACGCCGACCCCCGGCACGTCGCCGAGCTCCGCTCCGCCCTGGAGGCCGAGGCCGCCCGGCTCGCGGCGCAGCGCCGTACGGACGCCGACCTGCGGCAGCTGGACGCGCTGCTGGAGCGGCGCGAGACGGCCTGGCGGTCCGGGGCCGCCGAGGCGTTCGTGGCGGCCGACGCGACCCTGCACATGGCCGTGGTGGCGGCTTCCCACAACGACGTGCTGGCCGCCGTCTACGCCGATCTCGGCGGGGTGGTGCGCGACTTCCTGCGGGCCGACGTCGGCACCGTGCTGCGCCCGGAGGCGCACATGGACCACGCGCGCCTGGTGGAGGCGATCCGCGCCGGGGACGGCGACCGGGCCGCGGCCGAGGCCGGCGCCCACTCCTTCGGCTGCCGCGGGCCCCTCCTGGGCCGCGGCTGACCCGCCCGCCCCGGGGCCGGATACGCGGACCGCCCGCCCCGGCGGACCGGGACGGGCGGTACGGAAGCGCGGGGCGTCAGGCGCCCATCATGTGCACGCCGCCGTCGACGTGCACGATCTCGCCGGTGGTCTTCGGGAAGAAGTCCGACAGCAGGGCGACGACACCGCGGCCCGCGGGCTCCGGGTCGGCCATGTCCCACTCCAGCGGCGAGCGGGTGTTCCACACCTCGGCCAGGTCCGAGAAGCCCGGGATGGACTTGGCGGCCATCGAGCCGATCGGGCCCGCCGAGACGAGGTTGCAGCGGATGTTCCGCTTGCCGAGGTCGCGCGCCAGATAGCGGCTGGTGGCCTCCAGGGCGGCCTTGGCCGGGCCCATCCAGTCGTACTGCGGCCAGGCGAACTGCGCGTCGAAGGTCAGGCCGACCACCGCGCCGCCCTCCTCCGGCATCAGCGGCAGGCACGCCATGGTCAGCGACTTCAGGGAGAACGCCGAGACGTGCATGGCCGTGGCCACCGACTCGAAGGGCGTGTTGAGGAAGTTGCCGCCGAGGGCGTCCTGCGGGGCGAAGCCGATGGAGTGGACGATGCCGTCCAGGCCGCCGAGCTCCTCGCGTACCAGGCCCTCCAGGCGGTCCAGGTGCTCCTGGTCGGTCACGTCCAGCTCGATGACCTTGGCGGGCTTCGGCAGCTTCTTGGCGATGCGCTCGGTCAGGGTGGGCCGCGGGTACGCGGTCAGGATGACCTCGGCGCCCTGCTCCTGCGCGACCTTGGCCGCGTGGAAGGCGATCGAGGACTCCATCAGCACACCCGTGACCAGGATGCGCTTGCCGGCGAGGATTCCACTCATGCTGATCAGTGACCCATGCCCAATCCGCCGTCGACGGGAATGACGGCTCCGGTGATGTACGCGGCCTCGTCGGAGGCCAGGAAGCGGACCGAGGCGGCGACCTCCTCGGGCTGCGCGTAACGCGCCAGCGGCACCTGCTTCACGATGCCCTCCCGCTGCTCGTCGCTGAGCACGCGGGTCATGTCGGTGTCGACGAAGCCGGGGGCGACGACGTTGACGGTGATGTTGCGGCTGCCCAGCTCGCGGGCGAGCGAACGGGCGAAGCCGACCAGGGCGGCCTTGGAGGCGGCGTAGTTCGCCTGGCCCGCGGCGCCCATGAGGCCGACCACGGACGAGATCAGGACGATCCGGCCCTTGCGGGCCCGCAGCATCGCGCGGTTGGCGCGCTTGACCACCCGGAACGTGCCGGTCAGGTTGGTGTCGAGGACGGCGCTGAAGTCCTCCTCGGACATCCGCATCAGGAGCTGGTCGCGGGTGATGCCGGCGTTGGCCACCAGCACCTCGACCGCGCCCTGCTTCTCCTCGATCTCCTTGTACGCCTGCTCGACCTGCTCGGGGTCCGTGATGTCGCACTTCACGGCCAAAAAGCCCGCCGGGGGCTCGCCCGAGCGGTAGGTGATGGCGACCTTGTCGCCTGCCTCGGCGAAGGCGCGGGCAATGGCCAGGCCGATGCCGCGGTTGCCTCCGGTGACCAGAACCGAGCGGCTCAAGAGATCACCCTTTCCGTGTCCTGTCCGTCTTGCGTTCGGAACGAAACTATCGGTCGGGCGGCCCGTACGGGGAATCGAGGCCGCACAGGGGCGCGCCCCGGTCGCTGTCGGGTCCCCACAGATATCCGGGCGAGCGGCCGTGACCGGCCTAATAGACTGTCGCCCTGTCCTCCCGTTCGGGAACCACGATCGATCAGGAACGCCATGACACGCCTCGGCGAATCCGTCGCCCGCGCCAGCACGCTGCTCTCCGCCGACCTCTCCGCGGACGCCACCGTCCGGGAGCTGCTCCAGGAGACCGGTGCACGGCGTTATCTGGATCTGACGGACCTGCCGGCCAAGGAGCAGGCCGAGCTGATCGCCTCCCGTACGGTCGAGGTGCTGCCGGGCACGGAGAAGCTGGCCGAGCGCATCGAGGAGCGCCGGGCGGCGGGCCAGGGCCTGCACGTCAAGCTGGGCATCGACCCGACGGCCACCGATGTGCACCTCGGGCACGCGGTGCCGCTGATCATCCTGAGCCGCTTCCAACGCCTCGGCCATGACGTCACCCTGATCATCGGCGACTTCACCGCCAAGATCGGCGACCCGTCGGGCCGGACGGCCGAGCGCCCGCCGCTGACCGATGAGGACATCGCGCAGAACCTCGCCACCTACCGCGAGCAGGTGCGCCCGTTCTTCGACTTCGACAAGGTCAGCTTCCGGCAGAACAGCGAGTGGCTCGCGCCCTACACCTTCCCCGAGCTGCTCGGGCTGCTCGCCCAGGTGCCGGTCTCGCAGCTGCTCCAGCGCGAGGACTTCCGCAACCGCCTGGCGGCCGGTGCGGGCCTGACCATGACGGAGCTGCTGTACCCGATCGCCCAGGGCCTGGACTCGGTGGCGCTGGAGTGCGACGTGGAGCTGGGCGGCGCCGACCAGCTGCTCAACCTCCAGATGGGCCGCAAGCTGATGGAGCTGCGCGGCCAGCGGCCCCAGCTTGTGGTGACCATGCCGCTCATCGAGGGCACGGACGGCACCGGCGCCAAGATGTCGAAGTCCAAGGGGAATTACGTCGGTCTGAGCGCGCCCGCCGACGACGTCTTCGGCAAGATCATGTCGGTCCCGGACCGGCTGATGGAGCCGTACCTCAAGGCGTGGACGGAGTGGACCGACGAGGAGATCGCCCTCGTCCTGGGCCGGGTCGCGGACCGCTCGCTGCACCCGATGGACCTCAAGAAGATCCTCGCCGGCGAGGTCGTGACGGCGCTGTACGGACTGGACGCGGCGATGGCCGCGCGGGCCGGCTTCGTGGCGCAGTTCTCCAAGAAGTCGTTCACGGACGTGGCGTCGCTGCCGGTGGTGGACGCCGGCGAGCACGGGGAACTGGCGGTGGCCGCGGTGCTGGCGTCGGTCCTTGCGTTCGCGCCCAGCGCCTCCGCGGCGCGGCGGCTGGCCAAGCAGAACGCGCTGCGGCTGGTCGTCGAGGGCGGCTCCGGCCAGTCCACGGTGGTGCTCGCCGAGGCGGACGCGGCGCGCCCGCTGGCCGAGGTCCTGGCCGAGAAGCTGCCGGAGGCCGGGGGCGAGGTCTACCTCAAGGCGGGCCGCAAGCTGGCCCGGATCACCGGGCGGTAGTCCCGGTACGGCGTCGCGGCGGGGCGGCCGGCAGCACGGCCGCCCCGCCGCACCCCTTTCCGCGGCGCACCCGCACGCCGCGGGCGCTACGCCCCCCGGCCGAGCCTTGCATACGCCAACGATATGACCCGGTCTCGTAGGCCGGCCGGGGGCGGCGTACCGTGGGATCTGACCGGAATGCGGGGCGAGTCCGGCGCTACGGAGCGGGTGGTGGAACGGGATGCGGAAGCACAGTGAGGCGGAGACCTTCCGGATCACGGGAGCGCGGCAGGGGCTCACCGAGGACGTGCGGGGGCGTCAGCGGCGCTATGTGATCTCGATGGCGGTACGGAGCGTGGCCGTGGTGCTGACCGCCGTGCTGTGGAACATCGAACGGCCCGTTGCCATTGCAACGTTGGTGCTCGGCATAGGGCTCCCGTACATCGCGGTGGTGATCGCCAACGCGGGCCGGGAGAACGCCCCTTCGCTGCCGTCGACGTTCGTCAAGCCGGTGCGGCCCATGCTGACCTCGGGCGCACCGGAATCCGTTCCGGAACGGCCGGCGGCGGCCTCGTCGGAGCCCCGCGGGGACGGCGGCTGAGGCGGCCGGCGGGGACGGTCGCTCAGCAAAGCTCAAGAAAAGCTCAGATCAATCACGCGGTTCCGGTGCACCGCACGCCATCCCCCATGACATACTGCGTACGCGCTCCGCATCCCCCGTCGGAGCGACGGACCGACGCCGGGCGGCTCCCCCCGTGGCTGCCCGGCGTCGCCATGTCCGCCGGTCGGAGCCGATGATCGGCGGGACGTAGGGTTGAGGCGTGAACTCCCCGAACGATTCCCGCGCTTCCGAGAACGTCACCGTGTGTTCGGCCAAGGGCTGCCGGACCGCCGCGGTGTGGGTACTGGCGTGGAACAACCCCAAGCTGCACACGCCGGACCGGCGGAAGACCTGGCTGGCGTGCGACGCGCACCGGGAGCACCTGTCGCAGTTCCTGGCCGTGCGCGGTTTCCTCAAGGACGTGGTGGCGCTGGCGGACTGGGAGCAGCCGCCGTCAGCCTCCGATGGCTGACATGGGGCGGGCCGGCTGGAGGAAGGCGGGGTCGTCGAGTCCGGAGCCGGCCTTCTTGCCCCACATGGCCTGCTTCCAGATCCGGGCTATCTCGCCGTCGGGCGCGCCGGAGCGCAGCGCGGCGCGCAGGTCGGTCTCCTCGGTGGCGAACAGGCAGGTGCGCACCTGCCCGTCGGCGGTGAGCCGGGTGCGGTCGCAGGCGCGGCAGAACGGGCGGGTCACCGAGGCGATCACGCCGACCCGGTGCGGGCCGCCGTCGACGATCCAGCGCTCGGCGGGGGCGGAGCCGCGCTCGTCCTGGCCCTCGGGGGTGAGGGTGAAGCGCGTGCGGAGCGAGGCGAGGATGTCGCCGGCGGTGATCATGCCGTCGCGCTTCCAGCCGTGCTGGGCGTCCAGCGGCATCTGCTCGATGAAGCGCAGCTCGTAGTCGTTCGCGACGGCCCAGGCCAGGAGGTCGGGGGCCTCGTCGTCGTTGAGGCCGGGCATCAGGACGGTGTTGACCTTCACCGGGGTGAGGCCGGCGGCGCGGGCGGCTTCGAGGCCGCGCAGCACGTCGGCGTGGCGCTTGCGGCGGGTCAGGGCCTGGAAGACCTCGGGCCGGAGGGTGTCGAGCGAGACGTTGACGCGGTCCAGGCCGGCGGCGCGCAGGGCGGCGGCGGTGCGCTCCAGGCCGATGCCGTTGGTGGTCAGCGACATCCGGGGGCGGGGGGTGAGGGCCGCGACGCGCTCGACGATGCCGGGCAGGCCGGGGCGGAGGAGGGGTTCGCCGCCGGTGAAGCGGACCTCCTCGACGCCCAGGTCGCGCACGGCGATGCCGATCAGGCGGACGATCTCGTCGTCGGTGAGCAGATCGGGCTTGGCGAGCCACTGGAGGCCCTCTTCGGGCATGCAGTACGTGCAGCGCAGGTTGCACCGGTCGGTGAGTGAGACCCGCAGGTCGGTGGCCACGCGGCCGTAGGTGTCGATGAGCACTGGGCCCCCTCCCCGAGAGTGTGGATCGGCCCTCGGACAGTACGTCTTGCGATCAGTACGTCTTCGAGACTACGCGATGGGTCCGACAGTGAGGAGGCGTGAGAAGCACGAGGTGGGCGGGGTGGCGTCGTACGGAACTACGACGCGACCCCGCCCGGGCCCTGTAGAGACGGCTCAGTGCGCTCCGCTGCCGGTCAGGGCGCGGACCTCCAGTTCGGCGTACTTGGCGGGGTCGGGCTCCTCACGGGAGAGGAGGGAGCCGAGCCAGCCGAGGAGGAAGCCCAGGGGGATGGAGACCAGGCCGGGGTTCTCCAGGGGGAAGACGGCGAAGTCGGCCCCGTGGAACATCGAGGACTTCTTGCCGGAGACGACCGGCGAGAAGAGCACCAGGAGGACCGAGGAGGCCAGGCCCCCGTAGATGGACCACAGGGCCCCCCGCGTGGTGAAGCGCTTCCAGAAGAGGCTGTAGAGCAGGGTGGGGAGGTTGGCGGAGGCGGCGACGGCGAAGGCGAGCGCCACCAGGCCGGCCACGTTCAGACCGCGGGCGAAGACGCCGAGGACGATGGCGACCGCGCCGATGCCGACGGTCGCCCAGCGGGCCGCGCGGACCTCCTCCTTCTCGGTGGCCTGCCCCTTGCGGAGCACGTTGACGTAGATGTCGTGGGCGAAGGAGGAGGACGAGGCGAGGGTGAGGCCGGCGACCACGGCGAGGATGGTGGCGAAGGCGACCGCGGAGATCACCGCGAGCAGCACGGCGCCGCCGGGGGAGCCCGCGCCGCCGCCGATCTCCTGGGCCAGGAGCGGGGCGGCGGTGTTGCCGGCCTCGTTGTCGCGGGTGATGACGCCGGGCTTGATCAGCGCGGCGGCGCCGAAGCCGAGCGCCAGGGTCATCAGGTAGAAGACGCCGATGATGCCGATCGCCCAGTTCACCGACTTCCGGGCGGCCTTGGCGGTGGGCACGGTGTAGAAGCGGATGAGGATGTGCGGCAGGCCGGCGGTGCCCAGGACGAGGGCCAGGCCCAGCGAGATGAAGTCGATCTTCGAGGTGGCGGTGGCCCCGTACTTCAGGCCCGGCTCCAGGAAGGCGGAGCCCTTGCCGCTGTTCTCGGCGGCGGCGCCGAGCAGGGCGGAGAGGTTGAAGTGGAACCGCCACGCCACCAGGAAGGTGATCAGCAGGGTGCCGGCGATCAGCAGGACGGCCTTGACCATCTGGACCCAGGTGGTGCCCTTCATGCCGCCGATGGTGACGTAGAGGATCATCACGAGGCCGACCAGGACGACCACGAGGACCTTGCCGGTCTCGCTGGTGATGCCCAGCAGGAGGGTCACCAGGGCGCCGGCGCCGGCCATCTGGGCCAGCAGGTAGAAGATCGAGACGACGATGGTGGAGGCGCCCGCGGCGGTGCGGACCGGGCGCTGGCGCATCCGGTAGGCGAGTACGTCGCCCATGGTGAACCGGCCGGAGTTGCGCAGCGGTTCGGCGACCAGGAGGAGCGCGACGAGCCAGGCGACGAGGAAGCCGATGGAGTACAGGAAGCCGTCGTAGCCGAAGAGGGCGATGGCACCGGCGATGCCGAGGAAGGATGCGGCGGACATGTAGTCGCCGGAGATGGCCAGGCCGTTCTGGAAGCCGCTGAACTGCCGGCCGCCGGCGTAGAAGTCGTCCGCTCCCCTGGTCTGCCGGCCGGCCCAGACGGTGAGGCCGAGGGTGGCGGCGACGAAGACCGCGAAGAGGGTGACGATCAGGGTGCGGTGCTCGCCGGCGGCGCCGGCGGCGAGGGGCGGGGCGAGGTTCATGCGCCGGCCTCCTGGACGTCGGTCCGGCCGGTGCCGTCTCCGGGGGCATCGGTCCGCGTGCCGTCCCGCGGGGCGGCGGCCGGGCCCGCCAGCCGGGCCCTGAGGGCCTCGGCGCGCGGGTCGAGCCGGGCCGCGGCGTGCCGCGCGTACCACCAGGCGATCAGGAACGTGGTGGCGAACTGGGCGACGCCGAGCACCAGGGCGACATTGAGGTGGCCGGCCACCTTGGTGGCCATGAAGCCGCCGGCGTAGCTGGACAGCAGGACGTAGCCGAGGTACCAGAGCACGAAGGCCAGGGTGAGCGGGAAGGCGAACGACCGGTGCGCGCGCCGGAGTTCGGCGAACTCCGGGCTCGACTGCACCTGGCGGTAGTCGGGCGGGTCGTGCTCTCCCCGGTCGGCGGAGGGTGCGGTGATCACGGAGTCTCCTGACGCTCGATGAGCGGGTGGGGGCCTGCAATAAGCCCTGGATAAGTGACGTGGATCACGCATCGTAGAGGCGCCCGGCGCGGGGCGACAGACGGTGGATGGTTGAATTCCCGAAGAAAACGGGGGAATGGCCGCACCGGCCGCCACCGCGCGGGCGGCGCTTCGTTGAGCCGGTCATGACGCCGCCGCCCCAGCAGGACCCGCCGCCGTACGCCCCCCGCCGGCGCCCGTACGGCAGCGTCCGGCTGCCCGCGCCGGTCGCCGCCGCCCCCGCCCGGCCGCGCCCCGGGGCGGACGCGCGCCGCTGGTACGGCCCGCGGATCCCGCTGCCACCCCTGAGCATGGGCGCCCTGCGCCGCCGCGACGGCGCGGGCCGCCGGGACTGACGGGACCGCGCGGCGCCCCGACGGTACCCGCCCCCTCCTTCACCTGACGCCCCGTCAAGCACCTCCCCCTTCTTCCCCCTTCACCCCTCCCACCGCATTGCGTCCGCGTCGCCCCTTTCGCCACACCCCATTGCCGCACACCGGTGATCGCCGATAGCTTCGCCTGTCATGTATCCGCCCGTGCGCGCTCCGCGGACGGGCGGTCCGACGGATGAGGTGGAGTACCCATGGCACGTCCCCTTGCACATCCCCGGAAGAGACGTCTGCGGGCCCTGGCCGTACCGGTCGGGCTGGCACTGACCGCGTCGCTCGGCTTCCTGCCGGGCGCGGCCGGCGCCGCCGCGCCGGCGGACAGCGGCCCGCTGCTGTCGTACGTCGTGAACACCGCCCCCGGTCACACCACGGTCGGCGCCGTCGAGCGCGCGATAGGCAAGGCCGGCGGGAAGGTGATCACCGCCCACGAGCGGATCGGCGTGATCGTCGCCCATTCGGCCAACCCCCGCTTCGCCGCCACCGTCCGGACCGTCCCGGGCGTGCAGTCGGCCGGCGCGACCCGTACGGCGCCGCTGAAGCAGTCCGGCACCGATGACGTCGGCAAGCCGCAGCGGATCACCGCGGCCCAGCTCGCCGCGGCGGAACGGACCGCGAAGGCCAAGGGCGAGGAGCCGCTGGAGCCGCTCCAGTGGGACCTGCCGGCCATCAAGGCCGACCAAGCGGCGAAGGTGAACGCCGGCAGCCGCAAGGTGACCGTCGCGGTCATCGACACCGGGGTGGACGACACCCACCCCGACCTCAAGCCGAACTTCTCGGCCCGGCAGTCCGCCAACTGCGTGGGCGGCGTACCGGACACCTCCCCCGGCGCGTGGCGGCCCTACGACCCGGTCGAGGACGCCCACGGCACCCATGTGGCGGGCACCATCGCCGCGGCCCGCAACGGCGTCGGGGTGGCCGGCGTCGCCCCGGGCGTGAAGGTCTCGGCCATCAAGGTGAGCGAGCCCAAGACCAGCCTGTTCTACGCGGAGAGCGTGGTGTGCGCCTTCGTCTTCGCGGCCGACCACGGCGTCCAGGTCACCAACAACAGCTATTACGTGGACCCGTGGATGTTCAACTGCAAGGACGACGCCGACCAGGCGGCCATCGTCGACGCGGTCGGCCGGGCCGCGAAGTACGCGCAGGACAAGGGCGTGGTGAACGTCGCCGCGGCGGGCAACGCCAACGCCGATCTGGCGGCCGACAAGCTCACCGACACCGGCAGCCCCAACGACTCCACCCCGGTCAGCCGCACCCTCAGCCCCAAGACGTGCTGGGACGTGCCGACCCAGCTGCCGGGCACCGTGACGGTCGCGGCGACCGGCTCGCACCGCCTGAAGTCCGGCTACTCCAACTACGGCCTCGGGCAGATCGACGTGGCCGCGCCGGGCGGTGACACCAAGCAGGTGCCCGAACTCCCCGCCAAGAACGGCAACATCCTCTCCACCATCCCCGGGGGCGACTGGGCGTTCTACGCCGGTACGTCCATGGCCTCCCCGCATGTCGCGGGCGTCGCGGCGCTGTTGAGGAGCGCGCACCCCAAGGCCGGCCCGCAGGAGATCCAGTGGCTCCTCAAGCAGCAGGCCGACAACCCCGGCTGCCCCGCGGGCGACGCCACCTGCACCGGCACCCCCCGGGTCAACAGCCACTTCGGCTACGGCATCGTCAACGCGCTGAAGGCGGTGGAGTAACCATCAGGGGGCCCCGCCGGCGCGGCGGGGCCCCCTCCTTCGGGCCTTCCGCAGGGGGAGACGCAACCCCGGGTGCTACGTCGGCACGGGGTGGAGGTCGCCGGTGGGGTGGGTGGGGCCGGGGGTGGCCGTGGTGAGGAGGCCGAGGGCCAGGGCGGTCTGGGCGCCGAGGTAGGTGAGCATGATCCAGAGTTGGGGGGCGGGGAGCTGGGGCCAGTGGGCGAGGCCGCCGGCGATGAGGGAGTCGGAGAGCAGGAAGAGCAGGCCGCCGGCGGCGGCGCGGGGGCCGGCGCGGAGGGCGCCGAACGCCATCGCGGTGAGCAGCAGGCTGTAGCCGGCGACCGGGATCCGCAGAGCGGCCGGCAGACCGGGCCAGAGCAGGGCGACGGTGGTGACCAGGGCAGCGGCATAGAGGGCGGCGGCCGCGGCGGCGCGGGACCGGCGGGCCGGGGCCGGGGTGCCGTGGCGGGCGAACAGGAGCAGGTAGCAGAGGTGGCCGGCCGCGAAGGAGCCCATGCCGATCAGGAACGCGGTGGGGGCGCCGATCTGGAGGAAGGTGTCGCCGCCGCAGCCGAACAACAGCGCCGCGGCCAGCAGCGGCGGGCCGCCGCGCAGCAGGGTGTGCGCGGCGAGCAGCGGCATCAGGGCCGGTTTGGTCAGATGCACGGCGGTGTCCGCGAGGCCCGCCGGGCCGCTGCCGGGCGCGGCGGCGGCGTGCGCCGCGAGGGCGGCGAGGTGGCCGGCGGCCAGGACGGCGAAGGCGAGGAGCAGGGCGCGGGCGGCGCGCGGCCGGGGCGCGAGCGGTCTCACGCGGCCGACTCCCGCGCGGTGGACTTCCGGGTCGTGGTCCCGGCGGCGGACTCCCGGGCGGCGGCTGCCGGGGGCGGGGACGCGGCGGGCGGGGCCGGGGAGTTGGCGGGTGCGGGCGGCGGCGGGGTGGCCGCGCGGAGGCGGGCCGGCTGCCAGCCGGGGCCCCGGAAGATCCGGCCGGCGCGCTCGCCCCAGCTCTCCGCGGCCCGGAGGTCGCGGGCGATCGCGGCGTACTCGTGGGTGGCCACCCGCAGCGGGTTGAAGGTCTTGATGTTCTTCGTCAGGCCGTAGACGGGCCGTTCGGTCTCTGGGACGAAC
Organism: Streptomyces rhizoryzae; assembly: GCF_023155275.1. GTDB lineage: Bacteria > Actinomycetota > Actinomycetes > Streptomycetales > Streptomycetaceae > Streptomyces > Streptomyces rhizoryzae. The sequence goes on from NZ_JALMUV010000002.1 coordinate 31,414, forward strand.
GAGCCGAACATCCGGTCCCAGATGATCAGGATCCCGCCGAAGTTGCGGTCCAGGTAGCCGCCTTGGGAGGCGTGGTGGACACGGTGGTGGGAGGGGGTGTTGAAGACGAACTCGACCGGGCGCGGCAGCGTGCCGATCCGCTCGGTGTGGACCCAGAACTGGTAGACGAGGTTGGCCCCGGAGGTGAAGGCGATCGCGGCCGGGTGCACGCCCAGCGCGACCATCGGGACGTAGAACGGCCAGACCGTCCAGGTCGTCCACGGCTGCCGCAGCGCGGTGGTGAGGTTGAACTTCTCGCTGGAGTGGTGGACGACGTGGCAGGCCCACAGGATGCGGATGACGTGGTGGCCGCGGTGCGACCAGTAGTAGAAGAAGTCCTGGGCGAGCAGCATCAGCAGCAGCGTCCACCACAGGACCGGGACGCGCAGCGGGGTGAGTTCGTAGACGGCGGCGTAGATCGCCACGATCGGGATCTTCCACAGCGCGTCGAAGACCAGGCTGCCCAGCCCCATGGTGACGCTGGTGGCCGCGTCCTTCGCCGCGTACCCGGCGGCGTCCTCGTCGGGGTGCAGGCGGTAGCTCACCATTTCCACGACGGTGAGCAGGACGAAGGCGGGCACGGACCACAACACGACATCGGGCAGGTGCGGCATGTCCCGCACCATAAGTGCGCCGACGGGCGTACCGCTAGGGGTTGTTACTCAGAAGTATGTGAGACCGGGTGTCAGCGGTGTACCGGCGGTAGCCCCGGAGCGGCCGGTTCCGGGCGGGTGCCGCGCGGCGACCACCGTGCGGTCCCTGTCAGTGGCGGCCCGTATCCTCAGTGACCATGCTCGAAGACCGCGGCGCAGCCGCTCACCGGACCGCGCCGAGGATCGGCCGCCAGCCGGGCCCGCAGACGCCGCCGGCCGACTGGCCGGACGCGTACCCCGAGGGGTACGCGGTCGTCGACGTGGAGACCACCGGCCTGGCCCGCGACGACCGGATCATCTCCGCCGCCGTCTACCAGCTCGACGCCCGGGGCGAGTTCCAGGACTCCTGGTACACCCTCGTCAACCCCCGGCGCGACCCGGGCCCGGTGTGGATCCACGGTCTGACGAGCGAGGTGCTGGCGGACGCGCCGCTCTTCCCGGAGATCGTGCCGGAGCTGTCCGCGCGCCTGGCCGACCGGGTGCTGGTGGCGCACAACGCGATGTTCGACTGGTCGATGCTGGCCCGCGAGTACGCCCGCGCCGCCGCCGTCCCCCCGGTGCGCCGGCGGCTGTGCACCATCGCGCTCGCCAAGGAGCTGGACCTGCCGCTGCCCAACCACAAGCTGGAGTCGCTGGCGGCGCACTTCGGCGTCATACAGGAGCGCGCGCACCACGCCCTGGACGACGCCCGGGTGCTGGCCGAGGCGTTCCGCCCCAGCCTGCACCGGGCCGCGCGGCAGCGCCTGCGGCTGCCGCTGCTGACCTGCCAGCCGCTGACGGAGTGGTCGGACGCCCCCGCGCCCCGCCCGCGCGCCACCGCCGGCGCCGGCGGGTACCGCCCCACGTCCTGGCGGCCCGCCCGCAAGCGCCCCGCCTGCCCGTACCCCAACCCGGGGCGCTACGAGCCCGGCGACCGGCTCGTCCAAGGCATGCGGGTCGCCTTCTCCGGCGACACCTCGGTGGACCGCGAACTGCTGGAGGACCGGGCGACCGAGGCCGGGCTGCACGTGGCGTCGAGCGTGTCCCGGCTGACGAGCCTGCTGGTGACCAACGACCCGGACGCCCGCACGTCCAAGACCGTCAAGGCCGCCTCGTACGGCACCCCGCTGGTCGACGAGGCGGCGTTCATGCAGTTGCTCCAGGACGTGCGGCCCGCGCCTGCGTCCGGGTGAAGCCCGGCCAACACACCCGCCGGCACCGCGCCCGGCGGCCGCCCCGCCCGCACGCTGTGGCGCATGGCACGTTGTGAGGTCTGCGGAAACGACTACGGCATGACGTTCGAGGTGCACGCGCAGGGCGCGGTGCACGTCTTCGACTGCTTCTCCTGCGCGATCCACCGCATGGCGCCGATCTGCGAGCACTGCCGGGTGCAGATCATCGGGCAGGGCGTGGAGGCGGACGGGAAGTGGTACTGCGGTGCGCACTGCGCCCGCTCGGCCGGGAAGGTGGGCATCGTCGACCGGGTCTGACGCCCGGCGCAGGCGACGCCCCGGCGCCCGCGGGGACCCCGGGCCGGGCGCCACCGGTGGCGCGAGGTACCGTCGCAGCCGTGTACCGCTTCCTGTTGTCCCGGCAGTGGGTGATCCTCACCCTCGTGGGTCTCGTCCTGATCCCGGTCATGATCAAGCTGGGGTTCTGGCAGCTCCACCGCCATGAGCACAAGGTGGCGCAGAACGCCCAGATCGCACACAACCTCGCCGCCACGCCGGTCCCGGTGACCGAGCTGGCCGCGGTCGGCCGCACGCTGCCGCACGGCGACATGTGGCGCCGGGTCACCGCCACCGGAAGCTACGACACCGCGCACGAGGTCGTGGTCCGGCAGCGCACCGCCGCCGACGAGCAGACCATCGGCTACTACGTCGTGACCCCGCTGGTCCTGTCCGGCGGCGACACCGTCCTGGTCAACCGCGGCTGGATCCCGGCCGGTGACGACCTGACCAAGTTCCCGAAGGTGCCGGCCGCCCCCCGGGGCACGGTCACGGTCACCGGCCGGATGATGGCCGACGAGACCACCGCGGCCAGCGGCATCAAGGACACCAGGGGCCTGCCGCCCCGCCAGGTCATGCTGATCAACAGCCGGCAGCAGGCGGCGCGGACGGGCCGGCCGACGCTCGGCGGCTACATCGAGCAGACCGCGCCGAAGCAGCAGGGCGGCCCGGAGATGGTGCCGGAGCCGGACCACGACTCCATCGGCCCGCACATGGCCTACGCGATCCAGTGGTGGCTGTTCGCGGCGGCGGTGCCGGTCGGCTGGGTGGTGCTCGTCCGCCGGGAGCGCCGCGACCGGCTGGCCGCGGCGGCCGGCGAGGGCGGGGACGCCGAAGCGGCCGCCGGCACCGGACCGGAGGGGGACGGCGACGGGGACGGCGGGCCGAAGGCGGCCGCCGGCACCGGGGAGCCCGCGGCCCGTGCCTGACCGCGGCGCCGCCCGCCGCGCCCGTACCGGCCCGTAGCCCGGACGGCCGCAGCCCCGAGTAGCCCGCCCGCCGGCCGGGAAGGAGGCGCGGCGTGCACCCACGCATCGAGGACTACGCGCTGATCGGCGATCTCCAGACCGCCGCGCTCGTGGGGCGGGACGGCTCCATCGACTGGCTGTGCCTGCCCCGCTTCGACTCCCCCGCCTGCTTCGCCGCGCTGGTCGGCGGCCGGGACAACGGCCACTGGACGCTGGCCCCCCGCTCCCCCGAGGCCCGCTCCACCCGCGCCTACCGCGGGGACTCGCTGATCCTCGACACCGTCTGGAAGACCCCCGAGGGCGCCGTCCGGGTCACCGACTTCATGCCCCAGCGCGACCGGATGCCCGATGTGGTCCGGGTCGTCGAGGGGCTGCGCGGCCGGGTCGAGATGCGCGGGGTGCTGCGGCTGCGGTTCGACTACGGGCGGGTGGTGCCCTGGGTGCGGGCCGCCGAGGGCAGCCGGGTGGCGGTCGCCGGCCCGGACTCGGTGTGGCTGCGCGCCCCGTCCCTGGGCACCACCTACGGCAAGGACTACAGCACCCGCTCGGACTTCACCGTCGGCGCCGGCGAACGCACCGCCTTCGTGCTGACCTGGCACCCCTCGCACGAGCCCCGGCCCGAGCAGATCGACCCGTTCCGGGCGCTGGCGGACACCACCGAGGACTGGCACGCCTGGTCCGCCCGCTGCCGCTACGACGGGCCCTATCGCGAGGCGGTGATCCGCTCCCTGATCACCCTCAAGGGGCTCACCTACGCGCCGACCGGCGGCATCGTCGCGGCCCCCACCACCTCACTGCCCGAGGACCCCGGCGGGGTCCGCAACTGGGACTACCGCTACTGCTGGCTGCGGGACGCCACGCTGACCCTGAACTCCCTGCTCGCGGCCGGCTATCTGGAGGAGGCCGGCGCCTGGCGGGACTGGCTGCTGCGCGCGGTCGCCGGCGCTCCCGAGGACCTCCAGATCATGTACGGGCTGGCCGGGGAGCGGCGGCTGCCGGAGTTCGAGGTGCCCTGGCTGTCCGGGTACGACGGCGCGCTGCCGGTCCGGATCGGCAACGCCGCCGTCGAACAGCGCCAGCTCGACGTCTACGGCGAGGTGATCGACTCCTTCCACGTCGCCCGCACCGCGGGACTGCCCGCCGAACCGCACGCCTGGAGCATCCAGCGGACGCTGGTGGAGTACCTGGAGTCCACCTGGCGCGATCCCGACGAGGGCATCTGGGAGATCCGCGGGCCGCGCCGGCACTTCGTGCACTCCAAGGTGATGGCCTGGGTCGCGGCCGACCGCGCGGTCAAGGCGCTGGAGCGCAACCCGCGGCTCGGCGGCGACCTCGGCCGGTGGCGGGCGATGCGCGACGCGGTGCACCGCGAGGTCTGCGCCCGCGGCTACGACACCGACCGCGGCACCTTCACCCAGTCCTACGGCTCGGCCCAGCTGGACGCCGCGACCCTGCTCATCCCCCGGGTCGGCTTCCTGCCAGGCGACGACCCGCGGGTGGTCTCCACCGTGGACGCCGTGCGCCGGGAGCTGACCCACGACGGGCTGGTGCGCCGGTACAGCACCGAGGGCGAGCCGGTCGACGGGCTGCCGGGCAGCGAGGGGACGTTCCTGGTCTGCTCGTTCTGGCTGGCGGACGCGCTGCTGCTGACCGGCCGGCGCCGGGCGGCCCGGGAGCTGTTCGAACGGCTGCTGGAGCTGCGGAACGACGTGGGGCTGCTGGCCGAGGAGTACGACCCGGCGACCCGGCGCCAGTGGGGCAACTTCCCGCAGGCGTTCAGCCACATCGGCCTGGTGGGGACCGCCTTCGCGCTGGGCGGCGGGCCGGGGGCAGACTAGGCCCATGGATCTTGGACTCACCGACCGGACGTACCTCCTCACCGGCGCCACCCGGGGGCTGGGCCACGCCACCGCCCGCGCGCTGGTCGCCGACGGCGCCAACGTGGTGCTCACCGGGCGCACCGCCGCAGCCGCGGCCGAGGCCGCCGCCGAGCTGGGCGACCGGGCCCTGGGCCTGGCCGCCGACAACGCCGACCCCGAGGCGCCGGCCCGCCTGGTGGCGGCCGCCCGGGAGCGCTTCGGCCGCTTCGACGGCGTCCTGATCAGCGTCGGCGGCCCGGCGCCGGGCGCCGCCGCCGACACCACCGACGAGCAGTGGCGGACCGGCTTCGAGACGGTCTTCCTCGGCGCGGTCCGGCTGGCCCGCACCGCCGCGGAGGAGCTGGGCGAGGGCGGCGTCATCGGCTTCGTGCTCTCCGGCTCCGTCCACGAGCCGATCCCCGGCCTGACCGTCTCCAACGGCCTGCGCCCGGGCCTGGCCGGCTTCGCCAAGTCCCTCGCCGACGAACTGGGCCCGCGCGGCATCCGCGTCGTGGGCGTGCTGCCCGGCCGGATCGCCACCGACCGGATGACCCAGCTCGACGAGCTCTCCGGCGACCCCGAGGGCTCCCGGGCCCGCAACTGCGCCGCGATCCCGCTGCGCCGCTACGGCGACCCGGCGGAGTTCGGCCGCACCGCCGCCTTCCTGCTCTCCCCCGCCGCCTCCTACCTGACCGGCGTGATGCTCCCGGTGGACGGCGGGGCCCGGCGGGGGTTCTGACCCGGCCCTCCGCGGCGGGGCCCGCAGGCCGTACGCGCCCGGGCTCGGCCGGGGCCTTCGTACCGGGCCGCCCCAGGACGGACCCCGCGCGCTCGCCCCTGGGGACGGAAGCGGGACGCCGCGGGCCCGGTCAGCTGACCCGCTCCGCGCGGTGGCGGACCGCGCGCAGCCGTACCTCGGCGGGCAGCCGGTCCAGGCCCGCCGAGGTACGGGCGTGCGCCACCGCCCCCTCGGACAGCCGCCGCACCACGGTCCCGGGGTCGGCGTGCGGTTCCAGCAGGAGCAGGGCGCGGATCCGGGGGGCGGTGCGGCGGCCGGTCAGCGCCACGTCCGCCCGGTCGACGCCGGGCACCGCCTCCGCCTCGGCCGACAGGGCTTCCTCCAGCGCCCGGCCGCGCAGCATCGCGTCCGCCCCGTCGCCGCTGTCGACCCGCACCGCGCCCAGCCGGCGCCGCCGCAGCTGCGCCAGCAGCCACCACAGCACCAGCACCACCAGCACGGCCAGCGCGGCGATCACCGCCGGCCACCACCAGCCGCGGTCGGTGAAGCGGGTGCGGTCGCCCGCCGCCAGCAGCACCGCGTCCGGGCGGGTCCACGGCCAGCCGGCGGGCAGGTCCAGGTGGAACCGCGCGGGCAGGTCCAGTCCGGCCAGCAGCACCGTGCCGCCGGCACCGAGCAGCAGCAGGCCGGCGAGCCCGAGGAGCACCCGGTTGACCGCCCTTCGCACCCCGCGCACGCCGCGCTCACCTCCCCTTCGGGCGCCGGACGTCGACGCGCAGCCGCGGCCGGCGGTTCAGGTCCAGCTCCCGCAGGCCGTCGCCGAGCGCCGTGGTGAGGTCGCCGCGGACCGCGTCCAGCTCCCGGAAGTGCGCCACCGCCCGCGCCCGGGCCCGGCGGCGGCCGACGGTCAGCCGCACGGACTGCACGCCGGAGACCTCCATGGCCCGGTCGCGCAGCACCAGCGCGGCGGCCCGCCGGTCCAGCCCGGCCCGGAGGCCGGGGACGGCGCGCCGCATCGGCAGCACCGCCCGCAGCCCCGGCGTGGCGGCCAGCACCAGCAGCCAGATCCCCAGGGCCACCGCGAGCGCCGCGCCGCCCAGCACCCAGGGGTCGTCCAGGTGCCGGGTGGCCAGTTCGTGCGCCAGCCGCCGGCGCCAGGCCATCGCCGGGTGGCCGGCCCGCACCGCGGCCACGTCGTAGAGCAGCAGCCCGGTGGCGGCCAGCAGGACCAGGGCGACCAGCGCCGCCGGGACCCGGCGCACCGACCAGAACCGCCCGGCGTGCCCGTCCCCGCCCGGCTGCCGTTCCGCGCTCCCGTGGGGGCCGGGCCCGGCGGCGTCCACTGCGTCCGCCGCGTCCTGCTCCGTCCGCTCCGGTGCGCTCCCCCGGCCGCTCATCGCACCCGCTCCCGGCCCCGGTCCCCGGCCGGGGGCCCGTTCAGCCGCTCCACCTGCACCGCCACCTCGGCCACCGTCATCCCCGCCAACGCCCGTACCTTCTCGGTCACCCGGCGGCGCACCAGGCCGCAGTGGGTGCCGAGGGGGCCGGGGTAGACCAGTTCCACGGCGACCCGCAGGCGGGCCTCGCCGAAGGGCGGGCGGACCTCGCGGCGGGCCACCGTCACCGTCGCGTGCGCATCGGTGCGGCCGTCGGGCGACGCGGTGCGCAGCGCCTCGCGGGCCGCCCGTGCGGCGATCTTGGCGACCACCCGGTCGGCGATCCGGGTCGCGCCGCGCTCACCCTCCGGTACGCCGGCGCCGGCGGCCGGCGGGGTCACCGTCGCCATCCGGGCTCACCGCCGCCGGATGTCGCGGTCGCCGGTACCGGTGCGCGTACGGAAGAACTCTCCGGCCGCCAGGTCCCCGTCCAGGAACCTGCCGGCCACGAACCCGACGGCGCCCAGCGCCGCCACCAGCACGAAGGCCCCGAATCCGCCGAAATATGCGGCGAAGCCCAGCGCCATCCCGGCCACGAGGCCGACCACGGTCATGCTCATCGTGCGCTCCTTCGCTCCCGCTCCGGCCGGCGCCGGGTCAGTGGATCCGCGGTTCCGGTTCCGCTTCCTCGTCGGCCTCGTCGGGCAGCTTCACATCACTGACCGCGATGTTGACCTCGACGACCTCCAGGCCGGTCATCCGCTCCACGGCGGAGATCACGTTCTCCCGGACGTCCCGGGCCAGCTCCGCGATGGCGACCCCGTACTCGACCACGATCTCCAGGTCGAGCGCGGTCTGCACCTCGCCGACCTCGGCCTTCACCCCGCGGGTCGCGGTACCGGACCGGCCACCGGGCACCCGTTCGCGCATCGCGCCGAGCGTGCGGGCGAAGCCGCTGCCCATCGCGTGAACGCCCGGCACCTCGCGGGCCGCGAGCCCGGCGATCTTCTCCACCACGCCGTCGGCGATGGTGGTCCGGCCGCGCTCCGCGGGGTCGCCGCCGCCCCGCCGGACCGGCGGTTTCGTCGCGTCCGCGCTCTGCTGACTCTCGGTCGTCATCGCCGTCCGTCCCTTCTCCGCTCCTGCCGCTCCACCCGGCCGCAGCCGGCTTGGCAGCCACCCGGCCGCTTTCGGGCGAAATACACTGTTCGCCCCGATCCACACTAGGCGCGGATGGCGGGACGCGCTCCGGGGGCGCGGCAGCGGAGTGCCGCACCCTGCCCCGGCGGGCCGCCTGGGGCAGGCTGGGGACGTGGACCGGCACGGTCCGGGAGAGAGGTGACGCGGTGGCCGCGGACGAGCTGGCACGCACCGTACGGGAGCAGGTCGGGACCGGCCGGATCCTGCCGCTCGGCGGGCCGGCGGACGGCGCGTGGATCACCGAGCGGGCGGCCCGCGCGGCGCTGCTGCGGGCCCCGGACATCCCGCCCGGCGTACGCCTGGACGCGCTGCGGCTCGCCCTCGCCGACCCCGGCGGCGCCCCCGAACCGGCCGTCCCGGCGCCGCCCGGCGCCCTGCCGCCGGGGCCGCTGCGCCTCACCGCGGCCTTCGCCGCCCCGCCCGGCCACCCGCTGCCCGCCCTGGCCGGCCGGCTGCGGGCGGCGCTGCTGACGGCGGCGGAGGAGGGCTTGGGGCTGGTGGTGAGCGCCGCGGACCTGCGCGTCACCGACCTGCTCGACGCGCCCGCAGCGCCCGTCCCGGCCACCGGCACCACCGGCACCCCGTCCGCGGCCCCGGCGCCGCCCCCGCCCGCGGCCCCCTACGGCGCCCCAGCCGCCCCGGGCGGACCGGCGCCGGACTCCCCGGACGAGCCGGCCGCGCAGGTGCTGGCCGTGCCGGGGGTGGCCCGGCTCGCCCCGGTCTCCCCCACCGGGCGCTCCCGGGCCGTGGTCCGTTCCGGCGGCCATGTGCTGGTGCAGCTGGCCACCGCGCCCGGTCACCGCCCGCTGGACGTGGCCCGCGCCGTCCGGCTGGCCCTGGCCGCGCCGCCGACGGCCACGGCCACCGCCGCGGTCCTGGTCACGGCGGTGGCCGACGGCTGACCGCGGCGGACGGCGGGGCGGGCACGGGACGGCGGCCGGCCGGCGCGCGGCGGGTGGCCTGCGGACGCGCGGGCGGGTGGTTCAGTCGCCGACGCCGGCCAGGTCGCGCAGGCGGCGCGCCTGGGCGGCCCGTTCGGCGCGGCGCTGCTCCTCGTACGTCCGGCCCGCGGCGCCGGCCAGCAGGGCCTTGGTCTCGATGACGGCGTCCCGGGGGGCGGCGAGGAGCGCGGCGGCCAGATCGGCGGCGGCGGCATCCAGCTCCCCGCCGGGGACGACGAGGTTGGCCAGGCCGATCCGCTCGGCCTCCTCGGCGTGCACGAAGCGCCCGGTGGCGCAGATCTCCAGCGCGCGGGCGTAGCCGACCAGCCCCACCAGAGGGTGCGTGCCGGCGAGGTCGGGGACCAGGCCCAGGCTGGTCTCGCGCATCGCGAACTGGGCGTCCTCGGCGGCGACCCGCAGATCGCAGGCGAGGGCGAGCTGGAAGCCCGCGCCGATGGCGTGCCCCTGGACGGCGGCGATGGAGACCAGGTCATTGCGCCGCCACCAGGTGAACGCCTCCTGGTACTCGGCGATGGTGGCGTCCAGCGCCTCGTCCGTACCGCGCGCCAGATCGAGGAACGACGGCTCGCCGTCGAACCCCTCGGGGGTGAACGCCTGCCGGTCCAGCCCCGCGGAGAAGGACTTGCCCTCCCCGCGGAGTATCACGATCCGGACGTTCCCCGGCAGCAGCGAGCCCGCCTCGGCGAGCGCCCGCCACATGGCGGGGGTCTGTGCGTTGCGCTTTGCCGCGTTGGCGAGGGTCACCGTGGCGATCGCGTCGTCCACGGTGAGCCGCACTCCGTGCCTGTCGAGCAGAGTCATGAGGGCGCCTCCGAGTCAGCCACCGCACCTGCGTGCGTAAGTGACTGAACGGTAACCTCCCGGCCGACGGCTCCGACGACCGGGGGGCACCGCTCACACCCGGAGCCGCGGTCTCAGACCGAGGCGGCTTTCTTGCCCCTCGTGGCTCCGCCGCGGCCGCGCAGGACCACACCAGATTCGCTGAGCATCCGGTGCACGAATCCATAGGAGCGGCCGGTTTCCTCGGCCAGCGCCCGGATGCTCGCTCCGGCGTCGTACTTCTTCTTCAGGTCTGCCGCGAGCTTCTCGCGCGCGGCGCCGGTCACCCGGCTGCCCTTCTTCAGAGTCTCGGCCACCCGTGCCTCCTCGTGGGAAGTGCGCTCTGGACTCTCATGATCACCCCTCCCCGGCTTCCTGGCCACCCATTCCACAAGGTCTGTGGGACATCCTTTGCCGTGCCGCGGGCGCCCGGAGCGGCCGGAATGCCCGACTCCGAGCCGCCGGCGGCCGCCGGGTACGTACCGTTCCGGGAGAAGTGCCAGGTCAGGCGGTGTGCCGCGGGAGGCGGGGCAGGAGGGCCCGGAAGGCACCGGCGGGCCCGGCAGGCTCGCCGGGGTACCAGCCGTTCTCACTCAGATGATGGATCACCCATGGGCCGAATGATCCACCCGCCGTGATCCATCCGGCGGGAGGCTCCCCGCCGGGCCGCCTACGGCGGGGGTCAGGCCAGCGCGACCAGGTCGGCGTAGTCCTGGCCCCACAGGTCCTCGACGCCGTCCGGGAGCAGGATGATCCGCTCCGGGGCGAGCGCGTCCACGGCGCCCTCGTCGTGGGTCACCAGGACCACCGCGCCGGTGAAGGTGCGCAGCGCGCCGAGGATCTCCTCGCGGCTGGCCGGGTCGAGGTTGTTGGTGGGCTCGTCGAGGAGGAGGACGTTGGCGGAGGAGACGACCAGGGTCGCCAGGGCGAGCCGGGTCTTCTCGCCGCCGGAGAGCACCCCGGCGGGCTTGTCCACGTCGTCGCCGGAGAACAGGAAGGAGCCGAGGACCTTGCGGACCTCGACGAGGTCCAGGTCGGGTGCGGCCGAGCGCATGTTCTCCAGGACCGTGCGGTCCGGGTCCAGGGTCTCGTGCTCCTGGGCGTAGTAGCCGAGCTTGAGGCCGTGGCCGGGGACGACCTCGCCGGTGTCCGGGGTCTCGACGCCGGCCAGCAGGCGCAGCAGCGTGGTCTTGCCGGCGCCGTTGAGGCCCAGGATGACGACCCGGGAGCCCTTGTCGATGGCGAGGTTGACGTCGGTGAAGATCTCCAGCGAGCCGTAGGACTTGGAGAGGCCCTCGGCGGTGAGCGGGGTCTTGCCGCACGGGGCCGGGTCCGGGAAGCGCAGCTTGGCGACCTTGTCGGAGATCCGCACCTCGTCCAGGCCGGCCAGCAGCTTGTCGGCGCGCTTGGCCATGTTCTGGGCCGCGACGGTCTTGGTGGCCTTGGCCCGCATCTTGTCGGCCTGGGCGTGCAGCGCGGCCGCCTTCTTCTCGGCGTTGGCCCGCTCGCGCCGGCGGCGCTTCTCGTCGGCCTCGCGCTGCTGCTGGTAGAGCTTCCAGCCCATGTTGTAGACGTCGATCTGGGCGCGGTTGGCGTCGAGGTAGAAGACCTTGTTCACGACCGTCTCGACCAGGTCGACGTCGTGGGAGATGACGATGAAGCCGCCGCGGTAGGTCTTGAGGTAGTCGCGCAGCCACGCGATGGAGTCGGCGTCGAGGTGGTTGGTGGGCTCGTCCAGCAGCAGGATGTCGGAGTCCGAGAAGAGGATCCGGGCCAGTTCGACGCGGCGCCGCTGACCGCCGGAGAGGGTGTGCAGCGGCTGGCCGAGGATCCGGTCGGGCAGGCCCAGGCTGGCGGCGATGGTGGCGGCCTCGGCCTCGGCGGCGTACCCGCCCTTGGTGAGGAACTCGGTCTCCAGCCGCTCGTACTTCTTCATCGCCTTCTCGCGGGTGGCGCCCTTGCCGTTCGCCATCCGGTCCTCGTTCTCCCGCATCTTGCGCAGGACGGAGTCCAGGCCGCGGGCGGAGAGGATGCGGTCGCGGGCCAGGACGTCGAGGTCGCCGGTGCGCGGGTCCTGGGGGAGGTAGCCGACCTCGCCGGAGCGGGTGACCTGGCCGCTGGCGGGCATGCCCTCGCCGGCCAGCACCTTGGTGAGGGTGGTCTTGCCGGCGCCGTTGCGGCCGACCAGGCCGATGCGGTCGCCACGGGCGATGCGGAAGGAGGCGGACTCGATGAGGATTCGGGCGCCGGCGCGCAGCTCAAGGCCGGAAGCGGTGATCACGGAAAAACTCCAGGGCAGGAAGACGGCGGGTGGGACGGACGGTCCTGAAGCGGTCTGCGCCGTCTAATGAACCCAGAGGAGAACTGCCATGGAGGCAGTCTAACGGGCCGGTGCAAGTCGCTTTCCGGCGCTGCCGGACCCCACCGCGGGACTGTGAGGCAGGCCACAGGCCGGACGGGCGGGCCGGGCGGCAGGCGGGCGGCCCGGGGGGCCGTACGCCAACTCGCCCCGGGCGGCGGGGCGGTGCTGCGCCGCGCCGCCCGGAGCGGGCCCGGGCGTTACGCGCCGCCGGTGTGGACCTGGAAGGCGGCCCGGCGGACCGCCTTGGCGAGCGCCGGGTCGGGGTGGGCCGCGGCCAGCGCCACCAGGACCTGCACGGTGCGGGGGTGGCCGACCGCGCGGACCTCCTCCAGCAGCCGCGGCACCGAGCCCTGCACGGCGGAGTCCAGGTGGCGCACCAGGAGCTGGGTCTCGCCGTGGTCGGCGACGGCCGCGGCGGTGTCCACCCACAGCCAGGTGGACTCCTCGCGGGTCAGGACGTCGGTCGCGGCCTCCGGGTCGCCGCCCTCGTGCTCGAAGAGCCACAGCAGGGCGTACGGGCGCAGCACCGGCTCGCCGGCGGCGGCCCGCACGGCGGGTTCGGCGGGGGCGCCGACCGCGCGCAGCGCCTCGAAGGCCAGCCCGCGCAGCAGCGCGTCCTCGCCGCGGGCGGCGGTCAGCAGCTCCTCGACGGCCGCGCCGACCGAGCGGGCGGCGAGCCAGGCGCGGTACTCGGCGCGGGCCGGGCCGGGGGTCAGCCGGGCGCAGCCGCGCAGCATCGCCTCCGCGGACTGCTCGATGTGGCCGGCCGGGCTCTGCGCGGCGACGCAGATCTGCTCCAGCTTGACCCACACCGACCAGTTGCCGAGCGGGGTCAGCTGCGCCTCCCCGTCCGGTCCGGCCTCGGGGCCCGCGGACGGCATCAGGGCGCCGACCGCGCGCAGGGCGTCCAGCGCCCAGCCCAGCAGACCGGCCAGCGGCGCCCCCGCGGCGTCGCAGACCGGCCCCTGGGGCCCGGTGCCGTCCGGGTCCGCCTCCGTCCCGTAGGGGACCTCGCAGCGCTCGGTGCGCAGTTCCGCGACGCGCTGTCCGAGCATGTCGAGGAGGACCGGCAGGCGGACCGGGCCGGCGGACAGGTGCAGCAGGGACAGCAGCTGCGGCACCGCCTCGACGACCTCGGCGACGAGGGTGGGGCCGGCCTCCGCCGGGGCCGGCAGGGCCAGCGACCAGGCGTCGAAGAGCGCGACCCAGCCGCGCAGCACGGCGGTGTCGTCGCGGTCCCAGGCGCGCAGCCGCCAGCCGGGGCGGGCCAGGCCGTCGTGGAGTTCGACGAGGCCGGCGAGGCGGGCCCGGTCCCAGTCGGCGCGGACCTGCTGGGGCGTCAGGCCCAGCGCGTCGGCGGCACCGGCGACGGCGTCCTCGGGGAGCGCTCCGCGGGGGCCGGCGCGCAGGCTGCCGGTCCGGTCGGCCCAGCGCGCGAGGCGGGCCGGGCCGGCCAGTACGGCGCGCGCCTGGCGGGCCAGTTCCCCGGGCGGCGGGGTGCCCTCGGGAGGCCGGGGCGCCGGGCGGGCGGCCCGGGTGCTCACCGCCCGGCGGGCGGCCGCAATCGGTTGGCGGGGGACGAGTCGGAGCCGGGAGTCGCGCGGTGTACGGGACGTCACAGGAGCAGTCTTGCCGCTGACGGCCCGAAAGCCCAATCGGAACCCGGCCCCCGGCTCCGGCGGCCCGCGTCGCCCCCGCGTCGCCCGGCCGCCACGGGGAGTTGCCCCGCCGGCCACCGCGCGGTCCGGTGGCGGGGGCGGGGCCGCCGGGTGGCGGCCGTCACATCAGCGGGGTGAGGAAGCGGCGCAGGGTCTCCTCGTAGCGGCCCGGGTCGGCGTTCCACATCGCGGCGTGCGGGGCCTGGCCGACGGTCTGAAGGGTGATCAGCTCGGGGCGGCGGGCGGCGAAGCGGCGGGAGGCGGACCAGGGGGCGAGGGTGTCCTCGGCACCGTGGAAGAGCAGGACGGGCATGGTCAGCCCGTCGGGGTCGACGGCGTCGTCGGGGCGGTCCACGGGCAGCCCGGTGTGCCCCTCGGCGGCGCGGACGGCCAGCGGGAGCAGGGCGCGCGGGACGTGCCGGGCGGTGGCCAGCGCGCGGACGGTGGCGTGCCGGTCCAGCACCGGGGAGTCCAGGACCAGGCCGGAGATGCGGTCGCGCAGGGCGGAGGCGGTGGCGGTGCGCAGCGCCATGGTGGCGCCGGTGGACCAGCCGTGCAGGACGACCGCGCGGGCGCCGTGGCCGGCGGCGAAGCGGAGCGCGGCGTCCAGGTCGCGCCATTCGGTGTCGCCGAGGTGGTGCAGGCCGTCGGCGGTGCGCGGGCCGTCGGGGTCGTTGCGGTAGCCGAGGCCGAGGACCGGGAAGCGGTGGTGGTGCAGGAAGGGCAGCACCACCAGGGGGTGTTCGCGGGTGGTGCCCAGGCCGTGCACGGCGATGACCCAGGTGTCGCGGGCGCCGGGGACGAACCACGCGGGCAGGTCGCCCAGTTCGCCGGGGACGGTGACGTCGGTGTGGTCGATGCCGAAAGCCTCGCGCGGGCCGCCGAGGTGGACCTGCGGGGTCAGCCGCATCCTGGCGCCGGGCCGCAGCGTGCCGCGGGTGACCCGTTCCAGCCGGCGGACGACGGTGTCCGCGGGGTGCGGGGTGCCGTGCACGACGGGTCCGACGACCGCGTGGCAGCCGGGGCCGGCCAGGCCGTACGTACCGGGCCGGAGGGAGACCAGGCTGCGGGTGAGGACGATGTGGTCGCCGGCTGCGGAGTGCACGGTGAGCCGGGAGTCGCCGGGCAGCGGATGGCCGGGCGACGGTTTCAGGGCAACTCCTCCGGCGTACCGGCCGGCCGCCACCGCGGCCGCGCCGGCACCGATCACAGTGGTGGCGGTCGCCGCCGCCACGGACGCCAGTCGCATCCCTCCAGTGTGCGCAGAGCCGCCCGTCCCGGCCACCGGGCGTCGGTACCGGCGGCCGGACCAGCGGCGTAGTGCGGTGCGCCGGGCGCGTGGCGGCGGGTGGCGGGTCAGGCGGGGCCTTCGGCGGGCTGGCCGTAGCCGCGCAGCCGCTCGGTGGCGTCGGCGAGTTCGACGTCCGACAGCAGGGTGGGGGCCAGGCCGGGCACGGAGCGGGCGAGGAGCCAGACCCGGCACATCCACTCCAGTTGGGCGGTGCGGTCCAGGGCCTGGGCGAGGCCGGTGCCGTGGGTGAGGGTGCCGTGGTTGCGCAGCAGGACGGCGCTGCGGTCGCGGAGCGCGGTGAGCGCGTGGGCGGCGAGTTCGTCGCTGCCGTAGGGGGCGTAGGGGGCGACGCGGACCGGGCCGCCGAGCGCGCCGGCCATGTAGTGGACCGGCGGGAGGACGTCGACGAGCGTGGAGACGGCGGTGGCGTGCGGGGCGTGGGTGTGCACCACCGCGGTGGCCGTGGTGGCGCGGTAGACGGCCAGGTGGAGCGGGAGTTCGCTGGTCGGGCGGAGCCGGCCGATGATCTGGCGGCCGTCGAGGTCGACCGCGGTGGTGTCGGCGGGGCCGAGCCGGTCGTAGGGGACGCCGCTGGGCGTGACGAGGACGAGGTCCCGGACGCGGACCGAGACGTTGCCCGAGGTGCCGACGACGAGGCCGTCGGCGGCGGTGCGGCGGGCGGTGGCGACGAGTTCGCCCCAGGCTGCGGCGAGCCGGTCGGGGTGGACCTGCATGGTGTCCTCCGGTGCGGTACGGCGGGCGGGCGGGGACGCGCGGGGGCGGTGCACGACACCGTACGGGCGGGCCGGGGCACTGTACGCCGGAGCACCGTCTTTCCGATATCCGCCATATGGGGAGATTTACCGCACTGCGGGCGATTGGCCGGAGATTGACCGTCTTGCGACGAACATCCGGTAACGTCGAGTGCGCCGCGCCCCCGTCGGCGGTGGCGCCCCGCCGGCCCGCCACCCGGTCCCCGGGGCCGCCGGGTCGGGGCGACGGCGCAGCGCAGGGAGTTTGCCGACGGATGAGACGGAAGTGGCGGCAGGGGCACCTCCGCGTGAACCCTGCGGGGGTGTCACCGCGGCGCCCGGCCCAGTTCACCTCCCGTTCACCCGTCGTCCGTACGGTCCCGACGACACTGACCACCGAACGGATTGCCTGGGTGAATGGAACACATCACGCTTCTCATCGGGATCGTGATCGTCACGGCCTTGGTGTTCGACTTTACGAACGGCTTCCACGACACGGCCAACGCAATGGCCACCACCATCTCCACCGGGGCCCTGCGACCCAAGGCAGCGGTGGCGATGTCGGCGGGACTCAATCTCGTCGGGGCGTTCCTCTCCGTTGAGGTGGCCAAGACCATCTCCGGCGGCATCATCGACGAAAGCGCCGGCATCAGACCGGAAGTGATCTTCGCCGGCCTGGTCGGCGCCATCGTCTGGAACCTCCTGACCTGGCTCGCCGGTCTGCCCTCCAGCTCCTCCCACGCCCTCTTCGGTGGTCTGATCGGCGCGACGCTGGTGTCCGTGGGCACCGGCGGCGTGCACGGCGAGGCCGTCGTGATGAAGGTCCTCATCCCGGCGGTGGCCGCGCCGTTCGTGGCCGGTCTGGCCGCGATGGCGGCGACCCGGCTGACCTACCGGCTGGCCCGCGGCCGCGACGAGGCCGACACCGCCAAGGGCTACCGGGCCGGGCAGATCGCCTCGGCGGCGCTGGTCTCGCTGGCCCACGGCACCAACGACGCGCAGAAGACGATGGGCGTGATCACCCTCGCGCTCATCACCGGCGGCGTGATCGCCCCGCACTCCGACCCGCCGCTGTGGGTGATCGCCTCCGCGGGCCTGGCCATCGCGCTCGGCACGTACCTGGGCGGCTGGCGGATCATCCGCACCATGGGCAAGGGCATCACCGACATCCAGCCGCCGCAGGGCTTCGCCGCCCAGACCGGCGCCGCGGCCACCATCCTGGCCTCCTCCCACCTGGGCTTCGCGCTCTCCACCACGCAGGTCTGCTCCGGCTCGGTGATGGGTTCCGGGCTGGGCCGCAAGGGCGGCGTGGTGCGCTGGTCCACGGCCGGGCGGATGGTCGCGGCCTGGGGCCTGACCCTGCCGGCCGCCGGACTGGTCTCGGCCGGTGCCGCGTTCCTCGCCGACCAGGGCACCTGGGGCGTGGCGGCGGTCGCCGTGCTGGCCCTGGCGGTCTGCGGCGCCATCTGGGCGGCGTCCCGGCGCAAGCCGGTGGACCACACCAACGTCAACGAGGGCCCGGCGGCCGAGCCGGCCGGTGTCGTCACCACCGCGCTCCAGGCCGTCGCACCGCCCCCGGCCGGCCCGCTCGCCGCGGCGGACACCGAGCCCGGCGCGGTCGTGGCCGACCCCGTGCCCGCCGCCGCCCAGCCCGCACCGGCCGCCCCCTGACGGCCCGGCCACCCGCTCCTCGGACCCCAAGGACTCTTCCATGCACATCGACTGGGCAGCTCTCGGCCAGGTCTTCGGCGTCAGCCTCGCGGTGACGGTCGGGATCGTGGGCCTGTTCACCGTCGGCATCGTGGGCACCTCCCGCAAGCCGGCCGCGGACGGCGAGGCGGCGGCCACGACGGCACCGGGCGCCGGGGCGCGCGCCGGGGCCCTGGCGGCCTTCGCGCTCTGCGCGGCGGCGGTGGCGTACGGGATCTACCTCATCGTCGCCACCTGACGACCGGCGCCGGCGGATCCGGCGAACGACGGGGCGTCCGGTGGGCGCGGCGGTGGCCGCGTCCCCGGGCGCCCCGTCCGCGTGTTCCGGGCCGTGTGGTCCGCGACACAGGGCCGGCGGCGGGGCTGCGTCGCAGGTCAAGGGCGAGTTGACGGGCCTTCGCGGACCGTGGTGGACTGCCGGGGCCAATCGGCGACAGCAGAGGAAGTCCGGTGCGAATCCGGCGCGGTCCCGCCACTGTCACCGGGGAGCGCACCTCCGACGAGGGCCACTGCCCGTACGCGCGTACGGGCGGGAAGGCCAGGGGGAGGCGCCGATCCGGGAGCCAGGAGACTCTGGTCGCCGTCACGTCGAGCCAGGGCGCGGACCCTGAGTGAGGACATACGCCATGCCCGGCTGCCCGTCGAGAGCTCCCCTGCCCGCTGCCCCGGCCCCCGTCCGCAGGCGGACGGCGGCCTGACCGATGCGCGGCGAACACGCGGGATATGCCTGCGGCGCGGCCCTCGGCTTCCTCGGTGACCTGATCGCGGCGGACCCCCGGCGCGGCCATCCGGTGGCCGCCTTCGGCCGGACCGCGGCCGCCGCCGAACGCCGGCTGTGGGGCGACCACCGCGGCCGCGGGGCGGTGCACACGGCGCTGTGCGCGGGCGGCACGGCCGCCGGTGCGTGGGCGCTGGAGCGCGCCGTGCGGCACCGGCCGGGCGCCCGGACCGCGCTGACCGCGGCGGTGGTGTGGGCGGTCCTGGGCGGCACCTCGCTCGGCCGGGAGGCCAGGGCCGTGGGCGGCGCGCTGGCCGCCGGGGACCTGGCGGCGGCGCGGGCCCGGCTGCCGCATCTGTGCGGGCGCGATCCGCAGGCGCTGGACGGCCCGCAGATGGCCCGCGCGGTGGTGGAGTCGGTCGCCGAGAACACCTCGGACGCGGTGGTGGGCGCCCTGGTGTGGGGCGCGCTGGGCGGTGTGCCCGGCCTGGTGGCGTTCCGCGCGGTGAACACCCTGGACGCGATGGTGGGTCACAAGTCGCCGCGCTACCGGCGGTTCGGCTGGGCGGCGGCGCGCCTGGACGACGTCGCCGGCTGGCCCGGCGCCCGGCTGACCGCGGCGCTGACGGTGCTGGCCGGCCCGGACCGGCGCGGTGCGCTGCGGGCCTGGCGGGCGGACGGCGCGGCCCATCCCAGCCCCAACGCGGGCCCGGTGGAGGCGTCGTTCGCCGGGGCGCTGGGCGTCCGGCTGGGCGGCACGCTGGCGTACGGCGGGCGGGTGGAGCACCGGCCGGTGCTCAACGGCGGGGCGCGGCCGCCGGCGGTGCCCGACATCGAGCGGGCGGTGCGGCTCTCCCGGCGGGTGGGGCTGCTGGCCCTCGGGGCCACGGTGGCCGGACGGCTGGCGTGGGGCGCGCTGCGGCGCGGGAGCGAGAGCGGGAGGACACCCCGGTGAACGGGCAACGGAAGGCGGCCGGCGGGGCCGTGGGCGGCGGGCTGCTGGTGGCCGGGACGACGTCCGACGCCGGCAAGAGCGTGGTGACGGCCGGCATCTGCCGGTGGCTGGTGCGCCAGGGCGTCTCGGTGGCGCCGTTCAAGGCGCAGAACATGTCGCTGAACTCCTTCGTGACCCGCCAGGGCGCGGAGATCGGCCGGGCGCAGGCGATGCAGGCCGCCGCGGCCCGGGTGGAGCCGACCGCGCTGATGAACCCGGTGCTGCTCAAGCCGGGCAGCGACCGCTCCAGCCAGGTGGTGCTGCTGGGCAAGCCGGTGGGGGAGATGAGCGCGCGCGGGTATTTCGGCAGGTCCCAGGGCGCGTCCGCCGGGCAGGAGCGGCCCGCCGGGCGGCGGGAGCAGCTGCTCGGCACCGTGACGGAGTGCCTGGCGGAGCTGCGGCGCACCCATGACGCGGTGATCTGCGAGGGCGCCGGCAGCCCCGCCGAGATCAACCTCCGGCGCACCGACATCGTCAACATGGGCCTGGCCCGGGCCGCCCGCCTGCCGGTGGTGGTGGTCGGCGACATCGACCGCGGCGGGGTCTTCGCGTCGTTCTTCGGGACCACGGCGCTGCTGGCCGCCGAGGACCAGGGGCTGGTCGCCGGCTACCTCGTCAACAAGTTCCGCGGCGATGTGTCGCTGCTGGAGCCCGGGTTGGAGATGCTGCGCGGGATCACCGGGCGGCAGACGTACGGCGTGCTGCCGTACGCGCACGGGCTGGGCATCGACGAGGAGGACGGCCTGCGGGTGTCGCTGCGGGGCGCGGTCCGCGAGTCGGTGGTGGCGCCGCCCGCGGGCGAGGACGTCCTGCGGGTCGCGGTCTGCGCGGTCCCGCTGATGTCGAACTTCACCGACGTGGACGCGCTGGCCGCCGAACCGGGCGTGGTGGTGCGGTTCGTGGACCGGCCGGAGGAGCTGGCCGACGCGGACCTGGTGGTGCTGCCGGGGACCCGGGGCACGGTCCGGGCGCTGGCGTGGCTGCGGGAGCGCGGTCTGGCGGACGCGGTGGCCCGGCGGGCCGCCGAGGGCCGCCCGGTGCTGGGCATCTGCGGCGGTTTCCAGATGCTCGGCGAGCGGATCGAGGACGAGGTCGAGTCGCGCGCGGGCACGGTCGAGGGGCTGGGCCTGCTGCCGGTCCGGGTCCGGTTCGCGGTCGAGAAGACCCTCGCCCGGCCGTCCGGCGAGGCGCTCGGCGAGCCGGTGGAGGGCTACGAGATCCACCACGGCGTCGCGGAGGTGGCCGGCGGGGACGAGGCGTTCCTGGACGGCTGCCGGGTGGGCGCGGTGTGGGGCACGCACTGGCACGGCTCCCTGGAGAGCGACGGTTTCCGGCGGGCGTTCCTGCGGGAGGTGGCGCGGGCGGCCGGCCGCCGGTTCGTCCCGGCACCGGACACCCGCTTCGGCGCGCTGCGCGAGGAGCAGCTGGACCGGCTGGGCGATCTGATCGAGGAGCACGCGGACACCAAGGCGCTGCTGCGGCTGATCGAGGACGGCGTCCCGGCGGGGCTGCCGTTCGTGCCGCCGGGGGCGCCGTGAGCACGACGCAGGACACCACAGGACCCGGCCGGCGAGGCGGAGGACGACAGGGCATGGCAACGACGCAGAACCCGACCCGGCAGTACCCGTTCACCGCGGTCGTCGGCATGGCCGACATGCGGCTGGGGCTCCTGCTCAACGCGATCTCGCCGGCCATCGGCGGGGTGCTCGTCCGCGGGGAGAAGGGCACCGCGAAGTCGACGATGGTGCGCGGGCTGGCGGCGCTGATGCCGGCCGTGGACGTGGTCGCCGGGTGCCGGTTCTCCTGTGCGCCGGCGGCGCCCGACCCCGGCTGCCCCGACGGGCCGCACGGCGCGGCCGGTGCCGGGACGCGGCCGGCCCGGATGGTCGAGCTGCCGGTGGGCGCGTCCGAGGACCGGCT
Organism: Streptomyces rhizoryzae; assembly: GCF_023155275.1. Lineage (GTDB taxonomy): Bacteria > Actinomycetota > Actinomycetes > Streptomycetales > Streptomycetaceae > Streptomyces > Streptomyces rhizoryzae. The sequence goes on from NZ_JALMUV010000002.1 coordinate 52,921, forward strand.
GGTCGGCGCGCTGGACATCGAACGGGCGCTGTCGGAGGGCGTGAAGGCGTTCGAGCCGGGCCTGCTGGCCGACGCGCACCGCGGGGTGCTCTACGTCGACGAGGTCAACCTGCTCCACGACCACCTGGTCGACCTCCTGCTGGACGCGGCCGCGATGGGCGCCTCCTACGTGGAGCGGGAGGGCGTCTCGGTGCGGCACGCGGCGCGGTTCCTGCTGGTGGGGACGATGAACCCGGAAGAGGGCGAGCTGCGGCCGCAGTTGCTGGACCGGTTCGGGCTGACCGTGGAGGTCGCCGCGTCCCGGGACCCCGAGCAGCGGGTGGAGGTGGTCCGCCGCCGGCTGGCGTACGACGACGACCCGGCGGGCTTCGCGGCGCGCTGGGCCGGCGAGGAGCAGCAGCTGCGCGAACGGATCGCGCACGCCCGGGAGTTGCTGCCGTCGGTGGCGCTCGGCGACAGCGCGCTGCGGCAGATCGCGGCGGTCTGCGCGGCGTTCGAGGTGGACGGCATGCGGGCGGACATCGTGATGGCCCGCACGGCCGGTGCGCTGGCGGCGTGGGCCGGGCGGACCGAGGTGCGGCCGGCGGACGTCCGGCAGGCGGCGCTGCTGGCGCTGCCGCACCGGCGGCGGCGCAATCCGTTCGACGCGCCGGGGCTGGACGAGGACAAGCTCGACGAGGTGCTGGCGGAGACCGGCGGGGCGGACGGCGGCGACGAGCCGGAGCCGGACGGCCCGGACGGCGGGCCGGAGGGCGGCCCGGAGGGGCCCGGCGGCCCGGACGGGCCCGACGGCGGCCCCGGCGGGCTGCCGCCGCAGGACGGCGCGGACCGGGAGCAGCCGGCGGACGCCCCGCGCCCGGAGGTGCCGCGGCAGCAGGAGCCGGAGCGGCCGGCGCGGGACGGGGAGTCCGGGCGGGAGCCGGCGGGTGAGCCCGCGGCGTCCGGGCCGGGCCCGGAGCAGGCCGCGGTCGGTGCCGCCGAGCCGTTCCGCACCCGGCGGCTGGACGTGCCGGGGCTGGGCGAGGGCGCGGACGGCCGGCGGTCCCGGGCGCGCACCGCGCACGGCCGGACGACCGGTGCGCGGCGGCCCCGGGGCGCCCTGGGGAAGCTGCACCTGGCGGCGACGGTGCAGGCCGCGGCGCCGCACCAGCGGTCCCGCGGACGGCGCGGCCCGGGCCTCGTGGTGCGCCGGGACGATCTGCGGGAGGCGGTGCGCGAGGGGCGCGAGGGCAATCTCGTGCTGTTCGTGGTGGACGCGTCCGGGTCGATGGCGGCGCGGAAGCGGATGAGCGCCGTGAAGGGGGCGGTGCTGTCGCTGCTGCTCGACGCCTACCAGCGGCGCGACAAGATCGGGATGGTCGCCTTCCGGGGGTCGGGGGCCGAGCTGGCGCTGCCGCCGACGTCGTCGGTGGAGGCGGGCGCGGCCCGGCTGGAGCGGCTGCCGACCGGTGGCCGGACGCCGCTGGCGGAGGGGCTGCTGCGGGCCCACGAGGTGCTGCGGGTGGAGCGGATGCGGGACCCGTCCCGGCGGCCGCTGCTGGTGGTGGTCACCGACGGGCGGGCCACCGGCGGCCCCGAACCGCGCGTCCGGGCGCACCGGGCGGCGGGGCTGCTGGCCGCCGCGGGGACCGCGTCGGTGGTGGTGGACTGCGAGGCGGGGCCGGTGCGGCTGGGACTGGCCGGTGAGCTGGCCCGGGAGCTGCGCGGGACCGCCGTCACCCTCGACGAACTGCGCGCGGACAGCGTCTCCGCGCTCGTACGGACCGTACAGGGCAGGCCCGCGGCCGGCGGCAGCGCCGGGCGGGCCGCCCACCGACCGAGTCATCACAACAGGAAGGCCGCGTAATGCCGCAGGGACAGCCGTCCGCCGTACCGGACGACGGACTCACCACCCGCCAGCGCCGCAACCGCCCGCTGGTGCTGGTGCACACCGGCGAGGGCAAGGGCAAGTCGACCGCCGCCTTCGGACTGGCGCTGCGCGCCTGGAACCAGGGCTGGCCGGTCGGGGTGTTCCAGTTCGTCAAGTCGGCGAAGTGGAAGGTCGGCGAGGAGCGGGCGCTGAAGGTGCTGGGCGCCTCCGGGGAGGGCGGCACGGTCGCCTGGCACAAGATGGGCGAGGGCTGGTCCTGGGTGCAGCGCGACTCCCAGTTCAGCAACGAGGAGGCGGCCCGGGAGGGCTGGGAGCAGGTCAAGCGGGACCTGGCCGCCGAGACCTACAAGCTGCTGGTGCTGGACGAGTTCGCGTACCCGCTGAAGTGGGGCTGGGTGGACGCCGAGGAGGTCGTCGCGGTGCTGCGGGACCGCCCCGGGGCGCAGCACGTGGTCATCACCGGGCGGGGCGCGCCGCAGCCGCTGCTGGACTTCGCGGACCTGGTGACCGACATGACGAAGGTCAAGCACCCCATGGACGCGGGCCAGAAGGGCCAGCGGGGCATCGAGTGGTGAACGGGAAGAACGCACGATGAGCACGGGTGGGGTGCCCCGGCTGGTGATCGCCGCGCCGTCGTCCGGCGCGGGGAAGACCACGGTGGCGACCGGCCTGATGGCGGCGTTCGCCGAGGCCGGTCTGACGGTGTCGCCGCACAAGGTGGGGCCGGACTACATCGACCCCGGGTACCACGCGCTGGCCACCGGCCGGCCGGGCCGCAATCTGGACGCCTTCCTGTGCGGTCCGGAGCGGATCGCGCCGCTGTTCCTGCACGGGGCGGCGGGCGCGGACCTGGCGCTGGTCGAGGGCGTGATGGGGCTGTTCGACGGGGCCTTCGGGCGCGGAGAGCTGGCGTCCACCGCGCAGGTGGCGAAGCTGCTGCGGGCGCCGGTGGTGCTGGTGGTGGACGCCTCCTCGCAGTCCCGGTCGGTGGCGGCGCTGGTGCACGGCTTCGCGTCGTGGGACCCGGAGGTGCGGCTGGCCGGGGTGATCCTCAACAAGGTCGGCTCGGACCGGCACGAGGAGCTGCTGCGGGACGCCATGGAGTCCTCCGGGGTGCCGGTGCTCGGGGCGCTGCGCCGTGCCGAGGCGGCCCGTACGCCGTCCCGGCACCTGGGCCTGGTGCCGGTCGCCGAACGCCGCGCCGAGGCGGTGGAGTCCGTACGGGCGCTGGCCGCGCGGGTGCGCGAGGGCTGCGATCTGACCGCGCTGCTGGCGCTGGCGCGCGGGGTGCCGGAGCTGCCGGACCGGCCGTGGGACCCGGCGGCCGCGGTGGCCCCGGCGGCCGCGGACGGCGGGCGGCCGGTGGTGGCAGTGGCCGGCGGGCCGGCGTTCACCTTCACGTACGCCGAGCACGCCGAGCTGCTGGCCGCGGCGGGCGCCGAGGTGGTGCCGTTCGATCCGCTGCGGGACGAGCGGCTGCCGGCCGGGACGCGGGGGCTGGTGATCGGCGGCGGCTTCCCGGAGGTGTACGCGCCGGAGCTGTCGGCGAACGCGCCGCTGCGGGCCGAGGTGGCCCGGCTGGCGGCCTCCGGGGCGCCGGTGGCCGCCGAGTGCGCCGGGCTGCTGTACCTCTCCCGTTCGCTGGACGGGCGGCCGATGTGCGGGGTGCTGCCCGCCGACGGCCGGATGACGGAGCGGCTGACGCTGGGCTACCGGGAGGCAGTGGCGCTGGCCGACAACGCGCTGGCGGCGGCCGGGACCCGGGTGCGCGGCCACGAATTCCACCGCACCGTGCTGGAGCCGGGCGCCGGCCCGTCCCTGGCGTGGGGGGTGACGCACCCCCGGCGGGCGGTGGAGGGCTTCGTCTCCGGCGGGGTGCACGCCTCGTACCTGCATCTGCACTGGGCGGCGGTCCCGTCCGCGGCGGCCCGGCTGGTGGCCGGCGCGGCCCGGCGGGCGGTGCCGGCGGCGGACGGTGCGCGGTGAGCCGGCCGGCCCGGTGAGGCCGGCGGCGGTGCTGGTCGCGGGGGTGGGGGCGCGCCGCGGGGTGCCGGCGGCCGAGGTGGTGGAACTGGTCGCGGCCGCGCTGGCGGCGGCGGGCCGGGCCCCGGAGGCGCTGGCCGGGCTGGCCACGGTCGCCGCGAAGGCCGGCGAGCCCGGACTGCGGGGCGCCGCGCGGCGGTTGGGGGTGCCGCTGTGGGCGTACCCGGCCGGTGCGCTGGCGGCCGTGCGGGTCCCGGCGCCGTCCGCCGCCGCCCGGGCCGCGGTGGGCACCCCGAGCGTCGCCGAGGCGGCCGCGCTGCTGGCGGCCGGGCCCGGCGCCCGCCTGGTGGCCGGGAAGCGGGTCTCCGCACCGGCCGGGCGGCCGGGCGCGGCGACATGTGCCCTGGCGGCCCCCGCGGACCGGGACAGGTGGGGCGCCACGGCCCTTACCTCCGGTACGGCGGGCGCGCCCGGACTCCCCGCGGCGGGTGCCGCTATCGTCGTGCCCTCCCCCGGGCCCGCCGCGCTCCGGCGCGGCCCCGCGGCGGGCGGCGGAGGCCGGCGGCCCGGCCGCCGGCCGTGACACCACCGTTCCTCAGGAGACATCGTGACCTCCCCTCCCGCACTGCTCATCGCCGGTCACGGCACCCGCCACGAAGGGGCCGCGGACGCGGTGCGCGCGCTGGTGCGCCGGCTCGCCGACCGGCACCCCGACGTGCCCGTCGCCGGCGGCTTCTTCGGCACCGCGCAGTCGCCGCTGCCGCTGGCCGGCGCGGTCGCCGAACTGGCCGCGCGGGGCGCGGACCGGCTGGTCGCGGTGGGGCTGCTGCTCGCGCCGACCGGGCCGATACCGCAGCCCCTGCCGGACGCGCTGGCCGCGGCGGCCGCGGCGCACCCGGGACTGACCGCGGTCTGCGCGCCCGAACCGGGCCCGGACCCGCGGCTGCTGGCGGTGCTGGAGCGGCGGCTGGACGAGGCGCTGGGCGGGGGTGCCCGGCGGCCCGGGGACCGGGCGCGGACCACCGTGCTGCTGACCGGCCGGGGTGCGGCCGACCCGTACGCGAACGCCGAAGTGGCCCGGGCGGCGCGGCTGTTGTGGGAGGGGCGTGGCTTCGCCGGGGTGGAGACCGCGTTCGTGACGCTGGCGGCGCCGGACGTGCCGGCCGGGCTGGACCGGTGCCGGGTGCTGGCCGCCGCGGCACCCGGTGCGGCGGGGCCGGTCCGGACGGTGGTGCTGCCGTACTTCTTCTTCGCCGGCGATCTGCTGGACCGGCTGCGGATGCAGGCCGAGGGCTGGGCGGCGGCGCACCCGGATGCCGAGGTGCTGGTCGCGGAGCCGGTCGGGGCGGCGCCGGAGCTGGCCGAGGTGGTCTGGGAGCGCTACCGGTCGGTGGCGGAGCCCGTGGCGGCCGGGGGGCGGGCGTGAGCGGGGCGGGCACGGTGTCGCGGGTGCCGGAGCCGGACCTGCGGCACCACGGGGACGCCGAGGTGCGCGACGCGGATCCGGCGGAGCTGACGGACCTGGCGGTCAACGTCCGGGCGGGGACGCCCCCGGCCTGGCTCAAGGCCGAGATCGCCGCGTCGCTGGACGGGCTCGCCGCGTATCCGGACGGCCGGGCGGCGCGCCGGGCGGTGGCCGTCCGGCACGGGCTGCCGGCCGGGCGGGTGCTGCTGACGGCGGGCGCGGCCGAGGCGTTCGTGCTGCTGGCGCGGGCGGTCCGGGCCCGGCGGCCGGTGGTGGTGCACCCGCAGTTCACCGAGCCGGAGGCGGCGCTGCGGGACGCCGGGTACGCGGTCGGGCGGGTGCTGCTGGACGCGCGGGACGGCTTCCGGCTGGATCCGGCGGCGGTGCCGGACGACGCGGATCTGGTGGTCGTCGGCAACCCCACCAACCCCACCTCGGTGCTGCATCCGTCGGGTGCGGTGGCGGCGCTGGCGCGGCCGGGCCGCACGCTGGTGGTGGACGAGGCGTTCATGGACGCGGTGCCCGGGGAACGGGAGTCGCTGGCCGGGCGGGCCGGTGAGCTGCCGGGGCTGGTGGTGCTGCGCAGCCTGACCAAGACGTGGGGGCTGGCCGGGCTGCGGATCGGCTATGTGCTGGCCGGGGAGGAGACGATCGCGGCGCTGGAGCGGGCGCAGCCGCTGTGGCCGGTCTCCAGTCCGGCGCTGGCCGCCGCACAGGCGTGCTGCACGCCGGCGGCGCTGGCCGAGGCGGCCGCCGCGGCGGAGGAGATCGCCGCCGACCGGGCCCACCTGCTGGCCCGGCTGGAGGCCCTCCCGCAGGTGGCGGTGGCCGGTCCGGCGGCGGGCCCGTTCGTGCTGGTGCGGCTGCCCGGGGCCGCGGCGGTGCGGTCCGGGCTGCGGGCCCGGGGCTTCGCGGTGCGCCGCGGCGACACCTTCCCCGGTCTGGGCCCGGACTGGCTCCGGCTGGCGGTGCGGGACCGGGCGACCACCGACCGGTTCGCGGCCGCCCTGGCGGAGGTGCTGGCCGGGGCGGGCACCCCCTAGCCCGCGTGGGCCCGGGGTGTGCCGTGCGGTCCGCGCGGCACACCCCGGGCCGGAGCGGTGGGACCGTCAGCCGCGTCCGCCGCCCGCGGCGTTGCGGCGGTGGCGGGCGTAGCCCAGGGCGCCGGCGCCGCCGGCGACCAGCAGGGCGGCGCCGCCCGCGAGGTACGGCGTGGCGGAGCTGCCGCCGGTCTCGGCGAGGTGCTGCTCGGTGGCCGGGCGGGGGCCGCCGCCGTGGTCGTTCACCTGGGTGCCGCCGGTCTGCCCGCCGGTGCCGGGCCGGTGCGACGGGGCGGGCGTGCCCGGCGCCGGGGTGCCGCCGTGCGGTGCGGTGCAGGTGGCCTGGACGAGCGTGACCTCGCCGTGCACCTCCGCGACGTTGAGCTTGAGCGGGTTGACCGAGACCCGGAGGCGGAGGGCGGTGGCGGCGGCGCTCGCGGCGCTGGTGCTGTGCTGCGAGAGGTCGAGCCGGACGTCGCCCACACCGGGGACCTTGACCTCGGTGGTGCCGCCCGCGCGCAGCGCGACGCGCCGGCCCAGCACCACCACGTCGCCGAGCACCTGGGCCTCGGCGTGCGGCCGCTGTCCTGGGGTGCACACGGCCCGGGCGGTGGCCTGCTGGACGTGCGCCAGGGGCGTGCCCGGGAGGCCGGGCAGCCCGACCGTGGCCCGGACGAGGTTGGCGTAGCCCTCGGTGGTGTGCGCGTCGGCGGTGGCGCGGGCGGTGGCGGCGTCGGCGCGCAGCAGGCTGACCGGGCGACCGCCGTCGATGCCGTCCAGCCGGACGGTGAGCGCGGTCCGCTGCGCGGAGGCCGGGGCGTGGACCTCGTTGAGGACGGCCCGGACGGGGACGTCCAGGGTCTTGTCGAGCAGGCCGACGTCCAGGGCGGTGCGCAGCACCACCGCTCCCGAAGTGCCGTGCGGCCGGCCGTCGTTGCCGGTGGCGTACGCGGCGGGTGCGGCGGCGAGGGCGACGGCGGGACCGGCCGTCAGGACGGCGGCGGCCAGGGCGGCGCCGATCCGTCCGGTCATGCCGGTGGTGCCGGCGGAACTGGTGGACACGTGTGTGGAACCCCCACGGATGAGATGGCGCCGCCGACCCGCGCCGATGGGGGACATCACGCGGGCCGACGGCATCGACCCGCACATCGTGTCCGCACAACGGGTGAACGGGCAGCCACGCGAGGTGAGTTCACCCCAAAGGGTGGTTTCCGGGCCTTTATTCGATTGATTCCGACTCGCGCGTCACAGGGTTCCTTTTCCGCCACACCTGCCGCCGGGCCCGGCCCCCGCCGGCCCCTCAGCGCATCAGCGCGCCGCCGTTGACGTCGTAGGTGGCGCCGGTGACGAACGACTCGGCGGAGGCCAGGAAGAGGGCGACCCGGACGACCTCCTCCGGGGTGGCGATCCGGCCCATCGGCACCTGGGCGGTGAGCGCGGCCAGCGCCTCCGGGCCGACGGAGCGGACCATCGGCGTGTCGGTCATCGCGGGCGCGACCGCGTTCACCGTCACGCCGTACGCGGCGAGTTCGGCGGCGAAGACCCGGGTGAGCGCGATCAGCCCGGCCTTGCTGCTGCCGTAGGCGGCGCCGGTGGGGCGGGGCGTCTGGCCGGCCACCGACGCCATGTTGACGATCCGTCCGAAGCCGCGCTCGCGCATCCCGGCGGCGACCGCGCGGGTCAGCAGGAAGACCGCCCGCAGGTTGATTGCGAAGACCTCGTCCCACTCCTCGGCGGTGATCTCCCACAGGGAACGGGCCAGGGGCCGGGCGGCGTTGTTGAACAGCACGTCGACCGGCCGCCAGGCGCTGACCTCGTCGTGCGCGGCGGCGATCGCGGCGGGGTCGGAGAGGTCGGCGCGCACCGGCCGGATCCGTGCGCCGCCGGGGTCGGCCCGCTCGGCCAGGGCGCGGTTGGCGGCCTCGTCGATGTCCAGCGCGGCGACGAAGGCGCCCTCGGCGAGGCAGGCGCGGACCAGGGCGGCGCCGATGCCGTGGGCGCTGCCGGTGACCAGGACGGTGCGGCCCGCGAGTCCGGTGTCGAGCACGGTGGTTTCCCTTCGGGAGGCGGCCGGGACCGGGAGCCGCCGGGGTGCGGGGCCCGCGCCCCGGCGGCCCCCGCCCCCCGGCGGTGCGGAGGGTCAGCCGACGACCCGCCCGCGCAGCACCACCAGGCGCGGCGCCGCCAGCACCCGGACGTCCGCGCGCGGATCCGCCTCGTAGACGACCAGGTCGGCCGGGGCGCCCTCGGTGAGGCCGGGGCGGCCGAGCCACTCGCGGGCGCCCCAGGTCGTCGCGGACAGCGCCGCCTCGGCGGGCAGCCCGGCCTTCATCAGCTCGGCGACCTCGTCGGCGACCAGCCCGTGCGGCAGCGAACCGCCGGCGTCGGTGCCCGCGTAGATCGGGACACCGGCGTCGTAGGCGGCCCGGACGGTGTCGTAGCGGCGGGCGTGCAGCCGGCGCATGTGGTCCGCCCAGCGCGGGAACTTCTCCTCGCCGCCGGCCGCGAGGTCCGGGAACGTCGCGATGTTGACGAGCGTGGGGACGATGGCCACCTGCCGCTCGGCGAAGAGCGGGATGGTGTCCTCGGTCAGCCCGGTGGCGTGCTCGATGCAGTCGATCCCGGCCTCGACCAGCGGGGCGAGGGTCTCCTCGGCGAAGCAGTGGGCGGTGACCCGGGCGCCGAGCCGGTGCGCCTCGGCGATCGCGGCGGCCACCTCGCCGGGCGGCCAGCAGGCGGCCAGGTCCCCGGCGGAGCGGTCGATCCAGTCGCCGACGAGCTTGACCCAGCCGTCGCCGCGGCGGGCCTCCTGCGCGACGTAGGCGACCAGGTCCGCCGGCTCGATCTCGTGCGCGTAGTTGCGGATGTAGCGCCTGGTGCGGGCGATGTGGCGGCCGGCCCGGATGATCTTCGGCAGGTCGGGGCGGTCGTCGATCCAGCGGGTGTCCGAGGGGGAGCCGGCGTCCCGGATCAGCAGGGTGCCGGCGTCGCGGTCGGTGAGCGCCTGCTTCTCGCTGGTCACGGCGTCCACGGGGCCGTGCGCGTCCAGGCCGACGTGGCAGTGGGCGTCGACCAGGCCCGGCAGGACCCAGCCGGCGACCGTCCTGGCATCGCGTGCCAGGGCGGGGCGCTCGAAGGTGACCCGGCCGCCGATGACCCACAGCTCGTCGCGGACGTCGTCCGGTCCGACGAGGACCCTCCCCTTGAGGTGCAGCACCGCACCTTCGCTCATGGACGTCATGCACGCACTGTATGCGGGCGGCGCGGGCGGCGGCCACGGGTACCCGGGGCGCGCGTGCGGTGCTTCCGGGCGGTTGGGCACAGCGTCCGCGGCGCATGCCCTTGCGGGACTTCCGATATCTCTCACGGGGCGTTCGGCGGCGCTTGTCCGGAAGTTTGCGCGAGGTTTTAGCGGGACCGCTCCGGCCGCCTTCCACCGGCGAATTCCCTATTCCTCAGAAGCGCAGCTTCCCGTATTCTTATGCCCGCTTTCCCGCAGCTCAAACGCCAAGATTTCGCTAGCGCCAAGTCTCATTATTCAGGCGCTTCACAAGAGCGTTATCCATCTGTGACCGACTACACAACGTGTCCGTTTCATCCCGAACTTCCCGGTCAAATCGGGATCTTTTGCCGTCGATTCGCGCGCCCGCGCACCCCCGCGTGATAACACAAAACTTCTTCTCACGTAACCCCTGCCCGCGATGCAATTTGCTTTTCGCCTCGGTAAATTTAATTTCCATGACCGCCGCACAAGCAGCCCATGCAGGTGCCCGAAGCGATATCAGACAATTGCCGGAGGGCTTCAAGCTCGATACCCCCCGAGTGGAGGACGGGTCCGCGATCTGGCGCATCGCCCGCGACTCCAAGGCCCTGGACCTGAACTCCTCCTACAGCTACCTCCTGTGGTGCCGCGACTTCGCCGCCACCTCCGCCGTGGCCCGCGACGGCTCCGGTGAGCCGGCCGCCTTCGTCACCGGCTACGTCCGCCCCGACCGCCCGGACACCCTCGTCGTCTGGCAGATCGCCGTCGACGAGCGGCACCGCGGACGGGGCCTGGCCGCCGCCCTGCTGGACGGACTGACCGCCCGCGTCCGGGACGAACTGGGCATATGTCGCGTGGAGACCACCATCACGCCCGGCAACGCCGCCTCCAACCGGCTGTTCGCGTCCTTCGCCGAGCGGCACTCCGTGCCGGTCACGCACGAGGTCCTCTTCGACGCGGGGCTCTTCCCCGAGCAGGGCCACGAGCCGGAGGTCCTGCACCTGATAGGCCCGTTCGCCCCGCCGCCCACCGCCGGGCGCTGACCGGGACCACGCCGACGGTCCCCGGCCCCCAGACTTCTCCCTCCTCGCACTCATCTCCCAGGAGCATGCTGTGACCATCACCCAGCCCGATCTGAGCGTCTTCGAAACCGTCGAGTCGGAGGTGCGCAGCTACTGCCGTGGCTGGCCCACCGTCTTCGACCGCGCGCAGGGCAGCCGTCTGACCGACGAGGACGGCCACACCTACCTGGACTTCTTCGCCGGCGCCGGGTCGCTCAACTACGGCCACAACAACCCGGTCCTCAAACGCGCCCTGCTCGACTACATCGAGCGGGACGGCATCACCCACGGCCTGGACATGTCCACCACGGCCAAGCGGGCCTTCCTGGAGTCGTTCCAGAACATCATCCTGCGGCCCCGCGACCTGCCCTACAAGGTCATGTTCCCGGGCCCGACCGGCGCCAACTCGGTCGAGGCCGCGCTGAAGCTGGCCCGGAAGGTCAAGGGCCGGGAGTCGATCGTCTCCTTCACCAACGCCTTCCACGGCATGTCGCTGGGCGCGCTGGCGGTCACCGGCAACTCCATGAAGCGGGCCGGCGCCGGCATCCCGCTGGTGCACGGCACCCCGATGCCGTTCGACAACTACCTCGACGGCCAGGTCCCGGACTTCCTGTGGTTCGAGCGGCTGCTGGAGGACCAGGGCTCGGGTCTGAACAAGCCCGCCGCGGTGATCGTGGAGACCGTCCAGGGCGAGGGCGGCATCAACGTCGCGCGCACCGAGTGGCTGCGCGCCCTGGCCGCCCTGTGCGAGCGCCAGGACATGCTGCTGATCGTCGACGACATCCAGATGGGCTGCGGCCGCACCGGCGCGTTCTTCTCCTTCGAGGAGGCCGGCATCGTGCCGGACATCGTGACGGTCTCCAAGTCCATCAGCGGCTACGGGCTGCCGATGGCGCTCACCCTGTTCAAGCCGGAGCTGGACATCTGGGAGCCGGGCGAGCACAACGGCACCTTCCGCGGCAACAACCCGGCCTTCGTCACCGCGGCCGCCGCCCTGGACACGTACTGGGCCGACGGCCAGATGGAGAAGCAGACGCTGGCCCGCGGCGAGATCGTCGAATCGCATCTGAAGGCCATCGTCGAGGAGCACCCGGGCGCCTTCGCCGAGTACCGCGGCCGCGGTCTGGTGTGGGGCCTGGAGTGCAACGACAAACCGCTCGCCGGCAAGATCGCCAAGCGCGCCTTCGAGCTGGGTCTGCTCATCGAGACCTCCGGCCCGGAGAGCGAGGTCGTCAAACTGCTGCCGGCGCTGACGACCACCCCCGAGGAGCTGGACGAGGGCCTGCGGGTCCTGGCCCGCGCGGTCCGCGACTGCGCCTGACCGCTCCCGTCGTCCGGCGTCCTCACCGTTCCACAGAAAGGCAACCCCCGCACATGATCGTCCGCTCGTTCAAGGACATCGAAGGCACCGACCGCCACGTCAAGGCCAAGACCGGCACGTGGGAGAGCAAGCGCATCGTGCTCGCCAAGGAGCGGGTCGGCTTCTCGCTCCACGAGACCATCCTCTACGCCGGCACCGAGACCTCCATGTGGTACGCCAACCACATCGAGGCCGTGGTGTGCGTCGAGGGCGTGGCGGAGCTGACCAACGACGAGACCGGCGAGAAGCACCTCATCACGCCCGGCGTGATGTACCTGCTCGACGGGCACGAGAAGCACACCATGCGGATCAAGGAGGACTTCCGCTGCCTGTGCGTCTTCAACCCGCCGGTCACCGGCCGCGAGGACCACGACGAGAACGGTGTCTACCCGCTGCTCACCGAGCCCGAGCCCGAAGCCGGGGCCGGGGCCGGGGTGAGCTGAGCGGGGGCCCGGCCCGCCGCGTCACCGCGCTGCCGTAGCAGATCCGTACGAGAGGAGAGGAAGGCACCACCATGACCACCGCACCCGAGCGCACCGCCGACCTGTACCCGACCCGTGGCACCGCCGAGGTGATCACCCCGCGGAGGGACCCGGTGGTGTGGTCGCAGCCCGGCGCGGAGGGCCCGTTCTCCGCGTCCGAGCTGAACGACTTCGACCGCGACGGCTTCTTCGCCATCCCGGAGCTGCTCACCGCGGAGGAGGTGGCGGTGTACCGCGCCGAGCTGGACCGGCTGGTGCACGACCCGGAGATGCGCGCCGACCCGCGCTCCATCGTCGAGCCGAAGTCGCAGGACGTCCGCTCGGTCTTCGAGGTGCACCGGATCAGCGACGTGTTCGCGAAGCTGGTCTCCGACCCCCGGGTGGTCGGCCGGGCCCGGCAGATCCTCGGCTCGGACGTCTACGTCCACCAGTCGCGGATCAACGTCAAGCCCGGTTTCGGTGCCTCCGGCTTCTACTGGCACTCGGACTTCGAGACCTGGCACGCGGAGGACGGCCTGCCCCGCATGCGCACGGTGTCCGTCTCGATCGCGCTGACCGAGAACTACGACACCAACGGCGGCCTGATGATCATGCCGGGGTCGCACCGCTACTTCGTCGGGTGCGAGGGCGCCACCCCGAAGGACAACTACAAGAAGTCCCTCCAGATGCAGGACGCCGGCACCCCGTCGGACGAGGCGCTGACGAAGATGGCGGACGAGCACGGCATCCGGCTGTTCACCGGCAAGGCCGGCTCGGCGACGTGGTTCGACTGCAACGCCATGCACGGCTCCGGCGACAACATCACGCCGTACCCGCGCAGCAATGTCTTCATCGTCTTCAACAGCATGGAGAACACCGCGGTGGAGCCGTTCGCGGCGCCGGTCCCGCGGCCGGAGTACATCGGCGCGCGGGCCCCGTTCGTCCCGGTCGGCTGAGGCGCGCCCCGGGGTGCGCCGACCCGCCGGCGGACCGTTCCGTACGGTGCGCGGCCGCCGCGCGTGCACCGGGCTCCCGCCGGCCTTTCCTGACGGCTCGTCAGTTATGCGTCGAGTGCCGGGTAGTCCACGTAGCCCCGGTCGTCGCCGCCGTAGAAGCTGGCCCGGTCCGGGGTGTTGAACGGGCCGCCGGCCGCCAGCCGGCGGGGCAGGTCGGGGTTGGCGATGAACAGCGCGCCGTAGGCGAGCAGATCGGCCTCGCCCTGCTCCACCAGCGCCAGCTCCTCGGGGCCGGTGGGCCGCCCGTCGGTGACCGGGTTGAGCAGGAACGTCCCGCCGAACCGCTTCCGCAGCCGGGCCAGCAGCTCCCCGTCGCGGACGTCGCAGGTGTGCAGGTAGGCCAGGCCCAGCGGGGCGACCGCGTCGACCAGCGCGCCGTAGGTGGCCTCCGGCTCGGGCTCGGCGATGTCGTTGAACGGGTTGCCGGGCGAGAGCCGCAGGCCGGTGCGGTACGCGCCGACCGCGTCCGCGACCGCGCCGACCACCTCGATCGCGAACCGGGCCCGGGCCTCGTCGGAGCCGCCCCACTCGTCGGTGCGCAGATTGGCGTTGGGCGCCAGGAACTGGTGGATCAGATAGCCGTTGGCGCCGTGGATCTCCACACCGTCGAAGCCGGCCTCGACGGCGTTGCGGGCCGCGGCCGCGAAGCCGTCGATGATCGCGCGGATCTCCTCGCCGGTCAGCTCGCGCGGGGTGACGAAGTCCGTCGGGCCGTGCTGGGTGAAGCCCTGGCCGGCCGCCCGGACCGCGGACGGGCCGACCGGCACCAGCCCGTCGGGCAGCAGCACCGGGTGGCCGATCCGCCCGCCGTGCCACAGCTGGGCGAAGATCCGGCCGCCGGCCGCGTGCACCGAGTCGGTCACCCGGCGCCAGCCGGCGATCTGGTCGGCGGTGTGCAGGCCGGGGGTGAGCGGGTAGCCGCGGCCGGCCACCTCGGTCTGGGTGGCCTCGGTGATGATCAGGCCGGCCGAGGCCCGCTGGGTGTAGTAGCGGACCATGGACGGAGTGGGGACACCGTCCTCGGTGGCGCGGTTGCGGGTCATCGGCGCCATCACCAGGCGGTTGGCGAGCGGTATGCCGGCGAGTTCTACGGGGTCGAACGCGGTGGTCACTGACGGCCTCTCGGTCGGGGTCACGGGGCGTCAACTCGGCGGCCGAGCTGCACCATTGGCCATTACATCAGCCGCCGCCGGCCCGCCCGCACCCGCCTGGCCTGCGGAAACCCCACCGCAATCGGCCCGTCACGCACGGAACGCCCGGCCCGCACCGGCCCGTCACGGGACCAGCAGCTCCAGGGCCCGCGCGACGTCCGCCCCGGAGTTGTAGAGGTGGAACGCGGCCCGGAGCAGTCCGCCCCGGACCGCGACCCGCACCCCGGCCCGGGCCAGCCGCGGTTCGGCGTCCGCCAGGCCCGGCGTGGCGACGATCGCCGACCCCGGCGCCGGCCGCGGCGCGAACCCCGCGGCCACCAGCCCGGCCCGGAACTCCTCGGCCAGCGCCACGTCATGGGCGTGCACGGCGTCCACCCCGATCTCGGCCAGCAGCTCCAGGGACCGCTCGGCGGCGACGTAGGAGTAGTGGGCGTGCGGCTCGTCGTACCGGCGGGCGGTGGCCGCCGGCCGGCCGATCACCCCGTAGTTCGACTCCCCCGGGTCCTCCCCCGCGACCCATCCCGCGTGCACCGGCTCCGGCCATCCCGGGCCCGGCCGCTCGCCGCCGAAGACCATGAACGTCGTCCCGCGCGGGCACAGCAGCCACTTGAACGCCCCGCACACCACGTAGTCGAAGCCGTCCAGGCGCACCGGCAGCCACCCCGCGGCCTGGGTGATGTCGAGGTACGTCAGCGCCCCGTGCGCCCGGGCCGCCTCCCGCACCGCGTCCAGGTCGGCGATCCGGCCGTCCAGCGCGTGCACCGCGCTCACCGCGACCAGGGCCGTGCCGGGCCGCACCGCGTCGGCCAGCGCCTCCCGGGGCACCGCCCGCACCGGGCGGCCCGGCCGGGCCGCCAGCGGGTTCACCAGCGAGCTGAAGTCGCCCTCGGCGACCAGCACTTCGCCGTCCCCGGGCAGCGAGGCGGCGACGAACGCCGACTGGACGGCGACCGAACTGCCCACCGCCACCCGCTCCTCGGGCACGCCCATCAGCCGTGCGAACGCCCGCCGCGCGCGGGCCGCGGGGCCGAAGTAGTCGCGGCCCATCGTCCCGTACGACGCCGACTCCGCCAGGGCCTCGCGCACCGCGGCGGCACTCCGGGCGGGCAAGAGCCCGCAGGACGCGGAGTTCAGGTAGACCGTCTCGGGCGCGAACTCGCCGCCGCCCAGTGCCGTGGGTCGCTGCATGCCCCCACTGTGCTCGCTCACCCGCCCGCCGTCCACGGCGCGGTCCGGCGCGGTCCGGCCCGGTCCGTCAGATCGCGCAGCCGCCGTCCCCGCAGGTGTCCGCGTCCCCGGCGGCCGGGACCGCGCCGGCGGACTCGGCGCGGGCGTGCTCCAGCGCCTGCCGGAAGACCTCGGCGGGCTGTGCGCCGGAGACCCCGTACCGGCGGTCGATCACGAAGAAGGGGACGCCGGTGGCGCCCAGCTCCGCGGCGGCCCGCTCGTCGGCCCGGACCTCGGCGGCGTACGCCTCCGGGTCGGCCAGCACCCGCGCGGCCTCCTGCGCGGGCACCCCCGCGCCGGCCGCCAGCGCGCACAGCGCGTCCGGGTCGGCGAGCGGGGCGGCCTCGGCGAAGTTGGCGCGGTAGAGGGCGGTGAGCAGGGCGTCCTGCACCCCGTGGGCGCGGGCCAGGTGCAGCAGCCGGTGCAGGTGGAAGGTGTTGCCGTGGATCCGGTCGGAGCGGTAGGCCAGGCCCTCGCCGGCGGCCGCCTCGGCCACCTTGGCCTCCATCGCCTCCGCCTGCGCGCGGCTGACCCCGTACTTGGCCGCGAGCATCTCCAGGACCGGCACCTCGGCCGCCGGCGGCGCGTCCCGGTCCAGCTCGAAGGACCGGTGGACGACCTCGACCTCCGCCCGGTGGGCGAAGGCCGCCAGCCCGGCCTCGAACCGGGCCTTGCCGATGTAACACCAGGGGCAGGCGATATCCGCCCAGATTTCGACGCGCATGGGGGGGCTGTGCTTTCCTCGGGGGCGGCCGGCCGGGTGCCGGCCGCGGTGACGGGGTGGTGCAACCGCGCGGGGCGCGCGGGTATTCCCGCCGCCGCCCCGGACGTCGTCGCGGAACGCCGCGGGCGGGGCCGCCCGCGGGGGTACCGTCCGGCTATGGGCATGCCACCACCGCAGGGGACCGACGGCTTCTGGGAGACCACCGGGGCCGCCAAGACGTTCACCCATCCGCTGGACGCGGAGCTGCTGGCGGAGTTCGTCCCGCGCAGCGCGCGGGTGCTGGACTACGGCTGCGGGTACGGGCGGCTCACCGCCGAGCTGGCCGGGCTGGGATACCGCGCGGTGCGCGGGGTGGACCGGTCGGCGGCGCTGATCGCGCGGGGGCGGCGGGAGCACCCGGAGGCGGCGCTGATGCGCTGGGCGGGGCTGCCGCTGCCGTTCGCGGACCGCAGCTTCGACGCGGCGCTGCTCTTCGCGGTGCTGACCTGCGTCCCGGAGAACGCCGGCCAGGAGGCGATCACCGGGGAGCTGGGGCGGGTGGTGCGGCCGGGCGGGGTGCTGTACCTCAGCGACGTGCCGCTCCAGGACGACGCGTTCAACCGCGCGCGGTACGGGCGGTTCGCCGAGCGGTACGGGACGTACGGGGTGTTCGAGACGGAGGACGGCGGGGTGTTCCGGCACCATCCGCCGGAGCGGCTGCGCGCGCTGGTGCGGGCGGCGGGGTTCACGGTGCTGCGGGAGCGCCGGGGGGCGGTGCGCACGCTGGACGGGCGCACCGCCGAGCGGCTCCAGCTCATGGCGCGGCGGGAGCCGGCGGATCCAGGGGCAGGGTGAGCGCCAGGTGGGTGGCGTCGGGGGCGGGGCGGCGCTCCGGGTCGGGGTGCCAGCCGAGCCGGGCGTAGAAGGCGCGGGCGCGGTGGTTGTGCCAGAGCACGTCGAGGACCGCGCGGGAGCAGCCGGCGGTGCGCCAGGCGTGCAGGCAGGCGGCGTGCAGCGCCCGGCCCGCGCCGGTGCCCCAGTGGGCCGGGTCGACGTGCAGCTGGTGGAGCTGGACGGCGGCGCGGACGCGGTGGCGGTAGGCGGCGGCGCCGATGACGGTGCCGCCGCGGACCGCGCACAGCGCGAGGGTGTCGGCGCGGTGCAGCACCCCCGTCCAGGTGTCCCGGCAGCGGGCGTGTTCGGCGGCGGTGTCGAAGGGCGCGTCCGGCACCCGGCCGCGGAGGTAGGCGGCGCGGGCGGCGGTGTGCAGGGCGGCGATCGGCTCCAGGTCGGCGGGGGTGGCGGGGCGCACCTCCGGGGCCGGGTGGCGGGCGGCGGCGGTCACCGGCCGGCCCCCGCCGGGTGCGCCGCGCCGGCTGCGTCCCGGGCCGCAACCCGCGCCCGTCGCTTCCCCGTTCGGGGTCCGGCGCTCCAGACCGGTACTGCCGCCGGTGCCGCTTCCGCCGCTGTCACCCTGCGCTCCTCCCGGGCGAGTCGGGGCCGCGCGAACCGTGCCGCCCCCGGGACGACGTTCTCTATGCTGAACGCTGTACCGGATGATGAATTCCTGGGACTCTATGGCGGTCCGAACGGAGGGGTCAAGGGCGATGTCGGCTGACGGGACGGGTGGCGCGCAGGTCAAGTCCGCGGTGCGGACGGTGGAGTTGCTGGAGTACTTCGCGGGCAGCCCCGGGATGCACAGCCTCGCCTCCGTCCAGGAAGCCGTCGGCTACCCCAAGTCCAGCCTCTACATGCTGCTGCGCACCCTGGTCGAGCTCGGCTGGGTGGAGACCGACGCCACCGGCACCCGCTACGGCATCGGCGTCCGCGCCCTGCTGGTGGGCACCGCGTACCTCGACGGAGACGAGGCGGTGGCCGCCGCCCGGCCGGCCCTGGACCGGCTCTCCGACGACACCACCGAGACCATCCACCTCGCCCGGCTCGACGGCACCGACGTCGTCTACCTCGCCACCCGCCAGTCGCAGCACTACCTGCGCCCGTTCACCCGGGTCGGGCGCCGGCTGCCCGCGCACTCCACCGCGCTGGGCAAGGCGCTGCTGGCCACGTACTCCGACGACCAGGTGCGGGCGATGCTGCCGCCCGCGCTGACCGCGCTGACCGTGCACACGCACACCGACCGCGAGCGGCTGATCGAGGAGCTGCACACGGTCCGCGAGCGGGGCTTCGCGGTGGACCGCGAGGAGAACACCCTCGGCCTGCGCTGCTTCGGCGTCGCGATCCCCTACCGCACCCCGGCGCGGGACGCGGTCAGCTGCTCGGTGCCGGCCGCCCGGCTCACCCCGGCCCACGAACAGACCATCAAGGACGCGCTGTTCGACGCCCGGGACCGGCTGGCGCTGGCCACCCGGCGGCTCTGAGCGCAGCGCGCCCCGTCCGCAAAGCGGTCCGCCCTCCGCCGCGCGGCGGAGGCGGATCGCCGGGCGGGCGGAGGCGGGCCGGGCGGCTTGCGCGCCAGGCTGGCGGACATGACGACGACGCCCCGCACCGGCCGGGCCCCCCTGTCCGCGGCGGTCCTGCGGGCCGTGACCCTCGCGGCCTGCCTGCCCTACCTCGCCCTGAAGGCCGTCTGGCTCGGCGGCGGCCACCTCGGCATCCCGGCCCGCAGTCCGCTGCGCGGGGACGGCGGCACCCTGATGGCGTTCAACGCGCTCACCGTGGTGATGGACGCCGCGGTGATCGTGCTGGCGTTCCTGCTGACCCGGGCGTGGGGGCGGCGGGTACCGGGGTGGCTGCTGGCGGTGCCGGTGTGGGCCGCGACCGGGCTGCTGGCGCCGATCGCGGTGGTCTTCCCCGTCCAGGAGCTGGCCGGGGCGTTCACCGGCGGGTCCGGGGCGGCGCGCGGCGGCGGGGACGCGGCCCTGGTCGCGCCGTGGGTGTGGACCGTCGTCTACACCGGTTTCCTCGTGCAGGCGCTGGCGCTGGGCGCGCTGTTCGTGCGGTACGCCCGGGAGCGCTGGGGGCGGCTGTGGCGCGGGCCGCTGGCCGCGCTGCCGGAGGGCCCCGCCCGGTCCGCGGGCCGGCTGGTCGCGGGCGCGGTGGCCGTGCCGGCGGTGCTGCCCGCGGTGATGCACCTGCTGTGGGCGGCCGGCGGTACGGCCGGGCTGCCCGCGGTGCGGGCGGCCGCGCGGACCCTCGACGACCGGCTGACGGCGGCCGGGTTCGCACTGTTCGCCCTGGTCACGGTGGTCGCGGTGGCGCTGCTGGGGTACGGCGGCGGGGCCCGGCGCCGGGGCGGGCGGCTGCCGCTGCTGGTGCCGCTGGCCGGGGCCTGGGTGGGCTCGGGGGCGCTGGCGGGCTGGGGCGGCTGGCTGCTGCTGACCGCGCTGGCGGCCCCGGCCGGCGACCCCTCGCTGCCCACCCCGCTGATGAACCTCACCTACGCTGTGCAGATGATCACGGGGATGCTGGTGGCCGCCGCCGGCGCGTACTTCTTCACCGCACGCGCCGCCGACACCGCCGGCCAGGAGGGCGGCGCGGTCCGCGGGGGCGCCGCGGACGGGACGTCCGGCGCGCCGGGAGCCGTGCGGTGCGGCTGACCGCGGGCCGGGTGGCCCGGCGCTGGGCCCATCTGGTGCTGGGCGGCGCGCTGTTGATGCCGTTCTACCTGCTGGTGTCGGCGGCCCTGCCGCTCCTGGTGGACGGTGCGGACCCGCTGCGCGAGGCCGGCTGGCAGTTCGCCGCGTTCGGCTGCGCGCTGCCGCTGGCCGCGCTGGCCGGGCTGGTGTTCCCGCTGCTGCGGCCGCTGGAGGCGGCGGCGGTCCGGGCGCTGTGCGCGGTGCCCGCCGACCGGCTGGCGGACGGGCCGGCCGTGTCCTGGGCCGCCCGGCGGCGCAGCGCCCTGTGGTTCACCGCGCATCTGCTGGCCGGCGGGATCGTCAGCGGGATGACGCTGAGCGCGCCGCCGGCCGCGGCCATGCTGCTGGCGGTGCCGTTCGGCGCGGAGCTGCCCGGGCTGCGGTGGCCGACCTCGCTCGCCGGGGTGCTCGCACCGCTCATCGGCGTGGCACTGCTGGCGCTGCTGCTGGGCACCGCGTGGGGCTCCGGGGCGCTGCTGGCCCGCTGGGCGCCGGCGCTGCTGGGCCCCACGCCCGCCGACCGGCTGGCCGCCGCCGAGCGCCGGGCGGCCGAACTCGCCGCCCGCAACCGGCTGGCCCGCGAACTGCACGACGCGGTGGGCCACGCGCTGAGCGCGGTCACCCTCCAGGCCGGGGCGGCCCGCCGCGTCCTGGACCGCGATCCGGAGTTCGCCCGGCAGGCGCTGGCCGCCATCGAGGACACCACCCGCGAGGCGGTCGCCGAACTCGACGCCGTACTGGGCCTGTTGCGCGAGGAGCACGAGACCGGCCCGGCCGCGCCCGCCCCCACCCTGGACGGGCTGGCGGCGCTGCTGGACCGGACCCGCGCGGCGGGCGTCGAGGTCACCGCGGAGCTGTCCGGGGACCTCGCGGCGGTGCCGCCGGTGGTCTCCCGGGAGGCGTACCGCATCGTCCAGGAAGGGCTGAGCAACGCCCTGCGGCACGCCGGGCCGGTCCCGGTGACCGTGCGCGCGGGGCTGGCGGAGGGGGAGTTGGAATTGCTGATCGTCAATGCGGTGGCCGGGGCGGGGGCCGCCCGGGCGCAACGGGCCGGCGGCGGGCGCGGGCTGCCCGGGATCGCCGAACGGGCCCGGCTGCTGGGCGGCGCGGCGTCGGCCGGCGCCGCGGACGGCCGCTGGCGGCTGACCGCCCGGCTGCCGGTGGCCGGCGCCGGGGCGGACGGGGGCGCGCGGTGATCCGGATCGTGCTCGCCGACGACGAGCGGATGGTGCGCGGCGCGCTCGGCGTCATCCTGGGCGCGGAGCCCGACATGGAGGTGGTCGGCGAGGCGTCGGACGGCGCCGAGGCGGTCCCGATGGTCCGCGCGCTGCGCCCGGACGTGGTGCTGATGGATGTCCGGATGCCCGGTATCGACGGGATCCGGGCCACCGAGCGGATCCTCGCCGGCACCCCGGACCCGCCGCGCGTCCTGGTCGTCACCACCTTCGAGAACGACTCCTACGTCTACGACGCGCTGCGCGCCGGTGCCAGCGGCTTCCTGCTCAAGCGGGCCCGGGCGGAGGAGCTGGTGCAGGCGGTGCGGCTGGTGGCGGGCACCGATTCGCTGCTGTTCCCGGCCGCGGTGCGGGCGCTGGCCGCCCGGTACGCCGGGGAGCGGGCGGCCGGCGAGGCGGCGCGGAAGCTGCGGGAGCGGCTCTCGGAGCGGGAGGGCGCGGTGCTGCGGCTGATGACGGCCGGGCTGACCAACGCCGAGATCGCCGAGCGGCTGGGCGTCGGCCCGGCCACCGTCAAGACGCATGTCGCGGGGGTGCTGGCCAAGCTCGGGGTGCGGGACCGGACCCAGGCGGTGATCGCCGCGTACGAGTGCGGGTTCGTCCGGCCGGGGTGAGGCCGGGCCCGGGCGGCGCACCGGGGCGGCGCCGCTCACCCGATCACCGTAGGCCAGCAGGACCGCCCGGCCCCCGGGCGCTTATCTCGTGGGAGGAGGCGCGGAACTCCACCGACTTCCTGTGGCGCACGTGCGCCACGTCCGCGCTTCGCGGAGGTTGTTCCCATGCGTTCCACGCGACTGCTCACCGGTGCCGTGCTGTCCACCGCCGCGCTCGGCCTGTCCGCCACCGCGGCGTACGCCGGGGACTTCGGTTCGATCGAGGTCTCGCCCGGCACGGCCGCGCCCGGCTCCACGGTGTCCCTGTCCACCACCGGCTGCGGCTTCGGGCGCACGGCGAGCGTCGACACCGGCACCCTGGGCGGGGGGAAGATCACCTTCACCCCGGACACCGCCAAGCGCTCGCTGACCGCCCGGCTGACCGTCAAACCCGGTACCAAACCCGGCAATTACGGGATCGGCGGGAAGTGCGCCGACGGCAAGGACATCACCGGCACGGTCCGGGTCGTCGCCGACAGCGCCTCCGCGTCCCCGGGGATGATGAGCCCGGGCACGAGCATGAGCCCGAGCGGCCGGAGCGGGATGGGACCGGGCATGTCGCCCTCCGCCACGCCCGGTCCGGCCATGCCGGGCAAGGAGCACCCGGGAATGTCCCACGGCTCCACCGGCCCCACCATGCCGCCCAAGGGCAGGATGAAGACCGGTGAGGGCTCCACCAGCGAGGACGGCCCGAACACCCAGCAGATCGCCGCGGGCGCCGGGGTGCTGGCCGTCGCGGTGGCGGGCGGGGTCTGGCTGGTCCGCCGGCGCCGGGCCGGCGGCCGGTACTGACCCGGGAGCGCGCCCGGCCGGCCGGTGCGCCCCGGCGGCCCCGGGAGCGCCGGGCGCGGCTGGCCGGGGCGCTGGTGGCGGCCCTGAGCGCCGCCGCGTGCGGCGCCGGGGCGTGGCTGGTCGCCCAGGGCAGCCGGGACGGCACCGCGCCACCCCAGCCGTCCGCCGCCCAGGGCTTCACCGGCCGGCCGCCGGGCGCGGGTCCGCGGGCCGCCCCGGCGGTCCCGCCGCTCCCCGGGGCGGAACCCCTGCGGGTGGTGGTGCCGTCGCTGCACATCGACGCCCCGCTGACCCGGCTGGGGCTGGCCGCGGACGGCAGCCTCGCCCCGCCCCCGGCCGGGAACCGCAATCTGGCCGGCTGGTACGCGGCGGGCACCCCGCCGGGCGCCGCCGGCACCGCGCTGGTCGCCGGGCACGTGGACACCCGCGCCGGGCCCGCGGTCTTCTACCGCCTGGGCGCCCTGAAGAGGGGCAGCACCGTGCGGATCCCGCGTGCGGACGGCCGCACCGCGGTGTTCACCGTGGACGCGGTGGAGGTCTACGAGGCGTGGGACTTCCCCGACGAGAAGGTCTACGGCGAGGCCCGCCGCCCCGAACTCCGGCTGATCACCTGCGGGGGCGGCTTCAGCCGGAGCCGCCGGGAATACCTGGGCAACGTGGTGGTCTTCGCGCACCTGACCGGCAGCCGGGAGACGGCCGCGGGACGCTCCGCGCCGGTGCCCTGGGCACGCCCGCCGGCCGACCGCTTCAGCGCCCGCAGCGCACCCCGCGCGGCACCCGGGCCAACGGGGTGAACCGCGGCCGGGGACCGGGCGGCACCCGGCGGCCCGCCCGCGGGCAGGGAGCCGGACGAACCGGACCGCGCCTCGGCCACCCCGCCCGCGGAACGGCCTTCGGGCCGTACGCCACCGCGCTGCCCGCCCCCGCGCTGCCCGCCGCCGCACAGGGCGCAGCACCCGGTCCGGCGGCCCCCGGCCGCGCCCGCCCCGGCGGAGCGTTCCGCCCCGGACGGAACCCCGCCCCCGGTCCGCGGCGTCCTTGAGGGCACACCGCCCGCCCGGCACCGGACCGCACCGGCGCACCACACCGGGGCGGGCGCGGCACACCACGCGGGAACGAGGTAACGCACATGGGTATCGTCAGCTGGCTCGTCCTGGGCCTGATCGCGGGCGTCATCGCGAAGGTCCTGCTGCCGGGCCGGGACCCGGGCGGCCTCGTCGGCACCACCCTGATCGGGATCGCCGGCTCCTTCATCGGCGGCTGGCTCTCCACCCGCTTCCTGCACCGGCCGATCCCGAAGGACTTCTACGACCCGGCGATGTGGATCGCCGCGGTGGCCGGCGCGCTGGTGCTGCTGATCGCCTACCGGCTGCTCTTCGGCAACTCCCGGGCCCGCCGCTGAGCCGCCCCTGACCGTCCGTGAGGCCCGCCCCGGCCGGGAACCGGGGCGGGCGCCGCGGGGAACCGCCTCCCCCCGTCGGCCGTTAGGCGTGTCATGACCGCAATGACTCCTGGCTCGAACCTCCCGCTCCCCGCCGCGCGGGTCGCGGTGACCGTCACCGCGCCCGTCCGGCTGGACGTGTCGGGCCTGCTGCTGACCGCCGGCGGCACGGTGCGCTCCGACGACGACTTCGTGTTCTACAACCAGCCCGCGGGCCCGGGGGTGCGCCACAGCGCGGCGGACGGCGGGGACACCATCACGGTCGACACCGCCGCGGTGCCCGCGGACATCGACAAGGTCGTGGTCACCGCGAGCCTGGACGCGCCAGGCACGACCTTCGCCGGCACCGAGCCGACCGGCACGGTCCGCGACGCGGACACCGGCGGGGTGCTGGCCACCTTCACCCCGCCGCGGCTGGGCCCGGAGACCGCGCTGGTGGTCGTGGAGCTCTACCGCCGGGGCGGCGGCTGGAAGGTCCGCGCGGTCGGCCAGGGGTACGCCAACGGCCTCGCCGGGATCGCCACCGACTTCGGCGTGACGGTGGAGGACCCGGCCCCGGCACCCGCCGCGCCCCAGGCCGCCCCGCAGCCGCCCGCGGCGCAGACACCTCCGCCGCCCCCGGCCCCGCCCGCTCCCCCGGCCCCCGTTCCGCCCGGTCAGTGGGGGCCGCCGACCGGTGCCCCGGCGCCGGTGGCCCCGCCGCCCGCCACCGGGAAGGTCAACCTCGACAAGGGCCGGGTCAGCCTCCGGAAGAACGAGACCGTCTCGCTGGTCAAGGGCGGCCGCCCGCTGCTCGGCACGGTCCGGATGGGCCTGGGCTGGGAGCCCGCCCGCCGCGGCCGCGGCATCGATCTGGACGCCTCCGTGATCGCCTACGGCCCCGACCGCAACAAGGTCGACAGCTGCTACTTCGGCAAGCTGCTGATCCTCGGCGGCGCGATCCAGCACTCCGGCGACAACCTCACCGGCGCCGGCGACGGCGACGACGAGGTGATCACCGTCCACCTCGGCGGCATCCCGCCGGAGGTCACCGGCCTGGTCTTCACGGTCAACTCCTTCTCCGGCCAGAAGTTCTCCGACGTCGCCCACGCCTACTGCCGGCTCACCGACGCGCAGACCGGCGAGGAGCTGGTCCGCTTCGACCTCACCGGCGCCGAGCCGCGCACCGGCGTGCTGATGGCCAAGCTGATCCGGCAGTACTCCGGCGAGTGGGAGATGACCGCGATGGGCGATTTCGTCGACGCCCGCACGGTCCGCGGCCTGGTCAAGCCCGCGGCCGCCGCCCTCTAGCTGATCGGTGCCAAGGGCTTGCTGGCACGCATGAGATGAAGCGAGGGAGCCCGAAGACCGGTGGTGGCGCCGGATCTGGACTCCCTCGCGACCGCACTCCGGGTGACATCCGACGACTTGCTGGAGGAGTCGCCGCATCTGGCGCCCTGGCGGCCCGAGGCCGGCATCGAGCCGCGGCTCAGCGATGCCGAACGGGTCACCCTCTCGGTGAGGCAAGCCCTGCTCGGTCCGGGACGGAACAACAGGAGAAACGATCTCTCCGTCAGAAGGCGGGTCGGCGGCCGCGGACGGGGCTGACCTCCTCCAGGCGCTCCGCGAGGTCGAGGAGGAGGGCCTCGGCCCACCATCGGCTGACCAGTTGGACGCCGAGCGGCAGGCCGTCGTCCGTGGCACCGAAGGGGAGCGCGACGGCGGGCAGACCAGTCAGGTTGAACGGTACGGTCGCGCGCATCACCGCGCGTGCCGGCAGGGAGACACC
The DNA here is from genome assembly GCF_023155275.1 of Streptomyces rhizoryzae. Lineage (GTDB taxonomy): Bacteria > Actinomycetota > Actinomycetes > Streptomycetales > Streptomycetaceae > Streptomyces > Streptomyces rhizoryzae. The sequence goes on from NZ_JALMUV010000002.1 coordinate 79,005, forward strand.
GTCCACTTCGAGGCGGCTGCGGCCATGAGGCGGCGCGGGAAAGGGCGTTACGGGGCACAGCAGGACGTCGTGCTCAGCGAACCAGGCGGCGAATCGCGTGCGCAGTTGCTCCACCTCGTGTTCGGCAGCGACGTAGTCGGCCAGCGGAACCTCGGCGGACTCCAGCGTGGCCGCGATGACCGGGTGCACTTCCGTCTCGCGGCCAGAGGTGACGGCGCGCAGGGCGGGCCGTATCTCTGCGGGAAACAACGTCGCCGACAGCAGGGTGCAGTCCCGCTCGGCGAGCCATGGAAGCTCGCTCTCCCGGACGTCGTGCCCGAACTCGGCCAGCGCCGTGGCCGCCGCGGCGACCGTAGCGGCGACCTGTTGATCGACCGCGCCGAACGCCGCGGCGGTCCAGCCGATGCGCAGCCGGCCCCTGCCGTGGGTGCGGTCTGCGGCGGGCAGCGCCACGGCGTAGGGGTCGCTGCCATCGGGCCCTTCCATGAGGGAGAGCGCCAAGCGCAGATCGCGCACGCTGCGGGCCATGGGGCCGGCGTGCCACCAGCGGCGCGGCACGGCGGGAAAGTGGCCGGTCATCGGCAACCTGCCGTGGGTGGGTTTGATCGAGGCGATCCCCGTGTCGGCGGCGGGCCCGCGCACGGAGATGGCGACGTCGCTCCCGATGCCGAGCGGCGAGAGCCCGCTCGCGATGGCCGCCGACTCACCGCCGCTGGAGCCCCCGGGAGTGCGCCGGGGGTCGTAGGGGTTCAGGGACCTGCCGGTCAGGCGGTTGTCCGTCTCGGTCCAGTAGGACATCTCCGGCAGGTTTGTCTTGGCCAGCAGGATGCCGCCGGCCCGCCGAAGGCGAGCCACCGCAGTGGCATCGGTGTCGGGCACCCGGTCGGCGAAGAGCCTCGACCCCCAGGTGGTGGGGACCCCTGCGGTGTCGAAGGAGTCCTTGACCGTGAAGGGGACTCCGCTGAGCGGGCCGCCGGCCGGTCGCGCCGCGGCGTGCAGAGCCTGCTCACCGAGCACGGTCACGAAGGCGTTCACCCGGTCCGCGACCGCCTCGATCCGGTCGAGATGAGCGGCCACCACCTCGACGGCGCTCACCGTGCCCGCTGAGACAAGACTCGCGAGGCCGACCGCGTCATACCATACGAGATCGCTCGGCTCCATCGGCTCCTGGGTTCCTTCCTCGGCAACGAACGTTCCGGGCCCGCCTGTTCGGCTCACCCTACGGGAGGCGGCCGCACACCGTTTCAGGCCACGGACGCGGGTGGACCCCGGTGGGGGCAGGGCGGGTCGGGAAGCGCCCTGTCCGGTGAGCGGTGCGTGAAGGCCGGTAGGCCACCGCATGGTGCCCCCCGGTCGAGAGGTCCGGCGGCGTCGTCATGCGGATGCTCCGCGCACACCACGAGCAGGCCGCCACCCCGGCGGGCACGTGATCGTCCCGCTACCTTGCGCCGCGGGCCAGCGGGAGAACCCCGGGGACGGCCACACCCACCTGACCCGCGTGTGAGACGCCCCGGACACCGGGTACGCCCTGGCCGCCCGTCCCCCAGGCGGGACACTCACGGTTCCCGGACTGCGGCCCACCCTCCAGGCACCGGTTCCCGCTGCCCGTCCGGCGTCAGCTCCCTGGATGGTCTGGCCCCCGCCCCGGCACCCGTACGGCCCCGGCCCCGGCCGGTCACCCGCCGGGGCAGTCCGGCCACCCGGGCCGGCCGCTCGAAGGACTCCCGCAGCGTCGCCCGGTCGTAGCTGCTGGTGGTCACCAGCACCTCGTCCGCGGCGCTCGCCCCGATCAGCTCCGCCAGCGCCGCGGCGACCTGCTCCTCCGTACCGTGGACGTGCCCGCGCAGCGCCTCCTCGCAGCACCCCCGCTCGCGCGCGGACATCCCGTCCCCGGCGGCCGCACCGTCCGCCGCCGGCCGCAGCGGCGGGAAGACCCCGTGCGTCCGCGCGTACGCCAGCGCCCGCGCCTCCGGGACGAGCAGGTGCCGCGCCGCCTCCTGCGAACCGGCCACCGCCACCGTCCCGGAGATCACCACGTACGGCCGCGGCCAGAGCGCGGACGGACGGAACGCGGCGCGGTAGCCGTCGACCGCCGCCAGCAGCTTCGCCGGGTCCCGGAAGTCGCCGATGACCAGCGCCAGCCCGACCCGCGCCGCCACCTCGGCGCCCGCCCCGGTCGCCGGCACGAACGCGGGCACCGCCAGCCCCTCGGCGGGCCGGGCGTGCACCTGCGGATGGGCCGTCCGGGTCCCCGTGAAATAGCCCAGCAGCTCCGCCGGCTGCGCCCCGAAGCCCTCGGCGGCGGCCAGCACGGTCGGCGCGGAGCCGGCGACCCCGGGCACCCCGTGGTGCTCGGAGACCCAGAAGCGGTGGTAGCCCGGCCTCCCCATGCCTTAAGGGCATGGGAGGTGCCCCCACGCGTGCCGGGCCGGCTCGACGGTGTCCCGCAGCGCCGCCGCGGGCGGGTGCCCCTCCCTGGTGCGGGAGCGGTCCAGGATCGAGAATTGAGGTGTCCGTATCTGCGAGCTCACCTCCCCTCAACGCCCGCCCGCGCCCAGGATCCCGATTCCGCCCCCTCGGCCCCCTCCCCCACGGCTCGACGACGAGGAGCGTCCGATGCCCCAGCAGCCGCCCCCGGCCGGCGGTCCCGGCCGGCCCGACCGCCCCGGCCACCCGGACGGCGCAGCCCGCCCGGACCTTCCGGAGCGGGTCGCCGCCACCTACGGCGCGGAGGACCTCGGCACCGTCCCCGCGTTCGCCGGCGGCTTCATCAACTTCGGCTACTGGGCGTGGCTGCCCGAGCCCGCGGACCGCCCGCTGACCGAGGACGACCGGATCCGCAGCGAGCAGGACCTCTACCGGCTGGTCCTGGACACCTGCGACCGCCCGCGCGGCCGCACCGCCCTGGAGGTCGGCTGCGGGCGCGGACTGGGCTGCGCGCTGGCACTGAAGGAGTTCGACTTCCGGTCGGTGATCGGGCTGGACGCGCACCCGGACCAGATCGCCCGCGCCCTGGAGGCCAACGCCGCGCTGCTGAGCGAGGGCGCCGGACCGCGCCGGCTGGAGTTCGTCCTCGGTCCGGCCCAGCGGATGCCGCTGCCGGACGGCTGCGCCGACTTCGTCTACTCGGTCGAGGCCGCCCAGCACTTCCGCGACCTGCCCGGCTTCGCCCGGGAGGCGGTCCGGGTGCTGCGCCCGGGCGGGCTGTTCGCGCTGACCACGTTCTTCGCCCGGGTCCCGGACGCGGTCCGGGTGCTGCCCGAGCTGCTGCCCCCGTACGCCGACGGGCTGGACGTCCCGCACCTGGTGGACGACGTGGCCGCCGCCTTCGGCGCGGCCGGGCTGCGGGACGTCGCGGTGACCCCGATCGGCGACGGCGTCTGGGAGTGCTACGACCGCTACATGGAACAGCGCCCCGAACTCCGCGACAAGTGGCCCCGGCAATACCTGACGGCCTATCAGACCGGGCTGCTCGACTACTACTTGATCACCGCGTCGGCCCCGGCGGACTGATCCGTCGGCCCGCCGGGCCGCCGGTGCGCCGCCGGGGCCCCCGGCCTCAGGCGGACTGCCGGGAGCGGGCCTTGAAGGCGGCCTTGCGGGCCTCCTTGGCGGCCTTCCGGTCCGGGTGCAGCCGCCCCATCGCCTCCAGCACGTCCGCGGCCGCCGGGTGGTCCACCCGCCACACCGCGTCGAAGAACCCGCTGTGCTGCGCGGTCAGGCCCTCGATCAGCTCGCGGAGTTCGGCGGCGGCCTCCTCGTCGGCGCCGCCGAGCTGGGCGGCGATGGTGTCCACGGTCAGCCAGAAGACCATCTCCTGGGACGGCTCGGGGATGCCGGGCAGCCCGCGCTCGGCGAGCCAGACCCGGGCCAGCCCGCCCAGGTGCCGGTCGTCGAGCACCTCGCGCAGGGCCGGCTCGGCCTCCGCGGCGACCAGCGACAGGGCCTGCTGGGCCGCCAGCCGGCGCAGCGGGCCGCGCGGGTCGTCGCCGCGGGCCGCCGCCAGCAGGTCCCGGGCGGCGTCGAGCGGCGCACGGGCGGCGAGCCACTGCTCGGACTCGGCCTGGGCCATCGCCTCGGGGTAGTCGGGCACCGCCTCCAGGAGGACGTCGGCGCCCTTGTCCGCGAGGTCGCCGACGGCCGGCGCGTCCACCCCGGCGTCCAGCATCCGGGTGCGGACCGCCCAGACCCCGAGCGGGGTGAGCCGGACCATGCCGTAGCGGGCCACGTCCTCGTCCGCCAGCGGCTCCGCCGGGCTGACCGTCTCCCCGTCCTCGTCCAGCTCCTCGATGAGCGCCTCGTCGACCGGCCGGTAGGCGACCAGCCCGATCGGCTCCAGCACCCGGAACTGGTCGTCGAGCCGCATCATCGCCTCGGAGACCTCTTCGAGCACGGCGTCGGTGGGCTCGTCCATGTCCTCCGGGATGATCATGGAGGCGGCCAGCGCGGGCAGCGGGACGTCCTGGCCGGGGACCTCGTTGAGGGCGCTGAGGAGGTAGAGGTTGCCGAGGATGCCGTCGAGCAGCTCGGCCTCCTCCTCGGGGTTCCAGTCCAGCGCGTCCAGATCCAGTTCGCCGCCGTCGGCGAGCTGCTCGGCGATCTCGGAGAGGTCCGGGGCGACCGCGTCGGCGAGCACCGTCTCCATCCCGCCCAGCCAGATCTCCAGGACGTCCTGCGGGCTGCCGGAGGTGAGCAGGGACAGCTCCTCGCCGGGGGTGGCGGTGCCGACCACGGCGTCGTCCGGGAGGTCCGCGCCGCCGTCGGCCGCGCCGTCCTCGGCGATCTCCACCAGTCCGGTGTCCACGGCCAGCTGCCACGCCTCGGCGGTGTAGGCGGGGCCGTCCTCGTCCGCGGCCAGGCCCAGGTGCTCGGTGGCGGCGGCCAGGGACTTCTCCACCAGCTCACCGCCGGCCCCGACCGGTACGCCGCCCTCGGCCCAGCGGGCCAGCCGGGCGGCGCGGGCCAGCAGCGGGGCGCTCAGCGCGGCGCGGGCCAGCTCCGCTTCGGGATGCAGCCGCACCGGCGGCATGGTGGGGCGGTCTGCGGACATCTGGCTCAGCTCCTCGGACGGACGGCGGCTGGGGGGCCTCCCAGCGATGGCTGGGGAGTGCGCCGCCCAAGCGTAGACGGAATTCTCCCCATCTCGGGCGGTTCACCCTCCCGTACGCTCCCGTCCACCCGGAGAACCTTGACAACTCCCTTGCGCGCACAAGAGATTGACGCGCGTAGCGAGCGCCGGTCCCGCTCCGCCACACTCCTACCCCCCTCTCCCCCGGAGGCATCGATGCCATCCCGTCGTACGCTCCGCAGGCCGGCCGTCCTCGGCACGGTGGTCTGCGCGGCACTCGCCGGCGGACTGCTCAGCGTGCAGTCCGCCTCGGCGGCCGGCACCCGGATACATGACATACAGGGCAGAACCCGGATATCCCCGCTGGCCGGAAAGCAGGTCGGCGACGTCCCCGGCACCGTCACCGCGGTCCGGGCGTTCGGCTCGTCGCGCGGCTTCTGGGTGCAGGACCCGCAGCCGGACAACGACCCGGCGACCAGCGAGGCGATCTTCGTCTTCACCGGCAAGGAGACCCCGAAGGTCGCGGTCGGCGACGCGGTCACCGTCAGCGGCACGGTCACCGAGTACTACCCGGGCGGCAAGGACGCCGGCGGCCAGTCGGTCACCGAGCTCACCGGCGCCACCTGGCGGACCACCGCGTCCGGCCGGCCGCTGCCGGCCCCGGTCAAGCTCAACCCCGCCTCGATACCGGCGCGTTACGCCCCCGACGCGGGCGGCGGCAGCATCGAGTCGCGCACCCTGGAGCCGGCCGCGTACGCCCTCGACCGCTTCGAGTCGCTGGAGGGCATGCGGGTCTCGGTCGCCGACACCCCGGTGACCGGCCCCACCAACACCCACCACGAGCTGTGGGTGACCGCCACCCCCGGCCACCACCGCACCGCCCGCGGCGGCACGTACTATGGCTCCTACGCCGACCCCAACGGCGGCCGGGTCAAGGTCCAGTCGCTGATCCCCTTCTCCCAGCGGCCGTTCCCGGTGGCCAACGTCGGCGACCGGCTCTCCGGCACCACCGCCGGCCCGCTGGACTACGACAACTTCGGCGGCTACACCCTCCAGGCCACCGAACTGGGTGCGCTCGCCGCCCACACCCCGGCCCCGGAGGTCACCCGCAAGCAGACCGCCGGCGAACTGGCGGTGGCCACCTACAACGTCGAGAACCTCGCCCCGGACAACCCGCAGGCCAAGTTCGACCGGCTGGCGAAGGGCCTGGTGCACCACCTCGCCGCCCCCGACGTGGTGGCCCTGGAGGAGGTCCAGGACGACAGCGGCGCCAAGGACGACGGCACCGTCACCGCCGGCGTCACGCTCAAGAAGCTCACCGACGCCATCGCGGCGGCCGGCGGCCCGGGGTACGCGTGGCGGTCGATCGACCCGCAGAACGACCAGGACGGCGGCCAGCCGGGCGGCAACATCCGGACGGCGTTCCTCTACAACCCGCAGCGGGTGGCGTTCACCGACGTCAAGGGCGGCGACGCGACCACGCCGGTGAAGGTCGTCGACGACCACGGCCGGGCCGGGCTGTCCGCCTCGCCGGGCCGGATCGCGCCCGCCGACCCGGCGTGGAAGTCCAGCCGCAAGCCGCTGGTCGGTGAGTTCGCGCTGAGGAGCAAGCCCGGCAGCCGGGTGTTCGTGATCGCCAACCACTTCAACTCCAAGGGCGGCGACCAGGGCCTGGACAGCCGCTTCCAGCCGCCGGCCCGGACCTCGGAGACCCAGCGCACCGCCCAGGCGAAGCTGGTCAACACCTTCGTCAAGGAGCTGCTGGCCAAGGAGCCCAAGGCCCGGGTCGTGGTGGCCGGGGACCTCAACGACTACCAGTTCTCACCCGCGCTGAAGACCCTGACCGGCGGCGGCGTGCTCACCGACCAGGTCACCAGGCTGCCCGCGGGCGAGCGCTACAGCTACGTCTACCAGGGCAACTCGCAGGTGCTGGACCACCTGCTCACCAGCAAGGCGCTGGCCGGCGCGGACTACGACATCGTGCACATCAACGCCGAGTACGCGGACCAGACCAGCGACCACGACCCGCAGGTGCTGCGGCTCAAGCCCTGACACCGCGGCTTCTCCCCTTCGCCTCACCCGAGGTGACCGCGGGGTCACTCCACCGGCCCACCCCCGGGCGCCGTTCGCGTCCGGGGGTGCGGTACTGGGCTGGTAAGCACCCATTCGGCGAGACAAAGGGAGTCATGATGCCGAAGTCGCAGAACCGTAAGTCGGGCAAGCAGGACCGGGCCGCCGAGCGGCGCTCCGACCAGCACCGGCCGCAGTCGGAGGAGTCCGCCGCGGAGCGGACCCAGGACCTGAAGCCGCGGGCGCGCAAGGCTGACTGACGCGGGCAGGGCAGTCGTTCCGCTGCCCGGGCGGCCGCCGCACCCCTGGGGTGCGGCGGCCGCCGCCGTCCGTCCGGGCGCCGCCGCCCGGCCCGGTCACCAGGCGGTGGGCACCGCCCGGCCGTCGGACCCGTCGCCGGGGCCGGCGGCGGCCGACGCGTCCGGGGCTGCGTCCGGCCCGGCCGGTACCAGGTCGCGCACCAGCAGCGTGGCGCCGGCGACCGCCCCCGGCATCAGCACCACCGACGCCAGCGGGATCAGGAACAGCAGCACCAGCGGCGTCCCGAAGCCGATCGCCAGCCCCGGCCGGCCGCGCAGCATCCGCAGCCGCTCCCGCACCGGGACCTCCCGGCGCTGCATCGCCACCGTGGTCAGCTCCACGGTGAGGAAGAAACCGGAGACGCAGAAGCCGATCGCCGGGACCACGGTCTGCCCGACGAACGGCAGGAAGCCCAGCAGGAACAGCAGCACCCCGAAACCGGCGGCGCGCAGCAGTACATGGACCATGTCCCGCAGCCCGACGGCGATCTCCCGCCACAGCGGCCGGTCCGGGCCGGCCGGGCCGCCGCCCTCGCTCTCCTCGACCTGCTCCGCCAGCGACTCGTAGAACGGGTCGCCGATCAGCAGGGTGACCGCGGTGAAGGTCAGCACCGACAGGGTCAGCCCGCCGGCCAGCAGCAGCGCCACGAACACCCCGCGCAGCAGCCCCTGCCAGGGGGAGCCCCAGCCGTCGGCGAACGGCGTCGCCCAGGCCGCGAGGTCACCGGCCCCCAGGACCAGCGCGACCAGCGCGCCCGCGTACAGCACCAGCGCGATCAGCGCGGGGATCAGTCCGAACCCCCACCACCGCCCGTGCCGTCCCGCCCACCGCACACCCCTGCCCAGATACCCCAGCCCCACCACAAGATCACGCATGCCGGCCACCCTATCGGCGAACGCCGGCGGCCCGGCGGGATTCCCACCGGGCCGCGGACGGGCGCTCCGCACGGCTCAGTTGTGGCTGTGCAGGATCTCGTTCAGGCCGCCCCAGACCGCCTTGTTCGGGCGGGCCTCGACGGTGCCGGTGGTGGAGTTGCGGCGGAAGAGGATGTTGTCGGCGCCGGACAGTTCCAGCGCCTTGACGATCTGGCCGTCCGGCAGGGTGACCCGGGTGCCCGCGGTCACGTACAGGCCGGCCTCGACCACGCACTCGTCGCCCAGCGCGATGCCGATACCGGACTCGGCGCCCAGCAGGCAGCGCTCGCCGATGGAGATGATCTGCTTGCCGCCGCCGGAGAGGGTGCCCATGGTGGAGGCGCCGCCGCCGATGTCGGAGCCGTCGCCGATCACCACACCGGCGCTGATCCGGCCCTCGATCATCGAGGTGCCCAGCGTGCCGGCGTTGAAGTTGACGAAGCCCTCGTGCATGACCGTGGTGCCGGCCGCGAGGTGCGCGCCCAGCCGTACCCGGTCGGCGTCGGCGATCCGCACGCCGGCGGGCGCCACGTAGTCGGTCATCCGCGGGAACTTGTCGACGCTGGTGACCTGGAGGTGCAGGCCCTCGGCGCGGGCGTTGAGCCGGGCGGTCTCCAGCTGGTCGACGGGGACCGGGCCCAGCGAGGTCCAGGCGACGTTGGCCAGCAGGCCGAAGATGCCGTCGAGGTTCTGGCCGTGCGGCTTGACCAGCCGGTGGCTGAGCAGGTGGAGGCGCAGGTAGGCGTCGTGCGCGTCCAACGGCTTGTCGTCCAGGGAGGCGATGACCGTGCGCACGGCCACGACCTCCACACCGCGGACCGGGTCGGGGCCGATGGCCTTGAGGGCGGCGGCACCCAGCAGCCCGGCGGCACGGTCGTCGTCCAGCCGCTCGGTGCCGGCCGGGCCGGGCTCGGCGGTCAGCTCGGGCGCGGGGAACCAGGTGTCGAGAACGGTGCCGTCGGAGGCGACGGTGGCGAGCCCGGCGGCGACGGCGCCGGTCGTACGGGGAGTTGCAGCATCGGTCATGCTGGAAACCTAACCGGAGCCGGCCCGCGGAGGCGAACCGGTCTCAGCGATCGGTCCCGGCCCGTACGGTCGCACGATCCGGGCCGCCCGCCGGGCCCGCCGGCTCGTACGTCCGCACCGGGCGCACCGGGCGCACCGGCCGCCGCGGCCGGTCAGCGGGGGGCGCCCAGCACCCCGGCCAGCCCGTCGCGCAGCGCGGCCGGCCGGAACGGGCGGCCGGTCAGCAGGTACTGGAGCAGCAGCCCGTCGAGGAAGGCCACCACGGCCCGCGCGGTGGCCAGGTCGCCGATCCGCCGGCCGAGCCGGTCGGCCATCTCGTCCAGGCACGCGGCGGCGATCGGCCGTACCGCCTCGTGCCGCAGCGCGGCGAGGTACAGCTCGTACTCCAGCGTCACCCGGGAGCGGTCCCCGGCGAGCGTCGCCGCGACCAGGCGGGCCACCTCGTCGGCGAGCGGCGCGGCCGGGTCGAGGCCGTCCACCCAGCGCGCGAAGTCCGCCAGCCAGCCCGCGTTGACCTGCCGCAGCGCGGCGACCAGCAGGTCGTCGAGGCCGGCGAAGTGGTACGTGGTGGAGCCCAGGGGTACGTCCGCGGCGGCCGCCACCGCGCGGTGGCTGAGCCCGGCGATGCCCCGCTCGCCGACCACGGTGATCGCCGCGTCGATGATCCGCTGGCGCCGCCCGGGGTCGTAGCGGCGCGGCATCAGATGCGTACGAGCGTACACAAACGATGCGTACGGGCGTACACAACGAAGGGCGAGCACGCGGCGGAGGCATGCGGACGAGAAAAGGCCGTGCCCGCCAGGAGTCGGTCCTGGCGGGCACGGCCGGTGAGCGCCCGGGGCGCCGGGTCGCTCAGACGTTGAAGCCCAGCGCGCGCAGCTGCTCGCGCCCGTCGTCGGTGATCTTGTCCGGGCCCCACGGCGGCATCCAGACCCAGTTGATCTTGAGTTCGTTGACGATGCCGTCCGTGGCGGACTTCGCCTGGTCCTCGATGACGTCGGTCAGCGGACAGGCCGCCGAGGTCAGCGTCATGTCGATGGTGGCGATGTTGGCGTCGTCGACGTGAATGCCGTAGACCAGCCCGAGGTTGACGACGTCGATGCCCAGCTCGGGGTCGACGACGTCGTACAGCGCCTCGCGGACCTCCTCCTCGGAGGCCGGCTTGGTGGTGGTCGGGGTGTCGGTCATGCGGTCTTCGCCTCCTGGGAAAGGGCCTTGGCCGTGGCGTCCTTCCAGGCCATCCAGCTGAGCAGGGCGCACTTCACACGCGCCGGGTACTTGGAGACGCCGGCGAACGCCACCGCGTCCTCCAGCACCTCCTCCATGGCGTCATCCGGCTCCACCTGGCCCTTGGACTGCATCAGCTCCAGGAACGTCTCCTGGATCTTCTGCGCCTCGCCGAGCTCCTTGCCGACCAGGAGGTCGTTGAGGACCGACGCGCTGGCCTGGCTGATGGAGCAGCCCTGGCCCTCGTACGACACGTCCTCGATCGTCGCGCCGTTCAGGCGCACGCGCAGGGTGATCTCGTCGCCACAGGTGGGGTTCACGTGGTGCACCTCGGCGTCGCCGTCCCGAAGACCGCGCCCGTGCGGGTGCTTGTAGTGGTCCAGGATGACGTCCTGGTACATGGAATCCAGCTTCACGGCTCAGTCAGTCCTCGTCCTCATCCGCGGTGCCCAATTAACCGAAAAAGTTGCGGACGTGCTCCAGGCCCTCGACGAGGGTGTCGACCTCCGCCGGGGTGGAGTACAGATAGAACGACGCTCGCGTGGTCGCGGGAATTCCGTAGCGCAGGCAGACCGGGCGCGCGCAGTGGTGACCCACCCGGACCGCGATGCCCTGCTCGTCCAGCACCTGGCCCACGTCGTGCGGGTGGATGTCGCCGAGCGTGAAGGAGATCGTCGCCCCGCGGTCCTCGGCCGTGCTCGGGCCGATGATCTTCAGGTCGGGGACCTCCAGCAGCCGCTTGACGGCGTACTCGGTGATCGCGTGCTCGTGGGCGGCGATGTTCGCCATCCCGATCGAGGAGAGGTAGTCCACCGCCGCGCCGAGGCCGACGGCCTGGGCGATCGGGGGCGTACCGGCCTCGAACTTGTGCGGCGCCGGGGCGTAGGTGGAGGAGTGCATCGAGACGGTCTCGATCATCTCGCCGCCGCCGAGGAACGGCGGGAGGTCCTCCAGCAGCTCCTGGCGGCCCCACAGCACACCGATACCGGTCGGACCGCACATCTTGTGGCCGGTGAAGGCCACGAAGTCGGCCTGGAGCGCCTGGACGTCCAGGACCATGTGCGGGGCGGCCTGGGAGGCGTCGATGCACACCAGCGCACCGACTTCCTGGGCCCGCCGGATGATCGTCTCGACCGGGTTGACGGTGCCCAGGAGGTTGGACACCAGGGTGAAGGACACCACCTTGGTGCGCTCGGTGATGACCTCCTCGATGGTCGAGAGGTCCAGCCGGCCGTCCTCGGTGAGACCGAACCACTTCAGCTTCGCGCCGGTGCGCTGCGAGAGCAGCTGCCACGGGACGATGTTGGAGTGGTGCTCCATCTCCGTGATGACGATCTCGGTGTCGCGGTCCACGCGGTAGGGCTCATCGGCCCAGCCGAGCATGTTGGCGACGAGGTTGAGCGACTCGGAGGCGTTCTTGGTGAAGATCACCTCGTCGCGGCTCGGCGCGTTGATGAAGGCGGCGACCTTGTCGCGGGCGCCTTCGTACAGCGCCGTGGCCTCCTCGGCGAGCACATGCACGCCCCGGTGGACGTTGGCGTTGTGGCGTTCGTAGTAGGCGCTCAGGGCGTCGAGGACCTGGCGCGGCTTCTGGGAGGTCGCCGCGTTGTCCAGGTACACGATCTTCTTGCCGTCGTGGACCAGGCGGTCCAGGACGGGGAAGTCCTTGCGGATCGCCTCGGTGTCGAGGAGGCCCGGCAGCTGTGTCACGCGCTCGTGCCCCCCTTCACGTACGCCTCGTAGCCCTCGGCCTCCAGCTTGTCCGCCAGCTCGGGGCCGCCGGACTCGGCGATCTTGCCGTTGGCGAAGACGTGGACGTGGTCGGGCTTGATGTAGCGGAGGATGCGCGTGTAGTGGGTGATCAGCAGGGTGCCGACCTGGCCGGTCTCGCGGACGCGGTTGACGCCCTCGGAGACGATGCGCAGCGCGTCGACGTCGAGGCCGGAGTCGGTCTCGTCCAGGATCGCGATCTTCGGCTTGAGCAGCTCCAGCTGGAGGATCTCGTGGCGCTTCTTCTCACCGCCGGAGAAGCCCTCGTTGACGTTGCGCTCGGCGAACGCCGGGTCCATCTGGAGGCGCTCCATGGCCTCCTTGACCTCCTTGACCCAGGTCCGCAGCTTGGGGGCCTCACCGCGGATGGCGGTGGCGGAGGTGCGCAGGAAGTTGGAGACCGAGACGCCGGGGACCTCGACCGGGTACTGCATGGCGAGGAAGACGCCGGCCCGGGCGCGCTCGTCGACGGACATCTCCAGGACGTCCTCGCCGTCGAGGGTGACGGTGCCGCCGGTGATCGTGTACTTGGGGTGACCCGCGAGGGAGTAGGCGAGGGTCGACTTGCCGGAGCCGTTGGGGCCCATGATGGCGTGCGTCTCGCCCTGCTTCACGGTCAGGTCGACGCCCTTCAGGATCTCGCGCGGACCGTTCTCGGCCTCGACGGAGACGTGCAGGTCGTGGATCTCAAGCGTTGCCATGGGTGACTCAGGACTCCTGGGTGACGGAGACGAGCACAGACGCATCTGGGCCGTCTCCTTCGATCTTGACGGGGTAAACGGGGACGGGGCGCGTCGCGGGGAGGCCGGACGGCTTGCCGGTGCGCAGGTCGAAACTGGAACCGTGCAGCCAGCACTCGATCGAGCAGTCCTCGACCTCGCCCTCGGACAGCGAGACGTTCGCGTGCGAGCAGATGTCGTTGATCGCGAACACCTCGCCCTCGGTACGCACCAGCGAGACCGGCGTGCCGTCGATCTCCACCCGCTTGGGGGTGTCCTCCGCCAGCTCGCTCAGCGCGGCCACGCGTACGTAGCTCATGCCGCGGCCGCTTCCAGCTCGGCCTCGACCTTGCTCATCAGGCGCTCCTCGACGTCCGGCAGCCCGATCTGCTGGACCAGCTCGGCGAAGAAGCCGCGGACCACCAGGCGGCGCGCCTCGTCGGCCGGGATGCCGCGCGCCATCAGGTAGAAGAGCTGCTCGTCGTCGAACCGGCCGGTCGCCGAGGCGTGGCCGGCGCCGACGATCTCGCCGGTCTCGATCTCCAGGTTGGGCACCGAGTCGACCCGCGCGCCGTCGGTGAGGACGAGGTTGCGGTTGAGCTCGTAGGTGTCGGTGCCGGTGGCCGCCGCCTGGATGAGCACGTCGCCGATCCAGACCGCGTGCGCGTCCTGGCCCTGTAGCGCGCCCTTGTAGGTCACGTGCGAACGGCAGTTGGGGGTGTCGTGGTCGACGAAGAGGCGGTGCTCCTGGTGCTGGCCGGCCTCGGTGAAGTACAGGCCGTACAGCTCGGCCTCACCGCCGGGGCCCGCGTAGTCGATCCGCGGGTGGAGGCGGACCAGGTCGCCGCCGAAGGTGACGACCACGGACTTGAAGGAGGCGTCCCGGCCGATCAGGGCGTTGTGCTGGCCGCAGTGGACGGCGTCGTCGTCCCAGTCCTGGACGGAGACCACGGTCAGCTTGGCGCCGTCGCCGAGGAGGTAGTCGACGTTGGCGGCGAGCACCCCGGAGCCGGTGTGGTCGATGACCACGACGGCCTCGGCGAACGCGCCCAGCTCGATCACCTGGTGGCCGAAGGCGGTGCCGCCCTCGCCGTGCACCCGGATCCGGATCGGCTCGGCCAGCACCGTCTCCTTGGGGACGGAGACCACCGACGCCTTCTCGAAGGCGCTGTACGCCTGGGCGGCGATCCGGTCCACCGGCTTGCCGGCCTTGCCGACCCGCGGGTCGGTGCGGTCGACCAGCTCGTGGGTGACGCCCTCGGGTGCGGAGATGTCGACCTTCAGGTCGGGACCGCCGGCCGCGGCGCTGCCGTCGTGCAGGCCCTTGAGCCGGGCGAGCGGCGTGAACCGCCACTCCTCCTCGCGGCCGTGCGGCACCGGGAAGTCCGCCACGTCGTAGGACGGCGGGGCGCTCATCCGGGTGGCGACGGTGGACTCCGCGGCCACCGCGACGGAACCGGCGGTCGTGGACCCCAGGGGGATGGTCGCCGGGTTGTTCTGAGCCTCAGCCATGGCTGTCGTCTAGCTCGCTTTCTGGTTCTTCAGGGAGTCGGTCGCTGCGTGGGGCCGGTCAGCCGACCGCGCCTTCCATCTGCAGCTCGATCAGCCGGTTGAGCTCCAGCGCGTACTCCATCGGCAGCTCGCGGGCGATCGGCTCGACGAAGCCGCGCACGATCATCGCCATCGCCTCGTCCTCGGACAGGCCGCGCGCCATCAGGTAGAAGAGCTGGTCCTCGCTGACCTTGGAGACCGTCGCCTCGTGGCCCATGGACACGTCGTCCTCACGGACGTCCACGTAGGGGTAGGTGTCCGAGCGGGAGATGGTGTCCACCAGCAGCGCGTCGCAGAGCACGTTGGACTTCGAGCCCGCGGCGCCCTCGCCGATCTCGACCAGACCGCGGTAGGAGGTCCGGCCGCCGCCCCGCGCCACCGACTTGGAGACGATGTTGGAGGAGGTGTTCGGCGCCATGTGGACCATCTTGGAGCCGGCGTCCTGGTGCTGGCCCTCGCCCGCGAAGGCGATGGACAGGGTCTCGCCCTTGGCGTGCTCGCCCATGAGGTACACCGCCGGGTACTTCATGGTGACCTTGGAGCCGAGGTTGCCGTCGACCCACTCCATGGTCGCGCCCTCGTAGGCGACGGCGCGCTTGGTGACCAGGTTGTAGACGTTGTTCGACCAGTTCTGGATCGTCGTGTAGCGGCAGCGGCCGCCCTTCTTGACGATGATCTCGACGACCGCGGAGTGCAGCGAGTCGGACTTGTAGATCGGCGCGGTGCAGCCCTCGACGTAGTGGACGTAGGCGTCCTCGTCGACGATGATCAGCGTCCGCTCGAACTGGCCCATGTTCTCGGTGTTGATCCGGAAGTACGCCTGGAGCGGGATGTCCACGTGGACGCCCTTGGGCACGTAGATGAACGAGCCGCCGGACCAGACCGCGGTGTTCAGCGACGCGAACTTGTTGTCACCGACGGGGATGACCGTGCCGAAGTACTCCTGGAAGAGCTCCGGGTGCTCCTTGAGCGCGGTGTCGGTGTCCAGGAAGATGACGCCCTGCTTCTCCAGGTCCTCGCGGATCTGGTGGTACACGACCTCGGACTCGTACTGCGCGGCGACACCGGCGACCAGGCGCTGCTTCTCCGCCTCGGGGATGCCCAGCTTGTCGTAGGTGTTCTTGATGTCCTCGGGCAGCTCCTCCCAGGAGGCGGCCTGCTGCTCGGTGGAGCGGACGAAGTACTTGATGTTGTCGAAGTCGATGCCCGACAGGTCCGAGCCCCAGGTGGGCATGGGCTTCTTGTCGAACAGCTTCAGCCCCTTGAGGCGCAGCTTGAGCATCCACTCCGGCTCGTTCTTCTTCGCCGAGATGTCGCGGACGACGTCCTCGGAGAGACCGCGCTTCGCCGAAGCGCCGGCCACGTCGGAGTCGGCCCAGCCGTATTCGTACTTGCCCAGGCCCTCGAGCTCAGGGTGAGCAGTCTCCGTGGGGAGCGTCATGCGGGGTTCCTCCCGGCCGTGCTTGCAGATGCTGTGGTGGTCTGTGGGGTGCGCCCACCGGTGCGGTGGGCGGCCTTGCCGGCGCCGGCCTTCGGGACGAAGGTCGTGCACACCCCGTCGCCGTGGGCGATGGTGGCAAGGCGCTGTACGTGGGTCCCGAGCAAGCGGGAGAAGACCTCGGTCTCCGCCTCGCAGAACTGCGGGTACTGCTCGGCGACGTGGACGACCGGGCAGTGGTGCTGGCAGAGCTGTTCACCGAGCTGGGGGTTGGGGGCGCTGCGCGCCGTAGCAGCGTACCCGTCCGCGGTCAACGCCTTCGCCAGGGCCTCGGTGCGGGCCTCCGGGTCGGCGCTCTCGACCGCCTCGCGGTACCCCTCGGCCTGGGCGGCGAGCCGGGCCCGGGCGAACGCGGCGACCGCCGCCTCGCCCTCGGCGCCGCCGCCCGCGCTCCGCGCGATCCAGCGCAGGGCGTCGGCGGCGAGGTCGTCGTACGCCTGGTCGAAGGCGTCGCGGCCGCAGTCGGTGAGGGCGAACGCCTTGGCCGGCCGGCCGCGCCCGCGGGCGCCGTAGACGCGCTTCTCGCGGGGCTCCACGACGCCCTCGGCGACCAGCGCGTCCAAGTGGCGGCGGACCGCGGCCTGCGTCAGCTCCAGCCGGAGCGCCAGCTCGGCCGCGGTGGACGGACCGTGGTCGAGAATGGAGCGGGCGACGCGGTTGCGGGTGCCGCGCTGCTCGTCGTGCGCAGGCGCGGAGGCGGCGGGGCCGGCGGGCTGCCGGGCCGCTGGCCTGTTCCGTTCCTCGCTCACGTTTTTCACAACGCCATTGTTGCGTAATTCGCCGGAGCGATTCAACCCTCGTCCGGATCACGGACAGGTGGCCTCGATCACTAAGGGTTACCTAATTCCGCGGTGAGTGGTGACGCTCCGGAATCGCCGCGGCCCCCGCCGCCGGCACCGTCCCGCGGACCGTCCGGTCCCCCGCTCCCGCCGCCCCCGGCCCGCTCCGTAGACTGCCCGGCATGCCCAGCACCTCCCCGGGGGACGCCCCCCGATCGCCCGGCCGTGAGCCCGCCGTCGAGGTCACCGGCCTGGTCAAGCGCTACGGGGCCAAGACCGCCGTGGACGGGCTCGACCTCACCGTCGCCCGCGGCAGCGTGACCGCCGTCCTCGGCCCCAACGGCGCCGGCAAGACCACCACCGTCGAGATCTGCGAGGGCTACCGCCGCCCGGACGCCGGACGGGTCCGCGTCCTCGGCCTGGACCCGGTCGCCGACGCCGCCGCCCTGCGGCCCCGGATCGGCGTGATGCTCCAATCGGGTGGCATCTACGCGGGCGCCCGCGCGGAGGAGATGCTGCGGCACACCGCCACCCTGCACGCCCACCCCCTGGACGTGGAGCCGCTGATCGAGCGGCTCGGCCTGGGCAGCTGCGGGCGGACGCCCTACCGGCGGCTGTCCGGCGGCCAGCAGCAGCGGCTCGCCCTGGCGATGGCCGTGGTCGGCCGTCCCGAGCTGGTCTTCCTGGACGAGCCGACCGCCGGCCTGGACCCGCAGGCCCGGCGCGCCACCTGGGACCTCGTCCGGGAGCTGCGCACCGACGGCGTCAGCGTGGTGCTGACCACCCACTTCATGGACGAGGCCGAGCAGCTCGCCGACGACGTCGCGATCATCGACGGCGGCCGGGTCGTCACCCAGGGCAGCCCCGAGGAGCTGTGCAAGGGGGGCGCCGAGAACAGCCTGCGCTTCTCCGGCCGCCCGGGCCTGGACGTCGCCTCGCTGCTGAAGGCGCTGCCCGCCGACAGCGCGGCCGCCGAGCTCACCGCCGGCACCTACCGCGTCCAGGGCCGGATCGATCCCCAGCTGCTGGCCACCGTCACCTCCTGGTGCGCCCAGAACGGCGTCATGCCCGACGCGATAGCCGTCGAACGGCACACCCTGGAGGACGTCTTCCTGGAACTGACCGGCAAGGAGCTGCGCGCATGACCACCGCGACCGGTACCGGTACGTTCACCCCGCGTCCCGGGGCGGCCCCGCTGCCCCGGATGATCCGCGCGCAGGCCGCCCTGGAGACCAGGATGCTGCTGCGCAACGGCGAGCAGCTGCTGCTCACCGTCGTCATCCCGACCCTGCTGCTGGTGCTGTTCTCCACCGTCCGGATCATCGACACCGGCGCCGGGGAACCGGTGGACTTCCTCGCGCCCGGCGTGCTGGGGCTGGCCGTGATGTCCACGGCGTTCACCGGGCAGGCCATCGCCACCGGCTTCGAGCGGCGCTACGGCGTGCTGAAGCGGCTGGCCGTCTCGCCGCTGCCGCGCTGGGGCCTGATGACCGCCAAGACGTGCGCGGTGCTGGTCACCGAGGTCCTCCAGATCGCGCTGCTCACCGTGGTCGCGCTCGCGCTGGGCTGGTCGCCGCACGGCAACCCCCTCACGGTGGCCCTGCTGCTGGTCCTGGGCACCGCCGCGTTCTCCGGGCTGGGGCTGCTGATGGCCGGCACCCTCAAGGCCGAGGCCACCCTCGCCGCCGCCAACCTGGTCTTCCTGCTGCTGCTGGTCGGCGGCGGGGTGATCGTGCCGCTGGCGAAGTTCCCGGCCGCGGCCCAGCAGGTGCTCCAGTTCCTGCCGATCTCCGCGCTGTCCGACGGGCTGCGCACGGTCCTGGCGCACGGTGCCGGGCTGCCCTGGGCGGACCTCGGCATCCTGGCCGTCTGGGCCGTCCTGGGCCTGGGCGCCGCCGCGAAGTTCTTCCGCTGGGAGTAACCCCGGGCCACCCGCGGCGCGCGGCACATCGGGCCCCCCTCGTGAAAACACGCACAAGCCGCGGCCTACGATGTCTCACGTGCCGAACACGCTGAACCCCCTTGAGCTGATCGCCCGCCGCTGGCAGCCGTCCGCGCGCTTCATCGAGCGGGCGGCGTTCGCCACCGTGGTGATGGCCGTGATCATCGTCGTGACCGGCGGCGCGGTCCGGCTGACCGAATCCGGCCTGGGCTGCTCGTCGTGGCCCCGCTGCACACCGGGCAGCCTCACCCCGACCGCCGAGATGGGCGTCCACGGCCTCATCGAGTTCGGCAACCGCCTGCTGACGTACGTCCTGTGCGCGTTCATCGGGCTGTTCATCATCGCCGCCCGGGCCCGCGCCCCCCGCCGCCGCTCGCTCACCCGGCTCGGCTGGGCGCAGTTCTGGATCGTCATGGGGAACGCGGTCTGGGGCGGCATCGTCGTGCTGACCGGCCTGAACCCCTACCTCGTCGCCGCCCACTTCCTGCTGACCACGGCCCTGCTCACGGTCTCCGTACTGGGCTGGCAGCGGGCCAAGGAGGGCGACGAGGAGCCGCGCGACGTGGTCGCCCGGCCCATCCGCCAGCTGGCCTGGCTGCTGGTCGTGGCGACCGGCGCGCTGACCGTCATCGGCACGGTCGTCACCGGCACCGGCCCGCACGCCGGCGACGCGCACGAGGTGCACCGCATCCCGCTGAACTGGCAGGAGGTCACCCAGCTCCACGTCGACTTCGTCTACATCGTGGTCGGCCTGAGCGTGGCCCTGTGGTTCGTGCTGCGCGCGGTCAAGGCCCCGGCCCTGCCGCGCCGGGCGGCGCTGGAGCTCCTCGGGTGCCTCGCCTTCCAGGGCGTCATCGGCTACATCCAGTACTTCACCGGCCTGCCGGAGGTCGTCGTCGGGCTCCACATGCTGGGCTCGACCCTGGTGTGGATCGTCGTGCTGCGGGTCAGCCTGTCGCTGCGCGACCGCGGTCCGCTCCCGGTGGACGACCCGGCCCCGGCGGACGCCGGCGAGGTGGCGGACGGTCAGCTCGCCCCGGCCGCCAGCCGGTAGACCCGGCGCGCGGTCCCCGAGCCGACCAGCTCGGTGATCCGCCGCCCGTCCGCGGCGCCGCACAGCCCCTCGGCGGTCCACTCCCCCACCACGCGCGCCAGGCCCCGGGCGAACAGCCGCGCGGCGGCCACGTACAGCTCCGGCAGGCCGCGCGCGCCCGAGGAGAACAGCAGCTTGCCGAACGGCGCCCGGGCCAGCGTCTCCTCCGGGAACGGGCCGGCGTCCGCGTAGACGTGGGCGTGCACGGCGGCGAACCGGGCGGCCCGCCGGTGGTACGGGGCCGCCGGCAGCAGTACCAGATCGCAGCCGAGCCCGGCGGTGGCCCGCAGGAAGGGCGCCAGCGGCTGCGGATCGGCGCAGTGCAGCTGCACCGGCAGGCCGGTCGCCACCGCGCTCCACAGCAGGTGCCGGACGAGCGCGGGCTCCGCGAGCCGGTCCCCGGGGCGGCGGCCGCGCAGCCAGCGGTCGGCGGCCCGCCGGACCTCGCCCGCCTCCGGGGCCCGCCCGTCGCAGAAGGCCGCGCCGGACGCGAAGGCGGTGGCGTGCTGGGCGGCGGAGTAGAGGGCCTCGGCGGTGTAGCCGAGGAAGGCCGCGACGCTGCCGGAGGTGTCGGCGACCTGCTCGGCGAGCGGTTCGAGCCGGACGATCTCGTAGGCGCGGGCCCCGGCGGCCGCGGCGAGTTCACCGGCCGAGGTCAGGGAGGCCGGGGCGCCGGCCTCCACCAGGAACGTGCCGATACCGGCGCCGCCCAGCAGCCTCCGCTGGGCGTGGAAGGCGCCCAGCTCGCGCCGCCGGGCCAGATAGCGCACCGGCGGGCAGGAGGGCTCCAGGCCGAGCAGCGGCGGGCACCAGCGGCGTATCGCCAGGCCGGTGCGGGTGTCGAAGTGGCTGGTGCCGGCCGGGGCCGGGCCGTGGGCGCCGGTCGCGGCGGCCAGCTGCGCCTCGAAGGAGCCCAGGCCCAGTTCGCCGTGGCCGGCGCCGTGGCTGTGCTGGTCGATGAGCGGGGGGAGTGTGTCCATCCGCCTCTCCTCGCCGTCGGCGCGCGGGGCGTGGCCGGGCCACCGCGCCCGGTGAGCCTAACGGGCGAGCGGGTGGTGAGGTAGCGGGCGGTGCGCCCCGGCGCACGGCACCGGGGCGGCGTCCCGGGGGGCTTACGAAGCGGCGGGGTTGGCCGGGCCGCCCACCTGGATCCCGGCCATCCGGGACCACTCGTAGGGGCCGGTGCGGACCTTGGCGGCCAGCTCGCCGTCGAAGTCGTCGCGGAGCTCGATACCGGCCCGCTCGGCGGCCTGCCGCGCGGCCGGGAGGCTGTCGGCGACGAGGGTGCCCCACTCGCCGTTGGCACCGACCAGGGCGATCCGGGTGCGGCCGCGGCCGATGTGGGCGAGCTGGCCCTCGGCGCTGCCGCCGTGCGTGCGCGCGAAGGCGCGGATCTGCCGGGCGAGCCGGTCGGCCTGCTTGCCGGCCCGCTTCTCCGCCGTCGTCGCGGTGGCCGTACCGCCGGCCGCCGCCTGCCCGTCCGCCTGCTGGGTGTCTGCCATACCAGCATGCTACCCACCGGTAGCGCCTTTGTGGGGGTGATCCCCCACACCTCCCGGCCCGGCGCCACGGCCCGGCGCCCCGGCCCGGTTCCCCGGCCGGGAGGTGGGTAGGCGGCTAGCGCAGGAAGGGGTCCACCGCGATGGCGACGAAGAGCAGCGAGACGTAGGTGATGGACCAGTGGAAGAGGCGCATCTCCTTGAGCTTGGGCCCGGTGATCCCGGCCTTGGCGCGGGACTGGAGGGCGTGCGCCTCGCGGAGCCAGAAGGCGCCGCAGGCGAGCGCGACCCCGGTGTAGAACCAGCCGGTGTAGCCCAGCGGCTGGAGCAGCAGCGAGACCGCGACCATCGCCCAGCTGTAGAGGACGATCTGCCGGGCCACGACCTTGTTGCCCGCGACGGCCGGCAGCATCGGCACGCCGACCCGCTTGTAGTCGTCGGTGACCTTCATCGACAGCGGCCAGTAATGCGGCGGCGTCCAGAAGAAGATGACGAGGAAGAGGATGAACGAGGCCCACGAGACGCGGTTGGTGACCGCGGACCAGCCGATGAAGACGGGCATGCAGCCCGCGATGCCGCCCCAGACGATGTTCTGGCTCGTCCGCCGCTTGAGGATCATCGTGTAGACGACGACGTAGAAGAGCAGCGCGCCGAGCGACAGCATCGCCGACAGCGGGTTGACGAGGTACCAGAACAGCGCGGTGGAGCCGACCGTGAGCGCGGAGGCGAAGACCAGGCACTCGCGCGGCGAGACCATGCCCGTCACCAGCGGACGCTGGGAGGTGCGGTCCATCATCGCGTCGATGTCGCGGTCGAGGTACATGTTGAAGGCGGCGGCCCCGCCGGCGGAGAGGTATCCGCCGACGCAGGTGGCCAGCACCAGCCACAGATCCGGGACCCCGCCGGCCGCCAGGAACATCACCGGCACCGTCGTCATCAGCAGAAGTTCGATGACCCGCGGCTTGGTCAGCGCCACGAACGCCTTGAGCCGGGCACCGAACGGCCGGTTACCGGGACTCCCGGGGACCTGAGAGAGCCCCCCCGCAGGACGGGTTTCGACGGCCGTCACGCACACCCCTGGAAGTAACGTCAGCGGCCGCAGCCGCGGAGATAAGGCCAGCAAGCTCCGCCGGCGGAGAACACCCGGTAAAGGCTTGCGCTTACCACGCCACTTTAGACGTTGGCCATACGGCGGCTCTCGCGGGGGTGGGGTCGTGTTGGGGGCCCGGTCCCCGGAGCACCCCGCCGCGTCCGCTCCGGCGTTCGGGAGGCGAGGGTGCCCCGGGCCCGGCAGTCTGGTCGTAGGCGCAGCCCGCCGGTGCCGGGAATGCCCGAGGTGCCGGGTTGGTTGCACTAAGCGACAAAAGCGTTTCCGCGATACCCCGCCGAGTGAGCGCGGAACCCCCCGACTGAGCACCGACTGAGCGCCGAAATCGCCGACTGAGCGTCGAAAAGGAGCGCCCTGGTACGGGGGTAGGCTCGACACCGCCTGGGCGGACATTCCGTCCGCGTTCGACATGTGGAGAGGAGCCCTGACTCAGGGTGAGCACCAAGCCGACCACCACAGATTTCGAGTGGACCGAACTGGACCAGCGGGCTGTGGATACCGTCCGCGTCCTGGCCATGGATGCCGTGCAGAAGGTCGGTAACGGCCATCCGGGTACGGCCATGAGCCTGGCACCCGCCGCCTACGTGCTGTTCCAGAAGCTGATGCGGCACGACCCGGCGGACGCGGACTGGACCGGCCGGGACCGGTTCGTCCTCTCCGCCGGACACTCCAGCCTGACGCTCTACATCCAGCTCTACCTGGCCGGCTACGGCCTGGAGCTGGACGACCTCAAGAGCTTCCGCACCTGGGGCTCGAAGACCCCGGGCCACCCGGAGTACGGCCACACCACCGGCGTGGAGACCACCACCGGCCCGCTGGGCCAGGGTGTCGCCAACGCCGTGGGCATGGCGATGGCCGCCCGCTACGAGCGCGGTCTGTTCGACCCGGACGCGGCACCGGGCACCTCTCCGTTCGACCACACCATCTGGGCCGTCGCCGGTGACGGCTGCCTCCAGGAGGGCATCGCCGCCGAGGCGTCCTCCATGGCCGGCCACCAGAAGCTGGGCAACCTCGTCCTGCTGTGGGACGACAACCACATCTCCATCGAGGGCGACACCCAGACCGCGGTCTCCGAGGACACCCTCAAGCGCTACGAGTCCTACGGCTGGCACGTCCAGCGGGTGGACCAGCTGCCCAGCGGCGACCTGGACCCGGCCGGTCTGGCCAAGGCCCTGAAGGCGGCCCAGGAGGAGACCGAGCGCCCGTCGTTCATCGCGGTCCGCTCGATCATCGCCTGGCCGGCCCCGAACGCCCAGAACACCGAGGCCGCGCACGGCTCCGCGCTGGGCGAGGAGGAGGTCGCCGCCACCAAGCGCGTGCTGGGCTTCGACCCGGAGCGCAGCTTCGAGGTCGCCGACGAGGTCCTGGCGCACACCCGTGCGGCCCTGGACCGCGGCCGTGAGGCCCGCGCCGAGTGGGACAAGGCGTTCGCCGCCTGGCGGACCGCCAACCCCGAGCGCGCCGCGCAGTTCGACCGGATCGCCGCGGGCGACCTGCCCGAGGGCTGGGAGGACCACCTGCCGGCGTTCGAGACCGGCAAGGCGGTGGCCACCCGTGCCGCCTCCGGCAAGGTGCTCCAGGCGCTGGGCGCGGTCATCCCCGAGCTGTGGGGCGGCTCCGCCGACCTGGCGGGGTCGAACAACACCACCATCGACAAGACCTCGTCGTTCCTGCCGAAGGGCAACCCGCTGCCGGGCGCCGACCCGTACGGCCGCACCGTCCACTTCGGTATCCGCGAGCACTCCATGGCCGCGGAGATGAACGGCATCGCGCTGCACGGCAACACCCGCATCTACGGCGGCACCTTCCTGGTGTTCTCCGACTACATGCGCAATGCCGTCCGGCTGTCCGCGCTGATGCACCTGCCGGTGACGTACGTGTGGACGCACGACTCCATCGGCCTGGGCGAGGACGGCCCGACCCACCAGCCGGTCGAGCACCTGGCCTCGCTGCGCGCCATCCCGGGCCTGAACGTGGTCCGCCCGGCCGACGCCAACGAGACCGCGCTCGCCTGGCGCGAGATCATGCGCCGCTGGACCAAGGAGTTCCGCGTCGGGGCCCCGCACGGTCTCGCGCTGACCCGCCAGGGCGTGCCGACCTACGACGCCGACGAGAACACCGCCAAGGGCGGCTACGTCCGCTTCGAGGCCGCCACGGCCGACGGTGCGCCCGCCGAGCCGCAGGTGGTGCTGATCGGCACCGGTTCCGAGGTGCAGCTGGCGGTGGCCGCCCGCGAGCAGCTCCAGGCCGAGGGCATCCCGACCCGCGTGGTCTCGATGCCGTGCGTGGAGTGGTTCGAGGAGCAGGACCAGGAGTACAAGGACAGCGTCCTGCCGCCGTCGGTCAAGGCCCGGGTCGCGGTCGAGGCCGGCATCGGGCTGACCTGGTACCGCTACGTCGGGGACGCCGGCCGGATCGTGTCGCTGGAGCACTTCGGCGCCTCCGCCGACGGCAAGCTGCTCTTCCGCGAGTTCGGCTTCACCCCGGAAGCGGTCGCCACCGCCGCCCGCGCCTCGCTCGCCGCCGCCGCGCGCTGACGCCCGTACACGACTAGTAGGAGATGCTTAAACCCATGACAGACGCACTCAAGCGCCTTTCCGACGAGGGCGTGGCGATCTGGCTGGACGACCTGTCGCGCAAGCGCATCACGTCCGGCAATCTGGCCGAACTGATCGACCAGCAGCACGTCGTCGGCGTCACCACCAACCCCTCGATCTTCCAGAAGGCGATCTCCTCGGGCGACGGCTACGAGCCGCAGGTGCGCGACCTCGCGGTCCGCCGGGTCACCGTCGAGGAAGCCATCCGCATGATCACCACGGCGGACGTCCGGGACGCGGCCGACGTGCTGCGCCCGGTCTTCGACGCCACCGGCGGCCAGGACGGCCGGGTCTCCATCGAGGTCGACCCGCGGCTGGCGCACAACACCGAGGCGACCGTCGCCGAGGCCAAGCAGCTGGCGTGGCTGGTGGACCGCCCGAACACGCTGATCAAGATCCCGGCCACCGAGGCGGGCCTGCCGGCCATCACCGAGGTGATCGGCCTGGGCATCAGCGTCAACGTCACGCTGATCTTCTCGCTGGAGCGCTACCGCGCGGTGATGGACGCCTACCTCGCGGGTCTGGAGAAGGCCAAGGCCGCGGGCCTGGACCTGTCCAAGATCCGTTCGGTGGCCTCGTTCTTCGTGTCCCGGGTGGACACCGAGATCGACAAGCGCCTGGAGCGGCTCGGCACCGACGAGGCCAAGGCCCTCAAGGGCAAGGCCGCACTGGCCAACGCCCGGCTCGCGTACCAGGCGTACGAGGAGGTCTTCTCCTCGGAGCGCTGGGCGGCCCTGGACAAGGCCGGCGCCCACAAGCAGCGCCCGCTGTGGGCCTCGACCGGTGTGAAGGACCCGGCGTACAAGGACACCCTGTACGTGGACGAGCTGGTCGCCCCGGGCACCGTCAACACCATGCCGGAGGCCACCCTGGAGGCCACCGCCGCCCGCGGTGAGATCACCGGTGACACGGTGCGCGGCACCTACGCCGCCGCCCAGGCCGACCTCGACGCCCTCGCCGCGCTCGGCATCTCGTACGACGAGGTCGTGCAGCTCCTGGAGGAGGAGGGCGTGGAGAAGTTCGAGGCGTCCTGGAACGACCTGCTCAAGTCGACGGAGGCGGAGCTGTCGCGCCTCGCTCCCTCGGAGGGCTGATCCCTTGACCGCTGTTCATGGAGCGAATCCGCTCCGTGACGCCGCGGACCGACGGCTCCCGCGCATCGCGGGGCCGTCGGGCCTGGTCATCTTCGGCGTCACGGGTGATTTGTCACGTAAAAAGCTGATGCCTGCCGTTTACGACCTGGCGAACCGCGGTCTGCTGCCGCCAGGTTTCTCGCTGATCGGCTTCGCCCGCCGCGAGTGGGAGAACGAGGACTTCGCGCAGGAGGTGTACGAAGCCGTCAAGCAGCACTCCCGTACGCCGTTCCGCGAGGAGGTCTGGCAGCAGCTGGTGCAGGGCTGCCGCTTCGTCCAGGGCAACTTCGACGACGACGAGGCGTTCGAGACCCTCAAGACCACCATCCACGAGCTGGACAAGGCCCAGGGCACCGGCGGCAACTTCGCCTTCTACCTGTCCGTCCCGCCGAAGTTCTTCCCCAAGGTCGTCCAGCAGCTGAAGAAGCACGGGCTGGCCGACCAGAAGGAGGGCTCCTGGCGCCGGGCGGTCATCGAGAAGCCGTTCGGCCACGACCTGGCCAGCGCCCAGGAGCTGAACCGGATCGTCCACGAGGTCTTCCCGCCCAACGAGGTCTTCCGGATCGACCACTACCTGGGCAAGGAGACCGTCCAGAACATCCTGGCGCTGCGGTTCGCCAACACCATGTTCGAGCCGCTGTGGAACCGCTCGTTCGTCGACCACGTGCAGATCACGATGGCCGAGGACATCGGCATCGGCGGCCGGGCCGGCTACTACGACGGCATCGGCGCGGCCCGCGACGTCATCCAGAACCACCTCCTCCAGCTGCTCGCGCTGACCGCCATGGAGGAGCCCGCCTCCTTCGAGGCGGACGCCCTGGTCGCGGAGAAGACCAAGGTGCTCGGTGCCGTCCGGCTGCCCAAGGACCTGGCCCGGGAGACCGTCCGGGCGCAGTACACCGAGGGCTGGCAGGGCGGCGAGAAGGCCGTCGGCTACCTTCAGGAAGAGGGCATCGACCCGGCGTCGAAGACCGACACCTACGCCGCGATCAAGCTGGGGATCGACAACCGCCGCTGGGCGGGCGTCCCCTTCTACCTGCGGACCGGCAAGCGCCTGGGCCGCCGGGTCACCGAGATCGCGGTGGTCTTCCAGCGCGCCCCGCACTCGCCGTTCGACCACACCGCCACCGAGGAGCTGGGGCAGAACGCCCTGGTCATCCGGGTGCAGCCGGACGAGGGCGTGACCGTGCGGTTCGGCTCCAAGGTCCCGGGCACCTCGATGGAGGTGCGCGACGTGTCGATGGACTTCGCGTACGGCGAGTCCTTCACGGAGTCCAGCCCCGAGGCGTACGAGCGGCTGATCCTCGACGTGCTGCTCGGCGACGCCAACCTCTTCCCGCGGCTGGAGGAGGTCGAGCTGTCCTGGAAGATCCTCGACCCGATCGAGGAGTTCTGGGACAAGCACGGCAAGCCCGCGCAGTACCCGGCGGGCACCTGGGGCCCCGACGAGGCGGACGAAATGCTCGCACGAGACGGACGGAGCTGGCGTCGGCCATGAAGATCGATCTGACGGAAACCACGGCCAGCAAGATCAACAAGGCGCTGGTGCAGGGGCGCCGCGCCGTCGGCACCCCGGCCATCGGCATGGTGCTCACCCTCGTCATCGTCACCGACGAGGAGAACGCCTACGACGCGCTGCGGGCGGCCAACGACGCCTCCCGCGAGCACCCCTCGCGCACCCTCGTCGTCATCAAGCGGGTCAGCCGGTCGCCGCGCGACCGCGCCAAGGCCCGCCTGGACGCCGAGGTGCGGGTGGGCACGGACGCCGGCACCGGCGAGACGGTGGTGCTGCGGCTGTACGGCGAGGCGATCGACCACGCCCAGTCGGTGGTGCTGCCGCTGCTGCTGCCGGACGCCCCGGTCGTCGTCTGGTGGGCCGTCAACGCCCCGCTGAACCCCGCCAAGGACCCGCTCGGTGCGCTGGCCCAGCGCCGGGTCACCGACGCCTACGCCGCCGAGCAGCCCATCGAGGAGCTGACCGGCCGCGCCGACACCTACACCCCCGGCGACACCGACCTGTCGTGGACCCGCATCACGCCCTGGCGCTCGATGCTGGCGGCGGCGCTCGACCAGGCGCCGTGCACGGTCTCCTCGGCCGTGGTCGAGGGTGAGGAGTTCAACCCCAGCTGCGAGCTGCTCGCCATGTGGCTCGCCGACCGGCTGGGCGTCCCGGTCACCCGCGCCGTCTCGGCCGGTCCCGGGCTCACCGCGGTCCGGCTGGAGTCCACTGCCGGAACGATTGTCCTGGACCGTCCGGACGGCTCGCTGGCCACGCTGTGCATGCCCGGCCAGCCGGACCGCGCGGTGGCGCTCAAGCGGCGGGAGACCTCCGAGCTCCTCGCCGAGGAGCTGCGCCGGCTCGACCCGGACGACATCTACGCCGCCGCGCTGAAGTACGGCGTGGACCGGCTCCAGCTGCCGGGTTCCGGCCCGGTCGCCGGGAGCCCCGACGGCCCGGCGGACGCCCCGTCCGCCCCGGCGGAGACCGGTGAGACGGCGCAGGCGGGTGACGGGGCCGAGGCCGGTGGCGCGGCCGCCAAGCCGGCGGCGAAGAAGGCCGGCAAGAAGGCGGCCGCCAAGTGAGCGCACCGCAGGTCGTCGTCCACCGCGACAAGGAGCTGATGGCCCGGGCCGCCGCGGCCCGGCTGATCACCCGGATCGTCGACGCCCAGTCGGCCCGCGGCTCCGCCTCCGTCGTGCTGACCGGCGGGCGCAACGGCAACGGGCTGCTCGCGGCCCTGGCCGAGGCGCCCGCCCGGGACGCGGTCGACTGGTCCCGGCTGGACCTGTGGTGGGGCGACGAGCGGTTCCTGCCGGACGGCGACCCGGAGCGCAACCACACCCAGGCCCGCGAGGTGCTGCTGGACAGCGTCCCGCTGGACCCCGCCCGGGTGCACCCGATGCCGTCCTCGGACGGCGCGTACGGCCATGACGCGGACGCCGCCGCCGAGGCGTACGCAGCCGAACTCGCCGCCGCCGCGGGGCCCGAGCACTACCGCTCGGCGGCGGCCGACGCGGGCGGCCCGGTGCCGTCCTTCGACGTGCTGCTGCTCGGCGTCGGCCCGGACACCCATGTCGCCTCGCTCTTCCCCGAACTCCCCGGAGTCCGGGAGCGGGAGCGGACGGTGGTCGGGGTGCACGGCGCGCCCAAGCCGCCGCCCACCCGGATCTCGCTGACCCTGCCGGCGATCCGCGCGGCCCGCGAGGTCTGGCTGCTGGCGGCCGGTGCCGACAAGGCCAACGCGGTGGCCATGGCGCTCTCCGGAGCCGGGGAGATCCAGGCCCCGGCGGCCGGTGCGCGCGGCCGCGGCCGCACCCTGTGGCTGCTGGACGAGGCGGCCGCGGACCAGCTGCCGCGCGGCCTCTACCCGCCGGCCTCCTCCTGACCCGGAGCCCGGCTCCCGGCCCCTACGGCGACGGCCCCGCACCTGCACCGGTGCGGGGCCGTCGCCGTAGTGCCCGTCAACGCCCGCGCAGCTCGCGGTACTTGGCGACCAGGCCGGCCGTGGAGGCGTCCAGGCCCGGCACCTCCGCGCCCTCGGTGAGGGCCGGCTCGACGCGCTTGGCCAGGACCTTGCCCAGCTCGACGCCCCACTGGTCGAAGGAGTCGATGTTCCACACCGCGCCCTGGACGAACACCTTGTGCTCGTAGAGCGCGATCAACTGGCCCAGTACGGACGGGCTCAGCTCCGCGGCCAGGATCGTGGTGGTGGGGTGGTTGCCGCGGAACGTGCGGTGCGGCACCAGCTCCTCGGCGACGCCCTCGGCGCGCACCTCGTCCGGCGTCTTGCCGAACGCCAGCGCCTGGCCCTGCGCGAAGAGGTTGGCCATCAGCAGGTCGTGCTGGGCGACCAGATGCGGCTGGAGGTCCGCCACCGGCCGGGCGAAGCCGATCAGATCCGCCGGGATCATCTTGGTGCCCTGGTGGAGCAGCTGGTAGTAGGCGTGCTGGCCGTTGGTGCCGGGAGTGCCCCAGACCACCGGGCCGGTCTGCCAGGCGACGGCGTTGCCCTGGCGGTCCACGGACTTGCCGTTGGACTCCATGTCGAGCTGCTGGAGGTAGGCGGTGAACTTGGTGAGGTAGTGGCTGTAGGGCAGGACGGCGTGCGACTGGGCGTCCCAGAAGTTGCCGTACCAGATGCCCAGCAGGCCCAGCAGGAGCGGGGCGTTCTCCTCCGGCGGGGCGGTCCGGAAGTGCTCGTCGACGAGGTGGAAGCCGGCCAGCATCTCGCGGAACCGCTCCGGGCCGATCGCGATCATCAGCGACAGGCCGATCGCCGAGTCGTACGAGTAGCGGCCGCCGACCCAGTCCCAGAACTCGAACATGTTGGCGGTGTCGATGCCGAACGCGGCGACCTTCTCGGCGTTCGTCGACAGCGCCACGAAGTGCTTGGCGATCGCCTCCGCCCCGGCGCCGAGACCGGCCAGCAGCCAGTCCCGGGCGGACGCGGCGTTGGTGAGGGTCTCGATGGTGGTGAAGGTCTTCGAGGCGATGATGAACAGCGTCTCGGCCGGGTCCAGGTCGCGGACCGCCTCGTGCAGATCGGCGCCGTCCACGTTGGAGACGAAGCGGAACTGCATGTCCCGGTGGGTGTAGGCGCGCAGCGCCTCGTACGCCATCGCGGGGCCCAGATCCGAGCCGCCGATACCGATGTTGACGACCGTTTTGATGCGCCGGCCGGTGTGGCCCTTCCACGCGCCGCCGCGGACCCGGTCGGCGAAGGCGGCCATCTTGGTGAGCACCGCGTGCACCTCGGGGACGACGTTCTCCCCGTCGGAGGTGATGACCGCCGAGGAGGGCGCGCGCAACGCGGTGTGCAGCACGGAGCGGTTCTCGGTGAGGTTGATCTTCTCACCGCGGAACATCGCGTCCCGCAGCCCGGCCACGTCGGTCGCCGCGGCCAGTTCCCGCAGCAGCCGCAGCGTCTCGTCGGTGACCAGGTGCTTGGAGTAGTCCAGATGCAGATCGCCGACCCGGAGGGTGAACCGCCCCGCGCGGCCGGGATCCTTGGCGAACAGTTCCCGCAGGTGCACCTCCCGCAGCTGCTCGCGGTGCTTGCTCAACGCGGTCCACTCGGGCATCTGGTCGAGCCTGCTGTGGCCTTCTGCGTTCATTCGGACATCAGCCTTCTTCATCTCGTAGCGGCCCCGCCGTCCTCCAACCTAATTGATCAGAACGCGGTGGGGGCACCACCCGCTCCCGCAGGGGAGTCGGGAGCGGGGGAAGGCAGCCGGCCGCTCGCGGACGGCGCGCGCTCGCCGCGGCGCAGGGCCGGTATCAGCACCAGGGTGCCGAGCCCCAGCAGGGCGGCGGCCAGCAGCGCCGGGGAGCCGGGGCCCAGGGCCACCGCGGCCGCACCGCCCAGCAGCGCGCCCAGCGGCGTCCCGGCGAGGGAGACGGTGCGGAAGGCGGCGCTCGTCCGCCCCAGCATCCCCTCGGGAGCGCGCTGCTGCACCACCGTGGTCTCCAGGACGTTCCACACCGTGCCGGCGAGGCCGAACAGGCCCAGCGCCAGGGCCGCCGGCCACAGCGCGCGCACCGTCCCGAACACCACCAGCACCACCGTCTGCGCCGCGCCGGCCAGGAGGACGGTGCGCAGCTGCCCGCCGGCCCGGGCCGCGATCCGGGCGGCCAGCAGCCCGCCGAGCACCGTGCCGGCGCCGTAGGCCGTGGTCACCGCGGCATAGCCGTGGTCCCCGGCGCCCAGCCGGTCCTTGACGATGACGACCAGTTCGGCGATCAGCGCGCCGATGCCGGTGTTGCCCAGCGCCACCGAGCAGCAGAACCAGCGCAGCACGCCGTCGCGCCACAACGCCCGCAGCCCGGCGGCCACTTCCCGCCGCAGGGTGCGCCCCGGAGCGGCCGGCGGACGGGGCGGTGCGCCGGTGCGCAGCGAGGCGACCAGCGCGGCGGCGAGCAGATACGTCGCCGCGTCCGCCGCGAAGGGCAGTGCGAGGCCCACCCCGATCAGGGCCGGCGCCAACGGCCCGCCGACGAACCGCCCGGCGACCTGCTGAGCGGTCATCAGACGGGCGTTGGCTGAGGTCAGCGCCTCCTTGGGCACCACCGCCGGCAGCAGGGCCGTGGCGGCGTTGTCGAAGAGCGTCTGGAGGGTGGTGAGCGCGAAGGCCAGCGCCAGCAGCAGCCCGATCCGGGCCGCACCGGCGGCCACCGCCAGCGCGAAACCGCCCATCAGCAGTCCGCGCAGCACATCGACCGCCCACATCGCGCGCCGCTGGTCCACGCGGTCCGCGACCGCCCCGCCCACCAGGCCGAACAGCAGCCACGGCGCGAACCCGCAGGCGGTGACCAGCGCGATCAGCAGCGGATCGGCCGTCAGGGCATGGGCGAGCAGCGGGAGGGCGGTGCCCGTCAGGGCGTCACCGAAGCGGGAGACCGCGGCCGCGCTCCACAGCCGCCCGAAGCCACCGCGCCAGGCGGCCGCGCCACCTCCCCCCGCCCCGCCCGCTTCCGCAACCGCCATGCCCGCCCCCGCCGCCGCACGTCCCACCGGACCCCCGCGCGGGATCCGCACCTGTCCGCAACGGTACGGCCGGCCACTGACAACGGGCCTGCGGCACTTTCCCCGGCCGGGTCCTCAGATGCGCCGGCCCGGTCCGGGAACGCCGCGGCCCGGCCGGAGGGGCGGTCCCCTCCGGCCGGGCCGGTGGTGCGAGGCGGCAGGAACGTCCGGTGCCGTGCCGTCAGATCTCGCCGCGGAGCTTGGCGAGCGCCTCCGCGAGGATCGCCTCGCCATCGGCGTCGCTGCGGCGCTCCCGGACGTAGGCGAGGTGCGTCTTGTACGGTTCGGTGCGCGGCGGGTCCGGCGGGCTGTCCCGGTCCTTGCCGGCCGGGAAACCACAGCGGGGGCAGTCCCAGGTGTCCGGCACCTGGGCATCACCGGCGAAGCTGGGCTGCGTCTCGTGCCCGTTGGAGCACCAGAAGGAGATGCGGATGCGCGGCGCGGACTCGCCGCGCTCGGCCTCCCCCATCGGCCCCGCCCCGACCCGACTTCCTCGGATCGCGTTGCCACTTGCCACGGTCGTAACTCCCTGCGTCATGGTGCCGCGTGCCTCTCGCAGCGACTCCTCGCTGCGGGCGCCCCAGTCTACGTAAGGCCCAACGCGCGTCCAATGACACGAGTTACCGTCCCAGGACGCCGCCCTCATGATAGGCCGCGCCCCCGACGGTATGTCAGCTGCCGAGCTTGACCAGGATGCCGAGCACGACGATGCAGGCGAACCAGAGCAGGCCCACCACGATGGTGATGCGGTCGAGGTTCCGCTCGGCGACCGAGGAGCCACCGACCGTGGACTGCATACCGCCACCGAACATGTCGGACAGGCCGCCGCCCTTCCCCTTGTGCATGAGCACCAGCATCATCAGCAGGAGGCTGAAGATGATGAGGGCGATCGAGAACCCGATGACCACGGCTGGACCAACTCTCTGAGGACTGTCGGACGGGACGCGCCGGCCTCCCGGCGGGCCGGACGGTGCGGGGCCGGGGCGGTGCGCTGGACACCGAACCCGGCCCCGACAGGGTACGACGGGCCGGGCCCGTCGTCATAGCTGCTACTGATCGCGGAAGCGGACGATCTTCACGAATTCGTCCACGTCCAGGGACGCGCCGCCGACCAGGGCGCCGTCCACGTCCGGCTGCGCCATGATCGCCGCGACGTTGCCGGACTTGACCGAGCCGCCGTACTGGATGCGGACCTTGTCGGCCACCTCCTGGCCGTAGAGCTCGGCGAGGCGGCCGCGGATGGCCGCGCACACCTCCTGCGCGTCCTCGGGGGTGGCGACCTCGCCGGTGCCGATGGCCCACACCGGCTCGTAGGCGATCACCAGGGTCCCGGCCTGCTCGGCCGGGACGTCCTTCAGGCCGCCGTCGACCTGGGCGAGGGTGTGCGCGACGTGGTTGCCGGCCTTGCGGACGTCCAGGCCCTCGCCGACGCAGAGGATCGGGGTCAGACCGTGCTTGAAGGCGGCCTTGACCTTGGCGTTGCAGATCTCCTCGTCCTCGCCGTGGTACTGGCGGCGCTCGCTGTGGCCGACGGCCACGTAGGCGCACCGGAACTTGGCCAGCATGGCGCCGGAGATCTCGCCGGTGTAGGCGCCGGAGTCGTGCGCCGAGAGGTCCTGGGCGCCGTACTTGATCTTGAGCTTGTCGCCGTCGACCAGGGTCTGCACCGAGCGCAGGTCGGTGAAGGGCGGCAGCACCGCCACCTCCACCTGGTCGTAGTCCTTGTCGCTGAGCGCGAACGCGAGCTTCTGGACGTGCGCGATGGCCTCGAGGTGGTTGAGGTTCATCTTCCAGTTGCCCGCCATGAGCGGGGTGCGGTCACTCACAGGTGTTCAGTCCTCCAGAGCGGCGAGGCCGGGGAGCGTCTTGCCTTCGAGGTATTCGAGGCTGGCGCCGCCGCCGGTCGAAATGTGGCCGAAAGCATTCTCGTCGAAGCCGAGCAGGCGCACGGCGGCGGCCGAGTCACCGCCACCCACGACGGTGAAGGCGTTCGAGTCCAGCAGGCCCTGCGCGACGGCCTTGGTGCCGTTCGCGTAGTCGGGGTGCTCGAAGACGCCCATCGGGCCGTTCCAGAAGACGGTGGCCGCGTCGGCGAGCTTGGCGGCGTACAGCTCCCGGGTCTTCGGGCCGATGTCCAGGCCCTCCTTGTCGGCCGGGATGGCGTCCGAGGCGACGGTGTCCGGGTTGGCCGGGGTCTTGCCCTTGAGGTCCGGGAACTCGGCCGAGACCAGCACGTCGACCGGGAGCACGAACTCCACACCGCGCTTCTCGGCGCGCGCGAGGTACTCCAGGCAGGCCGGGATCTGGTCCTTCTGGAGCAGCGAGATGCCGACCTCGTGGCCCTTGGCCGCCAGGAAGGTGTAGGCCATCCCGCCGCCGACCAGGATGCGGTCGGCCTTGTCGATCAGCTGGTCGATGACGGCGAGCTTGTCGGAGACCTTGGCGCCGCCGAGCACCACCACGTAGGGGCGCCGGACGTCGTGGGTGAGCTTCTTCAGGACGCCGACCTCGGTGGCGATCAGGTCGCCGGCGGCGTGCGGCAGCCGCCCGGGCAGGTCGTAGACCGAGGCGTGCTTGCGGTGCACGGCGCCGAAACCGTCGCCGACGTAGAGGTCGGCGAGGTCGGCGAGCCGGTCGGCGAAGGCGCCGCGCTCGGCGTCGTCCTTGCTGGTCTCGCCGGCGTTGAAGCGGAGGTTCTCCAGGACCGCCACCCGGCCGTCGGCCAGCTCCGCGGTCACCGCGCGGGCGGACTCCCCGACCGTGTCGGCGGCGAACGCCACCTCCTGGCCGAGGAGTTCGCCCAGCCGCCGGGCCGCGGGGGCCAGCGAGAAGGCGGGGTCCGGGGCGCCCTTGGGGCGGCCCAGGTGCGAGGCGACGATCACCTTGGCGCCGAGCCCGGTGAGCTTGGTGATCGTCGGGACGACGGCACGGATCCGGCCGTCGTCGGTGATGGTGGTGCCGTCCAGGGGGACGTTGAGGTCAGCGCGGACGAAGACCCGCTTGCCCGCAACGCCTTCCTTGGCGAGATCGTCGATCGTCTTCATGTGAAGTGACTCCGTTGTAGTCCGTCAAGGGACTGTATCCGCCATGGGACGGGGCCCGTACGGCGCGTTCCCGCGCCCTACGAGCCCCGTCCGCTACCTTCCGGTGCCGTGCCCGCCGGCGGGCAGGGTCAGAGCTGGCCGCCGACGAAGACGGTGAGGTCCACCAGGCGGTTGGAGTAGCCCCACTCGTTGTCGTACCAGCCGACGACCTTGACCTGCTTGCCCTGGACCATCGTGAGCTGCGAGTCGAAGGTGCAGGAGGCCGGCCAGTTGACGATGTCCGAGGAGACGATCGGGTCCTCGGTGTACTCCAGCACGCCCTTGAGCTGGCCCTCGGACGCCTTCTGGAAGGCGGAGTTGATCTCGTCCTTGCTGACCTCGCGGTCGAGCTCGATGACCAGGTCGGTGACCGAGCCGGTGGGGACCGGGACGCGCATCGCGATGCCGTCCAGCTTGCCCTTGAGCTGCGGGAGGACCAGGGCGGTGGCCTTGGCGGCACCCGTCGAGGTCGGGATGATGTTCTCCGCGGCGGCGCGGGCGCGGCGCAGGTCCTTGTGCGGGAAGTCCAGGATGCGCTGGTCGTTGGTGTACGCGTGGACCGTCGTCATCATGCCCTTGACGATGCCGAAGTTCTCGTCGAGGACCTTGGCCATCGGCGCCACGCAGTTGGTGGTGCAGGAGGCGTTGGAGATGACGTGGTGGTTGGCCGCGTCGTACTTGTCGTGGTTGACACCCATCACGATCGTGATGTCCTCGTCCTTGGCGGGCGCGGAGATCAGGACCTTCTTGGCGCCGGCGGCGAGGTGCTTGGCGGCGTCCTCGCGCTTGGTGAAGATGCCGGTCGACTCGATGACGATGTCGGCGCCCAGCTCGCCCCAGGGGAGGTTCGCCGGGTCGCGCTCGGCCATCGTCCTGAAGGTCTGGTTGCCGACCGTGATGGTGTCGTCGGTGTGGCTGACCTCGGCGTTGAGGCGGCCCAGGATGCTGTCGTACTTCAGCAGGTGAACCAGGGTGGCGTTGTCGGTCAGGTCGTTGACACCGACGATCTCGATGTCCGCACCCTGCTCCAGGAGCGCGCGGAAGTAGTTGCGACCAATGCGGCCGAATCCGTTGATGCCTACGCGGATCGTCACGAACCGATCTCCTCGTTGGTACGCCGGTTTTGGTTACCGGCGAGCTGTATGGGCTGTCCCCGACCGCCTCCGACCCTACCCCCTCAACGAGACGTACGTGACATTGACATCGGCGCCGAAAGATGCTCAGGTGAGCGGCTTCGAGCCCCTCTGACGCACGGGCGGTTCCGGCCCGGTCCGGCAGCTCCCGGCGGCCCGCACGCACGCGCCCCCGGCACCCTGTTCGGGCGCCGGGGGCGCGGGGAGAGCGGGGCGGGTCCCGCGGTCAGCCGACCATGCCGTCCGCGAGCTCCTCGGTGAGGTTGGACTCCGTACCGGGAATGCCCAGGTCCTGGGCCCGCTTGTCGGCCATCGCCAGCAGCCGGCGGATCCGCCCGGCGACCGCGTCCTTGGTCAGCGGCGGATCGGCCAGCGCGCCCAGCTCCTCCAGGGACGCCTGCTTGTGCTCCATGCGCAGCCGGCCGGCCGCCGCGAGGTGCTCGGGGACCTCCTCGCCGAGGATCTCCAGGGCGCGCTGCACCCGGGCGCCGGCGGCGACCGCGGCGCGGGCGGAGCGGCGGAGGTTGGCGTCGTCGAAGTTGGCGAGGCGGTTGGCGGTGGCCCGCACCTCGCGGCGCATCCGCCGCTCCTCCCAGGCGAGCACCGAGTCGTGGGCGCCGAGCCGCGTCAGCAGCGCGCCGATCGCGTCACCGTCACGGACGACCACGCGGTCCACGCTGCGCACCTCGCGGGCCTTGGCGCCGATGCCGAGCCGGCGGGCCGCGCCGACCAGGGCCAGGGCCGCCTCCGGGCCGGGGCAGGTGACCTCCAGGGAGGAGGAGCGGCCGGGCTCGGTGAGCGAGCCGTGCGCGAGGAAGGCGCCGCGCCAGGCGGCCTCGGCGTCGCAGGTCGCGCCGGAGACCACCTGCGGGGGCAGGCCGCGGATGGGGCGGCCGCGGCCGTCGACCAGACCGGTCTGCCGGGCCAGCTGGTCGCCGCCGGCCACCACGCGGACGACGTAGCGGCTGCCGCGCCGAAGGCCGCCGGGGGCCATCACGACCAGGTCGGAGGAGTGGCCGAAGATCTCCAGGATGTCCTTGCGGAGCCGGCGGGCGGCGACGCCCGTGTCGAGCTCCGCCTCGATCACGATGCGTCCGCTGACCAGGTGCAGACCACCCGCGAACCGCAGGATCGACGAGACCTCCGACTTCCGGCAGCAGGTCCGGGTGACGGGGAGCCGGGAGATCTCATCCTTCACCGCAGCCGTCATCGCCATGGGCCGATCCTTCCATGCATCCGAAAAATACGGTCGTACGCGGCTGCCAGCAGTTCCGGATCGTGCCGGTCGGGGGCTCCCCCGGCACCGGACCGGGCGTCGTCTCCGCGTCGGGCGACCGCGGCCAGTTCGACCTCGCTGCCCACCAGCTGCTTGGCGGCAACCGTCAGACCGTCGATGTCGGGCACCGCGGCCTCGTCGGCCAGCACCACGTCGAAGGCGAGTTTAGGGGCGTGTCGGGCCAAAACCTCCAAATGACGCTGCGGGGAGAAGCCGTCGGTTTCGCCCGGCTGGGGCGCGAGGTTGAGCGAGAGGACCTTGCGGGCCTGCGTCTCCTCCAGGGCCTCGCGCAGTTCGGGGACGAGCAGGTGCGGGATGACCGAGGAGAACCACGAACCGGGGCCGAGCACCACCCAGTCGGCGTCCCGCACCGCGGCGACCACCTCGGGCACGGCCGGCGGGTCCTGGGGGACGACGTGCACGGACTGCACCTCGCCGCGGGTGAGCGCGACCGTGGCCTGGCCGCGGACCGTGCTGATCCCGTCCGGGTGATCCGGGTCCAGCCCCTTGACCTGGGCCTGGAGCTCCAGCGGCACCGCGGACATGGGCAGCACCCGGCCGTGCGCGCCGAGCAGCTTGCCGACCAGGTCGAGGGCCTGGACGTGGTCGCCGAGCTGCTCCCACAGCGCGACGATCAGCAGATTGCCCACCGCGTGGTCGTGCAGTTCGCCCTCGCTGGTGAAGCGGTGCTGGATGACCCGGGCCCAGGTCTGGCCCCAGTCGTCGTCACCGCACAGCGCGGCCA
Organism: Streptomyces rhizoryzae; assembly: GCF_023155275.1. GTDB lineage: Bacteria > Actinomycetota > Actinomycetes > Streptomycetales > Streptomycetaceae > Streptomyces > Streptomyces rhizoryzae. Next base: position 118,060 of record NZ_JALMUV010000002.1, read on the forward strand.
GCGCCTTGCGGAGGTCGCCGGGCGGCAGCACGCCCAGCTCGTCGCGGAGCCGGCCGCTGGAGCCGCCGTCGTCGGCGACGGTGACCACGGCGGTCAGGTCGCGGGTGATCCGGCGCAGCGCGGCGAGCGAGGCGGACAGGCCCATACCGCCGCCGAGCGCCACCACCTTGGGGGTGGCGCCCTTCGTCGTACGGCCTCGGGGGACGAATCTGCGGACCCGGTGCAGCCGTGGTGCGCGGCCGCTCACTCGCGCCCCATGTCCCGGTGCACGACGACCGTTTCGACGCCGTCGGAGGTCAGCCGGCGGGCCAGCTTCTCCGACATCGCCACGCTGCGGTGCTTGCCGCCCGTGCAGCCGACGGCGATGGTCACGTAGCGCTTGCCCTCGCGGCGGTAGCCGGCCGCGACCAGGCGCAGCAGGTCGGTGTAGCCGTCCAGGAACTCCTGGGTGCCGGGCTGGTCGAAGACGTAGCGGGAGACCTCTTCGTTCAGACCGGTGAAGGGGCGCAGCTCGGGGACCCAGTGCGGGTTGGGGATGAAGCGGCAGTCGATGACCATGTCGGCGTCGACCGGGAGGCCGTACTTGAAGCCGAAGGACATGACCGTGGCGCGCAGCTCGGGCACCTCCTCGCCGGCGAACTGGGCGTCCAGCTTGGCGCGGAGTTCGTGGACGTTCAGGCTGGAGGTGTCGATGACCAGGTCGGCGTCGCCGCGCAGCTCGCGCAGCAGGTCGCGCTCGGCGGCGATGCCGTCGACGATCCGGCCGTCGCCCTGGAGGGGGTGCGGGCGGCGGACCGACTCGAAGCGGCGCACCAGGGCCTCGTCGGAGGACTCCAGGAAGACGATGCGGCGCTTGACGTTCTGCGCGTCGAGGGTGGCCAGGGACTCCTTGAGGTTGGCGAAGAAGCGGCGGCCGCGGACGTCGACGACCACGGCGATCTTGGCGACGTTGCCCTGCGAGCGGGCGCCCAGCTCGACCATCGGCGGGATCAGCTCGGGCGGGATGTTGTCCACGACGAACCAGCCGAGGTCCTCCAGGCACTTCGCGGCCGTGCTGCGGCCGGCGCCGGACATGCCGGAGATGATCACCAGCTCGGGGATCGCGGCGCTCTCGCCCTGGTCGGCTTCGCGCATCGTGCCCGTACTCACCTGTGCACCGTCTCTCTCGGGTTCCTGCGTGTCGTGCGGTGTGCTCATCGGTCCTGCCCCCGTTCTGCTGACAACGCGGCCGGCGGGGCCCCGTCATCCTCAATGATCTCTCCTGTGGCGGTGTTCACCGCGGGGGCGGGCGGGGCCGCGGCGGTCAGCGCCGCGGCGACCGTCTCGGCGGTCTTCCGGCCGACGCCGGGGACCTGGCAGATCTCCTCCACCGTGGCGGCCCGCAGCTTCTTCAGCGAGCCGAAGTGCTTCAGGAGGGCCTGGCGGCGGGTCTCGCCCAGTCCGGGCACGGCGTCCAGCGGGGACGCCGTGAGGCGCTTGCCCCGCTTGCTGCGCTGGTAGGTGATCGCGAAACGGTGCGCCTCGTCGCGGACCCGCTGGAGGAGGTAGAGCCCCTCGCTGCTGCGCGGCAGCACCACCGGGTCGTCCTCGCCGGGCAGCCAGACCTCCTCCAGGCGCTTGGCCAGACCGCAGACCGCGACGTCGTCGATGCCCAGCTCGTCCATGGCCCGGCGGGCGGCCGCCACCTGGGGGGCGCCGCCGTCGACGACCACCAGCTGGGGCGGGTAGGCGAACCGCTTGGGGCGGCCGTCCTCGTCGGTGAACCGGGCGGCGGCGTCCTCGGCGGCGGCCGGGCCGCCGGGGGCCGCGGCGCCGGCCGGGAGCACGGCGGCCGCGGGGTCCTCCGCGGGGCCCTCCGGCTCCGGTGCGGGCTCCTCGCCCCACTCCCCCGACCGCTGCTTCTCCTGGAGGTAGCGCTTGAAGCGGCGGCCGATGACCTCGTGCATGGAACGGACATCGTCCTGCCCGGCGAAACCTTTGATCTGGAAGCGGCGGTATTCGCTCTTCCGGGCGAGGCCGTCCTCGAACACCACCATGGAGGCGACCACGTCCTCGCCCTGGAGGTGCGAGATGTCGAAGCACTCGATGCGCAGCGGGACGGTGTCCAGACCGAGGGCCTGGGCGATCTCCTCCAGGGCGCGGGAGCGGGTGGTCAGGTCGGAGGCGCGCTTGGTCTTGTGCAGCGCGAGCGCCTGCTGGGCGTTGCGCGCGACGGTGGCCATCAGGTCCTTCTTGTCGCCGCGCTGCGGGATGCGCAGCGAGACCTGCGAGCCGCGGCGCTGGGTGAGCCACTGGGCGACCGGCTCGACGGGCTCGGGCAGCGCCGGGACCAGCACCTCCTTGGGGACCGCGTCGCCCTGCTCCTCGCCGTAGAGCTGCTGGAGGGCGTGCTCGACGAGATCGCCGGTGGTGACCGCCTCGACCTTGTCGGTGACCCAGCCGCGCTGGCCGCGGACCCGGCCGCCGCGGACGTGGAAGATCTGGACGGCGGCTTCGAGTTCGTCCTCGGCGAGGGCGATGAGGTCGGCGTCGGTGGCGTCGGCGAGCACCACCGCGCTCTTCTCCATGGCCCGCCGGAGGGCCGCTATGTCGTCCCGGAGGCGGGCGGCGCGCTCGTACTCCATCTCCTCGGCGGCCTCCTGCATACCGCGCTCCAGGCGGCGGAGGTGGGCGCCGGTGCGGCCGGCCATGAAGTCGCAGAATTCCGCGGCCAGTTCGCGGTGGTCCTCGGGGGAGATGCGGCCGACGCAGGGGGCGGCGCACTTGCCGATGTAACCGAGCAGGCAGGGGCGGCCGATCTGGGCGGAGCGCTTGAAGACCCCGGCGGAGCAGGTGCGCACGGGGAAGACGCGCAGCAGCAGGTCGACGGTCTCGCGGATGGCCCAGGCGTGCGCGTACGGGCCGAAGTAGCGCACGCCCTTCTTCTTGGCGCCGCGCATGACCTGGACGCGGGGGAACTCCTCGCCGAGGGTCACCGCGAGATACGGATAGGACTTGTCGTCGCGGTACTTGACGTTGAACCGCGGGTCGAACTCCTTGATCCAGCTGTATTCGAGCTGGAGGGCCTCGACCTCGGTGGAGACCACCGTCCACTCCACGGAGGCGGCGGTGGTGACCATCGTGCGGGTGCGCGGGTGGAGGCCGGCCAGGTCCTGGAAGTAGTTGGCCAGGCGCTGGCGCAGGCTCTTGGCCTTGCCGACGTAGATGACCCGGCCGTGCTCGTCGCGGAATTTATAGACCCCCGGCGAGTCGGGGATCTGTCCCGGCTTGGGTCGGTAGCTGCTGGGGTCTGCCATGCCCACCACCCTACTGACCGCCACTGACAATCACGGCCGAGGCGGGGGCGGGGGCGCGGGGCGGGGGCGGGGGCGGCACGGGTGGCCGCCCCCGCCCGTCGGGCGGCCGCTCAGCGCGTCCGGCGCCGGCGGACCGCCGCGGTGGCGGACAGGCCCAGCGCGAACACCGCGGCGGCAGCCGCCACGGCCGAGGCGGCGGTCACCGGGAAGGCGTCGCCGGCCGCCGCGTCCGCCGCCAGCGGGCGGGGCGCCGGGGCGGGTCCGGCCGGAGCGGCGGCACCGGGCCCGTAGCCGCCGGCCTCGCCGCGCCGGTCGTACGCCGAGCCCGGCAGCTTGTCGCCGTAGGCCGCGGCGACCCGCTTGCGGTACGCGGTGACGGTGGTGCCGCCGGCGCCCACCGCCTTGCGGGCGTCGGCGTCCAGGGGCTCGATGCGGTCGCCGCGCTGGACGTACCAGGCGTCGATCTGCGGCTCGTGGAAAACCGTTCCGGCACCGTGCGCGGCGGCGGCCGCGGGGTAGCGCGTCTCGTCGTCGCCGCTGGCGATGTTGACGACCTTCCAGGCACCGCCCCTGTGCACGGTCCACACGGACGCGGTGCGGCCGTCGGCGGCGACCGCCTTGCTGGCCATGAACTCCAGGCGGGCGACCGGGGCGCCGGCCGTGCCGCGGACGAAGTCGGGCGAGAGCTCGTAGACGGGGACCGCGGCGCCCTCGATGCGCGGCGCGGCAGCGGCGGAGGCAGGGGCGGCCGGGGCGGCCGCGCGGGCCCCGCCGCGGGCGGCGTCGGCGGCGAAGAAGCGGGCCAGGGTCGCCAGGGTCGCGGGGGCGGCGGCCGCGTCGTGGGCGGCGGTCAGGCTCGCGCGCGGCGGGGCGGGCGGCGCGGGCACGGCGGCGGCCAGCGCGGCGTACGGGGCGAGGCCGAGCAGGGCGGCGGCGAGCGTGCCGGTGACGGCGGCGCGGGCGGCGGTGCGCTTCGTCATGGCCTCAGGCTCCTATCCGGTAGAGGGAGTGGGTCCAGGAGAAGGAGCTGCCGTTCACGTAGTAGTCGAAGTCGCCCCAGTTGTAGCGGTTGTTGGAGGCCCAGGGATCGCCCCAGTACACCCAGTTGCGGGAGGTGTCGTAGCCGTAGAGGACGTGCATGTGGCCGCCGCCGGAGGACCACTGGATGCGGGTCTCGACGGGGCGGTTGGCGTTGATCTCGCTCTGCACGGTGCTGTAGCGGAGCCAGCCGGTCACATATGAGCCAGGATTGATCCCCATCCAGTCGAATGCGTTCTGCACATTGCCCAGCGTTGCCTGGTTGTTGGGGCAGGTGGTGCCCTGCTGGCGGTTGAAGGCCGCGTTGCAGAACTGGTTCTGGCTGTACTTCCGGCCGTACCAGGTCGCGATGGTGTTGCCGGACGCGGCCCAGCACCAGTTGGTCTTCTCCTGGGCCTGCATGCCGATGTCGAGGCGGTTGGCGGTCTGCGGGGCGGCTCCGGCGGTGCCGGGGACGGCGGTCAGCGCCACCGCGGCGAGTGCCGCGGCGGCCAGCCGTCTGCCGCGCGCACGGCGGGTGGACAGGACGCGGGTCATGGCGTTCCTCCCGGTCAGGTGAGGGGGGTGAGAGGAGCGCATCCGGATGCTGCTCAGGAGCATCGGGTGTTGTCGCAGGCAGGTCAACACGCTTCAATGCGAGGTGACATGGGGGTGTGGACGGACGGGCCCGGATGTGAACGGCCGGTGCCCGGCGTCCTGCAGGGAAGAGGCAGGGAGCGCGTGCGCCGTGCGATCCGGTTGTGAACGTTCACCGCGCGCGCCGGAGGATAGAGGCAATGGCACAGAACACTCCCGATACCGCGCAGTACCCTCCCGTTTCGGCCGAGTTGGCGCAGTTGCTGCGCACCGGGCCGTTCCATCTCGCCCTGCGCAGCGCCCTCACCGCCCGCGGACTGGCGCTCACCCGGGTCCAGCACAAGCTCGCCCAGCGCGGTATCACCATCGGGGTCACCAGCCTGAGCTACTGGCAGCAGGGCGCCCGGCGGCCGCAGCGCCCCGAGTCGCTGCGGGCGGTCCGCGCCCTGGAGGACGTGCTCGGCCTGCCCGACCGCTCCCTGCACCGGCTGCTGGTCCCCGAGGGCGGCGCCCGCCCGGAGGCGGAGCGGCCCCCGGCCCGTTCGTACCGCTCGCTGGTGGCGCCCGCCGACTGCCTCCAGCAGCTCTTCGCGGAGCTGGAGACCCCGGCCGACGGCGGGCTGCACACCGTCGGCCACCACGAGCGGGTGCGGATCGGGCCCCGGCGGGAGCTGAGCGAACGGGAGTCGCTCCAGGTGGTGCGCGCCCACCGGGACGGCGTGGACCGCTATATCGCCATCCACCGGGGCGACCCGGGCTGCGACCCGTCCCGGGTGCGGGTGCGGACCGCGGAGAACTGCCGGCTGGGGCGGGTGCGCGGGGACGCGGAGAACGGCGTGGTGGTCGCCGAGTTGCTCTTCGACACCCGGCTGCGGGCCGGTGAGACGCACGTCTTCGGCTACGCCTTCGAGGACGGCAGCGGCGGCCCCAGCGCGGAGTACGTGCGCGGTTTCAGCTTCGCGGGCGGCCAGTACGTCCTACAGGTGCGGTTCGACGGGGCGGCGCTGCCGGTGCGCTGCCGCCGCTTCACCCAGGCGTCGGCGGGCGCCCCGCGCGGCGGCCGGCAGGACCTGACGCTGAGCGGGCGGCACCACGCGGTGCACGTGGTGGAGCAGGGGGTGCGGCCGGGGATCCTGGGCATCGCCTGGGACTGGCGGTGAGCGGGGCGGGACGGGGCGTACCGGGCGGGCGGCGCCCGGTACGCCCGCGGCGGGCCCGCCGCGGGGCCCGGCCGGTCAGCCGGCGATCAGCTTGCCGCCCTTGACCGTGACCGGGACCGACTCCAGGGGGCTGCCGGCCGGGCCCTGGGCGACCTTGCCGGTGGCCACCTCGAAGTGGCTGCCGTGCAGCGGGCAGACGGCCTGCCCGTTCTCGATCTTGTTCAGGATCGCGCCCATGTGCGTGCAGACACTGCTGAAGCACTTGAACTCGCCCTTGGCGGGCTGGGAGACCAGCAGCCGGTGGGCCGGGTAGAGCTTGGCGCCGCCGACCGGCACCTCGGTGGCCGGTCCCAGCTCGACCGGCGCGTCCGAGGACGGCCGGGCGCCCGAACCCTGGCCCCCCGCGGCGCAGGCGGCGGCGCCGACGCAGGCGATACCGGCGAGCGCGGCGCCGCGCAGCACGGTCCGGCGGTCCGGGGACGCACTCATGGGGCAACTCCGATCAGTGGACGGCGTCGGCCTCTGACGATACCGGGGCGGTCCGGCCGCCCGGCCGGGGGTCCGGTCCGTCCCGCAGCAGCTCCGCCTCGATCTCCTCCAGGCTGCGGCCCTTGGTCTCGGGGAGCAGCCGCTGGACGAAGACGAACGCCAGCAGCGTGGTGGCGGCGAAGAAGAGGAAGTTGACCCCGGCGCCCCAGGCGTGCAGCAGGGACGGGAAGACCAGCGCCACGATCATGTTGAACAGCCAGTTGAACAGCACACACAGGCCGACCGCGGCGGCCCGGATCCGCATCGGGAACAGCTCCGGCAGCATCACCCACTGCACCGGCCCCCAGGAGATCGCGAACGAGGCGATGTAGAGCCCGATGCCGAGCAGCGTGAGGGTGGACAGCAGCGCACCGTAGCCGAGACCGGAGAGGTTGACGGCGGCCAGCAGCACCATCGCCGCGCACATGCCCAGCGCACCGGTCCGCAGCAGCGGTTTGCGGCCCCGGCGGTCGATCAGCCGCATCGCCGGCAGCGTCATCACCATGTTGAGCAGGCCGATGCCCACGTTGGCCAGGATGGCGCCGGCCGAGCCGAAGCCGATGTCGGTGAGCAGCGTCGGGGCGTAGTAGATGATCGTGTTGATGCCGACGAAGTTCTGGAAGAGGACGAGCAGCATCCCGACGGTGAAGACCGGCCGCAGCCGCGGGGAGAGCAGCCGGCGCAGCGTCAGCGGCTCGCTCGCCTCCCGCTCGGCGCGCTCGGTCCGTTCGATCTCGGCCAGCTCCTCCCCCGCCGCCGCGGCGTCCCCGCGCAGCCGGGTCAGCACCGTCCGGGCCTCCTCGCCGCGGCCCTTGCCGACCAGCCAGCGCGGGCTCTCCGGCTGGGTGATGATGCCCAGCGCCAGCACCGCGGCCGGGACGACGCCCAGGCCGATCATCCAGCGCCAGGCACCGGAGCCGGCGAGCAGGTAGTCGGTGACGTAGGCGACGAAGATGCCGACCGTCACCAGCAGCTGCATCAACGAGGTCAGCCCGCCGCGCAGGTGCTTGGGCGCCAGCTCGGTGAGGTACAGCGGGACGACGACGGAGGCGATCCCGACGCCCACGCCGATCACGAAGCGGAAGGCGATCAGCGCCGCCGCCCCGGTGGCCCAGGCCGCGCCGAGGGTGCCCAGGATGAAGACCCCGGAGGCGGCCAGGATCAGCCGGCGGCGGCCCCAGGAGTCGGAGAGCCGCCCGGAGAGCCCGGCCCCGAGCATCGCCCCCACCAGGAGGCCGGAGACGACCAGCCCTTCCAGGAGCGGGGTGAGCGCGATATCGCGCTTGATGAACAGCATGGCGCCGGAGATGACGCCGGTGTCGTAGCCCCACAGGATGCCCCCGAGGGCGCCGAAGACCCAGATCAGCGCGTTCTTGACGGATGCGGCCACGGCGCTCAGCCCTTCTGCGGGGCGATGTGGATCTTGCGGCCGGTGCCGGCCCGGAAGCGGGCCACCGCCTCGTCGAAACCGTCCAGCCCGTAGACGTCGGAGACCAGCGGGTCCAGATCCAGGCCGGCGGCCAGCAGGTCGATGGCGGGCTGGAAGCTGTTGTGCACCGCCATCGAGCCGATGATGTCGATCTCCTGGCTGTAGACCCGGTACGGCGAGAAGGACGCCGCGCGGGCCGGGTCGGCGACCCCGAACTGGAGGAACGTCCCGCCCCTGCGGACCCGGCCGAGTCCGTCCTCGATGGCCGCCACCGCGCCGGTCGCGTCGATCACCACCTCGAAGCCGGGCGCCCGGCCCAGGGCGGCGGCCGAGGTCACCGCCGCGTCCACGCCGAAGCTCTCGGCGAACGCCAGCCGCTCCGCGTTGAGGTCCACCACCGAGACCGAGGCCGCGCCCGCGGTGCGCACCAGCGCGGCCATCATCAGGCCCATGGTGCCGGCGCCGTAGATGAGGTAGTGCTCGCCGGGGCGGCGCGGCAGGCGGTTGAGGCCGTGCACCGCGCAGGACAGCGGCTCGACGAGCCCGGCCGCGGCCTCCGACAGGCCCTCCGGCAGGACGTAGGCGCAGCGGGCCGGGACGGCGACCAGTTCGGCGAAGCCGCCGTCCCGGGTGACGCCGACCGCGGTGTAGTGCTCGCAGAGGTTGCCGCGCCCGATCCGGCAGTAGTGGCAGGCGCCGCACGGCAGGTTGGGGTCGACCGCGACCCGCTCCCCGACCGCCCGGTCCCGGACCGCGGCGCCCACCGCGACGATCTCCCCGGTCAGTTCGTGCCCGGGCACCAGCGGATAGCGGACCACCGGGAGTTCACCGCCGAGGAGGTGCATGTCGGTGCCGCACAGTCCGCAGGAGGTGACGCGGACGAGCACCTCGTCGGGCTCCGGGCGGGGATCGGGAAGCTCGGTGACCGCGGTGGCGGCCCGGGGGCCGGGAGCGGTGACCACGAGAGCGCGCATCGGCGCCTCCTCACGACGTCGTGGGGGTTCGATGGCCGGGAGACTACAGAACAAACGCCAGCACGTAAACGCTTACGCAAGCGTTTACGCTTGGTCCTCCGCGGACGTACTGTGATGGACTGCGACGGGTGGACGGGCGCGGAGGCCGACCACCGGGACCGGGGCACGGTGCGCCGGGCGTCGGGGAGGAAAGAGCCGATGACGACGATGGTGGATGTGGCACGGCGCGCGGGCGTCTCGGTGGCCACGGTCTCGCACGTGGTGAACGACACCCGGCCGGTGCGCCCGGGCACCCGGGCCGCGGTGCTGGCCGCCATCGAGGAGCTCGGCTACACCCACAACACCCTCGCCCGCTCGCTGGTCACCGCCCGCACCCGCTCCATCGGGCTGGCGGTCTCGGCGATCAGCAACCCGTACTTCACCGAGATCCTCCAGGGCGTCGAGGCCGAGGCGCTGGCGGCCGGGTACAGCCTGCTGATCGCCGATCCGCACGACGATCCGCAGCACGAGCGCACGGTCGTCCAGCTGCTGCACGAGCGGCGGGTGGACGGGATGATCGTCGCGCCGTCCGCCGAACCGTCCGGGGTCATCGAATATGTGACGAAGCGTCAGGTCCCGGTGGTGTTCCTCGACCGGCTGGTCGGCGAGGGCTTCGACCAGGTCTGCGCGGAGAGCACCGGTCCGGTCTGCCGGCTCGTGACGCACCTGGCCGCTCTCGGGCACACCCGCATCGGCCTGGTGGCCGGGCTGCCCGGACTCAGCACCACCACCGAACGGGTCGAGGGCTACCGCGCCGGACTGCGCGCCGCCGGGCTGCCGTACGCGCCCGAGCTGCTGGCCGGCGGCAACTCCGAGGCCGAGGGCGCCCAGACCGCCACCCGGCAGCTGCTCGCCGTACCGGAACCGCCCACCGCGCTGGTCACCGCCAACAACGCGATGACCATCGGCGCCCTCCAGGCGCTGCGCGACCTCGGCCTGGAGGTCCCCCGGGACCTCGCCCTGGCCTGCTTCGACGACTTCTCCTGGGCCGATCTGTTCACCCCGCGGCTGACCGCGATCGCCCAGCCCAGCAAGGAGTTGGGGGCGGCGGCGGTCCGGTTGCTGCTGGACCGGCTCGACGCCCCCGACCGGCCGCCGCGCACCGTCCGGCTGCCCTGCACCTTCGTGCACCGCACCTCGTGCGGCTGCCCCGGGGACCGGCAGCCCCGGCCGGCCGCCGCCCGCCCCTCCCCGCCCGGCCGGGCCCCGGCCGCTCAGGAAAGGACCCCTGCCCCGTGATCGTCGTCGCCGGCGAGGCGCTGATCGACCTCGTCCCCAGCCCGCAGCCGTCCCCGGACGGCCCGTTGCCGGCGCTGCTGCCGCGGCGCGGCGGCGGACCGTACAACACGGCGCTGGCGCTGGGGCGGCTGGGCTCGCCCGCCGCGTTCTGCTCCCGGGTCTCCACCGACACCTTCGGGGAGTCGCTGCTGAGCGGGCTGCGGGACGGCGGGGTGGACACCTCGCTGGTGCAGCGCGGCGCGGAGCCGACCACCCTGGCGGTGGCGGACATCAGCCCGGACGGCTCGGCCGGCTACGGCTTCTACGTGGAGGGCACCGCGGACCGGTACTTCACGCTGCCGCCGGCGCTGCCCGGGGCGGCCCGGGCGCTGTCGCTGGGCACCTGCTCGCTGGTGCTGGAGCCGGGCGCGAGCGCGTACGAGGCGCTGCTGCGGCGGGAGGCGCGGCGCGGGGTGTTCACCGCGCTGGACCCGAACATCCGGCCCGGGCTGATCACCGATCCGGACGCCTACCGCGCGCGGTTCCGGTCCTGGCTGCCGGATCTGGCGCTGCTGAAGCTGTCCGAGGAGGACGCGCTGTGGCTGGCCGGGGCGGGCGCCGGGGCGGACCGGGCGGCGGTCACCGCGGCGGCCCGGGAGTGGCTGGCCGCCGGCCCCGCGGCGATCGTGCTGACCCGCGGCGGCGACGGGCTGACGGTGCTGACGCGGGACGGCGGGGAGGTGGCGGTGCCGGGCGAGCGGGTCACCGTGGTCGACACGATCGGCGCCGGGGACACCGTCAACGCGGCGCTGCTGCACCGTCTGGACGCCCATGGCGCGCTGTCGTACGCGGCGGTCGGGGCGCTGACCGGCGCGGACTGGGCGGACATCCTCCGCTTCGCCGCCCGCGCGGCCGCGGTGACCTGCTCCCGCGCGGGCGCCGAACCGCCGTTCGCGGCGGAGCTGGCTGCGTAGGGGGCCGAGGAGTCCCGCCGTCCGGCGGGCGGGCCCGGCCGGGCGGCGGGAGGCAGGCGGCGGGTGGGACTCGGCGGAGCCCCGGGGGCGCCGGCCGTGCGGAGCCGCGGACGCGCCGCGGGGGCGGAGCCCCGGTCCGGGGTCCCGCCCCCGCGGCGGTGGGGTGGTGCGGCGTCAGGAGGAGCTGCGGGTCCGGCTCGTCGCCTTCTTCGCGGCCGTCTTCGCCGGCGCCTTCTTCGCGGTCTTCTTGACCGCGGCGTCGGCCTTGGCGGTGGCCTTGCCGTCCGCGGCCTTCTTGACGGTCTTGCGCGCCGTGGCCGGGGCGGTCACCGCCGTCCGTGCCGTGGCGGCGGCGGCCACCGCCTTCTTCGCCGCGGTCTTCCGGGCGGCCGACTTCCGGGAGCCGCCGTTGACCGGCGCCGCGTCGCTGACCCGGTCGCCGAGGATGTCCCGCAGGAACTTGCCGGTGTGGCTGGCCGGGAGCGCCGCGACCTGCTCCGGGGTGCCCTCGGCGACGACCGTGCCGCCGCCGCTGCCGCCCTCGGGGCCCATGTCCACGACCCAGTCCGCGGTCTTGATGACGTCGAGGTTGTGCTCGATGACGATGACCGTGTTGCCCTTGTCGACCAGGCCGGAGAGCACCTTGATGAGCTTGCTGATGTCCTCGAAGTGCAGCCCGGTGGTGGGCTCGTCGAGGACGTAGACGGTGCTGCCGGTGGAGCGCTTCTGGAGCTCGCTGGCGAGCTTGACGCGCTGCGCCTCACCGCCGGAGAGGGTCGGCGCGGACTGGCCGAGCCGGACGTAGCCCAGGCCGACCTCGTTGAGCGTCTTCAGGTGGCGGGCGATGGTCGGGACCGCCTCGAAGAAGCTCAGCGCCTCCTCGATCGGCATGTCCAGTACCTCGGCGATGGACTTGCCCTTGTAGTGGACCTCCAGCGTCTCGCGGTTGTAGCGCGCGCCGTGGCAGACCTCGCACGGGACGTACACGTCCGGGAGGAAGTTCATCTCGATCTTGATGGTGCCGTCGCCGGAGCAGTTCTCGCAGCGGCCGCCCTTGACGTTGAAGGAGAAGCGCCCCGGCAGATAGCCGCGGACCTTGGCCTCCATGGTCTCCGCGAAGAGCTTGCGGATGTGGTCGAAGACGCCGGTGTAGGTGGCCGGGTTGGACCGCGGGGTGCGGCCGATCGGCGACTGGTCGACGTGCACCACCTTGTCGACGAGGTCGTCGCCGGCGACCCGGGTGTGCCGGCCGGGGACCGACTTGGCGCCGTTCAGCTCGCGCGCGAGGTGGGTGTAGAGGATGTCGTTGACCAGCGTCGACTTGCCGGAGCCGGAGACTCCGGTGACCGCGGTGAGCACCCCGAGCGGGAAGGAGACGTCGATGTCGCGGAGGTTGTTCTCCTTCGCGCCGTGGACCGTCAGCTGCCGCGACCGGTCGGTGGGGCGGCGGAGCTCCGGCGTGGGGATGGACTTCTTGCCGGCGAGGTACTGGCCGGTGAGGGAGTCCTTGTTGGCCAGCAGCTCCTTCATCGGGCCGCTGTGGACCACCTTGCCGCCGTGCTCACCGGCGCCGGGGCCGATGTCCACGACCCAGTCGGCGACCTTGATGGTGTCCTCGTCGTGCTCGACCACGATCAGGGTGTTGCCCATGTCGCGCAGCCGTACCAGGGTCTCGATCAGCCGGTGGTTGTCCCGCTGGTGCAGGCCGATGGACGGCTCGTCCAGGACGTAGAGCACGCCGACCAGGCCGGAGCCGATCTGGGTGGCCAGGCGGATGCGCTGGGCCTCGCCGCCGGAGAGGGTGCCGGCCGCGCGGTTCAGCGAGAGGTAGTCCAGGCCGACGTCGACCAGGAACTTCAGCCGCTCGTTGACCTCCTTGAGGACCCGCTCGGCGATGGTCTTCTCGCGGGCGTTGAGCGTCATGGAGCGGAGGAAGTCGGCGCAGTCGCTGATCGACATGGCCGCGACCTCGGCGATCGACTTCCCCTGGACGGTGACGGCGAGCACGATCGGCTTGAGCCGGGTGCCCTCGCAGGTCGGGCAGGGGACCTCGCGCATATAGCCCTCGAAGCGCTCCCGGCTGCTGTCGCTCTCCGCCTCGCTGTGCCGGCGCTTGACGAACGGCACCGCGCCCTCGAAGGCGGTGGTGTACGCCCGCTGGCGGCCGTAGCGGTTGCGGTAGCGGACCTCGATCTGGGTCTTGTGGCCGTACAGCAGGGCCTTCTTGGCGCGCTGCGGCAGCCCGGCCCAGGGGATGTCCGTGCGGAAGCCGAGGGCGTCGGCGAGCGCGCCGACCAGCCGGCCGAAGTAGTCCTTGGTGTGGCCGCCGGACCAGGGGTGGATGGCGCCCTCGTCGAGCGAGCGCTCCTCGTCCGGGATGATCAGCTCGGGGTCGACCTCCATCCGGGTGCCGATGCCGGTGCAGTCCGGGCAGGCGCCGAAGGGGGAGTTGAAGGAGAAGGAGCGCGGCTCCAGCTCCTCGAAGGAGAGGTCGTCGTAGGCGCAGTAGAGGTGCTCGGAGTACATCCGCTCGCGCTGCGGGTCGTCCGGCTCCAGATCGACGAAGTCGAGGATGACCATGCCGCCGGAGAGCCCGAGGGCGGTCTCGACGGAGTCGGTCAGCCGCCGCTTGGCGCTCTCCTTGACCGTGAGGCGGTCGATGACCACCTCGATGGTGTGCTTCTCCTGCTTCTTCAGCTTCGGCGGGTCGGTGAGGTGGACGGTCTCGCCGTCGACCCGGGCGCGGCTGTAGCCCTTGGTCTGGAGGTCGGCGAAGAGGTCGACGAACTCGCCCTTGCGCTCGCGCACCAGCGGGGAGAGCACCTGGAAGCGGCTGCCCTCGGGGAGCTCCAGGACCTTGTCGACGATGGCCTGCGGCGACTGCCGGGCGATCGGCCGGCCGCACTCGGGGCAGTGCGGCTTGCCGATCCGGGCGAAGAGCAGGCGGAGGTAGTCGTAGACCTCGGTGATCGTGCCGACCGTCGAGCGCGGGTTGCGCGAGGTCGACTTCTGGTCGATCGAGACCGCGGGGGACAGGCCCTCGATGAAGTCCACATCGGGCTTGTCCATCTGCCCGAGGAACTGCCGGGCGTACGAGGAGAGCGACTCGACATAGCGCCGCTGCCCCTCGGCGAAGATCGTGTCGAAGGCGAGCGAGGACTTGCCCGACCCGGAGAGCCCCGTGAAGACGATGAGGGAGTCGCGGGGGAGGTCGAGCGAGACGTTGCGGAGATTGTGCTCGCGAGCGCCACGGACGATGAGACGGTCGGCCACGCCGGTCGGCACCTTTCTTGGAGAGGGGCGGGAGCCACGGGCTGCGTCCGCCGCGCGGTGAGCGAGCAGAGGCGGCGGAGCGGAGCGGGCCCCCCGACCAAGGGTATGGGGGCCGTCGCGGCACTGTCGTTGGGATGCCACACACGAGCCTATAGCACGTGCATTCGATTTACGGACCTCGCGAGCCCTGTTCACTCGAACGTGTGGCGACCCCGCATCCTTCCCGCCCCCGTGACCTGCCGTTACGCCATCCGGCCGGCCGGGCCCTCCGGTCCGCCGCGCACCAGACCGCCGTCCGGCAGCGCCCGCTCCAGCACGTCGAACGTGTGCCGGATCACTGCTTCGTGGTCAGCGGCCACCTCGGCCGCGGGGTCACCCGCCAGCTGCCGACCCACGGCTTCCATACAGAGGGACCGCAGCCCGGCGGCGATCAGCGCCGCGGCCAGCCGGACCTCCCGACAGGGCCGCGCGGGATCCGCCCCGGACGCCTCGGCCAGCGCCCCCGCGAGCGCCCCCTCGATCTCCTCGGCCGCCTCGCGTACCCGCGCCCGCAGCGACGGCGCGTCCAGCACCGTCCGGTAGAAGTGCTCGTACCCCTCCCCCGGCCCGCCCAGCGGGTGGCGCCGGGCCAGCAGGTCCAGCACGAGCCGGCGCAGCGCGGCCAGCGGCGTCTCGTCCCGGTCCCGCTCGCGCACCGCCCGGACGAGCAGGTCGATCGCCTCCGGGATGCGGTCGAGGAAGAGGTCCTCCTTGCGCGGGAAGTAGTTGAAGACCGTCATGGTGGACACCTCGGCCGCCCGCGCCACCTCGGCGACCGTGACGTTGTCGAAGCCGCGCTCGATGAAGAGTGCGGTAGCGGCCCCGGAGATCCGCTGCCGGGTGTGCAGCTTCTTGCGCTCACGCAGGCTCAGCCCCTCCTGCTCCGCCTCCCGGGAGCCCAGCACCCCGCCGTCCTGCCGCCACTCCCCCGCCGAGCCGTTTTCGGTCACCTTCTCCGCCTTCCTTCCGGACCCCTGCACTCCGGAAAAATTTTAGCCGAGACATTTTTTTAGTGACTACACTCAAGCCCATGAAGCATGACGCAGACGTAGTGGTGGCAGGGGGTGGCCCGGTGGGGCTGATGCTCGCCTGCGAACTGGCACTGGCCCAGGTCCGGGTCGTCGTCCTGGAGCGGCTGACCGAGGTGGACACGACGATCAAGGCGGGGGCCATCAACACCCCCAGCGCCGAGGCGCTGTACCGGCGCGGGCTGCTGCCGCCGCTGGCCGAGGTGCAGCGCGCCGCCCTGGAGACGTTCGGCGCGTTCGCCCGGCAGCGGCAGTCCGCGGGCGCCTCGGTGCCGCGCCCGGTACCGCGGTTCGCCGGGCACTTCGCGGGCATCATGCTCCGCGGCGACCTGCTCGACGAGGCGGACCCGGACTTCGCCGGCAGCGGACCGGCCGGCGAGGTGGGGCTGATCCCCCAGGAGGCCCTGGAGCGGATCCTGGGCGCCCGCGCCGCCGAGCTGGGCGTCACCGTGCGCCGCGGGGTCACGCTGACCGGCTTCGACGCCGGCGACGCGGGCGTCCGCGTGCACACCTCGGACGGCACGCTGGAGGCCGGCTGGCTGGTGGGGTGCGACGGCGGCCGCAGCACGGTCCGCCGGCTCGCCGGCTTCCCGTTCCCCGGCACCGCCCCGTCGATCACCGGCCACCAGGCCCTCGTGGAGATGACCGGCGCCGACGCCCTGGGGGCCGGCTGGAACTGGACCGCCACCGGGACGTATGTGCACGGGCCGCTGCCCGGCCGGATCCTGACCGTGGAGTTCGACGGGCCGCCCGCGGACCGCGAAGCCCCGGTCACCGCCGAGGAGTTGCAGACCTCGCTGCGCCGGGTCACCGGTGTCCCGGACGTGACGGTCACCAAGGTCACCTCCGCGACCCGTTTCACCGACAACGCCCGCCAGGTCCCCGAGTACCGCCGCGGCCGGGTGCTGCTGGCCGGCGACGCGGCCCATGTGCACGCGCCGTTCGGCGGCCAGGGCCTCAACCTCGGGCTCGGCGACGCGATGAACCTCGGCTGGAAGCTGGCCGCCACGGTGCACGGCTGGGCACCGGAGGGCCTGCTCGACACGTACACCGCCGAGCGGCACCCGATCGGTGCCTGGGTGCTGGCGTGGACCCGGGCCCAAGTGGCGCTGATGCGGCCGGAGTCGCACGCCGCGGCGCTGCGCGAGGTGGTCGCCGAACTCTCCGGGACGACCGACGCCACCACCTACTTCGTCAAGAAGATCTCCGGCGTCTGGCAGCGCTACGACCTGCCCGGCAGCCATCCGCTGACCGGCCGCAGCGCCCCCGACCTGGAGCTGTCCGACGGCAGCCGGCTCGCGGACCACCTGCACACCGGCCGCGGGCTGCTGCTGGACCTCGCGGACGACCCCGCGCTGCGCGCGCGGGCCGCCGGCCGCGGCGACCGGGTGCGGGTGGTGACGGCCGGCTGCCCGGAGCGGCCCGGCCTGACCGGTCTGCTGGTCCGCCCGGACGGCTTCGTGGCCTGGGCGGCCGACGCCGGGGACGGGCCCGGAAAGGAGCTGGACGCCGCGCTGGAGCGGTGGTTCGGCGCACCGGCGGCGGTAGCGGCGCAGGCGGTGCCCGCCCCGTAGCCGCGGACGAGCCGTTCACGGCGCGCGGGCACCGCCCCGTGGACCGTGCGGGGCGGCGCCCGGGGGCGCGGGGGCGGCGGAGGTGTGGCGGCAGCGGGCGGACCGTCCGCCCCCTCCACACCCGTGCGCACCACCCGTGCCACCGGCACCACCCCTCATCCCCCCGGAACGGCTCCGTCCGCCTCCCGGAGCGGCCCGCCCGGCGCTAGCGTCGGGCCATGACCATCCCTCCTGATTTCCCGCGCGACGCCGCCGCCGTCCGCGACGCCACCGACCGGCTGCTGGTCTCCCTGGGGAAACTCGACGACGAGGCGGTCGGCGAACCGTCGCTGCTCCCCGGCTGGACCCGCGGTCACGTCCTGGCCCACCTGGCCCGTAACGCGGACGCCCTGGTCAACCTCCTGACCTGGGCGCGCACCGGCGTCCGCACCCCGATGTACACCAGCGCCGAGGCGCGCGACGGCGACATCGAGCGGGACGCCGACCGCCCGCTGGCGGCCCACCTGGACGATCTGCGGGAGAGCGCGGACCGCTTCACGGCGGCCGCGCGGGCGCTGCCGGCGGACCGCCGGGACTACCGCGTCGAGATGCGCAACGGCGTGGTCGAACGGGCCGACCGGCTGGCGCTGCGCCGGCTGGCCGAGGTCGAGCTGCACCATGTCGACCTGGGCGTCGGCTACCTCGTCGAGCAGCTGCCGCCGCCCTTCCTGGACAGCGAGCTGGGGTTCCTGTCCGAGGTGAAGTTCGCCGGGCACCCGGACCTGCCCGACCTGGAGCTGCGGACCGGCGACGGCCGCCGGTGGCGCACCGGACGCGGCGCTTCCGACGGCGCCGGCGCCGGCCCCGACGTGGTGGTCAGCGGCGCCCCGGCCGACCTGGTCGGCTGGCTGACCGGGCGCGGCGACGGCGGGCGGCTGACCGTCCAGGGCGGGCCGCTGCCGGCCGTCCCCCCGCTCTAGAGTTGGTGGCATGACCTACAGCGGAGCAGTGAAGGTCGGCGGACCGGCCGACGTGCACGAGCTGACCGACCTGATGATCTCGAAGGTCGCGGTCGGTCCCATGGACAACAACGCGTATGTGCTGCGGTGCCGTGCGACCGACGAGCAGTTGCTGATCGACGCGGCCGCCGAGCCGCACACGCTCCTCACCCTGATCGGCGACAGCGGCCTGGCGTCCGTGGTCACCACGCACCAGCACGGCGACCACTGGGGCGCGCTGCGCGAGGTCGTCGACGCGACGGGGGCCCGGACGTACGCCGGGCGGTACGACGCGGAAGGCATCCCCGTCCCGACGGACGTCCTGGTGGAGGACGGCGACACGCTCACCGTCGGCCGGGTCCGGCTGACCGCCCGCCACCTGACCGGTCACACCCCGGGCAGCATCGCGCTGGTCTACGACGACCCGCACGGCCATCCGCACGTCTTCACCGGGGACTGCCTCTTCCCCGGCGGGGTCGGCAACACCTGGGGCAGCGCCGAGCGGTTCACCAGCCTGCTCGACGACGTCCAGCACAAGCTCTTCGACCGGCTTCCGGACGAGACCTGGGTGTATCCGGGCCACGGCGCGGACACCACGCTCGGCGCGGAGCGGCCGCATCTTGCCGAGTGGCGGGAGCGCGGCTGGTAGCGGCCGGGCCGCCGCTCTCCGCGACGGGCCCGGCGGGCGCTCCTCGCCCGCCGGGCTCCGTGCTGCCGGGACCGCGCCGCCGCCCGGGGTCAGCCCCGGGCGCCCGCCTCCTCGGCGGCCGCGTCCCGCTCCCCGTCCGCCGCCGCGGCGGAACCCTCCGCGGGCTCCCCGGCCGCCGCCTGGCGCTTCGCGGCGCGCAGGCTGGTCACCGTGGTGACGGCCAGCACGGCGCAGATCACGCCCAGCGAGACGGGGATGCTGATCTCCGGGACGGCCACCCCGGACTCGTGCAGGGCGTGCAGCACCAGCTTCACGCCGATGAACCCGAGGATCACCGACAGGCCGTAGGAGAGGTGCACCAGCTTCTTCAGCAGCCCGCCGATCAGGAAGTACAGCTGCCGCAGCCCCATCAGCGCGAAGGCGTTGGCGGTGAAGACGATGTACGGGTCCTGGGTGAGGCCGAAGATCGCCGGTATGGAGTCCAGCGCGAACAGGACGTCCGTGGTGCCGATCGCCAGCATGACGATCAGCATCGGCGTCATCAACCGCCGCCCGTTCTCGACGATGAACAGCCGGGTGCCGTGGTAGCGGTCGGTGGACGGGAAGCGGCGCTCCACCGCCTTCAGGAAGCGGTTCTCCTCGAACTCCTCGTCCTGCTCGCCGGCCCGCGCCTCCCGGATGAGCTTCCACGCCGTCCAGACGAGGAACGCGCCGAAGAGGTAGAAGACCCAGGAGAAGTTGGCGATGATCGCGGCGCCCGCGCCGATGAACCCGGCCCGCAGCACCAGCGCGATCAGCACCCCGACCATCAGCACGCGCTGCTGGTAGACGGCCGGGACCGCGAACTTGCCCATGATCAGGACGAAGACGAAGAGGTTGTCGACGCTGAGCGACTTCTCGGTGATGAAGCCGGCGAAGAACTCACCGGCCGGCGCGCCGCCGCCGAACGCCAGCAGACCGAGCCCGAACAGCGCGGCGAGCCCCACCCAGACGCCGGTCCAGATACCGGCTTCCTTCAGGGACACCTCGTGGGGCTTGCGTCCGCCGATGAAGAAGTCGACGGCGATCAGGGCGGCCAGACCGAGGATGGTCAGGGCCCACAGGGTCGGGGAAACGTCCATGGCTCCTCCGGCATGGTCGTACGGCACTCACAGCGTCGTCGCTGCCGGGGGACTCCGGTGCCCCTCCATACGAGAAAGGGTAAAGGAGAACCATGAAATGGCAAAGAAAAATACAAAAGCGCTGGTGGGGCGGGGGTGAGGCCCCCCCGCGCCCTCCGGGCCGCTACTTCAGGCCGGCCTCCTTCATCTGCCGCAGCTCCTTCTTCAGCTCGCCGACCTCGTCGCGGAGCCGGGCGGCGACCTCGAACTGGAGCTCCGCCGCGGCGGCCCGCATCCGGTCCGTCATCTCCTCGATCATCTCGGCGAGCTCCGCCGCCGGGCGGTCGGTGAGGACCTCGCCGGCCTTGCCGCCCTTGCCCTTGCCCTTGGCGGCCTTGCCGCCCGCCTTCCCGCCGAGCGCCGGGACCGGTGCCTTGGCCTTGCCGTCCTTGCCCGCGGCCTTGCGGTAGCCGGTGCCGAGCAGCTCCTCGGTATCGATCTCCTCGCGGGCGAGGGTGGCGACGATGTCGCCGATCTTCTTGCGGAGCGGCTGCGGGTCGATGCCGTTGGCCTTGTTGTAGGCCAGCTGCTTGTCCCGGCGGCGGTTGGTCTCCTCGATGGCCCGCTCCATCGCCGGAGTGATCTTGTCGGCGTACATGTGCACCTGGCCGGAGACGTTGCGCGCCGCGCGGCCGATGGTCTGGATCAGCGAGGTGCCGGAGCGCAGGAAGCCCTCCTTGTCGGCGTCCAGGATCGCCACCAGGGAGACCTCGGGCAGGTCCAGGCCCTCCCGGAGGAGGTTGATGCCGACCAGCACGTCGAACTCGCCGGACCGCAGCTCGCGCAGCAGCTCCACGCGCCGCAGGGTGTCCACGTCGCTGTGCAGGTAGCGGACCTGGATGCCGAGCTCCAGGAAGTAGTCGGTGAGGTCCTCGGCCATCTTCTTGGTGAGGGTGGTGACCAGGACCCGCTCGTCCTTCTCGGTGCGCTTGCGGATCTCGTGCACCAGGTCGTCGATCTGCCCCTCGGTGGGCTTGACCACCACCTCCGGGTCGACCAGCCCGGTCGGCCGGATGATCTGCTCCACGAAGCCGTCGCCACGGGACAGCTCGTAGGGGCCTGGGGTGGCGGAGAGATAGACGGTCTGGCCGACCCGCCCCAGGAACTCCTCCCACTTCAGCGGCCGGTTGTCCAGCGCCGAGGGGAGCCGGAAACCGTGGTCGACCAGGGTGCGCTTGCGGGAGGCGTCGCCCTCGTACATGGCGCCGATCTGCGGGACGGTGACATGCGACTCGTCGATGACCAGCAGGAAGTCGTCGGGGAAGTAGTCCAGGAGGGTGTTCGGCGCGGAGCCCGGCTCACGGCCGTCCAGGTGCATCGAGTAGTTCTCGATGCCGGAGCAGGAGCCGACCTGGCGCATCATCTCGATGTCGTAGGTGGTGCGCATGCGCAGCCGCTGGGCCTCCAGCAGCTTGCCCTGCTTCTCCAGGGTGGCCAGCCGGTCCGCCAGCTCGGCCTCGATCCCGGCGATCGCCCGCTCCATCCGCTCCGGACCGGCGATGTAGTGGCTCGCGGGGAAGACGTACAGCTGCTCGTCGTCGCTGATCACCTCGCCGGTGAGCGGGTGCAGCGTGGACAGCGCCTCGATCTCGTCACCGAACATCTCGATCCGGACGGCCAGCTCCTCGTAGACCGGGAAGATCTCGATGGTGTCGCCGCGGACCCGGAAGGTGCCCCGGGTGAACGCCAGGTCGTTGCGGGCGTACTGGATCTCGACGAAGCGGCGCAGCAGCTGGTCGCGGTCGATCTCGTCACCGACCCTGAGGGGCACCATGCGGTCGACGTACTCCTGGGGTGTACCCAGGCCGTAGATGCAGGACACCGACGCGACCACGACCACGTCCCGCCGGGTGAGGAGGGAATTGGTCGCGGAATGGCGCAGCCGTTCGACCTCCTCGTTGATGGAGGAGTCCTTCTCGATGTACGTATCGGACTGCGGGACGTACGCCTCGGGCTGGTAGTAGTCGTAGTAGGAGACGAAGTACTCGACGGCGTTGTGGGGCAGGAGCTCGCGGAATTCGTTGGCGAGCTGGGCCGCGAGGGTCTTGTTGGGCGCCATGACGAGCGTCGGGCGCTGCAACCTCTCGATCATCCACGCGGTGGTCGCCGACTTGCCGGTGCCGGTCGCGCCCAGCAGGACGACGTCCTTCTCACCACCGCGGATGCGCTGCTCCAGCTCGGCGATGGCCGCCGGCTGGTCGCCGCTGGGCTGGTACGGGCTGACGACCTCGAAGGGCGCCACCGTGCGTTCGATCTGGGAAACGGGCCGCATGGGATCCACCGTACGACCCGCCACTGACAATCGATGCCGCACCGGCCCTGACCTGCGGTTTTCCGGAAGGGATCGGGCGGCGGGGCGGCGGGGGCGCCACGGGACCGGCCCACGCGGGCGGCTCGGCCGCTCACGGCGCGGCCCCGGCGCGGGGCGGGGCGCCGGGACCGGCCCGCGCCGGTGCGCCCCGGACCCGGCCGGCAAAAACGGTCAACTGCGCGACGGGTGACTCCTCGTCGGCCGAGATGCGCGGACGCCGCGCCTCCGGCAAGTTGGACGGCGTCGGGACGTACGTCTGCTGCACGGCCATTCCGGGCATCCTGCAACTGCGACGCTCCGCACGGAACACCGGCCCTCTTCCGTTCAGCGCCCGGACACCGCACGTCCGCCTCCCCCTCCCGCCCGGCTGCGACCCTTCCGTCCGTCCGCCCCGTCCACCCCCTCCACCCCGCCCCCCACCGCACCTCAGCTCACGTCCACGACGTCACGAGGAGTCCGTATGCGTATCCGCCCCGTCGCCGCCCTCGCCGGCGCGCTCCTGGGTCTGTCCGCGCTCGCCCTCCCCACCGCCGGCGCCCAGGCCGCGGCCCCCGGGCATCCCCCGGTGGTGGTCGGCCACCGCGGCGCCGCGGCGTACGCGCCCGAGAACACGCTCGCCTCCGTGGACACGGCGCACCGGCGCGGGATCACCTGGGTCGAGAACGACGTCCAGCGCACCAAGGACGGCGAGCTGGTCGTCCTGCACGACACCTCGCTGGCCAGGACGACCGACGCCAAGAAGGTCTTCCCGGACCGCTCCCCGTGGAACGTCGGCGACTTCACGCTCCGGGAGATCGAGAAGCTGGACGCGGGCAGCTGGTTCGGGGCGAAGTTCAAGGGGGAGCGCGTGCCGACCCTGGAGGACTACCTCGACGAGGTGGAGCACAACGGCCAGCGGCTCCTGATGGAGCTGAAGAACCCCGAGCTGTACCCGGGCATCGAGCGGCAGGCCCTCCGGGAGCTG
This sequence comes from Streptomyces rhizoryzae, assembly GCF_023155275.1. Lineage (GTDB taxonomy): Bacteria > Actinomycetota > Actinomycetes > Streptomycetales > Streptomycetaceae > Streptomyces > Streptomyces rhizoryzae. Next base: position 141,267 of record NZ_JALMUV010000002.1, read on the forward strand.
CGCGAGGAGGGCTGGCTGGACAAGGGCCACCTCAAGAAGCGGCTGATCATCCAGAGCTTCAACGCCGACGCGCTCAAGAAGGTCCACCAGCTGAACCGGTCCGTCAAGACGGGCTTCCTCGGCAGCCCCTCGGTCGCCGACCTGCCCAAGTACGCCGCGTACTGCGACCAGATCAACCCGCCCCACACGGCGGTCACCCATCCGTACGTGGACGCCGTGCACGCGCTCCGGGGGCCGCACGGGCGGCGGCTGGAGCTCTACACCTGGACCGTCGACGACGCCAAGACCGCGGTCACCTCGGCCGGCCTGGGCGTCGACGGGGTCATCAGCAACAAGCCCGACGTGGTCCACCAGGCGCTGGACGACGCCGGGTACTGACCGCCCGGGGCGCGGCGGAGAGCGGGTCCGGCGGCGGCCGCCGGTTCCGTTCCCCGCCGCGTTGTCAGTGGCCGGTCCTAGGCTGGGCACGTGACCAACGCAGAGCACGTTCCCGGACCGGCCGCGGCTCCCGCCGCCGCCGAGGACGCCGCCCCTGAGGCGGGCCGCCCGGCCCGCCGCGCGTGGGGCTGGCGGCGCGTCGCGGCGCCGATCGGCCCGCTGCTGCTGGCGGCGACCCCGCAGGGCCTGGTCCAGGTGGTCTTCCACGCGGACGAGCCGGTGGTGCGGCGGGCGCTGACCCGTCTGGAGCACCTCTTCGGCGGGCCGCCGGTGCCGGGCATACCCCACCTGGAGACGGCCGCCGATGAGCTCGGCCGGTACTTCTCCGGTGCGCTGCGCGCCTTCACGGTCCCGCTGGACTGGTCGCTGTCCTCCGGCTTCAACGCCCGGGTGCTGCACGCCCTGGCCGACGGCGTTCCGTACGGCGGCGTGGTCGGCTACCAGGACCTGGCCGACCGGGTCGGGGAGCCGGGCGCGGCCCGCGCGGTGGGCGCGGCGATGGGTTCCAACCCGCTCCCCGTGGTGGTGCCCTGCCACCGGGTCGTGGCCAGCGACGGCGGGATCGGCGGCTTCGGCGGCGGCCTGGAGACCAAGCGGCTACTGCTGGCCCTGGAGGGCGTGCTGCCCGCTCCGCTGTTCTGAGGCGGCCGCCCCGCGCCACGTCCCGTCCCGTTCACCGCCCGTCCCGGCCCGTGCCGAAGGCGCCCCCGCCGGCGGCCGGCCCCGTCCCGAAGGCCCGCGCATGTCCCGTCAGATCGCCCTGCTCCGCGGTATCAACGTCGGAGGCCACAACGCCTTCCCCAAGGCCCGCCAGCTGGAGCTGGCCCGCTCCCTGGGGTTCCGGGACGTGACCGTCCTGCTCCAGACGGGCAACCTCGTCTTCGCCGACCCGGGGACGCCCCCGCAGGAGACCGCCCACCGGATCGAGGAGCGGATCCTGGCCGAGCTGGGGCTGACGGTCCCGGTGGTCGTCCGGACCCGGGACGAGCTGGCCGCCGCGGTCGCTGGCAATCCGTTCCCGCAGGCGGCACCGGAGCCGAAGACCCTGCATGTGACGTTCCTGTCCGGCGTGCCGGCCGACACCGCCCGGCTGGACGCGCTCGACGCGGACGCGTTCGCCCCCGACCGGTTCCGGCTGATCGGGCGCGAGGTGTACCTCTGGTGCCCCCAGGGCATCGGGCGCTCCCGGCTGGCCGACGCGGTCAGCCGCGCCCGCCTGGGGGTGACGGCAACCGCCCGCAACTGGAGCACCGTCACCAAACTGCTGGCCCTGGCCGACGCCTGAACCGCCGGCCCGGTCGCCCGGACCGCCGGTGGCGCGCCCCGGGGGCGGGGCGTCAGCGCCAGCCGTGGAGCTCCCGCAGCCGGTTGGCGACGAGGTTGAAGCGGCCCCGGTCCAGCGCGCACGCCTCCCGCCGCATGCCCTCCGGGTGGACCCTCAGCACCCGGTCCACCGCGACCCAGGAGTCGCGCCCGGCACGGTCCCAGGGGCCGGCGCCGATCGCCACCCAGTCCCGGTCGTCGCTGTGGCGCTTGCTCGACAGCTGCACGGCCAGCAGCGTCCCGGCGGTCTCCCGGGCGACGACGAGCACCGGCCGGTCCTTGCCGCGCCCGTCATTCTCCTCGAACGGCACCCAGGTCCAGACGATTTCGCCGGGGTCGGGGTCGCCGTCCGGGTCGGGGGCGTAGGACATCGCCACGGTGCGGACGGTGCGCGGCGGGATCTCCACCGTCGCGGTGGGCCCGTGGCTGCCGGGCAGCGGCGGGTGCGGGTCAGCTGCGTTGAACGACGTGGTCATCCCCGCACGCTACCGGCCGGGCCGAACGCCGCGGTCGGCGGCCCGGGTTCGGCCGCCGCGGGCCGATTGTCAGTGGTCGGCCGTACGGTTTTCGACAGCGGGGCGGTTCAGTCGGCCGTGCCGCTCCAGGCCGGCCGGCGGGGGTCGTCAGCCCGTACGACGACGTCCGCCGCCTCCTCGGGCCGGGTCTCCGCCTCGTAGCGGGCGAAGGCGGGCAGCGTCCAGCGCTCGTCCCGCGGGGTCCGGCGGGCGAGGGCGGCCGGTGACAGCTTCAGGTGCACGCTGAGATCGAAGGGGAACCAATGGCCGAGCAGCAGCGGACCGTGCAGCAACAGCACACCGCCGGGCGGCAGTTCCACGTAGGCGCTGCGGGTCGCCCGGTCGGTCACCGGGTCCCACAGGTCCGGCAGCACGCGCCCGGTGCCGCCGGGCTCCAGCGGCTGGAAGACCTCGCGCCACAGGGCCCGCCGGTCGAACCACTCGTCGTGGTAGGCGTCCGCGTCCTCCCTGCCGTATTCCAGCCGCAGCGAGGCGGGCCGCAGGAAGCCGTGGACGCCGGCCTTGTGGACCGCCCGCCCCCGCAGCCGGAGTGCCTCGGCGAGCCGCCCGGCCAGGTCGCCGGGGGTCGCCGCGGGAGCCCCGTCGACCGCCACCCGCAGCCAGGGGCTCCCGTCGTGCGCCGTCAGCGCGTCGATGCGCCCGGCGAGCACGTCGGTCAGCCGTTCCCAGGTGATCGCTTCGAGCCGCACCCGGCCATTCTGCCCCGGCGGCGGCCGCCGGGCGCGCGGGGTCAGCCGGGGTGCGGCCCGCCGGACTGCACGGGGCCGGAGACGAAACCGGCCTGGATCACCACACCGTGCATCTCGCTGTGGTTGTTGATGGTGTTGTGGATGTCCCGGACGGTGCCCTGGTCGCGCCGGGGCGCCACCTCGTCCAGGAGGGCGCGCAGCTCGTCCGCCGCGGCCGGGTCCTCGGCGAGCAGCCGCCGCAGCCGGGCGCCCCAGACCGCCGCCACGCCCTGCGGGACCGCCTCGTCGCCGTCCTCCCGGGCGCTCAGCACGTCGTCCCGGGCCGCGTCCAACTCCCGTTCCACCGACGCCTCGTCACCGGCGTCCCGCCGCCGGGCGAGCAGCGCCGCCACCCGGCGGCGGACCACCGCCCAGCCCTCGGTCGCCATCTGCTGGACCAGCGTGGTCGCCCCGGCCGTGGCCAGCGTCACCAGTTCGGTTTCCATCGGACCCCCTCGTGCGTGGTGCGCGCGGTGCCGCGCACGGTGTCACGGTAGAGAAGCGGGCCGCCTCCTGAACAGCCGCCCGGCCGGGTGGCGCGGTCGGCCGTCAGCCCTCCAGCGCCGGCCGGGCCGCCCCGTAGCGGCTGAGTACGGCCGCCGCCTCCTTCGTCGCCTCGATGACGCTCCCGGGCGCCGTCGGCATCACGGATTTCTGCTTGAGCAGCAGCACCGCGCCCATGATGGCCCCGTCCCACATGATCGGCGCGGCACAGGAGTTCCAGCCGGCCATGCACTCCTCGTAGCCGAGCGCGTGGCCGAGGTCGCGGACCTCGGCCAGGGAGGCCAGCAGCGCGTCGTTGTCCCGGTAGACACCGGGCCCGGCCTGTTCGGGGACGGGCTCGGCCAGCACGCGCTGCTGGAGGACCTCGGGAAGGTAGGCGAGGATGGTGCGCCCGGAGGCGCCGGTGCGCAGGGAGCGGGTCACGGAGAGCACATCGCGCGGGGTCATGCCCAGTTCGGCGAGGTCGGAGTCGCCGACGGCCATGTCGACACACTGCCGCTGCGCGCCGGAGAACGGCGCCACCATGTAGAGGAACGCCAGTCCGCTGCCGCTGGCCTCGCGCAGTTCGCGCAGGACGCTCTGGGCCCCGTCGAGGCGGTGGTCCAGGGCGGTGAAGGCGAGTTGGGCGGCCGAGGTCCGCAGGCGGTACAGGCCGCGGTCCACCCGCTCGAAGATCCGCTGGTAGATGCCGGACTGGAGGATGCGGTAGACGACGGAGTCGTCCAGGCCGGTGAAGTCGGCGATCTCACCGGGCCCGTGGGCGGAACCGCCGAGCTCGGCGAAGGCGGTCTGGACGAGGAAGACCCGCTCGGCATGGCCGGATCCGGATGTCCGGATTCCGGCGGCGGCCGTGCTCCGGGCCGCCCGGCCGGCGGGCTGCTCGGGGGCCTTGGGGGCCGTGGACGGCGACGCTGCGGTGCGATTGCCCATCGTGTGCTCTCTCCCCTGGCGGTGTTCCGCGCCCGAAGGCGCGCGGCGTGTGCGGGGCGGGGTGCCCCGCCTGCGGTGCCACCGGCGTCAGCGGGTGACGTCGAGGGCGAGTTTGCCGGTCGGGGTGCGGGCGGCGAGGTCGCGGTGGGCCCGCGCCGCCTCCCCGAGCGGGTAGGTGGTGCCGGTCAGCGGTGTGAGGCTGCCGTCGGCGACGGCGTCGAACAGCGCCCGCATGGACGTCGGCAGCGCCGTGCGGTCCGCGTAGAGCTGGGGCAGCCAGAAGCCCGAGACGGTGAGCGAGCGCTCCATCAGGTCGCGGGTGGGAACGCTCGCCAGTTCACCCCCGGCGAAGCCGTAGACCGCGAGCCGGCCGCGCGGGGCGAGGGCGGCCAGGGTCCGGGCGAAGGTGGCGCCGCCGGTCATCTCCAGGGCCGCGGGGACGGGGCCGCCGGCCGCGTCGAGGATCCGCTCGGTGAGGTCCTCGGCGGTGGAGTCGACGGCCGCGTGGGCGCCGAGGTCGAGGGCGAGCCGGCGCTTGGCCGGGGAGCCGGCCAGGGCGATGACCTTCGCACCGGCCCGCGCGGCGAGCTGGACGGCCAGCGAGCCGACGCCGCCGGCCGCGGCCGGTACGACGACGGTCTCCCCCTCGGTCAGGCGCAGCACGGAGAAGAGCAGGTGCCAGGCGCTGTTGCCCTGGAGCGCCAGCGCGACCGCCTGCGCGTCGGTGAGGGCGTCGGGTACGTCCCAGGTGACGCGGCGGTGCAGCAGCGCCCGCTGGGCGTATCCGCCGCCGCGGGTCAGGCCGACCACCCGCCGCCCGTCACCGGTGGTGCCCACGACCTCGTTGCCGGGTATGTAGGGCAGGTCGACGGGGGCGAGGTAGGTGTCGCCGCGCACGTGCACATCGGCGTAGTTGACACCGGCCAGGGTGACGTCGACCAGCGCGTGTCCGGGGCGGGGCGCCGGCTCCGGGGCGTCCTCCAGCCGGAGCACGTCCGGGCCGCCGAATTCTCGCATCACGATCGCGCGCACGACTCTCCCTCTGATTCTCCGGTGCGGTGCCCGCACAGGGTAGGCACGCCGTCCGCCGGTCCGCCGCTTCCCGATCAATTCGCGCCAATGCTCCGGACGTCCGGGGTCCAGCGGTCTCCTCCGCGCGCCGGTTTCCCGCGGGTTTTCTCGTGTCGCGAGAAAACCCCGTGCCGTTTTCCACCCATTGCGCCGTTTTGCTGTAGATCTACCCGGCGGTATACGGCGGGTGGCTCCCACACATCCCTCACCCGCGCCCGGCTACCGGAAGTGATCGACGCCGCCTACGATCCGGACGTGTGTCCGCCGTTGACGAGAGGCGGCGGCCGCGTTCCCCAGGGCAGGCACGGTGTACGAGGCAGCGGTGCCGGCCCGGTCCGTCCGGTGTTCCGGGCGGGCGGTGACGGAGGACGCGGACCGGGCCGCGGCAGGGCGGGCACGGCCTGAGGGGGAATCATGATGGGGAAATCGGGGGGCGGCAGGCCGGCGTTCGCGCCGGCCTGCCGGGACCCGCAACGTGCGCTGCCTCTGCCACCGGCGCCCTGGCGCCTCCTGCGGACCGCGTCCGCTTCCCTGCCGTCGCTGACGGCGCGGGTCACCGCCGCCACCGACGCCGTCATCGCCGCCGCGCGCCGCCACTCCCGGCCGTCCGCCGCTCCGCCCTTTCTGGACGCGGCCCGGCCCGGTCCGGGATACCCGCGCCACCGCCGAGAAAGGGACCGCCCATGAACGCGTCGAGCAGAGTGAGCAGCGCCGGTCTCCAGTTCACGCACCCGTACCTCGCCGTGGTCCTGGGCGGGGGCTTCACCGGGATGCTGGCGGCCGCGGCGCTGTCGGAGTACGCCGATGTGATCGTGGTCGAGCGGGAGCGGCTGCCGCGCACGCCCGCGCTGCCCGCGGACCTGCCGCAGCCCCGGCACGCCCATCTGCTGGCGGCGGACGGCGCCCGGGTCGTGGAGAGCCTGCTGCCCGGCACGGTCGAACGCTGGCTGGCCGAGGGCGCGCACCGGCTCGCGATGCCGTCGGAACCCACCGGTCCGCTGTTGCCCGGCCGCCCGCTCCGCCGCGCCCGCACCCGCCATGTCTTCGCCTGCTCCCGCGATCTGCTCGACCGGGTGGTCCGCGCCCAGGTGCCGGCGTTCCCCGGGGTGACGGTCCTGGACGGCACCGAGGCGGAACGGCTGACCGGCACCGCCGAACACGTCACCGGGGTGCGGGTGCGGGACACCACCAGCGGCGAAACGTACCGCCTGGACGCCGATCTCGTGGTGGACGCCACCGGCCGCTCCTCCACCACCCCGGACCGGCTGGCGGCGCTGGGGCTGCCCACCGCCCCCGAGGATGTCCGGGACTCCGGCGTCGTGTGCGCCACCCGGATCTTCCGCGCCCCGGCCGGCTACGAGAACTGCCCGGTCATCACCGCCCGTTCGGACCGGCGCCGGAGCGGGGAGGCGGGTGCCCCGGCGCCGGAGCCGCCGCCCGCGGCCGCCCGGACGGCGACACTGGTGCCGATCGAGGGCGGGCGCTGGCTGGTCACCCTGACCGGCGGCGGCACGGCCGGCGAACGGCCCACCGAACGCGCCGGCGACTTCGTGCCGTTCGTCCGCCGGATCCCGCACACGGTCATCGGCGATCTGATCGCCGGCGCCGAACCGCTCAGCGAGGTGCGGCTGTCCCGCGACACCTCCAGCCGCCGCCACCGCTACGAGCACCTGGTGCGCTGGCCCACCGGGTTCCTCGTGCTGGGCGGTGCGGTGGCCTCGGTCCGCCCGGACTGCGGCCAGGGGCTGTCCCTCGCCGCGCACGGCGCCGCGGCCCTGCGCGACGCGCTGCGGCGCCACGGCCTGGAGGATCCGGCACTGGGCCGCCGGGTGCAGCGGACGATCGGCGGGCTCGTGGACGCGCCGTGGGCGCTGGCCACCGGTGAGGAGCTGCCGCAGTCGCTGCGCTCGGGCGTGCCCCGGGCATCGCTGGCGACCCGCTTCGTGCGCGGCGCGGTGGGCGGTGTCCTGGCGCCGGAGGCGGGGCTGCCGCCGGTCTGCCGGGCCTACGTCGATGTGGTCACGCCCACCGTCCCGGCTCCCTGCCGGCCGCAGCCGCTCGACCCGCGGGCGTCCGGGGCGGCCGCACCGGCGCCGCGCCCCGCGGGCGCCGAGCCGCCGGAGGCACCGGCCGCGCTGCCGTCCCTGTTCACCTCCTCGGCCGCCGCCGCGCTCGCGGCCCGGCCCCCGGCCGTACCGGGCCCGCCGGCTCCCGAGCAGGCGCCGCGCAGGCTCCCCCGCCCCCTCGGCTTCGGTCCCACGGCGCTGCGGTTGCGGCGGTTCGGGGGCGGCAAGCGGAAGCCGGGCGGCGCCTGAGGGCGGGCCCTGGCCCTGGTGGGGCAGCGGCCCTGCTCTACGGTGGGCCGGGGGACGCCCGTCCGATCACCGGTGGAACGGCCGCCGGCGGCCGTTCCCCGCCAGGGGGTTGCGGAGAACGGTGGAGCGCGCTAACAGCAGCCTGACCGCGAACCGCGAACCGCGAACCGCGAACCGCGAACCGCGAACCGCGAACCGCGCATCGGGGGCGGTCGCGGGCACGGGAGGCCGCGGGGGCGCCCCCGCGGAAGGGTATGACCCCACCCACGGGCTGCTGCCGCCGCTGCGGGTGCCGGTGGGCGAGGACGCGGAGCGCTGGCGGACGTTCCCCGGCGCGCGCCTGGTGGTGGCGATCGCCCGCACCGTCACCTCCACCGTCCGGCTCCTGGACGTCCTGGGCCCGGTCCTGCGCGACGACCCGCGGATCGACCTGGTCTTCGCCTACGACCCCACCTCGGCCTTCAACGACGGCGTCCACGCCCTGCTCCGCTCGGTCGCTGCCCGGGTGCTGCCCTGGCCGCAGTTCGGCCGCACCCGCCCGGACCTCGTCATCACCGCGACCGAGAACGCCGACCTGGCCACCGCCGACCACGACTGCCCGGTCCTGGTCCTGCCGCACGGCGCCGGTTTCCACAAGACCGTCCCCGACTCCCGCAGCGACCGCGACCGGCTCGCCGGTCTCGTCCCGGACGCGCTGCTCCGCACCGGCCGCGTCTGGTTCACCATCTCGCACCCCGACCAGGCCGCGCAGCTCGCGGCCGCGCACCCCGCCACCGCCGGCCGCACGTTGCTGATCGGCGACCCCTGCTATGACGCCCTGCTGGACGGGCGGAATCTGCGCGACCGCTACCGGCGGGCGCTCGGCGTCAGGGACGACCGGCGGCTGATCATGCTCAGCTCCACCTGGCGCGACCACTCCCTCCTCGGCCGGGACCCCGCCCTGCCGGCCCGGCTGCTCGCCGAACTCCCCCTCGACGACTACGCCGTGGCCCTGGTCACCCACCCCAACATCACCGCCGCCCACAGCGGTTACACCCTCCGTTCGCACCTCGCGTCCGCACACGACGCCGGCCTGCTGGCCATCCCGCCGACCGCCGGCTGGCAGGCCACCCTGCTCGCCGCCGACCTGCTGATCGGCGACCACGGATCGGTCACCTTCTACGGCGCGGCGCTCGGCACGCCGCTGCTGCTCGGCGCATTCGGTGAGGACGAGGCCGTCGCCGGCACCCCCATGGCGGAGTTGGGCCGGATCGCCCCGCGACTGCGCCCGCAGGCTCCGCTGCGGCCGCAGATCGAGCGGGCCCTCGGTGACGGGCCGCCGCCCGGTGACGGCACCGCGGAACGGCTGCGCAAGGTCGGCGAAAGCGCCTTCGCCGCCCCCGGCCGCGCACTGGAACTCCTGCGCACCGCCGTCTACGACCTGCTGTGCCTCCCGGAACCGGCCGCCGCGCCGCCCCCGCGCCCGGCTCCGGAACCGCCCGTCCTCCCGGACCCTCCGGAACCGCTCACCGCCTGCCACTTCCACACCTCCCTCTCCGACGGGCCCGACGGCCCCCGGGTGGCGGTCGAGCGCACCCCGGCCACCGTGGCCGCCTTCTCGTCCGTGGCCCGGAACGACCTTCCCGGCGGGCCGTTCCGCCACCTGTCCTGCGCCGACGACGCGACGGACCGGCAGTGGCCGGAGAGCGCGTCGGTCCTCTTCCGCCGGGCCGCGGCCGACAGCGTCGTGGCCGCCGACCGGTGGATCGACGACACCCTCGCCCGCTACCCCGGCTGCCGTCTCGCCGCCACCACCGTCGCCGGCCGCGGCTGCCGGGCCGGACTCCGCGACGGCCGTACGGTCGAACTCTCCGCCACCGGCCTGCTGGACGACCCCGCCGTCCTGGCCGCCGTCGTCTACACCTGCCTGCGCGCCCGCCGCCCCCTGGAGGGCTTCGTCACCCTCGCCCTGGCCGACCGCACCGAGGACGTCGCACTCCGGCTCACAGGGCAGCGGGGCAAGCAGGCTGGTTGAGTCCGGAGCCGGGCCGGCCCTGCGGCCCGCCGAGGCCCCCGGCTTCCCCGCGTCCGGGGGCCTGGCCTCGCGCGAGCTCCGCCCCTGGCTGTGCCCTGGCGCCCCCGCTGCCGTCAGGCGCCCCCGTCCGCGGCCTCTCCTTCCGCGGGGCCCCCGTCCGCGCCCTCCGCCAGCTTGCGGCGCAGGTCCACCGCGCGCGGGCCGCCGCCCGCCTCGTATATCTCCAGCGCCTGGATCAGATACCGCCGCCACCGGTCGCGGTCACCGCGCTCCTCGGCGAGTGCGGCCAGCGTCTCGTAGACCTCCGCCTCGTAGTGGACGGCACCGCGCTCGCGCAGCATGGCGCCGGCCTCCTCCAGCGCGGCCACCGCCTCCGCGCTCCGCCCCGAGTCGCGCAGCACCCCGCCGATGGCGGCCAGGGCGCGGGCCCCCATCCGGCGGTCGTCGAGGGCCAGGAAGCCGTCGTAGGCGTCCTGCAAGGTGGCCCGGGCCTCGGTGGTGCGGCCCACGGCGTGCTGGGCGCAGCCCATGAAGTAGTGGCCGATGGCGATGCCGCGTGCGTCGCCCGCGGCGCGGTAGAGGGCCATCGCCTCCTCGTAGGCGGCCACGGCGCGGGCCGGGTCGCAGCGGTCCCAGTAGCGGCCGTGGAACTCGCGGACCGAGGCGCGCAGCAGGGTGTGGCCGGACTCGTCGGCGCGGGCGACGGCGGTCTCCAGCTCCCGGCGGGCGCGGCGGAGTTCATCGCGGTCCATCAGGGGGCGGGACAGCAGGGCGCGGAGCCGGGCCTCGGCGGCGGGGTGGCCGTCCGCCGCGGCGTGCCGGGCGCCCAGTTCGCCGCTGCGGACCCAGTCGTTGAGGTAGCGGCGGTTGAGGAAGAGCGCGGTCAGCGCCTCGGCGAGCTCCCAGACCCGGCGGTGCCATCCGTGGTCGGCGGCGGCCTGCTGCGCGGCCAGCAGCTCCCCGCGCCAGGTGTCCAGCCAGTCCAGTGCCTGCGGCCGGTCGGCGAAGGCGGTGGCCCGGTCGGCCTCGTCCAGCCGGTCGGTGTACGCACCGATGCGCATCCGGCCGCCCATGACGGCGAGATCGGCCTGGGCGGCGCGGGTGAGGAGGTGGTCCACGATGCGGGCGACGGCCTCGGTGCACCCCGTCTCACCGTCCTCCTCGGCGGCCCGCTCCCTGGCGTGCAGCCGGACCAGGTCGTGGAACTCGTACCGTCCGTCGGCGGCGACCGCGATCAGGCTCGCGGTCTCCAGTAGGTCGAGCTGCTCGGTGGCGTCGGCGACGCTGCTCCCGGCCGCCGCGGCCGCCGAGGCGGCGTCCCACCGGCGGCCGGGGTGCAGGCCCAGCAGCCGATACAGCCGCGCGGCGGGCCGCGGCAGGCCCCCGTACGCCACCCCGAACACAGCGGACACCGGTCGCTCCCCTCCCCGGCGCAGGGCAGCCAGTCGGCGCCGGTCGTCGGCCAATTCCTCGGCCAGCGCGGCGACCGTCAAACGTGGATGCATCACCAGCCGGGCGGCGGCGACCTGGAGGGCCACCGGGAGCCCGCCGCAGCTCGCCACGATCCGCTCGGCGGCTCCGTCGCCACCGGCGGCGATACGCTGCTCACCGCACAGTCGGCGGAGCAACTCCAGTCCGTGTTCCGGGGAGAGCGGCTCCAGGGGCATCAAGCGGGCGCCCTCGTCGAGGAGTTCGCCGAGCATCGACTGGCTGGTCGCGAGGACGACGCTGCCGGGGGCGCCCGGCACCAGCGCCCGCACCTGCGCCGGCTCGGTCACGTCGTCGAGCACTATCAGGACCCGCCTGTCGGCCGTCAGGGTGCGCAGCAAGGCGGTCAACTCACCCAGCGTGCCGGGCAGGTAGCGGTCCTCGACGCCCAGGGCGCGCAGGCAGCGGCTCACGCCGGCCGAGACGTCGCCGCCCGCCTGCGCCCGCAGCTCGGCGAAGTCGATGTAGAACTCACCCCCGGGGAAGTGGCCGCGCCCCTCCTGCGCCCATCTCCGTACGGTGGCGCTCTTGCCCACCCCGGGCAGGCCGCTGAGGACGGCCATCCCGCCGCCGTCGCCCACCCAGCCGTCGATCTCCGCCAGTACCGGCTCGCGGTCGACGAACTGCGGCGATCCGGGCGGCACCTGCCGTGGCACCGGCAGCTCCGGCCGCGGGGGCTCGATCCGCAGCCCACCCTCGATCACCCCGGCCTGGATCACCGGGCCGTGTGCCGTCCCGCTGAAGACGTTCCGCACCCGCTCGGTGCCCGCCCCGTTGTCTTCCACCGCGTGCTCCCCCGCCCCGGTCGATCACCTCGGTCGATTCCCGTCGCGGAAAACGCTACTTGACGCCACTGACAACGCGCCGCCGCGGTGGACACGGCAGGGCCGCCCTTGCACCCACCCGGACAGGATCGGTCAGTTGCGGTGAAATCCGGTCACGGATCGACGCTGCCCCCTCGCAGGGGGAACGACAGCGCCAATCCGCCACGAGGGCGCTTCGGCGACGGTGCCCAGCCCGCGAGGGGGCCGATTCCGCGACGGGTCGATTCCACATCGGCCAGTTCCGCGAAACGGAAGCGCGGAGAACGGTAGGGCGACGCCACGCGTCACGGCCGAGGGACTGACGGGCCGTATGCGTCGGCGACTTGGCCGTGCCCGCGGAGCCGGTGATCGGGAAGTGGGTGCCGCCGGGTGGTCGGCGGCCGCCGTCCGAGCCTCCAGGGCGGGCGGACCGGCGTACGCGTGGCCGTGAGCCCCGCCCCGGCAGGCGGGCGCGGCCGGGGCGGGGCTCACGGCTCAGCCGCCCGTGCTCGGGGCGGCCGCCCGGGGCTCCGCCGGGTGCCCCAGGAGCCGTCGGGCCAGGACGAGCGGGGCGTGCGGATCGCGGGTGGGGCCGGGGGCGGGCGCCCGATGGCCGGTGGCCCGTTCGACGGTGGCGGCGCCCGCGTCGGCCTCCAGGGCGGGGGCGTAACCGGCGGCGCGCAGCGCGTCCAGGGTGGCGGCCGGCGGGCGGGCACTGACCAGGACCGTCGGCGCGATCACGCGCAGGCCGAGCGGGCGCAGGGCCTGGTGCGCGGCGAGTTCGGCGATCAGGGCCGGGTCGTCGGAGCGGACGCAGCAGGCGGCGGGCACGACCCGCATCCGGCCGTGGGTGCGGGCGGTGTCCTTGAGGAGGTAGCCGAGGGGCTGCGGCAGGGTGCCGGTGGCCGAGACCGCGGTGAGGGCGTCGTGGAGGGTGTCGGCGGTGTGGCCGGCGTCCAGTGCCCGGCGGACCGAGTCGGGGGTGAAGCGCCAGGTCACGGCGTGGCCCTCGGACTCGCGGTCGGCCGCGGAGGCGAGGAGTCCGGCGAGCTGCGGGGCCGGGCGGCCGGCCACCACCGCGGTCAGGTCGGCCTGGAAGTGGGCGCGTTCGACGGGCGGCGGGAGCAGGTCGCGGAGCGCCTCGTCCAGCTGCGGCGGGCCGGCGAGCAGGGCGCGACCGAGGGGGGTGAGGGTGCCGTGGGCGGTGAGGCCGAGGCAGGCCGCCTCGTGGAGCGTGTGGGCCGCGCGCTCCTCGGCCATCGGCTGCGCGGTGACGGCGAGCGGGCGGTGCCAGTCCGCGGTCCGGAGCAGCTGCCGCAGCGGTGCGAGGGCGTCCGCGTGCTCCGGGGAGTCCGGGAGCGGCAGCGGCGGGAGCGGCGCCCCGGCGCCCGGGGGGACGTCGGCGAGGGCAGCCAGGAGGGCGTGCCGGAGAGCGGGGGCGTGCCGGTCGTGTCCGCGCACCAGGGCGGTCGGCGTCTCCCCGAAGGGGGTGTGGGTGGGGATGTCCCAGAGGGTGTACCAGGCGGCCAGGAGGGGAGCGAGGCGCTCGCCGGGCGGGCGGGCGAGCCAGTCGTCGTAGGCGGTGGTGGGCAGCGCGGTGATGCCCGAGGGGCTGCGGGTCAGCGCGATCAGCCCGGCGGCGAGGGCGAGGTCGAGCAGGAGGCGGGTGTGCGCTTCCGTCGCGCCGGCCGCCTTGGTGAGGCGCTTGAGCTCGCGGACGGTCAGCCCGCCCGACTTGCGCAGCGTGGCGGGCTCGGCGGCCAGGGAGTCGAGCAGGCGCTCCGCTGTGGTGGCCAGCCCCGCCGCGGCGGCCTGGGATTCCTCGGTCAGGGAGGTCCGCGGGGCGGGTACCGCGGCTGCGCGGACCGCATCGCGCGGGGCCGCGTCCTCGGGGGCGGGCGCGGGGGCGTGCGGGGTGAACGGGCCGAGGTCGTGGGCGTCCAGGAGCTGGGGCACGCGCGGCGGGACGACCACGGCGCCGTCGTCGGTGATCGCGGCGAGGCCCTCGACGCACAGCGCGTCCAGGGCGACATCGGCGGCGTCCCGGGCGGGGCCGGGCGCGGTGGCGCCGAGCGCGGCCCGGATATCCCCCGGCGGAACCGCTCCGGTCGCCAGCTGGGGGAAGGACAGCCGGTGGGCCATCAGGGACTGGTAGTCGGCACCCGGGGCGGGGGCGGCGGGCGCGGCGGCGTCCCGGGCGGCCCGTCGGCGGCTGATGCGCGCGGCGGCGGCGAGCACCTGGAGCCGGGGGTGGTCGAGGTGCAGCACCAGGTGGTGGAGGGTTTCGTACGACCACAACGCACCTGCCAGGCCGCGGAGTTCGGTGGGCGCGGGGCGCCGGGCGAGCGGCTCGGCGTGGCGGCTGAGCAGTGCGGCGAGCTGTTCGGGGGTGCGCTGCGCGAGGGAGCGGGTGAGTACGTCGAGACCTTCCACGGCCTTGAGGTTAGTCATCGGGCGAGCAGGGGGGTCAGGGCGGTCACGGGGTCGGGGTCCGCGGGGCCGGTGGGCCACCAGTCCTCGGTGCCGGGCTCGGATTCGTACGGGTACCAGTGGTGGTCGCGGCCGAAGCGCAGCTGGATGCCGCGGCCGGGGTCGGTGAGGTGGTTGTGGTGCGGGCGCAGCGCCGGCAGCCCGGCGGCCAGGAGGGCGCTGCGGGCGCGGTCGAAGTCGCCGGCGGGCGGTATCCAGGTGCGCTCCAGGAGGGCGAGTCCTTCGGGGCCGCCCTGACGCCAGGCAGCGACGGAGCGGGCGACGTCCGCGGGGGTGCGGCCGGTCGCCGCCGCCAGCGCGCGGTAGAGGGCGCGCGTGGTGGCCGTCAGCCCGGCGGTGGGGTGGGCGGTCGCGGCCAGGCGGATGGCGTCCTCGTACGGGGGCAGGGACAGCTCCGGGACCGGGCGGCCGGCGGTGAGGCAGGCGTGGGCGCGGGCGGCGGCGTCGGCGGCGAGGAGTTCGAGCGTGGCGGCGTCGAACGGGAGCCGGCCGGCGTCCGGGAGGGCGGGCGGTTCGCCGGGCCGCTCGGGCACGGGCAGGGGCGGCGGCAGCGGCGGACGGCGCCGCTCGGCGAGCGCCTCCCGGGCCGGCACCCCGCGGGGCGCGGGTGCGGCCCTTCCCCCGCCCTCGGCGCCCGTCCCGTCCTGGCCGGAAGAGGCAGAGAGGACATCGGAAGAGGCAGACGGGACAGAAGGGGCGGACTGAGCAGAAGGAACGGGCGAGGCAGAAGGGACGGAAGGCGTAAGGCCGTCCGCACCGAGACCGCCGGACGGTGGCTGGCCGGCCGCGCCGACGCCGCCGTACGGCGAGCGGCCAGGCGCCCCGGAACCGCCGGACGGCGTGCGGTTGCGGGCCCGGAAGGCCCCGGACGGCGAGGGGTCGTGCGCCCCGGACGCGCCGGACGGCGTGCGCCCGTCCTGCACGGGGTCGGCCGCACAGGTACCGGCCGGGGAAGCGCCCCGGGAGGCCGCAGGGTCCGCCGTAACAGGAGGCGCGCCGGCCGCCGCACCCGCCGTGGCGGCAGCCGCGGCCGGGGCTGGCCGGGTCCGGCGGGCGTCGTGGCCGGCGCTGCGGCGGGTGAGGTCGTCGAGGAGTTCCCGCTCGCCCCGGCCGCGCATCAGGAGCAGGACGAAGGGGTCGGCGTCCAGCAGCCGGGCCACCTGGAAGCAGACCGCGGCGGCGTGCTTGCAGGGCCGCCCGCTGTCGGGGCAGGAGCACCGGGGCACCAGGTCGCCGGGACCGGGCAGCAGTCGCACCGGCCCCTCGGCCAGTTCGCCGGGCAGCCTCTTGGCCAGCAGCGCGGCGAGCTGGTCGGGATGGGCGGTGACCCCCTCCAGCAGGGCGTCCCACTCCTCCCCGGAGAGCGTTCTGACGCGGACCTCGGCGCTGTACGGGCGGGGCCGGCTGCCGCGTACGGTGGCGATCACCCGGCCCGGGGTGATGTTGATCGTGTCGACGTGGCCGTCGCGGGCGTAGGCCCGGCCGCGGGCGAGGCGGCCGGCGTCGAGCGCGCCGCGCTCCAGCGCGTCCAGCCAGGCGCCGCCCCACCAGGAGGCCGCGCCCGGCTCACCGGTGCCCCCGGCTGCCGGCAGCGGCGGGAAGGTCCGCGAGCGGTCCGCGCGGACCAGCCGGTCCGCTGCGGCGGCACGCCCCGTGGCGGCGGGCCGGCGGCGGTACCCGGGGCTCATGCGGGCCTCCTGAGGGAGACGAGGTCGGCGAGTTCGGCGTCGCTCAGCTCGGTGAAGGCGCTCTCCCCGCCTGACAGCACCGCGTCGGCGAGCGCCTTCTTGGCGGCCAGGAGCTGGGCGATGTTGTCCTCCACAGTGCCCTCGGTGATCAGCCGGTGGACCTGGACGGGCTGGGTCTGACCGATGCGGTAGGCGCGGTCGGTGGCCTGGTCCTCGACCGCCGGATTCCACCAGCGGTCGTAGTGGATCACGTGTCCGGCGCGGGTGAGGTTCAGCCCCGTGCCGGCGGCCTTCAGGGAGAGCAGGAACACCGGTGCGCGCCCCGACTGGAAGCGGTCGACCATCCTCTCCCGTTCGGCCACCGGCGTCCCGCCGTGCAGGAGCTGGGTCGGGATGCCGCGGCCGGCGAGGTGGCGTTCGAGGAGCCGGGCCATGCCGACGTACTGGGTGAAGACCAGGCAGGCGCCACCCTCCGCGAGGATGGTGTCCAGGAGCTCGTCGAGGAGTTCCAGCTTCCCGGAGCGCGCGGTGAGGCCGGGGGCGGCCTCCTTGAGGTACTGCGCGGGGTGGTTGCAGATCTGCTTGAGGGCGGTCAGCAGCTTCATGACCAGGCCGCGCCGCGCCATGCCCTCGGCGGCCTCGATGCGGGCCAGGGTCTCGCGGACCACGGCTCGGTAGAGCGCGGCCTGTTCGCGCCCCAGGGGGACGGGGTGGTCGGTCTCGGTCTTGGGCGGGAGCTCGGGCGCGATGCCGGGATCGGACTTCTTGCGGCGCAGGACGAACGGCCGCACCAGGGCGGCCAGCCGCTCCGCCGCCCGCGGGTCCTCGCCGCCCTCGACCTCCCGGGCGTGCAGGGCGCGGAACGTCTTGAGCGGGCCGAGCAGCCCGGGGGTGGTCCAGTCCAGCAGCGCCCACAGCTCGGAGAGGTTGTTCTCCACCGGTGTGCCGGTGAGGGCGATCCGCGCCGGTGCGGTGATGCGGCGCAGCGCCCGGGCGGTGGACGAGCGCGGGTTCTTCACGTGCTGGGCCTCGTCGGCGACGATCCACGCCCAGCTGCGGTCGGCCAGTTCGGCGGCGCTGCTGCGCATCGTCCCGTAGGTGGTCAGCACGAAGCCGCCGTCGAGGCCGTCCAGGCTGCGGCCGGCGCCGTGGAAGCGGCGTACGGGCGTACCGGGCGCGAAGCGGGCGATCTCGCGCTGCCAGTTGCCGAGCAGGGAGGCGGGGCAGACGACGAGGACGGGGGCGGTGGGCCGCCGGTGGAGGTGGAGCGCGATGACGGTGATGGTCTTGCCCAGGCCCATGTCATCGGCCAGGCAGCCGCCCAGCCCGGTGTCGACCATGGTGTCGAGCCATGTCATGCCGCGGAGCTGGTAGTCGCGGAGGGTCGCCCGGAGTCCGGGGGGCTCGGGCAGCGGGCGCGCCGGTGCGGTGAGCCGGCCGCGCAGGTCGGCGAGGGCGCCCAGCGGCACCACCTCGACCTCTTCGCCGTCCACCTCCGCGCTGCCGTCGAGCGCGGCGGCCAGGGCCCGGGACGGTTCGAGATAGCCCAGTTCGCGTTTGCGTGCCTTGCGGACCAGCGCCGGATCGACCAGCACCCACTGGTCGCGCAGCCGGACCACCGGGCGGTGCGCCTCCGCCAGGGCGTCCATCTCGGCTTCGCTGAGCGGTGCGCCGTCCATGGCCAGCTGCCAGCGGAACTGGGCCAGTTGACCGACGTCGAAGAACCCGAAGCCGTCCGCGGCGGAGCCCGGGGCGGGCCGCAGCACGGCCGTGGCGGTCAGGCCGCGGGTCAGCTCCCTGGGCCAGTGGACGGCCACCCCGGCGGCGCCCAGGCGCGGCGCGGCCTCCGCCAGCAGGTCGGACACCTCGTCCTCACCGAGCGGGAGCACGTCGGGCACGGGCCGTTCCAGGAGGCGGCCCAGCGGCGGCCAGACGCGGGCGGCCCGGCGCAGGGCGAGCAGCGTGTCGGCGCGGACCCGGGGGCCGAACCCGTCGGGGGCGGCGCCGTCCCACACCTCAAGGGCGTCGGCCACCAGGGTCGGATCGGTGCGGCTGTGGACCTGGAGGACGGCCGCCGCCGCGCCCCGCGTCCCGGTTTCGCCGCCCCGGGGCGCCGCCCCGTCACCCGGCTCGCCCCCCGGGCTCCCGCCCGCGGCCTCCTCCCCCTCGGTGGTCAGGCGGTCTTCCCGGGTGTCGAAGAGCTGTCGCGGGGCGAGGTCCAGACGGAGCGAGAGCCCCACTCCGGCGTCGGAACCGGCCGCGACCTCGGCGGCCCACTCCCGGGCGCCGGGGAGGTACTGGGGCGCCGCCGCGGCGAACGGGGCGCCGGCCACCAGCTCGGCCGCCGGGGTGCGCGGCAGGGTGTCCGCCACCGCGTCGAGGAACTGGCGCACCAGGGCGGACGCTTCGGGGAGCTGGAGCGGCCGGCTGCCGGGAAGCGGCACGGCGTACGCCTCCCCGGGCATGGCGGCGGCGATGGCCCGGAGGTGCGCGATGTCTTCCGGGTCGAGCGGCCCGACCCGCCAGGCATCGGTGTCCTCGCCGGTCAGGCCCGGCAGCAGCCGCCCGCGCGCGGCGAGGTGCAGGGCGTGCAGGGCGGCCGCGCCCCAGCAGGCGGCGGCCGGGTGGGCCCCGGGGTCGTGCCGGGCCCGGATCAGCAGCGGGACGGCCTCCGACAGCGTGAGCAGCAGCGCGGGCACCGTACGGCTCCGCGCGCCGCTGCCGTGGCGCCGGGCGACGGTCAGCGGGGCGACCTCCCGGCCTGCCACTGCCTGCGGTCCGTCCTCCGCTTCGACCGCCCCGGCCGCGGCGGGGCGCAGAGGGCCGCCGTCCGGCCGCCAGAAGGCGACTCTGCCGGCGCGCGGGGTGGGGGCGGGCAGGAAGACCGCGGCACAGCCCGCCACGGCCGCCGCCAGGCCGTCCACGCCCTCCCGGCCCTCGGGCGACGCGGCGGCAGGAGCGACCGGCGACCGGGGCGCACGCACCGGCGCCTCCTGCCTTCTCGCCATACCAACCCCTGTCGCCGGGTCCTGCCACGCCGCTGCCGGCGCCCGCCGGGCCCCCGCCCGGCTGCCTTCCGCTACACCCCCGACCCGCGAGTCTACGGTCGTCGCCATCTCTCTCCCCCGTCGCTCTCCGCAGCGGTTCCGCGTGCTGTCGATGGAAGCAGACGCCACTGACAATTCCCTCGCCCGCGCTCCCCCTCAGCGCGCGCGGCCCGCACCCCACACGCCCGACGACCTTCCACCCCACCGCTCTGACCAGCGCCAACAAGCACCTGCGGCCGCTCTCGACACCGATTCCGAACCACCCTCGGAAAAGTTATCCACAGGCCCCGGCGCACTCTCCCGCCCCCACCGCAATGCGGTTACATTCGGTGACGTCATCACGTTCCGCAGTCACGCGACCGAGCTCGGTAAGGAGCCGTCATGCACACCCCCACCGCCGAACAGACCGCCGCGGCCGAAGCGTTCCCGACCGGCGCCCACCTCGCGATCCAGGCCGGCGCGGGCACGGGGAAGACCACGACCCTGGCGATGCTGGCGCACGCCGCGCGCCGGCAGCGCCGGACCGGCCGCTACCTCGCCTTCAACCGCGCCGTCGCACGCCACGCCGCCCGCGCCTTTCCCTCCGAAGTCCACTGCGGGACGGCCCACGCCCTGGCGTTCACCGCCATCGGCAGGCACTACCGATCCCGGCTGAACGCTCCCCGCCGGGCCGGCTGGCGCACGGGCGCCGCCCTCGGCATCGAGGACGGCATGTGCTTACGCCTCGGCCCCCGCAAAGTGACCAACAAGGCCCTCTCCTACACAGCCCTGCGCACCGTCACCCGGTTCTGCCAGTCCGCCGACAAGGAGATCGCCCACCACCACGTCCCGCCGCTGCGCGGAGCCGAGGCCGCGCCGCTGCACGACCAGCTCGCCGAGGCGGTCCTGCCCTACGCCCGCAAGGCGTGGGCCGACCTCCGGGATCCGGACCACGGTGTGGTGCGTTTCGAGCACGATCACTACCTCAAGATGTGGGCCCTGAGCGCCCCCGTCATCCCCGCGGACTTCCTCCTCCTCGACGAGGCCCAGGACACCAACCCGGTGGTCGAACAGGTCCTCACCGCCCAGCGCGCGCACGCCCAGCTGGTACTGGTCGGGGACTCCGCACAGGCCATCTACGGCTGGCGCGGTGCCCGCGACGTGATGACCGGCTTCGACGGCACCCACCTCAGCCTCTCCCGCTCCTTCCGCTTCGGCCCGGCCCTCGCCGCGGAGGCCAACCGCTGGCTGGCGATCGTCGGCACCCCGCTGCGCCTGACCGGATCGCCCGGCCGGAAGACCGAGCTGCGGCCCGTTCCCGTCCCCGAGGCGATCCTCTGCCGGACGAACGCGGGCGCGATGGTCGAGGTGATACGGCAGCTGGCGGCGGGCCGCCGGGTCGCGCTCGCGGGTGGCGGCGAGGCCCTGAGCGCCCTGGCCCGCGCCGCCCACGACCTCTCGTCGGGCCGCCGCACCGCGCACCCCGAGCTGACGCTGTTCGAGTCCTGGTCCGAGCTGCGCGAGTACGCCGAGTACGACCCGGCGGGCCGGGATCTGCTGCCCCTGGTGGAGCTCGCCGAGGATCCCGGCACGGAGGCCGTGCTACAGGCCCTGAGCCGGCTCTCGCCCGAGGATTCCGCGCAGGTCACGGTCTCCACGGCGCACCGCGCCAAAGGCCGCGAGTGGTCGACCGTCCGCATCGCGGACGACTTCACCGGCCCCGATGATCTCGACGAGTGCGACGAGGACGGCGCACCACTGCCCGGCCCGGTCGATCTCGGTGAGGCCCGTCTGGCCTATGTCGCGGTGACCCGCGCCCGTGAGCGGCTCGACCTCGGCGGACTGT
Source organism: Streptomyces rhizoryzae (assembly GCF_023155275.1). Classification (GTDB taxonomy): domain Bacteria; phylum Actinomycetota; class Actinomycetes; order Streptomycetales; family Streptomycetaceae; genus Streptomyces; species Streptomyces rhizoryzae. The sequence continues at coordinate 162,467 of NZ_JALMUV010000002.1, forward strand.
CGTGGATCAACAGCCATCCGGCCGGCGATCCACGCGCCGCCGGGCCCGCGCCGCACGGACCCGAGGATCCGGACGCAGCGCGGGGCAAGGTCCGGTGAGGCCCGTGGGTGACGCGTGACGCCCGTATCGATGAGGAGCATGCTGGAGGTGGGAGATGGTCGCTGATGCGTACCGGAGATGAACCGCTGCACGCGCGCAGCCCACTGAGGATGCGGCTGGGGCTGGCCCTGTGGGGGCTGCTGTGGACGGTCGCCGGCGCGGTGGCGTTCGCCATGGCCGGCCGCCCCCAGTGGGCCGCGGCCTGCGCCGCCCTCGCCCTGGTGACCCTCACGGACCTGGCCCTGGTGATCCGGCACATCCGCCAAGGCCCGCACTACCAGCCCGGCCGGAGCATACCCCCGTACGAGCCCGACCGCGGCCGCAACGTCCTCCGCGACCGGGCCGGGCGGCGCCGCGACTCCAGACCGTAGGCACGCCGGGCCCAGCCGCCCCACGTCGTCGGCGCCCTCCCCCCCTGCGTATCCGGTCCGCCGCCGGCTAGCGGTCGTCGCCGTCCGGGTCCGCGGGGCGGTTCCCGTTCCCCGGGGCCGGGGCGAAGCGGGCGGCTTCGAGGAAATCGGGGCGCGGTTCCAGGGCGGCCGCCAGGCGGAAGTGGCGCAGTGCCTCATCGGGGCGGAGGGCGCGTTCCAGGGTGCGGCCGAGGGCGAAGTGGGCGAAGGCGTTGTCCGGCTCGCGCTCCAGCACGATCTGGAACTCCAGTTCCGCGGCCCGCAGTTGCGCGGAGAGGAAGAAGGCCCGGGCGCGCAGCAGTCGCGCAGCGGTGTTCTCCGGGTGCGCGCTGATGACCGAATCCAGCAGCCGGATGGCACCGCGCGGGTCGCGGGCGGCCAGCAGCTGCTCCGCGGCGCGGTAGTCGATGACGTGCGTCTCGGGACTGAGCTCGGGCACGGCCGTCTCCTCTCCGGGGCCGTCGGGGCGGGCCCGGCCGGGCCAGGCTCCCCACGGCGATGCGTGGTGCGATAACGCGATGCGATAACGCGGTGCAACAACCACGTCGTCAACGCCTGGGTCTTCCACCGCATTCCCGGTCCGGTGGCTCACGCGCGCCGGGTGTCCCGCTGCCGGCGGGATCGCACCCGCACCGACGTCAGCCCCTCACGCTGACGCCGATGCACCCGCCGCTAGAGGCTGATGTGGTACGCCTTGCGCAACGTCTCGTGCACGGTCCACCGCGTGCGGTCGCCCTCCCGCAGGACGCAGGCGTCGCCCGGTCCCACCTCCAGGACCTGGCCGCCCTCGACCTCGATGGTGGCGCGACCGCTGACGACCACGAACAGTTCGTTCGCCTCGGTGTCCGTGACGACACCCGGGGTGATCTGCCAGATGCCCCGGATCTGGCGGCCGTCGGGCGACTCCCAGAGCACCTTGCCGGTGACCACCGGATCGCCGGAGACGATCTGCTCGGGGTCCAGCGGTTCCGGCTCCAGGTCGGCGTCGGCGAGGCCGGGGACGTTCACCACGAACGACGCGGGGGCATCCGAGGCGGAAGCGGGACCGGCGGGGGCTGCGGCGGCACCGGAGTCCTCGGGCGCGGTGGGAAGGGAGTTGGGGTCAAGATCGGTAGTTGTCATGGCGGCGAGGCTATCGCCCGGGCTCAGGTGCTCCGCAAGCGCTCCCACACCCGGCGGACCTGGGGTTCCAGCGCCTCCAGCGGGCCGTCGTTGTCGATCACGAGATCGGCGATGGCCAGCCGCTGCGCGCGGGTGGCCTGCGCCGCCATCCGCTGGGACGCGTCCTGCTCCGACATGCCGCGCAGCCGTACCAGCCGGTCCAGTTGGGTGCTCGGCGCCGCGTCGACCACCACGACCAGGTCGTAGAGCGGCGCCAAGCCGTTCTCGGTCAGCAGGGGTACGTCGTGGACGACGACCGCGTCCGGTCCGGCCGACGCCTCCAGTTCGGCCGACCGTGCGCCGACGAGGGGGTGCACGATTCCGTTGAGCGCCTTCAGCTTCTCCGGGTCGGAGAAGACGAGGGCGCCGAGCTTGGGGCGATCCAGCGTGCCGTCCGGGGCGAGGACCTCCGCCCCGAACTCCGCGACCACCGCGGCGAGTCCGGGCGTCCCCGGCTCGACGACCTCGCGTGCGATCCGGTCCGCGTCCACGATCACCGCGCCGTACGACGCGAGCAGCCGCGACACCTCACTCTTGCCGGCTCCGATACCGCCGGTCAGCCCCACCTTCACCATGGCCCCACGCTATACGCCCGGCGGCACGGCGCAGCGGCCGGGCGGCACGCCCGCGCACCGCCCGAGGCGCCATGATCCGTTAAGCCGTGAGCCGTGAGCCGTCCGAGGCGACGTCAGCCCAGCCCCCCGCCGCCCTCGGCCTCGCGGTCCGCCAGGAAGCGTTCCAGCTCCCGGCCGATCTCGTCGGCGGTGGGGAGCTCCACCGGCTCGGCGACGAGATTGCCGCGGACCTCCGCACCGGCCACCGCGTCGTACTGGTGCTCAAGGCCCGCCACCAGCGCGACCAGCTCCTCATCGCCCTCGGAGATCTGCCGTTCGATCTCCTCCTGGGTGCGCAGCGCCTCCGTGCGCAGCGCGTGCGCGGCGTTCGGCAGCACCAGGCCGGTGGCGGCCGTCACAGCCTCCAGGGCCGTCAACGCGGCGTCCGGGTACGCGGACCGGGCGATGTAGTGCGGCACATGGGCCGCCACGCCCAGGACGTCGTGCCCCGCCTCGGCCAGCCGGAACTCGATCAGGGCCTCGGCGCTGCCCGGCACCTGGGCCTCGTCGAAGAAGCTGCTGTGCCCGGGCATCAGGTCGGTGCGGTTGCCGTGCGGGGTGAGGCCCACGGGACGGGTGTGCGGGACGCCCATCGGGATGCCGTGGAAATTGACCGACAGGCGGACGCCGAGCCGCTCCACCATCTGCCGGACCGCGGCGGCGAACCGCTCCCATTCCACGTCCGGTTCCGGCCCGGACAGCAGCAGGAACGGCGCGCCGGTGGCGTCCTCGACCAGGCGCAGCTCGATGCTCGGGGTCTCGTACGCGGTCCACCGGTGCCGTTCGAAGGTCAGCAGCGGGCGGCGGGCGCGGTAGTCGACCAGCCGGTCGTGGTCGAAGCGGGCCACGACCCGGTGCGGCAGGCCGTCCAGCAGCCTCTCCACGATCTGGTCGCCGGTCTCACCGGCGTCGATGTAGCCGTCGAAGTGGTACAGCAGCACCAGACCGGCGGAGTCCCTGGCGGTGATGGCCTCCACCGCCGCGAGCCCGCTCGGCTCCCATTCGTACAACCCCTGGGGATCCAACACAGTGACCGCTCCTCCTCGTGTCCATGAACAAGAACACCCCGGCCCGCCTCCGGCATTCCCGCCCCCGCATCACCCGCAGCCGTCCTGTCCGGTGACGGAACGTCCGGCCGCACCACCCGCCCCGGGGAGCCCCGACACCCGCGGCCGCTCGCCGCACCGCCGTCCCTGCACCCCGCCTGCCCGCGCAACGTGGCAAGGAAGGCACGCAGTTGCACCCACGCCAGAACTCTCGCCCACCACCATCCACCCGACCCCCGGTCGCCGCCCCCGCCCCGGCTCCCGGCTCCCGCCCCAAGCGAACGACGAAGGCCCGCCCCCCGAAGGGAGCGGGCCTTGCGTCGTCAGCTGCCGCTAGCGGCTAGGGCTGGTGGACGGAGCCGTTCAGCTCTGGCCGCCGGCGAGCTTCTCGCGGAGCGCGGCGAGGGCCTCGTCCGACGCCAGGGCGCCGGAGTTGTCCGCCGACTCCGAGGAGTACGAGCCACCGGAGACGTTGCCCTGGCCACCGGAGGCCGCCGGAGCCGCAGCGCCCTCGGCCGCCGCCTGCTCGTCCGCCTCGCGGGACTTGATGACCTGCGCCTGGTGCTGCTCGAAGCGCGCCTGCGCCTCGGCGTACTGGCGCTCCCACTCCTCGCGCTGCTTCTCGTAGCCCTCGAGCCAGTCGTTGGTCTCGGGGTCGAAGCCCTCGGGGTAGATGTAGTTGCCCTGGTCGTCGTAGGACGCGGCCATGCCGTACAGGGTCGGGTCGAACTCGACCGCCGACGGGTCGGCACCGAAGGACTCGTTGGCCTGCTTCAGCGAGAGGCTGATGCGGCGGCGCTCGAGGTCGATGTCGATGACCTTGACGAAGATCTCGTCGTTGACCTGGACGACCTGCTCCGGGATCTCCACGTGGCGCTCGGCCAGCTCGGAGATGTGGACCAGACCCTCGATGCCCTCGTCCACGCGGACGAACGCACCGAACGGCACCAGCTTCGTGACCTTACCGGGCACGACCTGGCCGATCTGGTGGGTGCGGGCGAACTGCTGCCACGGGTCTTCCTGGGTCGCCTTGAGCGACAGGGAGACGCGCTCGCGGTCCATGTCGACGTCCAGGACCTCGACCGTGACCTCCTGGCCGACCTCGACAACCTCGGACGGGTGGTCGATGTGCTTCCAGGACAGCTCGGAGACGTGGACGAGACCGTCGACGCCACCCAGGTCCACGAAGGCACCGAAGTTGACGATGGAGGAGACGACGCCGGAGCGCACCTGACCCTTCTGGAGGGTGGTGAGGAAGGTCTGGCGGACCTCGCTCTGGGTCTGCTCCAGCCAGGCGCGGCGGGACAGGACCACGTTGTTGCGGTTCTTGTCCAGCTCGATGATCTTGGCCTCGAGCTCCTTGCCCACGTAGGGCTGGAGGTCGCGGACGCGACGCATCTCGACCAGGGAGGCGGGGAGGAAGCCGCGGAGGCCGATGTCGAGGATGAGACCACCCTTGACGACCTCGATGACGGTACCGGTGACGATCCCGTCCTCTTCCTTGATCTTCTCGATGGTGCCCCAGGCACGCTCGTACTGGGCGCGCTTCTTCGAGAGGATCAGGCGGCCTTCCTTGTCCTCCTTCTGGAGGACAAGCGCCTCGATCTCGTCACCGACGGCGACGACCTCGTTGGGGTCGACGTCGTGCTTGATCGAGAGCTCACGGCTCGGGATGACGCCTTCGGTCTTGTAACCGATGTCGAGCAGGACCTCGTCCCGGTCGACCTTCACGATGACGCCGTCGACGATGTCGCCGTCGTTGAAGTACTTGATCGTCTCGTCGATCGCGGCGAGGAAAGCTTCCTCGTTACCGATGTCGTTGACCGCAACCTGCGGGGTGGTGGCGGTGGTCTCGGTGCTGCTCGTCATGTGGGAAAGGGCTCCGGTACGGACATTGAAGTCGTAGGTACTGCTACGCCGAGAGCCCGTATCGCCTCTGCATAAGACCGGACAGCGTCTGAGGCGCATCCTCCGGAGGCCCCGCAAAACCGGAGCAACCCGAAACGCCTCACAACCGAGGGGGCATTCATACAGATGCGAGCGCGGCCTGCTCCGTCCGAGGCGCGCAGGCCCGCAGCGCAACTTGTAGCATACGGGGGCAGCCGGACAGGGTCAATGCGCGAAAGGCGCACACCGGGGGCAGAACGCCCCATACCCGGCAGAAATGATGTTCCGCGAGGTCGTATGGCCCCGCGGTCCCGCTGCGACAAGCACAGCGAAGACTACGACGACGGGCGCGATGAGCCAATACGCCAACGACAGCGAGCCCGAGGCGACCCGCCGTGACGCCTCGGACACCGAGAGCAGCCGGGCCAGCCGCGGCTGGTGGGACCGCAACGCGGACGACTACCAACGGGAGCACGGGGCCTTCCTCGGGGACGACCGTTTCGTCTGGGGTCCCGAGGGGCTCGACGAGGAGGACGCCGCGCTGCTGGGGCCGGCCGCGGAGCTGACGGGGCGGCGCGTCCTGGAGATCGGCGCCGGCGCGGCGCAGTGCTCGCGCTGGCTCGCGGCCCAGGGCGCGCTGCCGGTGGCGCTGGACCTCTCCCACCGGCAGCTCCAGCACGCGCTGCGGATCGCCGGCGGGGACGGCGGCGGGCCCGTCGGGCTGGTGGAGGCGGACGCGGGCGCGCTGCCCTTCCGCGACGGCTCCTTCGACCTGGCGTGCTCCGCCTACGGGGCGCTGCCGTTCGTCGCGGATCCGGTGCGGGTGCTGCGGGAGGTGCGGCGGGTGCTGCGGCCGGGCGGGCGGTTCGTGTTCTCGGTGACCCATCCGATCCGCTGGGCGTTCCCCGACGAGCCGGGGCCCGAGGGGCTGTCGGTGGCGGCCTCGTACTTCGACCGCACGCCGTACGTCGAGCAGGACGACACCGGGCGCGCGGTGTACGTGGAGCACCACCGGACGCTGGGTGACCGCGTCCGGGACGTGGTGGCGGCCGGATTCCGGCTGGTGGACCTCGTCGAACCGGAATGGCCGGACTGGAACACCCAGGAGTGGGGCGGCTGGTCCCCGCTGCGCGGCCATCTGATCCCCGGGACGGCGATCTTCGTGTGCGCGGCGGACGGGGCGTAGCGGCGCCCCGGCGGGCGGTGCCGGGGCGGCCGGCGGGCCCGCGGCGCCCGGGCGGCAGACTGGAGCGGTGAGCTCCCTCCCCTCCTCCCCGCCCGCGGACACGCCCGCCGGCGCCCTGGACCGGCTGCCCGTCCGCACCGTACTGCCCGCGCTGCGCGCCGCCCTCGACACGGCCGGGACCGCGGTGCTGTGCGCGCCGCCGGGCACCGGCAAGACGACCCTGGTGCCGCTGGAGCTGGCCGGGCTGACCGGCTCGGGCCCCCGGCGGCGGGTGCTCGTCGCCGAACCGCGCCGGATCGCGGCCCGGGCGGCGGCCCGCCGGATGGCCTGGCTGCTGGGCGAGCGGGTGGGCGGCCGGGTCGGCTTCACCGTCCGCGGCGAGCGGCGGGCCGGGCCCCGTACGGCGGTGGAGGTGGTGACCACCGGCGTGCTGCTGCAGCGTCTGCAACGCGATCCGGAGCTGGCCGGTGTGGACGTCGTGGTGCTGGACGAGTGCCACGAGCGGCATCTGGACGCCGATACCTGCGCGGCCTTCCTGCTGGACGTACGGGCGGCGCTGCGGCCGGAGCTGCGGCTGCTGGCGGCCTCCGCGACGACCGACGCCCAGGGGTGGGCGCGGCTGCTGGGCGGCGGCGGGGAACCGGCGCCGGTGGTGGCGGCGGAGGGGGTCTCGCACCCGGTGGAGGTGGTGTGGGCGCCGCCGGAGCGCCCGGTCGCGCCCCCGCACGGGACGCGGGTGGATCCGGCGCTGCTGGCGCACGTCGCCGCGGTGGTGCGGCGGGCGCTGCGCGAGCGCTCCGGTGACGTGCTGTGCTTCCTGCCCGGCGTCGGGGAGATCGCGCGGGTGGCGGGGCAGCTGGCGGATGCGGACGCCGAGGTACTGCAGGTGCACGGGCGGGCGCCGGCCGAGGTGCAGGACGCGGTGCTGGCCGGCGGGGGCGGGGCCCGGCGGGTCGTGCTGGCGACCTCGGTGGCGGAGTCCAGCCTGACCGTGCCCGGGGTGCGGGTGGTCGTGGACAGCGGGCTGGCGCGGGTGCCCCGGATGGACCACGCGCGCGGGCTGAGCGCGCTGACGACCGTACGGGCCTCGCGGGCGGCCGCGCGGCAGCGGGCCGGGCGGGCCGGGCGGCAGGGGCCCGGGGTGGTCTACCGCTGCTGGTCGGAGGGTGAGGACGGGCGGCTGCCGCGCTTCCCGGACCCGGAGATCAAGGTCGCCGATCTGACGCCGTTCGCCCTCCAGGCGGCGTGCTGGGGGGATCCGTCGGCGAGCGGGCTGGCGCTGCTCGATCCGCCGCCGGCCGGGGCGCTGGCCGCGGCCCGGGAGGTGCTGACGGCGATCGGCGCGGTGGACGGCGCGGGGCGGGCGACCGCGCGGGGCGTGCGGATGGCGCGCCTCGGGCTGCATCCGCGGCTGGCCAGGGCGCTGCTGGACGCGGCGCCCGAGGTCGGGATGGGGCGGGCCGCCGAGGTGGTGGCGCTGCTGAGCGAGGAGCCGCCGCGGTCCTACGGGGACGATCTGGCGGCCGCCTGGCGCTCCGTGCGGCGGGGCGGTGACGGCTACGCGGCGCGGTGGCGCCAGGAGGCGCGGCGGCTCGGCGCGGCGGGCGGGGGCCCGGAGCAGGATCCGCAGCAGCAGGGCCAGGGCCCGGAGCAGCAGGATGGCGGGCAGGGCCGGGAGCAGGGTCGGGCGGGCCGTGCCGGTGGGCGGGCGGTGGCCCTCTCCGAGGACGCGGTGGCCGGGCTGGTGGCGGCGCTGGCTTTCCCGGAGCGGGTGGCCCGGGCGCGCGGCGCCGGGAGCTTCCTGATGGCGTCCGGCACCGGGGCGGAGCCGGCCGGGGACGGGTCGCGGCTGCGGGAGGCCGGGTGGCTGGCGGTCGCGGTGGCGGACCGGCCGGTGGCCGCGGCGTCCGCGCGGGTGCGGCTGGCGGCTGTGATCGACGAGGAGACCGCCCGGGCGGCGGCCGGGGCACTGTGCTCCACCGGGGAGGAGGTGCGCTGGGCGGACGGGGACGTCGTGGCCCGGCGGGTGTCCCGGCTGGGGGCGATCGAGCTGGCGGCCCGCCCGCTGGCCGAGCCGGATGCCGGGCTGGTGCGGGACGCGGTCGTGGACGGACTGCGGCGGGACGGGCTCGGGCTGCTGCGGTGGACGGCCGCGGCGGCCGCGGTGCGGCAGCGGATGGCCTTCCTCCACCGGGAGCTGGGCGCGCCGTGGCCGGACGTCTCCGACGCGGCGCTGCTGGCGCGCGTCGAGGAGTGGCTGGGCACCGAGCTGGGGCGGGCCCGGCGGCGGGCCGATCTGGCCCGGATCGACGCGGGGCAGGCGCTGACCCGGCTGCTGCCGTGGGCGACCGGGGAGGCCGTGCGCTTCGAGGAGCTGGCGCCGGAGCGGATCGAGGTGCCGAGCGGCTCGCGGGTGCGGCTGGACTACGGCGGGGAGCAGCCCGTACTGGCGGTGAAACTCCAGGAGTTGTTCGGTCTGCGGGAGTCGCCGCGGGTGGCCGGGGGGCGGGTGCCGGTGCTGGTGCACCTGCTCTCGCCCGCGGGGCGGCCGGCGGCGGTCACCGCGGACCTGGCCTCCTTCTGGCGGGACGGCTACCGGGCCGTGCGGGCCGAGCTGCGCGGCCGCTACCCCAAGCACCCCTGGCCGGAGGACCCGTCGGCGGCCGAGCCGACCCGGCACACCTCGGCGCGGCTGCGACGGGGGTGAGGACCCGCCTGGCGGTCCGGCCCCGCGCCGGGGCGGGCGCGCCCGCGGGCCCGCCCCGGCGCGGGCGGCGGGGTGCGTCAACTGCCGTGCGGGGCGGGCGCGATGGAGGCTCGTCGGGCGGGGTGCGCGGTGTGCCGGTGTCATGTCTCCACGCTACGGTCCACCACTGACATCGCCGCCGGCCGGCGGTGCGGCGGCCGGGCGCGGGCGCCGGGCGCGGGCTTCGAGGACGAGGCCGAGGAGCAGCAGCGCCGCGCCGAGGGCGAGGAAGCCCCAGGGGAGGTAGCCGGTGAGCAGCAGGACCAGGGTGCGCTGTGAGGACACCAGGTCCACGGTGGCGTCCACGTAGTCGGCGCGCATCCTCACGTGGCCGGCGAAGGCGGTGACCTTGCCGCCGCCGGGCACCAGTTGGCCGCCGCGCAGCTCCTCCTTGTGGATCTCCTCGCCGTTGACGGGGGCGCCGGTGACCGGCTCGACCCAGAACATCCGGGTGGTGGAGTACCAGCGGGTGGTGCCCGTCCTCGCGACCGTCTCCGGGGTGATGCCCTGGACCGGCATCTTCTTGGGGAGCGGGACCCTCGTCCAGGGGATGGTCTGCTCGAAGTAGTAGACCTCCAGGCCGTGGAAGGTGCGGGTGCCCTTGTAGTGAATGGGGGCGGAGGTGCGGGTCTGCGGGTCGAAGTAGGCGTAGTCGCGCTTCTGGGTGAGGAACGGCCACTTGTACTCGATGCCGGTGCGGCGCACGGGGTCGCCGTCGACCGTCTCCCCGACCGCCTCCCCGGTGGCGTGGACGGGCTCCTGGGTGTGCGCGTCGAAGACGTAGCGCTCGGGGATCCGGGAGACCATCCTGCCGTCGGGTCCGGCCACGTAGGACAGCGTGTTCCAGACGACGACGGAGCGGCCGGTGGCCTGCTGCACGCGGTGGGCGGCGGCGACGTCGCCCTTGAGGGTCTGCACGATGGTGACCCGGGGGACCTGCCGGGCCTTCATGGTGCCGTAGTCCAGGAGCGTGGCGGGCCGGGCCTCCAGGACCATGGCCTGGTACTGGCCGGCCGGGACTTTCGCGAGGCGGGGGAAGGCGTACCAGCGCAGCAGCGGGGAGAGCGCGGTGAAGAAGACGGCGAGGGCGAGCAGGACGAGGCCGGCGGGGCGGCGCATGCCCTTGGGCGGTTTCGGCGGGCGGGGCCCGGTGCCGGGCGGGGTGCGGCGCATGGCGTGGCGTCCCTCCCATCAGGGGTGCGCGGGGACGGTGGTGAGCAGGGGCTCGGGGGAGGTCCGCCCCTCGGGGGCGCCGATCGCGGTGACGGTGACGATGAGGGCGAGCGCCGCGGCCAGACCGATCGCGGCTGCTGTCAGGGCGCGCATGGCCGTCCTCCCGGAGTGCTGAACTGATGCAGCGTCAGGACGGGGCACGGTAGCAACGGGCGGCCGAGATGAGAACACGTTGCACCGCCGCCCCGCCCGGATGTGCGGGCGGGGCGGCGGGCGGGTCCGGCCGGGGCCGGGGCGGTTCAGGCGGCGGCCGGGGCGGTCACGGTGAGGGTGACGACCAGGACGGCGCCGGCGGCGGTGGTCAGCCGGAGCCGGAAGGTGCCCGGGTGGGCGTCGGTGTGGAGCTTCGGCAGGGTCAGCAGGCCGTTGGCGTCGGTGGTGAGGCCGGTGAGGGTGCGGACGGGCTTGCCCTTGGCGTCCCCGGTGGCCGCGGGGTCGGTGAAGTAGGGGCCGCGGTCGTTCTCGGCGGGCTGCTTCGCGTCGTCGGTGACGAGGGTGGCGGTGACCGGGACGCCGGCGGCGGCCTTGCCCCGGTAGGTGGCCTTGAGCTGGACGGCGTCGTCGGCGAAGGCGCCGCCGGCAGCCGCGGTCAGCTTCTTGTCGTCGGAGGTGCGGGCCAGCGCATCGGCCTTGGGCGCCGGCTTGGCGGTGACGGTGCCGGTGAAGTCGACCGGGCGGACGTCGCGGACGGCGGTGGTGGCGCGGACGGTGAACCGGCCGGGGGTGTCGCCGGCGTGCAGCGTGGGGGCGGCGGCCAGGCCGTCCTTGCCGGTGGTGACGGTGACCGCGGTGGCGCCGCGGGGGAAGCGGGTGCCGGTGCCGCCGGTGAGGGTGAAGCGGACGGAGGCGCCGGCCACCGGCTTGCCGTCGGCGTCCTTGGCCAGGACCCGCGGTGCGGTCGCGAAGTCGGTGCCCGCGGTGGCGGTCAGCTTCGGGGGCTCCGTGCCGCCGTCCGCGGCACCGGCCGCTTCGAGGGTGGCGACCGGGGCGGTGCCGGCGGGCGGCTTCGGGGTGGGGGTCGGTGTGGGCTTCGGGTCGGGGGTGGGCTTCGGGGAGGGGGCGGGGGTGCCGTCGTGCGAGGGCGTGGTGGAACCGCCCGGAGTGCCCGGCCGGTGCGCCGGGTCCTTGCCGGAGGCGCCGCCCTTGCCGTCCGCGGCCGGGGGCGTCCCCGTGGCACCGCCGCGGCCGGGCTTCCCGGCGGGGCCGCCCGTCGCGCCGGACGTGCCGCCGCGCCGGACGGGGACCACGCCCTTGCCGTCCGGTACCTCGAACGTGCCCTTCCGGTAGAACGTGAACCAGGAGAGCACCAGTCGGAGGTACTCGCCGGAGTAGTTGTAGCCGAGCACGGCGCGGTCGAGGTCGCCCTGGACGGACAGGTCCCGGCCGTTGGCGCAGAGGTAGCGCCCGGCGGCGAGGGCGGCGTCGAAGACGTTGTTGGGGTCCTTGACGCCGTCGCCGTTGCCGTCGGCACCCCAGCCCGCGCCCGCGGGACCGCCCTGCGACCAGGTGGAGGGGATGAACTGCATCGGGCCGACGGCGCGGTCGTGGGTGGTGTCGCCGTCGTAGCGGCCGCCGTCGGTGTCCGCTATGAGGGCGAAGCCGTTGCCGTTGAGCTGGGGGCCGAGGATCGGCCGGAGGGTGGTGCCCCGGGCGTCGACCGCGCCGCCGCGGGCGTGGCCGGATTCCACCTCGCCGATCGCGGCGAGCAGCTGCCAGGGGAGCCGGCAGCCCGGGGTCGAGTCGCGGAGCCGGGCCTCGGCGTTCTTGTACGCGGCCAGCACGGTGGCCGGGATGCCCGCCTGGGAGGGGCCGTGGACCACCTTCCCGGCGTCACCGGGGTGGCCGGAAGTGTGCGGTGGCGCGGGGGACTTGGCGGGCGGCCGGTCGGTGTAGAAGGGCGAGCCGCCGTCGATCGGGGTGTCGGCGGAGGGACCGGGCGCGGGCCGGGCGCCGGCGGCCGGCTGTTCGGCCGCTCCGGGCGCCTGGGAAGCGGTCAGCGCGGCCAGCGCCAGCGCCGCCACCGCCGTCGAGGCCACTCCCCTGTGGATCCGCCGCCGGAATGTGGCTGCCATACCTGGTGTCCCCTCCATATCGGCCTGCCCCGCCGCCCGGCCGACGCCGTTCCCGGCCCGCCGCGTGCGACGCCGTAGCGCGCTCCCCGCGCGTCAACTGCGGCGACACTACGACAACTCGGGCCGCGCGGCCACCACTCCCATCGGCCACAAAATGGCCGAATCGCTCAAGGAGGGGCGGCTGCCGTTCCCCCTGAGCCACGCCGCGGCGGCGCTGCCCCGCATCCGGCGAACGGCGGGCGCCACCCCGCCTGTTGGCGGCCGCGGCCCCCGTGGCGGGGGCCGCGAGTGGCCGTCTGGCGTCCTACGGAAATGGCGAAAAAATAAGGCGACTATGCGCAAGCCGGTGACCTGCGGTGATTCGCCCGGGGCACCCGGCGGCGCCGGCTCCGGCCGCCCGGTGCGCGGCGCGGCGGCACCGGCAGCGGTCCGCGCCCGGGGCGTACGGCGGCGCCGCACGCCCCGGCGGCCGGTCAGTGCGCCGCAGACTCCCAGTCCTTGCCCGCGCCGACCGAGACGTCCAGCGGGGCGCGCAGGGTGACGGCCGCGGCCATCTCCCGGCGGACCAGCTCCTCGACCCGGGGGCGCTCGCCGGGGGCCACCTCGACCACGATTTCGTCGTGGACCTGGAGCAGCATCCGGGAGGACAGCTCCGCCGCCCGCAGCGCCGCGTCGACCCGCAGCATCGCGATCTTGACGATGTCGGCGGCGGTGCCCTGGATCGGGGCGTTCAGCGCCATCCGCTCGGCCATCTCCCGGCGCTGGCGGTTGTCGCTGTTGAGATCGGGCAGATAGCGGCGGCGGCCCAGGATCGTCTCGGTGTAGCCCGTGGCGCGGGCCTCCTCGACGACACGCTGGAGGTAGTCCCGCACCCCGCCGAACCGCTCGAAGAAGGTGTCCATCAGCTTGCGGGCCTCGTCGGCCTGGATCCCCAGCTGCTGGGAGAGGCCGAACGCGGACAGCCCGTAGGCCAGGCCGTACGACATCGCCTTGATCTTGCGGCGCATCTCCGGGTCGACGTCGGTCTTGGCGACCGAGAAGACCTGGGAGGCGACGGTGGTGTGCAGGTCCTCACCGGAGGTGAACGCCTCGATCAGGCCCGCGTCCTCGGACAGGTGTGCCATCACCCGCAGCTCGATCTGACTGTAGTCCGCGGTCAGCAGCGACTCGAAGCCCTCGCCGACGACGAAGCCGCGGCGGATCGCCCGGCCCTCGTCCGTCCGCACCGGGATGTTCTGGAGGTTGGGGTCGGTGGAGGACAGCCGGCCGGTGGCCGCGACGGTCTGGTTGAAGGTGGTGTGGATCCGGCCGTCCGCGGCGATGGACTTGATCAGGCCCTCGACCGTGGCGCGCAGCTTGGCCTGCTCCCGGTGGCGGAGCATGATCACCGGGAGTTCGTTGTCGGTCTGGGCGGCCAGCCAGGCCAGGGCGTCGGCATCGGTGGTGTAGCCGGTCTTGGTCTTCTTCGTCCTGGGCAGGCCCAGCTCGCCGAAGAGGACCTCCTGGAGCTGCTTGGGCGAGCCGAGGTTGAACTCCCGGCCGGCCGCGGCGTGCGCCTCCTTGACGGCCTGCTGGACCGCACCGGCGAACTGCTGCTCCATCCGCTCCAGCCACCCGCGGTCGGCGGCGATACCGGCCCGCTCCATCCGGGCCAGCAGGTCGCTGGTGGGCAGCTCCACGTCCTTGAGCAGATCGGCGGCGCCGACCTCGGCGAGCTTGGTGCCGAACGCCGTCCCGAGGTCCAGGACCGTACGGGCCTGCGCCATCAGGGCCTCCGCCTCGGCCTCCTCGTCCGCGCCGAAGGCCAGCTGGCCGTCGCCGGCCGCGGCCGGTGCCAGATCGCGGCCCAGGTACTCGATGGACAGGGCGTCCAGCGCGAAGGAGCGGCGGCCAGGCTTGACCAGATAGGCGGCGAGGGCGGTGTCCATGGAGACGCCGTCGATGCGCCAGCCGTGCTCACCGAAGACCCGCATCAGGCCCTTGGCGTTGTGCATCACCTTCGGCCGCGCCGGGTCGGCGCTCCAGGCGGCGAAGGCCCGCTCGTCGGCCTCGTCCAGCTGGGCCGGGTCGAACCACGCGGCGGGGCCGTGCCCGGCGGCCAGCGCCACCTCGGCAACGCTGCCGCTGCCCAGCGTCCACACGTCGACGGTGGCCACGCCCAGCGGGCCGGTGCCGTGCTCGGCCAGCCACGGGGCCAGCTCGCCGGTCCGCAGGACCGTGCCGTCCACCTCGACACCGGGGGCGGGCTCGGCCGCCCCCTCGCTCTCCCCCGCACCCGGGTCCACGGCCAGCAGGCGGTCCCGCAGGCCCTGGTTGCGGATCTCCAGGGCGTTCAGGAACACCTTGAGGGCCTCGCGGTCGTAGGGCTGCCGGATGAGGTCGGCGGGGCCGCAGGGCAGCTCGACGTCGCGGACCATCTCGGTCAGCCGGCGGTTGAGCTTCACCGACTCCAGGTGATCGCGGAGATTCTGCCCGGCCTTGCCCTTGACCTCGTCGGCCCGCGCCACCAGCTCGGCGAACGACCCGAACTGGTTGATCCACTTGGTCGCGGTCTTCTCGCCGACGCCGGGGATGCCGGGGAGGTTGTCGGACGGGTCACCGCGCAGGGCGGCGAAGTCCGGGTACTGGGCAGGGGTCAGGCCGTACTTCTCGGCGACCTTCCCGGGGGTGAAGCGGGTCAGCTCGGAGACGCCCTTGGTGGGGTAGAGGACCGTGACGTCCTCGGAGACCAGCTGGAAGGAGTCGCGGTCGCCGGTGACGATCGACACCTCGAAGCCCAGGGCGGTGGCCTGCGTGGCCAGCGTGGCAATGATGTCGTCGGCCTCGAAGCCGTCCACCGCGAACCGCTGGACGTGCATCGCGTCCAGCAGCTCGCCGATCAGCTCGACCTGGCCCTTGAACCCGTCGGGCGCCTTGGAGCGGTTCGCCTTGTAGTCGGGGAACTCCTCGGACCGCCACGTCTTGCGGGAGACGTCGAACGCCACCGCGAAGTGCGTGGGCGCCTCGTCACGCAGGGTGTTCGCGAGCATGGACGCGAAGCCGTAGATCGCGTTGGTCGGTTGCCCCGTCGCGGTGGTGAAATTCTCCACGGGCAGGGCGAAGAACGCCCGGTATGCCATGGAATGCCCGTCCATCAGGAGCAGGCGCGGACGGCCGCCCGCCGCCTCGGTGCCGGTCGCTTCGCTCATTGTCACTGCCTTTCCTGCCACGCCCCCGATCCTGCCACGCCCCACTGACAAACCCCGCCGCGGCGGACGGCACCGCCCCGCCGCCCCCCGCCCCGCGCGCCACCCCCGGTCCCCTTACTCCCCCGCCTCCGTCCATGACAGGATCGACGGCGCAGCAACCAGATGTGCACGGCAACGATCCGCCGCGGCCCCGGCGGCCCGGCCCGGCACACGACCCGAGGAGAGCGCCATGGCAGGCAAGCCGCCCGCGTCGGACCCCGTCCAGGACGCCCCCGAGGTCGGCGCCCCCCAGCACTCCGCGGTCGGCATCCCCGCCATCACCCACGCGCTGAAGATCTCCCAGCAGCAGATGGGCGTCCGCCGCACCGCCCTCACCCTCCTCCGGGTCAACCAGAAGAACGGCTTCGACTGCCCCGGCTGCGCCTGGCCCGAGGACGACAAGCGGCACACCGCCGAATTCTGCGAGAACGGCGCCAAGGCCGTCGCCGAGGAAGCCACCCTGCGCCGCGTCACCCCCGACTTCTTCGCCGCCCACCCCGTCGCGGACCTCGCCACCCGCAGCGGCTACTGGCTCGGCCAGCAAGGCCGCCTCACCCACCCCATGTACCTCCCCGAGGACGGCACCCACTACGAGCCCGTCACCTGGGACCGCGCCTTCGACATCATCGCCGGGGAACTCGCCGCCCTCGCCTCCCCCGACGAGGCCGTCTTCTACACCTCCGGCCGCACCAGCAACGAAGCCGCCTTCCTCTACCAGCTCTTCGCCCGCGAGTTCGGCACCAACAACCTCCCCGACTGCTCCAACATGTGCCACGAGTCCTCCGGCTCGGCACTGACCGAAACCCTCGGCGTCGGCAAGGGCAGCGTCCTGCTGGACGACCTCTACCGCGCCGACCTGATCATCGTCGCCGGACAGAACCCCGGCACCAACCACCCCCGGATGCTCAGCGCCCTGGAGAAGGCCAAGGCCGCCGGCGCGAAGATCATCTCCATCAACC
This sequence comes from Streptomyces rhizoryzae, assembly GCF_023155275.1. Lineage (GTDB taxonomy): Bacteria > Actinomycetota > Actinomycetes > Streptomycetales > Streptomycetaceae > Streptomyces > Streptomyces rhizoryzae. The sequence goes on from NZ_JALMUV010000002.1 coordinate 179,107, forward strand.
CGCTGCCCGAGGCCGGCCTCGAACGCTTCAAGAACCCGCAGACCCCCCGCGGCCTGGCCGGCGGCGGCACCGCCCTCACCGACCTCTTCCTCCAGGTCCGCATCGGCGGCGACCAGGCCCTCTTCCGCGCCCTGAACCGCCGCATCCTGGAGACCGAGGGCGCCCTCGACACGGACTTCATCCGCGACCACACCCACGGCTTCGAGGAATTCGCCGACCTCGCCCGCACCGGCGACTGGGACGAGACCCTGCGCGCCACCGGCCTGACCCGCGAGGAGATCGAACGGGCCCTGGCCATGGTCCTCGCCTCCGAACGCACCATCGTCTGCTGGGCCATGGGCCTGACCCAGCACAAGCACTCCGTCCCCACCATCCAGGAAGTCGTCAACTTCCTCCTGCTGCGCGGCAACATCGGCCGCCCCGGCGCCGGCGTCTGCCCCGTCCGCGGCCACAGCAACGTCCAGGGCGACCGCACCATGGGCATCTTCGAACGCCCCGCACCGGCCTTCCTCGACGCCCTGGAGAAGGAGTTCGGCTTCGCCCCGCCCCGGGAGCACGGCTACGACGTCGTCCGCGCCATCCGCGCCCTGCGCGACGGCCACGCCAAGGTCTTCTTCGCCATGGGCGGCAACTTCGTCGCCGCCACACCCGACACCGACGTCACCGAAGCCGCCATCCGCCGCGCCCGCCTCACCGTGCACGTCTCCACCAAACTCAACCGCTCCCACACCGTCACCGGCGCCCGCGCCCTGATCCTGCCGACCCTGGGCCGCACCGAACGCGACCGCCAGGCCGGCGGCGACCAGTTCGTCACCGTCGAGGACTCCATGGGCATGGTCCACGCCTCCCGCGGCCGCCTCGAACCGGCCGGCCCCCAGCTGCTCTCCGAACCGGCCATCGTCGCCCGCCTCGCCCGCCGCGTCCTCGGCCCCGAAAGCGCCACCCCCTGGGAGGACTTCGAGCGCGACTACGGCACCATCCGCGACCGGATCGCCCGCGTCATCCCCGGCTTCGAGGACTTCAACACCAAGGTCGCCCGCCCCGGAGGCTTCGCCCTCCCGCACGCTCCCCGGGACAGCCGCAGCTTCCCCACCGCCACCGGCAAGGCCAACTTCACCGCCGCCCCCGTGGAGTACCCCACCCTCCCCGAAGGCCGGCTCCTCCTCCAGACCCTCCGCTCCCACGACCAGTACAACACCACCATCTACGGCCTCGACGACCGCTACCGCGGCATCAGGAACGGCCGCCGCGTCGTCCTCGTCCACCCCGACGACGCCCACCGCCTCGGCTTCCCCGACGGCACCTACGCCGACCTGGTCAGCGAATGGGCCGACGGCCGCGAACGCCGCGCCCCCGGCTTCCGCGTCGTCCACTACCCCACCGCCCGCGGCTGCGCCGCCGCCTACTACCCCGAGACCAACGTCCTGGTCCCCCTCGACCACACCGCCGACACCAGCAACACCCCCGCCTCGAAGTCCGTCGTCATCCGGCTGGAGACCGCGCGGGAGCAGTGACCGCCGGCCGCACGGCCGCAACCGGCGGACGGGCACCCCGCGCGGACCGCCCGTCCACCGGGCTGATAGGAACAGGCGCAGATCCACCACGATCACAGGCGCTGACGACGGCGCCTGCCACGGCGCGTTCAAGGGCGAGCGAAACGGAGCAGTCCATGGGTGAGCAGAGCACGACCACCTTCCCGCAGGAAGTCCTCGACCAGTGGTCCGGCATCGGCATCGACCTGCCCGCCCTGTTCTCCGCCGGCCACCTCGGCGAGCGGATGAGCGTCCAGGTCACCGAGGCCGCACCGGAACGCGTCGTCGGCACCATGCCCGTCGAGGGCAACACCCAGCCCTACGGCCTCCTGCACGGCGGCGCCTCCGCCGTCCTGGCCGAGACCCTCGGCTCCGTCGGCGCCATGCTGCACGGCGGCCCCACCAAGGCGGCCGTCGGCGTCGACCTCAACTGCACCCACCACCGCGGCGTCCGCTCCGGACTGGTCACCGGCGTCGCCACCCCCGTCCACCGCGGCCGCACCACCGCCACCTACGAGATCGTCATCACCGACGAGGACGGCAAGCGGGTGTGCAGCGCGCGCCTGACCTGCCTGCTGCGCGACGCCGACCCCGACATGTACCGCGCCTGACCCGGCCCGGCGCCCCGGCGCCGCGCACGCACAACGCCGGCGGTGCCCCACGGGCACCGCCGGCGCTCGGCGAACCGGGCCCCGCTACTGGCCCTTCCCCTGCTCCTTCTTCTGCTCCTTCTGCTGCTGGCGCTCCGCCGCGTCCTGGATGACCGCCTCGGCCACCTGGTGCATCGACAGCCGCCGGTCCATCGACGTCTTCTGGATCCACCGGAACGCGGCCGGCTCGCTCAGCCCGTACTCGGTCTGCAACACGCTCTTCGCACGGTCCACCAGCTTCCGCGTCTCCAGCCGCTGGCTGAGGTCGGCGACCTCCTTCTCCAGCGCCTTCAGCTCGGTGAACCGCGAGACCGCCATCTCGATCGCCGGTACGACGTCGCTCTTGCTGAACGGCTTCACCAGATACGCCATCGCACCCGCGTCCCGGGCCCGTTCCACCAGCTCGCGCTGCGAGAACGCGGTCAGCATCAGCACCGGCGCGATGCTCTCCTCGGCGATCTGCTCGGCCGCCGAGATCCCGTCGAGGATCGGCATCTTCACATCGAGGATCACCAGGTCGGGGCGGTGCTCCCGGGCCAGCTCGACGGCTTTCTGGCCGTCCCCGGCCTCACCGACGACGGTGTAGCCCTCCTCCTCCAGCATCTCCTTGAGGTCGAGGCGGATCAGCGCCTCGTCCTCGGCGATGACGACGCGCGTGGTCAGCGGCGGGACATGCGACTGGTCGCCATCGGCGACGGGCTGCTGGGGCTCGGCGGCGCTCAAGGGGACTCCTCGTTCCAGGCAGGTGGTGCCCTTGCAGCCTACCTAGGGGCGGCCACCGATACTCACGCGGTAGGGTGTCGTACGCACCTCGCCCGGTTGGTGGAACTGGTCAGACACGCGGCGCTCAAACCGCCGTGCCCTTCAGGGCATGTGGGTTCGAATCCCACACCGGGCACCCGGAACAAGCGGATTTTCACCTTCTCGTGAAATCTCGCACGAACCCTTTCCCTCGCCACACTCCGTCACGCACAGTGACGGTATGCGATTCCACGACACGAACGTACGACACCAGGCAGTCGCCCGGCTCCGCGCCGGGGCGAAGAACGCAGACGTCGCCCGGGCCCTGGGCGTCCCCGTCGGGACCATCGGCTACTGGCGGCACATGGACCGCGCCGAACGCGGGGAGTGTCCGGGGCGTCACGACCCCCCGTGCCCTCGCTGCGACGGCCGCGGGCTCGACGAAGCGGCCTACGCCTACCTCCTGGCCCTCTACCTCGGCGACGGCCACGTCATCCAGTACTCCGGGCACCGCGTCCCCAGCCTCATGATCACATGTAGCAACGACTGGCCGGGCCTCATGGACCGCTGCGAAGCCGCGATGCGGGCGGTCTTCCCCGAGAACTCTGTATGCCGGGTCAGCCGGGAGGGCTGCCACAACGTGAAGGTCTACTCCAAGCACTTGTGGTGCATGTTCCCCCAACACGGCCCCGGCAAGAAGCACGAGCGGCCGATCGCCCTCGAAGAGTGGCAGCAAACGATCGTGGAGGCTCATCCCTGGGAGTTCATCCGGGGGCTCGTCCACTCCGACGGGTGCCGGATCACGAACTGGACCACCCGGACCGTCGGCGGCGAACGCAAGCGCTACGAGTACCCGAGATACTTCTTCACCAACACGTCCGCGGACATCCTGCGGCTCTGCACCGACACGCTGGACAGGGTCGGAGTCGCCTGGAAGCACACCCGTCAGTCCCGCGCGGCGAAGAGCATCTCCGTCGCCCAGCGCGCCTCCGTCGCCCTCATGGACGCACACATCGGGCCGAAGTACTGACAGGGACGGCAGTCAGGTACCTCGGCCCAGCTCTTCGGGGTGCGGGGGTGCGGGGGTGCGCGGTGGGGGTGGTTACCGCGGCTGCGGGAGGTCGTCCTCGCCGATGTGGTGGACGCGGACGAGGTTGGTGGAGCCGGGGACGCCGGGCGGCGAGCCAGCGGTGATGATCACGACATCGCCCTTCCGGCAGCGCCCGATCCGCAGGAGCTGTTCGTCGACCTGCGCGACCATCTCGTCGGTGGAGTTGACGGTCGGGCCGAGGAAGGTCTCCACACCCCAGGTGAGGTTGAGCTGGGAGCAGGTGGCGGGGTCGGGGGTGAAGGCGAGGAGGGGGATCGGGGAGCGGTAGCGGGAGAGGCGGCGGACGGTGTCGCCGGACTGGGTGAAGGCGACGAGGAACTTGGCGCCGAGGAAGTCGCCCATTTCGGCGGCGGCGCGGGCGACGGCGCCGCCCTGGGTGCGGGGCTTGCTGCGCTCGGTCAGTGGCGGGAGGCCCTTGGCGAGGATGTCCTCCTCGGCGGCTTCGACGATGCGGGCCATGGTGCGGACCGTTTCGACGGGGTGCTTGCCGACGCTGGTCTCGCCGGAGAGCATGACGGCGTCGGTGCCGTCGATGACGGCGTTGGCGACGTCACTGGCCTCGGCCCGGGTGGGGCGGGAGTTGTCGATCATCGAGTCGAGCATCTGGGTGGCGACGATGACCGGTTTGGCGTTGCGCTTGGCGAGCTTGATGGCGCGCTTCTGGACGATCGGGACCGTTTCCAGGGGCATCTCGACGCCGAGGTCGCCGCGGGCGACCATGATGCCGTCGAAGGCGGCGACGATGTCGTCGATGTTCTCGACCGCCTGGGGCTTCTCCACCTTGGCGATGACCGGGAGGAAGCGGTTCTCCTCGCGCATGATGCGGTGGACGTCGGTGATGTCGCGGCCGCTGCGGACGAAGGAGAGGGCGATGACGTCGGCGCCGTAGCGGAGGGCCCAGCGGAGGTCGTCCTGGTCCTTTTCGGAGAGGGCGGGGACGGAGACGGCGACGCCGGGGAGGTTGAGGCCCTTGTGGTCGGAGACCATGCCGCCTTCGATGACGGTGGTGTGGACGCGGGGGCCATCGACGGCGGTGACTTCGAGGGTCACCTTGCCGTCGTCGACGAGGATGCGTTCGCCGGGGGTGACGTCGGCGGCGAGGCCGGCGTAGGTGGTGCCGCAGACGTGGCGGTCCCCTTCGACGCCCTCCTCGACGGTGATGGTGAAGTGGTCGTCGCGTTCGAGAAGTACGGGTCCTTCGCGGAAACGGCCGAGGCGGATCTTCGGGCCTTGAAGGTCGGCGAGGATGCCGACGCTGCGGCGGGATTCCTCGGAGGCTTTGCGGACCCGGTCGAAACGCGCTTCGTGCTCGGCGTAGGTGCCGTGGCTGAGGTTGAAGCGGGCGATGTCCATTCCGGCGTCGACGAGGGCTTTGATCTGCTCGTACGAGTCGGTGGCGGGTCCCAGGGTGCAGACGATTTTTGCTCGGCGCATGGTTCGACCCTATGACTTACCCGGCGGTAGGGAACTGTGGGGACATGACTGCTCAACGACCGCTTGGTGAAAGGCTGTTGACAAGTATTGAAATGGGCGCGAAGCCGCTCCGATGAGCAGAAAAAGCGGCTGCGCGCGGGTGCTCTCACAGGGTGGGACGGGTCATGGTGAAGCGGGCGTTGACGCTGGCGTAGACGGTCTGGCGGCGGGGTTCGAGGTCGAGGGCGGGGGCGGATTCGAGGGCGGCGGCGCGGGCGCCGCCGGGGGCGGAGGGCATGCCGTAGCCGTAGGCGGGGGGCTGGTTCTCGGCGCCGAGGTCGGCGATTTCGAGGACGGCGTCGAGGTCGGCGCCGAGGGCTTCGGCGTATTCGCGGGCGCGCTGGACGGCTTCGCGGACGGCTTGGGTGCGGGCGGCGCGGTGGGCGGGCGAGTCGGGGCGTAGGGCCCACCAGGGGCCGTCGACGCGGGTGAGTTCGAGGTCGGCGAGGCGGGTGGTGAGTTCGCCCAGTGCGGTGAAGTCGTTGAGGGTGGCGGTGAGGGTGACCCGGCCGTGGTAGGCGCGGACGCGTTCGTGGCGGCCCTTGTCGGTGAGTTGGGGGGTGAGGGTGAAGCTGCCGGTTTCGAGCTCTTCGACCGCGGTGCCATAGCTCTTGATGAGGGCGAGGGCGTGGTCGTTGCGGCGGGTGAGGTCGGTGAGTGCGGTGGTGCGGTCGGTTCCGCGGGCGCTGAGGGTGACGGTGATGCGGGCGATTTCCGGGTCGACTTCGAGGCGGGCTTCGCCGCGGACGGCGAGGCGGGGGGCTTCGGGGGTGCCGTAGGGCAGGGCGGGGGTGGGGTGGTCGGTCATCGGCGGGGTCCTTTCGCGGTGGGCGGAGCGGGGGGTGCGGAGTGCGTGGGTTGCAGGGTGGCACAGGGGCGGGCGGGGGCGGTGGGTGGATCGCCGTCCCGCCGGGGGGTGTTGCGCGGGGTGCGGCTGCGCCAGAATCTACGCGCGTTGTCCGGGCCGTTGGTCCGGTTCTGTCGGTCAGGCGCCGGTGTGCGCCGCTGTGGCACGGGAGTGGGAATGTCTGTGGACCGGAGGAAGTTCCTGGGGGGTTCCGCGGTGGCGGGGGCCGGGGTGGTGCTCGCCGGGGCGGCGGGTGCGCCGGCCGCGGCCGCGGCACCGGCCGGTGCGGCGGGCGGCCGGGGGCGCGGGCGGGAGCGGTACGCGTTCACCGTGATGGGGACGACGGATCTGCACGGGAACGTCTTCAACTGGGATTACGCCACCGACGCGGAATTCGACGACCCGGCGCACAATGACGTGGGGCTGGCGAAGATCTCCACGCTGGTGCAGGACGTCCGCCGGGCGAAGGGGCGGGAGAACACCCTGCTCATCGATGCGGGCGACACCATTCAGGGGACGCAGCTGGCGTATTACTACGCGAAGGTGGATCCGATCACGGGGCCGGGTGGTCCGGTGCATCCGATGGCGCGGGCGATGAATGCGATCGGCTATGACGCGGCGGCGCTGGGGAATCACGAGTTCAATTACGGGATTCCGGTGCTGCGGAAGTTCGAGGAGAGCTGCCGTTTTCCGCTGCTGGGGGCGAACGCGGTGGATGCCAGGACCTTGCGGCCGGCGTTCCGGCCGTATGTGATCAAGCGGTTGCGGACGCCGCGCGGGCGGGATGTGCGGGTGGCGGTGCTGGGGCTGACGAATCCGGGGATCGCGCTGTGGGACAAGGCGCATGTCCAGGGGAAGCTGGCGTTCCCGGGCCTGGAGGAGCAGGCGGCGAAGTGGGTGCCGAAGCTGCGGTCGATGGGTGCGGACGTGGTGATCGTGGCGGCGCATTCGGGGGCGAGCGGTGCGTCGTCGTACGGGGATCAGCTGCCGTATGTGGAGAACGCGGCGGCGCTGGTGGCGGAGAAGGTGCCGGGGATCGACGCGATTCTGGTGGGGCACGCGCATGTGGAGATCCCGGAGCGGCGGGTGGTGAACAAGGCGACGGGCCGGGAGGTGGTGCTGTCGGAGCCGTTGAAGTGGGGGCAGCGGCTGTCGTTGTTCGATGTGGAGGTGGAGTGGCGCCGGGGCCGCTGGGAGGTGGCTTCGCTGGGTTCGCGGGTGCTGAATGCGAATACGGTGGCGGAGGATGCGCGGATCACGGGCATGCTGCGGGCGGCGCATGCGAAGGTCGTGGCGTATGTGAACCGGGTGATCGGCAAGTCCGTGGTGGAGATGTCGGCGGAGCAAGCGCCGGTGCGGGATACGGCGATGCTGGATTTCATCGCGTTCGTGCAGGCGGAGGCGGTGCGCAAGGCGCTGGCGGGGTCGGCGTCGGCGTCGTTGCCGGTGTTGTCGCAGGCGTCGTGCTTCTCGCGTACGGCGCGGGTGCCGGCCGGTGAGGTGTCGATCCGGTCGATGGCGGCGCTGTATCCGTTCGACAACACGCTGGAGGCGCGGGTGCTGACGGGGAAGCAGCTGCGCGAGTATCTGGAGTTCTCGGCGCGGTATTACGTGCAGACGGCACCCGGCGGTCCGGTGGATCCGGCGCGGATCACGAATGCGGACGGTACGCCGGATTACAACTACGACGTGGTGCGCGGGGTGTCGTACGAGGTCGATATCGCCCAGCCGGTGGGCCGGCGGATCGGGAAACTGGCGTTCGGCGGGAAGCCGGTCGAGGACGGGGCGCGGTTCGTGCTGGCGGTGAACAACTACCGGGCGAACGGCGGCGGTGGTTTCCCGCACGTCGCGTCGGCGGAGCAGGTGTGGTCGACGTCGGAGGAGATCCGGAATTTGATCATCGCGTGGGTGGAGGCGAGCGGGGTGATCGACCCGGCGGCCTTCGGCCCGGCGGAGTGGCGGCTGACGCGGGAGGGGGTGCCGGTGTTCTGACGCCGGTCCTTGCGGGTGGTCGCCGCCCCTCTCCCCGGTCCGTTCGGGCCGGGTGGGAGGGGCGGTGGCGTGTCAGTGGCGTGGGACGAGGTGGGAGGTCTGGCGGGGGACGGTGGGATGGGGGGACGGGGGGTGGGTGAGGCCGAAGGTGGTGAAGGCGGTGCGGGTGGGGAGGGGGTAGGGGGTGGTGCCGGTGAGGGAGTTGAGGATGGTGGCGCTGCGCCAGGCGGCGAGGCCGAGGTCGGGGGTGCCGACGCCGTGGGTGTGGCGTTCGGCGTTCTGGACGTGGATGGAGCCGGTGATGGCGGGGTCGAGGACGAGGCGGTGCTGGGCGTCGACGCGGGGGCGGTCGGAGGCGTCGCGGCGGAGGTAGGGGTCGAGGGCGGCGAGGAGGGTGTCGAGGCGGCGTTCGCGGTAGCCGGTGGCGAGGACGACGGCGTCGGTGGTGAGGCGGGAGCGGGTGCCCTGGTGGGTGTGTTCCAGGTGGAGTTCGACCTTGGTGGTGCCGACGCGGCCGGCGGTGCGGACCTGGACGCCGGGGGTGAGGACGGCGCCCGGCCAGCCGCCGTCGAGGGTGCGGCGGTAGAGCTCGTCGTGGATGGCGGCGAGGGTGTCGTGGTCGACGCCCTTGTAGAGCTGCCACTGGGCGGGGAGGAGCTCGTCGCGGACGCGTTCGGGGAGGGCGTGGAAGTAGCGGGTGTAGTCGGGGGTGAAGTGCTCCAGGCCGAGTTTGCTGTATTCCATCGGCGCGAAGGCCGGGGTGCGGGCGAGCCAGTGGAGGTTCTCGCGGCCGGCGGGGCGGGCGCGGAGCTGGTCGAGGAAGATCTCGGCGCCCGACTGGCCGGCGCCGATGACGGTGAGGTGGTCGGCGGCGAGGAGTCGTTCGCGGTGGTGGAGGTAGTCGGCGCTGTGGATGACGGGGACGGCGGGGGCCTCGGCGAGGGGGCGGAGGGGGATGGGGATGTGGGGGGCGGTGCCGATGCCGAGGACGAGGTTGCGGGCGTAGGTGCGGCCGAGGGCTTCGGCTTCACCGTCGGCGTCGAGCTGGGTGAAGTCGACCTCGAAAAGGTGGCGTTCGTGGTTCCAGCGGACGGCGTCGATGTGGTGGCCGAAGTGGAGGGTGGGGAGGTTTTCGCTGACCCAGCGGCAGTAGGCGTCGTATTCGGCGCGGTGGGTGTGGAAGCGCTCGGCGAAGTAGAAGGGGAAGAGGCGGTCGCGGGCCTTGAGGTAGTTGAGGAAGGTCCAGGGGCTGGTGGGGTCGGCGAGGGTGACGAGGTCGGCGAGGAAGGGGACTTGGAGGGTGGCGCCGTCGATGAGGAGGCCGGGGTGCCACTGGAAGGCGGGGTGCTGGTCGTAGAAGGCGGTGCGGAGGTCGGTGAGGGGGTGGGCGAGGGCGGCGAGGGAGAGGTTGAACGGGCCGATGCCGATGCCGGCGAGATCGAGCGGGGCGTCGGGGCCGGGGGCGTCGGCGGTGCCGGGCTCGGTGTGCGAGGGGGTGTTCATCGGGGGGTGTGGCCTTCCACGAGTTTGAGGAGGGTGGTGAGGTCTCCGGGTTGCGTGTGGGGGTTGAGGAGGGTGACTTTGAGCCAGAGGCCGGTGGGGGTGGTGGCGCGGCCGAGGACGGCGTGGCCCTCGGCCAGGAGGGTGCGGCGGATGGTGGCGAGGGTGGTGTCGTCGGCACCGGTGGGGCGGAAGAGGACGGTGGTGAGGGTGGGGCGGGAGTGGAGTTCGAGGCGGGGGTGGTCCTCGATGAGGTCGGCGAGGGTGCGGGCGGCGGCCAGGGTGCGGTCGACGAGGTCGCCGAGGCCCTGGCGGCCGAGGGCTTTGAGGGTGGCGGCGATCTTGAGGATGTCGGGGCGGCGGGTGGTGCGCAGCGAGCGGCCGAGGAGGTCGGGGAGGCCGGCTTCGGTGTCGTCGTCGGCGTTGAGGTAGTCGGCCTGGTGGGCGAGGGGGGCCAGGGTGGTGGGGGTGGGGACGGCGAGGAGGCCGGCGGCGACCGGTTGCCAGCCGAGTTTGTGCAGGTCGAGGGTGACGGTGTGGGCGCGGCTGAGGCCGGTGAGGGCGGTGTGGTGGGTGCTGCTGAAGAGGAGCGGGCCACCGTAGGACGCGTCGATGTGGAAGCGGGCGCCGTGCTGCTCGGCGAGGTCGGCGAGGGCGGGGAGGGGGTCGATGGCGCCGGAGTCGGTGGTGCCTGCGGTGGCGACGAGGAGGACCGGGCTGCGGGGGCTGGTGGGGCCCGACCGGGCGGCCGGGCCGGCGAGTTCGGTGAGGCAGGTGTGGACGGTGTGGGGGTCGAGGGTGCCGTTGGGGGTGGGGAGGGTGAGGGGTTCGGGGAGGCCGAGGAGCCAGGCGGCGCGGTGGATGCTGTGGTGGGCGTTGGCGCCGCAGACGATGCGGAGCGGGCCGGCGGCACCCCGGGCCCCGGCGCGGCCGACGCCCCCCGCTCCCCCGGCGACCCACCCGTCCCCGGCGCTCCCGGCGTACCCAGCACCCCACGCGCTCCCGCCTCCCCCGGCTCCCCCCTCTCTCCCGGTGCCCCGGGCGGCCTCGCGGGCGAGGAGGACGGCGAGCTGGTTGGACTCGGTGCCGCCGGTGGTGACCAGGGCGTCCGGGGCGTCGGCCCGGGGGTGGACGAGGGCGGCCAGGGTGCGGGCGGTGAGGGCTTCCAGGGCGGAGGCGGCGGGGGCCTGGTCCCAGGAGTCGAGCGAGGGGTTGAGGGCGCTGGCGGCGAGGTCGGCGGCGGCGGCCACGGCCAGCGGGGGGCAGTGGAGGTGGGCGGCGCAGTGCGGGTCGGCGGGGTCGGCGGCACCGGCGGCGAGGGTGTGGACGAGGGTGCGCAGGGCGGTGTGCGGTCCTGCGCCTTCCTCGGGCAGGAGGGGCAGGCAGGCGTCGCGGACGTGGCGGGCGACGGTGTCCGGGCCGCCGGGCGGGAGGGGCCCGGAGCGGTCCTGGGCGCCGGTGGTGAGGGCGTCGAGGACGGTGTCGAGGAGCGGACGGAGCGCGCGGGGGCCGTCGGTGCCGCCTGCGAGGGCGGTGCCGGCAGGGGCGTCGGGCATCAAGAGGCTCTTCTTCAAAGGGAGTTGGTGCACGGCGCACCGGGTCTTAGGCCGCCCTAAGTTACTGGCCCGGTACGGCGGGTATCCACCCGTTGCGGCGGGACCACCCGTTCGTGGGACGGTTGTCCCGCAGGTGTTCGGTTGCCTGCGGTCTTGCGCGGCGTCGGGTGCGGATGCGGGGGCGCGGGGTGCGGGTGCCCGTCCGCGGGCCCCGCGCCGTCCGCTTCCGTGGGGCTACCGCTGCGCGGCCGCGGCGCGTACGCGCAGGGCCCGGCGGAGGTCGTCGAGCTGGTCGTCGAGGGTGCGGCGCAGGGCCGGGGTGGGGCCGGCGTCGGCCAGGCAGCGTTCGCCGAGGCGGAGGGTGGCGTCCTCGATGAAGGCGGCGGGGAAGGCGAAGCGCCCGGCGGCCTTGGCCAGGGCGGGTCCGCGGCGCTCGGCGAGCGCGGTGACCTCGGTGAAGTACCGGGTGACGTAGGGCCGGAGCAGGTCCTGCTGCTCGGGGGCCCAGAAGCCGGTGGCGGTGGCGGTGAAGAGGTAGTTGGACAGGGCGGCGTCCTCGTCGGTGGTGAACAGGGCGTCCCAGGCGGCCTGTTTGGCGGCGGGGTCGGGCAGGGCGGCGCGGCAGCGGGCGGCGCCTTCGCGGCCGGTGGCGCTGGGGTCGCGGGCGAGGGCGGCGTCGATGGTGTCGGCGGTGGTGGCGCCGAGGGTGGCGAGCCGGGCGAGGAGGCGCCAGCGCAGTTCGTGGTCGAGTGCCGGGCCGCCGGGGACGCTGTCGCCGTCGAGCCAGTCCTGGAGGCCCTCGGGGGTGGTGGCGCTGTCGATGAAGGCGCGGACGGCGGTGAGGCGGAGGCCCGCCTCGGGGCCGTGGCCGGGGCCTTCGGTGCGGCGCAGGAGGTCGCGGCTGAGGTCGGTGAGGGTGGTGAGGGCGGTGTGGCGTTCGGGGAGGGGGAGGTAGCGGTCGGCGATCTGGGTGCGGGCGAACGCGAGGACGCCCTGGACGACGGCGAGGTCGGTCTCGTGCGGGAGGTGGTCGCGGGCCGCGTCGAGGTAGGCGGCGGGCGCCAGTTCGCCGTCGCGGACGAGGTCGCGGGCGGCGTTCCAGACGACGGCGCGGGTGAGCGGGTCGGGGAGGGCGGACAGGGAGCGGGCGGCGGTCTCCCAGGAGGCGGGGTCGAAGCGGACCTTGGCGTAGCTGAGGTCGCCGTCGTTGAGGACGACGAGGGCGGGGGCCGCGCGGGGGGTGGTGTGGCGGGGCGGGTTGCCGTCGGCGGGGATGTCGAGTTCGAAGCGGTCGCGGGGGGTGAGGCGGCCGGGGTGGTGCGGGTCGGGGTCGTAGCTGCCGACGGCGATGCGGTGCGGGCGGGTGCCGGTGTGGGTGAGGTCGAGGTGCCAGCTGCCGTGGTCGGGGGTGACGGTGGGGGTGAGGGTGTCGACGCCGCTGGTGCGCAGCCAGCGTGCGGCCCAGGCGTGCACGTCGCGGTCGGTGGCGTGGGCGAGGGAGTCGAGGAAGTCGGCGAGGGTGGCGTTGCCGAAGCGGTGGCGGGCGAAGTGCTCGTTGATGCCGGCGAGGAAGTCCTTCTCGCCCATCCAGGCGACGAGCTGGCGGAGCGCGGAGGCGCCCTTGGCGTAGGAGATGCCGTCGAAGTTCAGGAGGGCGGAGGCGGTGTCGGGGACGTTCTCGGGGGCGACGGGGTGGGTGGAGGGGCGCTGGTCGGCGTCGTAGCCCCAGCTCTTGCGGGCGATGGCGAAGTCGGTCCAGGTGCCGGTGTGGCGGGTGGCTTCGGAGAGGACCTGGTAGCCCATGTACTCGGCGAAGGACTCGTTGAGCCAGATGTCGTCCCACCACCTGAGGGTGACGAGGTCGCCGAACCACATGTGGGCCATCTCGTGGGCGATGACCATGCCGCGGGTCTGGCGTTCGGTGTCGGTGACGGCGGAGCGGAAGACGTATTCGTCGCGGAAGGTGACCAGGCCGGGGTTCTCCATGGCGCCGGCGTTGAATTCGGGGACGAACGCCTGGTCGTAGGAGTCGAAGGGGTAGGGCTCCTCGAAGATCTGGTGGTAGCGGTCGAAGCAGCGGCGGGTGAGGTCGAGGAGTTCTTCGGCGTCGGCGTCGAGGTGGGGGGCGAGGGAGCGGCGGCAGTGGAGGCCGAAGGGCAGGCCGGCGTGTTCGGTGCGGACGGAGTGCCAGGGGCCGGCGGCGACGGCGACGAGGTAGGGCGAGATGCGGGGGGTGGTGGCGGCCTTCCAGGTGCCGTCGGGGAGTTGGGTGGTGCGGGCGTTGGCGAGGACGGTCCAGGTGGGCGGGGCGGTGACGGTGAGGTCGACGGTGGCCTTGAGGTCGGGCTGGTCGAAGGCGCCGAAGACGCGCTGGACGTCGTCGAGGAAGAGCTGGGTGTAGGTGTAGGTCTCGCCGTCGGCGGGGTCGGTGAAGCGGTGCATGCCTTCGCCGGTGCGGGAGTAGCGCATGGTGGCGTGCAGTGCGAGCCGGTGGGGGCCGGCGGTCAGGCCGGGGAGCGGGAGGCGGTTGCCGTCGAGGGTGGCGGGGTCGAGGGGGTGGCCGTCGAGGGTGGCGGTGTGCAGCCGGTCGGGTTTGATCTCGGCGAAGGTGTCGCCGGCGGTGCGGGAGGTGAAGTCGATGGTGGTGTGGGAGGTGAAGTGCTCGTCGCCGCCGGTCAGGTCGAGGGCGATGGCGTAGTGGTGGACGTCCAGGAGCTGGGCGCGGGCTTCGGCTTCGGGGCGCTGGAGTGCGGGCATGGGGCCATGCTGCCCGGTGCCGGCCGGGGTGGTCCACGGTCGGGCGCGCCGGGGTGCGGGTGCGGTGGGGTCAGGGGCGCCGCCGCCGACGACCGGGGGCTTGTCGGGGTCCGGGACGCGGGTGGACCAGCCGCCGGGGACGGCGCGGGTCTGGCGGTCGCGGAAGCGGGCGGGGGCCAGGCCGACGCGGCGGGTGAACAGGCGGCTGAAGTAGGCCGGGTCGTCGTAGCCGACGCGGCGGGCGACGGCGGCGACCGGGAGGGCGGTGCCGGCGAGGAGTTCCTTGGCGCGGCCCAGGCGGATGCCGAGGAGGTAGTCCTTGGGGCTGCATCCGGCGCAGCGGCGGACGGCGGCGCGCAGGCCGGCCGGGGTCAGGCCGTGCCGGGCGGCGTGCTCGGCGACCGTGAGGGGCAGGAAGGCGTCCCGGGCCAGGGCGCGCAGGACCGGTTCGCCGTCCGCGCCGGTGTCGGCGCGGGCGCGGCGCAGGGCGACCAGGAGTTCGTGGACGGCGGCGGCGGTCTCGACCTCCAGGAGCGGGTTGCCGCGGCGGGCGGCGCGGGCGATCCGGCCGACCGCGGCGCGGGCCGGGTCGGCGTCGGTGAGCGGGACGAGCGGCTGCCGGTGGTCGATGTAGCCGAGTTCGGTGTAGGTGTCGGCGGCCGGGCCGGTGAAGTCCACGAAGCTCTCGTCCCAGCCGGTGGCGGGGTCGGCGCCGTAGTGGTGCGGGACGCCGGGCAGCAGCCACAGCAGGGCGGGGGCGGTGACGGTGCGGCGGTGGCCGTCGGGGGTGGTGAGGAAGCCGCGGCCGGCGCTGATGACGACGGCGACGTGGTGGTCGAGGGTGCGCGGGCCGACCGGCGGCAGGGTGCCGTACTGGAGGCCGACGCCCAGGCAGACCAGGCCGAGCCGGTGGTGGACCGGGCTGGGGGTGAAGTAGCGCATCCAGGTGTGGTACATGCCGGCCGGCCTCCCGTCGCCGTGCGCCGCCGCTCCGTCGAACCGTCCAAACAGCTCCGATCTTTGTCCATGGACCGGCGGACCGCCAGAGGGCGAGGGTGGGGGCGGCCGGTCGGTGCGGGGACGGGAGGCGCGGATGCGGTTCGCGGTGGGGGAACGGGACTTCTTGCGGGACGGGCGGCCGGTGCGGCTGCTGTCGGGGGCGCTGCACTACTTCCGGGTGCACGAGGCGCAGTGGGGCCACCGGCTGGCGCTGCTGCGGGCGATGGGCCTGAACTGCGTGGAGACGTACGTGCCGTGGAATCTGCACGAGCCGCGTCCGGGCGGGTTCCGGGACGTGGCGGCGCTGGGCCGGTTCCTGGACGCGGTGGCCGCGGCCGGGCTGCTGGCGATCGTGCGGCCGGGCCCGTACATCTGCGCGGAGTGGGAGAACGGCGGGCTGCCGTGCTGGCTGACCGGTGCGCTGGGGCGGCGGGTGCGGACCGGGGACGCGGAGTTCCTGCGGGCGGTCGCCAACTGGTGGCGGGAGCTGCTGCCGCAGCTGACCGCGCGGCAGTGCGACCGGGGCGGCCCGGTGGTGCTGGTGCAGGTGGAGAACGAGTACGGGTCCTACGGCTCGGACACCGGGTACCTGCGCCAACTGGTCGAGTTGCTCAGGGGATTGGGCGTCACCGTGCCGCTGTGCACGTCGGACGGGCCGGAGGACCACATGCTGACCGGCGGCAGTGTGCCCGGGCTGCCGGCGACGGTGAACTTCGGGTCGGGGGCGCGGGAGGCGTTCGCGGTGCTGCGCCGGCACCGGCCGCGCGGGCCACTGATGTGCATGGAGTTCTGGTGCGGGCGGTTCGCGCACTGGGGCCGGGCGGCCGACCCCCGGCCGGCGGCGGACGCGGCACAGGCGCTGCGGGAGGTGCTGGAGTGCGGGGCGTCGGTGAACGTCTACATGGCGCACGGCGGGACGAGCTTCGGCGGCTGGGCGGGGGCCAATCGCGCCGGTGAACGGCATGACGGGCCGCTGCGGCCGGCGGTGACCTCGTACGACTACGGGGCGCCGGTGGACGAGCGGGGGCGGCCGACGGAGAAGTTCTGGCGGCTGCGGGAGGTGCTGGCCCCGTATGCCGAGGGGCCGCTGCCGGCGCCGCCGGATCCGGAGCCGGTGCTGGCGGCGCCGGCCGGGGTGGCGCTGTCGGGCTGGGCGCCGCCGGACGCGGTGCTGGCGGCGCTGGGCGGTCCGGAGGTGGCGGCCGCGGTGCCGCCGACGTTCGAGGAGCTGGGGGTGGACCGGGGGCTGGTCCGCTACCGGGTGGCGGTGCCCGGGCCGCGGCAGCCGTACGCGCTGCGGGTGGCGGGGCTGCGGGACCGGGCGGTGACGCTGGTGGACGGGGTGCCGGGGCCGGTGCTGGCGGAGGAGGACGCGGTGCTGGGGCCGGTGCCGGGGCCGGCCGTGGTGGAGCTGTGGGTGGAGTCGCTGGGCCGGGTCAACTACGGGCCCCGGCTGGGCGAGGCGAAGGGGATCACCGGCGGGGTGCTGCACGAGCGGCAGTATCTGCACGGGGTGTCGGCGCGGGGGCTGCGGCTGGACGCGCTGGACGGGGCGGCGGGGGCCGTGGCGGCCGGCGGCCTGGCGTCCGGTGCGCCGCGGCCGGGGGCCCGCGGGCTGCACCGGGGCACGGTGACCGTGCCGGCCGGCGGGGCGGGCGACGCCCTGCTGGAACTCCCCGGCTGGACGCGGGGGTTCGCGTGGGTGGGCGGTTTCCCGCTGGGGCGGTACTGGTCGGCCGGGCCGCAGCGGGCGCTGTACGTGCCGGGCCCGGTGCTGCGGGAGGGCGCGAACGAGGTGCTGCTGCTGGAGCTGGAGGGCCCCGCCGGGGGTGCCGGGGTGGCGGGGGCGCCGCGGCTGGTGCCGTGAGGCGCCCCCGCCGCGGGCTCACACCTCGGTGACCCGGAAGCCGTCGAGGACGAATTCCGCGGTGCCGTCGCCGCCGGTCTTGCGCAGGCCCACCCACGCCTCACCGGTGGCGGGGGCGGTGAACTCGTAGGCGAGGGTGACCGGCCGGGTGGCCGCGGGCAGCGGCTGCCGGGAGAGTTCGCGGGGCGCGGGGTCGTCGGCCGCGGTGACCCAGGCGTACTGGCCGGCCTTCTCGTTCTGGTAGCGGAAGCTGACCCGGTAGCGGCGGCCGGGCCGGAAGCGGACGGTGTGCGGGACGGTGCGGTAGACCAGCCCGGTGTTCTCGCCGCGGGACTTCAGGGACTGGCCGCCGTCGATGACGTCGTCGATGGCCTTGCCGTTCCAGCCGCGCTGGGTGTAGGGCGCGTGCCGCTGGGCGAGGTGGGTGCGCGGGTCGGTGCTGCCGCCGGCGTCGCCCTTGACGAACGGCCCCCAGCCCTGCGGGACGTGCTCGAAGTCCTCGTCGACGAGGGTGCCGGGTGCGGTGGCGGGGCGCGGGGCGGGCACCACCCGGACGTTGTCGAAGCGGACCCGCGCGGTGCCGGCGGCGGCGGTGAGCGCGAGGGTGACCGGGCCGCCGCCCTCGGGGACGGTGAAGCGGGTGGTCATCCGCTGGAAGCGGGTGCCGGTCTTGCGGTCGGCGGCGACGTGGTTGGCGGCGGTGGAGGTCTCGGTCCAGTTGGCGGCGGTGACGCCGTCGGCGGTGCGGACCTCCAGCGCGGCCCGGCGCCGCTCCCCCGCCGTGGCGCCGACCTCGACCTGGACGGAGGCGGCGTAGTCGCCGGGGGCGAGCCGGGCCAGGCGCTGGGCGACGGTGGCGGCCGGGCCGGCGCCGATGACGAGTTCGTGGTCGCCGCGGTCGTCGGTGCGGACCGCGGCGGGGCCGGTGACCTGCCAGGCGTCGAGGTTCCCGGCGTGGAAGCCGGGGTCGGACAGCGGGGTGCCCTCGCCCCAGCGGGGGTCGGGCTGCGGCGGGGCGGGGCTGCGGTAGACGGCGTAGGCGGTGCCGGGGCGGGCGGACAGGGTGATCCGGCCGCCGGTGACCGGGACGCGGGTGGCGTCGGCGCGGCCCTGGTCGGTGAGGCGGTAGACGTGGACGGCGGGGGCGGCCGCCCAGCCGCGCGGCAGCTGCCAGGTGCTGGTGCCGCCGTGCGGGTTGTAGTGGTAGAGCTTGGCGGGGTCGGTGGCCTCGCGCGGCTCCCACGGCAGCAGGTAGGTGCCGCCGTCGTAGACGAGGCGGCCGTCGGTGGTGATGCGGCGGGTGCCGCCGGTGTCGGTGACGGTGGTGCGGGTGGGGCCCTCGAAGGTGATCTCGTGGGTGTCCCAGGTGCGGATCGGGTACGCCTGGAGGTATTTGGCGGGCAGCGCGTCGTTCCAGACGACGGCGAGGAAGGCGTACCAGTCGTTCTTGCCGGTCCAGCCCTCGAAGTTGCCCATCCGCGGGGCGCCGAGGAGGGTGGGCCACTTGTCGGCGAAGACGTCCTTCTGGTGGTTGCGGACGAAGCGGATGAGCCGGGAGTTGATGCCGCGGGAGGTGTCGGGCCCGTAGTCGGTCTCGTTGGCCCAGTGGGACCACAGGGCGGAGCGTTCCAGGCCGTGGCCCCATTCGGTGGCGATCTGCCAGCCCTGGTCGCGCAGGTGGCGCTGGAGCCGGTCGGAGTTCCAGCCGGACTCGCGGAAGACGTCGAGGTAGACGGTGGTCAGGGCGGGGTCGGTCTCGGCGCGGAGCTGGGCGAAGCGGGCCGCGATGCGGCCGGAGAGCAGGTCGCGGCGGGCGTCGATGCGGTAGGACTGGTCGAGCCAGTCCCACTGCTGGTCGTCCTTGTTGACGAGCTCTTCGGAGAAGGCGTGGGCGACCGGGTAGGACTCGGTGGCGTTGACGTGGACGGCGAAGTCGCTGTGCCACCGCTTCCCGGCGCGCAGCAGGGTGTTGAGGTCGGCCAGGCCGCCGGCGCGCTGGTTGTAGTTGCCGCCGTAGTCGGGGTGGGCGGAGTCGTGGCCCTCGGACTGGTAGCCCTTGAGCAGCGTGAACTGGCGCAGGCCGTCGGTGGCCAGCGCGATCCGCTTGACGTTGTCGAGGGTGGCCAGGAACGGGTTGGTGGCCTGGCTGGCGAAGTTGAAGGGGATGTGCGGGACGACCCGCAGGTGCTGTTCGGCGGCGCCGGGCGGGTCGGTCATGATCTCGCGGAGGGCGATGGCGGCGTCCTGCCAGTCGGCGCGGCCGTCGCCGTTGCGGTCGCCGGTGACGATGACGGTGGCGTACGGCAGGGGCTCGGTGTCGGCGGCGGGTGCGCCGGCCGCGCGTACGGTCCACTGGCCGGGGGTGAGCCGGGCCTCGATCCAGCCGTCGCCCCGTACGGTCTGCCGCCACAGCCGCCCGTTCTCCCAGGTGGTGGGCCCGCTGGGGTGGTCGTAGCAGGTGTTGGCCTCCACCGCGGCGGCGAGCTTGCCGGTGGCGACGACGGCGTAGGCGCAGCCGGTGGGGGCGGCCTCCACCGGGGTGTCGGGGGTGACCTGGACGAGGGTGTCGCCGCTGCCGGCCTTGTCGAGCTGGAGGCGGGCGGCGAGCAGGTGGGCGCCGGGCTGGTCGCTGCGGACGGCGAGCAGCGCCAGGCCGGGGATCTCCAGGGTGCCGACGCGCAGCGCGGGGGTGTCGGCCAGGCCGGTGACGCGCCAGCTGACCTGGCGGCCCCGGACGGCGATGCGGACGGTGAGGGTGGTGCCGCCGGTGAAGGCGAGGGTGTAGTCGGCGCGGTCCGCGCGGGCCCGGTGGGTGACGCGGGGGGTGTACGCGGTCCCGTCGATCAGGACCTCGGTGACGGGGGTGCCCCGGCCGTACAGGACGTCCCCGGTGGCGCGGTCGGTGTAGGAGACGATGCGGGGGAAGGCGGGGTCCACGCGGACCGCCAGCTCCGCCGACCGCAGGATCGTTTCCGCGCTCCGGGGCGCGGCGGCCGCGGCGCGGGTGGCCGGCGGCAGCGCGCCGGCCACCCCGGCGAGCGCGGTGGCGGTGACCAGCTGTCTGCGGCTGGGTCCGGGCTGTGCGTTCACGCGCGTCCTCCTGGCTCGCACTTCGGTCCGACGCGGGCCAGCCTGCGCCGCGGGCACCGGGTGGGCCCATGGACTGAGGGGCGGGAGGTGTTGGACAGAAGTGGGCGCGGCGGGCCCCCGGTCGATCGGGGCCCGCCGCCGGCGGTGTGCGCGGTCAGCCGCCGAGCTGGGACGCGGCCTTCTGGATGTCGGCCGCGAAGGTGCTCACCTCGGTGTAGACGCCGGGTTTGCCGGGCCGGGCGCAGCCCTCGCCCCAGGAGACGATGCCGACCTGTATCCACTGGCCGCCGTCGTCCTTGCGGAACATCGGGCCGCCGGAGTCGCCCTGGCAGGTGTCGGTGCCGCCGGTGTCCAGCTTGCCGGCGCAGATCTCCTCGCCGGGCGTGAGGGAGTCGCCGTACGCCTTCCGGCAGGTGGCGTCGTCGACGAACGGGACGGTGGCCTTGAGGAGGTAGCGCTGCTGGTCGCCGCCCTCCTTGTCGGCGCCCCAGCCGGCGATGGTGAAGTCGCCGTTGTTGTACGTGTCGGCGCCGGCGATCTTCAGGGTGGGCTGGTCGACGGGCTTGGCGAGCTTGATCAGGGCCCAGTCCTTGCCCTTGCCGTTGTAGCCGGGGGCCTGGAGGACCTGGGTGGAGGCGACCTTGACGGCCGCGGAGTCCTGGAGGTCGGCGACGCCGGCGGTGGCGGTGATGGAGGTGTCGGGGCCGCTGCCGTCGACGCAGTGGGCGGCGGTGAGCACGATGTCCTTGGCGTAGAGGGCGCCGCCGCAACCCATCGACAGCCGCACCATGAACGGGAATTCGCCCTGGTCGGCGCGGGTGCCGCCGACGACGTGGGAGTGCACGGTGCCGCCGGGGGTGGGGGCGGGGGCGGCGTGCGCGGCGGCGGGCTGGAGGCTGAACGCGGCCAGGGCGACCGCGCCGGCGGCGGTGGTTCTCCTGAGGAACGCGGCGGTGGGGCGCATCGGCTTTCCTTTCGTGGGGGGTCGAAAGCGTCATGTCAGGCCCATGCCAATACCGGCGCGGGGCAGGGCCGCCGTGGGAACCGCGTGACCGACGGCAGCACACCGCACAGCGGCCGGGCGTCAGGCAATGAACCCGTAAAGCGCCCTGCGATTATGTGGACCGGGGGAACAGAGTGACAAGGGTCAACATCCGGCCAACTCCCGTACCCCTTACGCCCCGTACGTCCCGTCCCGCTCCCGCCCGCAGCGGCCGTAGAGTGGCCGGATGACCAGCGGCGGCAGCGGCATCGCGCACGGCTTCCCCCACCTCGGCACGGTCCGCGCGGCCCTCACGGCGCTCTTCCGGCGCCTCTCCTACGACACCGTCAGCACCTTCCCCACCAGCGTGCTCCCGGTGGACGTGGCGTTCGACGACACCGAGGACCTGCACCTGGGCGCGCAGCGGGTGGCCCGCGCCCTGGTCCGCCAGCTGCGCCTGCCGGACGCCCGGATCGTGATCACCTTCCGCGAGATGGAACACGCCGCCACCGTCGAACTGACCGCGGGCCCCGAGTACTTCGTCGAGCTCAACGACCGCTTCCGGCGGCACCGCAAGGACATCGGCGCGGCCCTCGCCCACGAGGTGACCCACGTCTGGCTGCACCGGCTGGACCTGTCCTTCCCGGCCACCGGCGACAACGAGATCCTCACCGACACCGCCGCCGCCTACCTCGGCGCCGGCTGGCTGCTGCTGGACGCCTACCGCGAACACGGCCCGTTCTCGCAGAAGCTGGGCTACCTCACCCCCGAGGAGTTCGGCTACGTCCTCGCCAAGCGGGCCGCGTTCTTCGCCGAGGACCCCGCACCGTGGTTCACCAGCCCGCAGGCGTACGACGCGTACACCGCCGGACGGGACCGGGCCCGCCGGGACGAGCGCCGGCCCCCGCTGGCCGGCGCCGGCTGGACCGCCCGGCTCCGCTACGCCCGGGACCGCCGCGCGGCCCAGGACCCGCACCGCACCACGCCGTCGGCCGCCCCCGGCGACGACGGCTACGCCTTCGAGCCCGGCACACCGCCGCGGGTGTCCTTCCCCTGCCCGGTCTGCTGCGCCCGGATCCGCGTCCCGGTCCGCGGCCGCCTCCGGGCCCGCTGCGGCCTGTGCCGGACCGTCCTGGACTGCGACACCTGAGGCGGGCGGGGGGACGGCGGGCGGCAGGTGGCGGCGGCCTGCGACTGCCTGACGTGGCGTCAGATGACGGTCCCGCCCCACCCGCACCGCCCGGCCCGCCCCGGCATCCCTCCGCCTCCCCCTCCGCCCCTCAGATCCACCCCTCCAGGCCCGCCAGGAAGCCCGGCAGGTCGTCCCGGTGGATGGTGTGGCCGGCGCCCGCCACCGTGCGCACCTCGAAGCCGCGGCCGGTCAGCTCCTTCGCCGCCTCCCGGGTGAACAGGAACCCCTCCCCCGCGATCTGCACCAGCGACGGCACCACCGGCCGCTCCGGCGTCCGGTCGCGCAGGTGGCCGCCCGACAGGGCCAGCGCGGTCGCGGTGTCCCAGTCGGCCAGGGTGGCCAGTTCGACCTCCACGTCGGCGTCGTCCCAGCGCGGGTTGAAGGCCCGGATCCGGGCCCGGTCGGCGTTCTTGAACGTCACGAACACCGCCGGATCGACCGGCTGGCCCACCCCCGCCAGCGACCACGCCGGATCGCAGTAGACCGCCCGCCGCGGCCGCAGCCGCTCCACCGCCAGGGACAGCGCCAGCCCGCCCAGCGAGTGCCCGAGCACGACCTCGGCGCCGGGCGGCAGGGTGTCCACCAGGTCGTCGGCGAAGAGTTCGGGGCCGTAGTCGCCGCGCGGGCTGCGGCCGTGGCCGCGCAGGTCCACGGCGAGCACGCGGTACCCGCGCGCGGCGAGGGCCGGGCCGACCCGGTGCCAGGTGCGGTGGTCGGACATGATCCCGTGGATCAGCACCGCGATCCGGTCGCCGGTGCCCCACTCGTGGGTGTGCAGCTGCATACCGTCCCTCTCTCCCGCTGGTCTCCCCGCGCGCACCGGGGTCCGGGGCCGCCGGGCGCGGCCGCACGGCCGACGTTACACGTGTAAGTTGCCCGGTGGGCGCAAGCGGTGCCGCGGACCGCCGCGGCGCCCGCCCTGTGCGAGGATGCCCACCACCATGACCGACCCCGCCGGCCCCGTGCCGCTCCCAACGCCGCCGACCAGCGCGGCCGTTGCCCGTCGCGCCGGGGTCTCCCGCGCCACCGTCTCGTACGTGCTGAACGGGCAGGCCGCCGGGCGCGTCGCGGCCCGCACCCAGGCCCGGGTCCGGGCCGCCGCCGAGGAGCTGGGGTACGTACCGCACGCGGCGGCGCGCAGTCTGCGGGCCGGGCGGGGGCGGATCGTGCTGCTGGCGGCGCCGGCCGACACCGTGCCCGCCTTCGGGCCGCTGTTCACCGCCTTCCTGGCCGGTTTCCAGAGCGCGCTGCACCGGCTCGGGTACACCGGGGTGCTGCACGGCGCGCCCGCGCAGTCCCCGCAGGCCGCCGCGCGGGCCTGGGCCGAGCTGCGGCCGGCCGCCGTGCTGGCGCTGCACGGGCCGGCGCTGGACGCCGCGGCCGTCGCGCTGCTGAAGCGGTCCGGCACCGCGGCGGTGCTCACCGCGGGTCCGCAGGCGCCGCCCGGTGCCCACACCCTGCTGCTGGACGACCGGGAGGCCGGTCTGCGGGCGGGGGCGCACCTCCTGGCCGCCGGCCGCCGCCGGATCGGCGTGGTGCGGCCCGCCGAACCGGGCCTGGCCGCCTTCGCCGCCCCGCGGCTGGCGGGCGTGCGGGAGGCGGCCGCGGCCCGTCCCGGCGCCGCGGTCCGCCCGCTGGACCTGGCGCTGACCGAGGAGTCCGCGGCCGGACTGGCCGCCCGCTGGCCGGCGCTCGGTCTGGACGCGGTGTTCGCCTACAACGACGAGTACGCGATGCTCCTGATGCGCGCGCTCCAGGACGCCGGCCACCCGGTCGGCCCCGGCGCCGGGGAGACCGCGGTGGTCGGCGCGGACGATCTGCTGCCGGGCCGCCTGGTGCGGCCCCGGCTGACCACCGTCCGCCCCGAGCTCATCCCCCCGGAAGGGGTCGCCCGCCTGGTCGACGCCCTCATCCGCGACCCGGGCGCCACCCCGGCCGTCCACCGGCTGGGCACCTTCCGCGTGGTACCCCGCGAGTCGGCCTGACGCTCCGTCACCCCAGCACTGCGCGGGCGCCGTTGACGGAACCTGCCGTCCTCACAGCCAGTCCGTCTCCGGGGTGGCCGCCGCCAGGACGGCGCGGGCGCCGGTGCGGAGCGGCCCGCCGTGCGGGACGCAGACCGTGTCGAGGCCGTCGAGGGCGGCCAGCCGCCGGAAGGAGGCGAGGGCCGCCGCGCGGTCGACGTTGAAGGGGCCGAGGACGGCGCGGGTGCCGGCGGGGTCGGTGCCGATGATGTCGCCGGGGAACAGCAGCCGGCTCTCGGGGAGGTGCAGGGCGATCCCGCCCGGGGTGTGGCCGGGGACGTGCAGCACCCGGACGGGCCCGGGCCAGCCGTCGAGGGTGTCGCCGTCGTGGAGTGCGGTGTCCACCGCGAGGTGGCGCAGCGGGGGCGCCCCGGCCCCGGCGAAACCGGCCGTGAGGCTGTCGTGCAGGGCCTGTTCGGCGGGGGTGCGGCAGGGCTCCGGTTCCGGCCGGGCGCCGGTGATGTAGGGGACGTCCGGGGCACCGGCCAGGACCTGGGCGCCGGTGGCGGCGACCAGGTCGGCGGCCGATCCCATGTGGTCGAGGTGGCAGTGGGTGAGCACGATCTGCCGCAGCGCGCCGGGGCGGGCGCCGAGCGCGGCCAGCGCGCCGAGGATCGCGGGGGCCGAACCGGGCAGACCGGTGTCGACGGCGGCGAAGCCGCCGCCGGGCAGTGCGACGAGGTACACGTGGCCGACGGGGAACGGGACCTGCCAGACGTGCGGGGCGATCGGGGTGAGTGCGTCCATGGCCCGGACGGTAGCCGCGGACGGGGCGGCCGGCCGGTGCGTTGTGCCGTGGGCGGATTGCGCGGGGGGCGTAACTCCCGTCCGGCGGCGGCCCGGTGGCGCACCCGCCGCCCCGCAAGCCACCGCCCCGGAACCCGTCTCGCCGGTGCCGCGTCCCATCCCCGACCGACCCGAGGAGGCATGTCATGCAGCACCCCGCCAACCGCTCCCGTCCGCGCACCCGGGTGACCGCCGGGGCCCTCGCCCTCACCGCGGCCGCGGCCGCCGTGCTCTCCGGCTGCGGCAAGAAGACCGAGACGGTGGGCACCGCCCCGCCCCCGCGTGCCCGGGACGCCTTCGAGCAGCGGGCCGCGCAGATCGTGCGGGACTGGCCGAAGGTGGCCCCGGTGCCCGGCCGGCACGACGCGCTGCTGCCGCTGGCCGGCGCCGACCGGCCGGGCGGCGCGGACGCCCGGGAGCTGACCGTGACCGTCGGCCACAGTGCCTGCGACGTCGGCTACGGCGCCCGCAGCCAGGAGTCGAAGGACCTGGTCGTGGTCACCGGCTGGGGCCGGAAGAAGAGCACCAAGGGCATGTGCACCGAGCAGCTGGCCACCGACAAGGTGAAGGTCCGCCTCAAGGCCCCGCTGGCCGGCCGCAAGGTGGTCGACGCGGCCACCGGCAAGCAGCTCCTGAAGAGCTGACCGGAGCCGACCGGCCCCGACGGCAGGCGCGGGCCCGGCGGCAGGGCCTAGGCTCGCCGTATGAGCCCTTCCATCGCCACCACCACCCGCGTCGACCTCTCCGAGCTGCTGGAGTTCGTCCGCCCCCGGCACCGCGCGATCCTGCTCACCCGCCGTTCCGACGGCACCCCGCAGGGCTCGCCGCTGACCTGCGGGGTGGACGACTCCGGGCGGCTGGTGATGGCGACGTATCCGGAGCGCGCCAAGGTCCGCAACGTCCGCCGGGTGGCGTCGGTCAGCGTCCTGGTGCTGTCCGACGAGTGGACCGGCCCGTGGGTGCAGATCGACGGCGAGGCCGAGGTGGTCGACGCCCCGGACTCCATCGAGCCGCTGGTCGAGTACTACCGCAACATCGCCGGTGAGCACCCGGACTGGGACGAGTACCGCGCGGCCATGCGCAAGCAGGGCAAGTCGCTGATCCGGGTGACGCCGCGCCGCTGGGGCCCGATCGCGACCGGTGGTTTCCCGGCCCGCCTGGTCGACGGCCGCAGCTCCTGATCCCGGCCGCCGGCGTGCCCGGCGGCCGGGTGGTCAACGGGTGGTCACCGCACCGCCGTTGACGTTCAGCACCTGCCCGGTGATGTGCCGGGCCGCCGGGGACGCCAGGAAGGCGACCGCGCCGGTGATGTCGTCGACGTGGCCGGGGCGGCCGGTGGCGGTGGCCGCGATCAGCTGCTCCCGGCGGCTGTCGGCGAGCTTGTCGCGGAAGAACTCGGTGCCGGCGATGTAGCCGGGCGAGACCACGTTCGCGGTGATGCCGCGGGGGCCCAGGGTCCGGGCCAGCTCGACGTTCCAGGAGGCCAGGCCGGCCTTGGCCGCGCCGTAGGAGCCGGAGCCCTGGTCGGCGGCGATGGACCCGAGGTGGATCACCGCGCCGCCGGCCGCCAGCCGGTCCGCCAGCGCCCGGGTGGTCAGCGCGGCGCCGAGGAGGTTGGCGTCGAGGTTGGCGCGGAAGTCCCGGGCGAACGAGGCCAGGTCGGTGGCGCCGTCGGTGTCGAAGTCGGTCTGCCCGCCGGCGTTGTTGACCAGTACGTCGAGCCGGTCGGGCAGGGCGGTGGCGAGCCGCAGCAGCGCCGCGGGGTCGGTGTGGTCGCAGACCTCGGCCGTCACCCCGCCGAGCGCGGCGGCCGCCTCCCGCAGCGGGCCGGGGCGCCGGCCGGTGATGACGACGCGGTCGCCGGCGCCCGCGAAGTGCGCGGCGAGGGCGCGGCCGATGCCGGTGCCGCCGCCGGTGACCAGGATGGTGCGTGCCATAAACTGAACTCCGTCCATGGTTTTTAGGTCTAAATATCAATCCCGCAGCCCTGCGTTCAGGGCTAAATTTAGACCTGAACATAACACTCGCAGGAGGTGCGGTGGCAAGGGAACCGGAACCCGGAGCGCCAGCGGAGCCGACGGGCGCGGCGGCGGACGCCGCCTACCCGGTCGAGGAGATCGCCGCCGCCTGGCAGCGCGAGCGCCCCGGCACCCCGGTCTCCTCCATCGGGATCGTCACCCCCATCTGGCGGCTGGCGAAACTGCTGGGCGACGACCGGCGCCGGGTGCTGAACGGCGCCGGGGTGGACGTGGCCACCCTGGACCTGCTGAGCGTGCTGCGCCGCGGCGGCCCGCCGTACACGCTCTCCACCCGGGAGCTGAGCCGGCGGTCGCTGCTCACCGCCGGGGCGATCTCCCAGCGGGTGGCCCGCGCCGAACGCGAGGGCCTGGTCGCCCGCCGCCCCGGCGGTGGCCGCCCGCGCACCGTCCTGGTGGAGCTGACCCCGGCCGGCCACGACCTCGTCGAGTCCACCGTGGACCAGGTCCTCGGCCGGGAGGCGGAGTTGATCCAGGCGCTCACCCCCGGCCAGCAGGAGCAGTTGGCCGGGCTGCTGCGGATCCTGCTCCAGGACGTCCAGCGGCGGCTGGGCGACGACCGGATCAGCCAGGTCGGCGAGGAGTGATGTCGGTCCGGTCGGGGGCCGGGGGCGCCGCCGGCGCGGGCGCCAGCACCTCGGCCGGCAGGCCCAGTTCGCGCTGGAAGGCGGCCCGGCCGGCCTCGGTGACGGCGAGGATCCGGCCGGCCGGCGCCTTGATGATCCAGCGCTGCTCCAGCGCGTGCCGGTACAGCGCGGCGCCGACCGCCCCGGAGAGGTGCCGGCGGCGGGAGGTCCAGTCCAGGCAGGTGCGGACGTGCGCCCGGTGCGCCGGTGAGTGGCCGCCGTGCGGGATGCCCAGCGCGGCCAGCCATGCGGCGCCCGCGCCGGTCAGCTCCACGCCGTTCTCCCGCACCAGCAGGCCGCGTTCGGTCATCGCCTCGGCGAGGGCCACGCCGAGCGCCCCGGCGATGTGGTCGTAGCAGGTGCGGGCGTGGTGCAGGGCCCGGCGGTGGTTGGCCTCGGCCAGCGAGCGGATCCGCACCCGGCGGTAGGGGGCGAGGCCGGCGAGGTTCTCCAGGGTCTCGGCGGTGTCCGGTCCGGCCAGCCGGAGGTGGCGCCGGCGGCCCCGCCGCTCCTCGGCCAGCAGCCCGCCGGCGACCAGGAGGTTGAGGTGCTCGGTGGCGGTGGAGGGCGCCACCCCGGCGTACTCGGCCAGTTCGCCGGCGGTCCAGGTGCCGCCGTCGAGCAGGGCGATGCAGATGGCGGCACGGGTACGGTCCGCGAGCAGCGCCGCGAGGGCGGCCAGATCGGGGGTTTCGGCGGTGCTTTCGTGATCGGCGTCCCATCGAATCATGTGCAGAGCGTAATCACATATTACACTTCGGTGAGCGCCGAATCGTCCGGCTTCTATCCTCGGGGCATGAAATCCGCGCTGGAGAAGAGCAGTTCGGTCGTGCCGGCGCTGCTGTCCACGGAGAACGACGACGGGACGTTCGTGCTGGTCGCGCTGCGGATCCGGTGGGACCTCGGCCCTGTGGTGAGCGTCTGGGTGCCGGCCCGCGGCCGCACCGCGCGCAACCTCGCGGTACGCCCCGATGTTGTCTTCAACCTGCCGCCCCAGGGGGCGTCCGAGGACGGCCCGGCCGGCGGCGCGGAGGCCGCGGAGCCCTGGACGGAGCCGTCCGAGCTGGTCCGGCCGCCGCGGCTGGCGCACTGCCCGGTGACGCTGGAGGCCCGCCGGGTCGGCGACCGCACCCTGACCGACGGCGCCTGGACCCAGGTCGAGGCGCAGGTGCTGCGGGTGCACGCCGACCCGCGCCGGGTGCTGCCGCTGGGCGACGGCACCCTCGGCGTCTCGGGCTGGTGCGCGCCGGTGCACGACTTCCGGCCGCCGGCCGCTCCCCCGCCGCGGGCCGCCCCCGCGCCCGCGCGGGAACTGGCCCGCCGGCTGGGCCGGCGGTTCCCCACCCAGCGGGAGGGCTGAGGGGGCCGGTCCGGGCGGCGGGCCCGGAACGCAGCGCGGCGCCTGCCCTCCGGTCGGGGGAGGGGACAGGCGCCGCGGTACGGGACCCGGGTTGCTCACCCGGTCCCCGTGCCTCCGTACGACGTTGTACGGGACATCTCGGGACGGACGCTCACACCGCCAGGGCGCGGTCCGTCGGCCTGATCGGGGCCGGCAGGGCGCTGGCTCCGGTGAGGTAGCGGTCCACGCCGCGGGCGGCCGAGCGGCCCTCGGCGATGGCCCACACGATGAGCGACTGGCCGCGGCCGGCGTCGCCGGCGACGAAGACGCCGGGGACGTTGGTGGCGAAGTCCGCGTCGCGGGCGATGTTGCCGCGCGCGTCCAGCTCCAGGCCGAACTGCTCGACCAGGCCGTTCTCCTGGTCGGTGCCGGTGAAGCCCATGGCGAGGGTGACCAGCTGGGCCGGGATCCTCCGCTCGGTGCCGGGCTTCTGCTCCAGCTTGCCGTCCTTGAACTCCACCTCGATCAGGTGCAGCCACTGGACGTTGCCGTCCTCGTCGCCCTCGAAGTGGGTGGTGGACACGGAGTAGATCCGCTCGCCGCCCTCCTCGTGCGCGGAGGTGACCTTGTAGAGCATCGGGAAGGTCGGCCAGGGCTGGCCGGCGTTCCGCTCCTCGCCCGGCCTGGGCATGATCTCCAGCTGGGTGACCGAGGCGGCGCCCTGGCGGTGCGCGGTGCCGACGCAGTCCGCGCCGGTGTCGCCGCCGCCGATGACGACCACGTGCTTGCCCTCGGCGGTGATCGGGGAGACCGTCAGGTCGCCCTCCTGCACCTTGTTGGCCAGCGGCAGGTACTCCATGGCGAAGTGGATGCCGTTCAGCTCGCGGCCGGGTACCGGCAGGTCGCGGGAGGTGGTCGCGCCGGCCGCGATGACCACCGCGTCGTAGCGGCGGCGCAGCTTGGCCGCGTCGATGTCCCGGCCGATCTCGGTCTCGGTGCGGAACTTGGTGCCCTCCGCGCGCATCTGCTCGATGCGGCGGTTGATGTGCCGCTTCTCCATCTTGAACTCGGGGATGCCGTAGCGGAGCAGGCCGCCGATGCGGTCGGCGCGCTCGTACACCGCGACGGTGTGGCCGGCCCGGGTCAGCTGCTGGGCGGCGGCCAGCCCGGCCGGGCCGGAGCCGATGACGGCGACGGTCTTGCCGGAGAGCCGCTCGGGCGGCTGCGGGGTGACGTCGCCGCTGTCCCACGCCTTGTCGATGATGGAGACCTCGACGTTCTTGATGGTGACCGGCTGCTGGTTGATGCCCAGCACACAGGCCGCCTCGCACGGCGCGGGGCACAGCCGGCCGGTGAACTCCGGGAAGTTGTTGGTGGCGTGCAGCCGCTCGCTGGCCGCCTTCCAGTCCTCCCGGTAGGCGTAGTCGTTCCACTCGGGGATGAGGTTCCCCAGCGGACAGCCGTTGTGGCAGAACGGGATGCCGCAGTCCATGCAGCGCGACGCCTGCTTGGTGATGATCGGCAGCAGCGAGCCGGGCTGGTAGACCTCGTTCCAGTCCTTGACGCGCTCCGCGACGGGGCGGGTCGTGGCGACCTCGCGCTCGTGGTTCAGGAAGCCCTTGGGGTCAGCCATGGGTCGCCGCCTCCATCATCTTCTCGTGGGTCTCGGACTCGGAGAGTCCGGCCAGCTCGGCGGCCTCCTTGGCGGCGAGCACTGCCTGGTACGTGGGCGGGATGACCTTGGAAAAGCGCGCGGCCGCGGCATCCCAGTCGGCGAGGAGCTTCCCGGCCACGGTGGAGCCGGTCTCCTCCTGGTGGCGGCGCACCACGTCGTGCAGCCACTGCTTGTCGGTGTCGTCCAGCGGGTGGACCGCGCCGGCGAGTTCCTTGTTGACGTTGGCCGGGTCGAGGTCGATGACGTAGGCGAAGCCGCCGGACATGCCGGCCGCGAAGTTGCGCCCGGTCTCGCCCAGGACGACCGCGTTGCCGCCGGTCATGTACTCGCAGCCGTGGTCGCCGACGCCCTCGGAGACCACCGTGGCACCGGAGTTGCGGACGCAGAACCGCTCGCCGACCCGGCCGCGCAGGAACAGCTCGCCGCCGGTGGCGCCGTAGGCGAGGGTGTTGCCGGCGATGGTGGAGTACTCGGCGAGGTGGTCGGCGCCGCGGTCCGGGCGGACGATGATCCGGCCGCCGGACAGGCCCTTGCCGACGTAGTCGTTGGCGTCGCCCTCCAGGCGGAGGGTGATGCCGCGGGGCAGGAACGCGCCGAACGACTGGCCGGCCGACCCGGTGAAGGTGAGGTCGATGGTGTCGTCGGGCAGCCCGGCGCCGCCGAACTTCTTCGTCACCTCGTGGCCGAGCATGGTGCCGACGGTCCGGTTGATGTTGCGGATCGGGACCTGGGCGCGGACCGGCTGGGCGGCCTCGGCGGTGTCCGCGGCCAGTGCGTCCGCGGCGAGCTTGATCAGCTCGTTGTCCAGGGCCTTCGCCAGGCCGTGGTCCTGCTCGGTGATCCGGTGGCGGACCGCGCCCTCGGACAGCTCCGGGACGTGCAGCAGCGGGGCGAGGTCCAGGCCCTGGGCCTTCCAGTGGTTGACCGCGCGGGAGACGTTGAGGACCTCGGCGTGGCCGATGGCCTCGTCCAGGGTGCGGAAGCCCAGCTCGGCGAGGAGCTCGCGGACCTCCTCGGCGATGAACTCGAAGAAGTTGACGACGAATTCGGCCTTGCCGCTGAACCGCTCGCGCAGCACCGGGTTCTGGGTGGCGATGCCGACCGGGCAGGTGTCCAGGTGGCAGACGCGCATCATCACGCAGCCGGAGACGACCAGCGGCGCGGTCGCGAAACCGAACTCCTCGGCGCCCAGCAGGGCGGCGATGACCACGTCGCGGCCGGTCTTGAGCTGGCCGTCGGTCTGGACGACGATGCGGTCGCGCAGGCCGTTGAGCAGCAGGGTCTGCTGGGTCTCGGCCAGACCCAGCTCCCAGGGGCCGCCCGCGTGCTTCAGCGAGGTCAGCGGGGACGCGCCGGTGCCGCCGTCGTGGCCGGAGATCAGGACGACGTCCGCGTGCGCCTTGGAGACACCGGCCGCGACCGTGCCGACGCCGACCTCGGAGACCAGCTTCACGTGGATCCGCGCCTGCGGATTCGCGTTCTTCAGGTCGTGGATCAGCTGGGCCAGGTCCTCGATGGAGTAGATGTCGTGGTGCGGCGGCGGGGAGATCAGGCCCACACCCGGCGTCGAGTGGCGGGTCCTGGCGACCCACGGGTAGACCTTGTGGCCGGGCAGCTGGCCGCCCTCGCCGGGCTTGGCGCCCTGGGCCATCTTGATCTGGATGTCGTCGGCGTTGACCAGGTACTCCGAGGTGACGCCGAAGCGGCCGGAGGCGACCTGCTTGATGCTGGACCGGCGCGCCGGGTCGTAGAGCCGCTCGGGGTCCTCGCCGCCCTCACCGGTGTTGGACTTGCCGCCCAGCTGGTTCATGGCGATGGCGAGGGTCTCGTGCGCCTCCTTGGAGATGGAGCCGTACGACATCGCGCCGGTGGAGAACCGCTTGACGATCTCGGCGGCCGGCTCGACCTCGTCCAGGGGGATCGACGGGCGGTCGGAGGCGAAGGAGAACAGGCCGCGCAGCGTCATCAGCCGCTCGGACTGCTCGTTCACCCGCTCGGTGTACTGCTTGAAGATGTCGTAGCGGCGGGCGCGGGTGGAGTGCTGGAGCCGGAAGACGGTCTCCGGGTCGAACAGGTGCGGCTCGCCCTCGCGGCGCCACTGGTACTCGCCGCCGATCTCCAGCGCGCGGTGGGTGGCGGCGATGCCGGAGGCCGGGTACGCCTTGGCGTGCCGCGCCGCGACCTCCCGGGCGATGACGTCCAGGCCCGCGCCGCCGATCTTGGTGGCGGTGCCGTGGAAGTACTTGGCCACGAACTCCTCGTCCAGGCCGACGGCCTCGAAGACCTGGGCGCCCCGGTAGGAGGCGACGGTGGAGATGCCCATCTTGGACATCACCTTCAGCACGCCCTTGCCGAGCGCCTTGATGAGGTTCTTGAGGGCGGTGTCGGTGTCCGTGCCGGGCAGGAACGTACCGGCCCGGACCAGGTCCTCGACGGACTCCATCGCCAGGTAGGGGTTGACCGCGGCGGCGCCGTAGCCGATGAGCAGCGCGACGTGGTGCACCTCGCGGACGTCGCCGGCCTCGACCAGCAGCCCGACCTGGGTGCGGGTCTTGGTGGCGATGAGGTGGTGGTGGACGGCGGCGGTCAGCAGCAGCGAGGGGATCGGCGCGTGCTCGGCGTCCGAGTGGCGGTCGGAGAGCACGATCAGCCGGGCGCCGTCGGCGATGGCGGCGTCGGCCTCGGCGCAGATCTCCTCGATCCGGGCGGCCAGGGCGGCGCCGCCGCCGGAGACCCGGTAGAGGCCGGAGAGGGTGACGGCCTTCATGCCGGGCATGTCGCCGTCGGCGTTGATGTGCACGAGCTTGGCCAGCTCGTCGTTGTCGATGACCGGGAACGGCAGGGTCACGCTGCGGCAGGAGCTCGCGGTGGGCGCGAGGAGGTTGCCCTGCGGGCCGAGGGAGGAGATCAGGGAGGTGACCAGCTCCTCCCGGATGGCGTCCAGCGGCGGGTTGGTGACCTGCGCGAACAGCTGGGTGAAGTAGTCGAAGAGCAGCCGGGGGCGCTCGGAGAGCGCGGCGATCGGGGAGTCCGTGCCCATCGAGCCGATCGGCTCGGCGCCGGTCTTGGCCATCGGGGCGAGGATGACCCGCAGCTCCTCCTCGGTGTAGCCGAAGGTCTGCTGGCGGCGGGTGACCGAGGCGTGGGTGTGCACGATGTGCTCGCGCTCGGGCAGGTCGGCGAGGTCGATCAGGCCGGCGTCCAGCCACTCCTGGTAGGGGTGCTCGGCGGCCAGGCGGGCCTTGATCTCGTCGTCCTCGATGATGCGGTGCTCGGCGGTGTCCACGAGGAACATCCGGCCGGGCTGGAGGCGGCCCTTGCGGACGACCCGGGCCGGGTCGATGTCCAGGACGCCGACCTCGGAGGAGAGCACGACCAGGCCGTCGTCGGTGACCCAGTAGCGCCCCGGGCGCAGACCGTTGCGGTCCAGCACCGCGCCGACCTGGGTGCCGTCGGTGAAGGTGACGCAGGCCGGGCCGTCCCAGGGCTCCATCATCGTGGAGTGGTACTGGTAGAAGGCGCGCCGGGCCGGGTCCATGGCGGTGGCGTTCTCCCACGCCTCGGGGACCATCATCAGCACCGCGTGCGGCAGCGACCGCCCGCCGAGGTGGAGCAGCTCCAGCACCTCGTCGAAGGAGGCGGAGTCGGAGGCGTCCGGCGTGCAGACCGGGAACAGCCGCTCCAGGTCCTCGCTGCCGAACAGCGAGCTGGCCAGCTGGGACTCCCGGGCCCGCATCCAGTTGCGGTTGCCCTTGACGGTGTTGATCTCGCCGTTGTGCGCCACGAAGCGGTACGGGTGGGCCAGCGGCCAGCTCGGGAAGGTGTTGGTGGAGAACCGCGAGTGGACCAGGGCGATGGCGGTGGCGAACCGGCGGTCGGACAGGTCCGGGAAGAAGGGCTCCAGCTGCCCGGTGGTCAGCATGCCCTTGTAGACGAGGGTCCGGGCGGACAGCGAGGGGAAGTAGACCCCGGCCTCCCGCTCGGCGCGCTTGCGCAGCGCGAACGCCTTGCGGTCCAGGGCCAGCCCGGTGTGCTCACCGTCCGCGACGAACAGCTGGGAGAAGGCCGGCATGGTGGCGCGGGCGCCGTTGCCGAGCAGCTGCGGGGCGACCGGGACGACCCGCCAGCCCAGGACGGTCAGGCCCTCCTCGCCGGCGATCGTCTCGATCCGTGAGACGGCGTCGGCCGCTTCGTGGGCGTCGGACGGAAGGAAGGCGATGCCGACGGCGTAGGCGCCGGCCTCGGGGAGCTCGAAGGTGACGTTCTCGCGCAGGAACGCGTCCGGGACCTGGAGCAGGATGCCCGCGCCGTCGCCCGAGTCGGGCTCGGAGCCGGTGGCGCCGCGGTGCTCCAGGTTCGTCAGCACGGTCAGGGCCTGTTCGACCAGGGCGTGGCTGGCCTCACCGGTGAGGGTGGCCACGAAGCCGACACCGCAGGCGTCGTGCTCGTTACGGGGGTCGTACATCCCCTGCTGGGCGGGGCGGCCGTCCATGGGCGACCAGGCGGCGTCGGCGCTGCTGGTGGTCGCGGAGTGCGTGGACGCGTGGCGCATCGGCTCTCCCAACGTCGTCGTGGCATAAGCATTGCCGAGGGACGACGTTGGCCCTCCGCGAAATTTCGTGCAGGTTACAGGATGGCCCGATTCTCGGAAAGCGGAAGAAGCCTTCCAACATACGGACACCGCACCGGCGGTGAGACGGAATCTCTGGGAACACGGACGGAAACGGGCCGCCCTCTGCGGCGGCGTTCGGCGAGCGACATTGCCCGCGACGCCAGGGCCTTATGCCCGGTCGTCAACAAACCGAAACCGCTGGGTAATGCGGCCATGATGCGGTCACCCGCAGGGGACGTCAACCCACCGCCGTCCCGAACAGCGCGCCGAGACCGTAGGTGACGGCCGCCGCGGCGCCGCCCAGCGCCAGCTGGCGCAGTCCGCTGAACCACCACGAACGGGCCGTCACGCGGGCCACGACGGCACCGCAGGCGAAGAGCCCGAGCAGCGCCAGCAGCACCGCGGGCCAGAGGGCGCTGGCACCCAACAGATAAGGAAGGACAGGCAGAAGGGCGCCGAGCGCAAAGGATCCGAAGGACGACACCGCGGCGACGGTGGGAGAAGGAAGGTCCGACGGGTCGATGCCCAATTCCTCGCGGGCGTGGATCTCCAGCGCCTGCTCGGGGTCGCGGGAGAGCTGTTCGGCGACCTGCCGGGCCAGCTCGGGATCCACCCCGCGGGACTCGTAGAGGGCCGCCAGCTCGTCCTGCTCGTCCTTCGGGTGCGAGCGCAGCTGAGCCCGTTCGACGTCCAGCTCCGCGACCACCAGCTCACGCTGCGAAGCCACCGAGGTGTACTCGCCCGCGGCCATCGAGAACGCACCGGCCGCCAGCCCCGCCAGCCCGGTGATCACCAGCGTGTGCTGCGAGACGGCACCGCCGGCCACACCGGTCATCAGGGCGAGGTTGGACACCAGGCCGTCCATCGCACCGAAGACGGCGGGGCGCAGCCAGCCGCCGTTCACATCGCGGTGGGTGTGGTTGTCGCGGTGCGCCACGTGCGTCGGCGCGGCGGCGTCCATGATCTCCAGGACGGACATATCGGGACCTGCTCCCTGCTCAGCGAGGTGTGGGCCGATCGCGGCACTTCCCCCTCCAACGCCTCGAAGTTATGCGCGAATTACCCTCCTCCGCTAGCAAGGAAGGCCGTACTTACCGCTCTGACCTGCAGTTTTACCGAAAGAGCCGCCTTGTGATCCGGCTCACAAGGCCCGTTTCCGGGTGCCGGGCCACTGCCCGGGGAGTCGACCGGGTGACCGTGGTGCCCCGGGGGAGCAGAGCCGGCCCGCGGCGGGGGACCCATACCGGGTCGCCCCGCTACGGAAGGAGCCCGCGATGACCGGCACCGCCACCACGCCCGCCGCCCCGCCCCCGGACCCGGCCGCACCCCCCGGTCCCCCGCACCGCCCGGCCGCCGGCGCCCCCGCGCCGGCCGCCCCGCCGGCCGGGACCGCGCCGCTGGCGGACCGGGCGGCCGGCACGCTGGTCGGGGCCGCGGTCGGTGACGCGCTGGGCGGCCCGGCCGAGGGCCTGACCCCGGAGCGGATCACCGCCCGCTACGGCGGCCGCATCGAGGGCCTCGTCGGCCCGTACCGCGAGGCGGGGCGCACCGCCCGGCCCGGCCCGCCGCACCGCGCGGGCGACGGCCGGATCACCGACGTCACCCTGATGACCCACGCCCTGGTCCGCGTCTACGCGGCGGTCCGCGACCACCTCGACGCCTACGACATCGCCGACCGCCTGGTGCCCGACCTGCGGGACACCCCGCGCTGGATCCCCGAACTCCAGGCCGAAGCGCTGCTGTCGGCGCGGCTCTCGCTCACCGAGCAGTGGATCGTGGCGCGGCTGCACCACGGCCACGCCGACCCGCGCGAGGCGGGCGTCGGCAACACCGTCACCTGCGGGGCGGCGATGTACATGGCACCGGTCGGCATCGTCAACGCCGGCGACCCGGACCGGGCCTACGCCGAGGCACTGGACCTCGCCGGCGCCCATCAGTGCTCCTACGGGCGCGAGGCCGCCGGGGTGTTCGCCGCCGCGGTGGCCGCCGCGTTCCTGCCGGACGCCACCCCGGCCTCGGTCACCGGGCACGCGCTGCGGCTGGCCAAGGACGGCACCCGGGCGGCGATCGAGGCGGTCCGCGACGTCGCCGCGCCGCACACCGCCTACGAGTCCGCGCTGGTCCCGCTGCGGGCGGCGGTCGCCCCGTTCGACACCGTCGGCCCGGATTTCCGCGAGCCGTCCCTGGGCGCCCGCCGCCCCTCCCGGCTGCACGCCGTCGAGGAGCTGCCGATCGCGCTCGGCATGCTGCTGGTGGCCGGCGGCGACTACCGGGCGAGCGTGCTCGGTGCGGTCAACTACGGGCGGGCCTGCGCCTCGACGGCCTCGATGGCCGGTGCGCTGGCCGGCGCGCTGAACGGGGCGGCGGCGGTGCCCGCCGAGTGGAGCGCCGAGGTGGCCCGGGCCAGCCGGCTCGACCTGCACGCCCCGGCGGCCGAACTCGCCGCCGTCGCCCGCGAGGTCTTCGCCCGCGACCGGGCCCGCCGGCTGCGCCACGAGCAGGCGTTCGCCGCCCTCACGGCGTGCACCGCGATGACCGAGGCCAGCGGGCGGTGACCGCCCGGCGGCGGACCCGGCCGCACCGGCGGGCGGGGCGCACGGGGCGGATACGGCGGAGCGCCGGGCGGTCCCGCACGCAGCGGATCCGCCCGGCGCTCCGGTCGGCGGGTGGCCGTCGCGGCCTTCAGGACGCGGCGCCGCCCGCACTCTTCGCGGCGGCCCCGGACTTCCCCTCGGGGCCGTCCTCCCCCGCGTCCGCGGGCTTCCCGGCGCCCCCGGCCCCCTCGGAATCCTTCGCGGCCCCGGGGTCCGCCGCCTCCTTGCCGTCCTGCGCGGCCTTGCCGTCCGCCGCGTCCCCGGCGGTGTGCTCCGCGGCCCGCGCGCCGTCACCGGCGCCCTCGGCGCCCTCGGCGAGCTGCCACTGCGGTTCCACGATCTCCTCGCGGCCCGGGGCCTTCTTTGCGGACACGATCATGTAGACCACGGCCAGGACGAAGACGATCATCGCGGTCCATACGTTCAGCCGCAGCCCCAGGATGTGGTGCGCCTCGTCGACCCGCATGTACTCGATCCAGGCGCGGCCCGCGCAGTACGCGGCGACGTAGAGCGCGAAGACCCGCCCGTGGCCCAGCTTGAAGCGCTTGTCCGCCCAGATCACCAGCGCCGCGACGCCCAGGCACCACAGGCACTCGTAGAGGAACGTCGGGTGGTAGGTGCCGCCGATCCGGCCGATCGCCGGGTCCGGGTTGATCTTCAGCGCCCACGGGACGTCCGTCGGCTTGCCGTAGAGCTCCTGGTTGAACCAGTTGCCCCAGCGGCCGATCGCCTGCCCCAGGGCCAGGCCCGGCGCCAGCGCGTCGGCATAGGCGGGCATCGGGATACCGCGGCGGCGGCAGCCGATCCAGGCACCGAGCGCACCCAGCGCGACCGCGCCCCAGATGCCCAGGCCGCCCTGCCACACCTTGAAGGCGTCGAGCGGGTGGCCGTTCTCGCCGAAGTACGGCTCGTACGTCGTGATGACGTGGTAGAGGCGGCCGCCGACCAGGCCGAAGGGCACCGCCCACACGGCGATGTCGGCGACGGTGCCGGAGCGGCCGCCGCGCTGCACCCAGCGCTTGTTGCCGAGCCAGACGCCGACGAATACGCCGATGATGATGCAGAACGCGTAGCCGCGCAGCGGGATCGGGCCGAGATGGACGACACCGGTCGGCGGGCTGGGAATGAATGCGAGGTCCATGGCAGGACCGACGCTACCGCGCCGGGCAGGGTGGACGGCAACCCGCCCGGCAACGGCTGCGTAACGACCCCGCCCGGGTGGCGGCCCGTACCGCCGCCGGACGGGTCAGCGCGTGCCGGACGGCTTCGCCCGGTCGGCGTCCTCGACCATCTTCTTCAGGTCGGCGGGGGTGAGCTGGCCGCCCTTGACCTGGGCGAGGTCCTTGCCGTTGAGCAGGACGGTCGGGGTGCCGCGGAACCCGCCGGCGGCGAAGGCGGCGTTGGACTTGCGGACGAAGCCGTCGTACCGGCCGGACCGCACGCACGCGGTGAAGGCGTCCGTGACCAGACCGGGGACCTTGCCGGCCAGCTGGATCAGGTACGCCTTGTCGGCGAAGCGGTCCTGCTGCTCGGGCGGCTGGTGCGCGTAGAGGACGTCGTGGTACTCGCGGAACTTCCCGGCGTCCTGGGCGCACAGGGCGGCGTTGGCGGCGTTCAGCGAACCGGAGCCGCCGGTATTGCCGTCGATCAGGGTGGCGAGGTGGTACTCGGCCTTGAGCCGGCCGGAGTCCTGGAGTTCGTGGATCACCGGGCGGAAGCCGGTCTCGAACTGCTGGCAGGCCGGGCAGCGGAAGTCCTCCCAGACGGTGAGGGTGGACCGGGCGCCGGGCGAGCCCACCGGGACGGCGGGCTTGTCGCCGTCGCTGGCCTGCTTGGGGAGGGCGAACGCGTGGTCGGCGGTGCTGCCGGAGCCGCCGCCGGAGGACACCCAGACGGCGATACCGCCGGCCACCGCCAGGGCCGCCACCACGGCCCCGCCGACCACGGCCTGGCGGACCCGCCGGGACCGCGTCCTCTCCTTGGCGCGCTGGGCCTGTAGCCGCTCGCGGGCGCTGCTCTTTCCGTCACGGTTCTGGCCGTCATGGTTCTTCTGGTTCACGCCCGTGGACAACGAAGCGGAGGGGCGCGGCCGCACCCCTCCGCTGTGAGGTTCGCTCTATCGGGCGATGCCTGCGGGCCGATCGCCGGCCGCGCCGCTCCGGCGCACGCCCTCGCCCAGCTGGCCGGCGAGGGTGCGGACCGCGGCGAGTCCGGCGTCGGTGTCGTCCGCCGCCAGCAGGCACTTGACGAACGCCGAGCCGACGATCACGCCGTCGGCGAAGCGAGCGACCTCGGCGGCCTGCACGGCGTTGGAGACGCCCAGGCCGACGCAGACCGGGAGGTCGGTGGTGGCGCGGGTGCGGGCCACCAGGTCCTCCGCCTCCCGGCCGACCGACTCACGGGTGCCGGTGACGCCCATCAGGGAGGCGGCGTAGACGAAGCCGCTGCCGACCGCGGTGATCTTGGCCAGCCGCTCGTCCCGGCTGCTCGGCGCGACCACGAAGACGGTGGCCAGGCCGTGCTGCGCGGCGGCCTTCCGCCACACCTCGGACTCCTCGACCGGGAGGTCCGGCAGGATGCAGCCGGCGCCGCCCGCCTCGGCGAGGTCGGCGGCGAACCGCTCGGTGCCGTAGCGGTCGACCGGGTTCCAGTACGTCATGCAGAGCACCGGCGCGCCGGTGGCGGCGTGCACCTCGCGGACCGTGCGGAGCACGTCGGTGATCTTGATGCCGGCGCGCAGCGCGATGTCGTCGGCGGTCTGGATGACCGGGCCGTCCAGCACCGGGTCGCTGTGCGGCAGCCCGACCTCGACGATGTCGCAGCCGCCGTCCAGCATCTCGGTCATGGCCCGGATGCCGCCCTCGACGGTGGGGAAGCCGGCCGGGAGGTAGCCGACCAGCGCCGCCCGGTCCTCGGCCTTGGCCTGCGCCAGGACGGACCTCAGCAGTTCGATGTTGCCCGCCATCACTTGTCCCCCTCGCCGTTGTGGTCGGCACCGTCGTAGAGCCCGAAGTAGCGGGCGGCGGTGTCCATGTCCTTGTCACCGCGTCCGGAGAGGTTCACCAGCAGCAGGCCCTCGGGGCCCAGCTCCCGGCCGACCTCCAGGGCGCCGGCCAGCGCGTGCGCGCTCTCGATGGCCGGGATGATGCCCTCGGTGCGGGAGAGCAGGCGCAGCGCCTGCATCGCCGCGTCGTCGGTCACCGCACGGTACTCGGCGCGGGCGGAGTCCTTGAGGTAGGCGTGCTCGGGGCCGATGCCCGGGTAGTCCAGACCGGCCGAGATCGAGTACGGCTCGGTGATCTGGCCGTCCTCGTCCTGGAGGACGTAGGAGCGGGAGCCGTGCAGGATGCCGGGGGTGCCCTCGGTGAGGGTGGCGGCGTGCTCACCGGTCTCCACGCCGTGGCCGCCCGGCTCGCAGCCGATCAGGCGGACGCCGGTGTCGGGCAGGAAGGCGTGGAACAGGCCGATGGCGTTGGAGCCGCCGCCGACGCAGGCCAGTGCGGCGTCCGGGAGGCGCCCGGCGCGCTCCAGGATCTGCCGGCGGGCCTCCACACCGATGACCCGGTGGAAGTCGCGGACCAGGGTGGGGAAGGGGTGCGGGCCGGCGACCGTGCCGAAGAGGTAGTGGGTGCGGTCGACGTTGGCGACCCAGTCGCGGAACGCCTCGTTGATGGCGTCCTTGAGGGTGCGGCTGCCGGACGTCACGGCGATGACCTCGGCGCCGAGCATCCGCATCCGGGCGACGTTCAGGGCCTGCCGCCGGGTGTCGACCTCGCCCATGTAGATGGTGCAGTCCAGGCCGAAGAGGGCGCAGGCGGTGGCGGTGGCGACGCCGTGCTGGCCGGCGCCGGTCTCGGCGATGACCCGGGTCTTGCCCATCCGCTTGGTGAGCAGGGCCTGCCCCAGCACGTTGTTGATCTTGTGGGAGCCGGTGTGGTTGAGGTCCTCGCGCTTGAGGAAGATCCGGGCGCCGCCGGCGTGCTCGGCGAACCGCGGCACCTCGGTGAGGGCGCTGGGCCGCCCGGTGTAGTTGACCATGAGGTCGTCCAGCTCGGCGGCGAACGCCGGGTCGGCCTTGGCCTTCTCGTACTCGGCGGCGACCTCGTCCACCGCGGCGACCAGCGCCTCGGGGATGAACTTGCCGCCGAAGGCGCCGAAGTACCCCTCGGCGCTGGGGACGGATCCGTCCGGATCCGGAAGGAAGAAACGGGAACTGCCTGCGGACATCTGAGCACTCCTCGTCCGGGGCGGGGCCCCGGAGGTCCGGTGTGGTCGGGAAAGGGTGGCGTCGCGGCGGCCGCGCGCGGGGAGCGCACGCCGCCGGCAGGGGGCCGTACGCGTCAGCGCGCGGACCCCGGGCGCCATCGCCGCCCGTTGATCTGTCCCGGTTCGGAGCCGATGTGGTACCGGACCCGGCGTCCCCGGACCCGCCGGGCGGGGGCCCGGCAGCCGCGGTGCCACGAGGGCAGCGCGGAGACGCTGGCCTCGGGGCGGCGGGGAACGGCGGTCATCCGGGGTGCCCTGT
Source organism: Streptomyces rhizoryzae (assembly GCF_023155275.1). Lineage (GTDB taxonomy): Bacteria > Actinomycetota > Actinomycetes > Streptomycetales > Streptomycetaceae > Streptomyces > Streptomyces rhizoryzae. Next base: position 221,613 of record NZ_JALMUV010000002.1, read on the forward strand.
CCTTCGGCGGCCGGTCAGTCCCGGCCGTGCCGGATCGCCGGGTGGGAGCCGGCCGCGACCAGGTCGGCGACCGCGGTCCTGGGATCCTTGCCGGTGACCAGGGACTCGCCCACCAGGACGGCGTCGGCGCCCTCGTTGGCGTAGGCGATCAGGTCGTGCGGGCCGCGGACGCCGGACTCGGCGACCTTGACGATGTGATCGGGGATCTCGGGGGCGACCCGGGCGAAGGTGTCCCGGTCGACCTTGAGGGTCTTGAGGTTGCGGGCGTTGATCCCGATGATCCGGGCGCCGGCGTCGACCGCGCGGGCGACCTCTTCCTCGTCGTGCGCCTCGACCAGCGGCGTCAGGCCGATCGACTCGGCCCGCTCGATCAGCGAGACCAGGGCCTCCTGCTCCAGCGCGGCGACGATCAGCAGCGCGAGGTCGGCGCCGTACGCGCGGGCCTCCCACAGCTGGTAGGCGGTGACGATGAAGTCCTTGCGGAGCACCGGGATGTCGACCCGGGCGCGGACCGCCTCCAGGTCGGCCAGCGAACCGCCGAACCGGCGCTGCTCGGTCAGTACGGAGATCACCGCGGCGCCGCCCGCCTCGTAGTCGGCGGCCAGGCCCGCCGGGTCGGCGATCGCGGCCAGCGCGCCCTTGGAGGGGCTGGAGCGCTTGACCTCGCAGATCACCCGGACCCCCTCGCCCTTCAGGGCGGCGGCACCGTCCTTGGCCGGGCGCGCGGCGCGGGCCCGCTCCTTGAGCTCGTCGAGGCTGACGCGCGCCTGCCGCTCTGCGAGGTCGGCGCGGACTCCGTCGATGATCTCATCGAGCACGCTCACGCGAGCGGCCTCCTATCTGAACGGTGGAGGTGGACAGCGGCCCGTGGGACGCAACCACTGTCCCGGCCGGTTCTTCGATGGTATCCGTCGGCGGGGGCAGGTCCCGCATCCGGTGGACCGCGGTCCCACACCCTGGACACCGGCGGGCGGCGCGGGGCGGGCGGGGAGTGCCGCCGCCCGCGCCGGGACGGGGCCCTGGTCACGGGCGGAGCCAGGCGCCGGCGGGGAGGTTGCGCCAGACGGTGAAGGCCAGCAGCGCGGCGCCCAGCGCCCACCAGTGGACCGGCCGCGGGCGGGGGCCGGCGGTGGGCAGGCCGCGGGCCGCCCGGACCAGCCAGACCAGCAGGAAGACGGCGAACGCGGCGTAGCCGGCCACCGCCGGGGCGTTGGCGCCGAGTGCGGTGAGCAGGTCGCCGTGCGCGACGGCGTGCGCGCTGCGCAGTCCGCCGCAGGCCGGGCAGAGCACACCGGTGAGGCGGAACAGCGGGCAGACCGGGTAGTGGCCCGGTTCCCCGGGATCGACCGCGCCGACCACGGCGAAGGCGGCGGCCGCCGCCGCGAGGGTCCCGGCCGGGGCGGCCAGGCGGCGCAGCGGGCCGCGCCGCCGGGGGCGCCCGGGGCACGGGCGGACCGCAAGATCGTTCACGCTGCCGATGCTGCTACCGGCAGCGGAACGGCGCAGCTTCTCGGCGGCCGTACGGGGCGCGGGCCCTGGGGGCCCGGACCGTGCGGCGGCCGGGAAGCCGCGCCGTCAAGGAGTCTCCTGCGGGCGGGGGTCAGCTCTCCTGGGGCCGGGCGGCGGCCGCGGCGGGCTTGGCCGAGCGGCGGGGCTCCTGGCCGAGGCCGGCCGCGCGCATCACGCCACCCACCACGGCGCCGGCGAGGATCAGCGCGATGCCCGCCCAGAACCCGGCCACGCTGCCCAGCACGATGAAGGCGCCGCTGACACAGAACCCGATGAACGCGATGATGACGCCGGTCCAGGCGGCGGGGGTGTGTCCGTGGCCACTGCTCGACATGGAGTGCTCCTCGTTGCTCTGCCGCGCCGGGGTCGGGGCGCGGGAATGTCGTCGTCCATTGTCACCGATGCCGGGCGGAAGCCTTTTACCGGGTGGGGTCCTCACCGCGGTCCAGGGACTTCCAGATCTCCTCGGGGCGTTCCAGGTCCGGCGCCGCCGGGGCGCGCCGCGGGCCCCGCCCGCCGCCGGGGGTGCGCTCGTACCGGCCCGACATCGCGGGCCAGGCGCGGCCGTACACCAGGGCCAGCACACCGGCCAGGAGCAGCAGCAGGCCGCCCGCGACGGCCACCCAGGGCCAGACGGTGTGCGTGACGTGGTGCACACCGGCGTCGGACAGGCCGACCGCGTCGGCGGCCTTCTCGCGCAGCGCGGAGGTGTCGGAGTAGCCGAGCGCGGCGGCGGCCGCGATGCCCAGGCCGCTGAGCGCGAGGAGTCCGGCGACCACGACGCGGCCGGTCCGGCGCACCGCGAAGACGGCGACCAGGGCGGCCAGTCCCACCACCGCCAGCGCACCGGGCACGCCGGTCACGTCGGTACCGGTGACGGTGCGCGGCAGCTCGCCCTGGGCCAGCACCGCGGTGCCCCTGGCCCAGGTGCGGCCCGACGCCAGCAGCGCCAGGCCCGCGCCGGCGGCGCCCAGCAGCAGGGCCAGGGCCAGCGAGCGCCTGGCGCCGCGCGCGGGCCGGTCCGCGGCCGGCGCGGGCTCGGTGTCGGTACGGGTCGGGTCTGCGGCAGTCACGCACACCACTATCGCCTACCGGCCCCCGCGGCCCGTCGCGCGGGGGTCGCCGAGGTCATCTCCCCAGGTGGTTGGCGGTGTGCACGGCACGCAGGACGGCCGCGGCCTTGTTGCGGCACTCGGTGTCCTCGGCGTCCGGGTCGGAGTCCGCGACGATGCCGGCGCCGGCCTGGACGTAGGCGGTGCCGTCCCGCAGCAGGGCGGTGCGGATGGCGATGGCGGTGTCGGAGTCGCCGGCGAAGTCCAGGTAGCCGACGCAACCGCCGTACAGGCCGCGCCGGGTCGGCTCCAGCTCCTCGATGATCTGCATGGCGCGCGGCTTGGGGGCGCCGGAGAGGGTGCCGGCCGGGAAGCAGGCGGTGAGCACGTCGAAGGCGGTGCGGCCCGGGGCGACCGTGCCGGTGACCGTGGAGACGATGTGCATGACGTGGCTGTAGCGCTCGACGGACATGAAGTCGACGACCTCGACGCTGCCCGGTTCGCAGACCCGGCCGAGGTCGTTGCGGCCGAGGTCGACCAGCATCAGGTGCTCGGCGCGCTCCTTGGGGTCGGCGAGCAGTTCCTCGGCGAGCGCCTGGTCCTCCTGGACGCTCGCGCCGCGCGGGCGGGTGCCGGCGATCGGGTGCACCATGGCCCGGCCGCCCTCGACCTTGACCAGCGCCTCGGGGCTGGAGCCGACCACGTCGAAGGGCGTGTCCTCCGGGCCGCCGGCCGCGAAGCGGAAGAGGTACATGTACGGGCTGGGGTTGGTGGCCCGCAGCACCCGGTAGACGTCCAACGCACTTGCCGTGCAGGGGGTTTCGAACCGCTGGGAGGGCACCACCTGGAACGCCTCGCCGGCCCGGATGCGCTCCTTGACGTCCCCGACCGCGGCCTTGAACGCCTCGGCGCCCCACGTGCCGGTGTACGGCGGCACGGCGGACGGCGGGAGCGCGGCGGCGCTCGGCGGGGCGGGGCGGGCCAGGTCCTCGGCCATCGCGTCCAGGCGGGCCACCGCGTCGGCGTACGCCTCGTCGACGCCGGTGGCCAGGTCGTTGTGGTTGATCGCGTTGGCGATCAGCAGGACCGTGCCGTTCCAGTGGTCCAGGACGGCGAGGTCGGAGGTCAGGAGCATGGTCAGCTCGGGCAGCCCGAGGTCGTCCTCGGTGTGCGCGCCGATCTTCTCCAGGCGGCGGACGATGTCGTAGCCGAGGTAGCCGACCATGCCGCCGGTGAACGGGGGCAGCCCCTCGCCCTCGATGAGGTCGCGCGGGGTGTGCAGGGTCTCCACGGTGGCGCGCAGGGCGGCCAGCGGGTCGCCGCCGGTGGGCACGCCGACCGGCGGGGTGCCGAGCCAGTGGGCCTGCCCGTCGCGGACGGTGAGCGTCGCGGCGCTGCGCCCGCCCCCCCCCCCCCCCCCCCCCCCCCCCCCCCCCCCCCCCCCCCCCCCCCCCCCCCCCCCCCCCCAGCTTGCGGTAGAGGCCGACCGGGGTGTCGCCGTCCGCCAGGAGGCGCCGGGTGACGGGGATGACCCGCCGGTCCTTGGCGAGCGTGCGGAAGGTGTCGAGGTCCGGCGTGGCGGTGCCGGTGGTTCCCGTGGTCATGGCAGCGGAGCCTACTGGTCGGCGGTGGGGGCGCTCGCCAGGACGTCCGCGTCGAAGCAGGTGCGGGCGCCGGTGTGGCAGGCCGCGCCGACCTGGTCGACCTTGACCAGGACGGTGTCCGCGTCGCAGTCCAGCGCCACGGACTTGACGTGCTGGACGTGGCCGGAGGTGTCGCCCTTGACCCAGTACTCCTGGCGGCTGCGGGACCAGTAGGTGCAGCGGCCGGTGGTCAGGGTGCGGTGCAGCGCCTCGTCGTCCATCCAGCCGAGCATGAGTACCTCGCCGGTGTCGTACTGCTGGGCGATGGCCGGGAAGAGGCCGTCCGCGCCGCGCTTGAGGCGGGCGGCGACGGCGGGGTCCAGGGCGGTGCTGGTGGCGCGGCTGGTGGTCATGGGTCCATTGTGCCGTGCGGCATGCTGCCGCCATGGATCAGCAGCGGCCTCCCGTCCCCCCGCCTCCGCCACCGGACCCGGACCGGGCGGCGCGGGTGGCGGTGCGGGTGCTGGCGGCGGTGTTCGCCGCGGCGCTGGTGGCGGCCGTGGTGGTGGCGGTGGTGGTGCTGCGCACGTGAGCACGGGCGCGCGCCGTGGCAGGGCGGGCGGCCCGGCCGTAGGCTGGCGGTATGTCGACCCATGCGAAGCGTGAACGGCTCCTTCTGGCCGACCTGTTGGAGAGCGCCGGGCCCGAGGCGCCGACGCTGTGCGAGGACTGGACGACCCGGGATCTGGCGGCGCACCTGGTGGTGCGCGAGCGGCGCGCCGACGCGGCCGCCGGGATCGTGGCGAAGCCGCTGGCGGGGCGCCTGGAGAAGGTGCAGGCGGAGTTCGCCGCCAAGCCCTACGAGGAGCTGCTCCGGCTGATCAGGACCGGCCCGCCGAAGCTGTCGCCGTTCGCGCTGAAGCAGATCGACGAGGCGTCGAACACCGTGGAGTTCTACGTGCACGCCGAGGACGTGCGGCGGGCCCAGCCGGACTGGACCCCGCGCGCGCTGGACCCGGTCTTCGCCGACGCGCTGTGGGTGCGGCTGGAGCGGGCCGCCCGGGTGCTGGGCCGGAAGGCGCCGGTGGGCGTGGTGCTGCGGCGGCCGGACGGGCAGACGGTGGTGGCGCACCGGGGCGCTCCGGTGGTGACGGTGACCGGTGAGCCGGGCGAGCTGACGCTGTTCGCCTTCGGCCGGCAGGACGCGGCGAAGGTGGAGCTGGACGGGGACAAGGACGCGGTGGCCAGGCTGCTGGAGGCGACGCTCGGCGTGTGACCGCCGGCGCCCGGGGCCGGGCCGCCGCTCCCCCACCCCGGCGCCCCCGCTCAGGCCGGGCCGCCGGCCAGGTGGTCGCGCAGGATGCGTGCCAGTTCGCGGGCGGCGCGCGGCGGGGAGACGTCGCCGCGGTGCGCGACCGAGACCACCCGGTGCATGCCGGGGGTGGCGAACGGGGTGATGCGCAGGCCGGAGCGTTCGGCGACCATGCTGGGGACGACGGCGACGCCGAGGCCGGCCCGGACGAAGCCGAGGACGGCGTCCATCTCGCCGCCCTCGACGGTGAAGGTCGGTTCGAAGCCGGCCGCGCGGCAGGCGGCGGTGGTGAATTCCCGCAGGTCGTAGCCGCGGCGGAACATGGCCAGGGGCCGACCGCGGAGGTCCTCGACGCGGATCCGGGTGCGCCGGCCGGTGACCGGGGCGGGGCGGCCGGGGGCGGAGACCACCACCAGTTCCTCGCGCAGCAGCTCGGTGGTGGCCAGCGCGGGGGCCTGGCCCGGCAGCGGCGTGATGATCAGCGCCAGGTCCAGTGCGCCGTCGGCCAGCGCGCGGACGAGGTCCTGCGAGCCGTCCTCGGTGACGATCAGGTCGACACCGGGGTAGGCGGTGTGGAAGGTGCTCAGGACGTCGGGGACGAGGCTGGCGCAGAGGCTGGGCGGGGCGCCCAGGCGGAGCCGGCCGCGGCGCAGCTGGGCGACCTCCTGGACCTCGCGGCGGGCGGTCTCGGTGTCGGCGAGGATCCGGCGGGCCAGCGGCAGCAGGGTCTGACCGGCGTCGGTGAGGGAGATGTGGCCGCGGGCGCGGTGGAACAGCTCGGCGCCCAACTCCCGCTCCAGCGCCCGGATCTGCTGGGAGAGCGAGGGCTGGGCGACGTGTTCGCGCTCGGCGGCGCGGGTGAAGTGGCGGGTGTCGGCCACGGCCGTGAAGTAGCGGAGCTGTTGCAGCTGCATAAGGGGAATATAAAGCAGCGATAGGGTCAGCCTATCGAGATCAGCTGGACCATGTCTTGGACTGATGCCGAACGGCTCCCTACGGTCGGGACCCATGGCACTGGCACCACGGACGGACCGACGGCCGTCCATGACGAGGACGCTCTGGCACTCCACCGTCGGCAAGAAGGCGGTGATGGCCGTCAGCGGCCTGATCATGCTCGCCTACCTTGTCGTCCACATGTTCGGCAACCTGAAGATCTTCTTCGGGCCGGACACCTTCGACGCGTACGCGCACTGGCTGCGCACCATCGGCGAACCGTTCATGCACTACGAGTGGACCCTGTGGGTGGTCCGCGTGGTGCTGGTGGCCGCCGTCGTCGCGCACGCCACCGCCGCGTACCAGCTCAGCCGCCGCGACCTCAGGGCCCGCCCCGACCGGTACGTGCACCGCAGGCCGCGGGCGAGCTATGCCACCCGCACCATGCGGTGGGGCGGTGTCATCCTCGGTCTGTTCCTCGTCTGGCACCTGCTGGACCTGACCACCGGCACCGTGCACGCCGGCTTCCGGCCCGGCCACCCCTACGAGAACGTCGTGGCCACCTTCTCCACCTGGTACGGCAACGCCGTCTACCTCCTCGCGATGCTCGCCCTGGGCCTGCACGTCCGGCACGGCTTCTGGAGCGCCGCGCAGACCCTCGGCGCGGGCAGCCGGACCCGCGACCGCCTCCTGGTGACCCTGGCGAACCTGCTCGCGCTGGTGCTGACGCTGGGCTTCATCGCCGTCCCCGTCGGCGTCATGACCGGATTGGTGAGCTGACCATGACCACTTCCGCCCCCTCGGGTATCCCCGCCTACACCGACTACGCGACCGGTGAGCCGGTCGCCGACACCAGGGCCCCGGCCGGGCCGATCGCCGAGCGCTGGGACACCCGCCGCTTCGAGGCCAAGCTGGTCAACCCGGCCAACCGCCGCAAGCACACGGTCATCGTCGTCGGCACCGGCCTGGCCGGCGGCTCGGCCGGCGCCACCCTCGCCGAACAGGGCTACCACGTCGTCCAGTTCTGCTACCAGGACTCCCCGCGCCGGGCGCACTCCATCGCCGCACAGGGCGGTATCAACGCCGCGAAGAACTACCGCAACGACGGCGACTCGGTCCACCGCCTCTTCTACGACACCGTCAAGGGCGGCGACTTCCGGGCGCGCGAGTCCAACGTCCACCGGCTGGCGCAGATCTCGGTGGAGATCATCGACCAGTGCGTGGCGCAGGGCGTCCCCTTCGCCCGCGAGTACGGCGGCCTGCTCGACACCCGCTCGTTCGGCGGCGTCCAGGTCTCCCGCACCTTCTACGCCCGCGGCCAGACGGGCCAGCAGCTGCTGCTCGGCGCCTACCAGGCGCTGTCCCGGCAGATCGCGGCCGGCAACGTCGAACTGCACCCGCGCACCGAGATGCTCGACCTGATCGTCATCGGCGGCCGGGCCCGCGGCATCGTCGCCCGCGACCTGGTCACCGGGGAGATCTCCAGCCACTTCGCGGACGCGGTGGTGCTCGCCTCGGGCGGCTACGGCAACGTCTTCTACCTCTCGACGAACGCCATGAACTCCAACGCGACCGCGATCTGGCGGGCCCACCGCCGCGGCGCCTACTTCGCCAACCCCTGCTTCACCCAGATCCACCCCACCTGCATCCCGCGCACCGGCGACCACCAGTCCAAGCTGACGCTGATGAGCGAGTCGCTGCGCAACGACGGCCGGATCTGGGTGCCGAAGGCCACCGGCGACACCCGCCCGCCGAACGAGATCCCCGAGGACGAGCGCGACTACTACCTGGAGCGGATCTACCCGTCCTTCGGCAACCTCGTCCCCCGCGACATCGCCTCCCGCGCCGCCAAGAACGTCTGCGACGAGGGCCGCGGCGTCGGCCCCGGCGGCCAGGGCGTCTACCTCGACTTCGCCGACGCCATCGCCCGCATGGGCCGCAAGGCCGTCGAGGCCAAGTACGGCAACCTCTTCGACATGTACCAGCGGATCACCGACGAGGACCCGTACCGGGTGCCGATGCGGATCTACCCCGCGGTGCACTACACGATGGGCGGCCTGTGGGTCGACTACGACCTCCAGACCACCGTCCCCGGCCTGTTCGCCATCGGCGAGGCCAACTTCTCCGACCACGGCGCCAACCGCCTGGGCGCCAGCGCCCTGATGCAGGGCCTGGCCGACGGCTACTTCGTCCTGCCCTCGACCATCAACGACTACCTGGCCCGCAACCCGCACCAGGAGCCGGTCGACGACGGCCACCCGGCCGTCCAGGAGGTGCTGGCCGAGACCGAGGACCGGATCAACCTGCTGCTCGCCGTCGACGGCGACCGCACCCCCGACTCCTTCCACCGCGAGATCGGTGAACTCATGTGGGAGTACTGCGGGATGGCCCGCACCGACGCCGGTCTGCGCAAGGCCCTGGCCCGCATCCCCGAGATCCGCCAGGAGTTCTGGCGGCGCATCAAGGTCCCGGGCACCGGCGCCGAGTTCAACCAGTCGCTGGAGAAGGCCAACCGCATCGTCGACTACCTGGAGCTCGCCGAGCTGATGTGCCTCGACGCGCTGCACCGCCGCGAGTCCTGCGGCGGCCACTTCCGCGAGGAGTCGCAGACCCCCGACGGCGAGGCGGCCCGCCGGGACGAGGAGTTCTGCTACGCCGCCGCCTGGGAGTTCACCGGCGCCGGCGCGGCCCCCACCCTGCACAAGGAAGACCTGGTCTTCGAGTACGTCCACCCCACCCAGCGGAGCTACGCATGAGGCTCACCCTGCGCGTCTGGCGCCAGAAGAACGCCGGCGCCGACGGCGCCATGTCCACGTACGAGGTGGACGGCATCTCCCCCGACATGTCCTTCCTGGAGATGCTCGACACCCTCAACGAGGAGCTGATCCTCAAGGGCGAGGACCCGGTCGCCTTCGACCACGACTGCCGCGAGGGCATCTGCGGCGCCTGCTCGCTGGTCATCAACGGCGACGCGCACGGCCCCGAGCGGACCACCACCTGCCAGCTGCACATGCGGTCCTTCGAGGACGGCGACACCATCGACGTCGAACCGTGGCGCGCAGCGGCCTTCCCGGTCGTCAAGGACCTGGTCGTGGACCGCTCCGCCTTCGACCGGATCATCCAGGCCGGCGGCTACATCACCGCACCGACCGGCTCCGCGCCCGAGGCGCACGCCACACCGGTGCCGAAGCCGGACGCCGACGCCGCCTTCGAGCACGCCGAGTGCATCGGCTGCGGCGCCTGCGTCGCGGCCTGTCCCAACGGCGCGGCGATGCTGTTCACCTCCGCGAAGGTCAACCACCTGGGCGTGCTCCCGCAGGGCGCCCCGGAGCGCGAGTCGCGGGTGCTGGACATGGTGGCGCAGATGGACGCCGAGGGGTTCGGCGGCTGCACCCTCGCCGGTGAGTGCGCCACCGCCTGCCCCAAGGGCATCCCGCTGTTCAGCATCACCCGGATGAACCGCGAGTTCGTCCGCGCGGCGCGCAAGGCGCGGTGACCCGGCGGCCCCGGACCCGGATGGCGAGGGCCCCCTCCGCATGCCGCGGAGGGGGCCCGTCCGTTCGCCCGCGCAACCGGCAGCGGCCCCGGCGGAACCGGTCACCGCACCGGGTGGCCGGCCTCCCGCAGGGCGTCCTTGACCTGGCCGATGCGCAGGTCGCCGAAGTGGAAGACGGAGGCGGCCAGCACCGCGTCGGCGCCGGCGGCCACCGCGGGGGCGAAGTCGCCGAGCCTGCCGGCGCCACCGGAGGCGATCACCGGGACGCTGACGTGCCGGCGGACCGCCTCGATCATCGCCACGTCGTAGCCGTCCTTGGTGCCGTCGGCGTCCATGGAGTTCAGCAGGATCTCCCCGGCGCCCAGCTCCGCGGCGCGGTGCGCCCACTCCACGGCGTCGATCCCGGCGGAGCGGCGGCCGCCGTGCGTGGTGACCTCGAACGAGCCGTCCGCCGTGCGCCGGGCGTCCACCGACAGGACCAGCACCTGGCTGCCGAAGCGCTCCGCGATCTCCTTGATCAGCTCCGGGCGGGCGATCGCCGCGGTGTTCACGCCGACCTTGTCCGCCCCGGCCCGCAGCAGCTTGTCGACGTCCTCGGCGGTACGCACCCCGCCGCCGACGGTCAGCGGGATGAAGACCTGCTCGGCGGTGCGGCGGACCACGTCGTAGGTGGTCTCGCGGTTGCCGGAGGACGCGGTGATGTCGAGGAAGGTCAGCTCGTCGGCACCCTCCTCGCCGTAGACCTTCGCCATCTCGACCGGGTCCCCGGCGTCGCGGAGGTTCTGGAAGTTGACGCCCTTGACGACGCGGCCGTTGTCGACGTCCAGGCAGGGGATGACGCGGACCGCCAGGGTCATGTCGTTCTCAGCCTTCTCGCTCGGTGTTCCGGGACGGGTCCCGGAACGCTTCTAGTTCTACTTCCACCAGCACCCGGGAATCGACGAAGCCGGAGACCACGACCAGGGTCGTGGCGGGCGGCGCGGCCTCGAACAGCTCCCGGTGGGCCCGGGCGGCGGCGTCCGCGTCCCGCAGGTGGGTGAGGTACATGCGGGTGCGGACCACCTCGGCGGTGCCCAGCCCGAAGGGCTTCAGCGCGGCCAGCGCGTTGCCGAAGGCGACCTTGGTCTGGACGTAGGGATCCCCCTCGCCCTGGAGGACGCCGCCGACCAGCGGCATGGTGCCCGCGACCAGGACCCGGTCGCCGGCCGCCACCGCGCGCGCGAAGCCAATGGTCTCTTCCCAGGGACTGTCGGTCCGTACGCGCTCGATGCTCATCACGCCGCCTCCCTTGGCCTTGGCCGGTTGCGGCACCCGCGGCCTTACGAGACCGCCGCCAGTGCCTCTTCGAGGGTGAACGCCTTCGCGTAGAGCGCCTTGCCGACGATGGAGCCCTCGACACCCTGCGGCACCAGCGCGGCGATCGCCCGCAGGTCGTCCAGGGAGGAGACGCCGCCGGAGGCGACGACCGGGCGGTCGGTGGCCGCGCAGACGTTCTTCAGCAGCTCCAGGTTGGGGCCCTGGAGGGTGCCGTCCTTGTTGATGTCGGTGACCACGTAGCGGGCGCAGCCCTCGGAGTCCAGGCGGGCCAGCGTCTCGTAGAGGTCGCCGCCGTCCCGGGTCCAGCCGCGGCCGCGCAGGGTGGTGCCGCGGACGTCCAGGCCCACCGCGATCCGGTCGCCGTGCTCGGCGATGATCTTGGCGACCCACTCCGGGTTCTCCAGCGCCGCGGTGCCGATGTTGACCCGGGTGCAGCCGGTGGCGAGCGCCGCGGCCAGCGAGGCGTCGTCGCGGATGCCGCCGGACAGCTCCACCTTGATGTCCATGGAGCGGGCGACCTCGGCGATCTGCGCGCGGTTGTCGCCGGTGCCGAACGCGGCGTCCAGGTCGACCAGGTGCAGCCACTCGGCGCCGGCCGCCTGCCAGGCGAGCGCGGCCTGAAGCGGGTCGCCGTAGGAGGTCTCCGAGCCGGACTCGCCGTGCACCAGGCGGACGGCCTGGCCGTCGCGCACGTCGACGGCGGGCAGCAGTTCAAGCTTCTTCACAGCGTTCACAGCGTTTCGATCCAGTTGGTCAGGAGCTGGGCACCGGCGTCGCCGGACTTCTCGGGGTGGAACTGGGTGGCCCACAGCGGGCCGTTCTCGACCGCGGCCACGAACGGCTCGCCGTGGGTGGCCCAGGTGACCTTGGGCGCGGTCATGGCGGCGTTGCCGGTCTCCAGCTCCCAGTCGTGGACCGCGTAGGAGTGCACGAAGTAGTAGCGGGCGTCGGCGGGCAGTCCGGCGAAGAGCCGGGTGCCCTCGGCGGCGCGGACGGTGTTCCAGCCCATGTGCGGGACCACCTCGGCCTTGAGCGGGCCGACCGTGCCGGGCCACTCGTCGAGGCCGTCGGTCTCCACCCCGTGCTCGATGCCGCGGCCGAAGAGGATCTGCATGCCGACGCAGATGCCCATCACCGGGCGGCCGCCGGACAGCCGGCGGCCGATGATCCAGTCGCCGCGGGCCTCCTTCAGCCCGCGCATGCACGCCGCGAACGCGCCGACGCCGGGCACCAGCAGCCCGTCGGCGTTCATCGCGGTGTCGTAGTCGCGGGTGATCTCCACCTCGGCGCCGACGTGCGCCAGCGCGCGCTCGGCGGACCGGACGTTGCCGAAGCCGTAGTCGAAGACCACGACCTTCTTGGCGGCCTTCCCCGCGGCGGGCTGCGCGGCGCTCAATTCCACACCTCCAGTCGCATCACACCGGCCACCAGGCACATCGCCGAGGCGATGGCGAGCAGGGTGATCACGGACTTGGGGATCTTCTGCTTCCAGAACGAGTAGACCCCGCCCAGCAGGAAGAGGCCCACGAGGATGAAGACGGTGGACAGACCGTTCATCACAGGGCGCCCTTCGTGGACGGGAGGATGCCCGCGGCCCGCGGGTCGCGCTCGCTGGCGTAGCGCAGGGCCCGGGCCAGCGCCTTGAACTGGCACTCCACGATGTGGTGGGCGTTGCGCCCGTACGGGACGTGGACGTGCAGCGCGATCTGGGCCTGGGCGACGAACGACTCCAGGATGTGCCGGGTCATCGTGGTGTCGTAGGTGCCGATCATCGGCGCCATGTTCTCCGGCTCGGTGTGCACCAGGTACGGGCGGCCCGAGAGGTCCACGGTCACCTGGGCCAGCGACTCGTCCAGCGGGACGGTGCAGTTGCCGAAGCGGTAGATGCCGACCTTGTCGCCGAGCGCCTGCTTGAAGGCGGCGCCCAGCGCGAGGGCGGTGTCCTCGATGGTGTGGTGGGTGTCGATGTGCAGATCGCCGTCGGTCTTGACCTTGAGGTCGAAGAGGCCGTGCCGGCCGAGCTGGTCGAGCATGTGGTCGTAGAAGCCGACGCCGGTCGAGACGTCGACCTGGCCGGTGCCGTCGAGATCGATCTCGACCAGCACGGTGGTCTCCTTGGTGGTGCGCTCCACGCGCCCCACGCGGGCGGTCGCCCCGCTCATCGCTTGTTCTCCTTCAGGCTGCGTTCTTTGCACACCGCGCGCACCGCGTCGAGGAACGCGTCGTTCTCGGCCGGGGTGCCGGCGGTGACCCGCAGCCAGCCCGGTACGCCGTTGTCGCGGACCAGTACGCCGTGGTCGAGGATGGCCTGCCAGGCGGCGTGCGCGTCGTCGAACAGGCCGAACTGGACGAAGTTGGCGTCCGAGTCGACGACCTGGCAGCCGGCCGCACGCAGTTCGGTGACCAGGCGGTCCCGCTCGCCCTTGAGCTGCTCGACGTACCCGAGCAGGGTATCGGTGTGCTCCAGGGCGGCCAGCGCGGTGGCCTGGGTGACGGCCGAGAGGTGGTACGGCAGCCGGACCAGCTGGACGGCGTCCACCACCGCCGGGTCGGCGGCGAGGTAGCCCAGCCGCAGGCCCGCGGCGCCGAACGCCTTGGACATCGTGCGGGAGAGGACCATGTTCGGCCGGCCCTCGATCAGCGGCAGCAGCGACGGGCGGTGGCTGAACTCCACGTACGCCTCGTCGACCACCACGAGCGCGCCCCCGGTGCCGGCCCGGGCGGCCTGCGCCGCCTCGTACAGCGCGAGGACGGTGTCGGCCCCGACGGCGCTGCCGGTGGGGTTGTTCGGGGAGCAGACGAAGAGCACGTCGGGCCGGTGTTCGGCGATGGCCCGCTCGGCCGCCGCGACGTCGATGGTGAAGTCCTCGCCGCGCGGCCCGGAGATCCAGCCGGTGCCGGTGCCGCGCGCGATCAGCGCGTGCATGGAGTACGACGGCTCGAAGCCCAGGGCGGTGCGGCCCGGGCCGCCGAAGGTCTGGAGCAGCTGCTGGATGACCTCGTTGGAGCCGTTGGCGGCCCAGACCTGGCCGGCGGTCACCGGGTGCCCCGCGGTGCGGGTGAGGTAGGCGGCCAGCTCGGTGCGCAGCTCGACCGCGTCCCGGTCCGGGTAGCGGTTGAGGTGGCGGGCGGCCTCGGTGACCCGCTCGGCGATCCGCCGCACCAGCGGTTCGGGGAGCGGGTAGGGGTTCTCGTTGGTGTTGAGGCGCACCGGGACGTCCAACTGCGGTGCGCCGTAGGGGGACTTGCCGCGCAGCTCGTCCCGGAGGGGGAGGTCGTCGATCCTGGTCACGTGCCTGCTCACTTGCTCTCGGGAACCGTCCAACCGAACCGCGCCTTCAGCGCCGCGCCGTGGGCCGGGAGGTCCTCGGCCTCGGCGAGGGTCACCACGTGGTGGGCGACCTCGGCCAGCGCGTCCCGCGAGTAGTCCACGACGTGGATGCCGCGCAGGAAGGACTGGACGGACAGGCCGGAGGAGTGGCAGGCGCAGCCGCCGGTGGGCAGGACGTGGTTGGAGCCGGCGCAGTAGTCGCCGAGGGAGACCGGGGCGTAGGGGCCGACGAAGATCGCGCCGGCGTTGCGGACCCGGGCGGCGACCGCGGCGGCGTCGGCGGTCTGGACCTCCAGGTGCTCGGCACCATAGGCGTCCACCACCGCCAGGCCCTCGTCGAGGCCGTCGACCAGGACGATCGCGGACTGCCGGCCGGACAGCGCCGGCCCGATCCGGTCCGCGACGTGCTTGGTGGCCTCGATCTGCGGGGCCAGCTCCTTCTCCGTGCGGTCGGCCAGCTCCTCGGAGTCGGTGACCAGGACGGCGGCGGCCATCGGGTCGTGCTCGGCCTGGCTGATCAGGTCGGCGGCGACGTGGACCGGGTCGGCGGTGCGGTCGGCGAGGACCGCGATCTCGGTGGGGCCGGCCTCGGAGTCGATCCCGATCCGGCCCTTGAGCAGACGCTTGGCGGCGGCGACGTAGATGTTGCCGGGGCCGGTGACCAGATTGACCGGGGCGCACTCGTCGGTGCCGTAGGCGAACATCGCGACGGCCTGGGCACCGCCGGCGGCGTAGACCTCGTCGACGCCGAGCAGGGCGCAGGCGGCGAGGATGGTGGGGTGCGGCAGGCCGCCGAAGTCGCTCTGCGGCGGGGAGGCGACGGCCAGCGAGCCGACGCCGGCCTCCTGGGCGGGGACCACGTTCATGACCACGGAGGACGGGTAGACCGAGCGGCCGCCGGGGACGTAGAGGCCGACCCGCTCGACCGGGACCCAGCGCTCGGTGACCGTGCCGCCGGGGACGACCGTGGTGGTGGTGTCGGTGCGGCGCTGCGCGCGGTGGACGATCCGGGCGCGCCGGACGGACTCCTCCAGGGCGGCGCGGACGGCCGGGTCCAGCGCCCGCAGGGCGTCGGTGAGGGCCTGGGCCGGGACCCGGACCCGCTCGATCTCCACGCCGTCGAACCGCCGCGCGTACTCGATCAGCGCCGCGGTGCCGCGATGGCGTACGTCCTCGCAGATGGGCCGCACCTTCTCCAGGGCGGCTTCCACGTCGAACTCGGCACGGGGCAGCAGGTCGCGCAGGGCGGCGCCCTCGGGGAGGGCGGCGCCACGCAGGTCGATTCGGGAGATCACGCCCCCAGTGTCTCAGACCCGCCGCCGGGCCCGGGCGCCCGTATCACTGGGTGATACGCAGTGACACGCGGTGCGGACGGCCGCCGGACGGGCCCGCGAAGTTGACCGGAGTTGGCCCTGACCACGCGTGTTCAACCGGTCACCGGGCGGGCAAGGGGTCGGTGCGGGCGTTCGGGGACGTCCGCACCGCGGACGGAATCCGGCCCGCCGGGATGCGTCCGAACAGGTAGCGCGACCGGACGGCGGGCCGCCCGGGAGCGCGGGGACCGGCCACCGGGGCCGCCGGCCGCCCGCTGGCCCGCACCACCGCGGGCGGGCCGGCCCGGCCCCCGCCCGGCCGGTCCGGCGGCACCCGCGGCACCCACCGGGCACGCGCCCCGCACACCGCACTCGACCAGCACAGACACCAGACACGGGGTGCCGCCGGCACCTTGAGCAAGGGGGAGCCAGTGACCGGAGCCAGGGACGGCGACGCACCCGCCGACCTGCGACTGACGTCCGCGGAATGGAGCATGTGGCAGGCGTTCCGCAACGGCAGCACCTGCCACCTGCACACCGGCGAGCCGTCCCGGGACGACCCGCACGGGCAGCACCTGTGGGGCCCCGAGCGCCGGATCAGGGCCCGGGTGGTGGCGCTGCTGCTGCTCGACGGGCCACCGGCGCAGCCCGGCCGGGTGTCCGCGCTGAAGCTCACCGGTGCGTACATCACGGACACTCTCGACCTTGCGGGCGGCACGATCAAGCCATTCGTGGAGCTGCGGGACTGCCGCTTCGAGGCGGAGGTGCTGCTGCCGGAGAGCCGCTTCACCACGCTGCGGCTGGTGAACTGCGCGCTGCCGCGGCTGGAGGCGGCCCGGCTCCAGACCGAGGGCGATCTGCACCTGCCGCGCTGCGTGGTGCACTCCGGGATCCGGCTGACCGACGCGCACATCGGCACCGATCTGATGCTCAACCAGGTCGTCGCGCACAAGGACCGCCAGGGCCGCTCGATCATGGCGGACGGGCTGACCGTGGCGCAGGACCTCCAGGCCGAGATGCTGGAGTCGTACGGCGAGCTGTCGCTGCGCGGCGCCACCGTCGGCGTGTCGCTGAGCCTGCGCGGCAGCCACCTGAGCAATCCGTTCGGCCGCCGGGCGCTGAACGCCCCCCAGCTGACCGTCGAGCGCACCCTCTACCTGACCGCCGCGGGCCTGGCCAACTCGCCGTTCTCCAGCGGCGCGACGCCCCCGTACGGGATCACCCACACCCCCTCGCGCGGCACCCGGATGCAGCGCTTCGAGTGCGAGGGCGGGGTGCGGCTGGACGACGGGCGGTTCGGGGACGCGGTGGACCTGGAGCACGCCCGGTTCATCATGGAGTCCGACCAGGAGCTGTCGCTGCGCCGCATCCAGACCCCGGAGCTGCGGTTCCTGGGCGAGCGCCCGCAGCGCGGCCGGGTCATCCTCTCCGGCGCCCGGGTCGTCAACCTCGTCGACAAGTCGGCGAGCTGGCCGGGCCTGGGCGGGCTGATGATGGCCGGCTTCGCCTACGAGACGCTGATCCCGCGCGGCCACTTCCCGCTCTCGCTGCGGCTCCAGTGGGTGGCCGCGGCGACCCCGGAGTACGCGCCCGAGCCGTACGAGATGCTGGCCGCCTCGCTGCGCGCGATGGGCGAGGACGCGGACGCCCGGGAGGTGCTGCTGGCCAAGCAGCGGCGGCGGCGCGAGACGCTGCCGCTGGCGGCGAAGGCGTGGGGCTTCCTCCAGGACTGGACGGTGGCCTACGGCTACCGCCCGGGGCGGGCCGCGGTGTGGATGGCGGTCCTGTGGGCGATCGGTACCGCGTACTTCTCCTCGTACCCGCCGCCGCCCCTCAAGCCCGACGAGGCGCCGCCGTGGAATCCGTACCTCTACACCCTCGACCTGCTGCTGCCGGTGATCGACCTCTACCAGGGCGGCGCGTGGAAACCCGGCGGGGCCGCGCAGTGGGTCGCGGCCGTGATGATCGTGCTGGGATGGGTGCTGGCGACCACGGTCGCGGCCGGCGCGTCCCGGCTGCTGCGGCGGCAATAGGCGGGCCGGGCGGGTAGCGGTGGTGGTGCGCGCCGGCGCAGGCTCTAGGCTTACGGACTGTGTCCTCCGTGCGTCTGCCGCTGTTCCCCCTCAACTCGGTGCTCTTCCCGGGCCTGGTGCTGCCGCTGCACGTCTTCGAGGCGCGCTACCGGGCCATGATGCGCGACCTGCTGGACCGTCCCGAGGACGAGCGCCGCTTCGCGGTGGTCGCCATCCGGGACGGCCGGGAGGTCGCGCCCACCGCGCCCGGGCTGCCGGACGCCACCGCGCCCGCCGCGTCCGGTCCGGCCGCGGGCTTCGGCGACGATCCGCTGCGCGCCTTCCACACGGTGGGCTGCGTCGCGGACGCGGCGACCATCCGGGAGAAGCCGGCCGACGGCGGCTACGAGGTCCTGGCGACCGGCACCACCCGCTTCCGGCTGCTCTCGGTGGACGCCTCCGGGCCGTACCTGACCGGTGAGCTGGCGGAGCTGGCCGAGGACCACGGGGACGGCGCGGGCGCGCTGGCCTCCGGGGTGGTGCGGGCCTTCCGCACCTACCAGAAGCGACTGGCCTGGGCCAATGAGCGGACCCTGACCGGCGGCCAGGAACTGCCCGCCGACCCCTCGGTGCTGTCGTATCTGGTCGCCGCGGCGGCGGTGCTGGACGTACCGGCCAAGCAGCGGCTGCTGGAGGCGCCGGACACCGCCGCCCGGCTGCGGCAGGAGCTGAAACTGCTTCGCCAGGAGTCGGCGGTGATCGGTAAGCTCCCGTCGCTGCCGGCGGTGGAGCTGACCCGGCAGCCGACCAGCCCCAACTGACCCGCCCGGGCGGTCGTCCCCGGATGTGCGAGCGAGGCGAAGGCGCGGTGGCGAAGAAGGCGAAGCAGGGGAAGAACGGCGGCCGGCAGTCCGGCGGCACGCCCGCGACGGTGGCGCTGACCGCGGCCGGCGTCCCCTTCACGGTGCACGCGTACGCGCACGACCCGGCGGCCCCGTCGTACGGCGAGGAGGCCGCCGAGGCGCTCGGCCTCTCCCCCGACCAGGTCTTCAAGACGCTGCTGGCGGACGTGGACGGCACCCTCACGGTGGCCGTCGTCCCGGTCTCCGGCTCGCTGGACCTCAAGGCGCTGGCCACCGCGGTGGGCGGGAAGCGGGCCGCGATGGCCGACCCGGCGGCGGCCGAGCGCAGCACCGGCTACGTGCTCGGCGGGATCTCCCCGCTGGGCCAGCGCAAGCGGCTGCGGACGGTGGTGGACGCCTCGGCCGAGGGCCGCCCCACGGTGTGCGTGTCGGCCGGCCGGCGCGGCCTGGAGGTCGAACTGTCACCCGCCGACCTGGCCGCCCTGACCGGCGCCCGCTTCGCCCCGATCGCCCGGGGGTAGGGCCCGGCGCCACCGGTCCTGCCTGCCGGTTGTCCGGGACGCGCTTCAGTGCCGGGGGCCGTCATCACCGAAGTCCGGGAAGGCGCCGGCCACCAGGTGCTCGGCGCCGCCTTCGAGGGCGCGGGCGGTCTCGGCCGAGCGGGGGAGCATGGTCTTCTCGTAGGCGCGGACGGCGTCGGCGACGGTCGCCGCGTTCGCCAGGGCCCCGGCGAGGTCGCTCGCGTCGAGCATGGCGAGGTTGACGCCGACGCCCAGGGGCGGCATGAGGTGGGCGGCGTCGCCGAGCAGAGTCACCGTGGGATCGTGCTCCCAGGTGTGGGGGACGGGCAGGGCGAAGATCGGGCGGTCCACGTAGGGGCCGTCGTTGTCGGTGATCATCCGCTTCATGCGGGGCGACCAGCGGGCGTAGCGCTCCAGCAGCCGGGCGCGGAGCGCCTCGGTGTCGGTGGGCCGCAGGCCGCTCGCGGCGATCCAGTCGGCCGGGACGCGCTGGATCAGGTACACCCGGATGTGGTCGTCGCTGTTGCGCTGGGCGAAGATGCCGCGCCGGCCGTCGGCGGCGTGCGCGCTGCCCTGGCCGACCAGGTCGGCGATCTCGGGGTGGCGGGCTTCGACGTCGGAGAACCACGCCTCCAGAAAGCTCACCCCGGTGTACGCGGGGACGGCCGGCGAGACGGCCGGACGCACCCGGGAGAACGCGCCGTCGGCCCCGATGACCAGGTCGGTCTCCACGGTGGTGCCGTCGGTGAAGTGCAGCAGGCGCGGCCCGTGGGCGCGGCCGCCGACGCGGTCGAGGCCGTGGCCCCAGCGCACCGTGCCGGGGTGGAGGGAGCCGAGCAGCAGGTCGCGCAGCTGACCGCGGTCGATCTCCGGCTTGAACAGCTCGCCGGGCCCGGGGATCTGGTGGGAGGTCAGCGTTCCCGCCGGGTCCAGCCGGCGCATCTCCTGCCCCTCGGGGCGGGCCAGCCGGAAGAACGCGTCGAGCAGACCGGCTTCCCGCAGCGCGATCTGGCCGTTGTCGGCGTGCAGGTCCAGGGTGCCGCCCTGGTTGCGGGCGGCGGGGCCGGTGTCGCGGTCGTGGACGGTGACCGCGAGGCCGTGCCGCTGGAGGATGCGAGCGCAGGTCAGCCCGCCGGGTCCGGCTCCGATGATGCTGATCCGGGCGTGCGCGGGGTTCGGAGAAACCATGGGGTGGTCCTTGGCTCAGGGGTGGGTGGGACGTCGCGGCGTCACGGGCGGAGGTGTCGGCGCGGGCGCCGGGAACCGGGCGCGGGACGTGCCGGTGCGGACGGCGGCCGAGTCCGCCCCGCAGCCTCAAAAGTAGAGTAAGTAGAAAAGTAGAATGTGACAACTCTTCTTCGGATGGCACTTTCGGATAGGCTCGCGGCATGACCGAGCCCGTTGTCAGCCGCCGCGAGCGCAAGAAGGCCGCCACCCGGCAGGCGATCGCCGACGCCGCACTCCGCCTCTTCCTGGAACGCGGCTACGACCGCGTCAGCATCAAGGACATCGCCGAAGCCGCGGATGTCTCGACCGCCACGGTCTTCAAGCACTTCACCGGCAAAGAAGCCCTGGTGTTCGACCAGGAAGAGAGCACGGACGCGCACCTGGCCGCGGCCGTGCGCCAACGGCCCGCGGGTCAGAGCGTCCTCGACGCCCTGCGCGAGCACGTCCTCGCCACCTGGCTGCCGCTCGCCGCCGACCCCCGGGCAGCGGAGTTCACCCGCCTGGTCAACACCACCCCGGCCCTGCGCGCCTACGCCGAACGCATGTGGACCCGCCACACCGACACCCTCAGCGCGGCCATCGCCGACGAGTACGGCGTGGACCACGACAACCTCGCCTGCACCGCCCTGGCCCGCTTCGTCCTGGAGGTCCCCACCCTGGCCCAACGGCAGAAGGACCGCAGGGCGGCCGTCGAGGAAGTCTTCGCCCTCCTCACCAACGGCTGGCAGCCCCCCGGGCAGCCGTGAGGAAGTCCAGGACCAGGGGCCCGGCGTGGCTGCGGGCTTCCTCGAAGTAGGCGTGCCGGGCACCGGGGATCAGGTGGAGCCGGGCGCCCGGGATGCGGTCGGCGAGCAGGGGTGCGTTGGCGGTGGGGTTGAGCAGGTCGTCGGTTCCGTGGACGACCAGGGTGGGTGCGCTGATGCCGGGCAGGAGGTCCCAGGCGTCGTGCCGGTTGCCGGCCGCGAGGTGGTGGCGCCGGGAGTGGGCGGGCATGCCGGGGTCGCCGAGGGTGTGGTGCGGGCCGGGGTGGTCGGCGAGCCAGCGCGGTGTGTACATGAGCTCCAGCAGGGCTTGCCGCGCGGCTCCGGGGTGCGGCTGGGCCAGGGCCCGGCGGACGTCGTCGCCGCGTTCGACGCCGTGCGGGCCGCCGGGTGAGGTGCAGCCCAGGACCAGGGCGCGGACGCGGTGCGGGTGGCGGGCGGCGAGTTGCTGGGCCACCCGGCCGCCCATGGACGTGCCGTAGACGTCGGCCCGGTCGATGCCGAGGTCGTCGAGGACGGCGATGACGTCCTGGGCGAACAGCGCGGTGCCGTGGGGGGTGTCGGGCTTGTCGCTGTCGCCGGTGCCGCGGTAGTCGAGGGTGAGGGTGCTGCGGGCCGGGTGGAAGTCGGCCCGGACCGCATCCCACCAGTGGTGGTTGTTGGCCTGTCCCGCCAGCAGGACGAGGGGGGCACCGTCGCCCCGGAGCTGGTAGGCGATGCGGACCCCGTCGGGAGTCGTCGTGTACGTCATGGGCCGGCTTCCTCCACTCCGGTGGGGCGGACACAGTACGCCCCGGTGCCGTGCACCAGCATCGGCGCCCACCGGCGCCGGGGCCGCACGGACGCCCGGCAGGTCCCGGAGGGGCACCTGCCGCTCGGCGGCCGCTCAGTGACGGTACGCGGCTGTGGCGAGCGCGGTGAAGGAGCGGACCAGCGGGTTGGTGTCCCCCGCGTTCCACGCCACCACCACGCGGCTCGGCGCCATGTCGGCCAGCGGCACCGCCACCAGCTCCGCGGGCAGGTCGTGTCCGAGCGGGGCCAGGCCGACCGTGCCGTTCCACAGCACCGCCTGCACGCATTCCTGGACGACGCGCACCACGGGGCCCTCGCGCGGCGCACCGCCGTTCCAGTACGCCTGCCAGACCGGGTCGGTGCCCCGCGGGAACTGAAACCAGCGGCGGTCCCCCAGGTCGGCCAGGCGCAGCCGGTCGTGGCGGGCCAGCGGATCGTCGGCGCGCAGCACCACGCCCACCGGATCGGTCCGCAGCTCACGTACCGTCAGCGCACGGTCGTCGAACGGCGCCCGGGTCAGGGCCACGTCGACCAGTCCGGCGCGCAGCCCGCAGGTCGGGTCGGTCAGGTCGGCGTCGCGGATGCGGATGTCGATGCCGGGGTGGCGCCGCCGGTAGGCGGCGGCCAGCCGGTGCGCTGCCGGGTCGGTGCTGCCGCCCAGGATGCCGACGGTGAGGGTCGCGGCACCGGCCGCCGCGCTCACGCGGACCCGGACGCGCTCGGCGTGGTCGAGCAGGGCCCGCGCCTCGTCGAGCAGCACGGCGCCCACCGGGGTGAGCGTGACGCCGGCGGGCGCGCGGACGAACAGCGGGGCACCGAGCTCGGTCTCCAGCTGCTTGATCGCCCGGCTCAGCGGCGGCTGGCTCATGTGCAGCCGGACCGCGGCCCGACCGAAGTGCAGTTCCTCGGCGACCGCCACGAAGTAGCGCAGGGTACGCAGCTCCACGCTGCAACGATACCCAGCGGGTATCAGCTCCGCGGAAGAGGTCTTGGACACCGGCGGGGCACCGGCGGTGCACTCGGAGCATGACCGACGAAGCCACGACCGACGAAACCACGACCGACGAAACCAGGACCAGCGCACCCTCCGCCGCCCCCGCCGTCTCGGTGACCGGCCCCGGCGACGGCGAGACGATCATCCTGGGCTCCACGCGCATGCGCGTCCTCGAAGACGGCAGCCACACCGGGCACCGCCTCGCCGTCACCGAGTCCGTCCTCGCCCCGCACACCCCCGGACCGCCGCAGCACCGCCACGGCCGGCACGACGAGGGCTTCTACATCCTCTCCGGCACGGTGCGGTTCACCGTCGGGGACACCGAGTACGACGCCACCCCGGGCACGCTGGTGATGGTCCCGCCCGGCGTCCCCCACGCCTTCGCCAACGTGACCGACGAGCCCGCCGCCATGCTCAGCACGTTCACGCCGGACCTGTACGTGCAGTACTTCCGGGACCTCCAGCGCATCATGGCCGGCGGCCGGCCGCTGACGGCGCAGGCCGGCATCGAGGCGATGAGCCGCTACGCGACCGAGCCCGCGACCGGCCTCGGCTGACGCGCTGACCGGCGGCGCACCCCGGCCGGCCACGGCCGCGGCCCTCGGATTCGTGCTCCTGCGCCCCGGGGCCTGCGCCGCCCGCCTGACCGGCGAAGACCGCCGGATCGCACGCGACGCCGGGCTCCTGGCCGCTGCGGCCGTGACCCTCCGGCCGGCCCCCGCCCGGTGGTGGGGAGGGCACCGGTCCGGCCGGGCCGTCAGCCGGCCGGCGGCTGCTGGTGGTGACCGGACCAGTCCGGCACCACCGGGGCGTCCTCCGGGTCGCGCGGCCCGAACAGCCCGGTCAGCACGATCTGGGTGAGCATCGCGGCGACCGGCCAGGCCAGCAGCGCGCCCTTGGCCTGGAGCCGCAGCGGGCCGTCGAAGACCACCCCGGGCCCCACCTGCTTGGCGTGCGCGACCACGTCGGGGGTGGGGCCCAGCCACATGCCGGTCAGCCAGCCGAGCACGGCGGCCAGCAGCCCGCCGGCGGCCAGCCCGACCACCAGCGGGATCCCGCCGCGCCGCCGCAGCAGGAAGACCACCGCCGCGCTGACCACGCCGAACGCGAGCCCGAGCAGGACGAAGGTGCCGTCGGCGCCGATCGCCTCCTCGCCCTCGGTGTTCTTGAGGTAGACGTTGCGGGTGTCCGCGATCAGCGGCACGCGCGGCGCCAGCCAGGCCCACAACACACCCAACAGCACCCCGCTGACCGCCACCAGCAGCGCGATCAGCACGGCCTCGCGCAGCTCGCGGGAGCGTTCCGGGCCGGGCCCCGCGGTGGCCCCGGCCTCGGGGGCGGCGGGGTCCTGGTGCCGGTGGGGCTCTTCGGGTGGTTGGTTCTCGGGGGGCGTCTGCGGTGCGGTCACCCCGTCATCGTGCCAGGCCGGGACCCAAGGCCCGGCAGCAGGACGCCCAGGCGGGTGTCCGGCGCCGCTCACCGGACCGCCGCCCGGCGGTACGCCCAGGTCGCCACGGCCAGCGACAGCACCCCGACACCCGCGCAGATCCCCAGGTCCCCGGCGACCGCCGGCCAGTCGGGGTGCGGGGCGAAGGTGCGCGCCAGCGCCTCCACACCGTAGGTCGAGGGCAGCAGATCGCGGGCCCAGCCGATCAGCTCCGGCATCCGGCCGGCCGGCAGCACGCCCAGCAGCAGCGCCGCCGACATGCCCAACTGGCCGCCCAGGGTGGCGAGTTCCTGGCGCGGGGCGAGCAGTCCGAGGGCCGCGCCGAGCCCGGACAGCGCCGCCCCGGCCAGCGGGACGACGGCGGCCAGCACCCACAGGTGCGCCATCGGCAGCTGGAAGAGCAGGCAGCCGAAGACCGCGGTGACCACCGTGCCGGGCACCGTGAACGAGGCGTAGGCGGCGGCCGCGCCGAGCACCACGGCCGCCGGCGGCACCGGCAGCGTCGCGTAGTGGTCCAGGCCGCCGCCGGCCCGCAGCTGGCCGAAGTACTGGGCGAGGAGGTTCAGCGCGACGAACGCCACCACCAGCACCGCGGAGCCGGAGACCACCGACCAGGCCGGATCGCCGCCGCTGACCACCCCGCGCAGCAGGACCATGATCCCCACCGACTGGAAGGTGGCGACGAACAGCAGCGGTATCCGGGCGACCCGGGCCCGGGAGAGCTGGGCGCGGTAGACGGCGCCGAGCGCGGGCAGCAGCCGGGCCCGGGGCGCGAGCGGGGCGGGCCCGCCGTCGTCCGACCGTCCGGCGGTCCCCTCCGCGGTCCGCGCGGTCACCACACTCACACCGTCACCCAGCTTTCCTCGTCACACCGTCGGTCCGGTCGGTACGCGTCCCGGCTCACGCCTTCACCAGCCCCTCCGCGCGCCCGCCCAGGGTGACGTAGACGTCCTCCAGGCTCGGCGTGGCCAGCGTGAAGTCGTCCAGGGCCGCGAAGGCGGGACCGGCGGTGACCGCGGTGACCGCCGAGCGGGCCTGGTCGGCGGGGAGCCGCAGGGTCCAGCGGCGGCCGGCGGTGCGGGCGCCGGCCGCGAGGGCGGCGACCTCCGGCACGTCGAGCGGGGGCCGGTCCCGCCAGACCAGTTCCAGCCGGACCTCCTCCCCCACCAGTTCCTTGAGCCGGCCGGGGGTGTCGCAGGCGATCACCCGCCCCTGGTCGATCACCGCGACCCGGTCCAGGACGCTCTCGGCCTCCAGGACGTTGTGGGTGACCAGGACGACGGTGGCGCCGCGCTCGGCGCGGCGGCGGTCCACCGCGGCCCACACCGCGCGCCGGGCGACCGGGTCCATCCCGGTGGTCGGCTCGTCCAGCACCAGCAGCGGGCGCTCGCCGATCAGCGCGGTGGCGAAGCAGGCCAGCCGCCGCTGGCCGCCGGAGAGCTTCTTCAGGGCCCGCCCGGCGAGCGGCACCAGGCCCAGCTCGCCGAGGACCGCGTCGCGCTCGGCGCGGGCCGTGCGGGCGTCCAGGCCGCGCAGCCGGCCGGTGGTCTCCACGGCCAGGGACACCGTCAGCTCGTCCAGCGCGGTCGACTCCTGCCCGAGGTAGGCCAGCAGCCGGGCGGCCCGCTCGGGGTGCCGCACCAGGTCGTGGCCGAGGACGGTGATACTGCCCGCGTCCGGCCGGAGCAGCCCGGTCAGCTGGCGGACCAGGGTGGACTTGCCGGCGCCGTTGGGCCCGAGCAGTCCGAAGATCTCGCCGCGCCGCACGTCCAGGCTGATGCCGTCGCTGGCGCGTACCGCGGGCGCCCGGTCGGCCCCGCGCCGCCCGCGCAGCGCGGGATAGGTCTTGACCAGGTCCCGGACGACGCACACCGGCGCGCCGTGCTCCACCTGTTTTGCGCCCGTCTTCACGAGCTACGAGGGTACGCGGCCCGGCGGGCCGGGCGGTCCCGGGGGCCTCGCGGGGCGGGCGCGCACAGCCGGCGCACAGCGTTCCGGCGGGCTTCCCGGGCGCGGTCAGCCGTCGGCCGGGGCGTGCTCGGCGGCGGTGCGCAGGTCCACCTCGCGCCAGAATCCGGCCCGGATGGCGTACCGGTCGTGCTCGTCGATCTGGTCGTCCTTGTGGGCGAGCAGGCCGAAGCGGGCGGCGTAGCGGAGCAGTTCCCCGTCGATGCGGTGCGGGATGCGGGGGTACTCGGTGGAGAGCTGCTGGAGGTGGGCGGGGTCGCAGAGCCGGTCGGTCCAGCGGCGGGCGAAGACCTGGCCGACCTCGAAGGGGTCGCCGCTGACCGCGGTGATGTCCTCCTCGCGGTCGGCCCAGCGCTGCTCGGCGCTGGTGAGCTGGGCGAGGGTGGG
Source organism: Streptomyces rhizoryzae (assembly GCF_023155275.1). Classification (GTDB taxonomy): domain Bacteria; phylum Actinomycetota; class Actinomycetes; order Streptomycetales; family Streptomycetaceae; genus Streptomyces; species Streptomyces rhizoryzae. The sequence goes on from NZ_JALMUV010000002.1 coordinate 248,431, forward strand.
CAGCCCGGCGGTCGCCTCCGGCTCGCCGAGCGGCCCGCCGCGCTCGATCCAGCCCTTGTCGGAGGACCAGCGGAGGGTGGCGGCGGGGGTGACGGCGGACGGGCTGCCGTTGCGGTCGGCGTTCCGCTCGGCGGGCGGGCGGCCGAGGACGGCCAGGTCCTTGGGGGTGGGGACGCCCCCGCGAGAGGGGCCGGAGCCGTTCTCGCCGGAGGAGGCCGCCCGGTCGCCGGCCGGGGCGGTGCGGGTGGCGCCGTCGGCGGCGGAGCGGGTCTCGGTGTCCGGTCCGGAACCGGCCGCGGCGGCCGCGGCGGCGACCGCGGTCTCCGGGAGCGGGGCGGAGAGGATCGCGGCGATCTCCGGGCGGGGGGCGGGCGGCGGGGCGCAGGCGCCGCCGAGCTCCTTGGCGCGGACCGCGCGGGTGATCCAGGTCCGGTCCAGCACCCGCCGCTCGTCGGCCTCGGCGACCAGGTCCTCGGACTGGTTGTAGTCGCCGTCGGCGGCCTGGACGGCCCAGAGGTGGACCGCGACGCCGTGCTCCTTGGCGGACATCAGGCCCGGCAGCAGATCGCCGTCGCCGGTGACCAGGACGATGTCGGAGCAGGCGCGGTTGCGGGCGAGTTCGGTGAGTTCGGCGTGCATGGCGGCGTCCACGCCCTTCTGCGCCCAGCGGCCGTCGCTGCGGGTCAGGGCGCCGAGCCGGACGGTGACCCGGGGCATCACGCGCAGCCGGCGGTGCTCGGGCTGCGGGACGCGGTCGGGGGCGCCGTCGAACCAGTAGATCCGCAGCAGCGGCCGTTCGGTGTCGGCCTCGGCGCGCTGCCGGAGGCCCTGGATGAGGGCGGCGTGGTCGACGGTGATCCGGGACCGGGCGGGCTCTCCGGCGAGCAGGCTCGCGGCGGCACCGAGCAGATACCCGGCGTCCACCAGGACGACGCAGCGGTCCACGTTCCACCCTCTTCCCTGAGGTGCTGAAGTGCGGTCCCCCCGGCTCGGCCCGTGGCACGAGTTCTCTTCGGCTTCCTTCGAGTCTGCCCGACCGGGCGGGGGTTATCTGCACGAACTCGATCTTCGGCGTGGCGGATTCGGCGCCGGCCGGCCGCGCGGCGGGCAACTGCCGCTATCACCCAGGGTAATTGCCCGAAATGCAGGGAAGTGTCCGGCGTGTAAGGCTGATTCCGGCCGACCCAGGATCCCCGCCGAGGAGGCACGATCATGGCCAAGAACAAGAAGGACCGGAAGCAGCCGAAGGCCAGCCAGGCCGAGCGCGGCCAGCAGCACACCGAGAAGTCGGCGATGGAAGCCCTCTCGCACTCCTCGTCGTCGGGCGGTGCGGGGGACGGCTCGCGCAAGCACCAGCGCCGCTTCGGCCACAACTGACGCCCCGGTGCGGCCGCTTCACCGGCCGCCCGGCCGGCCGCGCCGCCGAGGGCACCAGGGGCGCGCCCGCACCGTGCGGGCGCGCCCCTGTCGCGTACCGGGGCCGGGACGGCGCGGCCGCCCCGGCATCAGGGCTCAGCCGGCCAGGCAGGACGGGCCGAGCAGCACCTTCAGATCGCCGAACAACGACGGGTCGGCGGTGACCCGGTGGCGGTCCAGGCGGAGCAGCGTGGTCTTCCGGGTGCCCTGGAGCTTGATCCGGACCTCGGTGGAACCGCGGTGGCTGCTGAGCACCTCACCGAGCTTCTCGACCATCGGCGGGGTGACCTTCACCGCCGGGATGGTGATCGTCACCGGGGCGTCCGCGCCGGCCTCGGAGAGGTCGGGGACCATCATCTCCATGGCGACCAGCCGCGGCACGTCCTCCCGCTTGTCGAGCCGGCCCTTGACGAACACCACGGCGTCCTCGACGAGTTGGGTGGACACCAGCTGGTACGTCGCCGGGAAGAACATGCAGTCGATCGAGCCGGCCAGGTCCTCGACGGTGGCGATCGCCCAGGCGTTGCCCTGCTTGGTCATCTTGCGCTGGAGGCCGGAGATGATGCCGCCGATGGTGACGATCGAACCGTCGGAGTAGTCGCCGCCGGTGAGCTGGGAGATGGCGGCGTCCGCCTTGTCGGCGAGCACGTGCTCCAGGCCGAAGAGCGGGTGGTCGGAGACGTAGAGACCGAGCATCTCGCGCTCCTGGGCGAGCAGATAGGTCTTGTCCCACTCCTCCTCGGAGAACTGCACGTCCAGCCCGAAGCCGGGGCCGTCGTCGGCGGAGTCGTCGCCCATCCCGCCGAACAGGTCGAACTGCCCCTCGGCCTCCTTGCGCTTGACCTGGACGACGTTGTCGATCATCGACTCGTAGTGCGCCGTCAGCCCCTTGCGGGTGTGGCCCAGCTCGTCGAAGGCGCCGGCCTTGATCAGCGATTCGGTGGTGCGCTTGTTGCAGACCACCGCGTCGACCTTGTCGAGGTAGTCGGGGAACGAGGCGTACTTCCCCTTGGCCTTGCGGCAGCGGATGATCGAGTCGACGACGTTCTGGCCGACGTTCCGCACGGCGGTGAGGCCGAAGAGGATGACGTCGTCGCCCTGGGCGGCGAAGTTGGCCTCGGACTCGTTGACGTTCGGCGGGAGGACCTTGATGCCCATCCGGCGGCACTCGTTGAGGTAGACCGCGGACTTGTCCTTGTCGTCACGCACGGACGTCAGCAGCGCGGACATGTACTCGGCCGGGTAGTTGGCCTTGAGATAGGCGGTCCAGTAGGTGACCAGACCGTACGCGGAGGAGTGCGCCTTGTTGAAGGCGTAGCCGGCGAACGGGACCAGGACGTCCCACAGGGCCTGGATGGCCTCGTCGGAGTAACCGTTCTTCTTGGCGCCGGCCTGGAAGATGGTGAAGTTCTTGGCCAGCTCCTCGGGCTTCTTCTTGCCCATCACGCGGCGCAGGATGTCGGCCTCGCCGAGCGAGTAGCCGGCGATGATCTGGGCGGCCTTCTGCACCTGCTCCTGGTAGACGATCAGGCCGTAGGTCAGGCCCAGGGTCTCCTTGAGCGGCTCCTCCAGCTCCGGGTGGATCGGGGTGATCTCCTGGCGGCCGTTCTTCCGCTCGGCGTAGTTGATGTGCGAGTTCATGCCCATCGGGCCCGGGCGGTACAGGGCCGAGACGGCGGAAATGTCCTCGAAGTTGTCGGGCTGCATCTGGCGCAGCAGCGAGCGCATCGGCCCGCCGTCGAACTGGAAGACGCCGAGGGTGTCGCCGCGGCAGAGGAGTTCGAAGGTCTTGGGGTCGTCGAGCGGGACGGAGAGCAGCTCCAGGTCGATGCCCTTGTTGGCCTTCACCATCTTCAGGGCGTCGTCCATGATGGTGAGGTTGCGCAGGCCCAGGAAGTCCATCTTCAGCAGGCCGAGCGACTCGCACTGCGGGTAGTCCCACTGCGTGATGGTGACGCCGTCGGTGTGCCGCACCCAGACCGGGGCGTGGTCGATGATCGGCTCACTGGACATGATCACGCCGGCCGCGTGCACGCCCATCTGCCGGACCAGGCCCTCGACGCCCTTGGCGGTGTCGATGACCTTCTTCACGTCCGGTTCGTTCTCGTACATCCCCCGGACCTCGCCCGCCTCGTTGTAGCGGGGGTGCTCGGGGTTGGTGATGCCGTCCAGGTCGATGCCCTTGCCGAGGACGTCGGCGGGCATCGCCTTGGTGATCCGGTCGCCCATGGCGTACGGGTAGCCCAGGACGCGGGCGGAGTCCTTGATGGCGTTCTTCGCCTTGATCTTGCCGTACGTGCCGATCATGGCGACCTTGTCGGCGCCGTACTTCTCGGTGACGTACCGGATCACCTCGACGCGCCGGCGCTCGTCGAAGTCGATGTCGACATCGGGCATGGAGACGCGCTCGGGGTTGAGGAACCGCTCGAAGATCAGGCCGTGCTCGATCGGGTCGAGGTCGGTGATGCCCATGGCGTAGGCGACGATCGAGCCGGCCGCGGAGCCGCGGCCGGGGCCGACCGCGATGCCGTTGTTCTTCGCCCACATGATGAAGTCGGCGACGACGAGGAAGTAGCCCGGGAACCCCATCTGGATGATGACGTCCATCTCGTACTCGGCCTGCTTGGCGCGGTCCTCGGGGACGCCGCCCGGATACCGGCGCTCCATCCCGCGCCGGACCTCCTCCTGGAACCAGGTGACCTCGGTGAAGCCCCCCGGGATGTCGAACTTCGGCATCAGGTCGCGCTTCTCGAACATGCCGGTGGTGTCGACCTGCTCGGCGACCAGGAGGGTGTTGCGGCAGCCCTCCTGCCAGGCGTCCGAGGAGTCGATGGCGTACATCTCGTCCGTGGACTTGAGGTAGTAGCCGGTGCCGTCGAACTTGAAGCGGTCCGGGTCGGAGAGGTTCTTGCCGGTCTGGATGCACAGCAGCGCGTCGTGCGCGGTGGCCTCGTGCGCGTAGGTGTAGTGCGAGTCGTTGGTGACCAGCGGGGGGATGCCGAGCTTCTTGCCGATCTCCAGCAGGCCGTCGCGGACCCGGCGCTCGATCTCGATGCCGTGGTCCATCAGCTCCAGGAAATACCGGTCCTTGCCGAAGATGTCCTGGTACTCGGCCGCCGCCTTCAGCGCCTCGTCGAACTGGCCCAGGCGCAGCCGGGTCTGTAGCTCACCGGAGGGGCAGCCGGTGGAGGCGATCAGGCCCTCGGACCACTGGGAGAGGGTCTCCTTGTCCATCCGCGGCCACTTCTGGAGCCAGCCCTCCTTGTACGCGTCGGAGGAGAGGCGGAAGAGGTTGTGCAGACCGGTGCTGTTCGCCGCCCAGATCGTCTTGTGGGTGTAACCGCCGGAACCGGAGACGTCGTCGCGCTTCTGGTGCGGCTGGCCCCACTGGATCTTGCGCTTGTTGCGCCGCGACTCGGGGGCAACGTACGCCTCGATGCCGATGATCGGGGTGACGCCGGCCTTCTTCGCGGAGTGGAAGAAGTCGTAGGCGCCGTGGAGGTTCCCGTGGTCGGACATGGCGATGTGCGTCATGCCCATGTCGTTGCACGCCTTGAACATGTCGGACAGCCGCGCCGCACCGTCCAGCAGCGAGTACTGGGTGTGCACGTGCAGGTGCGTGAAGGGGGGCCTGGACGAGGTGGCCACGGCGCTGTACCTCCGGGAAGCGGCAGTTGTCGGCGGGCGGAAAGGAGCGGGAAGAGGGGGTCGGAAGGGGTCGCGGGCGAAGGATCGGGACGGTGTCGAAGTCTACGACCCGGCACTGACAGCGGGTGCCCGCCGAGGCCCCGCCCGGCCCTTCCCGGCCACCGCCCGCGGGCCCCCGCGGCGGCCCCGGTGCCGCTCGCGCCTTCCGCATGGCAGACTCGCAGCGATGGACATCTCGGCGGCACACCTGCGGGCACTGCGCGCGGCGCTCTTCGCGGCGCTGTGCGTGACGCTGTCGTCGGCCTCCCACGTCCTGCTCTCCCGGATGCCGCTGCCGCCGGCCACCGTCGGCGCGACCGGCGCCGCGGTGTTCGCCCTGGCCTACGCACTGGCCGGCCGCGAGCGCGGCTACTGGCGGATCGCCGGACTGCTGCTCCCCCTGGAGCTGGCCGCGGACGCGGTCTTCAGCCTCGGCCAGCACACCTGCTACGGCACCGAGGGGACGCACACCGTACCGCTGCGCTCACTGGGCGCGGTGCTGTTCTGCGGCGGCGGCCCGGTCGGCGGGCCGCTGGCCCGGCTGGCCCAGGAGGGCGGCACCCCGGCCCCGGCCTGGCTGCTGCTGCTCGCCGGGCACCTGGCCGTCGGCCTGCTGGCGGCCGCCTGGCTGCGCCGCGGCGAGGCCGCCCTGGCGCGGCTGCTCGTCGCGGTGGCCGGTTCCGCCTTCCGGCCGCTGCTGATCGCGGCCGCGGTCCTGGGCCGCACCCCCGCGCCGCGCCGCGCGGTGCCCGCCCCCGTACGGACCGGGCCGCCCGCCCGGTCCGCTCCCCTGCTCGTGCACTCCGTGGTCCGCCGCGGGCCGCCCTGCGCGCTCGCCGCCTGACGGCCCCCGAGGGCCCCGGCGGCCGCGTACCGCCCGCCCGGCGCGTACGCCTCCCGCAGCACGCACCCCACGGACCACGAGAATCGACGGAGCAGAACAGTCATGAGCAACCGCAACAGCCAGGCCAACAAGCAGGCAGCCCGCGAGCGGCTGCGCGCCGAGCGCGAGCGGCAGGCCAAGAAGGAGCGCACCCGCCGGCAGCTGCTGGTCGCCGGCGGGGTCGTCGTGGTGCTGGCGGTGGCCGGCGGCATCGGCCTGGCCGTCGCCAACTCCGGCGGTGACGGCGGCACCGGCTCGGGCCCGGACGTCTGGGCGAAGGCCGCCAAGGCCAAGCCGGTCCCGCCCGCCCACACCAGCGGCACCAACGGCACCACCGTCGTCATCGGCAAGTCCGACGCCAAGAACACCCTGGAGCTCTTCGAGGACCCGCGCTGCCCCGGCTGCGCCGCCTTCGAGGAGAACGTCGGCGCCACGGTGGAGAAGAACATCAGCGACGGCACGTACAAGGCGCAGTACCACATCGGCACCTTCCTGGACGGCAACCTCCAGGGCACCGGCTCGAAGAACGCGCTGAGCGCGCTGGGCGCCGCGCTGAACGTCTCCCCGGACGCCTTCCTGAAGTACAAGTACGCGCTGTACTCCAAGGAGTTCCACCCGGACGAGACCGGCCCGGACAAGTTCGCCGACGACAGCTACCTGCTCAAGGTGGCCGACACCGTCCCGGCGCTGAAGGGCAACGCCGCCTTCCAGAAGGCCGTCAAGGACGGCACGTACGACGCCTGGGCGATGGCGATGTCGAACGAGTTCGACTCGCACAAGGACGTCCGCAGCACCCCGACGCTGCGGCTCAACGGCACGGTGCTGGGCACCGACAGCCCGCAGGGCAAGGTCGCGCCCTCCACCGTCGCCGACTTCAACGCGATGGTGGACAAGGTCCTCAAGAAGTGATCTCCGGCTGACCCCCGGAACCGGCATCGGCCGGCGTGCCTCCCGCACGCCGGCCGATGCCAAATCTTGACCCGGTTTCCCGTCGTGCTCATGGCAGACTCCCGGCGCACCCGTCCCATCCGCGCAGGACCGAAGGAATCGGACCCCCCATGACCAACCGGAACACCCAGGCGAACAAGCAGGCCGCCCGCGAGCGGATCCGCGCCGAGCGTGAGCGGGAGAAGAAGAAGGAGCGGCTGCGCCGCCAGCTCGTCGTGGCGGTCTCGGTGGTCGGCGCGCTGGCGGTCGCCGGCGGTATCGGCTTCGCCGTGATGAAGGCGAACGAGCCGACCGGCTGGGAGGCCGCCAAGGAGGCGAAGCTGGTCACCCCGGCGCACACCCAGGGCAAGAACGGCACCGAGATCCTGATCGGCGACAAGAGCGCCAAGGAGACCCTGGAGGTCTTCGAGGACGTCCGCTGCCCGGCCTGCGCGGGGTTCGAGCAGAGCGCCGGCGAGGAGCTGGTCAAGGACATCCACGAGGGGCGGTTCAAGGTCCGCTTCACCCTGTACAGCTTCATCGACACCCTTCAGGGCGGCGAGGGCTCGAAGAACGCGCTGAGCGCGCTGGGCGCCGCGCTGAACGTCTCCCCGGACGCCTTCCTGAAGTACAAGTCGGCGCTGTACTCGGCCAAGTACCACCCCGACGAGCGCGAGGACCTCTACGCCAAGGACTCCGAGCTGCTGAAGGCGGCCGCCGACGTGCCGGAGCTGAAGGCGAACGCCGCCTTCGAGAAGGCGGTCAGGAGCGGCACCTACGACCGCTGGGCGATGGAGATGACCGCCCTCTTCGGGCGCAAGGGCGTCCGCGGTACGCCCACCTTCATGCACGGCAACAAGAAGCTGACGATGGACAAGATCCCGCAGCAGCAGATGACCCAGGCCCAGTACAACGAGCTGGCCCGGGCCAACTTCCGCAAGATGATCGACAAGGAGTTCGGCCCGGCCGCCGGCAAGGACGGCGGCGGCAAGGACACCGGCAAGGACGGCGGCCAGGGCATCGCCAAGGGCGAGAAGGACCCCACCGGCTGACCGCGCGCCCGCCCCGGCCGTCCCGCCGGCGCGGGACGGCCGCCGGTCAGCCGCGCTCCGGCAGGTCCGCCAGGAACCCCAGCGCCACCTTCCACGCCCGCTCCGCCGCCTCCGCGTCGTGGTCCGGCAGCTCCGGGTCGGTGAAGAGGTGGCCGGCGCCGGCGTACCGGAACACCTCGACGTCCGCCCCGGCCCGGCGCATCCGCAGGTACCAGGCGTTCAGCCAGTCGTGCGGCTCGTACGGGTCGGGGTCGGCGACGTGCAGCTGCACCGGCAGGTCCTCGGCCGAGGCGTCCTCGGGGAGGTCGGAGGTGCCGTGCAGCAGGAGCAGGCCGCGGGCCTTGTCGTCGGCCAGCGCGAGGTTCTGCGCGACCGCGCCGCCGAAGGAGAAGCCGGCGTAGACCAGCCCGCGGTCGGAGTACGGGGCGGCGGCCGCGACGGCGCGGCGCAGCAGCTCGTCCTTGCCGATCTCGTCCTTGATCACGATGCCGTCGGGGACCGAGTCGGCGGTCCGGCCGCCGAACAGATCGGGGACGATCACCTCGTGCCCCGCGGCCCGCAGCCGGTCCGCGCCGGCGTGCACCGCGGGGCGCAGTCCGCACACCGAGTGGAACAGCACGATGGTGGGGTACCCGCTGGATGCGGGCTCGGTGGAGGCGGGCACAGACATCACACTTCCCTGGGTTGGATCGCTTCGCCCCCATCGTGCCAGTTACGGTCGGCGATACCGGCCGAGCACACCCACCGAGGAGGAGTCCTGTGTCCCTGGAGGCCGTGCTGCGCCCCGTCATCGTCATCGGCGGGTCGACCGCCCTCACCGTGCTGCTGGTCTGGCTGATCGACCGCGCCCTACAGCGGATGGACCACCGGCACCCGGAGACCCCGCTGTGGGGCCTGCTGCGGCGCTGCCGGATACCGCTCCAGGCACTGCTGGCCGCGGCCCTGCTGCTCGGCTCGTACGACCAGACCCGCATCCCGGTGGTGGTCCACCACGAGGCGGGCATCGGCCAGGCGCTGACGCTGGTGCTGATAGCCGCCACCGCCTGGCTGCTGGTGCGGGCCTCGGCGGCCATAGTGGAGTCGTCGTACGCCCGGTACGCGGCCGGGGCGCGGGACGCGGCGCGGGTGCGCCGGGTGCGGACCCAGGTGACGCTGATCCAGCGGGTGGTCACCGCCGCGGTGATCGTCGTCGCGGCCGCCTCGATGCTGCTCACGTTCCCGCAGATGCGGGCGGTGGGGACCTCGGTGCTGGCGTCGGCCGGACTGGTCGGCATCGTCGCCGGTATCGCCGCCCAGTCCACGCTCGGCAACCTCTTCGCCGGACTCCAGATCGCGTTCGGCGACATGGTGCGCATCGGGGACACCGTGGTCGTGGACGGCCAGTGGGGCACGGTCGAGGAGATCACCCTGACTTTTCTGAGCGTGCGGACCTGGGACGAGCGCCGCATCACCATGCCGGTGTCGTACTTCACCAGCAAGCCGTTCGAGAACTGGTCGCGCGGCGGCGCCCAGATGACCGGCACGGTCTTCTTCCACCTCGACCACTCCGCCCCGGTGGAGAAGATGCGCCAGCACCTGCACGAGCTGCTCCAGGAGAGCCCGGAGTGGGACGGCCGGGCCTGGAGCCTGGTGGTCACCGACACCACCCCGTCCACCATCGTGGTGCGCGCCCTGGTCACCGCCCGGGACGCGGACGCCCTGTGGACGGTACGCTGCCAGGTCCGCGAGCGGATGCTCGACTGGCTGCGCGCCGAGCACGCCTACGCGCTCCCGCGCATCGCCACCGCCCCGGCGCCGTCCGCCGGGGACGGCCCGGACGGCGGCCGGGAGCGCTGAGCCGGCCGCCTACTAGGGCGCGGCCCGCAGGCTCCGCATGTCGAGGTTGCGCAGCACCCGGTCGACGACCTCCGGGTCGGCGCCCGGCTCGCTGCGGGCCGAGAGCACCTCGTGGCGGGCCGCCGAGAGCATCTCGCCCTGGATCCGCTGGACCTTCTGCATCCGGGAGATCCGCTTCTCGAACAGCTCGCGCCGCTCGTCGTCGACGATGTCCGGCGCGATCCGGGCCCCGATGTCGTAGGCGCGGCGGGCCAGTTGGTCGGCGACCTCGTCGGCCACCTCCTCGACCTCCAGGATCTCCTTCAGCCGCCGTTTGGACGCCTTGATGACCCGGACGGCCAGCTCCCGCTCCAGCGCGTCCGCGGCGTCGGAGTCGGCCCGCACCCGCAGCCTGCGCACCAGCCAGGGCAGCGTCAGCCCCTGGACGACGAGGGTGGAGAGCACCACCGCGAAGGCGATGAAGAGGATCTCGTCGCGGGCCGGGAAGGGCCCGCCGTCCACCCCGAAGGGGATGGCCAGGGCCAGCGCCACCGAGGCCACCCCGCGCATCCCGGACCACCACATGATGACCGTCTCGCGCCAGCTCATCGGGATGTCCTCGTCGTAGTCCCGGCGCCGGTGCATCCGCTTGGCGAGCCAGGCGGCGGGCAGCAGCCACAGCAGGCGCACCGCGACCACCACCGCGACCACGGCGGCACCGGCGCCGAGCATCGCGCCCCAGCGGCCGGACGCGGCCCCGAAGATGTTGTGCAGCTCCAGGCCGATCAGCCCGAAGGCGACACCGGTGACGAGGGTGTCGACGACCTCCCAGAAGGTGTAGCCGGCCAGCCGGCCCAGCACGTCGTCCGGGTCGACCGCGTACTCGGCCAGGAACAGCGCGGTGGTCAGCACCGCCAGCACGCCCGAGCCCTGGAACTCCTCGGCCAGCACGTACGCCACGAACGGCACCAGCAGCGTCAGCCCGATCTGGAGCGTGGGGTCGCCGAGCAGCCCCATCAGCTTGTTCGTCACCCAGCCCAGCACCAGGCCGACCGCTATGGCGACGACCGCGGAGAGCACCAACGAGCCGAGCGCACCGGGCACCGAGAAGCTGCCGCTGATCACCGCGGCCAGCGCGACGTGGTACAGCACGATCGCGGTGACGTCGTTGAACAGCCCCTCGCCCTCCAGGATGGAGACCATCCGGCGGGGCAGCCCCAGCTTGCCGGCGACCGCGGTGGCGGCGACCGGGTCGGGCGGGGCCACCAGCGCGCCGAGGACCACCGCGGCGGCCACCGGCATCCCCGGCACCACGGCGTGCGCGACCGCGGCGACCGCCGCCGTGGTGGCGAACACCAGCGCCACCGCGAGCAGGAAGATCGGCCGCAGATTGGCGGTGAACTGCCGCCAGGAGGTGCGCTGCACGGCCGCGTAGAGCAGCGGCGGCAGCACGATCGGCAGGATGTACTCGGGCGGGATCTGGACGTTGGGCACGAACGGCAGCAGCGCCAGTACCGCGCCGGCCAGCGTCATCAGCACCGGCGAGGGCAGGCCCAGCCGGTCGCCGAGCGGCACCATCACCACCGCTCCGAGGAGCAGAACGAACAGCAGGGCCAACTGATCCACGGTGGCTACGCTCCGGGACGGTCGTTCTCGATCACTTTCCGTCCCAAGCCTGCCATGCAGTGGTCAGATGACCGTTTCGCCGCTCAGCCGCCGCCCCCGCGGGGCCGGCGAACCGGTCCGGATCAGTAGCTCTCCTCCCGGACGGTGTCCAGCGCGTGCTGGAGGTCGTCCGGATACGCGCTTTCGAACTCCACCCAGCTGCCGTCCGAGGGGTGCTCGAAGCCCAGCCGCACCGCGTGCAGCCACTGCCGTGCCACCCCCAGCCGCTTGGCGAGCGTGGGGTCCGCGCCGTACGTCAGGTCGCCGACGCACGGGTGCCGGTGCGCGGACATGTGCACCCGGATCTGGTGCGTCCGCCCGGTCTCCAGCTTGATGTCCAGCAGGCTCGCGGCCCGGAACGCCTCGATGAGGTCGTAGTGCGTGACCGACGGCTTGCCGTCGGCGGTGACCGCCCACTTGTAGTCGTGGTTCGGGTGCCGCCCGATGGGGGCGTCGATGGTGCCGCTCAGCGGGTCCGGGTGGCCCTGCACCAGCGCGTGGTACCGCTTGTCCGGCACCCGCTCCTTGAACTGCCGCTTCAGCGAGGTGTACGCCCGCTCCGACTTGGCGACGACCATCAGGCCGGAGGTGCCGACGTCCAGCCGGTGCACGATGCCCTGCCGCTCGGCGGCGCCGGACGTGGAGATCCGGTAGCCGGCCGCGGCCAGCCCGCCGATCACGGTGGTGCCGCTCCAGCCGGGGCTGGGGTGCGCGGCCACCCCGACGGGCTTGCTGATCACCACGACGTCCGCGTCGTCGTGCACGATCTCCATGCCCTCGACGGGCTCGGCGACGATCTCCACCGGCGCCGCGGCCGCCGGCATCTCGACCTCCAGCCAGGCACCCCCGCGCACCCGCTCGGACTTCATCACCTCGGAGCCGTCGACCCGGACCTTGCCGGCCGAGGCGAGCTCGGCCGCCTTCGTCCGGGAAAAGCCGAACATACGGGCCAGCGCGGCGTCCACGCGCTCGCCTTCCAGGCCGTCCGGTACGGGCAGGGTGCGGATCTCGGGAAGCGTGCTCACCCCACGAGTATGGCAGTCCCGCACCACTGCCCGGCCCGGGCCCGGACCGGCGGGCCCGGCACCGGTCCGTCAGTCCCGGTGGACCGTCCCGTCCGGGTCCAGCCCCCGGAAGGACAGCAGCACGATCAGCACGCCGCCGCAGACGATCGCGGAGTCGGCGAGGTTGAAGACCGCGAAGTGCGCCGGGGCGATGAAGTCCACCACCCCGCCCTGGAAGACGCCCGGCGCGCGGAAGATCCGGTCGGTGAGGTTGCCGAACGCGCCGCCCAGCAGCAGGCCCAGCGCGATCGCCCAGGGCAGGCTGTAGAGCTTGCGGGCGATCCGGAAGATCACCACGATCACCACCGCGGCGATGATCGTCAGGAACACCGTCAGGGCCTGCCCGAAGCCGAAGGCCGCCCCGCGGTTGCGGATCACGCTGAACTGAAGCAGCGTCCCGATGACCTCCACCGGCGCGTGGTGCTCCAGCTTGGCGACCACCGCGAGCTTGCTGCCCAGGTCGAGCAGGTAGACCACCGCGGCCACCAGCAGCAGGGCGGCGATCCGCCGCTTGCCGCGGGCGGTGGGCCGCTCGCCCTCCGCCGGCCGTCCCCCCTCGGATCCCGCCGCGGGATCCGCCCCGGAACCCGGCTCGGATTCCGGCGTACCGGTGATGCGCTCCGCCTCTGCCACGTGTGTGTCCCTCAGCCCGTCGAGTCCGCCGCCGGGCCGTGCCCGGCTGCCCCCGAGACTACGGCACACCCCCGTGCGGGCGGGCCGGCCGGTGCCGCCCCGCCACGCCCGCCGCGGCACCGGTCAGCGCCGCTCCTGCTTCTGCTTGCACTCCACACACAGCGTCGCCCGCGGGAACGCCTGCATCCGGGCCTTGCCGATCGGCTTGCCGCAGTTCTCGCACACGCCGTACGTGCCGGCGTCCAGCCGGCCGAGGGCGCGCTCGGTCTGGTGCAGCATCTCGCGGGCGTTGGAGGCCAGCGCCAGCTCGTGCTCGCGGGTGATGTTCTTGGTGCCGGTGTCCGCCTCGTCGTCGCCCGCGCCGTCGCCGGAGTCCCGCATCAGCCCGGCGATGGCGTCCTCGGCGGCGGTGATCTCCGCCCGCAGCCGGACCACCTCGCCCTTCAGGGCGCCCCGCGCCTCGTCCACCTCCGCGGACGTCCACGGGTCCTCCCCCGGCCGGACCGCCAGCTCCCCGGGGTCCGCGAGGGCACGGGCCGGGGGCGCCGCGGAGTCCGCGCCCGGCGCGGAGGCCGGTGCGGCCGCCGTCTTCTTCGCCACCATCGTCCCGGCTCCCGTCTCCCCGGCCGCTTCCTGCCCGGCCGCTCGCTTCCCTGACCCTGCCGTCTTCTTCGCCGCCGCCTTCTTCACGGCCGCTTTCCCGGCGACCGCCTTCTTCGCCGGCGCCTTCTTCGCCGCCTTCTTCGGGGCGGCCGCCTCCTCGTGGCCGGACTGCTTCACGACGTCCTCGTCAGCGGGCCCGGCGGACGTCGTGGTCTTCTCCGCGGCGGTCTTCTTCGCCACCATGGCCGCGACCCCTTCACATATGTGATCTTGTGCGCGAATCGTGCGGGAACGATAAATCGCCGCACGGCACGCGGCAACGGGACGCACCGCCCGGCCACCCCGCCGCCGGGGCCGTACGCCCGGTCTGCCTCGGTTGTGCCCCGCTTCCTGCGTCGTAATCCGACCGGAATGCCCTGCTCTGCACGGATCGGCATTCGGGTCACCCGCCACCGGGCCCCGGCCGCCCGGAATCCGGTCGGCCGCGCCGCGCGCGGGCCTTTACACTGGGCGGAGCGAAAGGCGTCGATGGGACGAGTAGCGTCATACGCAGCCAGCAGCGACCCGGGGACGGTGCGAGCCCGGGGGTGTGCCTGACGTGAAGATCAGCCCGGAGCCGCCGGAAGAAAGCCCCGGACCGCGGGCGAGTAGAACCGGCAGCGCGATCCCAATGAGGGGGCGGTGCGGACAGCGCCGCCAAGGAGGGTGGTACCGCGGGAGCCGACGCTCTCGTCCCTCCGGTCGGAGAACGCACCAGGTGTCCGCCGGAGGAACCGATGAGTCCCACGCCCCAGTACCGCCCGGTACCAGCCCAGGTCGACCTGCCCGCCCTTGAGCACGCGGTGCTCGACTTCTGGCAGGAGCGCAAGGTCTTCGCCCGCACCCTCCAGCAGTCCGAGGGCCGCCCCGAGTGGGTCTTCTACGAGGGCCCCCCGACGGCCAACGGCATGCCCGGCGCGCACCACATCGAGGCCCGCGTCTTCAAGGACGTCTTCCCCCGGTTCCGCACCATGCGCGGCTACCACGTCGACCGCAAGGCCGGCTGGGACTGCCACGGCCTCCCGGTCGAGCTGGCCGTCGAGAAGGAGCTGGGCTTCAACGGCAAGAAGGACATCGAGGCGTACGGCATCGCCGAGTTCAACGCCAAGTGCCGCGAGTCGGTGACCCGGCACACCGACGCCTTCGCCGAGCTGACCACGCGGATGGGGTACTGGACCGACCTGGACGCCCCGTACCGCACCATGGACCCCGACTACATCGAGTCGGTGTGGTGGTCGCTGAAGGAGATCTTCACCAAGGGCCTGCTGGTCCAGGACCACCGCGTCGCCCCCTGGTGCCCGCGCTGCGGCACCGGCCTGTCCGACCACGAGCTGGCGCAGGGCTACGAGACCGTCGTGGACCCCTCGGTCTTCGTCCGCCTGCCGCTGACCTCCGGCCCCCTGGCCGGCAGGGCCGCCCTCCTGGTCTGGACGACCACCCCCTGGACCCTGGTCTCCAACACCGCCGTCGCCGCCCACCCCGACGTCACCTACGTCGTCGCCACCGACGGCACCGAGCGGCTGGTCGTCGCCGAGCCGCTGCTGGAGAAGGCGCTGGGCGAGGGCTGGACGGCCACCGGCGAGACGTTCACCGGCCGCGAGATGGAGCGCTGGTCCTACGACCGCCCCTTCTCCTTCGTCGAGCTGGACGGCGCCCACTTCGTCGTCAACGCCGAGTACGTCACCACCGACGACGGCACCGGCCTGGTGCACCAGGCCCCCGCCTTCGGTGAGGACGACCTCAAGACCTGCCGCGGCTACGGGCTGCCCGTGGTCAACCCGGTCCGCCCGGACGGCACCTTCGAGGAGCAGCTCCCGCTCGTCGGCGGCCAGTTCTTCAAGAAGGCCGACGAGGCCCTGGTTGCCGACCTCGACGCGCGCGGCCTGCTCTTCCGCCACCTCGCCTACGAGCACAGCTACCCGCACTGCTGGCGCTGCCACACCGCGCTCCTCTACTACGCCCAGCCGTCCTGGTACATCCGCACCACCGCGGTCAAGGACGCCCTGCTGCGGGAGAACGAGCGCACCAACTGGTTCCCCGAGTCGGTCAAGCACGGCCGGTTCGGCGACTGGCTGAACAACAACATCGACTGGGCGCTCTCCCGCAACCGCTACTGGGGCACCCCGCTGCCCATCTGGCGCTGCGAGGAGGGCCACCTGACCTGCGTCGGCTCGCTCGCCGAGCTGACCGAGCTGACCGGCACCGACCAGTCCGGCCTGGACCCGCACCGCCCGTACATCGACGAGATCACCTTCGGCTGCACCCACGAGGGCTGCGCGCTCACCGCCACCCGCGTCCCCGAGGTCATCGACGCCTGGTACGACTCCGGCTCGATGCCGTTCGCGCAGTGGGGCTACCCGTACCGCAACAAGGAGCTGTTCGAGAAGCGCTACCCCGCGCAGTTCATCTCCGAGGCGATCGACCAGACCCGCGGCTGGTTCTACACCCTCATGGCCGTCGGCACCCTGGTCTTCGACAAGTCCAGTTACGAGAACGTGGTCTGCCTGGGCCACATCCTCGCCGAGGACGGCCGGAAGATGTCCAAGCACCTGGGCAACATCCTCCAGCCGATCCCGCTGATGGACCAGCACGGCGCCGACGCGGTCCGCTGGTTCATGGCGGCCGGCGGCTCCCCCTGGTCGGCCCGCCGGGTCGGCCACAACACCATCCAGGAAGTCGTCCGCAAGACCCTGCTGACGTACTGGAACACCGTCGCCTTCCAGGCGCTCTACGCCCGCACCGCCGGCTGGGCCCCGTCCGCGGCCGACCCGGCCCCGGCCGCCCGCCCGCTGCTGGACCGCTGGCTGCTCGGCGAGCTGAACACCCTGGTCGACGGTGTCACCGAGGCCCTGGAGAGCTACGACACCCAGCGCGCCGGCAAGCTGCTGTCCGCGTTCGTCGACGACCTCTCCAACTGGTACGTCCGCCGCTCCCGCCGCCGCTTCTGGCAGGGCGACGCGGCCGCGCTGCGCACCCTGCACGACGTGATCGAGACGGTCACCCGGCTGATGGCCCCGCTCGTCCCGTTCATCACCGAGCGGGTCTGGCAGGACCTGGTCGTCCCGGTCACCCCGGACGCCCCGGACTCGGTGCACCTGGCCACCTGGCCGGAGACCGACCGGGAGCTGATCGACCCGGCGCTCTCCGCGCAGATGCAGCTGGTGCGCCGGCTGGTCGAGCTGGGCCGCGCCACCCGCGCCGAGTCCGGTGTGAAGACCCGCCAGCCGCTGTCCCGCGCGCTGGTCGGCGCGCACGGCTTCGCGGACCTCTCCGAGGACCTGCGCGCCCAGATCGCCGAGGAGCTCAACGTCAGCTCGCTGGCGTCGCTGTCCGAGGTGGGCGGCTCCCTGGTGGACACCACCGCCAAGGCCAACTTCCGCGCCCTGGGCAAGCGGTTCGGCAAGGGCGTCCAGGCGGTCGCCAAGGCCATCGCCGCCGCGGACGCCGCCGCCCTCTCGCTCGCGCTGCGCGAGGGCACGGCGAGCGTCGAGGTGGACGGCGAGACCGTCGCCCTCACCCCGGAAGAGGTCATCATCACCGAAACCCCGCGCGAGGGCTGGTCGGTGGCCTCCGACGCGGGCGCCACGGTCGCGCTGGACCTGGAGATCACCCCCGAGCTGCGCCGCGCCGGCCTGGCCCGGGACGCGATCCGGCTGATCCAGGAGGCCCGCAAGAACAGCGGCCTGGACGTCGCCGACCGGATCGCCCTGCGCTGGACGGCCACCGACGACGAGGTGCGCACGGCGCTGGCCGACCACGCCGCGCTGATCGCCGAGGAGGTGCTGGCCACCGACTTCGCCACCGGCGAGCCGGACGGGTCCTTCGGCCCGGCCTTCACCGACGAGGCGCTGTCCCTGACCTTCCACCTCCGCAAGGCGTAACGGAGCACGGAAGCACGGCAGAGCACGAGCGGGCCCCGGCGCACCAGGCGCCGGGGCCCGCGCTCTTCTCCGCCCCCCGCGCACCACCGCCGCGCCCCCCGCCCGGACGACGGCACGGAACAGGGCCGGGCCCCGAGGGAATCCCTCGGGGCCCGGCCCTGATTGCCGACGTGAGGCGCCTACCGGCGGCAGCCCTCCGTCAGTTGTCGTCCTCGTCGATGAGGAAGCCGCGCATCGGCGACGGCGTCTGCTGCATCGGCGACGGGCCCTGCGGCCGCACCGGTGCCATCGGCTGGGTCATCGCCGGCGACATCTGCTGCTGGCCGCCGTACGACGGGCCACCGCTGGACGGGCTGCTCATCGAGTGGCTGCCGCCCATGGACTGGTTGCCGCCCATGGTGTGGTTGCCGCCCATGGTGCCCGCACCGGCCGACGCCATCGACGGGGACGGCGGCAGCGAGGCGGTCGCCGGGGTCCGCGGCGGGGCCAGCGAGTCGTCGGACTGGTTCTCCAGCTGGCGCAGCTGGCTCTCCAGGTACGACTTCAGGCGGGTGCGGTACTCGCGCTCGAAGCCGCGCAGGTCCTCGACCTTGCGCTCCAGCGTCGCGCGGGCCGACTCCAGCGAGCCCATCGCCACGCGGTGCTTCTCCTGCGCGTCCCGCTCCAGCGCGTCGGCCTTGGCGCGGGCGTCCCGCTCCAGGCCCTCGGCACGGCTGCGCGCCTCGCCGACGATCTTGTTGGCCTCGGAACGGGCCTCCGCGATCGCCTGGTCGGCGGTCTGCTGTGCCAGCGACAGCACGCGGGCCGCGCTGTCACCACCGGGGCCGCCCTGCTGCTGGGGGGCCTGCGGCAGTTGCTGTCCGGGGCCGCCCATCGGACCGCCCAGCGGGCCGCCCTGGCCCATCGGGCCGGGACCGTGCGGGCCCTGCGGACCGTGGCCACCGGGACCGGGAGGCAGCTGCGGTGCACCACCGGGCAGTTGGGGCGGGCCACCCATCCCCTGCTGCTGCGGCGGAACCGGCTGCGGACCGGATATGGCGGCGGGCACCGGGGCCCCCGGCCGCTGCTGCTGCTCCTGCTGCTGGTCGGGCCCCTTGCGCAGACCCTGCTGCTGGTTCTGCGCGGCGGCCCGGGTGGCGGCGGCCAGCTTGGCCCGCAGATCCTCGTTCTCCCGGAGCAGGCGGGTCAGTTCGGCCTCGACCTCGTCGAGGAAGGCATCGACCTCGTCCTCGTCATAGCCTTCTCGGAGGCGGACGGTCGTGAACTGCTTGTTCCGCACGTCCTCGGGGGTCAACGGCATCTCTACTTCACCTCAACGTAGTCGTCGGCAATCGGCAAGACCGTATCGTTCACACCAACAACACCGACCTCACGACGGTGATCAGGATGTAGACGATGATCATCAATACGAAGAAGGACAGGTCGAGCGCCACGCCCCCGAGACGCAGCGGCGGGATGACCCGCCGCAGAAGCTTGAGTGGCGGATCGGTGACAGTGTAGGTGGCCTCAAGAATCACCACCATCGCCTTGCCGGGTTGCCATGAACGGGCGAACTGGAAGACATAGTCCATCACCAGGCGGAAGATCAGCAGGATCAGGAAGCAGTACAGCGCGATGTAGATCACCTGACCAGCGATGCTCATCTCGCGCGTCCCTCTCCC
Source organism: Streptomyces rhizoryzae (assembly GCF_023155275.1). Lineage (GTDB taxonomy): Bacteria > Actinomycetota > Actinomycetes > Streptomycetales > Streptomycetaceae > Streptomyces > Streptomyces rhizoryzae. The sequence continues at coordinate 267,757 of NZ_JALMUV010000002.1, forward strand.
CTTGCTCCTGTGGTGACCTTAGCGGCCCTGGTGTGCCCGGTGTTGCGTCTCAGCTCTGGTTGAAGAACCCGCCCTCTGCGATACGGGCCTTGTCCTCCGCCGTGACATCGACGTTAGCAGGAGACAGCAGGAACACCTTCTGCGTCACCCGCTCAATACTCCCGTGCAGTCCGAAGACCAGACCGGCCGCAAAGTCGACAAGTCGCTTCGCGTCCGTGTCGTCCATCTCCGTGAGATTCATGATCACCGGAGTGCCCTCACGGAAGTGTTCCCCGATGGTACGGGCTTCGTTGTAGGTCCGGGGGTGCAGTGTGGTGATGCGGTAAGGCTCCCGCTCGGACACAACTTTGGGCATGATCACCGGTGCGTTCTTCTCCAGGTTCGGACGTTCGGGTGTGATGGATGCCACGGGGGCGATACGCGCGGGTCGTCCGCTTTCCGCGGCGAGCGGGGCGGGTTCACGTGGTGCGGGCGGGGCCGCGGCGCGGACCGGTTCCTCCCGCTCCGGGCGCGTCTCGGCCTGCACTTGGTGCTGTTGCCGCCGTCCCCGGTCGGGCTCCGGGTCAAGCTCGGGCTCGAACTCGTCGTCGGGGTCGAACCCCCGGCCGTCGTACCCATCGTCCTCCACGAGGCCGAGGTAGACCGCCATCTTGCGCATCGCGCCGGCCATTCTCTGCGTCCTCCGCTCTGTGGTGGATCGGCTCCGTCACCGGGGGCCCTGGATCCACTCGGCCTGCCCCGCTTCCTGCGGGAATGACCATATTTTGTGCTGTGGTCCGACTTGCTTGGCGACGTTACCCGAGCCGTGGTCGGACTCCGAGTACCGCGGTGCCGATGCGCACATGTGTCGCCCCGGCCGCCACGGCGTCCTCCAGGTCCGCGCTCATACCTGCTGAGACCATGGTGGCAGCAGGATGGTTCGCTCGCAGGTCGGATGAGATTTCCATGAGCCGCTCGAAAGCGGCGCGTTGACGTCCGGCGTACGGTCCGGCCAGCGGCGCGACCGTCATCAGCCCGTCCAGGCGCAGCCCTTGGGCGCCGGCGATCACGTCGGCGAGTTCCGCGACGCCCTCCGGCGCCACCCCGCCGCGGTCCCCGGTGACCCGCCCGTCCTGCCCCGGTGCGACGTCGAACGCCACCTGGATCAGGCATCCCAGCTCGCGGCCGGCGCGGACCGCCTCCTTGGAGAGCGCGGTGGCGAGCCGGGGGCGGTCGACGGACTGGACGACCCCGGCGTAGCGGGCCACCGAGCGCACCTTGTTGGTCTGCAATTGACCGACGAAGTGCCAAGTCAGCGGCAGATCGGCACATTCCGCCGCCTTCGGGGCCGCTTCCTGATCGCGGTTCTCCGCGACCTGGCGCACCCCCAGCTCCGCCAGCAGCCGGACGTCGCTCGCCGGGTAGGTCTTGGTGACGACGATGAGCTGCACCTCGTCACGGGCCCGGCCGGCCTTGGCACAGGCGGTGGAGATACGATCCTCCACCCGCGCGAGGTTGTCGGCCAGTTGCGTTCTGCGGTCGTCGGTCACAGCACAGCCTCTCCGGGGGCGCCCCCGAGCCATACGTAGCTGGCGAGCCGCCCGGTCGTGCGGTCGCGTCGGTAGGAGTAGTGGTCCGCCGACTCCCGGGTGCAGATCGCCGATTGCTCCCGCAACTGCACGCCGCCCGCGGCGAGTTGGGCCCGCACACCCGCGGTGACGTCCACCGCCGGGGTGCCCCAGGAGGTGGTCGACCGGCTCTCCGGCACCACCGCGGCGACCTCGGCGCGCATCGCCTCGGGGACCTCGTAGCAGCGGCCGCAGACCGACGGCCCGGTGTAGGCCAGGATCCGGGAGGGCTCGGCGCCCAGCCCGGTCATGGCGGCGAGGACCGCGGGGACCACCCCGGCGACCAGGCCCGGCCGGCCGGCGTGCGCGGCGCCCGCGACCCCGGCGACCGGGTCGGCCAGCAGGACCGGGGTGCAGTCCGCGGTCAGTACGACCAGGGCCAGTCCGCGGCGGGTGGTGACCAGCGCGTCCACGGAGGGGACCGGGTCCCCGGTCCAGGGTCCGTCGACCACCGCCACGTCCCGGCCGTGGACCTGGTTCATCCAGACCACCGCGGCCGGGTCGAGACCCAGCGCGCGGGCCGCGCGTTCGCGATTGGTACGGACGGCCGCGGGGTCGTCGCCCACCGCGCCGCCGAGGTTGAGCTGCTCATACGGAGCGGCGCTCACCCCGCCCCACCTGTCGGTGAAGGCGAAGTGCGCGCCGCTCACGTGGTGCTGTTGCCCTATCACGTCGGTGCTTTACATCACTTCAGGAAGTCGGGGACGTCCAGCTCCTCGGCCGCGGCGTCGGAGTACGGACGGGCCGGGGGGACCGACGGGCCGCCGGACGGCGGGGCCGGGACCTCACCGAGCGGCGGGGTCTCGGACCGTTCCGGGGCCTCCTCCCGGACCGGCGGGAGGGTGCCGAGGCCGCCGAAGGACGGGGCGGTGCGCGGCGGTTCGGCCGGGGCCGCCGCCCGGGCCGGTGCCGGGGCGGGTTCCTCGCGCTTCGGGGCCGGCATACCGGCCTGCTGGGCGTCGCGCCGGGCCGGCGGCTGGCCGCCGTCGAAGCCCGCGGCGATGACGGTCACCCGGACCTCGTCACCCAGCGCGTCGTCGATGACCGCGCCGAAGATGATGTTGGCCTCGGGGTGCGCGGCCTCGCTGACCAGCTGCGCGGCCTCGTTGATCTCGAAGAGGCCGAGGTCGGAGCCGCCGGAGATGGAGAGCAGCACACCGCGGGCGCCGTCGATCGACGCCTCCAGGAGCGGCGAGGAGATCGCCATCTCCGCGGCGGCCACCGCACGGTCGTCGCCGCGCGCCGAGCCGATGCCCATCAGCGCCGAGCCGGCCTCGGACATCACGGACTTGACGTCGGCGAAGTCGAGGTTGATCAGGCCCGGGGTGGTGATCAGGTCGGTGATGCCCTGGACACCCGACAGCAGCACCTGGTCCGCGGACTTGAACGCGTCGAGCACGCTCACCTGGCGGTCCGAGATGGACAGCAGACGGTCGTTGGGGATCACGATGAGGGTGTCGACCTCTTCGCGAAGGCTGGCGATGCCGTCCTCGGCCTGGTTGGCGCGGCGGCGGCCCTCGAAGGTGAACGGCCGGGTGACCACACCGATCGTCAGGGCGCCCAGGGAGCGGGCGATGTTGGCGACGACCGGGGCACCGCCGGTGCCGGTGCCGCCGCCCTCGCCCGCGGTCACGAAGACCATGTCGGCCCCCTTGAGGACCTCCTCGATCTCCTCGCGGTGGTCCTCGGCCGCCTTGCGGCCCACGTCGGGGTTGGCGCCGGCGCCGAGTCCGCGCGTCATCTCGCGGCCGACGTCGAGCTTGACGTCGGCGTCGCTCATCAGCAACGCCTGCGCATCGGTGTTGATCGCGATGAACTCGACGCCCTTGAGCCCGACCTCGATCATCCGGTTGATGGCGTTGACGCCACCGCCGCCGATGCCGACGACCTTGATGACTGCGAGGTAGTTCTGCGGTGCTGCCACGTCGAAGGCCTCTCGCCTCGATTTACGTGTCGTCGCCGCACATTGCGTGTGGACGCCGACTGATGCCGAAGGGGTGGTCCGTCTCTGCCGACCCGAACCCTAACCCTGAAGTTTAGGGTTACTGTGCCTGTGCTCCTGGTTCCACGGTCCCTTTGGAACGAGACACTAAGTCGACAAGGCGCGCGCGTTCAACGAACACGCCGAACCTCCCGTTTTTCTTTTCACCCTATGTGATCACCCATAGTCGTAGCCATCCAGGGTGCTGGCCTGCGTCGCAGTACGTCAACTCCCGGACACCGCGGGCGCGCTGGGGACCGAGAGGTCGAAGTGGCGCGCGTCACGCGCCGCCTTCAGCAGCGCGGCCAGCACCTTCGCCTTTTCGGCGCCCTGCTCGCGGCTGCCCCACAGCACCGTGCGGCCACCTGCGAGTTCGAGGGTGATGGAGTCGTAGGAGCGCACCCGGACGGTGCGGACCTCCGGGCGGACGGCGGCCGGGAGGTCCTGGGCGACGGCGACCGCGGCGCGCAGCAAACGGCCGGTTCCGAAACGTCGCAGACCCGGTGTGTCGGAAACGGTCATCTTCAGAAGCGGTACGCCCTTGGGCGCACGGGCCACCGTGGCGAACCGGACGCCCTCGCTGTCCACTTCCACGAACTTCCCGTTCGTTTGCAGCAGCAGTTTCGGCGTCCTCTCGGTCACTTCCAGACCGAGGGTGTGCGGCCAGGACCGGGTGACCTCGACCCGCTTGAGCCGCGGGAGCCGGGCCAGCAGCCGGCGTTCGACCGCGTCGGTGTCCACGGAGGCGAGCGGGGTGTGCAGCGGCGCGGACGCGGCGGCGACCACCTCCTGCGGGGTGAGCACGTCGGTGCCGGTGGCCCGGACGCTCTCCAGCCGCAGCCAGTTGGAGCCGTAGAGCACCCAGGCGGCGAAACCGCCGAGCAGCGCCGCCAGGACCGCGATGATGATCACACCGCGGCGGCCCGGCCGGCGCAGCCGCGGGCGCGGCAGCCGGAAGCGCCGGGCACCGGACGGCGGCGGAGGCGGACCGGACGGTGACGTGGTCGCGCCGCGTTTGGCGGTGGTCGGTCCGGCCACGCTCTCCGCCTTCTCTCGTCCGCTACTTGCGGTGCTGCTCGATCGCCTCGTAGACCATGCCGACCAGCAGCTCGTCGGCGTCCCGGCGGCCGAACTCCGCGGCCGAGCGGGACATCTCGTACAGCCGGTGCGGATCGCCCAGGACCGGGAGCACGTTGTTCTGCACCCACTCCGGGGTCAGCTGGGCGTCGTCGACCAGCAGGCCGCCGCCGGCGTTGACCAGCGGCTGGGCGTTGAGCCGCTGCTCGCCGTTGCCGATGGGCAGCGGGACGAAGGCGGCGGGCAGCCCGACGGCGGACAGCTCGGCGACGGTCATCGCGCCCGCGCGGCAGAGCATCATGTCGGCCGCGGCGTACGCGAGATCCATCCGGTCCACGTACGGTACCGGGATATAGGGGGGCATTCCCGGCATGTTGTCGACCTGCGGCAGTTCGTTCTTCGGACCGACCGCGTGCAGGACCTGGATACCGGAGCGCTGGAGGGCGGGCACGGCGGCCTGGACGACCTCGTTCAGCCGCCGGGCGCCCTGCGAACCGCCGGAGACCAGCAGCGTGGGGAGGTTGGGGTCGAGGCCGAAGGCGGCCCGGGCCTCCGGGCGGACCGCGGCGCGGTCCAGCGTGGCGATCGACCGGCGCAGCGGGATGCCGACGTAGCGGGCGCCGCGCAGCTTGCTGTCCGGCGTGCTGACCGCGACGTACTTGGCGTACCGGGAGCCGATCTTGTTGGCCAGGCCGGGGCGGGCGTTGGCCTCGTGGACGATGATCGGCACGCCGAGGCGCTTGGCCGCGAGGTAGCCGGGGAGCGCGACGTAGCCGCCGAAGCCGACCACGCAGTCCGCCTTGGTGCGCTCCAGGATCTGCTCGGCGGCCTTGATCGTGCCGCGCAGCCGCCCGGGGACGGTGATCAGTTCGGGGGTGGGCTTGCGGGGCAGCGGCACGGCCGGGATCAGGCCCAGCTCGTAGCCCCGCTCGGGGACCAGCCGGGTCTCCAGGCCGCGCTCCGTGCCGAGTGCCGTGATCCCCACGGTCGGGTCCTGCCGCCGCAGGGCGTCCGCGAGGGCGAGCGCGGGCTCGATGTGGCCGGCGGTCCCCCCACCGGCGAGTACGACATGCACCGAAATTCACCGCTCTCCGGACGGCCGCCTCGTGGCGCGCCGTCTCATCGTCTTCCATCTCACCCCAGCCGGCTTCCTGCCGGATACCGGCTTCCGCGCCGACCGCGCCGTCAACGCCGCCCGTGCGGCGGGCTCGTCACGCGCGAAGGCGATCAGCAGCCCGACACCGAACATCGTCGGCAGCAGGGCGGAGCCCCCGTAGGAGAACAGCGGGAGCGGGACTCCGGCGATCGGCAACAGACCGAGCACCGCACCGATGTTGATCACGGCCTGGGCCATGATCCAGGTGGTCACGCCTCCCGCTGCGTACCGTACGAAGGGGTCCTCCGTGCGTCCGGCCACGCGGATACCCGCATAGCCTAGAGCCGCGAAGAGGGCGAGCACCGACAGCGTCCCCGCCAGTCCCAGTTCCTCCCCGGTGATGGCGAAGATGAAGTCGGTGTGCGGTTCGGGGAGTTCTCCCCATTTTTCCATACTCGCCCCGAGGCCCGAACCGAAGAGGCCGCCGGAGGCCAGCGCGTAGATGCCGTGCACGGCCTGCCAGCACTGGTCGCCCGGGCCCGGATCGGTGGCGCCGATGCAGGCGAGCCGGGACATCCGGTGGGCGCTGGTCTGGATCAGCAGGGCGCCGAGCGCCGCCGCGGCGCCGAGCACCCCGGCGAACAGCCGGGTCGGGGCGCCGGCCAGCCACAGCAGCCCGAAGAGGATCGCGGTCAGGATGATGGTGGTGCCCATGTCGCCGCCGAGCATGATCAGCCCGAGCAGGAGAAATGTCACCGGCGTGAGCGGAACCAGCAGCTGCTTCCACTGCGTCAGCTGCCGCTTCGCCTCCTTGCGGGCGAGCAGGTCGGCGGCCCACAGGACGAGCGCCAGTTTGCCGAACTCGCTCGGTTGCACCTGGAAAGGGCCGCCGAGGCTGAGCCAGTTCTGGTTGCCGTTCACCGAGACGCCGATGCCGGGGATCGCCACCAGGCAGAGCAGGAAGACCGACCCGGCCAGCAGCGGGTAGGCCAGCGCCCGGTGCCGGCGGACCGGCATCCGGGAGGCCAGCAGCATCAGCCCGCCCCCGATGGCGGCGGCCAGCAGCTGCTTGCGGAAGAAGTACGACGGGGCCAGCCCGGACTGCAGCGCCTTGATCTGGGAGGCCGAGTAGACCATCACCAGGCCCAGCACGGTGATCAGCAGGCTGCCGCCGAGGATCAGGTAGTACGCCGTCAGCGGGCGGTCCCAGGCCCGCTGGGCCCGGAAGTAGAGCCCGCGCGGGCCGGCCGGGGTGCGGCCGGCCCGCGCCGGGCGCGCCGTCGCGGGGGTCCGGCGCACCGGGCGCGGCGCCGGTTTCGCCGGTCGGGCGGTCATCCTCGTCCCCTCCACAGGTGCGCTCGCCGCCGGCGACGACGGCAGCGGGGAGAACCGGGCTAGTGACCGCCGGCGGCCAGTTCGCCCACCGCGGCGGCGAACGCCTCGCCCCGCTCGTTGTAATTGACGAACATGTCCATCGAGGCGCAGGCCGGCGCCAGCAGCACGGTGTCGCCGGGCCGGGCCAGCCCGGCCGCCCGCCGCACCGCTTCGGACATCGCCCCAGTGTCGGTCCGTTCGAGGTCGACAACCGGGACATCGGGGGCGTGTCGCGCCAGCGCGTCCCGGATCAGCGCCCGGTCGGCGCCGATCAGGACCACCCCGCGCAGGCGCCCGGCGGCCCCGGCCACCAGGTCGTCGAAGGTGGCGCCCTTCGCCAGCCCGCCGGCGATCCACACGAGGTGCTCGTACGCCGCCAACGACGCCTCGGCGGCGTGGGTGTTGGTGGCCTTGGAGTCGTCGACGTAGGCGACCCCGGCGACGTCCGCGACGTGCTCGATGCGGTGCGCGTCGGGGCGGAAGGCGCGCAGGCCGTCGCGGACCGCGGTGGCCGGTACGCCGAAGGCGCGGGCCAGCGCCGCGGCCGCCAGCGCGTTGGCGACGTTGTGCGGCGCGGCCGGGGTGACGTCGGAGACCTCGGCGAGCTCCTGGGCCTGCCGGTGGCGGTCCGCCACGAAGGCGCGGTCGACGAGGATGCCGTCGACGACGCCGAGTTGGGACGGGCCCGGGGTGCCCAGGGTGAAGCCGATCGCCCGGCAGCCCTCCTCGACGTCGGCCGCGCGGACCAGGTCCTCGGTGGCCGGGTCGGCGGCGTTGTAGACGCAGGCGACGGTGTTGCCCTCGTAGATCCGGCCCTTGTCGGCGGCGTAGGCCGCCATGGAGCCGTGCCAGTCGAGGTGGTCGGGGGCGAGGTTGAGCACGGCCGCGGAGTGCGCCCGTACCGAGGGGGCCCAGTGCAGCTGGTAGCTGGACAGCTCCACGGCGAGGACGTCGTAGGACGTCTGCGCGTCGCGGCCCTCGCCGAGGACCACGTCGACCAGCGGGACGCCGATGTTGCCGACCGCGGCGGTGCGCAGACCGGCCGCGGTCAGGATCGAGGCCAGCATCCGGACGGTCGTGGTCTTGCCGTTGGTGCCGGTGACCGCGAGCCACGGAGCGGCATCCGGGCCGCGCAGCCGCCAGGCCAGTTCGACGTCGCCCCACACCGGGACGCCGGCCTCCCCGGCCGCCCGGAAGAGCGGGCTGGTGGGCTTCCACCCCGGGGAGGTGACGATCACCTCGGTGCCCTCGGGGAGGGTCTCCCCGTCGCCGAGCCGCACGGCGATGCCGAGCTTCTCCAGCTCCGCGGCCTGGGCCCGTTCCCGTTCGCCGTCGCTGCCGTTGACGACGGTGACGCGGGCGCCGAGCCCGGCCAGGGCGCGGGCGGCGGGGACGCCGCTCACGCCGAGGCCGGCCACGGTGACGTGGTGTCCGGCGAAGTCCTCCGGGGCCTGCGGGTCGTACCCGGTCACTTCGCCGCCTGCCAGCCGCCGTAGAAGAGGCCCAGACCGACGATCACGCACATGCCCTGGATGATCCAGAACCGGACCACCACAAGGACTTCGGACCACCCCTTGAGTTCGAAGTGGTGCTGGAGTGGCGCCATGCGGAAGACCCGCTTGCCGGTCAGGCGGAACGATCCCACCTGGATGACCACGGACATGGTGATCAGGACGAACAGACCGCCCAGGACGGCCAGCAGCAGCTCGGTGCGGGAGCAGATCGCCAGGCCGGCGAGCGCGCCGCCCAGGGCCAGCGAGCCGGTGTCGCCCATGAAGATCTTGGCGGGCGAGGTGTTCCACCACAGGAAGCCGAAGCAGGCGCCCATCAGGGCCGAGGCGACCACCGCCAGGTCGAGCGGGTCGCGGACCTCGTAGCAGCCGGGTCCGGCGGTGATCTGGTTGGCGCAGGACTCCTGGTACTGCCAGATGCCGATGAAGGTGTACGCGCCGAAGACCATCACCGAGGCGCCGGTGGCCAGGCCGTCGAGGCCGTCGGTGAGGTTCACGCCGTTGGACATCGCCAGGATCATGAACAGCGCCCAGATGACGAACAGCACCGGGCCGATCTGCCAGCCGAAGTCCTGGGTGAAGGAGAGCCGGTCCGAGGCCGGGGTCGCCCCCCGCAGGTCGGCGAACTGGAGCGAGAGCACCGCGAAGGCGATGCCGACGATCAGCTGGCCGGCCATCTTCGCCTTGGCCCGCAGGCCCAGCGACCGCTGCTTGACGATCTTGATGTAGTCGTCGAGGAAGCCGACCAGGCCCATGCCCGCGAAGAGGAAGAGCACCAGCACGCCCGAGAACGTCGGGTCGCTGGAGGTGATCACCTTCGTCAGGGCGTACGCGATGATCGTGGCCAGGATGAAGGAGATACCGCCCATGGTGGGCGTGCCCTTCTTGCTGCCGTGGGTCCGCGGGCCGTCATCGCGGATGAACTGCCCGTACCCCTTCCTGGCCAGCAGCTTGATCAGCAGAGGGGTGCCGATCAGGGTCAGGAAGAGCCCGATCATCCCGGAGAAGAGGATCTGCTTCATGGAGTTCATCGGGACGCGGCCCCGCCCTCAGCACCCTCGCCGTCCAGCAATGCCGCGGCCACCCGCTCCAGGCCCACCGACCTGGACGCCTTCACCAGCACGACGTCTCCCGGTCGCAGCTCCCTGCGCAACAGGTCGACCGCCGCCCGCGCGTCGGACACGTGCACCGACTCCTCACCCCACGAACCCTCGTTCTTGGCGCCCATGTCGAGCCAGGCCGCTTCCCTGCCGCCGACCGCCACGAGCTTGCTGACGTTGAGCCGGACGACCAGCCGTCCGACCGCGTCGTGTTCGGCGAGTGACTCCTCGCCCAGCTCGGCCATCTCACCGAGCACCGCCCACGTGCGGCCCCCCTCCGCCGACCTGGCGGCGCCCATGGCGACCAGCGCACGCAGCGCCGCTCGCATGGACTCGGGGTTCGCGTTGTAGGCGTCGTTGACGACCGTCACGCCGTCCGCGCGCTCGGTGACCTCCATCCGCCAGCGGGAGAGCGTGCCGGCTTCGGAGAGCGCGGTGGCGATCTCGTCTACGGGCATGCCCAACTCATGGGCGACGGCGGCCGCGGCGAGCGCGTTCGACACGTGGTGCTCACCGTACAGCCGCATGGTCACATCGCTGCACCCGGAGGGTGTGTGAAGCGTGAAGGCGGGCTGCCCGAGGCCGTTGAGCCGGACATTCTCGGCGCGGACGTCGGCCTCCCGGGACTCTCCGAAGAAGACCGTGCGGGCCCGGGTGCGGGACGCCATGGCGCGGACGAACGGGTCGTCGGCGTTGAGCACCGCCACCCCGCCGTCCTCGGCCGCCGGCAGCGCCTCGACCAGTTCGCCCTTGGCCTGCGCGATCTTCTCGCGGCCGCCGAACTCGCCGACGTGCGCGGAGCCGACGTTGAGGACCACCCCGATGCGGGGCGGGGTCAGCTCGGCGAGGTAGCGGATGTGGCCGATGCCGCGGGCGCCCATCTCCAGCACGAGGTGGCGGGTGGTGGCGTCGGCGCGGAGCGCGGTGAGCGGCAGCCCGATCTCGTTGTTGAGGTTGCCTTCCGGCCACACCGTGGGGCCGTGCCGCTGGAGCAGCTGGGCGATCAGGTCCTTGGTGCTGGTCTTGCCGGCGGAGCCGGTGAGGCCGATGACGGAGGTGCCCAGCCGCTCCACGACGGCGCGGGCGAGAGCGCCGAGAGCTGCGACGACGTCGTCGACGACGATCGCCGGGACACCGACCGGGCGGGCCGCGAGGACGGCCGCCGCACCGGCTTCCACCGCGCCCGCGGCGAAGTCGTGCCCGTCGGCGCGTTCACCGGCGAACGCAACGAACAAGCCACCCGGGCGGACCGCCCGGGAGTCGGAGACGACCGGCCCGGTGACCACGCGGTCCGGGTCCGGTATGTCGTGCTGCTGCCCGCCCGTGATGCGTCCGATCTCGGCGAGGGTCAGGGAGATCACAGGTCACCCCCGGGGCCGTGCAGGAGGTGCCAACAAGAGGATTGTGCGCGCATGGCGGTGTGTCATCCCTGGTGGTTCGGCTGCTGTGACGGCTGCGACTTCAGCGACGCCGCGATGGCGTCGCGCAGCACCTGGCGGTCGTCGAAGGGGCGGACCACTCCGGCGATGTCCTGGCCCTGTTCGTGGCCCTTGCCCGCGACGATGACGGTGTCGCCGGGCTCCGCGCGGGCGACCGCGGCGGCGATGGCGGCGGCCCGGTCCTCCTCGACCAGGACGGTGCCGCGTTCGTGGACGGGCACCTCGGCGGCGCCCGCGAGCATGGTGGCGAGGATCGCGAGCGGATCCTCGGAGCGGGGGTTGTCGGAGGTCAGCACGGCGGTGTCGGCGAGCCGGGCGACCGCGGCGCCCATCGGCATCCGCTTCTGCCGGTCGCGGTCGCCGCCGCAGCCGAGGACGGCGTGCAGCTTGCCGTCGGTGACCTTGCGCAGCGCCCGCAGAACCGATTCGACGGCGTCCGTCTTGTGCGCGTAGTCGACGACCGCGAGGTAGGGCTGGCCGACGTCCACCCGCTCCAGGCGGCCGGGGACGCCGGGGACCGCGGCGACGCCGTCGGCGGCGGTCTGCGGGTCCACACCGGCCACGGCGAGCGCGGTGATCGCGGCGAGCGCGTTGGAGACGTTGAACGGGCCGGCGATCGGGGAGGCGGCGCGCAGCGTCACGCCCCCGGGGCCGTGCACGGTGAAGGTGGAGCCGAGCGCGCCGACCTCGACGTCGGCGGCGCGCCAGTCGGCGTCCGGGTGGCCCTCGGCGGAGAAGGTGGTGACCGGCACCTCGGACTCGCCGGCGGCCAGCCGGCGGCCGTACTCGTCGTCGAGGTTGACCACCCCGGCCCGGCTGCGCGCCGTGGTGAACAGCTGCGCCTTGGCCTGGAAGTAGTCCTCCATGCCGGAGTGGAACTCCATGTGCTCCGGGCTGAGGTTGTTGAAGACCGCGACGTCGAAGACGCAGCCGTCGACCCGGCCGAGCACCAGGGCGTGGCTGGAGACCTCCATGGCGACCGAGCGGACCCCGCGCTCACGCATCACCGCGAACAGCGCCTGGAGGTCGGTGGCCTCGGGCGTGGTCCGCTCGGACTTCAGCCGTTCGTCGCCGATCCGGGACTCGACGGTGCCGATCAGGCCGGTCAGCCCGCCGTCGCCCTTGGCGGCCGCGGCCCGCAGCCCGCCCTCGATGAGGTACGCGGTGGTGGTCTTGCCGGACGTGCCGGTGATGCCGATCTGGAGCAGGTCCGCGCCGGGCGTGCCGTAGATCGAGACGGCCAGGGCGCCCATCCGGCCGCGCGGGTCGTCGACGGCCAGCACCGGCAGACCGGTCGCGGCGGCGCGCTCGGCGCCCGAGGGGTCGGTCAGGATCGCCGCGGCGCCGAGGTCGGCGGCCTGTGCGACGAAGTCGGCACCGTGCAGGCGGGCACCGGGCAGCGCGGCGTAGACGTCGCCGGGGCGGACCGCACGGGAGTCGTGCGTGATGCCGGTGACCCGGACGGCGTCGGCGCCGTCCGGGACCGGGACCGCGAGCTGCCGGGCGAGGTCGGCCAGGGGGGTGGGGCGGACCTCCTCGGGGCGCGGCGCGCCCGGATATCCGCCGGGGCCGCCCTTCTCCGTGCGCGGGGGTTTCGGGGACTGATCAGCTTGTGACACGGCGGTGAGCGTACCGGGCAGAACGGGCCCGGGGCGAAGTGAGGGCTTCGGCGGGCCGCTGTCACCGGGGGGCTGCGGGCCGTCGGGAGTGATGGTCGTCACGGCGGTGTTGCCTCGATTTCAGTCGCCTGGCTTGAAGGTGACCGGCAGCCGCGGTGACGGGGCACCGGTCGGGGGGACCTGGAGGGACTTCAGCGCGAACGTCATGACCTGCTGGAAGACCGGGCCGCAGACCTGGCCTCCGAAGTAGCTGCCCCGGGTGGGGTTCTGGACGGCGCAGTAGACGGTGATGCGGGGCTTGTCGGCGGGCGCGAAGCCGGCGAAGGAGGCGGTGTAGCCGTGGTAGCGGCCGGTCTTCGGGTCCACCCGGTTGGAGGTGCCGGTCTTGCCGCCGACGCGGTAGCCGTCGATCTTCGCCTTCGCTCCGGTGCCCTCCTGGTCGTCCACCACCGACTCCAGCATGGCGGCCAGGGTGGTGGCGGTCTTCTCGCTCACCACGCGGGTCCGGGCCGGCGCGGGGGCCGGGGTGTAGTGGCCGTCCGGTCCGGTGCTGCCGCGGACGAGGGTGGGCGCGATCCGGACGCCGCCGTTGGCGATCGTGGAGTAGACCGAGGCGGCCTGGACGGCGTTGAGGGACAGGCCCTGGCCGAACGGGATGGTGAACTGCTGGGAGGTGTTCCAGTCCTGGGGCTTGGCCAGGATGCCGTCCGTCTCCCCGGGGAAGTTCAGTCCGGTCGGCCGGCCGATACCGAATTTCCGCAGGTAGGAGTAGAGGACCTGGTTGGCCTGCGGCTGGGTGGTGCCCAGCTGGCCGGCCGCCAGGATGGTGCCGATGTTGCTCGACTTGGCGAGCACGCCGTTGAGCGTGAGGTGCCAGGTGGCGTGGTCGATGTCGTCGGAGAACAGCCGGTCGCCGCGGTGCAGCCGGTTCGGGACGGTGACCCGGGTGTACGGGGTCGCGGCGCCCTCCTCCAGGACGGCGGCCATCGACATCAGCTTGCTGGTGGAGCCGGGTTCGAAGGCGTCGGTGAGCGCGGGGTTGCCCAGCGCGTCCGGGGCGGCCCGGGAGATGTCGTTGGGGTCGAACCCGGGCGCGTTGGCCAGCGCCAGGATCTGGCCGGTGCGGGTGTCCTGGACGACGACGTACCCGCGGTCGGCGCGGGACCTGCCGACCTGCTCGGTGATGGCCTGCTGGGCCGCCCACTGGATGTCGCGGTCCAGGGTGAGCTGGACGTCGGTACCGGGGACGGCGGGGTGCTCCTGGGTGTCGGCGGTGGGCACCCGGCGGCCGCCGGACTGGGCGTAGACCAGCTTGCCGTCCTTGCCCGCCAGCTCCTTGTCGAGCTGGGCCTCCAGGCCGCCGGCGCCGTGGCCCGCGCCGTTGACGAAGCCGAGGACGCCCGCGGCCAGGTCGCCGTTCGGGTAGACCCGTTTGCGGTGCTTGTCGGCGAAGACCCCCACCAGGACATTGGGGCGGGGCGCGCTCTTGGGGGCGGCGGCCGCCTCGGCGTCCAGCTTCTTGCGCAGGTCCTTGATCCGCTTCCAGACCTGGGGGGTGCGCTGGCGGGCCAGCAGGACGTAGCGGGACGCGGGGCGGTCGAGCTTGGCGGCCAGGCTCTGCCGGGACTCGCCGAGGATCGGCGCGAGCAGCGCGGCGGCCCGCTCCGGGGCGTTCGTGACCTTGATCTTGGCGGGCGCCAGCAGGCTGGGGTCGGCGGTGATGTCGTACGCGTCCACGGTGGTGGCCAGGTCCACGCCGCTGCGGTCGGTGATCGCCCCGCGCTCGGCGGCCAGTTTGACCGGGACGTAGCGGTTCTCGTTGGCCTTGGCCGCGTAGGCCGCGGCGTCCACGCCCTGCACCTGCACCAGGCGGACGACGAAGGCCAGCATCACCAGCGTCAGCGCCAGCGCGATCAGCCGCAGCCGGGGCCGCGGGCTGACCGGCCGCAGCGGCCCGGCGGCCGGGCGGGAGCGGCCCGATGGCTTCGGACGGCGGGCGGCGGGCGGCCGGGCGGTGCCGGACCGGGCGGACGGCTGGCGGCCGCCGGACCGGGCGGGGCGCGGCACGCGGCGGGGATCCCTGGGCTCGGTCATACCGCGGTCTCCGGGGCGTACGCGGGGGTGGCGGACAGCGGGGCGCCGTACGGGCGGGTGGGCGCGCCGCGGCGGGGGGCGGGGGCGGGCGTCACGGCGGTCACCTGCCGGAGGCCGGCGGGGTGGGGCCGGCCGACGGGTCCGCGGCGCGGGCGGCCGGGGCCGGCGGGGCGGGCGCGTCGGGCGTGAGGACGGAGGCGGGGGCCGCGGGGGTGGCCAGCGGGCCCGGGGAAGAGGGGACGCCGGGCGTACTGGGCGCCAGCGGCCCGGCCGGGGCGTGCGGCGCGGCCGGTACCACCGCCGGGGCCGGCGGGAGGACCGCCGGGGCCGCGGGCCGGAGGGCCGCCGGGCCGAGCGGCAGCGGGCCGGCGGACGCGGACAGCGCGGCGCCGGCGGCCGGGGCCGGACCCGGGGCGCCGCGCACGGTGCCGTCCGGGAGCAGGAAGGCGGGGTTGCCGCCGGGCACCATGCCCAGCTCGCGGGCCCGGCGGGCCAGCGCGCCGGGCGCGGAGTAGCCGTCCACCTCCTGCTGGAGGGCCTGCTGCTCGTCGGTCAGCTCGCCGGTCTGCCGCTCCAGCCGGCTCAGTTCGAACGAGCCTTGGTTCAGGGCCGAGTTGAGCACCAGCAGGCCGATCAGCCCGGAGCCCAGCAGCACCACGACCAGCAGCACGAAGGGGGTGCGCGCGGCGGTGCCGGTGCGCGGCGCGGAGGGCAGCAGCGCGGTCAGGCGCTGCCTGCCGCGCGGCCGTCCCCCCTGGCGTCTCACGCGATGTCCTCGCGGATGCGCTCGGCGCCGCGCAGCCGGGCGGGGGCCGCGCGCCGGTTCTCGGCGACCTCCTCCTCGGTGGGCAGCTCGGCGCCGCGGGTCAGCAGCTTCAGGCGGGGCTGGTAGCGCTCGGGGACGACCGGCAGGCCGGGCGGCGCGGTGCTGGTCGCACCGGCCGCGAAGACCTGCTTGACCAGCCGGTCCTCCAGCGAGTGGTAGGACAGCACGGCGATCCGGCCGCCCACCGAGAGCGCCTTGACGGCGGCCGGGATCGCGCGCTCGACGCAGGCCAGTTCGCCGTTGACCTCGATGCGCAGCGCCTGGAAGGTCCGCTTGGCCGGATTGCCGCCGGTGCGCTTGGCGGCCTGCGGCAGCGCGTCGCGGATCAGCTCGACCAGCCGGGCGCTGGTGGTGAAGGGCTCCTTCTCCCGCTCCCGGACGACCGCCGCGACGATCCGCTTGGCCTGCTTCTCCTCCCCGTAGGCGCGCAGGATCCGCACCAGCTCACCGGGCGGGTAGGTGTTGAGGACCTCGGCGGCGCTGATGCCGGTCGTCTGGTCCATCCGCATGTCCAGGGGGGCGTCCTGGGCGTACGCGAAGCCTCGGCCGGCCTCGTCGAGCTGCATGGAGGAGACGCCGAGGTCGAACAGGACCCCCTGCACGCGGGGCAGTCCGAGCCGGTCGAGGACCTGGGGAAGCTCGTCGTAGACGGCGTGCACCAGGGTGGCGCGGTCGCCGTAGGGGGCCAGCCGCTCGCCCGCGAGGCGGAGCGCGGACGGGTCACGGTCCAGGGCGACGAGCCGGGCCTCGGGGAAGGCGGCGAGCAGGGCCTCGCTGTGCCCGCCGAGGCCGAGGGTGCAGTCGACGACGACCGCGCCGGGCTCGGCGAGGGCGGGGGCGAGCAGGTCCAGGCACCGCTGGAGCATGACGGGTACGTGGCGGGTGTTGCCGCTCATGCGCCGGCCTCGCTTCGCTCGGCGGGCCTGCCTTCGCAGAGCGCGCACCTCTTTCCGCTTCGCTCGCTGCGCTCGCTCATATGCCTTCCGATGGTGGGCGGCAGGTGGGTCCCGGCCGGTGACTGGGGGATGCCGCACGTACCGCTCGGTCCCCGCCCGCTCTGAAGGGGAAGTGGCCCTCCGGCGACGGGGAAGTGACGTCGGAAGACCGGTGGAGCGGGAGGAGGCCGAACCGTACGTACGGTCACGCACGCGAGGGATCGAGGATCCGAGGAGAGCGTCACGCCTCCCACTTCGCGTCACTTTAGTCCACCTGCCGTCCCGGTCAATCAACCGGTTCCGCGCGTCCCCCGCACGGTGCGCCGGGGTGTTTGTTCGGCTTCGTCCGCGGGCGGGGAGCGCTGTGGAGTACCTCACACACCGGGCCGCCGTCCGGTGCGCCCGCCGGTCGGCGGACCGCCGCGGCCGGGAACGGCTACCGTGAGGCCATGCCCATACCTGCGCCGCAGCCGCTGCCCCCGTCCGCCGACGGCACCGACGTCCCCGGGGGCGGCACCGTCACCGACCGGCTGGTGGCGGCGAACCGGCGCTACGCGGCCGGCTTCACGGATCCGGGCATGGACGCCCGCCCGGTCCGCAGGGTCGCCGTGGTGGCCTGCATGGACGCCCGGCTGGACCTGCACGCCGCACTGGGCCTGGAGCTCGGCGACTGCCACACCATCCGCAACGCCGGCGGGGTGGTGACCGATGACATCATCCGCTCCCTGACGATCAGCCAGCGGGCGCTGGGCACCCGGTCGGTGGTCCTCATCCACCACACCGGCTGCGGTCTGCTCAGCCTGACCGAGGACTTCCGGCACGAACTGGCGGCCGAGGTCGGCCAGCGGCCCACCTGGGCGGTCGAGGCGTTCAAGGACCTCGACGAGGACGTCCGGCAGTCCATGCAGCGGGTGCGCACCTCGCCGTTCCTGCCGCACACCGACGACGTCCGCGGCTTTGTCTTCGACGTCACCACGGGTCTGCTGCGGGAGATCGACCCGCGGGACTGAGCCGCGCCGGGGCCCGGCGCGCCCCTCCCGGCGACCGGATCGCCGGGCTTGTCCGGTTGGCCCGGTCCGGACGGTGTGAGTTGTCCACAGGCCATGACGCGGGGCCGCGCGGGCGGCAAGAATGCGTAGGTGACATCGCCCCGGCAAAGGCCGGGCGCGCCGCGCACACGGGGAGGGCCGGATCCGCCGAGAGGACGTCGGCCCCCCGGGGACGGGCCGAGGAGGGCCGAGTGACGACGTATGACGAACGAGCGAGCCTCGACGATCTGACCACCACCGCCGGACGGGTGCACCGGTCGGTGGAGGCCGTGATCGAGGGCAAGCCGGAGGTCGTACGGCTCGCGCTGACGGTCCTGCTGGCCGAGGGGCACCTGCTCATCGAGGACGTGCCCGGCGTCGGCAAGACGATGCTCGCCAAGGCCCTGGCCCGGTCCATCGACTGCTCGGTGCGGCGCATCCAGTTCACCCCCGACCTGCTGCCCTCCGACATCACCGGCGTCAGCGTCTACGACCAGCAGCGGCAGGAGTTCGAGTTCAAGCCCGGCGCGATCTTCGCCCAGATCGTGATCGGCGACGAGATCAACCGCGCCTCCCCCAAGACCCAGTCCGCGCTCCTGGAGTCGATGGAGGAGCGCCAGGTCACCACGGACGGGCAGAGCTACCCCCTGCCCAGCCCCTTCATGGTCGTCGCGACGCAGAATCCGGTCGAGATGGAGGGCACCTACCCGCTCCCCGAGGCGCAGCGGGACCGCTTCATGGCCCGGGTCTCGATCGGCTACCCCTCCCCCGCGGCCGAGCTGCGGATGCTCGACGTGCACGGCGGCGCCTCCCCGCTGGACGCCCTGCGCCCGGTGGCGCACGCCCACGAGATCGTGCGGCTGACCGAGGCGGTGCGCGCCGTCCACGTCGCCGAGGCCGTGCGGCGGTACGCCGTCGAGCTGGTCGCGGCCACCCGCCACCACCCCGACCTGCGGCTCGGCGCCTCCCCGCGGGCGACGCTGCACCTGCTGCGCGCCGCCAAGGCCGCGGCGGCCCTGGCCGGGCGGGAGTTCGCGCTCCCGGACGACGTGCAGGGGCTGGCGGTGCCGGTGCTGGCGCACCGTCTGCTGCCCACCGCCCAGGCGCAGTTGAGCCGCCGGTCCGCCGAGCAGGTGGTGCTGGAGATCGTGCAGCGCACCCCGGTCCCCGAGCCGTCCGCCCCGCAGTGGCGGCGGTCCGCCCCCGGCGGGCGGCCGCCCGGCCCCCGGGAGGCGTGATGTCGGGCAGGGGGAGCACCGCGGCGCCGGAGCCGGACGGGCTGCGCGCGGCCTTCGGGGGGCTGACCACCCGCGGCCGGTCGTTCCTGGCGGCCGGGCTGGCCGCCGCGGCGTGCGCGTACCTCCTCGGGCAGGCCGATCTGCTGCGGGTCGGGCTGCTGCTGGCGGTGCTGCCGCCGGTGTGCGTCCTGGTGCTGCACCGCACCCGCTACCGCGTCGCGGGCAGCCGCACGCTGGCGCCCGCCCGGGTGCCGGCCGCCGCCGAGGCCCGGGTCCGCCTCCGGGTGGAGAACGTGGGCCGCTTCCCGACCGGTGTGCTGATGCTCCAGGACCGGGTGCCCTACGTCCTCGGGCCGCGCCCGCGCTTCGTACTGGACCGGGTCGAGCCCGGCGGGAGCCGCGAGGTGTCCTACCGCGTCCGCTCCGACCTGCGCGGCCGCTATCCGCTGGGCCCGTTGCAACTGCGGCTGACCGATCCGTTCGGGATGTGCGAGCTGACCCGCGCGTTCAGCGCGTCCGACGCGCTGACGGTGGTGCCGCGCGCCGAGCCGCTGCCGGCGGTCCGGCTGTCCGGCGAGGCGGCCGGGTACGGCGACGGGCGGCACAGCTCGCTCGCGCTGGCCGGTGAGGACGACGTCATCCCGCGCGGGTACCGCCACGGCGACGATCTGCGCCGGGTCCACTGGCGGGCCACCGCGCGCCACGGCGAGCTGATGGTGCGCCGCGAGGAGCAGCCGCGGAAGGCCCGCTGCACGGTCCTGCTGGACACCCGGGCGGTGGCCCACGACGGTTCCGGGCCGGACTCCGCCTTCGAATGGGCGGTGGCGGGCGCCGCCTCGGTCGCACTGCACCTGCTCGAACGGGGCTTCGCGGTACGGCTGCTGACCGACACCGGCAGCGCGGTGCCCGGCCCGGAGACCGGCGGGGCCGCCGGCGGCGAGTCGGCGGACGCCGCGGGCCTGCTGTTGGACACCCTCGCCCTCGTCGAGCACTCCGCCGAGGAGAGCCTGGCCGGCGCGTACGACGCGCTGCGCGGCGGCACCGAGGGCCTGCTGATCGCCTTCTTCGGCGACCTGGACGAGGAGCAGGCGGCGCTGGCCGGCCGGATCCGGCGGCGCTGCGCCACCGGGGTCGCCTTCGTCCTGGACGGCGACGCCTGGTCCCGCGGGCCCGGCGGGATCCGCTTCTCCGGCGGCGGGACGCCGGTCGCCGAGCGGCTGCGGCGGCTGCGCGAGGCGGGCTGGACGGCGCTGCCGGTCGCCCCGGGGGACGCGCTGGCCGATCTGTGGCGGGCGGCGGACCGGGCGGGGGCGGAGCCGGCGGCCGGAGCGGCTCCCGGCCGGGAGGCCGCCGGGCGGAGGGGGGCGACGGCATGAGCGGACGGGCGCGGCTGGCCCTGGCCGCGATCGCGGCGACGCTGTGCGCCGGGTGCGCGCTGCTGCCGCTGGTGGACCCGGTCACCTGGCTCCTCCAGGCGGCGGTGCTGCTGGCGCTGGTGGTGGGCGTGGGCGCCCTGACCCGGCGCGTGCCGCTGGCCCGGCCGCTGACGATCGGCGCCCAGGCGCTGGCGGCCGTGCTGCTGCTGACCGCCCTGTTCGCCCGCGGCCACGCGATCGCCGGGGTGCTGCCGGGCCCGGGCGCCGTCGAGGCCCTCGCCGACCTGGCGCAGGCCGGGCTGCGGGACGTCGGCCGCTACGCCATCCCGGCCCCGGTCACGCCCGGCATCAAGCTGCTGCTGGTGTCCGGGGTGCTGCTGGTCGGGGTGGTGGTGGACGCGCTCGCGGTCACCTACCGCAGTGCCGCGCCCGCCGGGCTGCCGCTGCTCGCGCTGTACTCCGTCGCGGCGGGGCTGTCCCCGGGCGGCTCGGGGTGGCTGTGGTTCCTGGTGGCGGCGGCCGGCTATCTGTTGCTCCTGCTCGCCGAGGGCCGCGACCGGCTCTCCCAGTGGGGGCGGGTGTTCGGCACGCCGGCCGGGCCCCGGCCGGGCGGCGCCCGCACCGCCTGCGTCCCGGTGCGCACGGGCCGGCGGATCGGCGTGCTGGCGCTGGGGGTGGCGCTGCTGGTGCCCGCCCTCCTGCCGTCCCTGGGCGGCGGGCTGCTCGGCCCGTCCGCCGGCGGCAGCGGCCCGGGCGGCGGGGGCGGCACCATCTCCGCGGTCAACCCCCTGGTCTCCCTCCAGGACAGCCTCAACCAGCCGCAGGACCGCGAGGTCCTCAACTACCGCACCACCGCGGCCGACACCCGCGACATGTATCTGCGCATCGTGGCCCTGGACCAGTTCGACGGGACGGCCTGGAAGCCGTCCGAGCGCACCGTCACCGACGTCCCCGGCGAGCTGCCCCGCCCGCCCGGCCTGAGCACCGACGTGGCGGTCACCCGGATCAACACCTCGGTCTCCACCGCCCAGTGGTACGCCCAGAACTGGCTGCCGCTGCCCTATCCGGCGGCCCGGGTGGACCTGCCCGGCCGCTGGCGGTTCGAGCCCGAGGGCCGCACCCTGGTCGGCGACCGCGGGCAGAACACCCACGGCCTCCAGTACCAGGTCGAAAGCCTCCAGGTGCGGCCCACCGCCCACCAGCTCGCCGCCGCCCCGCCACCGCCCGCCGCCCTGGAGCGCGAGTACACCCAGGTCCCGGCCGGCCTCCCGCCGATCGTCCGCAGCACCGCCCGCCAGGTCACCCACGGCGCCCGCACCGCGTACGACAAGGCCGTCCGGCTCCAGGACTGGTTCGCGCTCGACGGCGGCTTCACCTACAACACCGAGGTCCGGGCGGGCAGCGGCACCGAGGCGATCGCGCGGTTCCTGGAGGACAAGGAGGGCTTCTGCGTCCACTTCTCGTTCACCATGGCGGCGATGGCCCGCACGCTGGGCATACCGGCCCGGGTCGCGGTCGGCTTCACACCGGGCGTCCGGCAGCCGGACGGCACGACGTCGGTGGGGCTGAAGGACGCGCACGCCTGGCCCGAGCTGTATTTCCAGGGCGTCGGCTGGACCCGCTTCGAGCCCACCCCGAGCCGCGGCAGCGTCCCCGACTACGCCTACCCGGACGCCGGGCGGTCCAGCGGCTCCGGCGCCCCGGACCGCGCCCCGGCCCCGTCCGCGGTGCCGTCGGCGGGCCCGTCCGCGGCGCCGTCCTGCGGCCCCGCCGAGCGGCGCGCGGGCGCCGGGGCGGGCTGCGCGGCGGTGCCCCCGACACCGGCGGCCGCGGCGCCGGAGGACGGCCGGGTGCCGTGGACGCCGGTCCTGATCGTCCTCGGGGTACTGCTGATCGTGGCGGTGCCCGCGGTGCCGGTGCTGTGGCGGGCCAGGGTCCGCGCCCGGCGGCTGGCCGGCGGCGGACCGGGCGGGGACGCCGCGGCGGACACCCTCGCCGCCTGGGAGGAGCTGCTGGACACCGCCTGGGACCACGGGATCGTGCCGGACTCCTCGCTGACGCCCCGCACCGCGGCCGCCCGGATCATTCGCATCGGGGAACTGCCCTCGGACGCCGCGGACGCGGCCCGGCGCGTCGCCACCGCGGTCGAGCAGGCGCTGTACGCGCCGCGGCCCCAGCCGGCCACCGGGCTCGCCGCGGACGTCCGGCGGGCAGCGGCCGGCCTCCGCGACGGCGCACCGCGCACCGTACGGCTGCGCGCGCGGCTGGCCCCGCGCTCCGCGGCCCGGCTCCGCTGGTCCGCCGCGGCCCGCTGGTCGGCCCTGCGGCTGCGCTGCCGGACCAGCCGCCCGGCGACGGCGGCACGACGCGCGGCAACCGCCGTCCGCACGGCGCTCCGACGGAATACCGAACGGGCGTAGGCCCAGCGGCACCGCGGGGCCGGGCGGGTACCCCTGGGCCCCGGCCCCTGCCCGGCTGCGGATACGCGAGAGGTGCGGCCCCGAGCGTCCGGGGACCGCACCTCGCGGTCCCGGGGCGGGGAGATCGGGCCCGTCCGGGGTGGCCGAGAGGCACAGGTGGGACGGCCCGGCGGCGACCGGACAGCGGGGACCGGAGGCCATCGCGGGGAGCCGGCCGGGACGGTCGCAGGGGCCACGCGGCCACGGCCGCGCCGGAGCGCCACAGCCTGCCGCGCCGGAGCGCCACGCCGAGCCGCAACGGAAGCCGGAAGCTACCTCAGGAAGCGGAAAAGCGCAGGGCGAAGCCGAAGCTCGCGGAGAGAAGCCGAAGCCGCAACGGTCAACCGGAGCCGGAGTCGGCACAGGAAATCGACGCCACAACCGGAAGCGAACGACCACACCGGGAACCGGAACGCCGCAGCGGAGAGTCCGAAAGCGTCAGCAGAGAGTCGGCAAAGCCTCGAAGCCCCTCATCAACAGGCAGGAAAGCGCCACGGAAATGGCCGGATCCGCTCCCATGCGAACCACGCGTGCCCTCGGTCCGCACCTGAGCGACCTGTTGCCGGCACCTGCTGCGGAAGCCGTTGCCGAGAGGGTTGCCGGCATCTGTTGCGACATCCGTTGCCTGACCCGCGCCCTCCCAGGGGCACGGACGGAAGGGACACGGAGTGCCTGAAGTGACCGGGAAGGGCCGAAGCGAGCGGGCTCAGGGAAAGCCCGTGGTCAGTGGCCCTGTTCGTCGCGGCGGCGCTGCCAGCGGTCCTCGATGCGGTCCATCATCGAGCGGCGCGGCCTGGCCTGGCGGCGCGCCTGCGGTCCGCCGGGGCCCGCGGGCCGCTCACCGGGCCGGGGAGCCTTGCGCCAGCCGGTGACGGCCAGCACGGCGCAGCCGAGCATGACGAGGAAGCCGACGACGCTGACCCAGATCTGCTGCGCGACCATACCGGCCATGAGCAGGGCGATACCCACCAGGAAGCCCGCGACCGCTTGGTAGACCCGTCGCCGGGTGTACGTACGCAGCCCGCTTCCCTCAAGCGCTGTCGCGAACTTGGGATCTTCGGCGTACAGCGCTCGCTCCATTTGCTCGAGCATGCGCTGCTCGTGCTCCGAGAGCGGCACGGAGTCCTCCTACTCGTCGGTCGCGGGGGGCGACCGGGTGCGACCCTTTCAGGATAGGCAGGGAATCGCCCCCGTGAAACCCGCCCCTCTACGCCAATTCACCGTCCGCACCGCCGCGGCAGCCGGTGGTGATGCTGGCTGCATTCCCCACCCGCCAGTCCGTCATGCCGGAACGTCGTCCCTCGATCATACGGGGCGAAGCGGCTGTTCGGGTGGCCTGTGGCCGACCGCACGCGGCCCCGGGGGGCGCCGTGCGGGACCGGCCGGCGGCGGCCCGGGACGGCGCCGCGGGCCGCCGCGGAGGGCGGCGGCCCGGCGGCGCGGCAACGGTCCGTACCGGCTCAGTCGCGCTCGGCGAGGACGTGCAGCTGGGTGGCGACGGAGTGGAACGCCGGCTGCTCCGCGGCGGCGGCCTCCAGCTTCAGCAGCGCGTCCAGCGCTCCGGGCTCGGTGTCCACGAGCACTCCGGGGACGAGGTCGGCGAAGACCCGGACGCCGTGCACCGCGCCGACCTGGAGGCCGGTGGCGGTGACCAGCTCGGTGAGCTGCTCGGCGGTGAACCGGCGGGGCACCGGGTCGCCCTCGCCCCAGCGGCCCGCCGGGTCGGTCAGGGCGCGGCGGGCCTCGGTGAAGTGGCCCGCCAGGGCGCGGGCGAGGACCGCACCGCCCAGTCCGGCGGCGAGCAGGCTGAGGGTGCCGGCCGGGCGCAGCGCGCCGACGGCATTGCGCAGGCCCTCGGCGGGGTCGTCGACGTACTCCAGCACGCCGTGGCAGAGCACCGCGTCGTAGCCGCCGCGCTCGACGACCTGGAACAGGCCGTGGGCGTCGCCCTGGACACCGCGGATCCGGTCGGCGACCCCGGCCTCCGCGGCCCGCCGCTCCAGGGCGAAGAGGGCGTTGGGGCTGGGGTCGACGACGGTGACGCGGTGGCCGAGGCGGGCCACCGGGACGGCGAAGTTGCCGCTGCCGCCGCCGGTGTCGAGGACGTCCAGGGCGTCACGCCCGGCGGCCTTGACCCGGCGCTCCAGGGCGTCTTTGAGGACGTCCCAGACCACGGCGGTACGAAGGGATGCGCGGGGGCGCAGCGGGTCAGACACGGTGGGTGGCTCCTCGGCAGGACAGGGACATCCAGTCGTTGACCACCCTATTCCGTTCCCGGGCCGCGGCCGTGCGCGGCCCGCGCACCGCGTCGGGCCCGGCCGTCAGCCGGCCCGGCCGGTCCGCTGCGGCGGCACCGCCGGCAGGGTCGGCTGGAGCCGCAGCATCCGCTCGACGAGGCGGAGGAACATCCCGGCGTCCCGCAGCAGGTCGTCGGCGTCGCGCGGCGCGGCCGCGCCGGCTATCCCGGCCTCGGCCCGGGCCCGGCGGGCGGCGCCGGCGGCGAACAGGGCGCTCCACTCGGTGAGTTCGGGAGCGATCTCGGGGAGCACCTCCCAGGCGCTGCGGATGCGCTTGCGGCCGCGGGCGGTGGCCTCCGGCCGCCCGCGGACGGCGAGCACCGCGGCCGCGGCGCGCAGGGCGGCGAGGTGGGCGGTGGCGTAGCGCTCGTTGGCGGATTCCAGGGCGCGGGCCTCGTCGAGGCCGTCCCGGGCCTTGGTGAGCAGGTCGAGGGCGGCGGGCGGGGCGGCCGCGCGCCGCAGGACGGGGTGGACATCGCTCGGGGGACCGTACGCAGCGGAGCTGCCCGCGGGGGGACGAGCTGCCATGACGAACCTCCTGTCGTCGCATGCCGGCCGGAACCGGATGCCGATGCGGACCGTATGCGCCCATCGTGCGGCACACCACTGACAATCGGCCCTGACCTGCGGATTCCCCGGAAATGGGGCAGGTGCGGCGAGTCGCCCGCACCCGCCGGCCGGGAACCGCGGGGCGGTGGGCGGCAGGGGCCCGCCCCCGGAGCTGAGCCTGTGAGCGGGCACACAGCGCCACCCGGCACAATCGCCCCATGGACAGCTCCAACACTCGCCGCGACGCCACCCGGCGCAAGCTCTTCGAGGCCGCGGTCACCCTCATCGCCGAACAGGGCTTCTCCTCCACCACGGTGGACGAGATCGCCGAACGGGCGGGGGTCGCGAAGGGCACCGTCTACTACAACTTCGCGAGCAAGAACGTGCTCTTCGAGGAGTTGCTGCGGCACGGCATCGAGCTGCTGGCGACCTCCCTCCAGGCGGCCTCCGAGGAGGTCGCCGACCGGGGCGGCTCCCGGGTGGACGCGCTGGACGCGATGATCCGGGCGGGCCTGGACTTCATCGCCCGCTACCCGGCGCTCACCCAGCTCTACGTCGCCGAGCTGTGGCGCACCAACCGGGCCTGGCAGTCCACGCTCATGGTGGTGCGGGAGCGGGCCATCACGGTGGTGGAGGACGTCCTGCGGGAGGCGGTGGCCGGCGGGGAGCTGAGTGAGGAGATCGACATCCCGCTGACCGCGTCCGCGCTGTTCGGGATGGTGCTGGTGGCCGCGCTGGACTGGCAGTCGTACCAGCCGGACCGGTCGATCGACGACGTCCACGCGGCGCTGTCCCGGCTCCTCCAGGGGCGGGTCTCCGGCCGCCCGGCCTGACGGGGCGGGGAAGACGCGTACACGGAGACGGAACCGCAAGGCGCGGGAACGCAGAGACGCGAAGACGCGGGAACGCAGAGACGTGAAAGCGCGGCAACGCGGAAACGCGAAAACGAGGCGCTGCCCTGGCGCAGATCGTTCCCCCGACCGATCCGACCAGGGCAGCACCGCCCCCGTGGCTCCCCCGTCTCCCCCGTACTCCCCCGTTGGAGCCCCCGTCCTTCCCCCGCTGCGTCCGGGAGCCGCGTCGCTCCGCCGCCCCGTGCCGGCGGTGCGGCGCCGCTTCCCGTCCGTGGCCCCCACTCTTCCGTCCGGGGCCGCGCCGGCCCATCCGCGTACCTACTCATCTCGGCGTCTGAGTACGGATACTCACGGGCTGAGCACTCCGCGCCGGTACCGGGACGCGGCGCACCGCGAGCGCCTACGATCTGCGCGTGTCCGTACTTCCCCTCGTCTTCACCAGCGGCTGGGCGAGCGGCATCAACGCCTACGCCGTCGTCCTGCTGCTCGGCCTGCTCGGCGTGACCGGTGTCTCCGACGAGGTGCCGGCGGCCCTGGAGCGGCCCGATGTGCTGATCGTCGCCGCGGTGCTCTTCCTGGCCGAGGCGGTGGCCGACAAGATCCCGTACGTGGACTCGGTCTGGGACGCGGTGCACACCGTGGTCCGGCCGGTCGCCGGCGGCGTGGTGGCGGCACTGCTGGCCGGGCACGACGGCTCGCTGCCGGAGCTGGCGGCGGGCGCCGTGGGCGGCTCCACGGCGCTGGTGAGCCACCTGGTCAAGGCCGGCACCCGGATCGCCGTCAACACCTCCCCCGAGCCGGCCAGCAACATCGTGCTGAGCCTGGCGGAGGACCTCGGCGTCGCCGGTCTGGTGGCGTTCGCGCTGTTCCACCCGTGGCTGGCGGCGGGCATCGCGGCGGCGCTGCTGGTCGCGGGCATCGCCGTGGTGGTCTTCCTGTGGTCGCGGATCCGCCGGTACCTGCGGCGCAGGCGGGAGCGGCGCGCGGAGAAGAGGCTCGCCGCCGCGGACGGCCTGGTTCCACCGGCCGGCTGAGCCCGGCACCGGCCGGGCCGGCACCGGGCGCGAACGGCGGTGTCGGTGCCGCCGGATACAGTCGCAGGCATGGCAGGGATTGCGGTGATCGGCGCCGGGACGGGCGCCATGGCGGCCGCCGCCCGGCTGGCCGTCGCGGGCCACCGGGTGGCGGTGTTCGAGCGCGGCGCGACGTACGGCGGCGCGGTGGGCAGGTTCGAGCGGGACGGCTTCGCGTTCGACACCGGCCCCGGTCTGCTGCACCTCCCGGCGGTCTACCGCGATCTGTTCCTCAAGACCGGCCGCGAGCCGCTGGAGGCGTGCGTCGGGCTGACCCAGGTCGATCCCGCGAGCCGGCACGTCTTCGCCGACGGCACCACCGCGACCCTGCCCAACGCCTCCCGGGCCGGCGTCCTGGCGGCCCTGGACGAGGCGCTGGGCGCCGGGTGCGGCGAGCGCTGGAGCGAGGTCATGGTCCGCGCCCGCGAGGCGTGGGACGCCACCCGCCGCCCGCTGCTGGAGGAGCCGCTGTGGGCCGACTGGCGGGTGCTGGGCCGCGACCCGTATCCGGCGGTGCGCCGGCGCGGCCTGTTCGGGCGCGGCCGGGCCAAGGGACCGACGACCGCGACCCTCGCCGAGATCGCCCGGCGCGAGCTGGCCGACCCGCGGCTGGCCGCCCTGCTGGAGAGCCACGCGCTGGCCCACGGCTTCGATCCGCGCACCACCCCGGCGAGCGCGGCCGTGCTGCCGTACATGGAGCAGACCTTCGGGAGTTGGTACGTCCGCGGCGGGATGCGGGCGCTGGCCGAGGCGCTGTACGCGCGCTGCCGGGCCCGCGGCGTGGAGTTCGCCTTCGGCGCCGAGGTGACGCGGATCGTGCTGAAGGACGGCCGGGCCGCCGGCGTGGAGCTGGCCGGCGGGCGGGTCGCCGACGCGGAGTACGTGATCGCCGGCCTCGACCCGGCGCGGCTGCCCGCACTGTGCGGGGGCCGCGAGCCCTGGGGCGCGGACGACGTCCGCCCCGCCCCGGGGCCCGGCACGGCGCGGCTGACGGTCTGTCTGGCGCTGCGCGGCGCCCGGCCGGTGGACGCGGCGCACCGCACGGTGGTGCACGCCGCGGACCGCGACGCGGAGCTGGCAGGCGTCTTCGGCGACAGCCGCGGCCAGGGCCTCCGCGAGCCCTGTGAGCGGCCGACGGTGACGGTGCTGCGCCCCGACGACCCGGCCACCCGGCCCGACGGGGAGCACGAGGCGGTCACCCTGACGGCCACCGTCGCGGCGGCCGGCCCGGCGGACCGGCCCGGCGCCGAGGCCCTGGCGGAGCAGGCGGACCGGCTGGTCCGGGTCGCCGAGGCCGCCGTACCGGACCTGCGGGAGCGGATGCTGTGGCGGGAGGTGCCGAGCCCCGCGGACAGCGGCCCGGTGCCGGGTCCGGCGCTGGCGGGCCGGGAGGGGCGTTTCCTGCGCCCGGCCAACCGCACCCGGATACCGGGGCTCTATGCGGTCGGCGGCTGGTCGCACCCCGGCGGGGGGCTGGCGCACGCCGGGATGTCCGGGGCGCTCGTCGCGGGCCTGATCGTGCACGGCGACGACTGGCGCGGCTCGGAGTGAGCCCGGCCGGGCGCCTTCCCCGGCCCGGGCGTCAGTAGGGGTACCGCTGCCCGTCGTAGCCCGGCTGCGGCGGGTAGGGCGGCTGCTGGTCGGCGGCGGGGTGCCCGGTGTCGCGCTGCTGCGGCACCCAGACCCCGTCCGGTCCGGTCCCGGGGTGGTAGCCCTGGGCGTCGTAGTGCTGGGTGTGCTGCGCGTGCTGCCCGTCCGGCCCCTGGAGGGGGTCAGCGGCGTACGGCGCCCGGCCGAAGGGGTCCTGCTCCTCGTACGGGTCGTAGGGCGCGGCGTACTGCTGCGTGCCGATGTACGGGTCGGAGTAGGGGGCCTGGGCGCCCTGGTAGGAGCCGTCACCGTAGGCCGGGTAGGGGTCGGCGTGGCCGCCGTGCCCGCCGTAGCCGTCGTGGCCGGTCTGCCCGGCGTAACCGCCGCCGTAGCCGTAGTCGTTGCCGGGCGCGTGGCCGTGGCCGTCGGCGTAGCCACCGGGGTCGCCGTCGGTGGTGACGTTGCCGAAGAGGTCGTAGCTGACGGGGGCGGCCGTCCGGTCGGCGCGGGCGTCGGGGCTGTAGACGCCGTAGGCGCCGGTCTCGTCCGGCAGGGGCTGCGGGGCGTAGACGGTGGGGGCGTCCGCGAAGGCGTAGCCGAAGTCCTCGCCGGCGGCGGCCGGTTGGCCGGGGGCCGGGACCGGCTGCGGCGGGTAGGCGTCGTGGCCGGCGGCGCCGTCCGCGCCGTGGCCGGCCGGCGCCGGGTGGTCCGCCGCCGGTGCGGGCGCCTCGGGACCGGTGCCGCCCGCGGGGTGCTCCTCGGACAGGCCGGAGACCTGGAGCTTCGGCCCGGCGCCGCGGGACGGGCGGGCCCGGCGCCGGCGGTTCACCTTGGGCCGGCGGCCGAGCGTCCAGCCCTCGGCGAAGCCGCGGCGGACGGAGAGCGTCACGTAGGTCTGCCCGGTCGCGAAGGCGATCGCGCCCAGGGCGACCACGATCACCGACGGGATGATCACGCCGGTGACCACCCCGAGGAAGCCGGCCAGGGCCAGTGCCCGCCAGCGGAGCCGGGCCTTGTGCTGGAACAGCACCTCGCCGAGCAGCCACAGGGCGACCAGGCCGAACGCGATGTAGAGGATCGTCCAGCCCATTTGCGCCCCTCTTCCGCCGGATTCCGGCCACCATGGTCAGGGGCGCTGGTGCAGCCCCAGGTTCTCGTAGATTTCCAGGGTCGCCGTGGAGTGGTTCAGGGTGATGAAGTGCAACCCGGGCACGTCCTCGGCCATCAAGCGCGCACACAGGTCCGTCGCGTACTCGATGCCAATGGAGCGTACCGCCGCCGGGTCGTCCTTGACCGCGAGGATGCGGGCCGCGAGCTCGGGCGGGAAAGCGGCATTGCTGAGCTGCGCGAACCGCTCGATCTGACGCACGTTCGTGACCGGCATGATCTCCGGAATGATGGGCGTGGAGCAACCCGCGGCGCCGACCCGGTCGCGGAGCCGGAAGTAGTCCTCCGGGTAGAAGAACATCTGCGTGATCGCGAAGTCGGCCCCGGCGCGGCACTTGTCGACGAAGTGGCGCACGTCGGTGTCCCAGTCCGTCGAGCGCGGGTGCATCTCGGGGAAGGCGGCCACGCCGACGCAGAAGTCGCCGGACTCCTTGATCAGCCGGACCAGGTCGGCGGCGTGGTCGACCCCGTCGGGGTGGCGGACCCACTCGCCCAGGGGGTCGCCCGGCGGGTCGCCGCGCAGCGCGAGCATGTTGCGGATCCCGGCGTCGGCGTACTGGCCGATGATGTTGCGCAGCTCGGCGGTGGAGTGGTTGACCGCGGTCAGGTGGGCGACCGGGGTGAGGGTGGTGTCGGTGGCGATGCGCTCGGTGGCACGGACCGTGCCGTCGCGGGAAGTGCCGCCGGCGCCGTAGGTCACCGACACGAAGGTCGGGGAGACGGCCTCGATGCGGCGAATGGCGTTCCACAACGTCCGCTCGCCCTTCTCGGTCTTCGGGGCGGCGAACTCGAACGAGTAGGACTGCTTGCCGGAAGCGAGCAGGTCGCGCACGGTGCGCGCGCGATCAGTCCTGGTGGAAGCTGTACCTAGGGCCATACGGGCAGGTTAACCACACCCCGGACGGACACCAACCGGCATCGGCGTAATGCCTGGTTGGTGCGGTTCCTGTCCACCAGCTGGACATTTTCCGGCCATGGCGCGGTCTTCCGGCGGCCGCCCGGCGGGGCCGTCAGGACCGGGCCCGGACCCGCTTGGCCAGCTCGGCGGCGGCCGCGCCCGGGTCGTCGGCCTCGGTGATCGCGCGGACCACCACGACCCGGCGGGCGCCCGCGTCCAGCACCTCGTCGAGGTTCCCGGCGTCGATGCCGCCGATGGCGAACCAGGGGCGCTCGGGGGCGCGGGCGGCGGTGTACCGGACGAGGTCCAGGCCGGGGGCGGGCCGGCCGGGCTTGGTCGGCGTCGGCCAGCAGGGGCCGGTGCAGAAGTAGTCCACCCCGGGCTCGGTGAGCGCGGCGTCCACCTCGGCCTCGGCGTGGGTGGAGCGGCCTATCAGGGGCGCCGGGCCGAGCAGTGCGCGGGCGGCCGGGACGGGCAGGTCGCCCTGGCCGAGGTGGAGCACATCGGCGCCCGCGGCGTGCGCGACGTCGGCCCGGTCGTTGACCGCGAGGAGCGTGCCGTGCCGCCGGCAGGCGTCCGCGAAGACCTCCAGGTGGCGCAGCTCGGCGCCGGCCTCCAGGCCCTTGTCGCGGAGCTGGACGATGTCCACGCCCGAGGACAGCACCGCGTCGAGGAACTCCGGGAGGTCGCCCTGGCGGGTGCGGGCGTCCGTGCAGAGGTACAGGCGGGCGTCGGACAGGGCCTGGCGGGCGGTGGTCATCGGGCGGCTCCCCCTCGTCGGCGGCGTACGGACCGGCCGGGGCCGGTCCGTACGCCGCGGATGCGGTTGTGGATGCGTGGTGCGGTTGCTGCGGGACGCGGGCGCGTCAGACGGCCAGGGCCTGGGCGCGGCGCTTGACCTCCGTGCCGCGATTCTCGCGCAGCGCCTGCGCCGGGGTCCCGGGCAGGGTGTCATCGGCGGTGAAGAGCCACTCCAGCATCTCCTCGTCGGCGAAGCCGTCGTCCCGCAGGAGGGTCAGGGTGCCGGCGAGGCCCTTGACGACCTTGCCGTCCTTGATGAATTCGGCGGGCACCTGGAGCACGCGGTTCTCGCCGCGGCGGACGGCGATCAGCTGGCCCTCCTTCACCAGCTGCCGCACGCGGGTCACCTCGACGCCGAGCTCTTCGGCGATGTCGGGGAGGGTGAGCCAGGCGGGGACGAGTCCATCGATCTTTGCGTCAATCTCGGTCACAGGACAAGCGTGCCACCTCCCACTGACAGCCGGTAGCCGGGCCTCGCCGTCGGGGTGCGCGGCGCGGTCCGACCGGGCCCCGCCCGCCGCGGCGGGCGGGGCGGGCGGGGGCCTACTAGGGGGTGTCCGCAACGTCCCGTCTGCCGTCCGGCGCCCGGCACGCCGAGTGCACGCACCGGACACCGCCCGGCCGCCCTCCGGGCGAACGACGCGACTTCACGGACACCCCCCTAGCGCACCGCCGACTTGAGCGGAACGGTCGCGTCCGCGGCCCGTTCCCGGTCGAGCAGCGCCCCGCGCTCGATGAGCCGGCGCCCCTGGGCGAGGTCCCGCGGCCGGCCCACCGCCAGCAGCGCGACCAGCCGGCCGGCCGCCGGCACGGCGTCCGGGCCGTCCTCGCGCCGGAGCCAGAGCACCGACCAGGCGGCGCCCGTCGGGTCGCCGCGCCAGACCAGCTCGTCGGCCTCCCCGTGATGCCCGGCGTACTGGACGAACCGCCCGAACTGCTCGGACCAGAAGTACGGGACCGGGTCGTAGACCACGCCCTCGGCCTCGCCCCGGGCGATGTTCTCGGCCACCGTGCGGGGGCCCTGGAGGGCGTTGTCCCAGTGGTGGACCAGCAGCCGGGTGCCGTAGCGGGCCGACGGGAAGGAGGCGCAGTCGCCGACCGCGTAGACGCCGGGGACGGAGGTGCGCAGCCGCTCGTCGGCGAGGACCGAGCCGTCCGCGGGCGAAAGGGCGACGCCGGAGCCGGCCAGCCAGGCGGTGGCGGGACGGGCGCCGATACCGACGACGACGGCGTCGGCGGGCAGCACCGTGCCGTCGGCCAGGGTCACCGCGCCGGGGGCGACCGAGGCGACCGGCACCCCGGTGCGCAGCTCCGCGCCGGCGTCCCCGTACCAGCCGGTCATGTAGCCGGCGACCTCCGGGGGCAGCGCCCCGGCGAGCGGGCGGTCCGCGGCCTCCACGACGGTGACCTCGCAGCCCGCCTCGCGGGCGGCGGTGGCGAACTCCGCGCCGATCCAGCCGGCGCCGACCACCACGATGCGCCGCCGGGGGGTGAGTTCCGGGCGCAGCCGCTCGGCGTCGTCCAGGGTGCGCAGCAGGTGGACGCCGGCCAGGCCCTCGGTGCCGGGCAGCCGGACCGGTACGGCGCCGGTGGCGAGCACCGCGTAGTCGTAGCGGACCGGGCCCCGGTCGGTCTCGACCACCTGGTCGGCGGGGCGCAGGGCGGTGGCCCGGCGGCCGAGGTGCAGGTCGATGCCGAGGCCGGGGAAGTCGACGTCCAGGGTGGCGCCGTCGGCCTTGCCGAGCAGCACCGCCTTGGACAGCGGGGGGCGGTCGTAGGGCTGGTGCGGCTCGTCGCCGAGGAGCGTGATCGCGCCGCGCCAGCCTTGTTCGCGCAGGGCCACGGCGGTCTGCACACCCGCCATCCCGGCGCCCGCGATCACCACGCGCGGGGTGCGGTCAGGGGCCTCGGAGGACTTGCTCTGCTCGCTCACCCGCTCACTCTAGGACGGCGGACGACGCGGCCCGCAGCAGCACGCAAGGAGATCTCTGACACAACGTCACCGGCCCGCGCGGGACCGGCGCGTCGCCCGCGGGCCCCGGGGCGCTCCCTTACGGCGCGTCGCGCCCCGTATTAGGGTGGCGGCTGCACGCACTCGCGGGAGCCCGGACGGACCGGGCTGAGAGGGAGGCTGGCCGGCCTCCGACCGTACGAACCTGATCCGGGTCATGCCGGCGAAGGGAGGGGCTGGACGCCCATGCATCCATCTGCCACACCAACGGGGCGGCCGCGGCCGGCGGCCGGGCACCCCGACGTCCTGGTCATCGGCGGCGGCGTCATCGGGCTGGTCACCGCCTGGCGGGCGGCCGGCCGCGGACTGCGCGTCGCGGTGGCCGACCCGGCGCCCGGCGGCGGCGCGGCGTCGGTCGCGGCCGGCATGCTGGCCGCGGTCACCGAGCTGCACTACGGCGAGGAGACGCTGCTGGGGCTCAACCTCGCGTCGGCGCGCCGCTATCCGGCCTTCACGCGGGAGCTGGAGGAGGCCAGCGGACAGGAGACCGGCTACCGCCCCTGCGGCACGCTGGCCGTCGCGCTGGACGCCGACGACCGGGCGCACCTGCGGGAGCTGCACGCCCTCCAGGTCCGGTCGGGGCTGGACTCGCAGTGGCTGACCGGCCGGGAGTGCCGCCGCCTGGAGCCGATGCTGGCCCCCGGGGTACGCGGCGGCCTGCGGGTGGACGGCGACCACCAGGTCGATCCGCGCCGGCTGGCGAGCGCCCTGCTGACCGCCTGCGAGCGGGCCGGGGTGGTCTTCCACCGCGCGTGGGCGGAGCGGCTGCTGGTGGCCGGCGGACGGGCCGCGGGGGCGGAACTCGCCGGCGGCACGCGGGTGGCGGCCGGTCAGGTCGTCCTGGCGGGGGGCAGCCGCAGCGGCCGGCTGGCCGGGGTCCCGGAGGCGGTGCTGCCGCCGGTGCGGCCGGTCAAGGGCCAGGTGCTGCGGCTCCGGCTGCCGGACGCGCTCCCCGGCGGGCAGGCGTTCCTGTCCCGCACCGTACGGGCCGTGGTCCGCGGCAACCCCGTGTACCTGGTGCCGCGGGAGAGCGGTGAACTGGTCCTCGGCGCCACCAGTGAGGAGCTGGGCTGGGACACCACGGTCACCGCGGGCGGCGTCTACGAGCTGCTGCGGGACGCCCACGAGCTGATCCCGGGCATCACCGAGCTGCCGCTGACCGAGTGCCGCGCAGAGCTGCGCCCGGGCTCCCCCGACAACGCGCCGCTGCTCGGGCCGACCGAGCTGCCCGGCCTGCACCTGGCCACCGGCCACTTCCGCAACGGCGTGCTGCTGACGCCGGTCACCGGTGACGTGCTGGCCGAGGTCCTGGCCACCGGGGCCGTGCCGGAAGCGGCCCGCCCGTTCTCCCCCGCGCGCTTCTCCCCCGCCGACCGGGGGGCCGCGCGCGCCCGCACCCTGGAGGAGCAGCCCGTATGAGCGCCCCTGGTTCCCCCGACCGCTCCGCCCCGCCGTCCTCCCCCGCCGCCCCCGAGGGGCCCGCGGTGTCCGTCTCGGTGAACGGGGAGCCCCGCCGGATCCCCGCCGGCCTGACGCTGGACCGGCTGGTCGCCACGCTGACCCGGGCCCCGTCCGGGGTGGCCGCCGCGGTCAACGAGACCGTGGTGCCGCGCACCCGGTGGGCCGCCACCGCGCTCGGCGACGGCGACCGCGTCGAAGTGCTCACCGCCGTACAGGGAGGCTGACCGCATGACCGACACCGCAGCGGACCGGACCACCGCCCCCGCGGCCCCCGACCCCGACGACCCCGGCGCCGACCCCCTGGTCATCGCCGGCACCGCCTTCCGGTCCCGGCTCATCATGGGCACCGGCGGCGCCCCCAGCCTCGGCGTCCTGGAGCGGGCGCTGCTGGCCTCCGGGACGGAGCTGACGACGGTCGCCATGCGGCGGCTGGACCCGACCGTGCAGGGCTCGGTGCTGTCCGTCCTGCGGCGGAACGGGATCCGGGTGCTGCCCAACACCGCGGGCTGCTACACCGCGGGCGAGGCGGTGCTCACCGCCCGGCTGGCCCGGGAGGCGCTGGGCACGGACTGGGTGAAGCTGGAGGTGGTCGCCGACGAGCGGACCCTGCTGCCCGACCCGGTGGAGCTGCTGGACGCCGCCGAGACCCTCGTGGACGACGGGTTCACCGTCCTGCCGTACACCAACGACGACCCGGTGCTGGCCCGGAAGCTGGAGGACGTGGGGTGTGCGGCGATCATGCCGCTCGGCTCGCCGATCGGCTCCGGGCTGGGCATCCGCAATCCGCACAACTTCCAGCTGATCACCGAGCGCGCGGGCGTCCCGGTCGTCCTGGACGCGGGCGCGGGCACCGCCTCGGACGCCGCGCTGGCCATGGAGCTGGGCTGCGCGGCGGTGATGCTGGCGTCGGCGGTGACCCGGGCCCAGGAGCCGGAGCTGATGGCGGCGGCGATGCGGCACGCGGTGGCGGCCGGGCGGCTGGCCCACCGGGCGGGCCGGATCCCGCGCCGCCACTTCGCACTGGCGTCCTCGCCCGGCGAGGGCGTGGCGGAGCTGGACCCGGAGCGGCCGGCGTTCCGGTCCTGACGCCCCGCCGGCGGGCCTGCCCGGCCGCGCTCAGCCGGGCGGCGCGGCCGGGGTCCGCACGCCGAACCACTGCTCGGCGCCGTACTCCTCGAACCGCGCCGCCTCGGTGAACCCCAGCGCCGCCGCGAGGCGCACGGCGCGGCCGTTGGCCGCCTGTGTGCACAGCACCACCGGTTCGCCGGGGAGCGCGCCGGCGCACCAGCACGCCTCGGCGGCGTACCCGCGCCCCCACGCCTCCGGCAGGAGCAGACGGCCCCGTTCGGTCTCCCCGCCGCCCGGGCGGATGCGCCCCGGGCGGTCCGCGCCGCGCGGGTCGAGGGTGATCATGCCGATCATCGCCCCGCCGCGGTCGATCACGAATACCCCGGGGCGGCCGCCCGGGTGCCGCGCGCGGTCAGTCGCTCGGGCAGACCGCCCTGATCGCCTGGAGGGTCGAGATCTGGTGGCGCAGCCGCTCGCTGCCGGCGAGGGCCGCGACGACGTCGGGGTGCGGCGGGTACTTCGCGTTCATCTGGGAAACAACCGCGGACGGGGGACGGCGCGTCGGCCGCCTCAGGCCGCGTCCGCCGCCTTGGCCGCGAACTCCGGCGGCGCCGCCGTGATCACCTCGTCGAGCAGGGCCCGGGAGGCCATCAGCGCCTCGATGGAGCCGGTGAGCCGGTCCCGTTCCCGGTGCAGTTCGCCGAGCAGCTGCGGGCAGGTCGGCACCAGCCGCCCGTCGTCGTCCCGCAGGCAGGGCAGCACCTGGGCGATGGTCGCGGTGTTCAGCCCGGAGGTCAGCAGGGTGCGGATGCGGCGCACCTGGGCGACGTCGGCGTCCTGGTAGACGCGGTAGCCGGCGGGCGTCCGCTCCGGGCTGAGCAGGCCCTGCTCCTCGTAGTAGCGCAGCAGCCGCTCGGTGGTGCCCGTCCGCCGGGCCAGTTCGCCGATCAACAGGGTCATGCCCTCCCCCTTCCGTTGCCGTGGCGGCCGGCGCCGCTCCCCCAGGTGCGACCACGGCCCGAGCGGGATTATTCCGTGCCCGGCCGGGGGCGCCGCACCACCGGCACATGTCACGGTTCCGCCGCGGTCCGCGGGGGCCGGCGGCCGGAACGTACGGCGTGTCGGTGCGGCCTCGTAGACTCGTCTGCCGTGGATACGACGCTTCAGGACCCGCTCGTGGGCCGGCTGCTCGACGGCCGCTACCGCGTCGAGGGACGCATCGCCGCCGGGGGCATGGCCACCGTCTACCGGGCCGTGGACACCCGGCTGGACCGCGTGCTGGCACTGAAGGTCATGCACCCGACCCTGGCCGTGGACGGGGCGTTCGTCGACCGCTTCATCCGGGAGGCCAAGTCCGTCGCCCGGCTCTCGCACCCGAACGTGGTCGGCGTCTTCGACCAGGGCACCGACGGCACCTACGTCTATCTGGCCATGGAGTACGTCGCCGGCTGCACCCTGCGGGACGTGCTGCGCGAGCGCGGCGCCCTGCGGCCGCGGGCCGCGCTGGACATCCTGGAGCCGATCCTGGCCGCCCTGGGCGCGGCCCACCGGGCCGGCCTGGTGCACCGCGACATGAAGCCGGAGAACGTCCTGATCGGCGACGACGGCCGGGTCAAGGTCGCCGACTTCGGCCTGGTCCGGGCGGTGGACACGCACACCACCTCCTCCACCGGCTCGGTCCTGGGGACGGTCTCGTACCTGGCTCCCGAGCAGATGGAGCACGGCACCGCGGACGCCCGGGTGGACGTCTACGCCTGCGGGGTGGTGCTCTACGAGATGCTCACCGGCGGCAAGCCGCACACCGGCGGCTCCGCGGCGCAGATCCTCTACAGCCATCTGCACGACGACATCACCCCACCCTCCGAGCTGGTCCCGGGCCTGGCGCCGGAGCTGGACGAGCTGGTCGCGCTGGCCGCCGCCCGGGCCCCGGAGGAGCGCCCGCAGGACGCGGTGGCGCTGCTGGCCCGGGCCCGGGCGGCCCGCGCGCGCCTGACCGACGCCCAGCTGGACCTGGATCCGCCGCAGGCCAGGCAGGCGCCCGCGGGCGACGACGAGCCGACCGACGTGCTGCCGCGCCCCGCGGCGGAGCAGCTCGCGCTGCCGGGGACGGCGGGCCCGGAGAGCGGGCTGGACCGCACCAGCCGCCTGGAGGTGCCGCCGGCCGACGCGCCGCCCGCCGACGGCCGGACCACCCGGCTGCGCCCGGCACCGGCCGCTCCGGAGGGCCGGGACGGGCCCGCCGGCCGGCTCCGGCGCCGCCGGCTGACCGCGGTCGTGGCGGCGGTGCTGCTGGTCCTGGGGATCGGCACCGGCGTCTGGTACATCAACTCCGGCCAGTTCACCCGCGTCCCCGCCGTACTGGACATGCCGCAGGCGAAGGCGGAGCAGACGCTGCGCGACGAGGGCCTGCGGGTGAAAGTGACGCGCGGCTACAGCCCGAACGTCCGGCGCGGCCACGTGGCGGCGACGGACCCGGCGACCGGCCGGCGGATCCGCGGCAACGGCACGGTCACCCTGGTCGTCTCCCGCGGCCCG
Source organism: Streptomyces rhizoryzae (assembly GCF_023155275.1). Classification (GTDB taxonomy): domain Bacteria; phylum Actinomycetota; class Actinomycetes; order Streptomycetales; family Streptomycetaceae; genus Streptomyces; species Streptomyces rhizoryzae. Next base: position 306,821 of record NZ_JALMUV010000002.1, read on the forward strand.
GAGACGGTGAAGATCCCCGATCTGGCGGGCACCCCGGTCGCCGACGCCCGGCGCAAGCTGCGCGATCTGGGCCTGGTGCCCGGTACCGAGACCCGGCAGTTCAGCGACGAGGTCGCCAAGGGCTCGGTGATCGCCACGGACCCGGCGGCGGGCAGCACCCGGCACCCGGACACCGCGGTGGCCCTGACCGTCAGCCGGGGCGCCCCGGTGGACGTGCCGGACGTGACCGGCAAGGCCCGCGACGACGCCGCCGACGCGCTGCGCGAGGCGGGCTTCCGCGTGGCGTTCGCCGACCAGCCGGTCTTCTCGCCGCAGGACAAGGACACCGTCGCCCGCCAGGCGCCGGGCGCCGGCACCACGCTGGGCAAGGGCGACACGGTCACCCTGACGCTCTCCAAGGGGCCGGAGATGGTCACCGTCCCGGACGTCGGCGGCAAGAACACCGCGGACGCCACCCGGGCGCTGACCGCCGCCGGCTTCAAGGTGAAGGTGGACAAGCCGTTCCTGTTCCCGGAGGACAGCGTGGCGTCCCAGTCGGTGGACGCCGGCGAGAAGGCGCCCAAGGGCAGCACGATCACCATCCGCCTCAAGGGCGCGCTGTAGCCGGGCCCGGGTGCCCCGCCGGCCGCCGCGGGGCACCTGGCACCCTGGACGGGTGAGTACTCCCCTGTCCCCCGAGGGCGCCGCCCGGCGTGCCCGCGCCCGCAATCCGGTCGGCAGCCACGTCCCGGTGGCCGGCGGCCTGGCCAGGACCGGCCTGGCGTACGCCGAGCAGATCGGCTGCGAGGCCGTCCAGGTCTTCGTGGCCAATCCGCGCGGCTGGGCGACCCCGCCCGGCAGTCCCGAGCAGGACGCGGCGTTCCGCGAGCGCTGCGCCGCGGCCGGCATCCCGGCCTACGTCCACGCCCCGTATCTGATCAACTTCGGCTCGCACACCGAGGCCACGGTCGAGAAGTCGGTGGCGTCGCTGCGCCACTCGCTGCGCCGCGGCCGGGAGATCGGCGCGCTCGGCGTGGTGGTGCACACCGGCTCGGCGACCGGCGGGCGGGCGCGGGAGACCGCGCTGGCGCAGGTCCGCGAGCGGCTGCGGCCGCTGCTGGACGAGCTGACACACGACGACGACCCGTGGCTGCTGCTGGAGCCGACCGCCGGCCAGGGCGCCTCGCTGTGCGCGCTGGCGGAGGACCTGGGCCCGTACTTCGACGCGCTGGACCGGCACCCGCGGCTCGGGGTGTGCCTGGACACCTGCCACGCGTTCGCGGCCGGCCACGACCTGGCGGCGCCGGGCGGGACGAAGGCGCTGCTGGACGAGCTGGTGGAGGTCACCGGCGAGGGCCGGCTGAAGCTGATCCACGCCAACGACTCCAAGGACGTGGTGGGGGCGCACAAGGACCGGCACGCGCCCATCGGCGCCGGGCACATCGGCGCGGAGCCGTTCGCCGAGCTGTTCGCGCACCCCGCGACCAGCGGCGTTCCGCTGGTGATCGAGACGCCGGGCGGGCCCGAGGGGCACGCCGCGGACGTGGCGCGGCTCAAGGGGCTGCGGGCGCCCTGAGGCGGGGGCGGGCGGGCGCCCGGGGGTCAGAGTTCCGGGCCCTCGCCCGGCTGCTCCTGGTAGGAGTAGCGCTGCTCGCGCCAGGGGTCGCCGAGGTTGTGGTAGCCGCGCTCCTCCCAGAAGCCGCGGCGGTCGGCGGTCATGTACTCGATGCCGCGGACCCACTTGGGGCCCTTCCAGGCGTAGAGGTGGGGCACGACCAGCCGGACCGGGAAGCCGTGTTCGGCGGTGAGCAGCTCGCCGGAGCGGTGGGTGGCGAAGAGGCAGTTCTCCGCGGCGAAGTCGGCGAGCCGGAGGTTGGAGCTGAAGCCGTACTCGGCCCACACCATCACGTGGGTGGCGTCCGGCGCGGGCGGCGCCAGCTCCAGGACCGTACGGGTCAGCACCCCGCCCCACTCGGCGCCGAGCATGCTGAACTTGGTCACGCAGTGCATGTCGGCCACGACCGTGGCGTACGGCAGGGCCGTGAACTCCTCGTGCGTCCAGCAGTGCTTGGCGCCGTCGGCGGTGGCGCCGAAGACCCGGAATTCCCAGCGCTCGGGGCGGAACTTCGGGACCGGCCCGTAGTGCGTCACCGGCCAGCCCCTCTGGAGCCGCTGCCCCGGAGGCAGCACAGGCTCCTCTTCGCGGCGTTGCGGCTGACCCATGCCCCCATGGTGTCAGACCGTGGCGGCGGCCGGTCACCAGGGTGGTACGGAATCGGACAACTCGTGCTAAGTGTGAACTTACTGGACGGGCCACTCCGGGCGGTGCGAGGATGCGCGGCACCTGCCCAGTAACTCGCGTGAAAGGGGCCCGCAGCCATGCAGGGCGACCCCGAGGTCATCGAATTCCTCAACGAGCAGCTGACCGCCGAGCTGACCGCGATCAACCAGTACTTCCTGCACGCGAAGATGCAGGAGAACTTCGGCTGGTACAAGCTCGCGAAGTACACCCGCGCCGAGTCCTTCGACGAGATGAAGCACGCGGAGACGCTGACCGACCGGATCCTCTTCCTCGAAGGGCTGCCGAACTACCAGCGGCTGTTCCACGTCCGGGTCGGCCAGACCGTCACCGAGATGTTCCAGGCCGACCGCCAGATCGAGGTGGAGGCCATCGACCGCCTCAAGCGCGGTGTGGAGGTCATGCGCGCCAAGGGCGACATCACCTCGGCCAACATCTTCGAGGACATCCTCGCCGACGAGGAGCACCACATCGACTACCTCGACACCCAGCTGGAGCTGGTCGAGAAGCTCGGGGAGGCGCTCTACCTCGCGCAGGTCATCGAGCAGCCGAGCTGAGGGCGGACCCGGTGCGCACCGCCCGGACACCGCCGCAGGTCACGCGGCCGCCGGGAGGCCCGCGGGCGCCGGTGCGTCCGCCGCCGCGGCCGGCGGCACGGGGGCCGCGGCGGGCAGCTCGCCCGCCGGCGCGGACGGTGCCGCCAGCACGTCCCGCTCGCCCCGGTCGAGCAGCTCGCGGCGGGGGCAGGCGCCCCGGCCCAGCAGCGCCTGGATGCGGCGGACGCAGCTGCCGCAGTCGGTACCGGCCTTGCAGGCGGAGGCGACCTGGCGGGGCGTGCAGGCGCCGCGGTCCGCGTGCGCGCGGACCTGCTCCTCGGTGATGCCGAAGCAGGAGCAGACGTACACGCGGGTTCACCTCCGTAAGGGCGCCTCGTGCGGTCCCCGGGTCCGTCCCGGTGATCGTCAGTGAGGTTACCCTTACCTTACCCGCGTCGGTGGGCGCGGAACAACGCACGGCAACGCAGTGGGGCGCGGATCACAAGGATCCGCGCCCCGGTGCGTCATGCGCCGCCCTCACGGGTGCTCACTGGTCGCGGTACATCTCCGCCACCAGGAACGCCAGGTCCAGCGACTGGCTGCGGTTGAGCCGCGGGTCGCAGGCGGTCTCGTAGCGCTGGTGCAGGTCGTCGACGAAGATCTCGTCGCCGCCGCCCACGCACTCGGTGACGTCGTCACCGGTCAGCTCCACGTGGATGCCGCCCGGGTGGGTGCCCAGCCCCTTGTGGACCTCGAAGAAGCCCTTGACCTCGTCCAGCACGTCGTCGAAGCGGCGGGTCTTGTGGCCCGAGGCCGCCTCGAAGGTGTTGCCGTGCATCGGGTCGCAGATCCACACCACCTGGGCACCGGAGGCGGTGACCTTCTCCACCAGCTCGGGGAGCTTGGCGCGGATCTTGTCCGCACCCATCCGGGTGATGAAGGTGAGCCGGCCGGGCTCGCGGTCCGGGTCGAGCCGGTCGATCAGCGTGAGCGCGTCCTCCGGCGTCGTCGTCGGGCCGAGCTTGACGCCGATCGGGTTGCGGATCCGGGAGGCGAACTCGATGTGCGCGCCGTCCAGCTGGCGGGTGCGCTCGCCGATCCAGACCATGTGGCCCGAGACGTCGTAGAGGTTCCCGGTGCGGGAGTCCACGCGGGTCAGCGCCGACTCGTAGTCCAGGATCAGCGCCTCGTGCGAGGAGTAGAACTCCACGGTCCGGAACTCCTCCGGGTCCACCCCGCAGGCGTTCATGAAGTTCATCGCGCGGTCGATCTCGCGCGCCAGCGCCTCGTACCGCTGGCCCGACGGCGAGGACTTCACGAAGTCCTGGTTCCAGGCGTGCACCTGGCGCAGGTCGGCGTAGCCGCCGGTGGTGAAGGCGCGGACGAGGTTCAGCGTCGCCGCGGAGGCGTGGTACATCCGCTTGAGCCGCTGCGGGTCCGGGATCCGGGCCTCGGGGGTGAACTCGAAGCCGTTGACCGAGTCGCCGCGGTAGGTCGGCAGGGTCACCCCGTCGCGGGTCTCGGTCGGCTTGGAGCGCGGCTTGCTGTACTGGCCGGCGATCCGGCCGACCTTGACCACCGGGACGGACCCGGCGTAGGTCAGGACGGCGCCCATCTGGAGCAGCGTCTTGAGCTTGTTGCGGATGTGCTCGGCGGAGACGGCGTCGAACGCCTCCGCGCAGTCGCCGCCCTGAAGCAGGAACGCCTCACCTCGGGCGACCGCGCCCAGGCGCTCGCGCAGCTGGTCGCACTCGCCGGCGAAGACGAGCGGCGGATAGGACGTAAGCTCCGCGATCACATCGCGCAGAGCCTCGTGGTCCGGCCAGTCAGGCTGCTGCGCCGCGGGCAGGTCTCGCCAGGTGTTGCCACCGGCGTGGGTTTCAGCGTTCACGGTCACATCCCCCACATTACGGGGTCCGGAAGGGGCACCCGTCCGCCATCCGGACTGTGAGACGCGCCGTGGGACGGGAGATCGGGTAGGGTGCCCGCCATGCAGACGCGACCGGTCACGTACCGGAACTGGTGGTGGACCGCCCAGCCGGCGGCCCACTGATTCGCGTACGCAGCCACGACCGCGAAGGCCGCCCGAGGGGCGGCCTTCGGTGTGTCCGCGGCCGTTCCTCCCCCCAGCTGGAAGGAACCCGCCATGCACCGTGAGACCCCCGCCGACCCCGGGCCGGACGCCGCCGCCCTGGTCCGCCGGCTGCTCGACCCCGCCTGCCCGCCGTTCGCCCTGCTCCGCCGCCGCGCCCCCGGCCGGGACGCCGGCCTCGTGGAGGTGCTGATCGGCGAGGTCACCGAGGTCGAGCGGCTCGCCGACATCCCGCTGGGCGCGGGCGCGCCGGGCGCCCCGGTGACCGACGCGCTGGCCCTGGTGCCGTTCCGGCAGATCCGCGAGCGCGGTTTCCGGGCGCACGACGACGGCACGCCGCTGGCCGTGCTGCGCCCCGCCGAGTGCCACGAGGTGCCGCTGGACGCGCTGCTGGCGGCGCTGCCCGCGCACCCGGTGCGGGTCGGCGGCGGGGCGTTCGACGTGCCGGACACGGCGTACGCGGAGATCGTCCGGCGGGTCGTGCGGGACGAGATCGGCGCCGGGGAGGGCGCCAACTTCGTCATCCGCCGGACCTTCGAGGGCGAGCTCCCCGGCTTCTCGGCGGCCGACGCGCTGGCGCTGTTCCGGCGGCTGCTGGCCGGCGAGCGCGGGGCCTACTGGACGTTCGTGGTGCACCGGCCCGGGCTGCGCACGCTGGTCGGCGCCAGCCCCGAGGTGCACGTCCGGATGACCGGCGGGACGGTCGTGATGAACCCGATCAGCGGGACCTACCGCTACCCCGCCGAGGGGCCCACCGCCGCGGGCCTGCTGGCGTTCCTCGGCGACCGCAAGGAGGTCGAGGAGCTGTCGATGGTGGTGGACGAGGAACTGAAGATGATGTGCACCGTCGGCGACCGGGGCGGCGTGGTCGTCGGACCCCGGCTCAGGGAGATGGCGCACCTCGCGCACACCGAGTACGAGCTGCGCGGCCGCTCCACCCTGGACGTCCGGGAGGTGCTGAAGGAGACCATGTTCGCGGCCACCGTCACCGGCTCCCCCGTGCAGAACGCCTGCCGGGTCATCGAGCGGCACGAGCCGGCCGGCCCCGGCGGGCGGGGCCGCGGCTACTACGCGGGCGCGCTCGCGCTGATCGGCCGGGACGCGCACGGGACGCAGACGCTGGACTCGCCGATCCTGATCCGCACCGCCGACATCGACGCGGGCGGGCGGCTGCGGGTCCCGGTCGGCGCGACCCTGGTGCGCGCCTCCGACCCGGACGGGGAGGTCGCCGAGACGCACGCCAAGGCCGCCGGGGTGCTCACCGCGCTGGGCATCCGGCCGGCGCCCGCGCGCCCGGCGGCCGGGCCGGCGCCGCGCCTGGCCGACGACCCGCGGGTGCGGGCCGCGCTGGACGCCCGCCGCGCCGACCTGGCGCCGTTCTGGCTGCGGATGCAGACCGCCGCGCCGGCCGCCGGCCCGGCGGCCGGACTGCGCGGTGACGCCCTGGTGATCGACGCCGAGGACACCTTCACCGCGATGCTGGCGCACCTGCTGCGCACCTCCGGGCTGACCGTGGCGGTGCGCCGCTACGACGAGCCCGGGCTGCGCGCGGCCGCCCTGGCGCACCGGGGCCCGGTGGTGCTCGGCCCCGGCCCGGGCGATCCGTCGGACGCCGCCGACCCCAAGATGCGCTTCCTGCGCGCGCTCGCCGCCGATCTGCTGGCCGGGCACCGGCACGGCCTGCTCGGGGTGTGCCTGGGCCACGAGCTGATCGCCGCGGAGCTGGGACTGCCGATCGTGCGCAAGGAGGTGCCGTTCCAGGGCGCCCAGGAGCGGATCGACTTCTTCGGGCGGTCCGAGACGGTGGGCTTCTACAACACCTTCACGGCCCGCTGCGACGACCGGACGGCGGCCGAACTGGCCATGCACCGCGTGGAGTTGAGCCGGGACGAGGCCACCGGCGAGGTGCACGCGCTGCGCGGTCCGGGCTTCGCCGGGGTGCAGTTCCACCCCGAGTCGGTGCTGACCCTGGACGGCGCCGCGGTCACCGCACAGCTGCTGGCAGCTGTCCTCGTGTGACCAGCATGTGCTCGTTGGAGCGGCCGGCCAGATGGTCCTCCACGTTGACCACGGTGGTGGCGACGATCTGGCCGACCGCCTCCCGGGTGAAGTACGCCTGGTGCGAGGTGACCAGCACGTTCGCGAAGGTCATCAGCCGGGCCAGGACGTCGTCGCCGATGACGTCCATGGACTTGTCGTAGGAGAACAGCCCGGCCTCCTCCTCGTAGACGTCCAGGCCGACGCCGGCGAGCCGGCCGGCCTTGAGCGTCTCGACCAGTGCGGCGGTGTCGATCAGGCCGCCGCGGCTGGAGTTGACCAGCAGGGCGTCGTCCTTCATGGCGGCCAGCGCGGCGGCGTCCACCAGGTGCCGGGTCTCCGGCGTCAGCGGGACGTGCAGGCTGACCAGGTCGGCCTCGGCGAACAGCTGCTCCCTGGGCACGTAGCGCATACCCAGGGTCAGGCACTCGGGGTTCTCGGTGAGGTCCCAGCCCAGCAGCCGCATGCCGAAGCCGTGGGCGATGCGGGTGAAGGCGGTGCCGATCCGGCCGGTGCCGACCACCCCGACCGTCCGGCCGTGCAGATCGCGGCCCATCAGCCCGTCCAGCCGGAAGTCGAAGTTCCGGGTGCGCTGGGCGGCCGGGACCAGCCGCCGGTTCACCGCCAGCGCCAGCAACCAGGCGAACTCCGCGACCGCGTAGGGCGAGTAGACGGAGACCCGGCCGATGGTCATGCCGAGGTCGGCCGCGGCCTCCAGGTCGATGTTGTTGAAGCCCGTGGAGCGCTGGGCGGCCATCTTGGTACCGCCGGCCGCGAGGGTCTGTAGGACCTCGGCGCTCAGGTCGTCGTTGACGCTGGTGGAGACGACCTCGTAGCCGTGGGCCAGGGGGGCGGTGTCGCGGTCGAGGCAGAAGTCCAGGCAGCGGACCTGGTGGCGGCCCTCGAACGCGCCCTCCAGGAGTGGCCGTTCGTCCGCCTGGACGCCAAAGGCGACGATTTCCACGTTCCCCTCCGCTTCTCACGACCGGCGGAACCCGGACGCAGCAATTGACCGGATTTGTCGCGTATGAGTATACGGATCACCGGTCCGGAGCCATCGCCCGGGAGGGGTGGCTAGCCGAAGAAGACGCCCGCCTCGGCATAGAGCGCCGGATCGACCGTCTTCAGCTTGGCGGTCGCCTCGGTGAGCGGCACCCGGACGATGTCGGTGCCGCGCAGCGCGACCATCGTCCCGAAGGCGGCGTCCCGGACCGCGTCGATGGCGTGCAGCCCGAAGCGGGTGGCCAGCCAGCGGTCGAAGGCGCTGGGGGTGCCGCCGCGCTGGGTGTGGCCGAGGACGGTGGTCCGGGCCTCCTTCCCGGTGCGCTGCTCGATCTCCTTGGCCAGCCACTCGCCGACGCCGGAGAGCCGGACGTGGCCGAAGGAGTCGGTGCTGCCGTCCTTGAGCACCATCTCGCCGTCCTTGGGCATGGCACCCTCGGCGACCACCACGATCGGCGCGTAGCTGGCCTTGAAGCGGGACTCGATCCAGCGGCAGACCTGCTCGACGTCGAAGCGCTGCTCCGGGATGAGGACGACGTTGGCGCCGCCGGCCAGGCCGGAGTGCAGCGCGATCCAGCCGGCGTGCCGGCCCATCACCTCCACCACCAGCACCCGCATATGCGATTCGGCGGTGGTGTGCAGCCGGTCGATGGCCTCGGTGGCGACGCCGACGGCGGTGTCGAAGCCGAAGGTGTAGTCGGTGGCCGAGAGGTCGTTGTCGATGGTCTTGGGCACGCCGACGCAGGGCACGCCGTACTCGTCGTGGAGCCGGGCGGCGACGCCGAGGGTGTCCTCGCCGCCGATCGCGATCAGCGCGTCGGTCTCGTGCTTGGCGAGCGTCTCCTTGATCCGGCGGACCCCGTCCTCCTCCTTGAAGGGGTTGGTCCGCGACGAGCCGAGGATGGTGCCGCCGCGCGGCAGGATGCCGCGCACCGCGGGGATGTCCAGCCGTACGGTGACGTTCTTCAGCGGACCGCGCCAGCCGTCCCGGAATCCGACGAAGTCGTATCCGTACTCCTGGGTGCCCTTGCGGACGATGCCCCTGATCACCGCGTTCAGACCCGGGCAGTCGCCGCCGCCGGTCAGTACTCCGACCCGCATTGCTTCACCTTCATCCCGTCCGTGGCCGCCGTACGGCCGTCCTTGAGCTGACGGCGGTCACGCTAATGGTGAGCTGGGTCACTCCCGGCGGCCACGGAGGCCGACTCCCCTGCCCGGCAAGGGAGTTGACGCGAGGCGTTCACCCGTACGAGCGGCGGCGCGCGGGCCGGGACGGGCCCGGGCGCGGCGTCAGACGCCGTCCAGGCCGCGCTCTATCGCGTACCGGACCAGCTCGACGCGGTTGTGCAGCTGGAGCTTGCCGAGGGTGTTCTGGACGTGGTTCTGCACCGTGCGGTGCGAGATGACCAGCCGCTCGGCGATCTGCTTGTAGGAGAGGCCCTTGGCGACCAGGCGCAGTACCTCGGTCTCGCGCTCGGTCAGCCGGGGGGCGCCGGGCTCGTCGGCGGCCGCGGGGGCCGGCTCGGTCGCCAGCCGGCGGTACTCGCCGAGGACCAGACCGGCCAGGCCCGGGGTGAACACCGGGTCGCCGGCGGCGGTCCGGCGGACCGCGTCGAGCAGTTCCTCGGTGCTGGCCGACTTCAGCAGATAGCCGGTGGCGCCGGACTTCACCGCCTCCAGGACGTCGGCGTGCTCACCGCTGGCGGAGAGCACCAGGACCCGCGGCGAGGGGTCGGCGCCGACCAGTTCCTTGCACACCTGGACACCGGGCAGGCCGGGGAGGTTGAGGTCCAGCACCAGGACGTCGGGGGCCGTCGCCTGCGCCCGGCGCACCGCCTGGAGCCCGTCCCCGGCCGTGGCCACCACCTCGAACCCGGCCTCCGCCAGATCCCGGGCGACCGCGTCCCGCCACATCGGGTGGTCGTCGACCACCATGACCCGCAGGCCCCGCTCCCCGTCGGCCCCGCTCATGCGCGCGCCCTCCCCCGTCGTCCGCCCTCGGGCGCGATGCCCTTGGGAACCTTCAGCTCCACTTCGGTGCCCTGGCCCGGGACCGAGATCCACTCGGCGCTGCCGCCCAGCTCGCGCAGCCGGCCGCGGATCGACAGCGCCACCCCGAGGCGGCCCTCGCGCTCGGCCGCGGCGAGCCGCCCCTCGGGAATGCCGGGGCCCTCGTCGCGCACCGTCACGATCACCGCGTCCGCTTCGTCCTCCACCAGGATCCACGCGCGGGCGCCGGCCCCCACGTGCACCCGGACATTGTCCACCGCGGCACTGACAGCGGCGGCCAGTTCGGCGGCCGCGGCGGCCGGCAGCTCGACCGGCGCACCGGGCCCGGACACCGTCACCCCGGCACCGGCGTGCGGGGTGAGCAGCGCCAGCAGGTCGCAGGACCCGCCGCCGTGCGGCGCGGCCGGCCGGACGGGGGCCGCCGGGGCGGCCGCGCCGGACCCGTCCACCCCGGTGCCCGCCGGCGCCGCGGCCCGCTGCCGGGGCACCAGCCCGCCGGACACCAGGGTGCGCAGCGCCACCTCCTGCTCGCCCGCCATCCGGCCCAGCTCCGCCGCCTCGCCGCCGATCGCCGCCCCGCGCCGCTGCACCATGGCCAGCACCTGGAGCACGCTGTCGTGGATGTCGCGGGCCAGCCGCTCCCGCTCCCGGGTGGCGGCCTCGATCTGTAGAGCGCGGGCCAGGGTGCGCTCACTGGCCCGGGCCACCTCGACGACGTAGCCGATGGCGACGCTGGCCACCCACACCAGCACCACGTTGTGGACGGTGTCCCGGGCCAGTTCCTGGCGCTCGACGAGGTTGGCCGCCGCCACGACGGTGGAGGCCACCGCCGCCCACCGCCAGCCGCCCTTGATGGCGAAGCCCAGGACGGCACCCGCGGTCCAGATGGACGGCAGCGTCGGCGCGCCGCCCATGATGCGGGCCTGGGTGTCGACGACGTAGGTCAGCAGGATGCCGCCGACCGCCAGGCCGAGGTCGGCGAGCAGGAACCGCCGGGTGCAGCGTTCGGCGGACGTGGTGCGGCGCCAGGTCAGCGCCGTCCAGAGGGTGAGCAGCGCCATGTAGGCGGCGGCGACCGGCGGGTGCGCGTAGCGGTCGTAGGACAGGGCGCACAGGACCAGCGCGTAGAGCAGCGTCAGCACGCGGTAGCCGGTGAGCGCACGCCACAGCGGCAGCTCGACGGACATCCGCAGGACCTTCGGGCCCCGGCCGGCCGGGCCGCCGCCCGTGGTCCGTACGTCGTGCATCTCGGCATCGCTCATGCCGGCCCCCACCCCTCACCGGACACCGCCCCGGCCCCCGGTCTCGGCTCGTCGGTCCCCTGCCGTCCCGGCCGCGCGGCCGGCCGGTCCGGTGGTCCTACGCCTCTGCCTTCTTCTGCGCCTCGGCGGCCTTGGCCGCCTCCGCGATCTGCCGCTTGGCCGCGGTCGCGTAGATGTCGACGTACTCCTGCCCGGAGAGCTTCATGATCTCGTACATCACCTCGTCGGTGATCGAGCGCAGGATGTAGCGGTCGCCCTCCATGCCCTGGTAGCGGCTGAAGTCCAGCGGCTTGCCGATCCGGATGCCGGGCCGGATCATCTTCGGCAGGATCTTGCCGGGCGGCTGCACCTTCTCGGTGTCGATCATCGCGACCGGGATGACCGGCGCCCCGGTGGCCAGCGCCACCCGCGCCAGACCGCCCGGCTTGCCGCGGTAGAGCCGCCCGTCCGGGGAGCGGGTGCCCTCCGGGTAGATGCCGAACAGCTCACCGCGCTCCAGCACCTCGATGCCGCTCTTGATGGCCGCCTCGCCCGCGCCGCGGGCCCCCGAGCGGTCCACCGGCAGCTGCCCCACGCCCTTGAAGAACGCGGCGGTCAGCTTGCCCTTCACCCCTGGGGAGGTGAAGTACTCCGCCTTGGCGATGAAGGTGACCTTGCGGTCCAGGACCGCGGGCAGGAAGAACGAGTCCGAGAAGGACAGGTGGTTGCTGGCGAGGATCGCCGGACCCTCGGCGGGAACGTTCTCGATGCCTTCCACCCACGGACGGAACGCGAGCCTGAGCGGACCGCCGATGGAAAACTTCATTGCGCCGTAGATCAACCGACTGCCTCCTGTGTCTGACGCACTGACCTTAACCCCCTCGCGGCGCGCGGGGGGCCGCAGCCGGCCAGGAGACCGCCCGCCGGTCCCGCCCCGCCGCTCCCGGCACCCTCGGCCCTACCCCGGCGCGGTCACTTTGCGTACCCTGAGGTCACCGTCAGCCCTTTGAAGCGATCGGAGTCCCCCGGTGCCGCTCCTCCCCGGAGCCGAGCCGTTCCGCCGTGACGGCGGAGACGTCGGCGTCCTCGTCTGCCACGGCTTCACCGGCTCCCCCCAGTCCGTCCGCCCCTGGGCGGAGTACCTCGCCGACCGCGGGCTGAGCGTCACCGTCCCGCTGCTGCCCGGCCACGGCACCCGGTGGCAGGACATGCAGCTCACCACCTGGCAGGACTGGTACGCCGAGGTCGACCGGGAGCTGCGCGCGCTGGCCGGGCGCTGCGACCGGGTCGTCGTCTGCGGGCTGTCCATGGGCGGCGCGCTGGCGCTGCGGCTGGCCGCCCGGCACGGCGACGCGATCAGCGGCGTGGCCGTGGTCAATCCGGGCAACAAGGTCCACGACGCGGCGGCGCCGCTGCTGCCGGTGCTGCGCCACCTCGTCCGCACCACCAAGGGCATCGCCAGCGACATCGCCCGGCCCGGCGGCGCGGAGGTCGGCTACGACCGGGTGCCGCTGCACGCCGCGCACTCGCTGCGGCGCTTCTTCCAGCTGGTGGACGGCGAACTCCCGCGCGTGACCCAGCCGCTGCTGGTGATGACCAGCCCGCAGGACCACGTCGTGCCGCCCGCCGACTCCGAGCGGATCCTCGCCCGGGTCTCCTCCACCGACGTCCGGCAGGTCCTGCTGGAGCGCAGCTACCACGTCGCCACGCTCGACCACGACGCGGAGCGGATCTTCGAGGAGACGCACGCCTTCGTCACCCGGCTGACCGGCGGCGCCCGGCCGGAGGCGGTCCAGGAGGGGACGGCGGCCCGTGGCGGAGCGTAGCCCCCGCGATCCCCGGGACCCGCTCGACGAGGAAGCCGCGTGGGCCGAGATCGTCGCGGGCTACGGCGACCGGCCGGAGTTCCCCGCGGACGGCCGGCCGGAGCGGCCCCCGGAGCGGCCCGACCGGCCCGCGGACGCGGACACCCCGGAGGCCGCGGACAGCCCCGGGGCGCTCCCGGCCGGCGGGGTGCCCGGCGACGGCACCCCGTCCCGCCCCGGCAGCTTCGTGGTCTTCGCCCCCGGCGTGGGACCGCGCGACTGGACGCCCGACGAGCCGTCCGACGACGACTTCGACGAGACCGACGAGGGCCACTTCACCCCGCCCGAACCGCCGCCGCTGCCGCGCGCCGACACCACCACGAAGTTCGCCTGGATCGCGGCGCTCGGCGGCCCGCTGCTGCTGATCGGCGCGGTCGTCCTCCAGCAGCCGGTCACCTGGTGGATGGCGGTGCTGGGCATCGGCGGCTTCCTGGGCGGACTGGCCACCCTCTTCGCCCGGATGGGCAACGACCGCGAGGACGACGACGACCTGCCGGGCGGCGGCGCGGTGGTCTGACCCCCGGCGGCCGCGCCCGGCCGGCGGCCGGGTCAGCCGCCGGCCGGCACCCGCAGCGCGGCCAGGACGGGCAGGTGGTCGGAGGCGGCCAGCAGATCGGCGTCCCGCAGCCCGGGCAGCCCGCGCGGCACCCCGCAGCCGAGGAACTCCACGCCGGAGGTGGCGAACACCGCGTCGATCCGCTGGTGCGGCGCGTGCGGTGTGGAGGTGAACTCCCCGCCCCACGGGGCGGCCGCCCAGCCGTCCGTGAGCGCCGCCGCGATCCGCCGGAAACTCCGCCCGTCCGGGCGGTCGTTGAGGTCCCCGGCCACCACCGCGTGCGGTGCGTCCAGCCCGGCGACCCGCTCCAGCAACAGCCCGGCCTGGCCGTACCGCTCCCGCTCGGCCAGGCTCAGGTGGCAGCTGACCACGCCGAGCCGGGCCCCGGCGATCCGGACCACCGCGGTGGCCAGACCGCGCCGGTGCAGCCCCGGGGTGCGGGGCAGCAGGACGTCCTCGGTGCGCTCGACGTGGGCCCGCAGGGTGGCCAGGATCATCGGGCCGGTGGTGGTGGCGCCGCCGGTGACGTGCACCAGGCCGGCGGCGCGGGCGAGCCGTTCGGCGGCCTTGCGCCAGCGGACGAAGCGCGGCGCCTCCTGGACCAGCACCAGGTCGGGGGCGCAGGCCCGGATGACCCGGGCCAGCGCCGCCCGGTCGTCGCGCAGCGAGCGGATGTTGTAGCTGAGCACCCGGACGACCGCGGAACCGTCCGGCTCCGTCGCGGACAGCGGGAGTCCGCCGGCGGCGGGCAGGGGCGCCAGCGGGGCGCCCCCGGGGCCCGGAGCGGGCACCGCCGTGCCGGACGCGGGCCGTCCGGAATGCTCGGCCGCCACCGGGTCAGCCCTGGCGCGCCAGGTCGGCCGCGCCGACCAGACCGGCCTTGCCGCCGAGCTGGGCGGCGAGCACCTGGGCGTGCGGCCGCCACTGGCTGCCGACCAGCCAGCGCCGGAACGACTTGCGGATCGGGTCCAGGACCAGCTCGCCCTCGTCCGAGACGCCGCCGCCGACGATGAAGGCGGAGGGGTCGAAGAGCGAGGCCAGGTCGGCGAGGCCGGCGCCGGCCCAGCGGGCCAGTTCGCGGAAGGAGTCGACGGCGACCGGGTCGCCCTGGCGGGCGGCCTCGCTGATGTGCTTGCCCTGGATGCCCTCGGGCGTGCCGTCGCCCAGCGACAGCAGCACCTCGGCGTGCTCGGGGGTGGCGAAGGCGCGCTGCCGGGCGTACCGCAGCAGGGCGCGGCCGGAGGCGTACTGCTCCCAGCAGCCCTGGCTGCCGCAGCCGCACAGCAGGCCGTCCGGGACGACCCGGATGTGGCCGAACTCCGCGGCGACGCCGAAGCGGCCGCGGCGGAGCTTGTTGCCGATGATGATGCCGCCGCCCAGGCCGGTGCCCAGGGTGATGCAGATGACGTCGCTGTGGCCCTGGCCGGCGCCGAAGCGGTACTCGCCCCAGGCCGCGGCGTTGGCGTCGTTCTCGACCACGACGGGGAGGCCGACGCGCTGCTCGACCTTGTCCTTGAGCGGCTCGTGGCGCCAGTCGATGTTCGGGGCGAAGAGGACCGTGGCCCGCTTCTCGTCCACGTAGCCGGCGGCGCCGATGCCGACGGCCTCGACCCGGTGGCCGGCGCCCACGGTGCGGACGGCGTCCGCGATGGCCTCGGTCAGCGCGTCGGTGGCCTGCGGGGTCGCCACCTTGCACGTCTCAAGGATCGAACCCTCTTCGTCGACCACGCCGGCCGCGATCTTCGTGCCGCCGATGTCGACGCCGATGGTGAGTCCCATGTGTCCCTCAGTTTCGCTCGAACCCCGCCGGGTCCCACCGTACCGGAGGCGGACGGAGCGTCAGTCGAGGTCGATCCGCTCGGTGCCGGCCGGGCCGTCGTCGCGCGGGTCGGCGGCGCGGTCGGCGGCGCGGTCGGCCGGGTCCTCGCCGCGGGTCCAGCGGCGTTCGCTGCCCTCGACCGCCGAGCGGTAGGCGGCGAGGAGTTCGGAGCCGGCTGCGGCGAGGTGGTCGAAGACGTCGGGGTTGCGCTCGATGACCGGCTCGACGGCGGCCTTGGCCTGGCGCAGCAGCTGGCCGACGGCGCTGCTCGCGGCGATCCCGCCCAGCGCGCCGGGCAGCTGGATGGCGGCGAGCTTGTCGGTCACCGCCTCGGCGAGCCGGCGCAGCTCCTCGGCGGCGCTGCCCGGCTGGGGGCCGTACTCGGCCCGGCGGCGGGCCTGCTCCGCGGCGAGGTCCTCGGCACAGGCCCTCTCCCAGGCGTCGGCATCCGGCTCGGCGCGGTGGTCGGCGGGGCGCTCGGTGGCATCACTCATGGCGGACTCCGTGACTCCTGGCGGACGGTACGGACCGGACGGCTGCCGTGCGGTGCCGTGCGGCGGCGCGAGCGCGGCACCGGTACGGCGGTGACGTCTTACGCCTTACGACGTTACCCGAACGGGGGTGCCCGCTTCAGGCGCCCGGCGCGCTCCGCGGCCAGAGCGCCGGGTCCGGGGTGAAGCGGATCTCCAGGACGCCCTCGCGCAGTGCGGCGCCGGAGACGGTGCAGCGGCGCAGCGCCGAGGGCAGGGTGCGGATCCGCCGGAAGCGGCCGACGGTCACCACGAGCTCGTCGCCGCGGCGGACCAGGCCGAGGCCCTCCCGCCGGGCGCCGGGCAGCGGCACCCGCCACAGCAGGATGCCGTCCGAGGCCAGCCGGTCCTCGACGGTCCAGGGGTCGGCGGGGGCGGCGGGCGGGGCCGGCGGGGCGAGCCCGCCGCCCGCGCCGTCGAGCAGCGCGGCCAGCTCGCCGACGCCCTGCGGGTCGCGGCCCAGGTGCGGGACCTCGTGCACCGGGACGTCGCGGAACTCCTCGCGCAGCGCCTTCAGGGCGGTCTGCTGGCTGTCGGACAGGCCGGCCAGGAACGGGTCCGCGGAGCTGGTCGGCAGCAGCCGGTTGACCAGGACGGTGTCGATGCGGCGGCCGTGCAGGGCGAGTCCGGCGCGGAGCGTGCGCAGGGTGGCGGTGGCGACCGGGCCGGCGTCGGTGACCAGCCGTACGGAGGTGCCGGGGGCGTCGACCAGCCGCTGGACGGCGGCGAGTTCGCCCTCCCAGCGCTCGGCGGCCTCGTAGAGCTTCTGGGCCGGCATGGGGACGCCGGCGAGCTGGGCGAGGACCGGGCGCAGGGCGCGGGCGGCCTGGCGCTCGGGCGGCAGCAGGCGGCGGAGGTAGCGGCGGACCTGGGCGGGCAGGGCCAGCAGCCGGATCGTTTCGGCGGCCGGCGGCGCGTCGACGACCAGCAGGTCCCAGTCGCCGGAGTCGTGCGCGGCGCGCAGGGCGTGCAGCAGGGCGAAGGACTCCGAGCCGGGGAGCTCGGTCAGCTCGTCCTCGTCGAGAGGGGCCGCGCCGAGCAGGTCCAGGGCGGCGCCGGCCCGCTCCTGGAAGGCCAGGAACTCCTGGCGGAAGCGGCCGGCGGGGTCGATCCGGCGCGCGTACAGGCCGGGGGCCGCGGCTATCGGGGTGGCGTCGGCGACGCCCGGGCGGACGCCGAGGACCGCCTCGGGGGCGCTGCTCCGGGTGGCGAGCAGCAGGGTCCGCGCGCCCTGCCGGGCACCGGCCAGGGCGGTCGCCGCGGCGAGCGTGGTACGGCCCGCGCCGCCGGGGCCGGTGACGAGGACGGTGCGCACGCTCAGTGCTTCTCGGCCTCGTCGGCGGACGCGGACGCGGCCGCGGGGCCGCCCTCGACGCGCTTCTTCAGGCCGGCCAGCGCCCGGTCGATGATGACCTTCTCGGCCTTGCGCTTGATCATCCCGAGCATCGGGATCTTGACGTCGACGGTGAGCTGGTAGGTGACCTCGGTGCGGGTGCCGCCGTCGAGGGCGGCCAGGCGGTAGGAGCCGTCGAGCACCCGCAGCATCTGCGACTTCACCAGCGACCAGCTGACCTCGTTGCCGCCGGCCCAGGTGTAGGCGAGGGTGTGGTCGTCCTTGATGGCGCCGGCGTCCAGCACCAGGCGGACCTTCTCCGCGCGGCCCTGGTCGTCGGTGGCCAGGATCTCGGCCTCCTTGACCTCCCCGGTCCACTCCGGATAGCGGGCGAAGTCGGCGATCACTGCCATCACCTCGGCCGGTGCCGCCTCGATCGTGATGTTCGAGCTGGTGTGTTCGGCCATCGCCGTGACTCCTCCATACCGATGCGTGCCGGTCCGCCCGGACCGGCACTCCGCGGTGTTCCTCCGCGCCCTGCCGCGTGCTTCCGCGGGCTTCTGTTTTCACGTGCCTTTTGCTGCTGAAGGCTACCGCGCGGCGGAACGCGCGCGGACACCAGCGGGCCCCGCCACGACGGGCCTCACCACTCCAGCACGTAGGGCCGCCCGGTCGCGTTGAAGTGCCCGACATTGACGCATTCCGTACCGCCGATCCGGGCCCGGCGGACCAGCGGCTGGTGGACGTGGCCGAAGAGGGCGAAGCGGGGGCGGGTGCGTCGGATGGCGGCGAGCAGGGCCCGGCTGCCGCGTTCGAAGCGCCGGGCGACGGTGTCGTAGCACAGCTCGGGCACGTCCGGCGGGATGTGGGTGCACAGCACGTCCACCTCGCCGACCGCCTCGACCTTGGCGGCGTACTCCTCGTCGCCGATCTCGTAGGGCGTCTTCATCGGCGTGGTCAGCCCGCCGCCGACGAAGCCGAAGACCCGGCCGCCGATCTCCACCCGCTCGCCGTCGAGGACGGTGGTGCCGGGACCGGCGTACTCCGGCCACAGGCGCGGCATGTCGACGTTGCCGTAGGTGGCGTAGGTGGGGGTGGGGAAGGCGGCGAAGAGGTCGGCGTACTGGCGGCGGACGGCGGACTCGATGACCGCCTCCCGGCTCGCACCGCTCGCGTCCAGCTCGGCCCAGAGCCGGCGGCCCAGCGTCCGGGCCTCGTCGAAGCGGCGGGCGGTGCGCAGGGCGACCAGGGTGTCGGCGTTGGCGACGCCGAAGAGCTCGGGGAAGATGCCGCGCGAATGGTCCGCGTAGTCGAGGAAGAGGACGAGGTCGCCGAGGCAGACCAGGGCGTCGGCCCCGTCTCCGGCCGCCGCCAGGTCCCGGCTGTTCCCATGGACATCACTGACCACATGCACGCGCATGGCGCCACCCTAGATCGCTCCGCGCGGCCCCGGGAGGGCGAGGGCGGACCTTTGGTTACTTTCGGGTCACCACGGCGCTGGACTAGTCTGCGCGTGCGTCCCCATGACGTGTCCGCTGCATGTGACGCATCGAACATCTGGCCGTGACCCCCTATCCCAAAAGCAATACCGATGGGTAACGTCCGGGCCGTCCACTCCCCCCGCATGATCATGGACCGCAGCCGGTGCGCACACAGCGTCGTGGTGCCGGCGCTTTCGAGGAGCAGCAGTCTTGCGCGAGTTCAGCCTTCCGGCCCTGTACGAGGTCCCCGCGGACGGCAATCTGACGGACCTGATCCGCCGCAACGCCGCGCAGTACCCCGATGTCGCGGTCCTGGGGCGGAAGGTCGACGGCGCCTGGCAGGACGTCACCGCCGCCGCCTTCCTCGCCGAGGTCCGGGCCGCCGCCAAGGGCCTGATGGCCTCGGGCGTCCGGCCCGGCGACCGGGTCGGCCTGATGTCGCGCACCCGTTACGAGTGGACCCTGCTGGACTTCGCCATCTGGAGCGCCGGCGCCATCACCGTCCCGGTCTACGAGACCAGCTCCGCCGAGCAGATCCAGTGGATCCTCGGCGACTCCGGCGCGGTGGCCTGCCTGGTGGAGACCCCCGACCACGAGGCGACCGTGGAATCGGTCCGCGACCGGCTGCCGCAGCTGGCGAACATCTGGCAGATCGAACGGGACGCCCTCGCCCGGCTGCGGGCCGCCGGCGACGGCATCACCGACGAGGAGGTCGACGCGCGCAGCGCACTGGCCGACGCGGACTCCCCCGCCACCATCGTCTACACCTCCGGCACCACCGGCCGCCCCAAGGGCTGCGTGCTCAGCCACCGCAGCTTCTTCGCCGAGTGCGGCAACGTCGTCGAGCGGCTGCGCCCCCTCTTCCGCACCGGCCACTCCTCGGTGCTGCTCTTCCTCCCGGTCGCGCACGTCTTCGGGCGGCTGGTCGAGGTCGCCTCGCTGATGGCGCCGATCAAGCTGGGCCACGCGCCGGACATCAAGAACCTCACCGACGACCTGGCCTCCTTCCGGCCGACGATGATCCTGGGCGTCCCCCGGGTCTTCGAGAAGGTCTACAACTCCGCGCGGGCCAAGGCGCAGGCCGACGGCAAGGGCAAGATCTTCGACAAGGCGGCGGACACCGCGATCGCCTACAGCCGGGCGCTGGACACCCCCGGCGGGCCGTCCTTCGGCCTGAAGGTGAAGTACAAGGTCTTCGACCGGCTGGTCTACGGCAAGCTGCGGGCGGTGCTCGGCGGCCGGGCCACCCACGCCATCTCCGGCGGCGCCCCGCTCGGCGAGCGGCTGGGCCACTTCTACCGCGGCATCGGCTTCACCGCCCTGGAGGGCTACGGCCTGACCGAGTCCTGCGCGGCCACCGCGTTCAATCCCTGGGACCGGCAGAAGATCGGCACGGTCGGCCAGCCGCTGCCCGGCTCGGTGGTCCGGATCGCCGACGACGGCGAGGTGCTGCTGCACGGCGAGCACCTCTTCACCGAGTACTGGAACAACCCGACGGCCACCGCCGAGGCACTGTCGGACGGCTGGTTCCACACCGGCGACCTCGGCACCCTCGACGAGGACGGCTACCTCGCCATCACCGGCCGCAAGAAGGAAATACTCGTCACCGCCGGCGGCAAGAACGTCGCCCCGGCCGTCATCGAGGACCGGATCCGCGCCCACGCACTGATCGCCGAGTGCATGGTGGTCGGCGACGGCCGCCCGTTCATCGGCGCGCTGATCACCCTGGACGAGGAGTTCCTGCCCCGTTGGGCCGAGGAGCACGGCCACCCCGCCGGGACCACGCCCGCCCAGCTCGCCCAGGACCCCGAGCTGCTGGCCGCCGTCCAGCGCGCGGTGGACGACGGCAACGCGGCGGTCTCCAAGGCCGAGTCGGTGCGCAAGTTCCGCATCCTGCCGACCCAGTTCACCGAGGAATCCGGCCACGTCACGCCGTCCCTGAAACTGAAGCGGAACGTCGTCGCCAAGGACTTCGCGGAGGAGATCGAGGCGCTCTACCGGGGGTGAGGGCCGCCCACCGGAAGCGGACGCGGGGGCCGGCACCGGCGGCCGGCGCGCCCTACGCCGCCGCGTGGCCTACAGCAGCCCCCGCAGCCGCTCCGCCAGCAGGTCCCAGCGCCACTTCTCCTCCACCCAGGCGCGCCCGCGGTCGCCCATGGCGCGGCGCAGGGCGGGGTCCTTCAGCAGCGTGATGATCCGGTCGGCGGCGGCCGCCGGGGAGCCGCCGGGGACCACCCAGCCGGTCTCGCCGTCCAGGACCGCGTCGGGGGCGCCGCCCGAATCGCCCGCGACGACCGGGAGTCCGGTGGCGGACGCCTCCAGGTACACGATGCCCAGGCCCTCGACGTCCAGCCCGCCGCGGCGGGTGCGGCAGGGCATCGCGAAGACGTCGCCCGCGCCGTAGTGGGCGGGCAGTTCCTCCCACGGCACCGCGCCGGTGAAGCGGACCGCGCCGGCGACGCCCTTCTCCAGCGCCAGCGCGTGCAGCCGCTCCTCGTACGGGCCGCCGCCGACGACCAGCAGCACCGCGTCCGGCACCGCCGCGGTGATCGCGGGCATCGCCTCGATGAGGGTGTCCTGCCCCTTGCGCGGGACGAGCCGGGAGACGCAGACCACCACCGGGCGGTCGGCCAGCCCCAGCCGGGACCGGACCGCGTCGCCGCCCGAGCCCGGGTGGAAGGTCTTCTCGTCGACGCCGGGCGGCAGTTGCACCATCCGGGCGGCGGCGGCCGGGGTGAGCGCGGCGGCGATCCGCGACCGGGTGTACTCGCCGAGGTAGGTCAGGGTGTCGGTGCCCTCGCCGATCCGGCGCAGCAGCTGCCGGGCCGCGGGCAGCTGCGCCCAGCCCGCCTCGTGGCCGTGGGTGGTCGCCACGATCCGGCGGGCGCCGGCCGCGCGGAGCGCCGGGGCCATCAGGCCCAGCGGCGCGGCGGCCCCGAACCACACCGAGGAGCAGCCGTGGGCGCGCAGCAGGGAGACCGCGCGCCGGGTCACCCGCGGCGTCGGCAGCAGCATCGTCGTGGCGTCCCGCACCACCGGGAACGGCTGCTCGGCGTCGAAGGCGGCGGTGGCCGCCCGGCCCTCCTCGCTCCGCTTCCAGGTGGAGGCGTAGACCACGACCCGGCCCGGATCCAGCCGCAGCGCCATGCTGTGCAGGAATGCCTGGATTCCGCCGGGCCGGGGCGGGAAGTCGTTGGTGACGATGAGGGTCTTGTGCACGGTGGTCTCTCGGCGGTCGGCGGTCGGGCGGGGCGCGGCGGCGCCCGGACGGTCCGGGGCCGACAGTACCGGGTCGGCGGCCGGGCCCGGGCGGCGCGCCCGCACCGGGCGTCCCCGGCCGCGCCGCGTCCCTCCCGCATCATGCAGGGCAGGACGACCGACGGGATGACGATGGCCAGCACCGGGACCGGCACCGCCGCGGACACCGGCGGCGCCGCCGCGCGGATCACCGGCTCGGCATGGGCCGCCTGGGGCGCCTGGGGCGCGACCCGCGCCCTGCTCCTGCTGTGTGTCCTGGGTGTGCTGGTGCTCCCCGGACCGGACGTGACCACCGATGTCTCGGTGATCTACCGCGGCTGGGCCGAGGTGCTGCGCTCCGGCACCTTCCCCCTCGACGACGTCACCTGGCAGTACCCGCCGGCCGCCGCACTGCCCGTCCTCGCCCCCACCGCGCTGCCCTTCCTCCCGTACGCCACCGCGTTCGCGGTGCTGGTGCTGGCCGTGGACGCGGCGGCGCTGGCGCTGTTCCTGCGCGCCGGGCGGCGGCCGGGGCACCGCCGGGCCGGGGCGTGGGTGTGGATCGGCGGCGTCGCACTGCTCGGCCCGACCGCGTACGCCCGGTACGACCTGCTGGTGGCGGCGGTGGCCGCGGCCGCGCTGTTCGCCGCCGCCCGGCGGCCGCGGACCGCCGGTGCGCTGATCGCCTGCGGCACGCTGCTCAAGCTCTGGCCGGTGCTGCTGCTGGCCGGGGCGCCGCTGCGCGGCCGCCGGGCGCGCGCCCTGTGGGGCAGCGCGGCGGGCTGGGGTGCCGGGCTGACGCTGGCCGCGGTGGCGGCGGCGCCCGGTGCGCTGGCCTTCCTCACCTTCCAGCGGGACCGCGGCACGGAGGTCGAGGCGCCGGTCGCGCTGCTGCTGCACGGGGCCCGGCTCGCCGGCTGGCCGGGCGAGGTGCAACTGCGGTACGGCTCACTGGAGTTCACCGGCCCCGGCGTCCCGCTGACCGGCGCGCTGGCGCTGGCGCTGACCGGTGCGGCGGCGCTCTGGCTGCTGCGGTGGCGGCTGCGGGCCCCGGAACTGACCCCGGCGGTGCTGTGCGACGCCGCGTTCACCGCGGCCCTGCTGACCACCGCCACCAGCCGGGTGCTCAGCCCGCAGTACCTGCTGTGGCTGGTCGGGCTGGCCGCGGTCTGCCTGACCGTACGGGCGAGCCGGCAGGCCCTCCCGGCGCTGCTGGTGCTGCCGGCCGCCGCGGCCACCACGCTGGAGTTCCCGGTCCACTTCGCCGACGTGGTGGCGAGCACCCCGCTCGGCATCGCCCTGCTGGTGGTGCGCAACGGCCTGCTGGTGGCGGCGGCGCTGCTGGCCTGCCGCCGACTGCGGGCCGCGGCCGGGGGCGGCCGCGCCCCGGACCCGGCCGGGGTGCCCGGCGCCCGGCCCGCCCTCAGCCCAGTTCGCGGCGCACGTACGCGCGCCACATCGCGGTGAACTCCGCCAGCCCGACGCCCAGTTGCTCGCGCATCGCGCGCTCCAGCGGCCCGCTGCGCCCGGCCCGCCGGACGGTGCCGCCGACCGGCGGCGCCGGGGTCCCGGTGGCGGACGGCGCCACCGGGGCGGTGGTCCGCGCCTCCATCGGGCCGGTCGCCGGTCCGGCCGCCGCGGTGCGCAGCCCCCGCCGCCCGGTGTCCCGGTAGAAGGCGATCAGCCGCGCCTCGCCCCACTTCTCGGCGATCATCCGGCAGGCCAGCCAGCCGCCCTCGTACGCCTCGGCCAGCCGCTCGGCACCGGCCCGGAAGCCGAAGTCGGCGTCGCCCGGCAGCCGCGCCGGCGGGCCCCCGGCGGCGACCGCGCGGGACAGCTCCGGCGCGGTGGTGGCCGGCCGGCGGCGCACCTCCCGGTAGGCGACCCAGTCCGCGAAGCCCTCCGAGAGCCACAGCGGGGTGGCGGGCGTGGTGAGCGCGCGGGTGGCGACGTGGGTCGTCTCGTGGGTGAGGACGACCGTCCGGCCCAGGTCGTTGAGCTCCTCGTACGCGTCCGGGTTGACGATCACCCGGTCCGCGGGGGCCGCGACCGCCGCGCCCGCCTCCCCGGTGGTGACCGCCGCGATCCCGCTGTACACGGACGGGTCGTCACCGCCCATCAGCTGCGCCATCCGCTCGACGGTGTCCGGGGCCTCCACCACCACCTTCCGCGCCCAGGCGCCCTTCCAGACGGCCGAGACGGCGGGCACCGCGGCGTCCACCCGCCGCGCCAGGTCGCGCAGCCGGGCCGGGTCGGCGGCCCCGCCCAGCACCAGGCCGTACCGGCCGCGGACCAGCCGGACCGGCCCCTGGTCCCACAGCTGCCGGGTGCCGGTCCGCCCGTCGGCGGCGCCGTCGGAGTCGGCCGAGACCAGCCAGCGGCCGCCGCGCTCGGTGAGGGTGAGGTACTGGACGCTGGTGACCGGCGCGGTGTCGAAGCCGCTGAGGCGGTAGCGCAGCCGCACCTGCGCGGCCAGCCGCCGCCCGCTGCCGGCCGGCAGCGGGAACGCGCCGGTGGCCTCCAGGTCGTAGTGCCAGTCGGCCAGCGGGACCGCCGCGAGGTTGCCCAGGACCGCGCGCTGGCGGGCCCGGAAGGCGGTGGCCCGGGGGTCGACGGTGGCCAGGAAGGCCGCGGTGTCGTGCCGCCGGACCGCCCCGGCCCGGGCGTCCAGCATCTTCTGCACGTCCGGATAGCGGTCGGTGGCGCTCTCCGCGGGCGCGCAGCCGCTCAGCTGGACGAGCAGCGCGAGCAGCGGCGCCGCGCAGCCGGCCGCCCGTGCGGCCCGCCACCGCCTCCCGCGTCGCGCCCTCAGGTCCGGCATGCGGCCGATCGTAAGGGCCGCGCGGGCGGGGCAAAAACGCTGGGCGGACCGTTCAGGGCCGGGTGACCGCCGAGACCGGCATCATGCCGACCGGGTCGTAGCGCACCCGGGCGCCGGGATAGGGCGCGTGCACCACCTGCCCGTTGCCGACGTACATGGCGACATGGCTGGCGTCCGAGCGGTAGATGACCAGGTCGCCGGGGCGGGCCTGGGACAGCGGGACCTGCCGCCCGGCGCCGCGCTGGGCCTGCGAGGTGCGCGGCAGCGAGACGCCGGCCCGGGCGTAGGCCCATTGGGTGAGTCCGGAGCAGTCGAACGCGGCGGGGCCGGTGCTGCCCCAGGCGTAGGGGGCGCCGACCGCGGCGCGGACCGCGGCGACCGCCGCCGCGGCCCGGCCCGAGCCCGCCGGGGCCCCGGAGAGATCCGGGACGCCCTCCTCCCGGCCGTCGCCGCGGGCGGCCCGGTCGTAGGCGGCGCGGGCGTGCGGCGGGAGGGCGTTGAGCAGCCGCCGCGCGGTGGCCAGCTTGCGCTGGACCTCCTTCTTGTGCCGGGCCACCTCGGTCCGGCCGGCCTCCAGCTCGGCCAGCTTGCGGGCGGCCTCCCGGCGCTGCTGCTCCAGGTCGCGGGTGGCCGAGCGGAGGCGGTGGAGCTCGCGGGCCTGGGTGCCGCTCAGCCGGTCCAGGGCGGACGCCTTCTCCAGGTAGCTCTCCGGCCGTTCGGAGAGCATCAGGCGGACGGCCGGGTCGATCCCGCCGGAGCGGTACTGGGCGGCGGCCACCGCGCCGAGCCGGGCCCGCATGCGGTTGACCCGCTCCTGGGTGCGGGCGGCGCGGTCCTGGAGGGCCGACACCTCCCGGCGCAGCTCCTTGGTGCGGGCGGTGGCGCCGTTGTACTTCTCGGTGGCCCGCTCGGCCTCCTCGTAGAGCGCGCCGACCCGGGCGGTTGCCTTCTCCCGGCCGGCCGCGGGGTGTTCGGCGGGGTCGGCACCGGCCGCGGGGGCCGACAGCGCCGCGGTCGCCAGGGCGGCGGACAGGACGGTGACCGAGGCGAGGGTGGACTGGCCGCGCTGCGACGTACGGCGATGGGACACCACGAGGCCGCAACTCCTTCCGTGTGCAGCCCCTGCCGTCCGGGCGTGGACGGTCGGTGATCCGGCAGCTGCGAGGGCCGACAGTAACCGCGCCCCGGTACACCGGCCAAAGACCGCTTTTCGTACGCAAAAAGCCGCTCCGCCGGTGACGTCGCAGGTCACCGGCGGAGCGGCAGGTCAGCGGCCGGGGCCGCAATTCGCCCGATCGGGCGGCAGGTTGCGGGTGTTGTGAGGCTTTTCAGACCCGCACGCCGAACTGGAACGGCATGTTGTTGATCGACTCGTAGCGGACCGCGGCGCCCGGCTTCGGGGCGTGCAGCACGGTGCCGTTGCCGGCGTAGAGGCCGATGTGGTGCAGGTCGCCGTAGAAGAGCACCAGGTCGCCGGGCTTGAGGGCGCTCTGCGAGTAGATGCGGGTGCCGGCGTTGGCCTGCTCCTGGGAGGTGCGCGGCAGCGACTGGCCGGCCTGCGCGTACGCCCAGGAGGTCAGACCCGAGCAGTCGAAGGAGGACGGGCCGGTGGCGCCCCAGACGTAGGGGGAGCCTATCTTCGACTGGGCGGCGGACAGGGCGGCCGCACCGCGCTGCGAGGCCGGCACGTCGTCGCCGAGGTTGACCCGCTCGTTGCTGCGGTTGGCGCGGTCGTCCGCGGCCTGCATGGCCTCCCGCTCCTTGGCGGTCAGCGTGTTGAGCAGCTCCTGGGCCTTGGCGAGCTTGCCCTTGATCTCGTCCTTCTTCTCGCCGAGCGACTTGCGGGTCTCGGAGAGGTCCTTGATCTTGCTCGCGGCCTCCGCGCGCTCCTGGGCGAGCCGGCGCTGCTTGTCCGCGATCGTTCTGAGCTGGTCGGCCTGCTTGCCGCTCAACTGGTCGAGGGTGGCGGCCTTTTCGAGGTAGGTGTCCGGGTCGCCGGAGAGGAAGAGCTGCACCGAGGGGTCGATGCTGCCGCTGCGGTACTGGCCGGAGGCGATCGCGCCCAGGCCCTTGCGCAGCTGGTTCAGCTCGTCCTGGCCGCGGGCGACCTTGTCCTGGAGGTCGTCGACCTCTTTCTGGAGCTTGTCCTGCTGCTCCTTGACACCGTTGTACTTCTCGGTGGCCTGCTCCGCCTCGCCGTAGAGCTTGTCGACCTCGGACTTGACGTCCTTCTTCGACTGGCTGGGGTCGGCGTGCGCCGCCTGGGACGAGAGGGCGACGGCCGCGGCGGCGGTCGCGGTGAGCACGGTCACACGAGTACGGCTCGGCTGCTTGGGTCGACGGTGGGACGCCACGGGGGCGAGCTCCTTCTTCCTCCAGCCGCCTACCGGGAGTGGGGGGAGCGGGCCCCGGCTCCGCGCGAACGCCGCGGACTCGGCGGTACCTTCACTGACCATCCCGGGTGGATGATCACCTGTATGAAGGTTCGAGGCCCGACCTTAGTAACCGAGTTGTGATCGCTTCAAATCCTGCCGGGGAAAAACTGCACCGCCGACCCCATCTTTTACCAACATCACACGGCCAGTAAGCATCATTTGACGCTCCGGTACGAAGCGGCGGCGCGCTTTTCCGGCCGCAAAACGGACACCGGCGGAAATGTCAGGTTCGGGCAAGTCGCTTGAGCAGCAGGGCCGATGCCACCGGCCGGGCACCCGCCTTCGCGACGCCGTCGGCCACCTCGCGGTCCGAGGAGACCACCACCACCGGGCGCCCGGACGGCTCGGCCCGGACCAGCTGCCGGATCAACTCGTCGGCGGTCACACCCGGTTTGCTGAACAGCACCCGCACCCCGCGCGGCGGCGCCAGCAGGACCGGTGCGGCCAGCTCCGCCCCGTCGAAGACACAGGTCATCTCGGCCCCGGTCTGCGCCGCCAGCACCGCCAGCCCGCCCAGCAGCCGCAGCCGCTGCTTCTCCAGCGGCATCGTCGGATAGCCGGTCTTGGTGACGTTGTAGCCGTCCACCACCATGTGCGCCTGGGGCAGCGCCAGCAGTTGGTCCAGCAGCGCCGGATCGGTCTCCGACAGCGCCCGGGTGGCGATGTCCTTCGGCGTCATCCGGCCCGGCGCGACCGCCTCGACGGTGTCCGCCGGGCGGCCCGTGGCGGGCGGCAGGGCCAGTTCGCGGCGCAGCCCCTGGGCCGCGTCCAGCACCGTGTCCAGCAACAGCCGCAGCCGCATGTCCTCCACGCTGCGGCCCTCGCGGGCCGAGCGCCGGCTGCTCTCCAGCGCCGCCTCGGCCTCCGCGATCCGGGCCTTGAGGCGGCGCAG
Source organism: Streptomyces rhizoryzae (assembly GCF_023155275.1). Classification (GTDB taxonomy): domain Bacteria; phylum Actinomycetota; class Actinomycetes; order Streptomycetales; family Streptomycetaceae; genus Streptomyces; species Streptomyces rhizoryzae. The sequence goes on from NZ_JALMUV010000002.1 coordinate 334,986, forward strand.
CTCGCTGTCCGCCACGGCCTTGTCGGCCGCCGCCCGCTCCCGGACCTCGGCCGCCGCCGCCTGCGCCTTGCGGGCCGCCGCCTCCCCGCGCTTGACGTCGCTGAGCGCACTGCGCAGCTTGCGCTGGAGGGACTCGTTCTCCTTGCGCACCGCCTCCAGGTCCGCCCGGACCCGGTCCGCCTCCGTACGCGCCTGGTCCCGCGCCTGCGCCAGCTCCTGCCGCAGCCGGGCCACTTCCCGCTCGGCCTCCGCGCCGGCCCGTTCGTCCCGCGCCCGCTGCGCCTCCTCGCCGGCCGCCGCCACCAGCTTGACCCAGCCCTCGGGGCGCAGCACGTACGCCGCGGCCGCCACGTCCAGCGGATCGGCGGCGGCGGGCGGGGTGCCCTGCTCCAGGGCCTCGGCCAGCTCCGGCTGGGCGTCCCGCAGCCGCCCGGCGATCCGCTGCCGGAAGACCGCGTCGCTCTCCAGCGCCGCGGCCATCGCGTTCCCGGCGAACTTGGCCCGCCGGGACGGGGTGAAACGGGCGTACTGCCGCAGCGCGGGCGGGAGTTCGGAGACCGTCAGCGCCCCGAACGACTCCGCGGTGAGCGCCACGACGCGGCGCCGTACGCCCTCGGGCAGCGGCTGGTCGAGCACCTCGTCGGCCGCCCCTTCGGGCGCGTCCGCGCGCTTCGCCCCCGGCTCCCCTTCTGGACGTTCCACCACGGCTGCATCGCTCCGATCTCAGGCGCTCGCGCCCGGACGGTCCACCAGCTCGATCCGGTCGACCGCGTTGCACCAGCGGCAGCGCACCGACTCGACGGTCTCGCTGATGACCTCGCGTTCCTCCACCGTCGGCTCCCCGGCCAGGTCGAGGTGGACGTACTCCACCACCTTCGACCGGCGGGTGACGTCGAACCGCGTGAGGTTGCCGCACAGCGTGCAGCGCCACCGGGTCTCCGCCGTCGGCAGGGGAACAGCCATCGTGTCGTCCTCTTTCGTGCTCGTCGTGCAAATGCTGGGGCGGATCACGCGGTGCGCCGCCGGACTGCGGAAATACGCAACGTACTGCCTGTAACCCTACGGCCTGACAGGGGGCCGGCGCGGGCCCGCCCGGAAGGCGGGACGCGGCGAGGCGCTCTGTCCCCTGTGCCCGGATTGCGTCATGATCACTTCATGACGGCGCCGGTCCACCCCGCCCGCACGCTGCGCGCGGTGTTCTCCCGCATGACGAACGTGCTGATCGCGCTGTGCTGCGTGCTCTTCGTCCTCGGCCCGGCCTCCGGCCTGAACCGCGCCTACGGCACCGGCGCCGCCCTGCTGCACGCCCAGGCCGGCTACTTCGCACGCTGGGGGGTGATCCCGCTCGACCTGTGGAGCGGCTCGCCGAAGGCCCTGCTCACCCCGCTCACCGCGCTGTTCGTGCACGGCAGCTGGCTGCACCTGCTGGGCAACGTCCTCTTCCTGTACGTGTTCGGCCAGATGACCGAGGCGCGGATGGGCCGCCTCCCCTTCACCGCCTTCTACCTGGCCGCCGGCTACCTCGCGCTGCTGGGCTACGCCGCCGCGCACGCCTCCTCCGACCAGACCCTGGTCGGCGCCTCCGGCTCGGTCTCCGGCGTCCTGGGCGCCTTCCTCTTCCTCTTCCCGCGGGCCCGGGTCACCAGCCTGTTCCCGTTCCTGTTCTTCCTGCCGCTGCGGTTCCCGGCCTGGGCGGTGCTGCTGTTCTGGTTCTGCCTCCAGTGGCAGGCGGCCCGCCAGGACCCGGCCGGCCCGGGCGTCGCCTACCTCGCCCACGTCATCGGCTTCGCCCTCGGATTCCTCTACGCATGGGCCCGCCACGGCCGGGATAGTGTGGGGGCCACCAGGGGGAACGGACCGTCGGCCGAGGGAGAGAGCCAGCCGTGATCACGTCGATCGTGCTCATCAAGACCAGCGTGGACCAGATCCCGGAGATCGCCGAGCAGATCGCCGCACTGGAAGGCGTCAGCGAGGTCTACTCGGTCACCGGCGCGCACGACCTCATCGCGATGGTGCGGGTCGCCCACCACGACGACCTCGCCGACGTCATCCCCGGCCGCATCAGCAAGGTCCCCGGCGTCGCCTCCACCGAGACGCACATCGCGTTCCGCACGTACTCCCAGCACGACCTGGAGGCGGCGTTCTCCATCGGCCTCGACGCGTAGCGCTGGCCGCTTGGCTTTTTCCCACGTTGTCGGGTTTCCCGCCGTGCGGGTACCTGCGGTGGGCCTGCGCACGTTGTCGGCTTTCCCGCCGTGCGGGGTGCCTGTGCGTTGCGCCTCCGGCGCTCTGGGCCCCTCGCTGCGCGGGGCGGTTCCCCGCTTCGCGGGGTTCGGGATTCCGCTGCGCGGGGCTGTTCGGC
>NZ_JALMUV010000030.1 GCF_023155275.1 Streptomyces rhizoryzae
GGTCTGGAGTGGGTGGGGTGAAGGCGCAGGGGAGAGGAGGGGAGGGAGGGGGAGGGGAGGGGGGTTAGGGGGTGCGGGGTTTGCTTTGGGTGAGGGCGGCGCCGGCGAGGATGATGAGGGCGCCCACGGGGGTGTTCCAGGAGAGGTGTTCGTTGAGGAGGGCCACGCCGGAGGCGGTGGCGATCACGGGGACGAAGTAGGTGACCATCTGGGCGGTGGTGGGGCCGACCTCCGCGACCAGCCCGTACTGGAGGAGGAAGGCCACGCCGGTGCCGAAGGCGCCGAGGGCGAAGACGGCGAGCACCGGGAAAAGTGGGAAGGCGGTCGGGGCCGGAGTGAACAGGGCCGCCACGACGGCCAGTTGGGCGGCGGCGAGCAGGAGCTGGGTGCTCGACATGGAAAGGTGCGAGTGCCGGCTGCCGGCGAGGGTGCGGCGGACGTAGATCCAGCCGACCGGGTAGCTGAGGGAGGCGCCCAGTGCCATGGCGGTGCCGGTCAGGTCGGTGCCGGAGAAGCCCTGCCAGGCGCCGAGGACGGTGAGGACGCCCAGGAAGCCGATGCCGAGGCCCGCGACGCGCCGCCGGGTGGGCCGGTCCTCCGAGAGCGCCACCACCGACAGTGCCATGCCCCACAGCGGTGAGGTGGCGTTGCAGATGCTGGCAAGGGTGGAGGGGATGGTCAGCTCGGAGTAGGCGAAGAGGGAGAACGGCAGCGCGTTGAGGAGGAACGCGGCGACGGCGAGGTGGCCCCAGGTGCGGGGCGAGCGGGGGAGGCGTTCGCGCTTGATCGCGAGGATCGCCAGGAGCACCAGTGCGCCGAACGCGACGCGGCCGAGGGTCACCTGGAGCGGGGCGAATCCTTCGGTCCCGACCTTGATGAAGAGGAAGCTGAAGCCCCAGACCAGGCAGAGGAAGGCGAAGCGGAGCTGCCAGGCGACGGTGCGGCGCGGAGTGGCGGGCGGGGCCGTGTCCGGGGGTGCGGCGGTCGTTGCCCGTGCGGTCGCGGTCGCGGTCGCGGTCGCGGTCGCGGTCGCGGTCGCGGTCGCGGGCCGGGGTGGGGGACCGGTGGGGGGCGCCGGCACGGGTGCTGGGCTGGTGCTGGGGGAGGTGGCGGCGGGCGCGTCGGTGGAGCTCATGGGACCTAAGATGCATGCCGCAAATTCGTAGAACAAGCGAGTTTTCGTTCTAGATATCGCTTAGCATTGCTTACATGTTGAATCTTGATCGGCTAAGGACGCTGTCCGCGATCGCCCGGCACGGTTCGGTGAGCGCGGCGGCCGAGGGACTGCACGTCACGACCTCGGCGGTCTCCCAGCAGATCGCCAAGCTGGAGCGCGAGACGGGGCAGCAGCTGCTGGCCAAGAACGGGCGCGGGGTCCGTCTGACGGACGCCGGACGGCTGCTCGCCGACCATGCGGTGCGCATCCTCTCGCAGGTCGAGCTGGCGCAGGCCGAGCTGGAGGCGCACCGCGGTCAGCCGGTGGGCGAACTGCGGATGGGCGCCTTCCCCACGGCGGCGCGCGGGCTCTTCCCGTCCGCGCTGGCCGAGCTGCGGGCCGAACACCCGCAGCTGCGGCCGCGGTTGAGGGAGAAGGAGCCGGACGACTCGGTGCGCGGAGTGGTCCGCGGCGATCTGGATCTCGCGGTGGTGCTGGACTGGTACAACCGGCCGCTCTCCCTGCCGGACGGGCTGGCGAAAGCGCCGCTGCTCGACGATCCCTCCGATGTGGCGATGCCGTCGGACCATCCGCTGGCCGGGCGGCGGTCGGTGGAGCTGGAGGAGTTCGCGGATGACGAGTGGATCTCGTGGCCGCAGGGGGAGTTCTGTCATGAGTGGCTGATGTTCACCCTGCGCAGCAAGGGGGTGGAGCCGCGGATCGCGCATCTGGCGGAGGAGCATCACACCCAACTGGCGTTGATCGCCGCTGGTTTGGGGGTTGCGGTGGCGCCGCGGCTGGGGCGTGGGCCGGTGCCGGAGGGGGTGAGCGTGGTGCCGGTGCGCCATCCGATGCGGCGCCATGTCTACGCCATCTGGCGCGCGGACGCCGACCGCCGGCCCTCGATACGGGCTGCCGTCGCGGCGCTCCGGAGGGCCGGGGAGCGAGTGGAGGCCGGGATGGGCGGGGAGCCGGTCGGACGGTGAGCGGGGCGGATGGCGAGCCAGTTGGATGATGAGCGGGTCGGACGGTGAGCCGGTTGAAAAGGGAGTCGGTCGGGCGGTCGGTCAGGCGGCCGGTGAACCGGTTGGAGGCGAACCGGGCGAGGGGCGAACGGGCCGGACGGTGAGGGGGTGGGGGCGTCGGGGGCCCGGTGGGTGAGGGTCCGGTGAGGTGGGTCTCCGGGAGCCGGCCCCTTGAGCGGCCAACGTCAGCGTTGCTTCCAGCCCCAGCCCCAGCCCCAGCCCCATCTCTCCCTACGGCCCCCCTCCGGCGCCCGGTCCGGAGCCGGCCCCAGGCCACCGGTCGGCATCAGACTCGCCCCCAGCCCCACGCCCACCCCCAGGCTCGCCCCCAGTCCCAGTCCCAGTCCCAGTCCCAGACCCAGCCCCAGGCCCAGGCTCGCCCCCAGTCCCAGTCCCAGTCGCAGCCCCAGACCCAGCCCCAGGCCCGGCCCCACCCCCACCCCCAGGCCCAGATCCAGCCCCGACCCCGGTCCCGTCCCCGTCCCCCCGGCCGGTCTCAGGTTGTGTGATGCCGTGGATGAGGTTCAGGTGGAGCAAGTCCTGGGGGCGGATGTGGAGTTGGTTGGCGGTGTGTCGGGCTTGGGTCGGGGGGCGTTTGAGGATGGCGGTGGCCAGTTCGGGGGCGATGACGGAGAAGTAGCTGTCGGGGGTGGCCCAGAGGCGGTCGGGGGCGCAGAGCGCCAGGGCGCCGCCGGAGCCGCCCTCGCCGATGAGCAGGGAGGTGACCGGGACGCGGGCGGAGGCGAGCGCGGCGAAGGTGTCGGCGATGGCCGCGCCGGCGCCCGCGCGCTCGGCGTCCGCGTCGTTGGCGGCGCCCGGGGTGTCCACGAGGGTGAGGACGGGGATGCCGAGCCGGTCCGCGAGCCGTATCAGGCGGGTGGCGGTGCGGAAGCCGGCGGGGCGGGTGGCCGTGCCGCACTGGGCGGCGAAGGCGAGGGTGCGGCCGTCGCGGTGGCCGAACCCGCAGCGCATCCCGGGATCGCGGCCGCCGCACCGGTCGCCGCTGAGCTCCGCCCAGTCGTCGAAGTACGCCCGCAGATACGCCTCGGCGCGCGGCCGGCGGGGGTCGCGGGCCCGGCCCACCGCGTCCCAGCCGGTCTCCGGCAGCGCGGCCGTGCCCAGGGCCGGCGGTACGGGCGCGGGTGCGGCGGGCGGTGCCGGGGCGGGGGAGAGCAGGCGGAGCCAGTGGCGCAGGGTGGCCCGGAGGGCGTCGGCGGGGACCACGGCGTCGACCTGGCCGGCCGCGAACTGGCCCTCGGCGGAGTAGGCGTACGGATCGGCGTCCGGGGGCCGCACCCGTGAGCCGGCGAAGCCGACCTGGGCGTCGGGCAGGGCCAGGATCACATCGGCGCCGGCGCCCAGGGTCGCCCACCCGCCGCCGGTGGTGGGGTCGCGCAGAACGGCGATCTGGGGCAGGCCCGCGGCGCGGTTGAGCGCGGACTGCCGGGCCACGCGCTGGAGTTGGGCCAGGGCGCGCATGCCCTCCTGCATGCGGCTGCCGCCCGTGGCGATCAGGGAGACCAGTGGCAGGCGGCGTTCGCGGGCCGCGGTGTAGGCGGCGACGAGGCGGTCGCCGGTGCGTTCGCCGAGGGAGCCGCCGAGGAAGCCGAACTCGAAGGCGAGGATCACGAGGTCGGTGCCGCCGGTGGTGGCGAGCGCGGTGACCACCGCTTCGTCCTCGCCGGTGCGGGTGCGGGCGCGCTCCCGGGCGGTGCCGTAGCCGTCCCAGCCGAGGGGGCCGTCGGGCGGGTGGGCGCCGTCCGGTGCACCGGGTGGGCGGGGGGCGCCGGCGGGGGTGAAGGGGGTGGCGGTGTCGGTGACCGCGGCGATGGCCTGGCGGGCGGTGAGGCGGAGGCGGGGCAGGGGGGCGGCGCCGTACCGCGGGTGGTCAGGCATCGGGGGCGCCGGCCGGGGGCTGGGCGGGGCGGAGGTCCCGCTTGAGGACCTTGCCCATGTCGTTGCGGGGGAGGGCGGTGAGGAAGTGGACGGTGCGGGGGCGTTTGTGGGGGGCGAGCTGGCGGGCGACGTGGTCGGTGAGCTCCTGGGCGGAGGGGGCGGGGGCGGCGCCGGGGCCGGTCTCGGGCACGATCCAGGCGACGATCCGTTCGCCGAGGTCGGCGTCCCGTTCGCCGGTGACCGCGGCCTCGGCCACGCCGGGGTGGGCCAGGAGGGCGTTCTCGATCTCGCCGGCGCCGATTTTGTAGCCGCCGCTCTTGATGAGGTCGGTGGCCTTGCGGCCGACGATGCGGTAGTTGCCGGCCGGGTCGCGGACGGCCATGTCGCCGGTGCGGAACCAGCCGCCGTCGAAGGCCGCGGCGGTGGCGTCGGGGCGGTTGAGGTACTCGGTGAAGAGGTTGGGGCCGCGGACCTGGATCTCGCCGACCGTCTCGCCGTCGCTCGCCTCCACGGCCCGGCCCGCGTCGTCGACGAGCCGGACGTAGACCCCCGGGAGCGGTACGCCGACGGTGCCGGTGGCGTCGGGGCCGTCGGCGCGGACGCTGGTGTTCATGAGCGTTTCGGTCATGCCGTAGCGCTCGATGACGCGGCGGCCGGTGGCGGCGGTGAGCCGTTCGTGGTCGGTGAGCGGCAGCGCGGCCGACCCGGAGACCAGCAGCCGGGCCCGGGCCAGCGCCTTGGCCAGCGCCGGGTCCTCCCCGGCGGCGAGGGCCAGGCGGTGGTACATCGTCGGTACGCCGAAGAGCATCGTGCCGTCCGCGGAGAGTTCCCGGGCGACCGCTTCGGTGCTGAAGCTGCCGAGGTGGTGGACGCTGCCGCCGCGGCGCAGCGGGCCGAGGACGCCCAGGATCAGGCCGTGGACGTGGAACAGCGGCAGGGCGTGGACCAGGACGTCGTCGGCGGTCCACTGCCAGGCATCCGCCAGGGCGTCGAGGGTGTGGGCGAGGGCGCGCCGGGGGAGGACGACGCCCTTGGGCGGGCCGGTGGTGCCGGAGGTGTAGACGATCAGGGCCGCGGATTCGTCGCCGGGCTCGACGGGGAGCGGGCCGGGCGGGGTGTCCTCGCCGGGGGCGGTGGCGGCGGGGGCGAGGCGGGGGAGGGCGGCGAGCGGGCCGGGGAGTTCGGTGTCCGCTGCGGCGAGGACGAGGGCGGGGGCGCTGTCGGCCACGATGTGGGCCAGTTCGCGCTCGCCGATTCTGGGGTTGACCGGGACCGCGGGCACGCCGGCGAGCAGGGCGGCGACCACGCCGACGGCGGTCTCCGGCGTCGGCGTCGCCCAGATCGCGAGCGGGGCCCGGCCGCCGGGGGCCAGCTCGGCGATCCGCTCGGCGAGGGGGCCCGCCACCGCGGCGAGTTGGCGGTGGCTGAGCGCGCGGTCGCCGAAGCGCAGGGCGGGGGCCGGGGAGCCGTCGCGCAGTGCGGGGAAGAGCACGTTCACCAAGGTCTCCTTCGTCGTCGGGCGCCGGCCGGGGCCGGGCTGTCGCCGTCCGGCCCGCGCCACCGCGCGGAGCGGGCCGACGTACTCCACTCTCGCAGAGTCCGCCGGTCCCGCGTCCGACGCGCCGCCGGCCTGTGGACAACCCCGCCCGCCCCCCCCGCCCTCACCCCGGGATCTTGCGGAAGTCCCAGGTCACCACCGTCTCCGGAACGAGCCGGAGCCAGGCGTGCCGGCCGTCGTGCGGCATCGCGGCGAGCCCGAAGTACTTCGCCGCGAACAGCCGCTCCGGCGCGGCGAGTTCCGGGCACGGTTCGCCGGTGCGCGGTGCCTCGCCGACGGGCTCGGCGCGGCCGGTCAGTTCGGCGCCGCGCAGTTCGCCGTAGGTGTGGCCGTCGTCCACGAGGACCGCGGTGCGCGGGTCGCTGCGCAGCTGCGCCCAGCGCTTGCTGCGGGTGATCGAGTAGAGCCAGAGCGCCGTGCCGTCCCAGACGAACCACAGGGCGCCCAGGTGCGGTGCGCCGTCCCGGCCGATCGTGGCGACCCGGCAGGTGCGCCGTTCGGTCAGGAAGGCGTCCAGTTCGTGCGGGGTCATCATGATCCGGCGGCCGTGCCGCTGCGCCGCGGTCGCCCGGTGGGTGCCGGCCGTGTCCTGTGTGCCGCTCATCGCTCGCCGCCTCCCGTACGTACCTGACGGAGCGTCAGGAATGGTGGGGGAATCATCCGGGCTCTTCCGGCCGGACGCAATGGGGGATACCCTCGCGCCTCCCGGACCCGCCGCCGGCGCCGGGCCGCGCCGCCCGCGCCCGGCCCCACCGGCCGCCGGCGCGCCTGCTCCTGAAGGGACTGCCGATGCCTGCGGACACCCGGCCCGACGCGCAGCTGGACCCGGCCACCACGGTGCTGCTCACCGTCGAGTGCCAGCGCGGCGTGGTCGGCGCCGACAGCGCGCTGCCCGAACTCGCCGAGGCCGCCCGCACCTCGGGGGCGCTGGTGCGGATCGCCCGCCTGGTGGCCGCGGCCCACGACGCCGGCGTCCAAGTGGTGCACGCGATCGCCGAACGGCGCCCCGACGGCCGCGGCGCCAGCCGCAACGCCCGGCTCTTCCGGGCGGCCGAGCGGCTGCCCGTACGGCAGCTGACCGGCTCCACCGCGGTCCGGGTCGCCGAGCCGATACCGGTGTCGGAGGACGACCTGGTGCTGCGCCGGCTGCACGGGCTGTCCCCGCTCGCCGGTACCGGCGCCGACGCGCTGCTGCGCAACCTCGGGTGCCGCACGCTCGTCGTCACCGGGGTGTCGGCGAACGTGGCGGTCCCCAATGCGGTGTTCGACGCGGTCAACCTCGGTTACACGGCGGTGGTGCCCGCGGACGCCATCGCGGGGGTGCCCGCCGCCTACACCGCCGCGCTGGTCCGCCACACCCTCTCGCTGGTGGCCACGGTGACCACCACCCGGGCCGTGCTCGAGGAGTGGCGGCGGCCGCGCCGGGCCCGCTGACGGGCGCGGAACCGGCGCGGGCGCCCCGGGGTCAGGGCCCCACCGGGCCGTCCTGCGGGGCGGGCAGCGCGTCCCGCAGGAAGTCCCGCTGGACGCGCAGCAGGTTGGCGTTGACCGCGTCGTCGGCCGGCAGGTGGGTGGCGCCCGGCAGCGGCAGGACGGTGTGCGGCCGCCCCGCCGCCAGCAGCTCGGCGGAGAACCGCAGGGTGTGCGCGACGGCGACGTTGTCGTCGGCCAGCCCGTGGACCAGCATCAGCGGGCGGCGCAGCAGGGCGCCGTGGCCGGCCAGGGAGGAGCGCGCGTAGTGCTCCGGGTGCTCCTCGGGGTGGCCCAGGAACCGCTCCTTCCAGTGGGTGTCGTACAGCCGCTGGTCGGTGGGCGGCGCGCCGGCCACCGCGGCGTGGAAGACGTCCGGGCGGTGCAGGACGGCCGCCGCGGCCAGGAACCCGCCGAACGACCAGCCGCGGATCGCCACCCTGCTCAGGTCCAGGTCGCCGAACCGCGCCGCGGCCGCCCGCACCGCGTCCACCTGGTCCTCCAGCGCCGGCCATAGCTGGTCGCCGTGCACCGCCTTCTCCCAGGCGGGGCCCCGGCCCGGGGTGCCGCGCCCGTCCGCCACCAGGACCGCGAACCCCTGCTCGGCGAACCACTGGGACACGCAGCCCGTCCACCCCCGTCCCCGTACGGCCAGTTGCGTGCCCGGGCCGCCGTACGGGTCGAGCAGGACCGGCAGCTTCCCGGCGCCCGGCCGGTGCCCGGAGGGGAAGTGCAGCTGCGCGCGCACCTGCCGCTCCCCGAGGGAGAGGTGGAGCGGCCGCGGGGTCACCAGGGGCTCCTCGGCGAGCGAGGCGATGGCGCCGCCCGGCTGCGGGGCCGGGGCGCCGTCCCGGACGACGCGGGTCTCCGGTCCGTGCGGGGTCCGTCCGGTCAGGACGGTGGTCCCGCCGCGCCCGGTGCCCGTCCAGACGCCCGGGTCGGAGCTGAGCCGGCGGCATCCGGCCCCGGGCGCGTAGCGCCACACATGGGTCTCCTCGGGCTCCTCGCTCGCCGTGAACAGCACCCGCTCGCCCTCGATGCCCAGGACCTCGCGGAGTTGGAGTCCGGCGGGCGTCACCCGCCGCCCGCCCACGGCCAGGTGGCGGGTGCCGCCGTCGTCCTCCGGGACCACCAGGGCGCCGGCCGCCGTACGGGCCGGAGTGCCGGGCACCAGCTCCACCCAGGCGGGGTCGGTCCGCTCGTGCCGGAGTGCGGTGGCGCCGGTCGCCGGGTCCACCGCGAGTGTCCGCAGCACCCGCTGGTCCCGGCTCTGCACGGCCAGGTACGGGCCGTGCGCGTCCCAGCCGGCGGCGGTCAGGTACTCGTACGCCGCGCGGTCCCAGGCCACTTCGGTGCGGTCGCCGTCCACCGTGACCAGGTGCGCGGTCACCTCGGCGTTGGCGGTGCCGGCCGACGGGTAGCGGATCACCCGAGGGGGCCGGGACGGGTCCGCCGGGTCGCTGAGGTGGCGCCGCGCCACCGGGGAGGTGTCGACCCGCGCCACCAGGAGCCGCCGGCTGTCCGGTGCCCACCAGTAGCCGCGCGACCGGCCCATCGACTCGGCGGCGACGAACTCGGCGAGTCCGTAGGAGACGTCCGGGCCCTCCGCGCGGGCCAGTTGGCGGCCGCCGCCGCTCCCGTCCAGGCGGGTGACGTGCAGACCGCGCCCGCTCACGTAGGCCACGTACCGCCCGTCGGGCGACGGCCGCGGGTCGACCGCCGGCCCGGCGGCGGGCACCGGGAAGGGCGCCCCGCCGTCCGTCCGGACCGCCCACAGCGCACCGGACAGGGCGAACACCACCACCCGCGCAGCGGCGTCGGCGGCGTACCCCGTCACCCCGGTGGACCGGTCCCGGGCCCGCTCGCGGCGCAGCCGCTCCTCCTCGGGGACGTCCTCGGGGCCGGGCCCCACCAGGCGCGCGGGGTCGGCCAGCAGGTGCTCCCGCCCGTCCTGGTACTGCCACAGCCGCCCTACGGGGTCGCGGCCCGACCCGGTGCGGACGAAGAGCACCCGGCGCCCGTCGGGGGAGACGGTGAACTGCCGGGGGACACCGAGGGAGAAGCGCCGGGTGCGGGCGAACTGCTCGGGGAAGGCGTCGGAGTCGGCGGCTGGGGTGGGGGCGGCGTGTTCGGTGGGGTCGTCGGGCCGGTGGTGGGTGGGGTGGTGCACGGTGGCGTCCTCTCCGGGCGGCTGCTGGTATCAGGGGAAGGGGCAGGATCGGGTCAGGGGCGGGGGTGCTTCGGGTGCGGTGGTGCGGTGGTGCGTTCCGGGGGCCGGCGTTCCGGAGCCGGGCAGGGGTGAGCGTCCGGCCGCGCGGGGACGCGTCGGACGGTGCAGCGACGGGGGCGTCGGGAGGGTTGGGAGGCGGGGACCGCGGGGCCGGGGCGTCGGCGGAGGGACGCGGGGCGGCCGGAAGGGCGGTCCGGTGGAGCATAGCGGGTCGCCGCAAGTAGGCGGAAGGCGGGGCGGGTTGACCCCCGGGACGGGCTCTGCGCGGACTGGAACAGTTGTACGGGGTTCTGGTAGGGGGTGGTGTAGCGTGGAGCGGTGGACGATCTTGAACTGCGCCTTCTTCACGCTCTGAAGATCGACGGCCGGGCCTCCTACAGCCGGCTGGCGAAGGTGCTGGGGGTGTCGGACCAGACCGTCGCACGGCGTTACCGCAAGCTCCGGTCGGACGTGGGGATGCGAGTGATCGCCCGTTCCGACCCCCGGCTGCTGGGCAAGTCCGAGTGGTTCGTCCGGCTGCGGGGCGCCCCGGGGACGGTGGCGCGCGCGGCCGCCCTGCTGGCCCGGCGGGAGGACGCGTCCTGGGTGAGCGTCACCTTCGGCGGAGCCGAGGTCGTGAGCCTGGTCCGCTCCGGGAACGCCCACGGGGACCAGCAGGCCCTCGTCCACCACTTGGGCAGCCTGCCGCAGGTCCACTCGGTGGTCGCCCTCAACGTGCTGCACACCTTCGTCGGCGAGCAGGTCTTGTGGCCGGGGCTGGCCAGCGACCTCGGTGAGGCGCAGGTCCGGCAGCTGGCCCAGGCCCTGCCCGCGCCGGTGGACCCGGACGGCCTCCGGCTCACCGACGCCGACCTGGGGCTGATCGAGGCGCTGGGCGCGGACGGGCGGACCTCGCTCCAGCGGCTGGCGGTGGTCACGGACGCCGCCGAGAACACCGTACGCCGCCGCCTGGAGTACTTACGGGCGTCCGGTGCCCTCTACTTCGACCTCGAACTCGACTACCACCTCCTGGGGTTCGAGGCGCTGGCGCTCCTCTGGCTGTCGGTGCCGCCGCGGCGCCTCATACCGGCCGCCGAGGGCCTCGCGCGCCATCCGGAGGTCTCCTTCGTCGCGGCGACCACCGGGCCGACCAACCTCCTGGCGTCGGTCATCTGCCGCGACAACACCCGGCTCTTCGACTACCTCGCGGGCCAGGTGGGGGCGATGCCAGGCGTGTACCACGTCGAGGTCGCCCCCATCACCCGCATGATCAAGCGCGTGGTGACGCCGACGCACGCGGTCTGAAACCGGCCCGCGCACCGGCCTTGGGGCCCGCCGGCCCGGCCGTCGCCAGGGCGTAGACCGGCCCGTACCAGTTCCGGCCGGTGACCCCGGTCGCCAGGCCGAGGCCGGCGGCGGTGCGGGCCAGCGCCCCGGTCAGGCAGGTGCGGTCGTCGCCCGGCCGGGAGTGCGGGGGCGGCGAGGGCAGCCGCCAGCCGTCCAGGCACGCCGCGGCCAGGGCCAGCAGCGCGTACCGGTCCGCCAGCGCCCACAGCGCCGGATCGTTGTCCGGCAACCGCCCCCGGCCGCCCGGGAGTTCGGGCTGCACCGCCGGGGCCGCCCGCAGCACCGCCCGGCGCTCCTCCTCCAGCGCGCGCACCAGGCTGCCCAGCGGGGCCTTGAGGACGGTGGCGGGCACCACCGTCAGCGGCTGGGCGAGCCGGCCGTCGCCGGTGGCGAGCGCCGGGACCAGGGCGGCCACCGCGCGCAGCCGGGCGGCGGCGCCGGGCGCACCGGCCAGGGCGGCGAGCCGGCCGACGTGGTGCCGGTAGCCGGCCGCCTCCACCGGGTCCGCGGGCGCCGGGCCCGCCCAGGCCGCGGCCAGGCCGTCCGCGGCGTCGAGCAGCAGCCGCGGGGCGAGGTAGCGGGCCACCGCCGCGGCCGGCTCGTGCCCGGCCGCGGCCCTGGCCAGGCGGTCGCAGGCCCACAGGTCGGCGTGGGCGCCGGCGACCGCGGTCACGACCCGAACGGGGGGCCGGCCGCGGCCCCGGTGGGCCCGCAGATGGCGGACGGTCGCCGCCAGGGCCGCGCCGGCGTGGTGGAGCGGCGCGGCCGGGGTCATGGCGTCAGCTCCAGCGAGATGTCGCTGGCGAGGATCTCCTGGAGGAGCCGCTGCACGGACGGGGAGGGTTCCACGCCCAGTTCGCCGACCATGGACCGGCGCAGGTCGTGGAAGACCTGTAGCGCGCGGCCCCGGTGGCCGCTGCGGTAGAGGGCCAGCATGAACTTGGCGTGCAGGCCCTCCTCGAAGGGGTGGGCCTGGACCAGGCCGGCGAGTTCGGCCAGTGAGGAGTGGTGCAGGCCCAGGCGCAGCTGGGCGTCGATCCGGCGCTCCTCCGCCGACAGCCGCGACTGGCGCAGCGACGCCGCCTCGGCCCTGAGCAGCGGGCCGTGCTCCACGTCGGCGATCGCATCGCCCCGCCAGAGCCCTTCCGCACGTTCCCAGTGGCCCACCGCTTCCCGGTCCATTCCGGCCGCGACCGCGGCCTCCGCCCGGGCCAGGCAAATCCGGTATTCGTGCAGATCGAGGGCGCCTTCCGGCGTTTCTAATCGGTAGCTGGTGCCGCTCGTCTGGAGGACTTTCCGGCTCACCTCGCTTGACGGAATGCCCAGGCCGGCCGCTATTAATTTGCGCAGCTGCACGATGTAGGTCTGGACGGTGGTGACCGCACTTTTCGGGGGTTCATAGGCCCATAGTTCGCGGGTCAGCGAGGAAATGGAGACGTAGTGGGATTCGTTGAGGAGGAGGAGCGCCAGGATCTGTCTGACCTTGTGCGCCGGCGGCTTCACCTCGATCAGGTCGGAAGATACGTGCACCGGACCCAGAATAGAGAATTTCATTGACTCCCCCGTCCAAGAGAGAATGTCTCCATAGGTGTTGATTGCACATTGTTGCCCACCGGATCGTGACGGCGTCAAGTGCCAGATCACTTCTTTGCGTATGCTTTACCGGATTGGGCTTGACTTTGCCTTGGATTGTGAGACCTCACCGCCGGAATCCGCGCGGCCTTAACGCGGATTTGACGCGCCATGTGGTCGAGGCCGCCGGGCGGGTAATCACCGGTAAGCATTCTGCCGGACATTTCCCTGGGGGCCTGTGGTGTGTCTGCTTTCCGACGCTTTCCGGTCCCGCGGGACCGTTTTCCGACAGTCCCGCCGGTCGGTTGCGGTGTACTCGACCGTCACCTGACCGGCCCCGCCGCCCGGCCGCCGGCCCGCGCCCCGCACTCGGCCCAGACGCTGCCGCGGCTTGACCCGCATTCAAGGCGGGGGCCGGAAGGTCTCCAGTCATGCCCGCCCCGCGGCCGGAAGGAGCGAACCGGAATGCTTGGTACGACAGGACGCCGACGGTGAACCGCCGCGTCGTCATCACGGGTATCGGCGTCCGCGCCCCGGGCGGCGCCGGCACCAAGGAGTTCTGGGAGCTGCTGTCCGCGGGCCGCACGGCCACCCGCGGCATCACGTTCTTCGACGCCTCCCCGTTCCGTTCCCGGGTCGCCGGCGAGATCGACTTCGACCCGGCGGCCGAAGGGCTGACGCCGCGGGAGATCCGCCGGATGGACCGCGCCACCCAACTCGCCGTGGTCTGCGCCCGCGACGCCCTCGCCGACAGCGGCACCGCGCCCGGCGGACCGGACCCGCACCGCACCGGCGTCAGCCTGGGCAGCGCCGTCGCCTCCGCGACCAGCCTGGAGAACGAGTACCTGGTGCTCTCCGACGCCGGCGCCAGCTGGCTCGCCGACCCCGGCTACCTCTCCCCGCACATGTTCGACTACCTCAGCCCCGGCATGATGCCCGCCGAAGTCGCCTGGGCGGCCGGCGCCGAGGGCCCGGTCACCATGGTCTCCGACGGCTGCACCTCCGGACTGGACGCCGTCGCGCACGGCGCCCGGCTCATCCAGGAGGGATCCGCCGACGTCATGGTCGCCGGCGCCGCCGACGCCCCCGTCACCCCGATCGTGGCCGCCTGCTTCGACGCCATCAAGGCCACCACCCCGCGCAACGACGACCCCGCGCACGCCTCCCGGCCCTTCGACGGCTCCCGCAACGGCTTCGTCCTCGCCGAGGGTGCCGCGATGTTCGTCCTGGAGGAGTACCGGGCCGCCCGGCGGCGCGGCGCCCGTATCTACGCCGAGGTCGGCGGCTTCGCGACCCGCTGCAACGCCTACCACATGACCGGCCTGAAGAAGGACGGGCGGGAGATGGCCGAGGCGATCCGGGCCGCCCTCGACGAGGCCCGGATGGACCCCACCGCCCTCGACTACGTCAACGCGCACGGCTCCGGCACCCGCCAGAACGACCGCCACGAGACCGCCGCGTTCAAACGGGCCCTGGGCCCGCACGCCCATGCCGTCCCCATCAGCTCCATCAAGTCCATGATCGGGCACTCGCTCGGCGCGATCGGCTCCCTGGAGATCGCCGCCTCGGTGCTCGCCATCGAACACCACGTGGTGCCGCCGACCGCCAACCTCCACACCCCCGACCCCGAGTGCGACCTGGACTACGTGCCGCTCACCGCACGCGAACAGCGCGTCGACACCGTGCTGTCGGTGGGCAGCGGATTCGGCGGCTTCCAGAGCGCCATGGTGCTGCACCGCCCGGAGGTGGCGACCCGATGAAGCCCCCCGCCGCACCGTCGGACAACCCGGTGATCACCGGCCTGGCCGTGGTCACCCCCGTCGGACTGGACACCGAGACGTTCTGGAAGTCCGTCCTCGCCGGGACCAGCGGCATCACCCCGCTCGACCGCTTCGACACCACCGGCTACCCGGCCCGCCTCGCCGGCCAGATCCGCGGCTTCGACGCCGCCGAGCACCTCCCGGGCCGGCTCCTGCCGCAGACCGACGTCTCCACCCGCTACGCGCTGACCGCCGCCGACCGCGCCCTGACCGACGCCGGGGTCACCGCCGGAACCCTGCCCGACTACGACATGGGCGTGGTGACCGCCAACGCCCTGGGCGGCTTCGAGTTCACCCACCGCGAGTTCCGCAAACTCTGGTCCCAGGGACCGGAGTTCGTCTCCGTCTACGAGTCGTTCGCGTGGTTCTACGCCGTCAACACCGGCCAGATCTCCATCCGGCACGCCATGCGCGGCCCCAGCGCCGCCCTGGTCGCCGAACAGGCCGGCGGCCTGGACGCCCTCGGGCAGGCCCGCCGCACCGTCCGCCGCGGCACCCGCCTGGTCCTCGCCGGCGGTGTCGACTCCGCCCTCGACCCCTGGGGCTGGGCCTCCCAACTGGCCGGCGGCCGGGTCAGCACCGTCCCCGACCCCGCCCGCGCCTACCTGCCCTTCGACCGCGCGGCCGCCGGCTACGTGCCGGGGGAGGGCGGCGCCCTGCTCGTCGTCGAGGACGCCCGCAGCGCCCGCGACCGGGGCGCCCCGCGGATCCACGCCGAACTCGCCGGCCACGCCGCCACCTTCGACCCGCCCCCCGGCTCCGACCGCCCCGGCGGACTCCGCCGCGCCATCGAACTCGCCCTCGCCGACGCCGAAACCCCACCGGACGGCATCGACGTGGTGTTCGCCGATGCCGCCGGGCTCCCGGCCCTCGACCGTGCCGAGGCCGACGCGCTCGCCGCCGTCTTCGGCCCCCGCGGCGTCCCGGTCACCGCCCCCAAGACCCTCACCGGCCGGATGTACGCCGGCGGCGGCCCCGCCGACGTGGCCGCCGCCGTCCTGGCCCTGCGCGACCAGGTCGTCCCCGCCACCGCCGGCACCCGCGACGTCCCCGCGGACTACCGCCTCGACCTCGTCCTGGACCACCCCCGCGAACTGCCCGTCCGCACCGCCCTCGTCCTCGCCCGCGGCCGCTGGGGCTTCAACTCCGCCCTCGTCGTCCGCGCGCCCCGCCCCTGACCCCCCACCCACCGACCACCCAAGGGAGACCCCATGGCCGCCTTCACCCTCGACGACCTCCGCCGCATCCTCGTCAGCTGCGCCGGCGAGAACGACGGCGCCGACCTGCACGGCGACATCCTCGACACCCCCTTCCGCGACCTCGGCTACGACTCGCTCGCGCTCATGGAGACCGCCGCCCGCGTCGAGCGGGAATACGGCATCGACGTCTCCGACGACGACATCGCCGAGGTCGAGACCCCGCGCGGCCTGCTGGGCATCGTCAACGACGCACTCGGCGCCGACGCCGCCTGACACCCCGCCGCGCCCCCGCCCCGCCCGCCCCGCGCACCACCCGCAGCCAGGGGAAACGGAGATCCCGCCATGGCAGTCTTCCGCCGCTGCGCACCCCGCCGGACCGAGCACACCCGCGTCCTGCACGCCCCGCCCCGGGTCCTGTACGACGTGGTCGCCGCGCCCGGGCGGTGGCCCGCGGTGCTCGGCCCGGTCGTCCACGCCCGCGCCCGCCACCGCACCGCGCACCGGACCGGGTGCGAGGTCTGGGCCCGGGAGGACGGCGGGATCACCACCTGGCGCGGCACGCTGACCGCCGACCCCGCCCGGCACTACCTCGGCTTCCGCTGGGAGGCGGGCGCGCTGCCCGTCCCGGTCGCCGGCAGCTGGTACTTCCGCCCGCTGCCCGGCGACCGGACCGAGGTGGTCCTGCGCCACCGCTTCCCGCCCGGCGACGGGCCCCGCACCGACCACGGCCGGGTGCGCCGCATCCTGGAGCGCCGCGGCCGCGAGCAACTGGACGCGCTGGCCAAGATCGCCGCCCTGGCCGCCGCCGGGCCGCCCGCCCCGGTCCTGGCCTTCACCGACACCTTCCCGGTGCCCGGCACCGCCGCCGACTGCTACGACTTCGTCCGCCGCGCCGACCGGTGGGCCGAACGGCTGCCGCACGTCGTCCGCTCCACCACCACCGGCCTGCACCCGCAGGTCGACGCGGTGGAACTGGACACCGCCGGCGACGGGGGACTGGTCCGCCGCACCCGCGCGGTCCGGGTGTGCCACGACTCCGGCTGGATCGCCCACAAGGAACTGGTCACCGCCCGGCCGGTGATCGCCCACACCGCCCTGTGGACGTTCACCGGCGCCCCGCACGGCACGCTCGTCACCGTCGACCACACCGTGCTCCTCGACCCGGCCGCCGTACCCGGGGCGTTCGGGCACCGCGCGTCCCCCCGGGACGTGCGCGCCGGGATCCACCGGACGCTCCGCCACGCCGCCTTCGCGGTCCTGGCGGGCGTCCACCCGCCACCCCGCCCGCCCCGCACGGCAAAGGCGTCGTGATGCACCAGGCCGTCGAAGACCACCTCACCCTCGCCGCGGACGCCCGCGACCTGCTCTTCCGCACCGCCCGGACGGCGAACTCGTTCGCCCCCGACCCGGTGCCCGACGAGCAGGTCCGCGCCATCTACGACCTCGTCAAGTACGCCCCCACGTCGATGAACCAGCAGCCGCTGCGCATCGTGCTGCTGCGCTCCGCCGCGGCCCGCGCGCGGCTCATCTCCCGCCTGGCACCGGCGAACCGGGACAAGAGCACCCAGGCCCCGCTGATCGCGCTGCTCGCCGCCGACCTCAACTTCCACGAACGGCTCCCGGAGGTCTTCCCGCACGCCCCGGACGCCCGGGCGTACTACGCCGACCCCGCCGTCCGGGAGCGCTCCGCGGTCTTCAACGCCACCCTCCAGCTCGGCTACTTCATCCTCGGCGTCCGCGCCGCCGGCCTCTGCGCCGGCCCGATCGTCGGCTACGACGAGGACGGCATCAACCGCGCCTTCTTCCCCGACGGCAGCCGGCGGGTCCTCGCGGTCGTCAACATCGGCCGGCCCGGCCCCGCCCCCTGGCGCGAACGGCTGCCCCGCCTGCCCTACGAGGACGTGGTCAGCAGCGCCTGACCCGGATCCAGCCCGGATTGTGCCCGGTCTCAAGCGGCCGGCAGCAGGATCACCGGCGTGACGCGAACGGCTTCCTCCCCAGGGCCGGAAAGGACGGAATCGGCGATGCCCGGGCCCCACCCCAGCACCTCCCGCCTCTCGGACACCGCGGCGCTGCGCACCGTGGCCGGGAAACTGGCCGCCGAGGCCGACGCGCGGCGGCGGCTCTCCCCGCAGGTCGCCGGCGAACTGCTGGCCGCCGGCTTCGCCCGCCACTTCGTCCCGGCCGCGCACGGCGGCGCCCAGGGGACGTTCACCGACCTGGTCGGCGCGCTGCACGACACCGCCCGGGCCTGCGCCTCGGCGGCCTGGTGCGGGCTGATCTACGCCACGTCCGGGCGGATGGCGGCGTACCTGCCCGGCGAGGGCCGCGCCGCGCTGTGGGCGGACGGACCGGACCGGCCGATCGCCGCCGCCCTGGTGCCCGGCGGCACCGCCACCCCGGTCGCCGGCGGCTGGCGGCTGACCGGGCAGTGGCAGCCGCTCAGCGCCATCGACCACGCCGACTGGGCGCTGGTCTGCGTGCCCGACCCGGCCGGACCGCCGGCCGGGCCGTGGTTCATGGCGCTGCCCCGCGCGGACTTCACCATCGACGACACCTGGTTCCCGGCGGGCCTGCGCGGCACCGGCAGCAACACCCTGGTCGCCGACGGCGTGTTCGTCCCGGCCGGCCGCGCCTGCCGCCGCGCCGACCTGGCCGCGCCGGGCCCGGCCGCGCCCGCCGCCCCCTGCTACCGCGTCCCCCTCCAGGCCGTCGCCGGACTCCCGTTCGCCGCCGTCGCGGTGGGCGTCGCCCGCGGCGCCCTCGACGACTGGTCGGCGGGGGCCGCCGCCGGGCCGCTGCGCGACCAGGAGTCCGCGCAGCTGCTGCTGGCCCGTTCGACCGCCGACACCGACGCGGCCCGGCTGCTCCTGGACCGCGCGGCGCGGGCCGCCGACGACGTACCGGAGGCGCACGCCCGCGCCGCCCGGTGTGCCCTCGACGCCTGCCACGCCGCCCAGCTCGCCAGGACCGTCGTCAGCCGGCTCTTCGAGGCCGCCGGGTCCGCGGTCCAGCAGGAGGGCAGCGCGCTCCAGCGCGCCTGGCGCGACATCCACGCCGCGGCCTCGCACGCGACGCTGCGCTTCGACCGCCACGGGACCGCCTTCGCACGCGGCGCCTGGGCCCCCCGGCCGGCCACCGGCCGGGACCTACCGGACGACGGAGGAAGAACGTGATCATCCACACCCTGATCTACCGGTTCGCCGACTCGGTGACCGAGGCCCGACGGGAGGAGTTCTTCGCGGGGCTGCGGGACGTCGCCCTCGGCTCCGGGCTGATCACCCGCTTCGGCCACGGCCCGCACCACCGGCTGCCGGTCGACGACCACGCCAAGGGCACCACCGCCAACGCCATCGCCCAGTTCGCCTGCCCCGACCTCGCCACCCTCCGGGCCTTCTCCGAACTCCCGCACGTGCACGCCTTCATCTCCCGCTGGCGCGCCGAGATCGAGTACGAGGCCGCCTACGCCAACCACGAGGACGTACTCGGCCTGAGCACCACCCCCGCCACCCCCGAGGAAGGACACCGCATGCACCACACCGAGCACACCGTGACCGTCGACGCCCCGGCCGATGTCGTCTGGGCGGTCCTCGTCGACGTCGAGGGCTACGCCCGGATCTTCCCGCCCACCCAGGAGGTGGTGATGCTGGAGGAGTCGCCCGAGCACCAGATCGCCCGGCTCACCGTCGACGTCAACGGCGAGATCCAGTCCTGGGTCTCCCGCCGCGACATCGACGCGGTCCGCAAGGTCATCGCCTACCGGCAGCTGGAGAACGCCCCCATGATGGGCTACATGGGCGGCGAATGGCGCGCCCTGGCCATCGACGACGCCACCACCCAGCTGGTCCTCACCCACGACTTCAAGCCCCGCGACCCCGTGGACGGCAAGGTCGCCGGCAAGTTCACCTACGCCGAGGCCGACGAGATGATCAAGGCCGCGGTCGAGCGCAACAGCGTCGCCGACCTCGGCGCCGTCAAGGAGCAGGCCGAGAAGCACGCCGCCGGGGGGTCCGCGGCGTGACCCGGCTCCTCGACCTCAGCGTCGTCACCCGCCACACCCCGAGCGAGGCGACCCCGGTCACCGTGGACCTGCTCGACCACCGCACCGGCGCCACCGTCCTGGGCCTGACCCCCGAGGACTTCCCCGGCGGCATGGCGATCTCCAACGAGACGGTGACGCTGACCACGCACACCGGCACGCACATGGACGCCCCCCTGCACTACGGCCCCACCAGCGGCGGCCGGCCCGCCAAGAGCATCGACCAGGTGCCCCTGGAGTGGTGCTACGGGCCCGGCGTCCGGCTCGACGTCCGGCACGTACCGCCCGGCGACGGCATCACCGTCGCCCACCTCCAGGACGCCCTGGACGCCATCGGGCACCGCCCGGCCCCCGGCGACATCGTGCTGCTGTGGACCGGCGCGGACGCCCTGTGGGGCACCGCCGAGTACCTGACGACGTACCCGGGCCTGACCGGCGAGGGCACCGCCTTCCTGGTCGAGGCCGGCGTCCGCACCATCGGCATCGACGCCTGGGGACTGGACCGGCCCATGCAGTCCATGATCGAGGAGTACCGGCGCACCGGCGACAGCGCCGCCCTGTGGCCCGCCCACATCTACGGCCGCACCCGGGAGTACCTCCAGCTGGAGAAGGTGGCCGGACTCGGTGAACTGCCCGCGCCCACCGGCTTCACGGTGGCCTGCTTCCCGGTCGCGGTCGGCGGCGCCGGGGCCGGCTGGACCCGCGTGGTGGGCATCCTCGATGAGGACTGACCCCGAAGCGCCGGACCCGGCACCGCCCGCCGCCCCGCTCACCGCCGCCCAGCTCACCGGCAGCTGGCGCCTGCTGGCCTTCCACGAGACCGACGCCGCCGGCACCGTCACCGGCGAGGGGCCGCTCGGCCCGGACCCGCGGGGCCGGCTGGTGTACCTGCCGGACGGCCAGGTCTCGGTGCACATGATGCGCTCCCCCGACGCCCCCGACGGCACCCCGTCCTACATGGGCTACGCCGGCACCTGGCGCCTGGTGGACGGCCGCACCGTCGTCCACCGGATCACCCTCACCCCGCGCCGGGACTGGATCGGCACCGAGCAGACCCGGCGCGCGGCGCTGGCCGGCGACCGGCTCACCCTGCACGCCGCCACCCGCATCGGGGGACGGCCCCACCACCGGGTCCTGGTCTGGCAGCGCCTCCGGTGAGCCGGGTCCCTTCCGTACCGCGCGGCGGGCGCTGCCCGGCCCGCCGCGCCCACCCCGAGTCGAGAGGTTGCGAACATGGCCGGCACCCCACGTGACGAGTACATCCCGGCAGTGGTCGCCGGAGCGGGCCCGGTCGGCCTGATGGCGGCCTGCGTCCTGCGGCGGGCCGGGATCGACGTCGTGGTCCTGGAGCGCCGCGGCGAACCGGACCGCGTCCTGAAAGCGGGCTCCCTGGGACCGCTCGCCGTCGAGGCCCTGGAACGCCTCGGCCTGCGCGAGGAACTCGCCGCCGTCGAACGCCGCACCATGGCCGGCTACGCGCAGATGGCCGAACGGTCCGCGGACCCCGCGCCCGGCGCCCCGGGCCCCGCCGAGCGCGAGCACTTCGCCGGCCTGGAGAAGATCGAACCGTCCCGGCGCTCGGAACCGGCCCGCCGCCGCATGCGGGTCCCGCAGCCGGACCTGGTCGCCCTCCTGCGCCGCACCGCCGAGCGGACCGGCGTCCGGGTACTGCCCTCCCACGAGGTCACCGGGCTGGAACAGGACGCCGACGGGGTGACCGTGGCGGTCCGCACACCCGCCGGGGACACCGCGTTCCGGGCCCGCTACCTGCTCGGCTGCGACGGCGGCGGCAGCGCCGTCCGCACCGCCGCCGGCTTCCCGTTCCCCGGCACCGGCCCCACCATGCTGGGCCGCCAGGGCGTCGTCGAACTCCTCGACCCCGGCCAGATCCCGCCCGGCATCCACGACGTCCCCGGCGGCGTCCTGGTCTACGGCCTGGGCGTGGACCGGGTCGCCGCCCTGGAGTTCACCCCGCCGCCCGACACCGACCAGGGCCCGCTGACCGAGGAGGAGCTGCGCGCCGCCGTCACCCGGGTCTCCGGTATCGACCTCGGCGTGCGCCGGATGCGGGCCGGCGGCCGCTTCACCGACGAGGCCCGGCACGTGCCGGCGTACCGCCGGGGGCGGGTGCTGCTGGCCGGCGACGCCGCGCACATCCACGCCCCGGTCGGCGGCCAGGGCCTCAACTACGGCCTCATCGACGCCGTCAACGTCGCCTGGAAGCTCGCCGCCCGGCTGCGCGGCTGGGCCGCCGACGACCTGCTGGACAGCTACACCGCCGAACGCCGCCCGCAGGCCGAGCGGCTGCTCCAGAACACCCGGGCGCAGATCGCCCTGATGCGCCCCGACACCCACAGCCGGGCGCTGCGCGAACTCTTCGCCGACCTGATGGACCTGGACGAGGTCAACCGCTACCTCGGCGACCTGATGGCCGGGCTCACCACCCGCTACGACCTCGGCGACCCCGATCCGCTGGTCGGCACCCTCTGCCCCGACCTCAAGCTCGTCCCGCTCGACGACCGGGACGGCACCGGCGCCCGCCGCCTGGCCGAACTCCCCTGCGACGGCCAGGGGTTGCTGCTGGTGTCCGACGGCCACCCGGCACCGGCCCGGGCCGCCGCGCCCTGGGCCGGCCGCGTCCGGGTCCGGCACGCCACCACCGGGCGGGACGAGGTGTCCGCCCTGCTGCTCCGGCCGGACAGCTGCATCGCCTGGGTCGCCCGCCGGGACACCGAACCCGACACCGAGGCGCTGACGGGGGCCTTGCGGCGCTGGTTCGGCACCCCGCGCTGACCCGGCGGGGCCGTGCGGCACGGGGCGGGCGGCGGCGGGGACACCCGCCACCGCCCGCCCCGCGACCGCCTCAGCGGAAGTCGGCGGCGTGATCCTGCGCCCACTGCGCGTAGCTGCGCCCGGGCCGGCCGGTCAGCTCCTCGTACACCGGGGACACCTCGGCCGGGCGGCCGTCCGACTCCACGAGGTGCCGCACCAGGGTGTCGACCATCTCCGCGTCGCCCCACTGGCTCAGCGTCGCGCGGTACTCCTCCGCGGTGATCTCCTCCAGCCGGATCCCGCGGCCGGTGGCCTCGGCCAGGCAGTCGATCTGCTGCTGCTGGGTCACCGACTCCGGGCCGGTCAGCGGGTACGCCCGGCCCTCGTGCCCGGCACCGGTCAGCGCCAGCACCGCCACGTCGGCGAGATCCGCCTCGTGGACCGACGCCGCGTGCGCCTGCGGGTACGGGGCCCTGACCACACCGGTGGCGCGGATCGCCGGCGCCCACTGGAGGGTGTTGGTCGCGAACGCGCCGGCCCGCAGGAACGTCCACGGCAGGCCGGACGCGCGCAGGGCGCCCTCGGCCGCGCGGTGCATCCGCACGATCGGGTCGTTCGACGGATCGCCGGTCTCCACCCCCAGCGCCGACAGCAGCACGATGTGGGGGGCGCCGGCCGCCTCGGCCGCCGCGATGAACCCGTCGATGCCCTTGGCGTCCGCGTACAGGAAGACCTTCTCGACCCCGTCGAGGGCCGCGGGCAGCGTGCCGGGGTCGGACAGGTCGACCCTGACCGCCTGCACGCCGTCGGGGACCTGGGCCGCCTCCGGGTCGCGGCTGGCCACCCGGACCGGCTGACCGGCCGTCAGCAGACCGTCGACCACCGCACGCGCCACCTGCCCGCGCCCACCCGTCACCAGAATCGTCACAAGAACTCCTTCCGCATTGCGTTGTGCGCCCTCAGTTTTTCCGCCGCGGGCCGCCGGCGGGAGGGGACTGCCAGTCCTACTCCGCACGCAGCCGATCCTCAGGCGGATCACAGTCCGCCCTTCCTAGCGTGAGCCGCGGGAATTCCCCGGGAGGAAGGAAAGTACGTGCATCACGTTGAGCACACGGTCACCGTGGCGGCGCCGGTCGACGTGGTCTGGGACGTGCTCCTCGACGTCCGCGGGCACGAGCGGATCCTCGGTTCGGTGCACGCCGCCGAGGTCCTCGCATCCAGCGGCACCCACCAGCTCGTCCGGCTGACCGTCGAGGTCAACACCGGTGTGGTGCACACCTGGGTGACCCGCCGCGACATCGACGCCGACGCCCGTGTCATCGCGTTCCGCCAGGTCGAGGACCTGGCGCCGCTGGTCCGCCACATGGGCGGCGAATGGCGGGCGTTCCCGCTCGGCGCGGACCGCACCCAGCTGGTGCTGACCCAGGACTACGCCGCCCGCGAGCCCGTGGACGGCCTGGTCGCCGGGCGGTTCACGCCCGAGGCCACCGAGCAGATGCTGCACGGCGTGACGGAGCGCAACGGGACCGGCGACCTGGCCGGCGTGCGCGCCGAGGCCGAACGCCGCGTCTCCGGCGCCGGCTGACGCCCCGCGCCCCGCTCGCCCCCGCACCACCGCGGCTCCGGCCGCGCCGCGGGCCGGGCCGCCGCCGGGCGGACTTTTCATCGAGCCGAACAGACAGTGCGCGGGCGAACCGGCCGTGCGCGAGGAGGAGTTGTTGTGACGATTCTGGTGACGGGTGGGCGCGGGCAGGTGGCGCGTGCGGTGGTCGACGGTCTGCTGACGGCCGGTCAGCCGGTCCGGGTGGCCAGCCGCGACCCGGAGGCGGCCCAGGTCCCCGACGGCGTGCAGGCGGTCAGGGTCGACCTGTCCGACCCCGGCACGCTGCCCGCGGCCCTCGACGGGGTCGAGAAGGTCTTCCTGTACGCGGACGCCAAGGGCATCGACGGGTTCATCGCGGCGGCCGAGGCGGCCGGCGCCCCCCACATCGTGCTGCTCTCGACCAGCTCCCTGACCCGCGCGAACGCCGACCGCAACCCCATCGCGCAGATGCACGTCGCGGTGGAGGACCGGCTGCGGGCGTCCGGCCTGCCCTGGACGTTCCTGCGCCCGGGGACCTTCGCGACCAACACCCTCCAGTGGGCGCCGGCGATCCGCGCCACCGGAGTGGTCAAGGCCCCCTACCCGCAGGCGCACGCCTCGGCCATCCACGAGGCCGATATCGCCGACATCGCGGTCAAGGCGTTCACCGAGCCCGGCCACGAGGGCCAGGCGTACCTGCTCAGCGGCCCGGAGTCGGTGACCCAGCAGGAGCAGGTCGACTGCCTGGCCGAGGCCACCGGCCGCAAGATCCGGCTGGAGGAGGTCAGCCCCGAGGAGTACCGCGCCACCCTCAGCCGCTGGGGCGGGGACAACTTCATCGACCAGCTGCTGGAGTACCTGGCGATGTGGGACGGCAAGCCGATGCCGGTGTGCCCCGCCTACACCGAACTCACCGGCCGGCGCGGCCGCACCTACGCCCAGTGGGCGCGGGACCACGCCGCCGACTTCCGCCCCGCCGACTGACCCGGCCGGCAGCCCGCCGGCCCGCCCGACCACCCCTCACCTGGAGGAACAACCCCATGACCCAGCAGTCTGCCCCGGTGACCCCCGGCCCCCGCACCGGGTGGATGCCCGCACCCGTGGGCGAGCTGATGCCCCTGGTCACCGGCCTCGGCGCCGGCCTGGTGCTGTGCACCGCCTGCGAACTCGGCCTGCCCGACGCGGTGGACGACGACCCCACCCCGGTCGAGAAGATCGCCGACCGGGTCGGCGCCGAACCGGACCTGGTCGCCCGGCTGCTGCGCGCGCTGGCCGCCTTCGACGTCTTCCGGCCCGCCGGCCCCGGCCACTTCGCCCACACCCGGCTCTCCTCGATCCTGCGCACCGGCGCCCCGGAAGGCGGCGGCGTCTTCCTCCAGACCGTCCGCGACGAGTGGATGGGCGGCAGCTGGACCGGTCTGACCGAGGCCGTGCGGACCGGCCGGCCGGCCCTGCCCGCCCGCCACGGCAAGACCATGTTCGAGTACTTCGCCGAGGACGCGCCGCGCGAGGGCGAGACCTTCAACGAGGCCATGACCCTCATGGTCGGCAGCATGAACGACGTGCTGGCCGAGCACATCGACGTCGGCGGCGCCCGGCGCTACGTCGACGTCGGCGGCGGCCAGGGCACCATGCTGCGCGCCGTGCTGCGCCGCAACCCCGGCCTGCACGGCGTCCTGTTCGACCTGGCGCAGGCGCTCACCGAGGTCCACGAGGACCTGCGGACCGGTGACCTGGCCGACCGCTGCGAGGTCGTCCCCGGCAACGGCCTGGAGGCCGTCCCGGAAGGCGCCGACATCTACCAGATGCGCACCGTCCTCCACATGTGGGACGACGACACCTGCGTCCGCCTGCTGCGCAACTGCGCCCGCGCGGCCGCCCCCGGCGCCCGGATCATCGTGATCGACCAGCTCCCCGACCCCGAGCACCCCGAGCCGATGTCCACCCTGATGGACCTTCAGATGTTCCTGATCGCGGGCGGGCGGGAGCGCAGCGAGCAGGAGTTCGCCGCGCTCTTCGAGCGGGCCGGGCTCCAGTTCAGCCGGGTCGTCCGCACCCCGGTCCTGCTGCACCTCATCGAAGCGACCGTCCCCGCCCCATGACCACCGCCACCGACCGCCGCCCGGGCGGCGCCCCGGACCTCCCGGCCCGGGCCGCCGCCTTCTGGGACCCGCACACCCCGGTGCACTTCGACGCCGGCCTGGACACCTGGCACGTCTTCAGCCGCGCCGACGTCCTGCGGGTCCTGGACGAGAAGGAGACCTTCTCCGCCGGCTACGGCCTCACCGACGCGGAGCGGCGGCACGCCCACCCGTCCCTGGCCGGTATGTGGGCGGCGGAAGGGGCACGCCACGACGACCTGCGGGCCGCCGTGGCCGACCCCTTCCGCCGCACCGTCCTCGACCGCCTCACCGAGGAGGTCCGCGCCCTGGTCACCACGCTGCTGGACGGGGTGCTCGCGGCCGGCACCGGCACCCTGGACGCCGTCCGCGCGCTCGCCGACGAACTGCCCAGCCAGGTCATCTGCCGCCTGCTCGGCCTGGACGTCGCGCACGCCGCGAAGATGCGCGCCTGGGTCGCGGAGCTGTCCCGGCACGCCCGGACCACCAGCGAACTCCCGCCGCAGCCCGAGCTGGTGCGGTTCTTCCGGGAGCTCATCGCGGCCCGGCGGGCGGCCCCCGGCACCGGGCTGGTCGACGAGCTGATCGCCGCCCAGCGGGCCGGCTACCGGGTCGCCGGCCGGCCGATGACCGAGGCGGACCTGGTCGGCTTCTTCGCCATGCTGCTCAGCGCCGGGGTGGACACCACAGCCACCAGCATCGGCAACGCCTTCCTCTTCCTCACCGAGTACGGCTGCTGGGACCTGCTGGGCCGGGAGCCCGGCCTCGTCCCGCACGCCGTCGAGGAGACCCTGCGCTGGTACCCGGCGTTCCCCGCCGTCCGCCGCTACGTGCTGGCCGACACCGCGTTCGGCGGGCAGCACGTCCGCGCCGGGCAGTGGGTCACCGGCTGGCTGACCTCCGCCAACCGCGACCCGGACCGCTTCCCCGACCCCGACCGGTTCGACATCCGGCGCCGCCCCAACCCGCACCTGAGCCTGGGGCACGGCCGGCACCACTGCCTGGGCGCGCCGCTGGCCCGGCTGGAGTTGAAGGTCCTGGTCGAGGAGGCCACCGCCCGGCTGCCGGGGCTGCGCCGCGACCCCGCGCACCGGCTCGTCCGCCGCCAATGGATCGTCGACCCGCTGGAGAGCCTGCCGATGACCTTCGACCGGGCGGCCGGGCACCGGCCGCCCGCTGCCGCCGGTGCCGCGGACCGGCGCTGACCCCGGCGGCGTGCCCCGGCCGTCCTGGCCGGGGCACGCGCCGATCCGGCATCCTTGGGGCATGAACGCCGCAGAACTCGCCGGTTTCCTCCGCACCCGCCGGGCCCGTGTGCAGCCGGCGGACGTGGGGCTGGAGCACGGCGGCCGCCGCCAGACCCGCGGGCTGCGCCGCGAGGAGGTCGCCGGCCGGGCGGGCGTCTCGCTGGACTACTACACCCGGCTCGAACAGGGCCGCCGGCTGCGCCCCTCCCGGCAGGTCCTGGTCGCGCTCGCCCGGGCCCTGGAACTGTCCGCCGACGAGTGCAACTACATGCTCGGCCTGGTCGGCGAGGCCGCACTGCCCGCGCCTTCGTCCCGGCAGACCCAGGCCGGTGCGCTGCGGCTGCTCGGCCGCCTGGACGACCTGCCGGCCCTGGTCCTCAACGCCCGCTACGACATCCTCGCCTGGAACGCCATGGCCACCGCCCTCATGGGCGATCTCGCGGCCGTCCCGGAGCGGGAGCGGAACACCCTGCGCTGGCTGTTCTCCGGCCAGGCCCGCGGCATCGGCCGGCACGACCGCGCCCAGCTCGGCCGCCGCTGCGTCGCCGACCTGCGCTCCACGGGCCGGTACCCCGACGACCCCGGCGTGCGCCGGCTCGTCGACGAACTCGTCCGGGACAGCGGCGAGTTCGCCGCCCTGTGGGAGCGCCACGAGATCGGCGTCAACCGCGCCATGACCAAGCGGATGCTGCACCCCGTCGCCGGCCCCCTGGAACTGGACTGCGAACTGCTCACCGTCCCCGACTCCGACCAGCGGCTGATGCTCTACACCGCCGCCCCCGGCACCGCCACCTCCCGCGCCCTGCGCGGGCTGCGCGAGACGGCCGCGGAGCGCATCGGCTGCTGACCGCCGCCCGGCCCACACCCAGCCCGCTCCCAGCCGATCTTCAAGCCCGGCCCGCCACGATCAACGGCGTCGGACCGGAGGGACCGGACCGGGTGGAGGTGGAAGGCGCGTGCCGGAATCCCAGGGTGACGCCGAGCTGGAGTTCGCAGCGTTCCGTCGGGCTGCCGCGGCGGACCTGCCGGACGCGTTCGCAGCGCTGGTCCGCGCCGTGTGGGCGGCGGGCCGGCCCACCGCCCGGGCGGCGTCCTGGGCGCGCAAGGCGACCGCGAACCTCGACGAGGGCAGCACCGCCCACCAGGCGCGCACCGCCGTCCTGCTGGGCCTGCTCGCCGAGACCGCCGACCCGGCCGCCGCCCCCGGCGTCCGGGACGCCGTCCGGGAGGGCCTGCCCAACTGGCTGTCGCTGCTCACCGCGCACGCCGCCCGCCCGGCCCCGGACCCCGCCCTCACCCTCGCGCTGCTCTACCTGCTCGCGCACTTCCCCGAGGACGCCGCCACCCTCCTCGACCGCACCCGGCACCTGCCCCTGACGGCCGAGGACCGCTCCCGCTTCGAACGCTGCCTGGCCCGGCGCCCGGCCACCGACCCGGCGCTGGGCCGGGTCTGGCCCACCCCCGCCGGCTGGACCCTGACCGACGAGGAGCGCGCCACCGACCGCGCCTGGGCCGCCGGCCTCGACGACGCCACCGCCGCCGCCTTCTGGGACAAGGACACCCGCTCCCTGCTCGCCTACGCCGGCGCCAAGGCGTACGGCGCCCTCACCGTCGGCCTGAGCCCCCACGAGCCGTCCCCGCCCCCGGCCGCGCCCGCCGCCGACGGCGCCGCGCCGCCCCCGGCGGCCGGGCCCCTCGGCCGGCACGCCGGGGTGATCCGCTGCCCCGCCTGCCGCGGCCGGCTCACCGAGGAGGCGCCCGGCGCGCGCTGCACCGCCTGCGGTGCCCGCTACGCCGCCCGCCGCGGCTACCTCGACCTGACCGGGGCCGCCGACGGCGCGGCCGACGTCATCGCCGTCAACGCCCCCATGTACCTGCCGCGCTACGAGTCCCTGCTGCGGCCGGCGTTCCTGCGCGTGCACGGCCTCAACTGGCACGACGACGTCAGCGTGGCGGCCGAGCACCGCTATCTCGCCGAGCACGTCGCCCCGGCCGGCGGCCCGGTCCTGGACCTGGCGGCCGGCGCCGGCAACTGGACCAGGACCCTGGCCCGTACGGCCGGAGCCGGCCAGGTCATCGCCCTGGATCTGGCCACCGCGATGCTCGACCGGCTCACCGCCACCCTGCCCGGCGTCCTGGCGCTGCGCGGCTCGGCCACCGAACTCCCCTTCGCGGACGCCTCGCTGGGCGCGGTCAACTGCTGGAACGCGCTCCAGGCGATGGACGACCCGGGGGCCGCGATCCGCGAGGTGGGCCGGTGCCTGCGCCCCGGCGGCACCTTCACCGTCCTGACCTTCCGGCCCGCGCCGGACCCCGTCTACCGGCACTTCCAGACCGTGATCGAGGAGTGCCTCGGCGTACGGAGCTTCGACCCCGACGCGCTGTCCGCCGCCCTCGCGGACGCGGGTATGACGATCCGTCACCTCGCGGACCCGGGAACGTTCCTCCTCCTCACCGCGGTACGCGCGGCACCACCCCGTACGGCGTGACCCACCCTGCCCGGCCCACCGGCCGGGCGGCACCGGCGAGAGAAAGGGAAGACATGCCTGCCGGCGACCCTCCGGGCACCCTCCCGGAGACCCTGCGCGTGATGTGCTCGCGCACCGTCCTGCGCAACTACGCGCCCGAACCCGTCGACGACGCCCTCGTCGAGCAGTTGCTCACCGGCATGCTGGCGGCCCCGACGGCCTCCAACAAACAAGCCTGGTCCTTCGTCGTGGTCCGCGACCCGGCCCGGGTCCGGCGGCTGCGGGCGTTCGCCCCCGGCATCATCGGCAGCCCGGCGCTCATCGTCGTCGCCTGCGTCGACAAGCGCCGGATGACCGGCGTCTCGGCCGGGGTCTCGCAGAAGATCTACGAGACCGCCAAGCTCTGCGTGGCCATGGCGGTGGAGAACCTGCTGCTCTCCGCGCACGCGCTGGACCTCGGCGGCTGCCCGGTCGGCAGCTTCCGGGAGGAAGCGGTCCGCCTGCTGCTCGGCCTGCCGGACTTCATCGAACCGATGCTGACCGTCCCGCTCGGCCACCCCGCCCACCAGCCCACGCCCTCCCAGCGCCGCGACCGGAACGAGGTGATCAGCTATGACATCTGGGGACACCAGGACACCGCAGGACAGGCTGCGTGAGGAACTCGCCCTGCTGGCGGCCTACTTGCTGAGCAGCGGCCGCGGCCTGCTGGACGAGCCCGCGGACTACGGCGCGTTCCGCTGCACCGACGCCGCCCGCCGGGTACTGCACATCCTGGCGGAGGACGGCCCCCTCGCCCCCGGACTGGCCGAAGTCCAAGGCCGCCTGGACGACTTCATGTTCGCCCCCATGGGAGGCGACGCCGACATCGCCGGACTCCTGGACGAGACCTGCCTGCGGATGGCCGTCGCGCTCCAGAACGGACACGAGAAGCCCGCCTGAGCGGGCCCCGAAGGGACCGGAACACACGGCATGGAACCGGCATTACACGGCACCGACCCCGGCGGCCCCCTGCACGCGGAACCGCTCAGCGAGGACTGCCGGCTCATCTGGAAGCGCGGTGACCACGCGCTCATCGGCGTCAGCGGGGGGAACAGCTACTTCAACCAGGACCGCCTGACCGCGCTGCTGCGCTGGGCGGGCGACGCCTTCACCGAGATCGACGTGGTCTACGTCGACACGCACATGGAGGAGATGCTGGTCGCGGACGGCCACACCCCCGAACGCGCCGCCCGCTCGGTGCGCAGCACCCTCAAGGACGTCCGCCGCCGCATCCGGCGCTCCCTGGAGCGGCTCGGCCCCGAGGCCAAGCGCTTCCGCGTCCGGCCCCTGTCCGAGGTCATGGAGCTCCCGGCCTACCGGGCGGTCCGCGACCGGGCCGAACAGGGCCTGCGCACCGACCCCGGCTTCCGGGACGCCTGCGACCGCATGGTCCGCCAGGTGGTCGAGCACCGCACCCGCACCACCGCGCCCGGCACCCCCGAGCCCGCCACGACCGCGGCCCACCGCACCGCCGGCCTGCACTACGTCACCGCCGAGGCGCCGCTCTTCCTCGACTCCCCGGCCATCTTCGACGTCCCCTCCTCCACCCTCCTCTACCACCTGATGACCCCCGTCACGGAGTTCCTGGCCGGCCGGCAGACCGGCTTCCGCGCCGGCCCCGGCCAGGGCTACGTCGTCATCGCGCCGCCCTCCGCCCGCTGACCCGGCGCCGCCCGCGGCAGGCCCCGCCCGTCCCGCGTGCGGGGCCTGCCGCGCCGTGCTCGCCGGGCGGCATCCGGGGGCGGGCCTGATACGGGACGGGACGGGCAGCGGGGGCGGATCCTGCGCGCGACAGCGCGCGCCCGCGCGCACCGGCGCGCCGAGGCGCCCCCCGCCC
The DNA here is from genome assembly GCF_023155275.1 of Streptomyces rhizoryzae. Lineage (GTDB taxonomy): Bacteria > Actinomycetota > Actinomycetes > Streptomycetales > Streptomycetaceae > Streptomyces > Streptomyces rhizoryzae. The sequence goes on from NZ_JALMUV010000030.1 coordinate 31,357, forward strand.
GCATCCCCGATGAGGCGAAGGAGGACCACCATGGCCGGGAAGAGCGAGGGCGGCGACCCGATCAAGCTCCAGAAGGCGCTGAAGAACGCGCACTACCCCTCGTCGCGCGATGACCTGGTCTCGGTCGCCCGGCACAACAAGGCCGACGGCGAGACCGTGCAGCGGATCTCGGGCATCGACGACAAGCAGTACAACGGCCCCGGCGACGTCCAGAAGGCCGTCTACGGGTCCGGCTGATCCGCTCGGCGCCGCGCGGCCTGCGAGGCCCGGTCCCGTGCCGCCCCGCGGCCGCGGCCGGGCCTTCGCCGCGCGAGGGGGCCTGCCCGCCAGGGCGGTTCAGGTCAGTTCGTCCGCGAGCAGGTCCATCAGCAGCCCGTCCTCCCACCGGCCCGTCCCGTGATCGCGCCAGTACGCGCGCATCACCCCCACCGGCTTGAAGCCGACCTTGCGGTAGCTGCGGATCGCCGCGGTGTTGGCCGCGGCCGGGTCGATGGTCAGCCGGTGGTGGCCGCGCTCCCGCACCAGCCAGCGGGCCAGGGTGCGCACCGCGTCGGTCCCCAGTCCCTGCCCGTGCCGGCGCGCCGTCAGGAAGACGTCGATCCCGGCGTGGCGGAACTCGGGGTCGTCCTCCTCCGAGAACTGCACGGCCCCGATGACCTCGTTCCCGTGCACGACCGCGAGCATGTCCGCGTAGTCCTCCGGGGGCGACCACCAGGCCGCGACCTCCGGCTCCCGCACGATCCCGTCCAGGATCTCCCGGTCCCCGGCCGACACCGGCCGCAAGTGGACCCTCTCCCCGCGCAGTTCCATGCCCACCAGTATCCGCGCCCACCCGTGTCCGCGCCGCGGTGGGCGCCGGGACCGGCCAACGGCTCAGGGCCCGCCCGGCCGGTCCGCCCCGAGGCCGCCCGGCCGGGTCGCGCGCCAGGCCAGCAGGGCGCCGGCCGCGCCGTACGCCATGAGCAGCACGCCCTCCCCGGCGTCCCGCCGCCGCTGGAGCGCCTGGTGGTTCCGCTGCTCCTCGTACGTCCGGGTCGCCACCGGGAGGGACCCCTCCAGCACCGAGCAGCCGGTGTCCCCGGGCCGCATCGGCCCCGGGTGCTCCTCCCCGTCCGCGCGCACGTTCTCCCCGGGGCACACGACCTCCGGCGCGGCGCCCAGCGCACCCGCGAGGCCCGCCGCACCCCACGCCACGGGCGCGAGGAAGAGCGCCACCAGCGCGGCCCGGTAGCTCACCGCACCCCCTGACGACTCGGTACCCGGGCGTCCCCGGGCGGTCCGGCCCGGCCCGGACGGGTCCCACGGTATACCGGCGGCGCCCGCGCCCTTCATGCATGCGTTCGAACTCTCGGGGCACGCGGGGGTGTACCGGCCGGGGCGCACAGCCGGGAGTCCGGCCCCCGCACCGGCTCGGGACATGCCCCTACGACGCACCGATGGACGGGAAGATGGCGACCACCGAGAGCACCGAGAGCACCGAAGGCCCGCGGGAGCCGCAGCGCATCGGCGCCCCGGCGGCCATGCGCCACGCGGCCGGCCAACTCGCCCAGCTCCTCGGACGCGAGCCCGGCGCGGTCTCCGCGCTCAAGGCCACGGACGAGGGCTGGTCGGCGGACGTGGAGCTCGTCGAGATCGAACGGGTCCCCGACACCGCGAGCGTGATGGCCTCGTACCGCGTCCAGCTCGACGCACAGGGCGAGCTGCTGGGCTACGAGCGGCTGCGCCGCTACGCCCGGGGGCAGCTCGACCGGTGAGCGGAACCGCGCTCACCGCACCACGTACGGAACATGACCCCAACCGGCCGACTGGAAGGGAAGACCATGTCTGTCGTTCAGCAATCCAACGCACCGAGCAGCGGAAGCGGCTCGGGAAACCTCTATGACGTCCTCGAACTCATCCTCGACCGGGGGCTGGTCATCGATGCCTTCGTCCGGGTCTCGCTGGTCGGCATCGAGATCCTCAAGATCGACGTACGGGTCGTCGTGGCCAGTGTGGACACCTATCTGCGGTTCGCCGAGGCGTGCAACCGGCTGGACCTGGAATCGGGCCGGAAGCAGCCGAGCCAGCTCACCGACCTGGTCGGCGAGGCGACCGAGAGCGGCGCCAAGGGCAAGTCGAAGGGCGCGCTGACCGGCGCGGTCGAGGCGTTCACCGACTCCCTCCAGAAGGGGCACGACGACGCCGGTGAGGAGGAGCGCCCGGCGCGCAAGTCCTCGTCCAGCACCAGCCGCCGTACCGCCCGCCGCCGGGAGGAGTGACCCATGGGGACCTACGTCTACGCCATCACCGCCGCCGACCACCCGCTGAACCTCGACGGCATCGCCGGCGTCGGAGACCCCGCCGCGCCGCTGCGCACCGTACGGGCCAAGGGCCTGACCGCGGTCGTCAGCGACGCCCCCGAGTCCCTGCGGGCCAAGCGCCGGGACCTCCTCGCCCACCAGGGCGTGCAGAGCCGGCTGATGGCCGACGGTGCCGTGCTGCCGATGCGGTTCGGCCTCGTGGGCGGCGACGACGAACAGGTCGCGGCCGTCCTGGAGGAGCAGCACGACAGCTACACCGCGCGTCTGGAAGAGGTCGGCGGCCGGCTGGAGTACCACCTGAAGGTGGCGCGCGAGGAGGACGACCTGCTGCGGGAGATCATGCGGGAGTCCGACGAGGTCCGGCGGCTCAACGACCGCACCCGCCGGAGCCCCGGGGCGCACCAGGACAAGATGGCGCTCGGCGAGCTGGTGGCCCGCGAGGTCCAGGCGCGGCAGGAGCGCACGGGCTCCGAACTCGTCGAGCGACTGGCCCCGGCGGCGGAGCGCAGCGCGGTCGCCGAGCCGACGAAGACGCACTTCCTGAACGTGTCGTTCCTGGTCCCGCGGGAGCGGGCCGCCGCCTTCTCGGAGGCCGTGCACAAGGAGGCCGGCCGGCGTGGCGACGCCTACACGTTCAGTCTGCACGGCCCGCTGCCGCCGTACAGCTTCGTCTGACCTCCGCAACGGTCCGTCCGCGTCCGCCCGGACCCCACGAGGGGAGTTCCCTCCATGGGCCTCATCACCCATCTCCTGACCCTTCCGCTGGCACCGGTGCGCGGCACCGTCTGGGTGCTGGACCAGGTCCTGCTCACCGCGGAGCGCGAGTACTGCGACCCGGAGCCCGTACGCCGTGAACTGGCCGATTTGGAAAGGCAGTTGACGGAAGGACGCATCGGGGAGGAGGAGTTCGACCGGCGCGAGGACGAGCTGCTGGACCGCCTCGCCCAGCTGGAGGCCCACCAGCGGCGGCTCGGTCCCGGCTCCTGACGGCGCCCGGCACGAGGCGTACCGCCGAAGGGCCACGGACCGCCGGTGCCCCCGAGGCCACGGATGCCGGCGACGACACCGACGACAGCGACGACAGCGACGACACCGACGACAGCTACGACACCGAGGAGAACGAGGTGTACGCAGGATGATGAACGGCGCCAAGATAGGCGTGGCCCTCGCCGGGGGCTACGTACTGGGACGCACGAAGAAGGCCAAACTCGCCATCGGCCTGGGCATGTACCTGGCCGGCAAGCGGCTGAGCCCGGATCCGCAGCAGCTGAAGAAGCTGGTGGCCGACTCGCCCCTCTTCGGCCAGCTCAACGACCAGGTCCGCAGGGAACTGCTGGACGCCACGAAGTCCGCCGCGGCCACCGCGCTCACCCGCCGCATGTCCGGCCTCGCCGACTCCCTGCACGAACGGACCCGGGAACTGGAGGGCGGCCGGCCGGACGCCGAGGCGGACGAGGACGAGGACGGGGCGAAGGACGCGCCGAAGGGCGAGGACACGGAAGAGGACGGGGAGGAGGACGCGGCGGCGGAGAGCTCCGGCCGGCCGGCACGGTCCGGCCGTGCCGCCCGGTCCTCGAAGACCTCGTCCCGGGCCAAGGCCGCCGCCTCGTCCAAGCCGTCCAGGTCCGCCGAGCGCGGTGCCCGCACGGCGAAGTCGGGCGCCCGGAAGAGCACGTCGGGAGCGCGGAAGGCCGCCGCGCGCAAGGGTTCCGGCCGGGGAGGCAGCGATGAGTGAGTCCACGCTCGGCACGGTGAAGGACGAGGTGGTGGGGAGCCCGGCCGCCGCGGAGCTGAAGGAGGAGTTCCAGCGGTACCTGCGGGCCCGCGCGGAGCACACCGTCACCGGCCTCGGCCACCGGCTCGGCCGGAGCATCGCCCGGCTGGGCGGGTCCGCGACGGGCGGCGGCGGACTGGCCGCCGGCACCTCGCAGGTCAAGGACGCCGTCAAGGACGCGGTCAAGGGCGCCGTCAAGGACGCGGTGACCGGCAAGGCCAAGGGCCTGCTCGGCACGGAGCGGTCCGGCAAGGGCCGCAAGGGCGGCGGCGCGGCCCGGAGCGTGACGATCGTCGAGGACATCGACGTGGGCGTACCGGTGCGCGAGGCGTACGACCAGTGGACCCAGTTCCAGGAGTTCAGCACCTTCGCCAAGGGCGTCGTCAGCGTCGAGCAGACCGACGACACCACCAGCAACTGGACGGTGAAGGTCGCCAGGTCGACCCGCAGCTGGCGGGCGAACGTCACCGAGCAGATACCGGACGAACGCATCGCCTGGACCACCGAGGGCGCCAAGGGCACGGTCAAGGGCGTGGTGACCTTCCACCGCCTCACCGAGGACCTGACCCGGGTGCTGCTGGTGCTGGAGTACTTCCCCCGGGGGCTGCTGGAGCGGACGGGCAACCTCTGGCGCGCCCAGGGCCGCCGCGCCCGCCTCGACCTCAAGGAGTACCGCAAGTTCCTGATGCTGCGCGGCGAGGCCACCGACGGTTGGCGGGGGGAGATCCAGGACGGCGAGGTCGTCGTCCCCCACGACGAGGCCGCAGAGGACTGATCACGTGTCCGATTCACTGGCCGGCCGGATGGGGCCCGGCACGCCGGCGTCCCCGTACGGCGGGCAGGGTTCCTCCGCCAACCTGGCCGACATCCTGGAGCGGGTGCTCGACCGGGGGGTGGTGATCGCCGGCGACATCCAGATCAACCTGCTCGACATCGAACTGCTCACGATCAAACTGCGGCTGCTGGTCGCATCCGTCGACAAGGCCAAGGAGATGGGGATCGACTGGTGGGAGCACGACCCGTCGCTCTCCTCCCGGGCCCGCCCGCCCCAGCAGGTCGCCGGCCCGCCCGAGACCACCCCGGCCGGGCAGCAACTCGCCCTGGAGAACGCGCGGTTGCGCGCCGAACTGGCCGAACTGCGGGCCGCCGCCCGGCCGCAGGACCTCCCGCACCCCGACCCCGCCCGTGAGGAGGAACGGTGACCACCGACGTACCGGCCGCCCCCGCCACCGCCACCATGTCCTACGTCTACGCCGTCGGCCGGGCGGGCCCGGCCCTCGACGCGGCCGCACGCGGGCTCGCGGGGCCGGCGGACGGTCCGCTGCGCACGGTCGCATCGGGGCCGCTGGCGGCGCTGGTCTCCTCGGTGCCGGCCGACGCCTACGGCGAGGAGGGCCTGCGGGCCCGGCTCGCGGACCTCACCGAACTGGCGGCGCTGGCCCGCGCGCACCACGCGGTGGTCGACGCCGCGTACGCCCGCACCACGGTCCTGCCGCTGCGGCTGGCCACCGTCTACCTGGACGACGCCCGGGTCCGGGCAATGCTCGACGAGCGCGGCCCGGCCTTCGCCCAGGCGCTCGGACGGCTCGAAGGCCAGGTGGAACTGGGCGTGAAGGTGTACGCCGATCCGCGGGCGGCGGCCGCCGCGGAGCCCGAACCGCAGGCCGCCGAGGACCCCGCGACGGCCGGCCGGACGCCCCCGGAACCGGGTGCGCCGGGCCCGGGCCGGGCCTACCTGCGGCAGCGCCGGCAGCAGCGGCGCCGGCACCAGGACGCGTACCGCGCCGCCGGGGCCGTCGCGGCGGGGATCCGGGACCGGGTGGCCACCATCGCCCTGGACCGGGTCGCGCACCGGCCCCAGCAGGGCGAACTGGCCGGTGCCGCCGGCGAGAACATCGCCAACGACGCCTACCTGGTCCCCGCCCGGCGGGTGCGGGAATTCCGCCGGGCCCTGGCGGGCGCGGCCGACGGGCTCCCCGGCGTCCGCGTCGAACTGACCGGCCCGTGGGCCCCGTACTCCTTCGCCACCCCGCCCCCGCCGGCCGCGCCCGGGGAGCCGCGGTGACCGCCCGGCCCCCCGGCGGCGCGGCCGGCCCCCGGCCCGCGCCGGGCTCGCCGCTCCCCGACACCTCCGGGATCACCGACCTCTTTGGGGAGGAGGCGCTCGCCGGCCGCCAGGTCGCCCTCATCGACCTCCTGGACCGCCTGCTGAACGGCGGCGCCGTGCTCACCGGTGACCTGGTGCTGTCGGTCGCCGACGTGGACCTCGTACGCATCAACCTGCGGGCGGTCATCCACGCGATCACCCCCGACGACCCCGCGCCGTGGTGACCGCCCCGCCCCGACGACACGGAGGACTCATGACGCCACACCAGGCAGCGGAACCGGCGTTCGGCCTCGCCCCGGCCCGGGCGGGGGAGCACCGGCCGGGCAGTGCGGCGGCCCAGCGCCTGGGGACCGACCCGGACACCGTGGAGCGCGACCTCATCAAGCTGGTGCTGACCCTCGTCGAGCTGCTGCGGCAGCTCATGGAGCGCTCCGCGCTGCACCGCGTCGACCAGGGCGACCTGAGCGAGGAGCAGGAGGAGCGGATCGGCCTGACGCTGCTGACCCTCCAGGACCGGATGTCCGACCTCTGCGCCCAGCACGGCCTGACCCTGGCCGACCTGAACCTGGACCTCGGCCCGCTGGGCTCCCTGCTGCCCCGGAACGACGGGGCCTGACCGGCCGGGCCCCGCACGGCGCGGCGTCAGGTCCCGAGCCGCCCGGGGACCACCAGCCCGGTCTCGTAGGCGGCGATCACGGCCTGGACCCGGTCGCGGAGCCCCAGTTTGGCCAGGACGTTGCTGACGTGCGTCTTCACGGTGTGCTCGCTCACCACCAGCGCCGCGGCGATCTCCGCGTTGGACAGGCCGGCGCCGAGCAGGCGCATCGTCTCGCGCTCGCGGGCGGTGAGGACGTCCAGGCGTTCCCTGCGCAGTGGCGCGGCGGCGGCCCCCGAGATGAAGGCCGCGATCAGGGTGCGGGTGACGGAGGGGGCGAGCAGCGAGTCGCCCGCGGCGACCACGCGGACCGCGTGCACGAGATCGTCCCGCCGCACGTCCTTGAGCAGGAACCCGCTCGCGCCCGCGGCCAGGGCGTCGAAGAGGTAGTCGTCCTGCCCCCACGTGGTCAGCATGATCACCCGGCAGTCCGTTGCGCCGCAGATGACCCGGGCCGCCTCGATACCGTCCATCCCCGGCATCCGGATGTCCAGCAGGACGACGTCGGGGCGGTGGGCGCGGGCGGCGCCGACCGCGTCGAACCCGTCCCCGCTCTCCGCGACGACCTCGATACCGGGCTGCGCCGCCAGGATCATCACGAACCCGGCGCGCACCAGCTCCTGGTCGTCGGCCACGAGCACCCGAATGGTCATGCCACCACCCCCACGTCCGGCGCGGACAGCGGGAGCCGCGCCCGTACCTCGAAGCCCGGGAGGCGGTCCTCCCGGGGGCCGGCCGTCGCGGTCCCGCCGCAGGCGGCGGCCCGTTCGCGGAGGCCGATCAGGCCGTTCCCGCCGGACGGCAGGCCCTGGCCCGCACCCCGGCCGTCGTCGGTGACGCGGATCTCCAGCCCGTCACCGCACCAGCGCAGCCGCACCTCGGCACGGCCGGCCCCGGCGTGCTTGACGACGTTGGTCAGCGCCTCCTGCACGATCCGGTACGCGGCGGCCGCGCAGTCGGCGGGCACCGGACGCGGCGCGCCCTCCGCCGTACTGGCCACCTCCAGGCCCGCTCGCGCGACCTGGCGGAGCAGCCCGGGCAGGTCCTGGAGGGTCGGCTGCGGGGTGCGCGGGTCGTCCCGGCCCTTGAGGACGGCCAGCATCCGGCGCAGCTGGTCCAGGGCGTCGCGCCCGGTGCCGGCGATCGCGCCGAACGCGGCGGCGGCGCGGGCGGGTTCGGTCTCCAGCACCACCGGGCCGGCCTCGGCCTGGACGACCATCAGGCTGATGGAATGGGCCAGGACGTCGTGCATGTCCCGGGCGATCTGGGCCCGTTCGCGTTCGGCGGCGCGCTCCTCGTCCACCCGGCGGTCGCGTTCGAGGCGGGCGGCGCGTTCGGCCAGGGCGGCCGCCGCGGCGCGGGAGCCTGCAAAGGCCCGGCCGAGCGCGTACGCGGCGACGTACAGGACGACACCGCGCGCCGCGGTGTCCGGTGAGCCGACCGAGGCCAGGCCGGCCGCGCAGATCGCCAGGTACACCGGTACCCGCACCCTCGGCGGGGAGCCGGACGCCATGCCGTGCAGCGCGATGAGGGTGCCGTACCAGAGGGGCTGCGGGGCGAGCGGGGCGGCGAGGTCGTAGAGACTGGCGAACGCGGCGCTGACCAGCAGCGCCGCCGCCGGTGCCCGCCGCCGCACCACCAGCGGGAGCGAGGCTCCGACCGCGGCGGCGTATCCCCACCAGTGCCAGGGGCGTCCGGTGTCGCTGGGCACGAACAGCAGGGGCGCCAGCTGGGCGGCGGTGGTGAGGCCGGTGAGGAGGACGTCCGACCACGGCGAACCCGCCAGCCGGCGGAGCGCAGGGGGCAGGGGCAGTGCGGACATAGAGGTCGGATTCTTCCACAGGGGGTGTCGCCGGGCTCTCACCCGTGCGCAGCGGCAGGAGCGCTGCCACGCCGGGGGTACGGGGCGAGTCCGGCGCACAGCAGCAGGCCCACCGCCGGCAGCGCGTCCGGCCCCAGGAGGGAGACCAGCACGGCGAGCCCCACCGCCACCGCCCGCCACACGGGTACGGCCCGGACCCGTGCCAGGTGGCAGAACGAGGCGAGCAACCCCACGTACAGCAGCACCGGTCCCGCGGTGTAGACGACGAGGTCCACCCCGGGGACGCCCTGGATGCGGGCGAACATCGCGCGCATGGCCTCGTGGTCCGCGGCGAGGGCGCCGACGGCCAGATCGGCGGAGATCTGCGCCATCGCGCAGACGGCCCCGACGAGGCCGACCCCCGCCGTCGCCGTCGCGAACGGACCGCGGCCCGCGAGCCGGCGCAGTTCCCACAACACCGGGACGAAGAGGACCAGCGCCGCGAGGAATGCCAGGTGCCCGGCCGTCCAGGCCGGACCCGGACCGCGCTCACCGTCCAGGCCGTCCAGCACGCGGAGCCCCGCGTACCCGACGACCAGCAGCGGCGCGGCCGTGAAGACGAACGTTTTTGCCATGCCGCGATCCTCACCGCGTCGCGCCCTGTGCACATCGCCGACGCGACCCATCTCCCGCTCCCCCCTGGGAGGGAGGCCCCGCACGGCCCGGCGGCCGTTCTCCAGGCGCTGGGCGCGGTGGGTGAGGTGGCGGCGTTCGGGGGCGCTGTGGGTGCGGGCGGCCGCCGCGCGGTAGGCGTGTGCGGCGGCTTCGTCGTGGCCGAGCAGGTCCAGCAGGTGGGCGCGGGTGGCCAGGAGGCGGTGGTGGCGGGCCAGGCGGGGGTCGCTCTCCAGCCGCGCCAGGAGGTCGAGGCCGGCGGCCGGGCCGTGGACCATGGCGAGGGCGATGGCGCGGTTGAGGCTGATCACCGGGTTGGGCCCGAACCGCTCCAGGAGGGTGTAGAGGGTGAGGATCTGGGGCCGGTCCGTGGCGTCGGTGTGCTCGGCCTCGTCGTGCACGGCGGCGATGGCGGCCTGGAGTTGGTAGGGGCCGGCCTGCCCGCGGGGCAGCGTGCGGCTGATCAGGTCCACGCCCTCGGCGATCAGTTGGCGGTCCCACAGACCGCGGTCCTGCTCCGCCAGCGGCACCAACGCGCCGTTCGGCCCGGTACGGGCGGGGCGGCGTGCGTCGGTCAGCAGCATCAAGGCGAGCAGCCCGGCGGTCTCGGCGTCCTCGGGCACCAGGCGGTGCAGCAGCCGGGTGAGGCGGATCGCCTCGGTGGAGAGTTCCGGCGCGGTCAGAGCGGTGCCGCCGGTGGCGGTGTAGCCCTCGTTGAAGATCAGGTACAGCACGTGGCGGGCGGCGGCCAGCCGTGCGGCACCGGCGGAGCCCCCCGGCCGGGCCAAGGGGGTGCCGGCCGCCCTGAGGGCCCGCTTGGCCCGGCTGATGCGCTGGGCCATCGTCGCCTCGGGTACCAGGAACGCCGCGGCGATCTGCGCGGTGCTCAGGCCGCCGGCCGCGCGCGGCGCCTGGGGCACCCCGGTCTCCGGCCACTGCAACGCGGCGGCCAACAGCGCCTCCTGGACGGCGTCCTCGGCCGCGTCGAAGGACCCGTACCGGCGGACGAGCGCGCCGAGGACCTGCGGCGCCAGCGCGCGCAGCAGGTCCTCGACGCCGTGGTGGGCGGTGCTTCCCGCGCGCCCCGTCGGCGCGCTCTCACCCTTCGGTCGGAACAGGAAACCCGCCCTCGACATCCCGCGACACCGTTCTCCGACGTTTCTTCAGCCCCTCTGCCGCCTCCCCGGAGCAGCTTCCTCCGCCCGGAGCTTCGCCGCCCGCTCGGACGGGTCGTAGGCGGGGCCGACGCCCTCGACCAGGACGAGGTCCCCGTCGATGTGGTCGGTCCGCAGCCGCAGGATGTCCTGGTAGGCGGGGGACGCGTACCACGCGCGGGCCGTGGCCAGGTTCGGGAACTCGATCAGCACCATGGTGCCGGGCCAGTCGCCCTCCACCACCTCGGCCGGCGGGCCGTGGATCAGGAAGCGGCCGTGGAACGGGTCGAGCGTGCCTTGGATCCGTGCCAGGTACTCCAGGATGTCGGGGTGGTGGCGGCGGCCACGGAGATGCGCAAAACCGTAGGCGGACACGCGCGGTTCCTCCATTCGTTCCGGTACGGCTCGAACGTAGCCCCGCGCGCCGCGGGCCGCGATTACCGGCGAGGTAAGCGAGTCAGCCCCGCAGCTCCGTGAGGAACTCGACCAGCGCGGCGGTCACCTCCGCCGGCCGCTCCTGCTGGGTCCAGTGGCCGCAGCCCGGCAGCACGAGCGGAGCGCGCCGCAGGTCGGGCAGCAACTCCGGCAGCCGTTCGATGAGTTCGGGGGTTCCGGGGAAGGACGCGACCAGGTCCCGGTCGCCGTACACGTACAGCGCGGGCGTGGACACCACGGCGCCGTGCCAGGGGGCGGTCAGCTCCCAGTTGCGGTCCAGGTTGCGGTACCAGTTCAGCGCGCCGGTGAAGCCCTGCGCGTAGGAGGCGGTGAGCTCGTCCAGGTCCTCCTCGGTGAGCCAGCCCGGCAGCTCCTCGGGGTCGGCCATGTCCGCGAGCCAGCCCCGTGCCGGGTCGGACACCAGGGCCCGGTCGGGCCGGCCGGCGCCGGGGGCGTCACCGGAGCCGGAGTAGAGCAGTTTGCGCAGCCCGGCGCGGGTGTCGCGGGCGAACTCGGCGTCCGCGGCCCCGGGTTGGTTGAAGTAGTTCCAGTAGAACCGCCCGCCGAACCGCTCCTGCATGGCCGCCAGCGGCGGGTGCTCCCCCCGGAACGGCGGCGGCACGCTCAGTCCCGCCACCCCGCGCACCACATCGGGCCGCAGCAGCGCGGTGTGCCAGGCCACCGGCGCGCCCCAGTCGTGCCCCACCACGAACGCCTCCCGCTCGCCCAGGGCGTGGATCAGCCCGACCACGTCCCCGACGAGGTGCAGGATGCTGTACGCCGCCACGTCCTCCGGGTGGTCGCTGCGGCCGTATCCGCGCTGGTCGGGGGCGACGACCCGGAAGCCGGCGGCGGCCAGCGGGGCGAACTGGTGGCGCCAGGAGTGCCAGGACTCGGGGAAGCCGTGCAGCAGCACGACCAGCGGCCCCTCGCCCTCCTCCGCGATGTGCAGCCGGATGCCGTTCACGTCGATCATGCGATGCTCAACCATGCGGCGAACATACTCCTGCGCGCGTACCGGGAACGGCTCAGGTGCCCGGCCGCGCCGGTCCCGACGTGCTTGACCGCGGGGCGCGCGGGAGGCCGATACTTCCGGTACTTTCGGTGCTTCGCGCGCAGGGTTCGGCGCGCGGGAGACGGGGGCTGCGGTGGGTGGAGCACAGGACGGCGCGGCGGAGCGGGCCCGGGGGCTGGCCCGGGAGGCCGTGCGGCAGCTGGCGCCGGAGGAGTTGGCGCTCTTCGAGGAGACGGCCGCGGCGTACTTCGACGATCCGCGGCAGGAGGGCCGCCGGACGCGTCCGGAGCCGCTGGGCATCGGCATCGACGCCGTCCTCATCGGGACGCTGACCCAGTTCGCGCTGCCGGTCGCGGCGGCCGTCGTGAGCAACATCGCCACCGACGCGCTGCGCCGGGAGGGCCGGCGGGGCCGGTGGTGGCGCCGGTCGCGGCGCACCGGCGGTGCGGAGGGCGGCGGGGGCGGCGGCGGGGACAATCCGTTCGCCGCCCCGGGCACCGGGCCCGCCGCGGTGGCGGGGCGGCCCCCCGGCCCCGGGGAGCTGGAGCGGCTGCGGCGGATCGCCCACGACCGGGCCACCGCCCTGGGACTGCCGCCCGCGCAGGCGCAGTTGCTGGCGGACGCCGTCATCGGCGGTCTGCTGGCACCCCCGGCCCCGGACGAGGAGGAGAACGCCTCATGAGCGCCGCGCCGGCCCCGGCAGCCGGCGCTCCGCCGGGCATGCCGCACCCCTTCCGGATGCCGTCCGGAACCTCGCTGCGGTTCGCGCTGCTCATCCTGAGCACGTCGACGGCGATGGCGGTGGCCCTGGGCGGGGCCGTCAGCACGGCGGCGTACTTCGGCCTGGGCGGCGGCGTGGACGGCCTGGCCGACGCCCTCCGCTGCACGGCCGAGCACTTCCCCGACACCGCCGCCGACCCCGGCCGGCTCTCCCGCATCTGCCCGCTGCCGGACCTCGGCAGCGGCACCGCCGTCGAACTGCCCGCCCTGGCGGCGCTCTGGCTGGCCGTCGGCGCCGTCTACTGGCTGCTGCCCGCCTACCGGGTCCGCCGGCGCCGGCTCCGCCCCCTGCCGGACACCCTCACCGGCATCCGGAGCACCCTCGCGGAACTGGTGGCGCTCGCCGGACTGCGGTGCCGGGTGCGCTTCGTCGCCGACTGGCGCGACCCGGCCCCCACCGGGCTCGCGTTCGGCCGCGTCGGCCGCCGCCAGGTGATGCTCAGCGGCGGTCTGCTGCAACTGCACCGGCAGGACCCCGAGGCGTTCCGCGCGATCGTCCTGCACGAACTGGCGCACCTGCGCAACCGCGATGTGGACATCGCCTTCCTCACGCTGATCTGCCAGCGGCTGTTCGTCACCGCGCTCGCGCTCCCCATGGCCGTCACCGCGCCGTTCGCGCTCCTGGTCGCCGTGGTGCTGATGCCCGGCGGCCTCCTCTACCAACTCCTGCTCATCGTCACCCAGTGCGCCCTCGCCGCCACCGTCGTCCTCACCGGCACCGCGGTCCTGCGCAGCCGCGAGCTGTACGCGGACGCCCGGGTCGCGGTGTGGACCGGGGGAGCCCACGCGCTGCGCCGCATGCTCACCGCCCAGCAGCACCTGGACCGGCCCGGCCGCCGCCTCCCGCCCGCCCTGCGCCCGCACCCCGCCGCCGCACGGCGGCTGGCGGCCCTGAGCGACACCAGGCTGCTGTTCGGCTTCGGCCCGTGGGAAGCGTTCGGCCTGGCGCTGACCTGCTCGCTCGTCTACCAGCAACTGGCCCGGTGGACCGAGGAGGCCGCCCGCCTCGGCAGCTCCGGCAGCCCGCTGTCCGCGGCCGTCCCCGCGGTCCTGCTGGGCGGTGGCGTGGCGATGGGCGTCTGGCGGGCGACGCTGGCCGCCCGGCTGGACGGCGACCGGTGGCGCGGCGCCCACCGCACGGGGCTGGCCATGGCCGCCGGGCTCGTCATGGGAACGTTCGGGGACCAGGTGCGCAGCACGGCGCTGGCCCTCGGCCTCGCCGACTCGCTCCCCGTCCAACTGGCCTGGTGGCTGGTCCTGGGGGCGGTCGGCTACGGATACGTGCGGTGGAACGCGGCGACGGCCCGGCTCTGGGCCCCCGCCGTGCTGGCCGCCCGCCGCCCCCTCCGGCTCGTCGCGGCCGGCTGCGCGGCCGGCGTCGCGCTGCTGAGCGTCTGGCTGGCACACGCCTACGCCGCGGGCAGCCCCGGCTTCGACCTGCTCACGCCGCCCCGCCCGCTGAACCTCCTCCCCACCCCGCTGGACTACCTGGGGTACGTGTTCTCCACGGCCTTCGTCCTCCCGCCGCCGGCCGGGGTGCTCGCGCTGGTCCTGCTCACGGCCACGCTCCCGCTCGCCGCGCCGCTCGCCGTCCGGCTCTCCCGCCGCAGCCGCGTCCGCGTGCCCGGTACGGGGCCCGAGCGATTCCTGCTCCGGCCGCTGCCCGCCGCGCACGCGGCCGCGCTGCTCGCACCGCCGGTGCTGCGTCCCGCGCGGGCCGTCGTGCAGGGCGCGGTGTTCGGCGCGGCCGCCGGGCTCGGGCTGTGGCTGTGGCACCTGTGCTGCGCGGTGGTCCTCCCCGGGCCGATCGTCCGGCTCGGCGCGGTCGTCACCTTCTATCCGGTGGCCTTCGCGGTGCTGCTGCAACTCGCCGTCGGCTTCGTCGTCGCCTGGCGGCAGGCGACCGCTGAACTCCGCGCCGTCCACGGTGTCCTGGGCACCCTGGGCGCCGGCCTGCCGCTGCCCCTGGCCGCCTTCACCGCCCGCGCCCACTTCGCCTGCCTGCACTGGGGCTCCGGCCACCTGGCCTGCCGCCCGGCGCCCGACCTGGAGCTGGCGCTCACCACGACCCCCCTCATCACGGTGTGGACCACCGCCCTGGCCCTCCTGCTCCTCCCCGCCTGGACCGGCCTGCGCGACCGTGCCCGCCGCTGAGCGCCCGCCGGCGGACTACCCCAGGCACGCCTCCACCCGCCCCGCGAAGTCCAGCACCGCCGCGGCACCGGGGGACCAGCCGCGGGCGGTGGGGCGGTGCAGGGTCTGGACGAGCAGGACCGCGCCCTCGGGGAGCGGTTCGATCACCAGCCGCCGGGCCACCTGCCAGGTGTGGTTCCGGTCGGGACCGGCCGTGGTGGGCGTCAGCGCCCGGGCCGCGTCGGTGAGGCCGCTGTCGTGGTTCAGGCGGTCCGCGGTGGCGGGGTCGCCTGTGAAGCGGGCCGGGGCGGCACCGCCCGGCGCGCTCAGCTCGACGGCCGCGGGCACCGGGGCGGTGGCCAGCGGTACCGCGTAGAGGAGGGGGCCCAGCCCCAGGCTGCGGCGGAGCCCGGCGCGCCCGGACAGGACCCCGGCCCGGAGTTCGAAGCGCCGGGGGGCGGTGGCGTCGACGTAGAGGAAGCAGTGCGTCGGCGCGGGCATCCCGCTGAACCGCGCACGCGGCGGGAGCAGGCTCCCGGCCGGGACGCCGGTGCTCCCGGCGGGCAGTGCCGTGGCCAACGGCGGCAGCGCCAGGCCCAGTTCGGCTCCCAGGGCGGCGGTGAGGTCGGCGGCGGCCTGCTCGGCGGTGGCGTTCCGGCCGGCCCAGATCGCGGCGGGCATGGTGGGTCTCCTCGCTCGGTCAGGAAAGGCCGGCGGCTTCCCGGCGGACCTGGGCGGCCTGCTGGTCCTGGCCCCGGGCGTCCAGGAGTTCGCTCAGCCGGCCCAGTGCCGCCCGGCGCTCGGCCTGGAACCGTCCCGGCCGGGCCCGGGTGAGCGCCCGCCAGGCGTCGGCGGCCTCCCCGGCCCGGCCCAGGGCCTCCGACTCCCGGCCCCGGGCGGCCAGTTCGTCGCGGTCGGCGTCCAGCTGCCGGGCCTGCCGCAGCAGCGCCTGCGTGGGGTCCTCGACCGGGGCCGGCGCGGCGGCCTCCTCGCGGGCCACCCGGCGCCGGCGGACGGACACGCTGAGATACCCCACCAGGGCGATCAGCGCGCCGGTGAGGACGGCGGAGACCAGTTTGTGCAGAAGTTCGTCCATGGGGATACCCGTTCACTCGCTGCGGACGCGCACCCGCCGAGGCACGCGGGGGCGCGGCGGGCGCCCGAACGGTCCGTTCGGCGCCCCGTCCCGGCCACTGTCGCCGCAGGCGCTGAAATGCCGATGAAACCCCGGTGGGGCGCGGGACGGTGGCGCCGGGGGAGGGCCGGAGCACGGCGCCGCGGGACGGCCGGCGAGGCGTCGTACCCCCTCGCCGGCCGCCCCGCGGCGCGCGTGGCAGGCGCCCTACCGGGCGTCGTACCAGGTGATGCCGTCACCGCCGTCCTGGGCGATGGTCTGCGTCATGATGTTGCCCTCCTGCCAGTACGTGGGGTGCTGGTTCACGAAGCCGGGCACGGACCGCAGGGACGTGGCGTCGCACGCCAGGTCGGTGCGGATGCAGAAGCGCCGCACCGGGACGCCCTCGTACGCGGCCGGCGCGGCCCCCGTGGAGGTGAACCCCAGCGCGCTCCAGCCCTTGGGGACCCGCGCCCACACGCCGGTGCCGGGCTGCATGGGGTCGGCGTAGAGCATGCCGTTCACCTGCGAGCGCGGTATCGCGGTGCGGCCGGCGGCGATGGTGGCGAGCACCTGGTCGGCCACCTGGGCGCCCTGGGAGTAGCTCACCAGCGTGAGGCGGGCGGCCGGGTCGCGGCGGTGGGTGGCCTCGGCGGCGGCCAGCAGGTTGCGGTACCCCTCGCGGACGCTGGCGTCGTAGCTCGGGGCGTTGAGGTCGGGCGCGTTGTGGCCGTTGAGCCAGGGGCCGGCGCTCGCCGGGTAGCAGACCGGCACCGGAATGCCGCCGTCGAGATGCTTGTTGGCAAAGGCGTACGTGGAGGTGCAGTCGGGCGCGGGCGCCGCCGAGCCGGTGCCGCCGACCTCCAGGTAGTAGTGGTGCACCGGAGCGGCGTGGGCGACGGAGGGTGTCGCGGCGGTCAGGGCCGCCAGGGCCGCCGCCGCTCCGGCCGTGCCGATCGCCTTCTTCCATCTGGTGCGCAGGGTCATCGCTGGGCTTCTCCTCGAAGTGCGGTGGGGCACGTGCGTGGTTCCGCGCCGACGTTAGCGGCGGCCGTTGGAATGGCGATGAAACGCAAGGCGGTCAGCGGACGTCCCCGGTGCGGCACTGCTCCGCGAGCGCCCGGAAGACGAAGAGGTTGGGAATCCCGGACACCGCCGGCCCGAGCCGGTGCCGCTGCCCACCGAGGGTGAGCACGACGAACCCCTCCTGCACGCCGATCCGCCGCACCCGCTGCCACGGCGCGCACAGCGCTCCGGCGCCGACCCCCTCCCGGGTCAGCCAGATCTCCCCGAAGCAGACCCGCTCCCCCCGGCGCAGCGCGGCCAGCGCACCGGGCAACTGGGCCCGCAGGACGGCCCGTGGGAGCTCGTGCTCCCACGGGCGCGGGTCGCCGCCCGCCGGGCCGCCGACCAGCACCAGGCGCCGGTGCTCGACGTCGGTGAGCGTGTGCAGGACGGCGGCGCCGGCCGGGGACCCGCCGCGCGGCCGGGCACACTGCCGGAACACCGCGGTGGTGGCGTAGCGGACGACGTGGATCCGGCCCTGCACGGCGACCGTCATCCCGTGCTCGTAGAGGTCCAGCCGCGCGTTCGGGCTCGCCCGCGCCGCGGTGGCGCGGCCGTACGGGACGCGGGCCGGCCGGCGGCCGAGCACCCGGAACAGGCCGGTCCGGGCGCGCGGGCGGTACGCGGTCGCCGGGTGGGTGGCCAGCCGCCGGCCCAGGCGTGCCCGCCCGGCCGCCGCGGAGACCCGCGCCAGCAGCAGCTCCTCGCCGCGGGTGCGCGGCGCCGGGCCGGTCACGGCGCGCCCGGCGCGAGGCCGGCGTCGCAGCCGCCCAGGATCGTCCGGTGCGCCCGCCGCAGCAGCGGGCTCGGCGGCACCCCCAGCTCGTCGGCCAGCCGGCGCCGGGTGCGTTCGTAGACGCCCAGCGCGTCGGCCTGCCGGCCGCTGTGGCACAGCGCCCGCATCAGCAGCGCGGCGACCGGTTCGTCCAGCGGCTGCGCCGCGGCCAGCGCCCACAGCTCACCGACCGCCTCCGGGTGCCGGCCCAGCCGCAGTTGCAGCTCCAGCTTGCGCAGCGCCAGGGCGGTCCGGCGCTCGGTGAGCCGCAGCCGCTCCAGCTCGGCGAACGGCCCCGGCAGCCCGGCCAGCGGCTCCCCGCGGAACAGCTCCAGCGCCTGGGCCAGCACGCGGACCGCCTCGGCCGCCTCGCCGGCCCGCTCGGCGGCACCGGCCGCGGTGACCCGCTCCTCCAGGCGCGCCACGTCCACCTCGACCGCGTCCGGGACCAGCCGGTAGCCGCACCGGTCGTGCCGGATCACCGACTCCGCGCCGTGCTCCGCCTGGAGGACCTTCCGCAGCCGGTAGATGTAGACCGGCACGACCTTGGTGAGCGGCGGCTCCATCCCCCAGACCGCGTCCAGCAGTTCGTCCTTGCCGACCGCCCGCTCCCGGCACAGCGCCAGTGCCGCGAGGACGGCCTGCTGGCGCAGGTGGCCCAGGTCCACCGGCTGCCCGTCGCGCCAGGCCCGCAGCGGCCCGAGGACGGAGATCCGCACCCGCGGTCCGCGGGGCCGGCGGACCGCGGTCCGCGGCACGGGCGGGGCCGTGCCGCGCGGGCCCCGGCCGGGCACCACCAGCCCGCTGTCGAAGGCGTGGACGATGGCGGCGGCCCGGTCGCGCAGGTCGAGCTTGGCGAGGACCCGGCCGAGGTGGACGCCGACGGCGTTCTCCGGGAGGGCGAGGGTGCGGGCGATCTCCGTGTCCGTCAGGCCGCAGCCGACCGCGCGGAGCACCTCGCGCTCCTGGCGGGTGAGCGGGGGATCGGTCGGCCGGCCGAGGGTCGCGGTCGTCGGCATTGCGGGCTCTCCTGGTGTGTGGGGGGGACGGGCGGTCGGTCCCGACGCTGGCCCCGGGGCGGGCGAACGGACAGGCCAGCAGACCGGCCGTATCCGGCCGGTGGCCGCGCTAGAGTCCCTCACCTGGGGAAATCGACATGCCGGGGGAAGGCCGAGACCCGTGACCAGTGAGTTCAGCGCCCTGTTGAAAAGGCTGCGGCGCGAGGCGAACCTGACCCAGGAGGCGTTGGCGGAACGCGCCGGAGTGGGCGTCCGCACCATCCGCGGCCTGGAGACCGGCGAGCGCGCCGACCCGCGGATGACCACCGTGCGCTTCCTGGCCGACGCGCTCGGGCTGAGCCCCGAGGCGCGCGAGCGGCTGCTGGCGTCCGCCGTCCGCCGCAGCGCGGACGACGACCGCCCGGCGGAGCCGCCCGCCTCGCTCGCCCCCGCCCCGCCCGCGGGCGGCCCGCCGGGCTCGCCGCTGCACACCACCCTCGCCGACGTCGCCGATCAGGTCGCGCAGGCGGTGGCCGCCCGCTGGCGGCGCGAGGAGGAGCAGCGGCAGGTCCACGACCCCTACCCGCTGCCGGTGCGCTGGCGGCCGGTCGCCGAGGAGCTGACCGACCACTGGGCCAACATCCGCCGCCTGCCCCCGGGCAGCCCGCACGCCCCGCTGGACCTGAGCGGGCAACTGGACGCCGTCGTCGAGGTGTACCGGCGGATACCGTCGGGGCGGCTGGTGGTGCTGGGCCGCTCGGGCTCCGGCAAGACGATCCTCGCCGTGCGGTTCGTCCTGGAACTCCTGACGGCCCGGGGCCGGGCCGACGCGGTGCCGGTGATCTTCAGCATCGGCTCCTGGGACCCCACCGCCATCACCCTCCGGGACTGGCTCGCCGCCCAGTTGACCCGGGACCACCCCGGCCTGGCCGCTCCCGGGCCCGGCGGTACGCCGCTGGCCGGCGCGCTCGTCGAGACCGGCCGGATCCTCCCCGTCCTGGACGGCTTCGACGAGATCGCCGACGGGCTGCGCCGCCCCGCGCTGGAGGCCCTCAACGCCACCACGCTGCCGCTGCTCCTGACCAGCCGTCCGGCCGAGTACGCCGCCGCGGTGGCCGAGACCGACGTGCTCACCTCCGCCGCCGCGGTCGAACTGACCGACCTCACCCTGGACGACCTGGCCGACTACCTGCCGCGCACCACCCGCAAGGCCCGCGGCGGCCCCGGCCGCTCGGCGACCGCCTGGGAGCCCGTGCTGACCGCCCTGCGCGAACGCCCGCTGCGCCGGGCCGGCGCCACCCTCGCCGCGGTGCTCACCACACCGCTGATGGTCACCCTCGCCCGCGCCGTCTACAGCGACACCCCCGGCAGTGACCCGGCCGCCCTGCTCGACACCCGCCGCTTCGGCACCCCCGGGGAACTGGAGGACCACCTTCTCGACAACTTCACCACCACCGCCTACCGCCCCCGCCCCGAACACCGCCCCGGCGGCGGGCCGCTCCGCACCTGGGACCCCGAACGCGCCCGGTACTGGCTCGGCTACCTGGCCCACCACCTGGACCGGCTCGACACCCCCGACCTGGAATGGTGGCGCCTGGGCCACGGCATGGGCCGCCTCACCCGCACCCTGGTCACCGCGCTGGTGGTCGCCGTGGCCATCGCCCTCGCCGACGGCGTCGTCGGCATCCCCTTCGACGCCTTCGCGTACCAACTGGTGGACGGACTGGTGGCGGGGCTCCTGGCGGGGCTCCTGTTCGGGCTCGCGTACTGGTTCATGGTCGCGGCCAAGGACACGGCCGTGGAGCCGTCCGCGGTCCGCATGCGGCTGCGCGGCAGGGAGCGGAGAACGGGGCGGCGCCCGCTGCGCCGCCTGGCGGTCGGCGTGCTCTGCGGCCTGGTGTTCGGCGCCGGCTACGGCATCGTCCACGGGGCGATCAACGGTGCCGTGCACCACGCCGGCCTCCCGGTCATCCTGGCCGGCAGCCTCGGCGACGGCCTCATCTTCGGCCTGATGTTCGCGCTGGCCGCCGGCCCCACCCTCGGCCTGCTGACCCTCTTCGAAACCCCCCTCGACATCCGCTCCGCGGTCAACCCGGTCAGCCTGCTGCGGACCAACGGACGCACCGTCGCCGCCCAACTCCTGGTCTGGGCACCGGTCTTCGGCCTGTTCGTCGGCCTCGCCTCGATGGCGGTGATCCGCCCGGTCTCGATGCTCCTGGGGCCGGTCGTCTGGAACCTCACCGCCGCCCTCAAACTCGGCCTCATCAGCGGCCTCGGCGGCGCCCTCGGCTACACCTTCAGCCTGACCTCCTGGGGCCAGTGGGCGGTCTTCTCCCGCATCTGGCTGCCGCTGACCGGCCGGCTGCCCTGGTCCGTCGTCGCCTTCCTCGAAGACGCCTACCAGCGGGGCGTGCTCCGCCAGGCCGGCGCGGTCTACCAGTTCCGTCACGCCCGCCTCCAGCACCACCTCGCCCGCGCCTACCGCTCCCCACGCCCCAGCACCGCGGAACGGCCCCCGGGGAGCCCTGACCGCCCCGGCAGCCCCGACAGTCCGGGAAGCCCGCACAGCCCCGGAACCCCCGAGTCCACCGCTCCCGGCGCCCCGTAACGCGCCCGGCGGGCGGCCCGGAGGCCCGCGCCGGAGCCCCACGGAGCGCGTGACGCCCCGGCCCGTCACGCGCCCGCCGCGGCGCTCCGTACGGCGCGGTGGACGGCCCGGGCCAAGCGGGCGCCCCACAGCGAGCGGGGGCCCGCGAAGGCGTGCGGCTCCTCGCCCGCACCCGGCGTCCGCGCGGCCACGCACACCGCGTCGGTCGGCGTACCGGAACAGTCGTGGCCGGTCTCCAGCAGCGCCTGGACCTTGGCCTCGGTCGCCGTGGCCACGGCGTTGACCAGTGCGGCGTCGGTCAGCGCCACGGGAAGCGCGGCGATGATGTTGACCGTGCCCGGGCGGGCGGCCGTGAGCGTGCCCCGGGCCGGGGAGGCGGCCCACCCCCGCACCCCCAGCCCCGCGGTGGCGGCGGCCTCGGCGCCGCCGTCCGCCCCGTGGCCGTACGCCCGCACGTCCGCGGCCGTCATGAGCCCGACCCCCGGCCCCCGCGCCCCCGCGGCGGCGGCCAGTCCGGCGAGGTGCCGGTCCGGGTCGGTGCGCCGGTAGCCGTGCGACACCTGGGCGTTGAGCACCCAGGAGCGCTCGCCCAGCCCGCCGCCGAGTACGGCGCTGCTGATCATCCGCCAGCCCGGCCCGGCCCGCCACAGCAGCGCGTGCAGCTGCTCCCCGTCCTCCTCGCGCGTGAGCTGACCCGGCGGCAGCAGACCGGTGACGGCGCGGGGCGGCGGAACGACGGCGCTCACCGGGACAACGACTCCTCGACCGACCGGAGGGGCCGCGACCGGCCCCGGGGACCGGCTGATCGTACGCGCGCCCCGCCCGCACCGGCCGCACGGGGCCCGGCCGCCTCCCCCGGGGCGGGCGGCGGCCGGGGACGCGGGCGGCGTCCGCCCGGGTGACCCGCGTCTCACCCGCCCTGCACCGCTTGTCTATGCAACGAGTTGCATAGCAGGATCGAGGCATGGCGCTCGAACACGCGATCCTCGTCTCGCTGCTGGAGAAGCCGGGCTCCGGGTATGAGCTGTCCCGGCGCTTCGAGCGGTCCATCGGCTACTTCTGGACCGCCACCCACCAGCAGATCTACCGCGTGCTCAAGCGGATGGAGCAGGACGGCTGGATCGACGTCCGCGACGTGCCGCAGCAGGGCCGCCCGGACAAGAAGGAGTACTCCGTCGCCGCCCCCGGCCGCGCCGCCCTCTCCCGGTGGCTGCACGAACCGGTCGAGCCCGAGAGCGTCCGGCACGACCTCGCCGTCAAGATCCGCGGCGCGGTCTTCGACGACCCGGCCGCCCTCATCCAGGAGGTCGAACGGCACCGCCGGGAGCACGCCGACCGGCTCGCCCACTACCTCGCGGGGGAGCGGCGCGACTTCACCGGCCCCGCGGCCGGCGCCCCGCTGGACGCCGGCCGGGAGCTCCAGCACGTCGTCCTGCGCGGCGGCATCGCCTACGAGCGGATGACGATCGCCTGGCTCGACGACGTCCTCGCCACCCTGCACCGGCTCCGTCCCGCGCCCTGACCCGCGGGCGCACCGGCCCGCCCCTTCGCCGCAACCCCCCACCCGATACCACCGAGCCACGAAAGGCGCCCCTCATGGCGGATGCCCTGCTGTTCAACCCCCGCACCTACGACCCGGCGCACTTCGACGCCGAGACCCGCCGCCTGCTGCGCGCCACCGTCGACTGGTTCGAGGCGCGCGGCAAGCGCAGGCTCATCGAGGACTACCGCTCCCGTGCCTGGCTGTCCGACTTCCTCGCCTTCGCCGCGGAGGAACGGCTGTTCGCGACCTTCCTCACCCCGGCCGCCGCCGCGGACGGGCAGCCGGACAAGCGCTGGGACACCGCCCGGATCGCCGCCCTGAACGAGATCTTCGGCTTCTACGGTCTCGACTACTGGTACGCCTGGCAGGTCACCATCCTCGGCCTCGGCCCGGTCTGGCAGAGCGACAACGCCACCGCCCGCGCCCGCGCCGCCGAACTCCTCGACCAGGGCGAGGTGTTCGCCTTCGGCCTCTCCGAGAAGGCCCACGGCGCGGACATCTACTCCACCGACATGCTGCTGGAGCCCGACGGCGACGGCGGTTTCCGCGCCACCGGGTCCAAGTACTACATCGGCAACGGCAACGCCGCCGGCCTGGTCTCCGTCTTCGGCCGCCGCACCGACGTTGAGGGCCCCGACGGCTACGTCTTCTTCGCCGCCGACAGCCGCCACCCGGCCTACCACCTGGTGAAGAACGTCGTCGACTCCTCCAAGTACGTCAGCGAGTTCCGCCTCGACGGCTACCCGGTCGGCCCCGACGACGTCCTGCACACCGGCCGGGCCGCCTTCGACGCCGCCCTCAACACCGTCAACGTCGGCAAGTTCAACCTGTGCACCGCTTCCATAGGCATCTGCGAGCACGCGATGTACGAGGCCGTCACCCACGCGCAGCACCGGATCCTCTACGGCCGCCCGGTCACCGCCTTCCCGCACGTGCGCCGCGAACTGACCGACGCCTACGTCCGCCTGGTCGGCATGAAGCTGTTCAGCGACCGCGCCGTCGACTACTTCCGCACCGCCGGCCCCGACGACCGCCGCTACCTGCTCTTCAACCCCATGACGAAGATGAAGGTGACCACCGAGGGCGAGAAGGTCATCGACCTGATGTGGGACGTGATCGCCGCCAAGGGGTTCGAGAAGGACACCTACTTCGCCCAGGCGGCCACCGAGATCCGGGGCCTGCCGAAGCTGGAGGGCACGGTCCACGTCAACCTCGCCCTGATCCTGAAGTTCATGGGCAACCACCTGCTGAACCCCGCCGCGTACGCGCCGGTGCCCACCCGCCTGGACGCGGCCGACGACGCCTTCCTCTTCCGCCAGGGCCCCGCCCGCGGCCTGGGCGCCATCCGCTTCCACGACTGGCGCACCGCCTACGACCGCTTCGCCGAGCTGCCCAACGTCGCCCGCTTCCGCGAACAGGCCGACGCGCTCTGCGCGTTCGTGACCACCGCCGCCCCCGACGAGGCGCAGAGCCGCGACCTCGATCTGCTGCTCGCCGTCGGCCAGCTCTTCGCCCTGGTCGTGCACGGCCAGCTGATCCTGGAGCAGGCGCATCTGACCGGCCTGGCGGCCGACGTCCTGGACGAGCTGTTCGCCGTCCTCGTCCGCGACTTCTCCGCGCACGCCGTCGAACTCCACGGCAAGGACTCCGCCACCGAGGCCCAGCAGAGCTGGGCGCTGGGCGCGGTCCGCCGCCCGGTCACCGACGAGGCCCGCTCCGCCCGCGTCTGGCAGCGCGTCGAAGCCCTGGCCGGCGCCTACGAGATGGCCCCGTAGCGCCCCGGGCCCTCGTAACGCCCCATGACCCCCCACGGGAGCCGTGCCGCCCGGGACCGCACCGCGGCCCCGGGCGGCCACGCCGGCGGAGCGGTGGACCACCGCCCCCGGGCTTCCGGTATGATCATGATGCAGCTTCGGCCCGCGGACAGCGGGCGGAAGGCGTGCGTCGCGTCCGTGGTCCAAGGAAAGACGTCCACCAACCGGTGGGAGATGCAGGTGCAAGGCCGGCCGGGCGCTCCGTCAGAAGGTCCCCTCCTCAGCAGAGAAGGGGACCTTCGCCGTTGACCGCCGGGAGACGCGCCCGCTCCTCCCACCAGGCCGGCGCGGTGCGCACACGGCTTCCCCCGGCTCGGGGCGGTGGGTGGCTGCCAGGCCGAAGCCGAGGGCGCCGAGCAGCAGCAGGGGGAAGCAGGTGCCGGGCTGGGCGGCGCGGACCTTGCGGGTCAACTCGCCGAGCCCGGCGAGGACTTCACGGTGGGTGCCGTTCAAGGGCACCGACGCGTCTGCCATGCAGTCAGCTCTGCATCGCCATCAGTTATGGCAAGAGACTCTGGTTGAGCCGCGCCAGCTCCGCCTCGCTCAGGACGAGGTCGGCGGCCCGGGCCGAATCCGTGATGGAGGCGGGGCGGCTGGCCCCCGGCACCGGGATCACGGCGGGGGAGCGGGCCAGCAGCCAGGCCAGCGCGATCCGCTGCGGGCTGACACCCCGTTCGGCCGCCACGTGGTGGAAGGCGGTGCGCGGGGCGACCGGGCCGGAGGGGCCGTCCAGGGAGCTGCGGGAAATGCCGCCGAGGGGGCTCCAGGGCAGGAACGCCAGGCCCAGTTCGGTGCTCAGCCGCAGCTGGGGCTCGCTGTCGCGGACGGCGGGCGAGTACCGGTTCTGCACGGAGACCAGTCCGTCGCCGAGGATCGCGTGCGCCTGACGGATCTGGTCGGTGCTGACGTTGGAGAGGCCGGCGGCGCGGATCGTCCCGGCGTCGAGGAGCTCCCGCAGGGCGCCGACGGACTCCGCCCAGGGTACGGCCGGGTCCGGTTTGTGCAGCTGGTACAGGCCGATCGCCGCGACCCCCAGCCGCTTGGCGGAGGCTTCGGCGGCGCGCTTGAGGTGCTCCGGGGTGCCGGTGACGGTCCAGCTGCCGTCGCCGGGCCGGCCGCGCCCGCCCTTGGTGGCGATCAGCACGCCGGAGGTGTCGCCGCCGTAGCGGGCCAGCGCGCGGGCGATCAGCAGCTCGTTGTGGCCCACCTCGCCGGCGTGCCAGTGGTAGCTGTCGGCGGTGTCGATGAGCGTGACGCCGGCGTCGAGGGCGGCGTGGAGCGTGGCGAGCGCCCGCCGCTCGTCCGGGCGGTGCTCGATGGACAGCGGCATGGCGCCCAGGCCGATGGCGCTGACGCGGAGGTCTCCGAGGGTGCGGTCCTGCATGGCGGTCACGTTCCTCACGGGGTGGGGGCGGCGGATGCGGTGAGGGCTTCGGCGATGGCGCCGGGCAGCCAGTCGGTGGTGCGCGAGAAGGCGAAACCCAGGGCTTTGGCACGGGCGTTGCTCATGGCGTAGTGGCGGTCGCAGGAGAACGGCGACGCCGCCTCGCCGGCGGCGACCACCCGGTGGACGGGCTCCCGGCCGGCCTGCGCGGCGACCAGCGCGGTGAGCTGGCGCGCGTCCAGGGGGCCGTCGGAGCAGGCGTTGACCGGTCCGGTGAAGCCGGTGGCGGTGGCCGCCCACCCCAGCAGGTCCGCCAGCTCCCGGTAGTGGAGGAACACCGTCGGCAGCAGCGGTGCGTGCACGGTGATCTCCTCGCCCCGGCGGACGCGCTCGGTGTAGTGCGCCAGCCGTCCGGTGAACTCCCGTGCGCCGCCGCCGAGGACGTGCGCACCGCGCACCGCGGCGAACGCGAAGCCGCCCGCCCGGGTGAGGACGGCCTCCGCCTGGCGCTTCCCCTCGGCGTAGTGGGCCGCCAGGTACGCCGGGTCGTGCCAGGGCAGGTCCGGGGCCACCCGCCAGGCGGCCGGGTCCACGTGCTCCTCCGGCACCGGGGTGCCCTCGGGAACGGCCGGCAGCGCGGCGGTCGCCGGGTCGTAGACCTCGATCGTGGACGTCATGACGTAGCGCCGGGTGCGGCCGGCGAAGACGCGGGCGGCGAGCGCGGCCTGTACGGGGGTGTAACAGACCTGGTCGACGACCGCGTCGAAGGTGCGGGAGCCGAGCGCGGCCCGGAGCGACGCCTCGTCGTCGCGGTCGGCGACCAGGTGCGCCACCCCGGCGGGCGGCCCGGCGGAGCCGCGGTTGACCACACTGACCTGGTGACCGGCGTCCCGCAACCGTTCGACCAGGAGCTTTCCGAAGTACCGGCTTCCGCCGATGACGCATACCCGTTGCATGCCCCCCACCCTGGCCGCCTATCGTCATCAGCAGAAGTGGCGGCTTACTGGAAACGCGTTAAGGAAAACTGTTGATCGATGTGCAGCGGCTCCGCGTCCTGCGGGCGGTGGCGGACCACGGCAGCTTCAGCAAGGCGGCCGGCGCCCTCCGCCTCACCCCCTCCGCCGTTTCCCAGCACATCGCGGTGCTGGAACGCGGCCTCGGCACCCGGGTGGTGGCGCGCAGCACGCGCGGAGTCACCCTCACGCCGGCCGGCCAGATCATGGTCGGGGCCGCCGAGTCCGTCGCCGCCGAACTCGCCCGGGCCCAGCAGCAGGTCGCACGGCTCGGTACCGGCCGGGTCCAGCTCACCGTCGCCACCTTCACCAGCGGCGGCCGGCACCTCCTGCCCGGCGCCCTGCCCCGCTTCATGGCCGCCCACCCCGACACCGTGCTGCACGTCAGGGAGGGCGAACCGGAGGACACCGTGCCGCTGGTCCGCCAGGGCGCGGTCGACCTCGCCCTCGCCTACCACTTCGACGGGCCGCTGCCCGTCGGCCCGGGCCCGAGCGCCGCCCTGCGGTGGACCGCGCTCCTGGAGGACCCGTTGCACGTCGTCCTGCCGGAGGACCATCGGCTCGCCGGCCGCGCGGCGCTCGACCTCGCCGAGCTGGCAGCCGAACCCTGGGTACTCGGCTGCCACAAGACCGAGGCGTACCTGCGCCGCTACGCCGAGCGCGCGGGCTTCGCACCGGAGGTGCGCGGCTCCACCACCGACTACTTCTTCGCCCGCTCGCTGGTCGCCGCGGGCATGGGGATCACCCTGGCCCCCGCCATCGCGCTCACCCCGGCGGTGCCGGGCCTGTGCACCGTCCCGCTCGCCCCGCCGGCCCCGACCCGGCACCTCGGCGTCGCCACGCTCGGCCACCGCCGCGACCACCCCCACGTCACGGTCTTCATCGAGTCCCTCCGCGAACAGGCGTCTCGCGGGCCGGAGTTGACCGGCCGCGACGTGCCCGGCTAGGGCTGTCGCGGACGTGGAGTCATCGGGCTGGATGTGCGCTGGGCACGTACCGTTTCTTGTCAGGCTCGGGAGGGTCGTTGCCCCTGGGGACTGGCTGTCGCGATCGGGAGGCTGCGCAGTGTCAGGGCAGCCGGTGGGGGCAGCGGTTTGTTGGCCGGGTCGGTGCGGAACGACTGGAGCAGATAGGCCACCAGGCGCCGGGACGCTGCACCGTCATCCGGTAGGGCGGTCGCCAGACCGCAGTGTGCCAAGAGGACCACGGCGAGGTCGGAAGGGTGAAAGTCGGCCCGTAGCGCGCCCGACGCCTGGGCCCTGCGTACCAGAGTCGTGAAGTCCCGCTCGGCTCGTTGCCGGGACCGCGCGTGCTCCGACGCGGTTTCCGGGAAGGCCGCGACGAACGCGGCCGGGAACCCGCGTTCCTCCCGTTGCAGAGCGCAGACCGTCTCGACCAGCTGCTGGAAGCCCTGCCACGGGTCAACAGCGGCCAGAGCCTCGGTGAGCGCCCGCGCGCAGGTCTCCATCTGCTGCGCGAACGCGCCTCGCACCAGGGCGTCCCGGGTCGGGAAATGCCGGTACAGCGTCGCCACGCCGACCCCGGCCCGTCGGGCCACGGTCGCCATCGGGGCGTCGATCCCGTGCTCCGCGAAGACCGCACGGGCGGCGACGAGGACGCGCTCCCGGTTGCGCCGGGCGTCCGCCCGCACCCCGTCCCGGGCTGTGATCCGAGAGGATTCCGCCATCACTGTCTCTCGCTTCCGGTCCAAGCGGACGATTGCGTCCACTTAAGAGCTTACGGTCGATGCCGGATCCCTGTACGGCCCCCCGGCGGCAAAGGCGGAACGATGAATGACCGCATGATGAAGGCAGTGCTCTACGACCGCTATGGCGGCCCCGATGTGCTCTACACGGGCCACGTGCCACGCCCCGAGCCGGCCCCCGGCGAGGTCCTTGTGAAGGTGCGCGCGTTCAGCGTCAACGGCGGCGAACTGGCAGTACGTGCCGGCCGTCTCCGCCTCCTGAGCGGCCGGAAATTCCCCAAGCGCGTCGGCTTGGACTTCACCGGCGAGGTCGCCGCACGGGGGGCCGGAGTCACCCGGTTCGCGGCCGGCGACCGCGTATGGGGGGTCTTGGGCCGCACCGCCGGGTTCGGCAGCGCCGCCGAGTACGTGACCGTACCCGCCGAGCGGGTCGGCCGGCTCCCCGACGGCCTTGACCCGGTGGACGCCGCCGCGCTGCCGGTAGCCACCACGGCCATCACCGCACTGCGGGACAAAGCCGGGCTGCGCCCCGGCGAACGGCTCCTCGTCCGGGGCGCTTCGGGCGGTGTCGGCAACGCCGCCGTCCAGCTCGGACGGGCGTACGGCGCCGAGGTCACGGCCCTGGCCCGGGCAGCCAACCTCGACTTCGTCCGCGGGCTCGGCGCGCACAAGGCCGTCGACCACCGGACCGTGCGACCGGCGGAGCTGGGCCGCTTCGACGTCGTCCTGGACACCGCGGGGACCGGCCTGCGGGCCTTCCGGCACCTCCTGAATCCGGGCGGGCGTATGGTCACCATCGCCTTCGACCCGAAACGGCCTGCGGCGTGGCTCGGCTACCTCGCGGCCAGCACGGTCCACGGACACGGCCGGGTGCGTTTCTTCAGCGGCAACCCCACGCGGGCGGACTTCGACGACCTCGCCCGCCATGTGGTCGAGGGCAAGCTGAGCCCTGCGGTGGACACGGTCTTCCGCCTGGAGGAGACAGCAGCGGCACACCAGGCGCTGGAAGCGGGCGGCGTCCAGGGCAAGTACGTGGTCAGGGTCGCGTAGGACGGCCGTGGAGGTGCTGATCACGGCCACTCGTTGATCCCAGGACCTCCTTCGACCTCCTTCCGCTACACGGCCTGGCCCGACACCACCGCCCGCCGCCCCGACGCGTTCGCCGCCCAACGCAACGAACGTGCCCGCGCCCGTTGCGAGAAGGGCATCCGCGGGGGCGGGCGCCCCCGCAGCACCGCAGTCCGACCGACTGCGCATCGCAGCCCCGGGCGCCGAAGGGGGCGAGTTCCGGAGGAGGCGGGCGACAGAGGGTTCAGGGGGCGGACGGCTCGATCTCCCCGGCGAAGACGATGACCTGGTCGATGAGGCTCCGCCGCAGATGGACGACGTCCGTTCCCGCCAGCCGCGGGCCCCCGTCCGGCGTGGTGAAGACCCACCGGTACCGGGCCCACTCGCCAGGCATGTCCACCGCTGAGCAGCGCACCATCGTACCGGTCCCCGCCGGGTGGCGCCGGATGTCCAGCACGAACCGCTCGACCGCCTCGATCCCTTCGCTGCGGCCCAATGGCCCCCAGAAGACCACGTCCGAGGTCAGGGCCTGGGAGAGCAGGGCAGTCACACAGCTGTCGTCCGAGGTGTTGAACGCGGAGATGAACGTGTCGATTGCGGAGCGCGCGGTCTCTTCCTGCATGCCCCCAGTAATACCAGCCGTGCGCGGGCGCTCGCCCCGCGAGCCGCCCTCCGATCACGGGGACCCCCCCGGGTCACAGCACTGGACGGAACCGGCGGGCCGGTCGTGCCGGCGCTTCCGCTCCCGCTTCCGCTTTCACCCTCCCACGAAGCGCACCCTTTCCGTCATCTCCGCCCGTCCGGTACGCAGCCGTGGCACGCCTTCCCGCTCGAAGCCCACCGCGATGCCGCAGACCAACACGAGCCCGTCCTCGGCCCCGACGGTCCGGCTGACGGTCCTGCGGTACGTGGTCCACATGACCTGGGGGCAGCTGTGCAGCCCTTCCGCCCGCAGCAGCAGGACCGTCTGGACGTACATCCGATGCCCAGGGCCCGGTACCGCTGACCGGCCGCGGCGGAAAATCGGTCCAGGTACGGCGACGCCAGGCCGGCCGGGTACATCGGATACTCCCGTTCGTCACCCGGGTCGCCCGCCAGGGCCCTGGCCACCGCGCGTCGCTTGAGCTCGGCCAGGGGCTCGCCGGTCACCACATACCCCCGCCACGGCTGGAGGCTCCCGCTCGACGGGGCCCGCGTCGCCGCGGTCAGCACGCGTTCGAGCAGCTCTGTGGGGACCGGCTCGGCGCTGAACGCCCGCACGGCCCTGCGGCTGTCCACGGCCTCGTACACCTCCACGTCTGCGCGTCCTCTCGCTCGACCGGGTCCGTCCACCGTAGGGCGGGGGCGCTTCGGCGCTTCCGCCGGTCCGCGAACGCGAGCCCAGCCGTCGGCCGTCACCGCGCGCCCGGCCGGTCCCGGCCCCCAGCCCCCCGGGATCCGAACCCCCGGGGGCGACAACCGGCCGTCACCCGACCCGTGTTGGCACCCGGACTGACCGCGCCCCGGGCTCCGGCTCACTCCGTCACAGGCACGCACTCGGCGAGCAGATCGAGGATGTCGCGCCAGGCCCGCTGCGCGTGCAGCGGGTGGTGGCCGACGCCGGGGCGAACGGCCTGGTCGACCGGCGGGTGGTGGAAGGCGTGCAGGGCTCCGCCGTAGACCACCAGGCGCCAGTCGACGCCCGCGGCCTGCATCTCGGCGGCGAACGCCTCCCGGTGCTCGGGCGACATGATCGGGTCTTCCGAACCGACCCCGGCCCACACCGGGCAGCGGATGTGCGCCGCCTCGCCCGGCCGGCCCGTGATGAGGCCGTTGACCGTCCCGATCGCGCGCAGGTCGGCACCGGCGCGCCCGAGTTCCACCGCGATCGCGCCCCCGGTTCCGTAGCCGATGGCGGCGATCCGGTCGGGGTCGGTCCGCGGCTCGGCACGCACCACATCGAGTGCCGCGCGGCCGATGTCCCGCATCCGGTCGGGGTCGGCGAGCAGGGGGAGCGCGTACGCCAGCATCTCCTGGGGGTCGGTGAACCACCGTCCGCCGTTGAAGTCGAACGCCAGGGCCACATAGCCCAGTTCGGCCAGGGCGTCGGCCCGGCGCCGCAGGACGTCGTTCAGGCCCGTTCCCTCGGGCCCGACCAGGACCGCGGGCCGGCAGCCCTCACCGGCGGGGAGCGCGAGGTGCCCGACCATCGTGAGGCCGTCGGCCGGGTACCTGACCGTTCGGGTGGTGATCGTCGTCATGACAACGGACTGTAGTGATCACCGGGGCCGGCCGGACCGGTCTTCACCCTCAGCGGAACTGCGGTGGGGCGCGGGGGAGTTGCCCCGGCCCCGGTCCCGCCCCGGGCCGGGCCGTGCCGGCGGCGCCCGGTGGGTGGACCGGGCGCCGCCGCCGCTCACCGTCAGGCCGGTGAGGGGACCGCCCGGCCGAAATGCCGGGCGAAGAACCGGACCGCGCTGTCGGCCTCGAAGCGGGGCAGTTCCAGGTGCTTGCCCGCGTTGGCGTGCAACGTCTTCTCCTGCGAGGCGAAGGCGTCGAACAGTGCGAGACCGGCCTCGCGCGGGACGCGCTCGTCGTCCCACTGGAGGTCGTACTCGATCGGGACGGTGATCTGCCGCGCCGCTTCGATCAGGACGTCGGGCCAGGTCGCAACGAGGACCGCGGCCCTGATCCTGGGCTCGACCGCCACCAGCGGCACGCCGATCGCGGTGCCCAGACCGATGCCGACGTAGCCCACCGGCCCCTCGGCGCCGATCTCCGGACACTGCTGGAGGGCATCCAGGACCGCCCGCCACTCGGGCACGGCGAGCTCCGCCAGGCGGGCGTTGTAGCGGACGACGATCGGCCCTTCCGGCTCGCCCGCCGCCTGCGCCCGGCGCAGCTCGGCGACCTCCTGCTCGTCGTACGCGGTGCGGGGCCGGTCGCCGTGGCCGGGTGCGTCGATGACGGCGACATGGCAGCCGCAGCCGGTCACCAGGCGCTGGGCCCGGCCCGTCATCGCCGGGTGCTTCTTGTGGCCGCCGCCGCCGTGGCCCATCAGGACCAGGGGTGCGCGCTCGGCGCCGGAGACCGGCGACCAGAGGACCCCGGGGACCTCGCCCAGGGTGAAGTCGCGCTCCACGATGCCGTTCGCGGACGTCGCGGCGGTGAACTGCAGAGAATCGGAATGCATGGGTGTGGCCTTTCGGGAGTGCCTTGGTGTCGAGGCGCTCCCGGCGACACCTACGTCAATCGCCGGCCGTGACGGGAAGGGGGAGCACCCACGTCGATACAGCGTTCATGGGTCTCACCTCCTCGGGCGGTGTCACGGGCAATCAGAAGCTACAAGCCCGAGCGACACCCCGTCCAATCATTTGTTCGCCCCGCCACGCGATCACGACTCCGCACGGGGTTCGGCGGGGCGGGACCGGCCCTCGGAGTCCCCGGCGGAGAGCCGGCGGATGATGCGGGCCAGGTCCGCCGGGGCGGCCGCGAGGCGCACCGGTACCCCCGCGTCGTCGAGTTCGGCGATGTGCCAGCTGCTCGGGATCCCGTCGCCGTCGCCGCCGCGGGGCCTCCGCACGCCGGTGACGGTGAGCCGCTCCACCGGTATCCGCTTGGCGGCGAACCGGCCCGGACCGGCGTGCGGCGTCACCGCGAGCGGGCCGCCACCCAGGACGATGTGGGTGCCGAAGTGGTGCGGGTTGTAGTCGGTGTGCTCCAGGAAGCGGGCGGCCACGAACACCTCCGCATCGGCGGACGCGTCCGCAGCGACCGCCTCCCCGCCGGCCCCTTCCGGCCCCCCGGGCGGGCGCACCCCGGTGGCCCGCCAGGCCGACGCCACCATGCCCACGGTGCACAGCACGCCGACGGCCGCCCAGGCGAGCGCGACGGGGGAGTCGAGCAGATCCGTCGCGTGGACGTAGCAGAGGGGCAGCAGCCACAGCGCGGTGCCGACGAGCGCCCCCGCGAACGGGAGGGCCGACGGGAGGACCTCGTCGTCCGGCAGCCGGCGCCCGCGCAGACGCAGCAGCACCCGGGCCCCGGGGTAGCCCGCGGCGAGCACGAGCCCCACCGCGACGACCAGCACGGACCGGGCGGTGGGCACGTGTGCGCGCCACACGTGGTGCGGTCCGGCGGCCCTCATCACCTCGCCGCGCCAGACGGTCAGTTCGACGCGTTCGCCGGGCCGGAACGCCTGGGCGGCCTCGTCGGACACCGCCAGGCGCGGCACCGGCCGGCCCTCGGCGAAGTACAGCCAGCTGCGCTGCCGGGCCGGGCGGACCTCGGTGCGCGCGACCACGGCCGGCCGCGTGGTCAGGCACGCGGCCCGCTCCCCGGCGGGCGTCCCGGCGGTGCACGGCGTGGCTGCCTGCCACGCCTGCTCGTACGACGCGATGTCCGGCACGGAGTACGCGATCCCGCCGGCCGGCACGAGCAGCAGCACGCAGGCGGCCAGCGAACCGGCCCAGCCCCGTCCGGCGGTGCGGTACGACACGACGGGGAGGTGGCCCGACGCCGGGGCACCGTACCGGCGGTGCAGCGCGCGGAGGGCCGCCAGCGTCGCGTCGAAGTCCGAGGCGTGTCCGGAACCCTCCTGGGGGAGGGGGAGGAGCATGCTGCGTCCGTTCCGCAGCAGCAGACTGACGCGGCGGACCTCCGGGGCGCGGCTGCTGTTCGCGTGCAGCAGGCGCACCCGCAGGTCGGCGACGTCCTGCCACGGTACGTTCCGGCGGCGCAGCAGCTTCCGGACGCGCAGGCCGTGCGCGTCGGCGGTCACCTCGGCGGTGACCGCCAGGAGCGAGGCGATGCCCAGCCCGGCCAGCAGTACGCCGCTCCCCAGCCAGACGTCCAGGAGCCGTTGGCCGTACACCGCGCGCACCGCGGCCAGGGCCACCCCGACCGCTCCGAGTCCGACGCAGGACCACAGGACGCGCCGCCGCGAAGGCCGGCACACCACTTCCTCCGCGTTGCTCATGCCCCAACCCTGCCACCGGCGGGACCGGCCCCGCGGGTACGGAGCACGGCAACGTCCCGGTGCACCCCCTTGCCGATGTCCAGAAAACGCTGCCGGTTCCGGGAAGAGCCCGTGAACTGAGCGCCGCCCACCAGGACCCCGCGACAGCACGGCGTTCGGAGGACGCCGAGGTCGGCGGAAGCCGCGAGAGCCCCCCTCGGGGCAGCGGCCGGCAGGAGGGGGCGGTGCCGGTACGGAACCCGGACGGGACGATCGAGCCGCTGACGGTGGCCGCCCCGGTGGCCCGGGCAGGCGGCAGCACCTCACCGGGACGCTGGCTTGTCGGCCTCGGAGCGCTGTTCCTGGGCGCCGCCGTCCTCACCCCGGCGGTGGGCCGGGGACAGGTCGGCGCCGTACTCGGCGCACTGGTCACCTCAGCGATCGGCGTGACCTGCCTGGTGACCGGCCTCCGCGAACTCCGCCGGCCCGACCCGGCAACAGGCCGGCGAGCCCGCTCCCCGAGGCGATCGTCAGCCAGTCACCGGAACGCCGCGACGTTGGCCGTCGCCCACGCGGCGAAGGCGCGCGGCGGGCGGCCCAGGAGGAGTTCGACGTCCGGGCTGACGCGTCGCAAACCGGGCGACGGGGCGCTGAGCATGTCGAGGGTGCGTTCCACGATCGGTTCGGGCATGAACCGCACCATCTCCGCCTTGGCCTCGGCCCGGGACTGCTCGACGAACCGCACCGGCTCGCCCAGTGCCGCCCCGATCGCGGCGGCCTGTTCGCGGGGCGAGATCGCCACCGGCCCGGTCAACTCGTAGACGTGGCCGGTATGCGCGGCGTCCCGCAGGGTGACCGCGGCGGCCTGGGCGATGTCGTCCGGATCGATGGTGGGCAACGCGACGTCACCGAACGGGGCCGTCACCGTCCGTTGCCCGCGCACCGCATCCGCCCACTGAAGGGTGTTGGAGTGGAAGCCACCTGGCCGCAGCATGGTCCACTCCAGGCCCGACTGCCGTATCGCGTCCTCCAGTTCGGAGGGGTGCTCTCCGGTGCTGACGCCCTGCGAGGACAGCAGGACGACCCGCTGGACGCCGCCGGCGCGGACGACCTCCAGGACCTCGCCGAGGTCGCCGCCGGCTGCCACGAAGTCCCCCGAGGTCAGCAGGAACAGCGCCTCGGCTCCGTCCAGTACGGGCTTGAGCTGCTGCGGCTCGGCCAGGTCGGCCTGGTGATGCCGTACCCCGGCCGGCAGCTGCGCCGCCGCGGTCCGCCGGGAAACCGCCGTCACCTGCTCGCCCGCTGCGACGAGGGCCCGTACCAACGGCCGCCCGACATTACCCGTTGCGCCGGTCACCACGATCATGTTCGCTCCTTCCGCGTTCCTGATGCACGGCGAAGCTACTATCGCGGGACCAGTAGGTACCTAGAGGAAAGTAATGGGGAAGAGGGGTTGATGTGACCGAGAGCACAGCGCAGCGGGCCCGGGCCGAGGTCTCGCCGAACAACGCCTGCCCGATCGCTCCGGTGGTCGACATCGTCTTCAGCCGTTGGACCACACCCATCCTGTGGGCACTCAACGAGTACGGCCGGCAGCGCTTCGTGGAGTTGGAACGCCGGATCGCCACCATCACGCCCAAGGTGCTGACCCAGCGGCTGCGCCAGCTGGAGCGCGACGGTCTCGTCCTGCGCACCTACCACCCCGAGGTCCCGCCCCGGGTGGAATACGAGATCAGCGAACTCGGCCGCAGCCTGGCGCCGTTGTTCGCCGCCCTCGCCGCGTGGTCCCCCAACCTGGGCACCGTCGAAGAAGCCCGCCGCGCCTACGACGCCAGGCAGGGGGCGGGCGGGCACTCCGCATGACGGCGCGGCACCCCACCCGGTCAGCCCGGTCAAGGAATCACGTCACCTCAGGGAGGGCATCCCCGCCCCCGCGGTCACTCCGGTGTCCGGAGAGCCGGTGGGGGGAGTCGGGTGCGCTGTCGGGTAAGGGGTACGTGGCCAAGGCGGCCGTGCCGGAAGGGGATGAGTGCTCGGCCGTGGGGAGTGGAAGGCGATGTGTGGGCGCGGGGCGGGCCGGTGCGGTCGGCGGGCCGTTGCCGAGGGTGACGTGAACTGTGGATTCTGGAGGGACCTATGCCACTGCCCATGTCCGCGGCTCCGCGTCGGGGCCGGATAGCGGGCCGCGCGGCCGGCGTGCTCGCCTGGTGCGTCGCGGCGTTGCTCCTGCCGCCGGCCTCCGGGGCGCGGGCCGCCGCGGTTCCGGCCGGCTCTCCGGCCGCCGAGACCGGTGCGTCGGCCGTGTTCAGCAGTCCGGCGGCGCCGTACGGGATCAAGAACCGCCTGCTCGACCTCATCGGCCGCACCGCGCCCGGCGCCGACATCCGGGTGGCGATGTACATCTTCGACGACACCGACATCTCCGCCGCCCTGAACGCCGCCGCCGACCGCGGGGTGCACGTCAAGGTGGTCGTCGACTCGCTCTCGGGGGAGAGCCCCACGCACTACGCGGCGTTCGCCGCCCTGAAGTCCCGTCTGGGCAGCTCGACCTCGGCCGCTTCGTACGCCGTCTCCTGCCCCGCCGGGCGTGGCTGCATCGGGGACGCCGCGAAGGGCACCTCGATCAACCACAACAAGTTCTTCCTGTTCTCCCGGCTCACCGACGGCACCACCGACGTCGTCGTCCAGTCCTCGGAGAATCTTGATGCCCGGCCGTCGGTGGGCGGTTACGGCGCGTGGAACAGTGCGACGCAGATCAACGCGAACGCGCGGCTGTACGACGGCTACGCGTCATACCACGCGGACCTCGCCGCGATGAAGGTGAACAACAACTACTACCGCACGGTCCAGGCGGGGAAGGCCAAGGCGTACTTCTTCCCCGAGGCATCGCAGAATCCGGACCGGCCCTCCGAGCCGGCCACCGATGCCGTGATCAACCGCCTCAACGGCGTGGTCTGCAAGGGCAACACGCCCGGCTGGGGCACCCAGGACGGCCGGACCGTCGTACGGGTCGGCATGAACCTCCTCAGCCGGTACGCGATCGCCAAGAAGCTGCACTCCCTCGACCAGGAAGGCTGCTGGGTCGAGGTGCTCCACCAGCTCCCCGAGGGGTACGCCTCCGAAGGCCCCACCGGCTCGACCCGCAAGACCCAGGCGGCGCTCACCGCCCCGTTCACCGCGTACCACGGCCCGGTCGTCCACACCTTCCCCGGCGCGGCGAACGGCGCGACGCCCTTCCACTCGAAGTTCCTGCTGGTCAAGGGCGGTTACGACGACGGATCGGCGCAGGTGAAGGACCGCAAGATCGTGTGGACCGGCAGCCACAACTACACCTTCAACTCCCTGCGCCACAGCGACGAGGCCCTGGTCAAGGTGGAGGACAGCTCGGTCTACGACGCGTACGAGGCGTTCTTCAAGTCGGCGCTCCCGCACGCCACCTGCACCTGGGTCCAGGGCAGCTGGAGCCCGAGCAGCTGCTCCTGAGCGAGTGGCGCCGGTGCGCCCGGCCCGTTCGGACCCGCCGGGTGCCCGCCGGTCGCGTGCGGGGTGCCGGGGCGGAGCGGCCGGGCCGGGCGCGACTTTCGTCGTTGCGGGGCGCGACCAATGGCCGGTGCGGTGGTGGGCCGGGCGGCATAGCGTGGGCGCGTGATGTGTGGGGAATCCGTGGTCGTCGGTGCATCGGGTCGACGGGGGGCGGTGGCGCGGCTGGGTGCCGTGTCCCGGCGGCTGGCCGGCCCGGGCCGGGCGCTGTTCGCGCCCGGGATGTGGCCGGCCCGGCGCATCGTGGGCGAAACGCTGATCGGTGTGGTGTTCGGGCTGCTGGCGGCCGGGGGCGAGGCGCTGGGGCACGGCGGCGCCGTACGGATCGTCGCCGTCGGGCTGGCGGCCGGAGTGCTGGCTCCGCTGCGCCGGGTGGTGCCCGCGGCCGTGCTGCTGCTGACCGCGCTCGGATCCGTGCCGTTCGAGGGGCTCGGCCCGCTGCTCCTCCTCGCCGCCTGGTCAGCGGGGTGGCGGATCAGCGGGGTGGGCAGGGCCGCCGGCGTCTTCGGCCTGGTGTACGTCCTCACCCTCGGCCTGGGAGTCGTGCGGGAACTGCCCCGCCTCACCCCGTTGTACGCGGTCCTGGCCGGCCTGGGGCTGCTGGTCGCGCTCGTGGTGCCGGGTCTCGCCGGCCGCTATGGATCGCAACGCCGGACGCTGACCGACACGCTCCGGGAGTACCACGCCCAACTGCTGCGCGAGCGGGCGATGATCGCCGGGCAGGCCCGGATGCGGGAGCGCCAGCGCATCGCGCAGGACATGCACGACAGCCTCGGCCACCAGCTGGCGCTCATCTCGGTGCACACCGGCGCGCTGGAGGTGGACCGTGAGCTGACCGGGCGGCAGCGGGAGGCCGTGGGGGTGCTGCGCGCGGCGTCGGTGGCCGCGATGCACGAACTGCGCGAGGTGGTGGGGGTGCTGCGGGACGGCACCCAGGCCCTTGGCCAGGGGGCGGACACCGGGGGACGGGCGGCCGGGGAAGTGCCGGACGCCGCGGTGCCCTCGCGCGGGGTGGCCGGGATCGAGGGGCTGGTGGAGACGTCCCGGAGTGCGGGCGCGGCGGTGGAGTTGCGGCGCACGGGCGAGGTGCGTCCGCTGTCCCCGGCCGGTGAGCATACGGCGTACCGGCTCGTGCAGGAGGGGCTGACCAACGCCCACAAGCACGCTCCGGGCGCCCCGATCACCGTCGCGCTGCGGTATGAGCCGGACTCGCTGGTGGTGGAGGTCGCCAACGGCCCCGCGCGGGTGCCGGCGGACGCCCGCCGGAGCGTGGTGAGCGGAGGGCAGGGGCTCACCGGGCTCGGAGAGCGGGCCCGGCTCGTCGGGGGCATGGTGCACGCGGGCCCGGCGGCCGGGGGCGGCTTCCGGCTGGCGGGCGTGCTGCCGTACACCGCGCCGGACGGCGGTGTGCGCAGTCCCGTGCCCGGTGGTGCGGCGACGACGTTCGTCGATCCGGCGGGCGACTTTCGGGAGCAGAGCCCGGCGGGCCGCCCCGGCGAGGGTGATCCGGTCATCGACGGGATCGAATTGCCGAAGGAGCTGGTCAGGGCGATGAGCAGGAACACCAGGCGCAGTGGGGCGGCCATCGGCTGCGGAGTGGTCGCGGTGACCGGCGCGCTGCTGCTGGCCGCCGCGGTCGTCGGCGGGATCTTCCTCATGGGCGAGGCGGACAAGGCCATGATCGAGCCGGCGCAGTACGACGCGGTGCGGGTGGGCCGGCCGGAGGCCGAGGTCCGCAGGAAGCTGCCCGACGGGGACTCCGTGCTGACCGGCGACCTGGGCCGGGGGGCGCCTCCCGTGCCGGCGGGGGCGACGTGCCTCAGCCTGCATTCCACGGAGGCGGGACGCAGCTGGAGCACGTTGCCGGTCTTCCGCTTCTGCTTCAAGGGCGGCCGGCTGGTCGAGAAGAAGTCCTTCGACGTGGAGAGTTGAGGGGGCCGGCGCCGCGGGTGCGGGCGGGCGGCCCGGTCGGGGATGATGGTGCGTCCGCAGCTAGACCGTTCAAGACCGTTCAGGAGCGTCGTGATCAGGGTTCTCGTCACGGATGACGAGCCGCTCATTCGGGCGGGCATCAGGATGATCCTCTCCTCCGCCGACGACATCGACGTCGTCGCGGAGGCGGCCGACGGCCGCGAGGCGGTCGAACTGGCCCGGACCCGGCGCGTGGACGTCGTGCTGCTCGACCTCCAGATGCCGGTCATGGACGGGCTGACGGCCCTGGCCGAGCTGCACCGGACGGTCCCGGACACGCGGGTGCTCATCCTGACGACGTTCGGGGAGCAGCAGAACGTGTTGCGCGCGCTGACCGGCGGCAGTGCCGGCTTCCTGCTCAAGGACTCGGCGCCCGCGGAGCTCCTGCGCGCGGTACGGGCTGCCGCGGCCGGCGACGCGTACCTGTCGCCGGGCGCCACCCGCCACGTCGTGGACTCGTTGGCGTCCGGCCGGCACGCGCACCGCGCCGAGCAGGCCCGCCGCCGGCTCCGGACGCTCACGGACCGCGAGCGGGAGGTCCTGGCGCTGCTGGGCGAGGGGCTGTCCAACGCGGACGCCGGCCGCCGGATCCACATGAGCGAGGCCACGGTCAAGACGTACGTGAGCCGGATCCTGGCCAAGCTGGACTGCGAGAACCGGGTGCAGGCCGCCCTGCTGGCGCGGGACGCCGGCCTGACGGCCTGATGGCGGCTCACGGCTGACGGCAAGCACCCGGTGGCGCGGCGGGCAGCCCGGACGGCGGCGCCGCTCAGGGGCGGGCGTCCGCGCGCGGGCGTTCCAGGGTGAAGGTGTCCACGGGGGTCAGGTCGCCGTAGGGGCCGTCGAAGGTGTAGTAGGTGACGTGGATGCGGGTGCGGCCGGTGCGGCGGTCGCCCGGGTCGACGTCGAAGGCGGCGAAGCCGTGGGTGTGGACGCGGTCCTGGACGGCGCGCCAGGGGGCGTCCTCGGTGACGAAGACCGCCTTGCGGTGGCGGCCCTGGGTCTCCTTGGACAGGTCGACCACGACGCGCCCCTTGGGCTCCTGGAACAGGTCGTCCTGGGTGGTGGCGAAGTTGCCGCCGCCTCCGATGATCATGTGGACCGTGCCCTTGGCGGTGTCGGCGACATCGGTCCTGGTGGACACCGGGACCGGCGTACGGGCCTCGTTCGGCAGCGTGCCGCGCACCGGGAGCGAGCGCTCGTAGTAGTGCTCGTGGCCGCACAGCACCAGATCGACCCCGTACGCGTCGAAGAGCGGACCCCAGGCCGCGCGGATGCCGAGGTCGCTGCCGCTGCCGCTGCGGCTGCTGGAGATCATCGGGTGGTGCATGAAGACGACGATCCAGTCGATGCCGGCGTTGCTCCGCGCGGCCTTCAACTCCCGCTCCAGCCACCGCCGTTGCGCCCCGTCCGAATAGCCCCGGACGTAGGTGTCGCCGCTGTCCTGGATCGCCACGTCGTCGTTGGCCAGGCTGATGAAGCGGACCGAGCCCACCGTGAACGCGTACCACAGGCCCCGGGTCCCGGGATCGCCGCCCGCCGGTCCGGGCAGCGTGAAGTAGGTCTGGTAGCCGGTCAGCCCCAGCGGGCCGTTGCCCTTCTCGTTCTCGCCGTTGCCGACGCACGGCATCCACGGGCGCAGCCGCGTCGACCGGCTGTTGCCGATGAACCAGTCCGCCCAGGTCGCGACCCGGTCCTGGCCGACGACACCGGCCGCCGAGGCGTAGCACAGATCGCCGTTGACCAGGTTGAACAGCGGTCCGACCCGTTCCACCGCGGCCACGATGTCGGCGGAGGCGGGGGTGCCGGCCTGGGTGCTGGTGTAGAGCGGGAAGCGCCCCGAGGGGGACGGCGCGCCGCCTGCCGGCCAGGTGACGACCCGGCGCAGATTGGGCGCGCCCTGGTCGCCGAAGCTGGTGAACGTGAACGCGGTGCGCCCGCGCGGCGCCGTGGTGAACGCACCGGTCTCCGGCGCGGCGCCGTCGTGCCCGGCCGAGTAGAGGTAGGTGGTGTCCGGCCGCAGTCCGGTGAGGCGGGCGTGGTGGACGTAGACCTCCTCGCCGCTCAGCCCGTCGCGGTAGGTGCGGGTCTCGGCGTCGACCACGCTGCCGGTGCCGTGGTCATGGGTGCCGAAGCGCACCTGCGGGCGGCGTACGGAGCGGGGGCTGAGCCAGGACACCGTCATCTCGCCGGCGGGGTCGGCACCGAACTGGAGGTGCAGTCCGGTGACGGCGGGTGTGCCGAGGCGGCCCGGGGTGCGCGCGAGCAGGGGGAGCGGCGCGGGCCGCACCGGGCCGGCGGCCTCGGCGCGCCCCGCGGCGCCGAGGGCACCGGCGGTCACCGCCGCCGTCGAACCGGTCAGGAGGGATCTGCGTGCGATCGACATCTAACGCCCCTGGGTGAGAACGAGGTTGGTCGGATGCACCTTAGGCGGGGCCGGCCGGTCCGCGGCCCGCGGACCGCGCACCGGGTCGGGCGAAGGGGCGGGCGGCCGGGGTGCCCGCCGTCCCCCTGCCGCAGCGGCGGGCCCGGCCGCTCAGCCGAACAGCGCCGAACCGAGCGGGCGTTGCCGGTCGAAGCCGGGGAGGATCAGGAAGGTCGCGCTGGCGGTCGTGGTGGTGAAGGGCAGCAGCGCGTCGGAGGTGTCCATGTGGGCCAGGGTGGCGGTGAAGGTCCGCAGGGCGTTCTGGAAGCTGATGAAGAGCAGGCCGGGGGCGGGCTCGTCGGTGCTGTAGGAGCGGCGGAGCATGAGGCCGGCACCGACCACGGCGGGGTTCGCCCTGCGGGCGTGGGCGTCCGCGGGGACGAGGTAGCGCCCGTCCGGCGTCTTGGCGCCGAGCTGCGGGCCCGAGGCGACGGTGCCGCCGGACAGCGGCACCCCACTGGCCCGGCGGCGCCCGAAGACCGCTTCCTGCTCGGCCACGGTCAGGGCGGCGAACCGCGGCAGGTCGAGTTCCATGCGCCGCAGGACGGCGAGGGTGCCGCCGGCGACGGCGGGAGGTCCGGCCAGCCACAGGTCGCGTCGCTGTTCGGCGGCGGTGTGCGGGCCCACGATGCCGTCGATGAAACCGAGCGGATTGCGGGGCGCGGTCAGGCCGTTGCCGAGCGGCACGTGCGCACCGCGGCGTCCGGACTGCCGCCAGCGTTCGCGGACGCGGTCGCCGGCCTGGTGCAGGAGCGCGGCGGCGACGACCGGGAGGAGCAGCGGGTCGCCGGCGCAGATCTGGAACAGCAGATCGCCGCCGCGTGCCTGGGGGGCGATCCGCTCGCGGGAGAAGCGCGGGAGGTCTTCCGCACCGGGCAGCGAGGCGCCGGCCGTGCGCACCAGCCGGGGGCCCACCCCGACGGTCACCGTCACATCGCGCGGCGCCAGGCCCATCAGCCGCCGGTCGCTCCCCGCGAGGAGGGCGAGGACGGTCTCGCCCAGTTCGGCCAGGAGCGGACCGGGGGCCACGGCGGCACCGAGGTCGGCCACCACGGCGAGCAGGTGGGGCTGGGCCGGCTGCGGCAGCGTGATGCCGGCCTGGTGGCGGCCGGTCGCGGGGACCGGCAGCGGTGCGGCCGCCGCGGTGGCGGCGGGCCGGTCCGGTGGGGCGGAGTCCGATGCGCAGCCGGCGGCCAGGCCGGCGGTCACCACGGCGCCGGTGGCGTGGAGGAACGTGCGGCGCGACGGCTGGGGATCGGCTCGGTGCATGGTGTGCAGGGTGTCACACCGGAATCGTGGATACCGGTCAAACCGTCGAATCTGGCGCCTAGTTGGACGCCGTGCCAGACTGGGATCATGTCTCGATCAGCTCTTCGCGCGGTGGCGGCGGTACTGGGCACCCTGGCGCTTGTGGTCGGCTGCGGCGGTGGCGACGGAGGGTCGGGCAAGGGCCGCCGGCCGAGCGGTGCGCACGTCACGATCCGGGTCCCCGCCGATGCCCCGACGATCTCGGACGCGGTGTCCCTGGCGCACCCCGGCGACCTGGTCCTGGTCGCCCCGGGCGTCTACCACGAGTCGGTGCGGGTCGCGACGGAGCGGGTCACGCTGCGCGGGGAGGCGCGGGACACGGTCGTCATCGACGGGCGGTTGCGGCAGCCGAACG
Organism: Streptomyces rhizoryzae; assembly: GCF_023155275.1. Classification (GTDB taxonomy): domain Bacteria; phylum Actinomycetota; class Actinomycetes; order Streptomycetales; family Streptomycetaceae; genus Streptomyces; species Streptomyces rhizoryzae. Next base: position 75,805 of record NZ_JALMUV010000030.1, read on the forward strand.
GCATCGTCGTCACGGCGCCCGGCGTGGCCGTGGAGAACCTCACCGTGCGGAACAACACGCAGAACGGGGTCCTGGTCACCGGCTCGGCGAAGGCGGCCGCCGGCCTGCCGGGCGGCAACGGCGGCTACGACACCGGCGACGAACCGGTCACCTTCCTCAAGTCGTTCCTGGTCTCCTACGTGACCGCGACCCGCAACGGCCTGTACGGCATCTACGCGTTCTCCGCGCAGAACGGCGTCATCGAGCACTCGTACACCTCGGGCGGGGCCGATTCGGGGATCTATGTCGGCCAGTGCAAGCCCTGCCGCATCGTGGTGCGGGACAACGTCGCCGAACTCAACGCGGTCGGCTACGAGGGCACGAACGCCAGCGGAGACATGTACGTGGTCGGCAACCGCCTGGTCGGCAACCGCGTCGGACTCACCACCAACTCCGACCACCAGGAGAAGCTGCTCCCGCAGCAGGGCGCCGTCCTCGCCGGCAATCTGATCGCCGCCAACCAGCAGCGGGCCACCCCGGCGCAGGCCGACGGCGGATGGGGCATCGGCGTCGGCATCGACGGGGGCAGCGACAACCGCTTCGTCCGCAACCGCATCGCCGGCAACGGCAACGCCGGACTGGTGATCACGGCGACCGCCGACATCCCCCCGGTCGGCAACCAGATCACGGACAACACCTTCACCGGGAACGGCGTCGACGTCGGCTGGACGTTCCCCGGCGCCACGCGGGGGCGGGGCAACTGCCTGCGGGGCAACGCCCTGCGGACCACCGTGCCCGCCTCGCTCGCGACCGCCGCGACCTGCCCGCGGTCGGGCCGGGCGCCGTCGGAATCGGGGAGTTGGACGCCGCCGACGGCACCCGGCGGCATCCCGTTCACCGAGGTCGCGGCGCCGGCACCGCAGCCGCAGTTCCCGCACGCCACCACCGCGGGCGCCACCGCCGTCCCGGCCGTTCCGGACCTGCCGGACACGGCAGGCATCGCGCTGCCGCCGGCGTCCCTGCTCGCCGCGCACGCGCGGGTGCAGACGTCCTGACTCCCGGCTACCGCGCCGGGGTGACGCCGGGCACGGGCACGATCGGCACGTACGCCCGGGCGTCGAAGCCGATGACCACCGGCTGCGGCTCGGAACCGACGCTGACCCGGACCCGGTACATGGTGCCGTCCGGGCCGACCCAGTAGCGCACGGTGCCCGCCGTACCGGAGCGGCCGGGCACGGACGGTCCGGTCATGACGTCCACCCGGTGCCCGTCGATCTCCTCCCGCCCCCACCACGACGCGCCGTTCTGCGCCAGCAGTTGGGCGTTGTCCGGCCGGTCGAGGCCGAGACCGAGCGCGATGGCCAGCGCGCTGTCCAGTGCGCTGCCGGCCGACTGGAGGCGGCGGCCGTACCAGCCCGAGCGGGGCGGCGACGCGGGTGCCCGGTCCGGGGCGTGCGCCATCGGGTGGACGAACACCGAGCCGGCCGTCCACTGGATCAGCCCGTCGCTGGAGGTGCCGCGCCCCGTGCCGTGCACCACGCCGTAGCCGACCTTGCCCCGGTAGTCGACGGCTCCGGTGACGGTGAGCCCGCCGGCGGTGCCCGGCACCGTGATCGTCACCGTGCGGCCGCGCGCCTGGTAGTTGCGGAAGCGCGTGATCGCCAGCCGGTTCACCTCGTCCGCCGTCAGCGCGCGCGGACCGCTGGACCCGGAGCCGCCGACGGCGATCAGGACCGCGGCCACGACGGCCCCCGCGACCGCGGCCAGGCCGATGCCGGCCACCACCCGGTGCCGCCGCAGCCACCGGCCCCACCGGCCGGCCGTACGGCCCGGTAGGGCCTGCCGGTTCCTCGCGCTCCGCGCGCGGCTGGACGCTGACACGTTGCTGCTCCACCCTCTCCTCGGCCCTCGTGGACCGGCCGTGAGACGTGAGCTGCCCGCCCGCGCCGGTCGGGCACGCGAGCAGGCAGCTCACCGTCGTGCGGATTCTTCGGTTGTATCGGTTCGGTTGGTGTTCGGTCGGTGTCCGGTGCGTTCCGTTGCCGGTTCGTTCAGTGCTTCCTGGCGAGGCGCTTCCGGCTCACGAAGGCGAGGCCCAGGCCCGCGCCCAGCAGCAGGACCACGAGGCCGATTGTCTCGGGCAGCCTGGACATACCGGTGTGGGCCAGCGATCCCGAGCTCCCCCCGTCCGGCGCCGGGTTGGCGGGCGGCGCGGGGGACGGCGGCGTGGAAGCCGGCGGCCCGCTCGGGGTCGGCGTCGGGGTCGGGGTCGGGTGCGGTGCCTTCTTCGGGATGTACACCCCGGCGTCGATGGTGTGGTCGACGCCGCCCGGCTTGTCCGGCGCGGTGACGGGCGCGTAGCCGTTGCACAGCTGACCGGTGGTCGGCGGGGTCACGTTGGAGTCGTGCGCACGGTTGGCGCCGACGCGCGGGAGGGTGAAGCGCAGCTTGCTCGCCGGGGGCCGGCCGGGCACCTTGCCGGTGTCCGCGGTACAGACGTTGAACTGCACCGTGTACTTCGCACCCGGCGTGAGCTGGTACGCGGCGCCGACACCGCCGAAGTAGTATTCCCCGGCCGCATTGGTCTTCGTCGTGGCGACCTGCTTGCCGTCCTTGTCCAGCAGGTTGATCGTCGCCCCCGGCAGCAGCACCTCCGCCGGGTCCTGGATCCCGTTGCGGTCGCCGTCGTACCACACGAGGTTGCCGATCTGGATCGGCGCGTTCGCCGCCTCGTACGCGATGTCGCCGAGCCCGCCGGCCTTGCCGAAGCCGCCTTGTCCCTGGCTGACGAACTGGTACCCGTTGGCGGTCGGCTTGTTGCCCGGCCCCTCACCGGTCGCGATGTCGTAGTACCCGGTCCCCGAGGTCGCGACGTTGACGACCGGGTCGAACTCCGTGCTGACGACCCACTGCTGCTGCGGGATGTAGGCCACCGACCCCAGCGCGGTCTCCTGGTGGGCGTTGGCGAAGAAGTCACCCGGGAAGTACTCGACGACACCGGGGTCCTGGGCGCCGTTGTTGGCGGGGGTGGCGTGGTTGGGGCAACTGCCGGTGCCTTCCCACTGGTATTCACCGGTGGGGGTGGCGCAGACCATGGTGATGTCACCACCGGACATGCCGAATTCCGCCGTGTCGGTGCCCGGGCGGGGGTCCAGCCCTCCCCAGCTGAGCACGTCCATGAACCGGTCGCGGAAGCCCAGGATCATCGAACCGTCGCGGGCGAAGGCGAGGGAGGCCAGCTCCGGCTGCGGATCGATGAAGGTGGTGCCCGACTTCCGCTCGTCCCACGTGGCCAGGCCGGTGTTCCACGGGTTCCAGTGCGTGGCCTTGTCCCCCGTCCCGAACACGCTGCCGCGTGGGTAGGTGAGCGGGTGGCTCAGCACCGTGGTGAACCGCTTGCCGTCATAGGCGTAGACGACGGCCTTCAGGTCCCCGCGCTGCTGGGTGCTCTCCGCGCTGCACACCCCGCCGACGTACAGGGTGTTGTCGTGGACGGAGAGACCGAACGGCCGCCAGTCACCGGCGCTCGCGCACTTCGGGTCCGGGATCCGCGCCGTCGCCTTGGGCGCCGAGGCGGTGGCCCCGGTCGCATCGAAGCTCACCAGGCTGCGGGTCAGCAGGTTCACCGCGTACAGCGTGGAGCCGTCCTCCGACAGCGCCAGGCCACCGATGCTCTCCTTGCCCGGTGCGTCGGTGAAGCCGGGGTCCTTGATCATGTTGGCGCTGTCGTGCGCCGTCACCGCCGCGCCCGGCACCTGCGCGAACAGGTGCGGTGCGCCCGAGCCGCTGACCGGCACCGTGTAGATCGCGCCGCCGCCCTTCGGCCCGTACGGGGCGTACCGGCGGGCGAACGCGCTCTGGAACAGCCGGCTCCGGTGCTTGTCGTACGCCAGCCCGAACGTCGTGCCCACCTGCTCCTGGGTGGCCAGTGTGGTGGGGCACGCCGCATCGGTGGGACACGTGCCGCGGGCCTTCGTCCCGAACGCCACCAGCGCCCGGGTGTCCTTCCCGTTGGCGCCGTTGTGGACCGGTACGAAATACCGGGAGTCCGGCAAGGCGTAGTCGGCCGGGTCCCACACCCCCGTCACCACCGAGGCGTTCTTCCCGTCCGAGACATCCACGAAGGACGTGAAGCTGTCGAAGTGGTTGTCCGCCGTCGACGCCGGTGCCGCCCGCAGGTACCTGCTGTACGGGGCCGGGACGCTGACGTCGACGCGGTACCGGCCGCCGCTCAGCGCCGCCGGCCGTGCCACCACGACCTTTCCGGTGGCATCCGTGACGCCGGTGACCACGTGCCCGGCGGGGTCGGAGACCTCCACCTTCATGCCCCGCTGCGGCACGTCCATCGTCGTGTTGATCACGCCGGTACCGAAGAAATCGCGCAGCACCTGAACCGTCAGGGTGCCGTCAGCGGTCGAAGCGGCGGCCGGTCCGGCCGCCGCTCCCATGGCGCCGCCTGCCAGGAGAACCACCGATAACCCGATGCGCGCCAGCGGCGCCGCGAGCCTCCGGGCCGGCCGGCCCGAGTCTCTGCTGACTTGGTTCATGGCATCACACTCCACACTTCTTCTTCTCTTCCGGGCGGGGAAACCAAGGACTTACTTCTCGCTGCACGTCCCATTCGCGGCCCCGGGCACGGACTCCGCGGAAAGGGAAAAGGGCCCGCGGCCGCTGAGCGGACCGCCGGGTGATGAGCGTTCGAGGAGGTGGCGGACGATTTCCGGGGACCGCGGACAAGGAAAAGCAAAAGCAAACACACGTTCACCGTCTCGGGTGGGACTGCCGTGCATGGTGTGTTCTTGCGTTTCGCCCACGGCACCCTCGCCCCCCACCGCCGACCGCCATTGCGGGCAGCGCGCGACATTCTATGCGCTGAAGTGGCGGCGTCACCAGCAGAACTCCGGTGCCCGCACCGGCACTTGCGAAAGCCCCGGGCTCCCGGGAAAAAGCCGCCGGACCGGCGGGTGCCCGGCGCCGCGGTACCGCCCCCGACCCGTTCCCGATCTTCCGCACAGCGGGTTTGCGCTCGCCGGAAGGCGGGGTGAGTATTTTTCTAGGGCGGGGTGACCGGGGCAATTCCCGTCGGAGCCCTCGGATGCGCACCGCGACCTGAGGGTCGCGGCGGCCACCGGGAGGCGCGGTCACCGCCCGGAGCGGCGCTGTGCCGGAGACGACCGGCCGGGCGACCGCGCAACGCGACCGAGCGGCCGCCCAGCGGCGGTGCCGTCCGGGCGACGGGTGGACTGGCCAGTTCGGCCGGCAGATCGGAAGGAGTCCGCCCATGCGGATCGTCGTGGACCTGAACCGATGCCAGGGATACGGCCAGTGCGTGTATCTGGCGCACGAGGTCTTCAGGCTGAGCGGTCAGGAGGCCCTCACCTACGAACCGAACCCCGACGAAGAGCAGCGCCTGCACGTGGAGCGCGCCGCTGCGGCCTGCCCGGTGCAGGCGATCGTCCTCGACCGCTTGGACGGCACGGAGGGGAGCACGACGCCATGACCCTGCCGGCAACGGTCGCGGAGCTGGTGCGCGAGTTCAGGGCCAGCGGCCGGATCGTGATCGTCGGGGCGTCCCTGGCCGGGCTGCGGGCCGCGGAAGCCCTGCGCGAGGCGGGCTTCACCGGCTCCCTGACCGTCATCGGGGACGAGCCGTACGAGCCCTACGACCGCCCCCCGCTCTCCAAGCAGGTGCTCAAGGGCTGGGTGGCGGCCGACCACACCAAGCTGCCCCGGATGCGGGAAGTGGACGCGGAATGGCGGCTCGGGGTGGCCGCCACCGGGCTGGACCGGGCCGCCAAGCAGGTGTGCCTGGCCGACGGCGAGCGGGTCCCGTACGACCGGCTGCTGATCGCCACCGGCACCCGTGCGCGGCAGTGGCCGAACGCGGCCGAGGCGGCCCTGCACGGGGTCCACACGATCCGCTCGCGCGAGGACGCCGCCGCGTTGCAGAAGGAGCTGGCCGCGTCGCCGTCGCGGGTCCTGGTCATCGGCGCCGGGTTCATCGGCTCGGAAGTGGCCTCGGTCTGCCGCGAACTCGGACTCCCGGTGACGGTCGTCGAGCGGGGTGCGGCGCCGCTGGTCGGCGCGCTCGGCGGGGTCATCGGGGAGATCGCCGCGCAGCTGCAACGCGATCACGGCGTGGACCTGCGCTGCGGCCTGGGGGTCTCGTCCCTGGAGGGCGACTCCGGCGGGCACGTGCGGCAGGCCCGGCTCTCGGACGGCTCCACCGTCGACGCCGACGTGGTGGTGGCCTCGCTGGGGTCGATCCGCAACGTGGAATGGCTGGAGGGCTCCGGGCTGGCGTCCGGATTCTGGGGCCTGGGGTGCGACGCCGGCGGCCGTGCCTTCGACATCAACGGCGTCGTCACCGACAGCGTCTACGTCGCGGGTGACGTCGCGCGCGCCCCGCACGTGCTGTACGAGTACCAGTTCCTGGCGATGGAGCACTGGGACAACGCGGTGCTCGGCGCCGAGGTCGCGGCCCACAACATGGTCAACCTCGAACCCCGCTACCGCCCGCACCTGCTGCTGCCCGGCTTCTGGTCCGGCCAGTTCGGCGTCAACATCAAGTCCGTCGGCGTACCGCCCTTCGGAGACGAGATCGTCTTCACCCAGGGGTCCGTCGCGGAGCGCCGGTTCGCCGCCGCTTATGGCCGGCGGGGCCGCATCGTCGCGGCCGTCGCCTTCGACCACGGCAAGTGGCTGGAGTACTACGGACAGCTGATCGAGCGCTCCGGTCCGTTCCCGCCCCCGCCGCCGGGCTGGGACCAGCCGTCCGACAGCAAGCCGATGCCGGCGGAGTTCCCGGCGCGCGGCGCCCCCGGGGCCGCCCCCGACGTCGTCCTGACCGGCCACGACCCGAGCGAGCGGACGGCGGAGTTCCGGCCCCGGCGCCGCTGACCCGCCCGCCGCGCCGAGCAGGTGGGCGGACCGCACCGAGCACCGACAGGAAGAAGGAGGGGAGCCTCGTGGTCGAGGAAACCCCCTGGCAGCAGGCCCTCCGCTACGCGAACCGCGCCAATCCGTACCCGTTCTACGAGGAACTGCGCAAGACACCGGTGGCGCGGCAGCCGGACGGCACGTACGTCGTCAGCACCTACCGGGAGATCGTCGCGCTGCTGCACGACCCGCGGGTCAGCTCGGATCCGAAGAAGTGCCCGGCCCCGGGCGCGGCCCGGACGCAGGGCTCGGGGGAGCCGGCGGCCGAACCGATCCGCCAGGTGCTGACCGAGCCGAACATCATCATCTCCGATCCGCCCGAGCACGACCGGGACCGCCGGGCGATGATGCCGCACTTCGTCGGCCCGCCCCCGGCCCCGCGGTGGATCTCCGACCTGGAGCCCGAGATCCGCCGCATCGTCGGCGGCCTCCTGGACGCCATGCAGGGCAAGAGCCGGATCGACGCCGTCGACGCCTTCGCCTACCCCCTGCCGGTGACGGTGATCTGCAAGGTCCTGGGCGTACCGCTGGAGGACGAGCCGCGCTTCCACCGCTGGATCGAGACCGCCCTGGACGCCCTGGACTTCGGCCCCGAGGCCGCCTCCGAGGAGATCCAGAGCCGGCAGGCCGAGGGACGGCAGGCCGTGCAGGAGTTCGGGCGGTTCGCGGCCGAACTGCTCGACGGGTACGCCCGGCAGCCCGGCCCCGGCATGCTCTCGGCCCTGATGAACGCGGACGGCCAGGACGCACGGATGTCCAAGGGCGTGCTCGCGAGCAACGCCCTGCTGCTGATCTTCGCGGGGCACGAGACCACGGTCAACCTCATCGCGCACAGCGTGCTGACCCTGCTGCGCCACCCCGACGCGCTGGAGCAGCTGCGCCGCCGGCCCGAACTCATCGTGCCGGGCGTGGAGGAGCTGCTGCGCTTCGAGTCGTCCGTGCAGTTCTGGCACACCCGCTCGGCCCTGGAGGACATCGACATCGCCGGCACCACCATCCCGAAGGGCGCGCCGATCTTCCTGGTGTACGGCTCGGCGAACCGCGATCCGGAACGGTTCACCCACCCCGACACACTCGACCTCGAACGCCGCGACAACCAGCACCTCGGCTTCAGCCAGGGCATCCACTTCTGCTTCGGGGCTCCGCTGGCGCGGCTGGAGGTCCAGGTCGCGGTCGGCGAGTTCGTCCGCCGGGTGCGCGGCCCCCGGCTCGTCGAGGACCCGCCGCCCTACCGGCACAACCAGATCTTCCGCGGGCCGCGGCACGTCCTGGTCGACATCGACGGCATCAGCGCCTGACCCGGCGCGCGCCGGGGAGCGCCGAGCGGACGCCGCAGCGGCCCGGGGGCCGTGCCCCGCGGGCCGCTGCCGCACCGCGCGCCGTGGGACCTGAGGGGCGGCCGCCCGGCGCCTCACACCCGGTCCGCGACGATCAGCAGGTACTGGAAGCTGCCGTTGCGGTACGCCTGGAGGAAGGTGTCCTCGATACCGGTGACCAGGTGCTCGGCCTCCCGGCGCAGTTCCCAGTACGGCAGCGCGGCCTCGGTGAGGTCCTCGACGTGCACCGGAACGAGCCGGTGGGCGGCCATGGCGCGGAAGTACGCCGAGCGGGGATGGATGTCGCAGATGTAGTGGGCGTTGATGAGCGACACCTCGCGGGAGGCCCGCCCGTAGGCGTCGTTGTAGCAGCCGGTGATCGTGACGTAGCGGCCGCCGCGCCGCAGGAGCCGGGAGTGCTCCGCGAAGAGCAGGTCCAGCTCGACGTACATGGTCGACTCGTTGTTCCAGGACGCCGCGTACGCGCCGGTGGTGAAGCCGGTGTCGAGCATGTTGCGGTGGTGGTAGCGCACCTTGGTGTCGATCCCGCGCCGGCGGGCCTGCTCGTTGGCGAAGTCGGCCTGCTTGGCGGAGATGGTGACGCCGTCGGCGCGGCAGCCGTAGCGCAGGTGCGCCACGACGCTGCCGCCGCCGCGCCCGCAGCCGGCGTCGAAGACCCGGTCGGCGGGGGAGAGGTCGCCGAGGTGGGAGGCGAGGAGCTCGGCCTGGGCGTGTTCCAGCCGGTGCAGTTCACCGGTGATCCGCTCGCGGCGCCGGCCGGGGTCCGGCTCGTTCAGCACCGATCGGTCGGCGTCACCGATGCCGTAGTGGTGGTGGTACAGGTCGTCGATCCGGCCGAGCTCCAGATTGACCGGGTTCTCCTCGGCGTTCCAGTAGTCCGCGACCCGGGACTGGTACGTGGTCTGGGCGGGCAGTGCGGTGCGGGCGGTGTCGGGATGGGTGAGGGTCACCGTGAACTCCTTGCGGTGGTGCGCTGATCGGTCTACCAGTAGTGGGGCAGGTGGTAGCGGTGGGTGTTCGTGGCGTGCCACTCGTGGTTGCCGGCGACCCAGTCGGACAGGCCGCGCAGGTACCGTTCGAGGAGCGGGGAGGTGGCGGCCAGCAGGGCCGACTCGGCCTCGAACGCCGCCATGACCTCGTTGTGCAGGTCCACGCTCTTCAGGTAGGCGGCCTTCAGACCGCACTGGTCGTTGGCGGCCACCACCTGCGGCAGGTTCAAGTGGTCGGGGTCGCTGGCCAGTTCCTTGGTGAAGGAGTACAGGTCGTTGACGAGGGTCGTGGCGTTGCAGGCCAGCGCCGTGACCCGCTGGACCTCCGGCCGGGCGTAGAGCGCTTCGGGCAGTTCGTAGCCGTCCACCGCGTCGATGATCGACAGGCACGGGCGGAAGTTGTTGAACTGCCGCATGACCAGGTACTCCCAGACCTGCGGCATGTGCCGGGTCTCCGCCCAGGACGCCTCGGCGAGGTAGCCCAGGTGCAGGCGCGCCATGTCGTGGACGAACCGGACCACCTGGCTGGCCGTGGCCAGTGCCGCGTAGTCCTTCATCGCCGCGTGGTACGCGCGCAGGGGGCCGTCGGCCCGCATCCCGCGCCGCCACTCCTCCTCCGGGCCCGCGGGGCCGTGGAACGGGTCGAGGGCGGACTGGGCCAGGATCAGGCGGCCGCCCAGATCCCGCCGCGCGGCGCCGCGCCCTTCGTCCTCCTCGCAGTAGCAGCTGTCGACGATGTTCTCCGCCAGCAGGAACTTGCCGGCCGTGGTGAGGCGTTCGAGGTCGGCCGCGCCGGGATGCTGGAGGACGACGGCCCGACCGCACTGGAACTGGGCGAAGTCCCCGCTCCACTGCGGCGGGAAGAGGTCCAGCCGGCGCGCCCAGGACTCCAGCCTGCGGTCGATCTCCGCGGCCTTCTCCGGGTCGGCGGGGACGGCGGGGCGGTACGTCAGCCCGGGCACGGCCCCGCCGCGGCGGCCCCGGGCCCGGCCGGGGGGAGGGGGCGGGCCCGGCAGCGGGGAGCCGGCGGCGGTGCGGGGTGATGCGCTCATGGTGTCGGTACTCCACGCGGTCAGTCGGCGGTCCGGCCGATCTGGACGTTCTCCAGGATGCCGACGGCGTCGGGCACGAGGATGGCCAGTGAGTAGTAGGCGGTGACGAGGTACTTGACGACGGCGGCGTCGTCGATGCCCATGAAGCGGACGTTGAGGCCGGGCTGGTGCTCCTCGGGGATGCCGGTCTGGTACAGGCCGACGACCCCCTGGTCCGCCTCTCCGGTCCGCAGCGCGATGATGCTGCTGGTGTGCACGTCGCTGATCGGGATCTTGCCGCACGGGAAGATCGGCACGCCGCGCCAGGCGGGGACCTCGTGCCCGTCGACGTTCGCGGTGCCCGGCACCAGGCCGCGCTTGTTGCACTGCCGGAAGAAGGCCGCGATCGCCTTCGGATGGGCCAGGAACAGCCGGGTCTTGCGGCGCATGGAGAGCAGTTCGTCCATGTCGTCGGGGGTGGGCGGCCCGGTGTAGGTGCTGATGCGCTGGCCGTAGTCGGTGTTGTGCAGCAGCCCGAACTCCCGGTTGTTGACCAGCTCCCACTCCTGGCGCTCGCGGATCTCCTCGATGGTGAGCCGCAGCTGCTGCTGGGTCTGGTCCATCGGTTCGTTGTAGAGATCGGCGACCCGGCTGTGCACCCGGAGCACGGTCTGGGTCAGGGACAGCTCGTACTCGCGCGGGCCGAGGTCGTAGTCGACGAAGCCGCCGGGCAGCGACGGTTCGCCGGCGTGCCCCGCCTGCACCGGCAGCTCGGCCTCTCCCTTGCGGTTCATGGGGAGCCGCTGCCGCTCGGCGTACGCCGCCAGGTGCGCGGCCAGGGACGGCACCCGACCGGTGAACTCCTGGAGGACGTCCCACGGGAGCGCCATGAGGACGCCGGGCGTTTCCGCCCGGACCGAGCTCTGCCACCGCGGATCGGGCCGGCCGAGCGCCTCGTCCCCCATCTGGTCGCCGTCGGTGACGACGCCGGTGACCTCCTCCCCGCCGTACTTGCCGGCCGTGTAGCGCGCGAACCGGCCGTGCACGACGAGGTACGCCTCGGTGGCGGGCTGCCCCGCCTCGAAGAGGACCTGCCCGGCACGGACGTGCCGGACCCGGAAGCGGCCGGCGATGTCCCGGAGCACGTCGAGGTCGTCGTACCCGCGCAGCACCGGCAGTTCGGTGAGGGTGTGCGGGATCACCCTGATGTCGTCCGCGCCGTTCTGCTCGAACTGGACGCGGCCGCGGCCGACCCGGAGCTGTAGGCGCCGGTTGACCCGGTAGGTGCCGCCCTTGACGTCCACCCACGGCAGCGCCTTCAGCAGCCACCGCGAGGTGATGGCCTGCATCTGGGGCACGGTCTTGGTGGTGGTCGCCAGCTGGCGCGCGGCCCGTGTGCCGAGGCTGGTGAGCGAGGATTCCGCGGGTGGTGCGGGAGCCGGCCCTTCGGCGGCGGAATCGGTGGTGTGGTCCGGTGCGGACACTTTCCCTCCCGGGACGTGAACAGAAGTGGTGCAGGCGTCCGGTGGTGCACGGGCCCTCTGCGGGAACCAGCGAAACAGGTGGGAGTCCGCCCCGGAACGGCGTGAAAGGGGGCGGCCTCGCAGGTGGAAGCCACAAACCTCCGGACGGGGCAAACACCGAAAGATCACGCAACCGTGCGCCCCCCACCGCCCCACGCGCCGGGAATACGAACAGTCCCTCCACAAGGACGTCGAGAAGTGCTGAACGTTCCCGCAGCCCCACCGCTCGCGCAACGGCTGCCGGCCCGGACCGGCCCGCGCGAGCGGTGGGGCTGCGGGTGCGCCGAGGGCTACCGGGTCCGGAAGCGGCGGAAGAGGTTGCGGGCCACGTACACTTCGGGACCGCCGAAACCGACGATGTCGACGCGTCCGTCGCCGGTGACGTCGGCGAGGATGCGGAGGTGGCGGTCCACGCGCCAGGCACCGGCGTCGTCGTGGTACCCGAATCCGCGGCACACCAGCTGGGCCTGCTCGAACCTGCCGCCGCCGCGGTGCAGCGCCACCCAGACCCCCTCGTCGCCGAAGCCGACGATGTCGGGGGTGCCGTCGCCGGTGATGTCGGCGAGGATGCGGAGGTGCTTGCGGCCCGTCCACCCCTGGGCGCGCCCGAAGTCGTTCAGGACGAGCTCCGCGGGCTCGAACGTGCCGTCGCCGCGCCCGCGGGCGAGGACGACGCCCTGCGGGCCGAACCCGACGCGGTCCCGGCCCCGGCGACCGTTCTGATCGGCGGGGCGGAACCCTCGTCACCTGCGGCTGCCGCCTGAGCAGTGCTCGCAGGGCAGGGAGTCTCCGAGGGGCGGTTTCGCGCCGACCGCGGAAGACGGGCGGGCCACTCCGGCCTGCCCGTGCCCGGCGACTCACGGCTGGGTGGCGTGTCCGCCCTCCCAGCTGATCTTGACGGTCAGGTGGCCGTCGAGACTGGACTTGGCGATGACGGCACCGGCTTCGGTGCTCAGCCGCACCCCGAACTCCACCTCGATCCTGTCCGGGCACACGGGCGCCTCGCGGAACTGGCCGAGGATCGTGGCCGAGGCGTCCCGCACACTGCTCAGTGCGGACCCGAGCGAGGTCGCCGCGGACCGGACCACGTCCCGGGAGCGGGAGACCGGGCTGATCTCCGGGCCGTCCTCCGCGATCTCCACCAGCACCTCTCCGCCGTTCTCCAGCGTCCAGCGAGCGAGTTCCGTCATACGACACCTCATCCATGAGTGATGTGCGGACTGCGTCCGTACTCCCGGGTCAGGGGCACAGGGCCCCGTCGTACGCCCCGGCCGGGACCAACTTCCCGGTGGTGGCCGCATCGTTGGCCTGGGGCCCCAGGAGCGCGCACACGCGGTCGGCGCCGGGTGGCTTCCCGAGGGGATCGCGCGGGCCGGCCCCGGCCGCGTCCGCCACCCGCTGGAGCGGACTCCGCCCGCCGGAGGCCGCCGACACCACACCCAGCGACGTGCCGTGGACGAGCAGGACCGGCCCGTTCGGGGATTCACCCAGCGGTATCAGCGTCGACCACGGCAGCGGGTACGAGGAGCGGCCGACCCGCTTTCCCGTGGCGAGCGACCGGATGGAGACGCCGCTCACGGCCTTGGCGGCGAGACCGGCATCGCCGTTGACGGCGTCGACATCGGGGGAGAGGGAGAACCAGGCGGCGGTCCCGGTGGAGTTGAGGGCGAGCACCCCGTCCGCCTCCGCGGGGTCGAGACGCGGGACGTACCCCGTCCGCGCGCCGGTGGCGATGTCCCAGGCCCGCAGCTCGGCCGGAGCGCCGGACCGGCCCTTGAGTACCGCGGCGACGGTCCGGCCGTCCGGGCTCGTCACGAAGCTCTGCGTCCGGGCCGGGTCGGCCAGCGCGGTGCGGGTGATCCGATCAGGACCCGTCCGCACCCGGGTCAGGGTCACATCGGTACGTACCGAGGAGTCGTCCGCCTCGGTCTCGCTGAGGATCGCGGACGCGCCGTCCGGGCCCAGCCAGAAGTCGAAGACCGCGCTCCGCCACGGCAGCGCGGCCTTGCGGAGGAGCCTGCCGGTCTTCAGGTCGAGGAGGTACAGGGTGTTGCGTTGGCCCGCGGCCGTCGTGGGCATGATGCTGTCCGGCAGCACCATCCCCAGTACCCGGTTGTTCGGGTCGATGCTCGCGACGAACCGGCCGACCCGGGGCAGCGGGGGGAACGCGGTACCGAACACCACCCGGCGTTCGACCGTGTCGTAGACGACCAGGCAGACCGTCGTGGCGGTGCTCATCGCGTCCGGCACCGGGCAGGAGCCGGGGGCGCCCCGCTTCCCCGTCACGTCGGGGAAGAGCTGGTCGGGGAACGCGAGGTACCGTCCGTCGCGGCCGATCACGGCTTTGTCGGCCAGGTCGTTCGCCGTCAGCACCCCGTCCAGGGGCTCGGCCACCAGCCCGTGCCCGGTGTCCCGCCACGGGACGATCTGGCCGCCCGGGGCGCGGGTGACCAGGGTCCGGCCGCCGGCCGCCACCAGGGGGGTCAGGTCCTGGAGCGCCATCTGGTCGGCGTACGACAGCGGGAGAGGCTTCTGCGCGGTCGGCGGCGGTGCCGGTGAGGCGTCGTGGGGGGCCGTGGTCGCCGCGCCGAGGTTCGGCACTATCCGGTCGACGGGACCCAACCCGCCGAAGACGTCCGGCAGGCCGCTGCCCGGATGCGTACGGTAGGAGCGCAGGCCCAGCTGCATCGCGCCGTAGGAGTCGGCGGAGGCCAGCTCCTCGGCCCTGGTGCGCAGGGTCCCCGCGAGGGACTGCGCCACCTGCTCGCTGCGGTGCTGGTAGGTCAGCGTCCCCGCCACCAGCGCGAGGGCCAGGGCGAGGCCGACGGTGCCGTTCACCCGCCAGCGGCGCACCCGGCCCGCCGCGATGTAGTCGAGCTCGCCGGTCGAGAGATGGGCGTGGTGGGTGCGCACCCACCGGCGGGCGTCCCTCAGCTCGGCACCGGCGAGCACCCGCCTGCCCGGGCGGCCCTGCTCGGACCAGGTCGCCATGCGCTGGCGGAGGGTGTCCTGCCAGAGGCGGAACGCCCGGTGCTCGTCGCCGAGCGCGCGCAGATGCCGCCAGTGCAGCAGGAGCGAGTCGTGCGCCAGCTCGATACCGGAGGCGCCGCTCGGGTCGCCGCCCATCCGGTGCATCACCAGCAGCCGGGACGTGGCCAGGCGCTGCCCGACCAGCCACTGGTCCTCGTCGCACTCGTCGCGCAGCGCGGTGCGGCGCACGGCGAGGTCGCCGTCGGGCAGGGGCCGGACCAACTGGATGAGGAGCCGGTCGGCGACCTCCCGGGTCGCCGGGTCGATGCCGGCCCAGATCCGGTCCGCGTAGCGGGCCAGCGCCTCGGAGATGCCGCCCAGTTCCTCGTACGCCGCGTGGGTCAGCAGGCCCGCCCGCCGGCGCTGCCACAGTTCGGCCAGGGCGAAGGCGAGCAGGGGCAGGGGGTTCGGGGTGTGCGCCAGATCGTCCAGGATGCGTTCGACCAGCCCGTCGGCGAAGGCGACCGTGCCGACCCGTTCCAGGGGCCCGGTCATGACCCGGCGCAGTTCGGCCTGGGTCATCTCGCCCACGGTGACCGGCAGCCACGCCCGGGCGAGTTCGGCGATGGCGCGGTCGGCCAGCGCGGTGCCCAGGAAGGTGTCGCGCAGGTTCACCAGCAGACACAGCCGGGATCCGGGGGCCAGGCAGGGCAGCAGAGCGCGGACGAATGCGGAGCGGTCGGCGTCCGGCGCCGCGAAGACCTCCTCGAACTGGTCCACGCATACGACGAGTTGGTCCGCGCGGTGCTCTTCCAGCACGGCCGCCACGAGGTCGGGCAGCTGTCCGCCGGCCAGCCGGGCCTCGGTCGCGGCGACCGACTCCAGCCGGGCCGCCGGCGCCGTGCGGCCGGGGCGCATCAGCCGATCGAGGGCGAAGGCCAGTGCCGTCAGCGGGGTGGCGGCGTCGGACGGGCGCAGCGCCAGGGGGAGCCGGACGGTGCCCGCGGAGTCGGTGGCACGCAGCCGGGGCACCACGCCTGCGTGCCACAGCGAGGACTTCCCGACGCCCGAACCGCCGATGACGCAGATCAGCGGCGCCCCGGACCGGACCCGGTCGGCGATCTGACCGGCCAGTTCCTCCCGCCCGTGGTAAAGGTCGGCGTCCTGCTCGGTGAAGGGGCGCAGCGCCCGGTACGGGACGCGCTGCTCGATCACCTCGGCCAGCTCGGGCCATGCCGCCAGCAGCATGTCCACCGGGAGCATGTAGCCGATCTTCGCCCCGGCACCGGTGACCCGGTAGCCGACCATGCCCACGGCGGCGTCCGCGTCGGTGCTCCACACCGGGGCGCCGGAGAAGCCGGGGGACAGCATGGCCTGCCGCGCCGGGTCGCTCTCGATCTCCACCCAGCCCGTGGCGACGGGACCGCCCAGCCGCCCGTGCACCCAGGTGCCCAGCTCCAGGCCGCGGGGGAAACCCACCATGACCAGCGAACCGTCCAACTCCCCGCGCCGCCGGCTCAGCACCAGCGGCCGGGCCGCCGCGGGCGGCGGCTCCCGCAACCGCAGCCCGACGACATCCATCCCCTGCTCCGGCCCGGGAGGCCGCCAGGCGACGACCTCGGCGAGCTGCCGCCTGCCGGGAGCGAGCAGCGGGAAATCAAGGCTGACCGAGGCCCCCTCGCGCGGGGCCTCGTCGGCGGACAGCCCGAGAACCCCGGAGACCACGTGCGCAGCCGACACCACGTGCCGGGGCCCGGCGAGAAAGCCGGCCCCGACGGGCTCGTCACCCTCCCAGATCCGGACCAGCCCAGCCTCAAGAGGCAGATGCACAGCAGACCCCCGTGTACCGACTTCTGCCCCAACGGTACCGAGGGGCACCCCCTTCCCGGGCCGGTATGGCAGAAGCCCTCGGATGCCGCACCGACCGCCGCACCGCCTTCCTCCGGGGCGCCGTGTGGTACGTCGGCGAACTCCTGCGCCGCCGCAACGGAGGGGTGGGGACGTTCGAGCCGGACCTCGACACCGGCGAAGTGCCGCCGTTCCACGGGGCGAAGAGCGCGGCGGGCCTCCGGGACACCCCCTGCGCGGGCGCACCCGACACCGGCGCCGGTGAGCACCGGTTCCCGCTGAACCCATGGGGGACGTCCATGACGAGCTGGACGTCCGCGCGCCCGCGGTCCCCGGGGACAGGTCGCTACGATCTTCGCGGGAGGGACCATGATCCGCATTCTGCTCGCCGAAGACATGCACATGATCCGCGGGGCGCTGGTCGCCCTGCTGGCGCTGGAGCCTGACCTGGAGGTCGTCGCGGAGGTGGCGCGGGGGGATGCCGTCGTCCCCGCTGCGCTGGCCCACCGCCCCACCGTCGCCGTCCTGGATCTCGAGATGCCCGGGATGGACGGGCTCACCGCCGCCCGTGGCCTGGCGGCCGCCCTCCCTGACTGCCGGACGCTGATCCTCACTGCTTTCGGCCGCCCCGAGGCGCTGCGTGCGGCCCTCGCCGCCCGGGTCGGTGGTTTCCTGCTCAAGGACGCGCTTCCCGAGCACCTCGCGGAGGCGATTCGCCGCGTGGCCGCCGGGGACCTCGTCATCGACCCGAGACTGGCCGCCGAGGCGCTCACCGCCGAGAAGAGTCCGCTCACGCCCCGGGAGACCGATGCCTTGCGGCTGGCCTCCACCGGCGCCCAGCTCGACGAGATCGCCCGCGAACTGCACCTCTCCCCGGGCACCGTGCGGAACTACCTCGGCGCGGCCGTCGTCAAGCTCGATGCCCGCAACCGACTGGACGCCGTACGGATCGCCCGCGAGCAGGGCTGGCTGGAGTGACGCCCGGTCACCCCGGGACGGGAGCGTGGTCCACCCGGAGTGTCAGGACATAGCCCCGGCCGCCCTCGGCCGGTCCCGCCTCCAACTCCCCTCCGAGCGCAGCCGCCCGCTCCCGCAGGTTCCTCAGCCCGTTGCCACCGGACTCCCTCTCCCCGAGGCCGTCCTGCGGCGTCGGTGCGGTCACCGCCCGGCCGTCGTTCGCCACCCGCAGCGTCCCCGGACCGAACTCCACCTCGCACCGCCGCACCCCCGCCCCGTGCCGCAGCACATTGGTCACGGCCTCCCGCAGGACCGTCGCGCACACCGCCTCCGGCGCCCCACCGACCGCCCCCTGGTCCCCCCGGACCAGCAGCACGATGCCGGCCGCCGCCAGCACCCTCCGGGCCGAGGCCAGTTCCGCCGCCACCGTCAGCACCGCACCGTCCCCCGGGATCGCCCGCAGGTCGGCCAGGGCCCGGCCCGCCAGCGCCGCCGCGTCGGCCAGGTGCGCCGCGGCGCGCCCCGGATCGGGGTCGCGGCGCGCCAGCTCGCCCTTCAACGTGATCGCCGACAGCCCGTAACCCAGGAGGTCGTGGACGTCCCGGGCGATGCGCCGCCGCTCCTGTGCCACGGCCAGTGCGGCCAACGCCGCGCGGTTCTCCCGCACTTGGTGGACCAGACCCGTCAGGAGGGCCAGGCCGTGGAAGACCAGGGCGATCACCACGATGTCCAGCACGAGGAGGGCGGCGCCATGTGCGTCCGGCCCGTCTTCCCGTAGCGACACCGCCACCGTGACCAGGGCGACCAGTGCCGCGGCCGCCGGCCAGGCGAGCCGTCCCGGCAGGACGACCAGCAGGGAGGCCACCGCGAACGCCGCGACTTGGGGGTACGGCCCGTCCGGTGCGGCCAACACGCCCAGCACGAGCGCGAGTTGCGCTCCCAGTGTCCACCTCGCGCGGCGGGGGCGTACGCCCGGTGGGCGGGGCATGGAGTGATACGCCTGGAGCCCGACGACCGCCACCAACGCGGCCGTGTACGCCGCGAGCCGTGCGCCCGCCACCCCGCTGCCGATCAGGAAGGCCGTGCCCACGACCAGGTACTCGATGTGGGTCGCGACCACGATGGGCCAGGCCAGCCGGGGCGTCACGGCGCCCGGCGGGGTGCCCGGCGCGGCGGGCGACTGCGCGGTCGGCGCGGTGCGCACTCGCCCCGCCGCCCGCCGTGCCGCCGACACCAGCTCGTGCGCCGCCTCGGGGCCGCGCCCGGCCAGCCGGATGATCTCCGCGAAGGCTGCGCCCAGCACCGCGTCCAGGTCCCGTCCGGCCTGCTCCCGCTCGGCCGCGACCCGGGCAGCCGCCAGTGCGGTGCGGGTCGCGCGCAGCTCGACGTAGAGGTCGGTGAGCCTGGTCAGCGCGTAGACGATCAAACCCTGGGCGACGGCGTTGCCGATGCCGTTGAGCGTGGCGTAGATCCCGCCGTCGCCCGGTGCGAGCGGCCCGGCGGTCAGCGCGATGACCGCGAACAGGGCCCAGCGGACGGGCCGTTCGACGACCAGGAGCACGGAGGCGGCGAGGAAGCCGGGCAGCCCCGACCAGGGCGCGAGCAGGATCTGCGCGGCGAGGGTCCAGGCGCCGCGCAGGCGCCGTGTCCGGGGCAGGCAGGTGACGAGTTGGAGCACCAGCATGGGGACGGCGGCCGGGCGCGGGAGGAGGGCGCCGGGTTCCACGGAGAACCCGAGGAGAACGATGACGAGGATCACGGAGACCACCGCGGGGCGGGGACCGGCCCCGGCGTCGCTGTCGGCGTCCGCGCCGGCTCCGGCGTCGGACCGGCGTCCGCACCCGCGCCGAAGCACCTTCCCACTCCCGATCATGACGTCACGTTAGCCGCCCCGTATGCGCCGCACCCGCCCCACCCATGTGGAATGCACATCGGCCGATGCGCCTCGCACTGCCGCCGGACCACCCTCGAACGAGATCGTCGACACATGCGAAAGACCCCGACGCGGGCCCTTGCCACGATCGCCGCCACCATGACGCTCACCACTGCCGCGCTCCTCTGCGCCGCGCCCGGCCACACCGCCGCCCGCGGTCACGCCGCGGCCCCGGGCCGTGCGGCCGCTCTGCCCGACCTCGCCTCACGTGTCGACACCGCCGTCGCCGGCTACCTCGGGCACGACCGCATCCCCGGCGCGGCCGTCACCGTCGTCTCCGGTGGCCGGACCGTGCTCACCAAGGGCTACGGCGTCGCCGACGTCCGCACCCGAACCCCCGTCGACCCCCGCCGCACCGGATTCTTCCTCGGCTCGCTCGCCAAACTCTTCACCGCCCAGGCCGCCTCCCAGCTCGTCGCCACGGGCACGGTCAACCCCCGGGCCGACGTCAACGACTACCTCCGCACGGTCACCGTCCCCGACACCTACCCCGGCAGGCCCGTCACCCTGGACCACCTCCTGACGCACACCGCGGGATTCGACAGCGACCTCGTCGGCCGCAACAAGGCGACCGCCGAGGACGTCGAACCGCTCGCCGAGAGCCTGGTGACGCGCCGCCCGCCGCGGCTCCGCGCCCCCGGCACGACGGTGGCCTACGACAACTACGGCTACGCGCTCGCCGGGCAGCTCGTCGCCGACGTCTCCGGCCGGCCCTTCCCCGCCTACGTCGACGCGCACATCCTCAAGCCGCTGGGCATGGACCGCTCCACGTTCGCCCAGCCGCAGCCCGCCAGGATCGCGGCGGACCTCGCCCGCGGCTACCGCCCCACCGGTGCCGCCGGCTGGACGGAGGACAAGGGCCAGTACGGGGCGTGGAGCCCGTCCGGGCCGGGCGCCGTCACCACCGCCGCCGACATGGGCCGCTGGATGGCCGACCAGCTGACCGGCGGCTCGGCGGCGGCCCGTCTGATGCAGCGCACGCACTACCGGCAGGACACGCGCCTGCCCGGCCTCGGCTACGGCTTCGAGGAGTGGCGGCGCGGCGCGCGCACCGGCTGGTACAAGGACGGCGACATCCCCGGCTTCCACTCCGGTGTGCTGCTGCTCCCGGGCCGTGACCTCGGGGTGTTCGTCGTCTTCAACGGCGACGGCACGGGCGGCCGTGCCAACTGGGACGGCAAGGACCTGATCAACCGGATCGTGGACGCGATGGCCCCGGACGGCCGCGGCGCCGCCCACCCCCCGCACGACGTGGCCGACTCCGCCGTGGCCTCGTACACCGGCAGCTACCGGGCGGCCCGGGTCAGCCGCACCGGCCTCATGGCGGTCGAGGGCCTGGTCGGGGCCGTCACGGTGGAAAGGGACGGCGCGAACGGGCTGCGCACCACCGGTCTCTCCCTCGACCCGGACCGACCGGAGCAGCGGTGGGCCGCGCTCGGCGGCGGGCTGTTCCGGGAACGCGACGGTGACGGCGGCGGCGCGACGATCGCCTTCGACAAGGGCGGGATGCTGGTCTCGTCGGTGATGCCGTCGACGGCCTACGAGAGACTGACGTGGCGGCAGTCCCCCTCGCTGCACATGGCACTGCTCGGCTTCGGCACGGCGGGCCTGGTGCTCGGCGCGGGGGCCTACCCGGTGACGGCACTGGTACGGCGGTTCCGGGGCCGTCCCCGGTACCCGCGGGCGGCGCGGGCCGCGCGGGCCACCGCCGCGGCGACCGGGCTGCTCGCGGCCGGTTTCACCGCGGCGCTGGCGAGCGTGGTCGCGGACGGCAACGCGATGATGGAGACGGTGCCGCTGGGATCACCGCTGCTGTCGGTGGTGACGGGGCTGGGCGCGGCGCTCGTGCCCGCGACACTGGGCCTGTTGGCGGGGGCCGTCGCGGCCTGGCTCCGCGGCTGGTGGGGCGTCGCCGGCCGGGTCCTGTTCACGCTGACGGCGGGGGCCGCCGTCGCCATGGTGGGCATGCTCTTCCAGTACCACCTGGTCGGCGGCCCGTTCGCCTGGCTCACCGCCTGACCTCCCTCCACGCCTGACCTCCCTCCATCGGGCTCCCCTTCGCCGCGGCATCCGGCCGCGGCGAAGGGGAGCCCGCACCCACCGTTTCGTGGACGCGCAGGGAAGGGCACGTGAGCCGCTGCGCCCAGAACATCAGACCCCATGCCCGGATGTGTCATCCCTATCGGTTTCCTGGCGGAAAGACGTCTGGGCCGCGAGAGCAGCCAGGCCATAACGTTCACAGGGAGACGAATACCGTCTCATCAGTGAATGGGGGATTTGTATGAAGAAGGGTCGTATAGCAAGGACAGGAGCCTTCCTGGCACTGGCCTTGGGGGGAGCGATGGCCCTCTCACCGAGCGCGGTAGCGGACAGCGGGTCGCCGGTGACCGCCGTCCGTGCGTCCAGCCCTTCCGCGGCGCAGGCATGCTGGGGCCGGCCGGAGCACGGCAGCGCGGGCCACTACGGGAACAGCGGCTGGTGCGACTCGGGGCGGTACCGCCAGGTGATCAGGTGCCAGACCCTGGGTGACTACCGCTACGTGCACTACGGCCCCTGGGTATGGGCGCCCGAGAAGAGCACCGCGTGGTGCAACCTCGGCGACCGGGTCATCGGAACCTGGCTGGAGTAGGTCAGGCCCGCCTTCGCAGGAGGCGCGCCGAACCGCACGTGATCGGCGGACCGACCGCGTCCGCCGACGCAGAAGGTCCCCTCCGCGGAGGGGACCTTCTGCGGAGCGCCCGGCAGGCAGGGCGCCTGCCTCTCCGACCCGGCCGGCGCCCCGCGCTCGGGCTCCGCCGGGTCCGCCGTCAGTGGTTCTCGCAGAGGGCGGTGGACGCCGCGGTGGACGCCTTGGCGATCGCGGCCTCGGAGTTGAGGGACGCCTCCGAGTTCGTCATCAGCGACACGTGACGGCCGTCCGCGGTCGCCGCGGGGAACGACAGGTAGCCCGGCACGCCGCCGAGGTGTCCGAACGCGACGCCGCCGCAGGGCAGAGGGAGCCGGTCCAGCCCGAGGCCGTACGGGGCGTGGCTCAGCCCGTCGCGCACCAGCGCGGCCAGGCTGTAGGTGCCGTCCGGATCCGCCCGCGGCCGGGGGACGTTGGTGGGGATGCCGCTGGTGTGCTGGAGGAGTTGGCGGACGGTGATGGTGTTGCCGTCGTCACCGTTCCCGTCGGCCACACCCGGCAGGTACCGCTCAATCGCCGCGTCGAGGTCGGCCTTGCCCTCGTCGACCAGTTGCAGCACCACCGCGGCGGTGAAGGTCTTGGTCTGGCTCCCTCGGGGCGTGCGGCTGTCAGGCGGGCTGCGGGACGGGAGCCGGGGCGTCGGCCTTGTGCGCCTTGCCTGTCTCGCGGAGGGTCAGGAGACCGATGGCCGCGATCACCGCCGAGGTCAGGCCGTGGATGCCGAACGCGGCGGCGCCGGGGCCCTGGTGGGCCAAGACGTTGATCATGTCGCCGAACGGGGCGACGGCCTCCATCAGCAAGACCCAGCCCAGGGCGCGGCGGTGGCCGGTCACCAGCAGGACGCCGATGACCAGGCCCATGGCGAGTTCGCGGGTGCCCTTCATGATGAGGAAGCCGTCGCCGTTGCGGGCGGGCCAGTTCGGCAGGCCCACACCTTGCGTGGACGCCACCGGCGCCAGGACGAAGGACAGTCCGAGGTAG
This sequence comes from Streptomyces rhizoryzae, assembly GCF_023155275.1. Taxonomy (GTDB): domain Bacteria; phylum Actinomycetota; class Actinomycetes; order Streptomycetales; family Streptomycetaceae; genus Streptomyces; species Streptomyces rhizoryzae. The sequence goes on from NZ_JALMUV010000030.1 coordinate 98,978, forward strand.
AGGACGAACAGGGCGCAGGCGGTAGCCAGGACGGTGTTGACGTTCTTCAGCGACATGGTGCTTCTCCTTCGGCGTTCGGACGGGGGCGGGCGGGGTGCAGCGCGGCACGGTGGGGATGACGGGTCATACGTCGATCTGCTCGAAGATGTGCGGGTACGACACGATGTCGTCGGGGAACTCGGCTGCCATGCGCCGGAACTCCGGGCTGCCGAACGCGGTGGCGAGCGCCTCGGTCGACTCCCAGACCGCGAGGTTCATCAGCAGCTGACTGTTCGCCGTTCCCTTGTGCATCCGCAGGGAGACGAAACCGGGCTGCGCCTTCATGAACTCGGCCTGCCGCCGGAAGAGCGGCAGGAACGACGCGTACCTCTCCTCCGGTACGACGAAGGTGTTGGCCAGCACGATGGGCCCGGTCACCTCCTTGAACTGCGCGAACATCGGCGTGTTCGGGTCGAGGCTCTGGAGCTTGGCCATTTCGGTACGTCCTCTCGCTCTTGGTTGTCCGCTCGGAGGTGTCTGGCCGACACGCGCGGTCAACACGTGTTGTCAACATGCGTTGGCAAACGTAGGGGTGCGGCCCTGGACTGTCAACAGTCGTTGGCCTACATTCGTTGGCATGAGCAGCACGGAGAACCAGCAGGCCGTACGGCGTTCCGACGCAACCCGCGCCGCGATCCTCGCCGCGGCCCGCGAACGGTTCGCGGCGGACGGCTACGAGAGGGCGACCATCCGGGCCATCGCGCGCGACGCGAAGATCGATCCGTCGATGGTGATGCGCTACTACGACAGCAAGGCGGGCCTGTTCGCAGCTGCCGTGGCGATCGACCCCCACCTGCCCGACCTGCCCGTCGAACCGCGCGAGGCGATCGGCCGGACGCTGGTGAGCCACTTCCTGACCCTGTGGGAGGAGCACGAGGAGCTCACCGCACTGATGCGGGTCGGCGCCACCGATCCGGCCGCCGCCGACCGCATGCAGAGTGTGCTCCGCGAGCAGTTGATCCCGCTGGCCCGCCGGGTGGGCCCCGAGCCGGAACAGGCTCCGATGCGGGCGGCACTGTGCGCCGCGGCCGTGCTGGGCCTCGCGCTGACCCGCTACGTCCTGCGGTTCCCGGCGAGCGTGGCGCTCGGCCACGAGGAGATCGTGGACTGGCTCGGTCCCACGGTCCAGCGCTATCTCACCGCTCCCACGCCCTGAATGCGGCCGGGTCGGCACGCCGGTTCGCCGTCAGAGCCAGCCGTTGCGGCGGAAGGCCCGGTACAGCAGTCCGGCTCCCAGTGCCATCACGGCGAGCGCGCAGGGGTAGCCGTAGCGCCAGTCCAGTTCGGGCATGTGGGTGAAGTTCATGCCGTAGATCCCGGTGACCATCGTGGGGATGGCGAGGATCGCGGCCCATGCGCTGATGCGGCGCATGTCGTCGTTCTGCCAGGTGCCCACCTTCGCCAGATGGGCGTCCAGGACGGAGACGAGCAAATCGTCCAGGGCGCGGACTTCGGTGTCCGTGCGCGTGAGGTGGTCGGTGACGTCACGGAAGTACGGCAGGACCTGCTGCGGCCAGTCATCCCGCGCCGTGGTGAAGGGCTGCATCACCGGGACGAGCGGCTGGACGGCGTCGCGGAACTCCACCACCTCGCGTTTGAGCGAGTAGATCCGCTCGGTCAGGTCCTCGCGGGCGGCCGAGAACACGCACTGCTCCAACTCCGTCAAATCGGCGCGTAGTTGGGCGGCGGCCTCGGCGTAGGCGTCGACGATCACATCGGTCACCGCGTGCAGGACGCCCACCGGCCCGAGCCGTGCCATCTCCGGCTGCTGCGAGAACCGGCGCGCAGCCTCGGCCGTGGGATCGTCCGCGCCGTGCCGTACGGTCAGCGCGAAGGACGGGCCGAGGAAGATCATCACTTCGCCGGTCTCCACCTCCGCGGTCTGCTCGACGACCCACAGGCTCTTCACGGCGACCGCCAGAACGTCGCCGTAGCGTTCCTGTTTCGGTCGTTGGTGGGCCTGGACCGCGTCCTCGATGGCCAGCGGATGCAGCTTCAGGTACGCGCCGAGCCGGTGCAGCTCCTCCTGTCGGGGCTGGTCCATGCGGATCCAGGCGAACTCATCCTGTTCCAGTCCGGCCAGACGGTCCAAGGCGGCCTGGCAACCCCCGTCCTGCTGCCGGCAGTCGATCGGCTCGCCTTCGCCCGTCCGCTCCTGGTAAATCACACACTCCATACCTTCTCGGATGCTTCCGCCGCCGCATTCCATGCCCATGCTTTCGCACGGCAGCGTCCTTCACCGCCCGTCCGCACCTGACCGTCACTGTGCCTTCACAGGGGGTGGCTGCCGGCCACCTCGGGCCGACAGCGGCCTGGGCACACGCGCCGTAGCGCACCTGCGGGGGAGTTCGTCCTCTCGTGCGGCGTGCCCGGGTGGGGCGGTGGGTTGGTCTGTTCGGGTGAAGTCGGGTCAAGGGTGTGGCGGCGTATTGGCTATTTCGGGTTAATGGTGGTGACCGTTTTCCGGCGGGTTGCCCATCTCTCCGGGAGAGAGGCAACCCCTGTGGTGCGCCGGTGCGTTGGTCCGTAGCGGTGTGTCCTTTCTCTGTCCCGGTGTGCAAGCGGTGATCCGGTTCGCGTACGCCGGCGCCGTGCGACGCTGGCCCCGGTGGGATTTCCAGGGCGGCCCTCTCAGCTGAGAGAGGTGTGTCATGGAATCGAGTACATGGTGGTTGGCGGCTCCGGCGGTAGCCCGCGGGGTTCGGCCGGTCGTACCGGCGGGTGGAGCAGAGGTGGCCGCCGTACGGGGGCTCGTGGCCACGCCGTTCAGTGCGGCGTTCTCCACGGTGACGATCCCGGCGGGCACGAGCCCGATTCCGGTGGCAGTGGCGCCGAACGGCAACGTCTACGTCGGCAACGCCAATTCCAACACCGTGACGGTGATCAGCAGCACCACGAACACCGTCCTGGCCACCGTCCCTGTCGGCTCGAACCCGGCCATGATCGCGGTGGCGGCGAACGGCAACGTCTACGTCACCAACCAGAGCTCGAACTCCGTGACGGTGATCGACAGCTTCACGAACACCGTCCTGGCCACCGTACCCGTCGGCGCGGGCCCGTTCGCGCTGGCGGTGGCGCCGAACGGCAACGTCTACGTCGCCAACAGCACGTCGAACAACGTGACGGTGATCGACAGCGCCACGAACACGGTCCTGGCCACCGTCCCCGTGGGCGCGGTCCCGGATGCGGTGGCGGTGGCGGCGAACGGCAACGTCTACGTCGCCAACCGGAACGCGGGCACCGCGACGGTGATCAACAGCGCCACGAACACCGTCATCACCACCCTCCCCACCGGTGGCTTCCCGGGCGCGGCGGCGGTGGCGCCGAACGGCAACGTCTACATCGCCAACCAGACCTCGAACAACGTGACGGTGATCGACAGCGCCACGAACACGGTCCTGGCCACCGTCC
>NZ_JALMUV010000031.1 GCF_023155275.1 Streptomyces rhizoryzae
GAACACCCCCCACCCCACAGACCCGGCACCGCTGCCGAACAGCCCCGCGCAGCGGCACCAATCCCCGCGAAGCGGGGACCCGCCCCGCGCAGCGAGGGGCCCCAGAGCGCCGGAGGCGCAACGCACAGGCACCCCCACGGCGGGAAAGCCGACAACGTGGGAAGCGCCCCGCCACAGGCGCACGGCGGGAAACCCGACAACGTTCGCCGCCCCCCGTGGGCGGTAACGTAACGGCCCGTGACCACCATCTTCTGGATCGCCGCGGCGATCGTTCTCCTCGGTGTCTACCTGAGCTGGACGGCCGGCCGGCTGGACCGTCTGCACGCGCGCATCGACGCGGCCCGGGCGGCGCTGGACGCCCAGCTGCTGCGGCGGGCGTCGGTGGCGCAGGAGGTGGGCACCTCGGGGGTGCTGGACCCGGCGGCGTCGATCGTGCTCTACCAGGCCGCGCACGACGCCCGGCAGGCGGAGGAGGACCACCGGGAGGTCGCGGAGAGCGAGCTGAGCCAGGCGCTGCGCGCGGTGTTCGGGGAGGAGGGGCAGCTGGCGGCGGTGCGGGAGGCGCCGGGTGGTGAGCGGACGGTGGTGGAGCTGACCGCGGCGGTGCGGCGGGTGCCGATGGCGCGCCGGTTCCACAACGACGCGGTGCGCGCCGCGCGGGCGGTCCGGCGGCACCGGGTGGTCCGCTACCTGCGGCTGGCCGGGCACGCGCCGTTCCCGATGGCGTTCGAGATGGACGACGAGCCGCCGGCGGTGCTGGACGACCGCTCGGCCGGGAGCTGACCGGCCGCGGACCGGGCGGGGAATGTCCGGATGCTGAGACCGCACGCCGGACAAGCCACCGGCCTCTAATTGGCCCTTTCCCCGGGGCGCTCACCAGCGGTTACGTAGGCGTCGAAGCACAACCACCCGCATTGAGTGAGGTCAACGTGTCCAGCACGCCCACCACGCCCCAGACCCCCGAGACCGGAACCGCGCGCGTCAAGCGCGGTATGGCCGAGCAGCTCAAGGGCGGCGTGATCATGGACGTCGTCACGCCGGAAGAGGCGAAGATCGCCGAGGACGCCGGTGCGGTCGCCGTCATGGCCCTGGAGCGGGTCCCGGCCGACATCCGCAAGGACGGCGGCGTGGCCCGGATGTCCGACCCCGACATGATCGAGGGCATCATCAACGCCGTCTCGATCCCGGTGATGGCCAAGTCCCGCATCGGCCACTTCGTCGAGGCCCAGGTCCTCCAGTCCCTCGGCGTCGACTACATCGACGAGTCCGAGGTCCTCACCCCGGCCGACGAGGTCAACCACTCCGACAAGTGGGCCTTCACCACCCCCTTCGTGTGCGGCGCCACCAACCTCGGTGAGGCCCTGCGCCGGATCGCCGAGGGCGCGGCCATGATCCGTTCGAAGGGCGAGGCCGGCACCGGCAACGTCGTCGAGGCGGTCCGCCACCTGCGCCAGATCAAGGGCGAGATCGCCAAGCTGCGCGGCTGCGACAACAACGAGCTGTTCGCCGCCGCCAAGGAGCTGCGCGCCCCGTACGAGCTGGTCAAGGAGGTCGCCGAGCTGGGCAAGCTGCCGGTCGTGCTGTTCTCCGCCGGCGGGGTGGCCACCCCGGCCGACGCCGCGCTGATGCGCCAGCTCGGCGCCGAGGGCGTGTTCGTCGGCTCCGGCATCTTCAAGTCCGGCGACCCGGCCAAGCGCGCCGCCGCGATCGTGAAGGCCACCACCTTCTACGACGACCCGAAGGTCATCGCGGACGTCTCGCGCAACCTCGGCGAGGCCATGGTCGGCATCAACTGCGACACCCTCCCCGAGACCGAGCGCTACGCCAACCGCGGCTGGTAAGGACGCAGAGACGACATGAGCACCACTCCCACCATCGGTGTGCTGGCGCTCCAGGGCGACGTCCGCGAGCACCTCGGGGCGCTCGCGGACGCCGGCGCCCCGGCCCGGCCGGTGCGCCGCCCCGAGGAGCTCGCCGAGATCGGCGGCCTGGTCATCCCGGGCGGCGAGTCCACCACCATGTCCAAGCTGGCGGTCTCCTTCGGCATGCTGGAGCCGCTGCGCGCCTTCGTGCGGGCGGGCCGGCCGGTCTACGGCACCTGCGCCGGCATGATCATGGTCGCCGACAAGCTGCTGGACGGCCGCGACGACCAGGAGACCCTCGGCGGCATCGACATGATCGTGCGCCGCAACGCCTTCGGGCGGCAGAACGAGTCGTTCGAGGCGGCCATCGAGGTCGCCGGAATCGGCGGCGGCCCGGTGGAGGGCGTCTTCATCCGGGCGCCCTGGGTCGAGTCGGTCGGCGCCTCGGCGGAGGTCCTGGCGACGTACGGTGGTCACACGGTGGCCGTGCGGCAGGGTAACGTCCTGGCCACGTCGTTCCACCCGGAGCTGACCGGCGACCACCGGATCCACGCGCTGTTCGTGGAGATGGTGCGCGCGGCCGCCGCCGCGGGGGAGCGGGCGTAAGCGCTCCGCCGAGGGGTGGAGTTCGGGGGAGCGCCGGCCCTCCCGGTAGGATCTGGGGCGATCGTTTCTGAATTTGGTTACGCGAAGGAGACAGGCGGATGTCCGGCCACTCTAAATGGGCTACGACGAAGCACAAGAAGGCCGTGATCGATGCCAAGCGCGGCAAGCTCTTCGCGAAGCTGATCAAGAACATCGAGGTCGCGGCCCGGATGGGCGGTGCCGACCCGGACGGCAACCCGACGCTGTACGACGCCATCCAGAAGGCGAAGAAGCAGTCGGTCCCGAACAAGAACATCGACTCCGCGGTCAAGCGCGGCGCCGGCCTGGAGGCCGGTGGCGCCGACTACGAGACGATCATGTACGAGGGCTACGGCCCCAACGGCGTCGCGGTGCTCATCGAGTGCCTCACCGACAACCGCAACCGCGCCGCGTCCGACGTCCGGGTCGCGATGACCCGCAACGGCGGCTCGATGGCCGACCCGGGCTCGGTGTCGTACCTGTTCAACCGCAAGGGCGTGGTGATCGTCCCCAAGGGTGAGCTGACCGAGGACGACGTGCTGGGCGCGGTCCTGGACGCCGGTGCCGAGGAGGTCAACGACCTCGGTGAGTCCTTCGAGGTGCTCAGCGAGGCCACCGACCTGGTCGCGGTCCGCACCGCGCTCCAGGAGGCCGGTATCGACTACGACTCGGCCGAGGCCAACTTCGTCCCGACCATGCAGGTCGAGCTGGAGGAAGAGGCCGCGCGCAAGATCTTCAAGCTGATCGACGCGCTGGAGGACAGCGACGACGTGCAGAACGTCTTCGCCAACTTCGACGTGTCCGACGAGGTCATGGCCAAGGTCGACGCCTGACGGCCGCGCCAGGCGCACCGGTCGCGACGGGCCGGCGGGGACACACCCCGCCGGCCCGTCGGTTTGTCAGTGGCACCCACTAACCTGCAAGAACGTAAGGAACAGACGACCGAACGACGGCGAGGGGCGGGCCGATGAGGGTGCTGGGGGTGGACCCGGGGCTGACCCGGTGCGGGGTCGGCGTGGTGGACGGGGTGGCCGGGCGGCCGCTGACGATGGCCGGCGTCGGCGTCGTGCGGACCCCGGCGGACGCCGACACCGCGCACCGCCTGGTGCTGATCGAGCGCGGTATAGAGGAGTGGCTCGACACCCACCGCCCCGAGTACGTCGCCGTCGAGCGGGTCTTCAGCCAGCACAACGTCCGTACGGTCATGGGCACCGCCCAGGCCAGCGCGGTCGCCATGCTGTGCGCGGCCCGCCGCGGCCTGCCGGTCGCCCTGCACACGCCCAGCGAGGTCAAGGCCGCGGTCACCGGCTCGGGGCGGGCCGACAAGGCCCAGGTCGGTGCCATGGTCACCCGGCTGCTGCGGCTCACCGCGCCGCCCAAGCCGGCCGACGCCGCCGACGCCCTCGCCCTGGCCATCTGCCACATCTGGCGCGCCCCCGCGGTCAACCGCCTCCAGCAGGCCCGGGCCGCCGCCCGCCGCACCCCCGTTCCCGTACGCACGCTGAAGGGCACCACCCGATGATCGCCTTCGTCTCCGGCCCGGTCGCGGCCCTGGCACCGGACACCGCCGTCGTCGAGGTCGGCGGCATCGGCATGGCCGTCCAGTGCACGCCGAACACCCTCTCCGGCCTCCGGGTCGGCGAGCCCGCCCGGCTCGCCACCTCCCTCGTCGTCCGCGAGGACTCCCTCACCCTCTACGGCTTCGCCGACGACGACGAGCGGCAGACCTTCGAGCTGCTCCAGACCGCCAGCGGCGTCGGCCCCCGGCTGGCCCAGGCGATGCTCGCGGTGCACTCCCCGGACGCGCTGCGGCTGGCGGTGTCCACCGGCGACGAGAAGGCGCTGACAGCCGTACCGGGCATCGGCAAGAAGGGCGCCCAGAAGCTGCTGCTGGAGCTGAAGGATCGGCTCGGTGCGCCCACCGGCGGTGCCCGCCCGGCCGCCGGGGCCGCGGTGCCGGCCGGCTGGCGTGACCAGCTCCAGGCCGCGCTGGTCGGCCTGGGCTACGCCGCCCGGGAGGCCGACGAGGCGGTCGCGGCGGTCGCGCCGCAGGCCGAGGCGGCCGCCGCCGCGGGCGGCACCCCGCAGGTGCCGCAGCTGCTGAGGGCGGCGCTGCAGACGCTCAACCGCGCGCGATGAGCGGCCCCCGGCGGCCCGCCGCCCCGGCCCCGCGCCCCCGACCGCACGACCACCCCGCAGGCGGCCCGGCCGCCCCGACCCCGCGAGGCATTCCGCAGTGAACTGGGACGACACCGCACCGTCCGCCGAGGAGACCGCCGGTGCGCCGGCCGACCGGCTGGTGGCGGCCGACGCCGACGGCGAGGAGACCGCCGTCGAGGCCGCGCTGCGGCCCAAGGACCTGGCGGAGTTCGTCGGCCAGGAGCGGGTCCGCGAGCAGCTCGACCTGGTGCTGAAGGCGGCCCGCGCGCGCGGGGCCACCGCCGACCACGTGCTGCTCTCCGGCGCGCCCGGCCTGGGCAAGACCACCCTGTCCATGATCATCGCGGCCGAGATGGGCGCCCCGATCCGGATCACCTCGGGCCCGGCCATCCAGCACGCCGGCGATCTGGCGGCCATCCTCTCCTCCCTCCAGGAGGGCGAGGTGCTCTTCCTCGACGAGATCCACCGGATGTCCCGGCCGGCCGAGGAGATGCTCTACATGGCGATGGAGGACTTCCGGGTCGACGTGATCGTCGGCAAGGGCCCGGGCGCCACCGCCATCCCGCTGGAGCTGCCGCCCTTCACCCTGGTCGGGGCGACCACCCGGGCCGGTCTGCTGCCGCCGCCGCTGCGCGACCGGTTCGGCTTCACCGGCCACATGGAGTTCTACGCCCCCGCCGAGCTGGAGCGCGTCCTCCACCGCTCCGCCGGTCTGCTGGACGTGGCGATAGAGACCGAGGGCGCCGCGGAGATCGCCGGCCGCTCCCGGGGCACGCCCCGTATCGCCAACCGCCTGCTGCGCCGGGTCCGCGACTACGCCCAGGTCAAGGCCGACGGCGTGATCACCCGCGAGGTCGCCGCGCAGGCGCTGGGCGTCTACGAGGTCGATGCCCGCGGGCTGGACCGGCTGGACCGCGCGGTGCTCACCGCGCTGCTCAAGCTCTTCGGCGGCGGTCCGGTGGGGCTGTCCACCCTCGCGGTCGCGGTGGGGGAGGAGCGGGAGACGGTCGAGGAGGTCGCCGAGCCGTTCCTGGTGCGGGAGGGGCTGCTGGCCCGTACGCCGCGCGGCCGGGTCGCGACCCCGGCGGCCTGGGCGCACCTGGGGTTGGTACCGCCGCAGCAGGCGGGCGGCGCCGGCCAGCCCGGCCTGTTCGGGGCCTGACGGCGCGGGGACTCGCCCGGTCAGGAACTGCGGTGCGATGCTGGGCGTTGTTCCTGTGGTGCGGACTCGCTTAGACTCCGCCGATGCCGTCCGTATGGACGGTATTTCCACCCCGCTATAAGAGACCGCGAGAGCGCGGTCGTGCGAAGGATTTCCGTCCCGTGCCCAATATCGTGACTCTCCTCCCCTTCATCGTCCTCATCGGGGCCATGTTCCTGATGACGCGGTCCGCCAAGAAGAAGCAGCAGGCGGCCCAGCAGATGCGCGATGAGATGCAGCCCGGCACCGGCGTCCGGACGATCGGCGGCATGTACGCCACCGTCAAGGAAATCCACGAGGACACCGTCCTCCTGGAGGTCGCCCCCGGCGTGCACGCCATCTACGCCAAGAACGCCATCGGCGCGGTGCTCGCGGATGAGGAGTACAACCGCATCCTGGACGGTGCCGAGCCGGCCGCCGAGGACCACCCGGCCGTGCCGGACGACGTCTCGTCGCTGACCGCCGCCGACGAGGCCACCGAAAAGGGTGACGCGGCCGGCAAGATCGACCTGGGCAAGGCCGGCACCGGTGACGCCGCCGAGCCCGCCGCCGACGAGGCCAAGGACGTCAAGGACGCCAAGGACGCCAAGGATGCCGACGCCGAGGACGCCGCGGCCGGCGAGGCCGGTGCCGCCGAGGACGGCAAGAAGGCCGGCGGCGCCGACGCGAAGTAGTCCGTTCCGTAGCGGGGAACCGCGGCGCACCCCCGATCGGGCGCACCGCGGTTCCCGGACGGTTTAGGCTCCGGCGGGGGCACGTCCCCACAACACTTCGTGGCCGCTCGGCAGACACCCCAGGCCGAGGGGTTGGACAGGGAGAAACGACAAGGTGGCAGCAGCGAAAAAGGGCCGGCGGGCGCCCGCGAGCCAGGGGCATCCGGGGCGCACCCTGATCCTGGTCCTGATCGCGATGGCGGCGCTGGTCGGAGGCATGTTCTACTCCGGCACGCTGACCCCGAGACTGGGCATCGACCTCGCGGGCGGCACCAGCTTCACGCTGGCGGCGCAGAACCAGCCGGGCAGGCCCAACGCGATCAACGAGACCAACATGAACACCGCCGCCGGCATCATGGAGCGGCGGGTCAACGGTCTCGGTGTGACCGAGTCCGAGGTCCAGACGCAGGGCAGCAACCACATCATCGTGAACATCCCCAAGGGGACGGACGCGAAGCAGGCCCGCCAGCAGGTCGGGACCACCGCCCAGCTCGCCTTCCGGCCGGTGCTGACCACCGGTCCCGGCGCCAAGGCGCCCGAGCCCACCCCGAGCCCCTCCCAGAGCGGCAAGGGCGGCGAGAAGTCCACCGGCGGCAAGTCCGGCGCGCAGCAGAGCGCCTCGCCGACGCCCAGCGCCAGCGCCACCACTCAGGGCCGCGCGGTCACCGACGCGCTGAAGAAGCCGTCCGCCTCGCCGTCCGGCTCCGCGTCGGACAAGCCGTCCGCGCAGCCCACCCCGCCGGTCCCCGGCGGCGCCGACATCCCGCCGGCCCTGCAGAAGCAGTACGCCGCGCTGGACTGCTCCAGCAAGAAGAGCCTGGCCCAGGCCAATGAGCAGGCCGCCGGTGCCAAGCCCGGCGACCCGGTCGTGGCCTGCAAGGACGACGGTACGCAGAAGTACGTGCTCGGCCCGGTCGGCGTCGAGGGCACCGACGTCAAGGACGCCAAGGCCGTCTTCGACAGCCAGCAGGGCCAGGGCTGGATCGTCCAGATGGACTTCACCTCCGACGGCGGCAAGAAGTTCGCGGACGTCACCGGCAAGCTCGCCACCAAGGCGCAGCCGCAGAACCAGTTCGCGATCGTGCTGGACGGCGCGGTGGTCTCCGACCCGCGCGTCAGCGAGCGGCTCAACGGCGGCAACGCCACGATCTCCGGCGGTTTCACCCAGCAGTCCGCCGAGGACCTCGGCAACATGCTGTCGTACGGTGCCCTGCCGCTGTCCTTCAAGATCGACGACGAGACCACGGTCACCGCGGCGCTCGGCGGCGAGCAGCTGCGGGCCGGCCTGATCGCCGGTGCCATCGGCCTGGCGCTGGTCGTCATCTACCTCGTCGCCTACTACCGCGGGCTGGCGCTGGTCGCCCTGGCGAGCCTGGGCGTCTCGGCGGTCCTGACGTACACGATCATGACGCTGCTCGGCCCGGCCATCGGATTCGCGCTGAACCTCCCGGCGGTCTGCGGCGCCATCGTCGCCATCGGTATCACCGCCGACTCGTTCATCGTCTACTTCGAGCGCATCCGGGACGAGATCCGCGAGGGCCGCACGCTGCGCCCGGCCGTGGAGCGCGGCTGGCCGCGGGCCCGCCGCACGATCCTGGTCTCCGACTTCGTGTCGTTCCTGGCCGCGGCGGTGCTGTTCATCGTCACCGTCGGCAAGGTGCAGGGCTTCGCGTTCACGCTGGGCCTGACCACCCTGCTCGACGTGGTCGTGGTCTTCCTCTTCACCAAGCCCCTGATGACGCTGCTGGCCCGGCGGACGTTCTTCCACGACGGCCACCCCTGGTCCGGTCTGGATCCCCGGCGCCTGGGCGCCCGGCCGCCGCTGCGCCGTCGTCGCACCGCCCCCACCCAGACGAAGGAGGCGTGAGATGTCCAAGCTCGGCAACCTCGGCGCCCGGCTCTACCGCGGTGAGGTCGGCTACGACTTCATCGGCAAGCGGAAGATCTGGTACGGCATCTCGATCCTCATCACCATCACGGCCATCGTCGGCCTGGCGGTGCGCGGCCTGAACATGGGCATCGAGTTCTCCGGCGGCGCGGTCTTCACCACCCCGAAGACCTCGGTCTCCACCACCGAGGCCCAGCACCACGCCGAGTCCGCGGCCCCCGGCCACCAGGCGATGGTGCAGCAGCTCGGCGGCGGTGCGCTGCGCATCCAGATCAGCGGTCTGGACACCAAGCAGTCGCTGCCGGTGCAGGAGGAGATCGCCAAGGACCTCAAGGTCCCGGTCAAGGACGTCAACACCCAGCTGGTCGGCCCGAGCTGGGGCGAGCAGATCGCCGACAAGGCGTGGCTGGGCCTGGGGATCTTCATGGTCCTCGTGGTGCTCTACCTCGCCATCGCCTTCGAGTGGCGGATGGCGGTCGCCGCGCTGGTCGCGCTGGTCCACGACCTGACGATCACCGTCGGCGTCTACGCCCTGGTCGGCTTCGAGGTCACCCCCGGCACGGTCATCGGCCTGCTGACCATCCTCGGCTACTCGCTCTACGACACCGTCGTGGTCTTCGACAGCCTCAAGGAAGCCTCCAAGGACATCACCAAGCAGACCCGCTTCACGTACAGCGAGGTCGCCAACCGCAGCATCAACGGCACCCTGGTCCGTTCGATCAACACCACGGTGGTGGCGCTGCTGCCGGTCGCCGGGCTGCTGTTCGTCGGCGGCGGGGTCCTCGGCGCGGGCATGCTCAACGACATCTCGCTGGCCCTCTTCGTGGGTCTGGCCGCCGGTGCCTACTCGTCGATCTTCATCGCGACGCCGCTGGTCGCCGACCTGAAGAACGGCGAGCCGCAGATGAAGGCGCTGGCCAAGCGGGTCGCCGCCAAGCGCGCCTCGGCCGCCGCCAAGGAGGCCGCCCGCCAGGCGGACCCGGACGCGGCGGAGGACGGCGACGACGACGCGGGTGCCGCGGTCGTCGGCCCGCAGCCGACCGCCCGCAACCGCGGTGGCCGCGGCCGTCCCTCCGGGAGGCGCCGGTGACCGCCCCCGCCGAACTCCGCGAGCTGCTGCTCAGCCGGATCTCGGACGTCCCGGACTATCCGCAGCCGGGTGTGATGTTCAAGGACATCACCCCGCTGCTCGCCGACCCGGCCGCGTTCCGCGCGCTGACCGGGGCCTTCGCCGACCTCTGCGCGCGCTTCCGGGCCGACAAGGTGGTGGGTCTGGAAGCCCGCGGCTTCATCCTCGCCGCGCCGGTCGCGGTGGCCGCCGGTATCGGTTTCGTACCGGTCCGCAAGGCCGGCAAGCTGCCCGGCGCGACGCTCGGCCAGGCGTACGAGCTGGAGTACGGCACCGCCGAGATCGAGGTGCACGCCGACGCGCTGGCGCCCGGTGACCGGGTCCTGGTGATCGACGACGTGCTCGCCACCGGCGGCACCGCCGACGCGTCGCTCCAGCTCATCCGCCGGGCCGGCGCCGAGGTCGCGGGCCTGGCGGTGCTCCTGGAGCTGGGCTTCCTGGCCGGCCGGGAGCGGCTGGAGCCGGGCCTGAAGGGTGCTCCGCTGGAGGCTCTGATCACGGTCTGAGCCGCCGCCGGGCACCCGCCCGGCAGCCGTCCGCGCAGCGGGGGCATCCGGAACATTCCGGGTGCCCCCGCTGCTGTGTCATGTACGGAACCATGGCCACCCGGCAGCTGTGGCCATGGGCTCGATACCATGGCACCCCGGCCGCTTCTAGGCCACGGGGTCCGTACCCGCATGAGGAGTGCCCTTGCCAGACGAGGCCCAGCCGCTCTCCCCCGGACCGCGTCCGGCGGGCACCCCCGCCGTGCGCCCGGACGAGCCGAAGCCGCAGCCCGCGGCTTCCTCCGACGCGCCGAAGCCCGAGCGGCCGGGCGCGGCCGACGGACCCGCCGCGCCCGCCGGCCGGTCCCGCCCGGCCCCCGCGCCGCAGCAGCCGGCCAAGCCGCTGCCGCCCGCCCCGCCCGGCCGCTCCGGCTCGCCCAACCGCGTCCGGGCCCGCCTCGCCCGGCTGGGCGTCCAGCGCTCCAGCCCGTACAACCCGGTCCTGGAGCCGCTGCTGCGCGCGGTGCGCGCCAACGACCCCAAGATCGAGACGGCCACGCTGCGCCAGGTCGAACGGGCCTACCAGGTCGCCGAGCGCTGGCACCGCGGCCAGAAGCGCAAGAGCGGCGACCCGTACATCACCCACCCGCTCGCGGTCACCACCATCCTCGCCGAGCTGGGCATGGACCCGGCGACGCTGATGGCGGGGCTGCTGCACGACACCGTCGAGGACACCGAGTACGGCCTGGACACCCTGCGCCGGGACTTCGGCGACCAGGTCGCGCTGCTGGTGGACGGCGTCACCAAGCTGGACAAGGTCAAGTTCGGCGAGGCCGCGCAGGCCGAGACCGTCCGCAAGATGGTCGTGGCGATGGCCAAGGACCCGCGCGTGCTGGTCATCAAGCTCGCCGACCGGCTCCACAACATGCGCACCATGCGCTACCTCAAGCGGGAGAAGCAGGAGAAGAAGGCCCGCGAGACCCTGGAGATCTACGCCCCGCTGGCGCACCGGCTGGGCATGAACACCATCAAGTGGGAGCTGGAGGACCTCGCCTTCGCGATCCTCTACCCCAAGATGTACGACGAGATCGTCCGGCTGGTCGCCGAGCGCGCCCCCAAGCGCGACGAGTACCTCGCGATAGTGACCGACGAGGTCCAGGCCGATCTGCGCGCCGCCCGCATCAAGGCCACCGTCACCGGCCGCCCCAAGCACTACTACAGCGTCTACCAGAAGATGATCGTGCGCGGCCGCGACTTCGCCGAGATCTACGACCTGGTGGGCATCCGCGTCCTCGTCGACACCGTCCGGGACTGCTACGCGGCCCTCGGCACCATCCACGCGCGGTGGAATCCGGTCCCCGGCCGGTTCAAGGACTACATCGCGATGCCGAAGTTCAACATGTACCAGTCGCTGCACACGACGGTGATCGGGCCCAACGGCAAGCCCGTGGAACTCCAGATCCGCACCTTCGACATGCACCGGCGCGCCGAGTACGGCATCGCCGCACACTGGAAGTACAAGCAGGAGGCGGTCGCCGGCGCCTCCAAGGTGCGCACCGACGCGCCCAGGGGCACCGGCAAGGGCGCCGGCCAGGACACCGTCAACGACATGGCCTGGCTGCGGCAGCTGCTGGACTGGCAGAAGGAGACCGAGGACCCGGGCGAGTTCCTGGAGTCGCTGCGCTTCGACCTCTCCCGCAACGAGGTCTTCGTCTTCACGCCCAAGGGCGACGTGATAGCGCTGCCGGCCGGCGCCACCCCGGTCGACTTCGCCTACGCGGTGCACACCGAGGTCGGCCACCGCACGATAGGGGCGCGGGTCAACGGGCGGCTGGTCCCGCTCGAATCGACGCTGGACAACGGCGACCTGGTGGAGGTCTTCACCTCCAAGGCGCCCGGCGCGGGCCCGTCCCGCGACTGGCTGAGCTTCGTGAAGTCCCCGCGGGCCCGCAACAAGATCCGCGCGTGGTTCTCCAAGGAGCGCCGCGACGAGGCCATCGAGCAGGGCAAGGACGCCATCGCCCGCGCGATGCGCAAGCAGAACCTCCCGATCCAGCGGATCCTGACCGGCGACTCCCTGGTCACCCTGGCGCACGAGATGCGCTACCCGGACATCTCCTCGCTCTACGCCGCCATCGGTGAGGGCCACGTCGCCGCGCAGGGCGTCGTCCAGAAGCTGGTGCAGGCGCTCGGCGGGCAGGACGAGGCCACCGAGGACATCGCCGAGTCCACGCCGATCCGGCCGCGCTCCAAGCGCCGGTCCAGCGCCGACCCGGGCGTGGTCGTCAAGGGCGTGGACGATGTGTGGGTCAAGCTGGCGCGCTGCTGCACGCCGGTGCCCGGGGACCCGATCATCGGGTTCGTCACCCGCGGCAGCGGCGTCTCGGTGCACCGCGCGGACTGCGTCAACGTGGACTCGCTGTCCCGGCAGCCCGAGCGGATCCTGGAGGTCGAGTGGGCGCCGACCCAGTCCTCGGTCTTCCTGGTCGCCATCCAGGTGGAGGCGCTGGACCGCTCCCGGCTGCTGTCGGACGTCACCCGGGTGCTGTCCGACCAGCACGTCAACATCCTCTCCGCGGCGGTGCAGACCTCCCGGGACCGGGTCGCCACCTCGCGTTTCACCTTCGAGATGGGCGATCCCAAGCACCTGGGCCACGTCCTGAAGGCCGTCCGGAGCGTGGAAGGCGTCTACGACGTCTACCGGGTGACGTCGGCCCGCAGGCCCTGACCGCACGCGGCCCGGCACGGGCGAGGGGGAGCAGACGATGGGGGAGGACGTGCTCGGCGGCCGGTACCGCCTGGTCCGGCTGATCGGGCGGGGCGGGATGGGCGCCGTCCACGAGGCGGTGGACACCGCGCTGGAGCGCCGGGTCGCGGTCAAGCGGCTGCTGGCCGCCGGCGGCCTGGACGACGGTTCGGAGGCCCTGCACCGCTTCCGGCGGGAGGCCCAGGCACTGGCCCGGGTCAGCCACCCGGGCGTGGTGCAGGTCTACGACAGCGGTGTCCACGAGGGCGCGCCGTACTTCGTCATGGAGCTGCTGGACGGGGTGAACCTCGCCGACCTGGTGGCCGGCCAGGGGCCGCTGCCGCCGCCGGTGGCCGCCGGCGTCGCCCTGGGGATGTGCCGGGCGCTGGCCGCCGCCCACGCGGCCGGGGTGCTGCACCGCGATGTGAAACCGACCAACGTCTCCGTCACCCGGGCCGGCCGGGTGGTGCTCCAGGACTTTGGGCTCGCCCGGCTCGCCGAGGAGCCGGCCATCACCCGCGCCGGCGCGCTGCTGGGCACCCCGCAGTACATGCCGCCCGAGCTGATACAGGGCCAACTCCCGGGCTCGCCGGCTGACTTGTACGGCCTGGGGGCCTGCCTGTACCTCATGCTGACCGGGACGCCGCCGCTGGGCACCGGG
Source organism: Streptomyces rhizoryzae (assembly GCF_023155275.1). Classification (GTDB taxonomy): domain Bacteria; phylum Actinomycetota; class Actinomycetes; order Streptomycetales; family Streptomycetaceae; genus Streptomyces; species Streptomyces rhizoryzae. The sequence continues at coordinate 13,470 of NZ_JALMUV010000031.1, forward strand.
GCCGTCGACGTCGGCGCGCTGGTGGAGCTGGCGGTCGGCCCGGGCGTCCCGCCGCTGGCCGGGCGGGCGGACACCGGTGTCCCGGACTCCCTGGCGCGGCTGGTGGACGCGCTGTGCCGGCAGGACCCGGGGCGGCGGCCGACGGCCGCCGAGGCCGAGGCGGTGCTCGGCGAGGCCGCCACGGGCGGTGAGGACGCGCTGGTCGCACTGGTCGCCGACCGCGTCCGCGAGCAGGCCGTGGAGTTCGTCTACAGCCCGCCGGTCCTGGAGTCCTCCGGGATGGAGGTGCTGGACTGGGCCGCGATCCCGCAGTCGAGGACCGCCGCCGGGGACGTCCAGCGGCCGCTGACCCTCAGCGACGGCACCCGCCAGCTGATGCTCAGCAGCATGACCGCGGCCAGCGCCCGGTCCCGGCAGCGCGAGGCGGTCAACCTCGTCCTGCGCGGCGACCTCCAGGAGGCGGTGCGGATGCTCACCGCGGTCTCCCAGGTGTGCGCCTCGGCGCTGGGCCCGGACCATCCGACCACGCTGACCAGCCAGTACTGGCAGGCCGTGTGCCTGGCGCGGCTGGGCGCCGGCGCGGAAGCACTGGAACTGTTCTCCCGGGTCAACGCCGGGACCGAGCGGAAGAGGGGGAGGGATCATGACTGATCTCGACGTACGGGCGGAGACCGAGCCGGGGGGCGACGCGGAGGCCGAACTCCGGTCCCTGCTCCAGTGGCTGCGCAACGACGAGGAGCTGCGCCGCCAGGTGGGCGGCACCCTGGCCGCCGGCCGCGCGCCCCGGCCCGGCGAGATGGGCCTCGGCTTCGACCTGCTCCAACTGGCCGTCACCACCGCGGTGTCGGCCGGTTCGCTGGCGGTCTCGATCCTCCAGTGGCGGGACAGCCGCCGCCGCGCCCCCGGACTGACCCTGCGCTCCCGGGGCGTGGAGATCCGCATCGAGCGCGGCGCGCCCGGCGACGCGGAGACCGTCCGCCGCATCATCGCCCTGCTCGACGGCACCGCCGGTCCGGCGGACGGCGGCGGCACGGGTCCGGGGGGCGCGGGAAGCGGGGAGCCCGGGGGCGATGGCCCAACTGCCTGATCCGGCCGCCTCCCGGGCCGTGCTGCTCGGCACCGCCGCCTACCGCCACCTCGACGCCCTCCCGGCCGTCGCCGCCAACCTCCGCGACCTGGCCGGACTGCTCGGCGACCCCACGGTCTGGGGCCTGCCCGCGCAGCACTGCGAGGTGGTGCTCGACCCGGCGCACGCCGCCGCGATGCTCGATCCCGTGCACCGCGCCGGCGACGAGGCCACCGACACCCTCGTCGTCTACTTCGCGGGCCACGGCATGCGGGACTCCGAGTCGGCCGACCTCTACCTCGGCCTGACCGGCTCCCGCGACAGTGTCGGTTACACCGCGGTCGCCTACCAGCACCTGCGCGGCGCCATCCGGGGCGCCCGCGCCCGCCGCAAGATCGTCGTACTGGACTGCTGCTTCAGCGGCCGGGCCGCCCGCACGCTCGCCGGCGGCGACGGCGTACTGGCCGCCCAGGCCGCGGTGGACGGCGCGTACGTGCTGACCGCCTCGCCGCGCGACCGGGTCGCGCTGGCCCCGGACGGCGAACGCCACACCGCCTTCACCGGCGAACTCCTCGGCATCCTCCAGCACGGCATCGCCGACGGCCCCGAGCTGATCGACCTGGACACCCTCTACCGGGCCCTGGACGAGCGGCTGCGCGCGAAGAACCGGCCGCAGCCGCAGCGCGCCCAGGAGAACGGCGTCGGCCGGCTGCCCCTGGCCCGCAACCGCGCGCTGGCACAGCGCCGCCGGGCTCCCGCCGGCCCGGTGCTGGACTCCGAGGTCCGCGCCGCCATGGTCGCGTCCGGCCTGGGCCTGGCCCGGATGCTGCGCGCGGCCGGCGACCACCGGGACGCGCTGCCGGTGCTCCGGCTCGCCCTCCAGGAGCGCGGTCCGGGCGGCGGGGACGGCCTGCTGCCGGTCCAGCTGGAACTCTCCGAACTCCTCGCCGAGACCGGGCAGACCAGGGAGGCCATCGAGGTCCTGGAGCAGGCGTTCCACCAGGCCCGCCAGGTCTACGGCCCGGAGGCGGTGCTGGTCTGCCGGCGGCTGGCGGACCTGCTCCAGGAGTCCGGCAACCACATCCAGGCGTGCGAGGTGCTCAAGCACGCCCTGGACCTGCTGGAGACCGGCCGGCGCAGCCGCGGCTGACCGGGGCGCGAGACGCGCGACGGCCCGCCGGAACCTCCCGGCGGGCCGTCGCGTACGGCACGGTGCGGCCCTCAGCCGCCGAACTCCTCCAGGCCCTTGAGCGCCTGGTCCAGCAGCGCCTGGCGGCCCTCCAGCTCCCGGCCGAGCTTGTCGGCCTTGGCGGTGTTGCCGGCCGCCCGGGCCGCGTCGATCTGCTGCCGCAGCTTGTCGACGGCGTCCTGGAGCTGCCCGGTCAGCCCCGCGGCGCGGGCCCGCGCCTCAGGGTTGGTCCGCCGCCACTCGGCCTCCTCGGCGTCCTGGATGGCCCGCTCCACGGCGTGCATCCGGCCCTCGATCCGGGGGCGGGCGTCGCGCGGCACGTGGCCGATGGCCTCCCACCGCTCGTTGATCCCCCGGAACGCGGCCCGGGCCGCCTTCAGGTCGGTGACCGGGAGCAGCTTCTCGGCCTCGGCGGCCAGCTCCTCCTTGCGGGTGAGGTTCTCCCGCTGCTCGGCGTCGCGCTCGGCGAAGACCTCGCTGCGCGCCTGGAAGAAGACGTCCTGGGCGCCGCGGAAACGGTTCCACAGGTCGTCCTCGTGCTCGCGCTGGGCGCGGCCGGCGGCCTTCCACTCCTGCATCAGCTCGCGGTAGCGGGCCGCGGTGGCGGCCCAGTCCGTCGAACCGGACAGCGCCTCGGCCTCGGCGACCAGCTTCTCCTTGGCCTTGCGGGCCTCCTCGCGCTGCGCGTCCAGCGACGCGAAGTGCGCCTTGCGCCGCTTGGAGAACGCCGACCGGGCGTGCGAGAAGCGGTGCCACAGCTCGTCGTCGGTCTTGCGGTCCAGGCGGGGCAGGCCCTTCCAGGTGTCCACCAGTGCGCGCAGCCGCTCACCGGCCGCCCGCCACTGCTCGCTGGCCGCCAGCTCCTCGGCCTCGGCGACCAGCTTCTCCTTGGCCTGCCGCGCCTCGTCGGCCTGCCGGGCCTTGGCCGCCTTGCGCTCCTCGCGCCGCGACTCGACCGTGCTGACCAGGGCGTCCAGGCGCTCGCGCAGGGCCTGGAGATCACCCACCGCGTGGTGCTCGTCGACCTGCGTCCGCAGGTGCTCGATCGCGGTCAGGGCGTCCTTCGCCGAGAGGTCGGTGGTCCTGACCCGCCGCTCCAGGAGGCCGATCTCCACGACCAGGCCCTCATACTTGCGCTCGAAGTAGGCGAGAGCCTCCTCGGGAGTGCCCGCCTGCCACGATCCGACGACCTGCTCGCCGTCGGCGGTACGCACGTACACGGTCCCCGTCTCATCGACGCGGCCCCATGGGTCGCTGCTCACAGCGCCTCCTCCACATGATGCCGGCGCGGGCGTGCGGCCCCCCGGCATCGTCCACAGTTTCTGTCCGGCGGGGCAGCGCCCCGGCCGGCCGACGGGCTGAATTGCGGTGAGGGTGGCAGGCCGTCGGAGCAGGCACCCTACACAACGCCAATCTAGGCGACCGGCGGTCGGCTGTCCGCATCCAGCACGACCGGACTTGCGGTGGGGACGCCGGGAGGCGCACCCGTGCCGGCCGCCGCCGGTCAGCTCTTGCGGACCGCCGCCCGGTCGATGACGACCGTGGCGTCGGGCGCGGTGCTGCCGTGCGCCGGGTCGGGGTGCGAACCGGCGGCGGCGATCTTGCGCAGCACGTCCAGGCCGCCGGTGATCCGGCCGAACGGCGTGTAGTCCGCGGGCAGCCGGCTGTCCTCGTAGACGAGGAAGAACTGACTCCCGCCGGAATTCCGGGTCTTGGGGTCCTTGCCGTCGTAGCGGTTGGCCATGGCGACCGTGCCCGCCGGATAGACACCGCCCTTGATCCGAGGGTCGCGGAGGTTCTCGTCGGGGAGGGTGTAGCCGGGTGTGCCCTGGCCGGTGCCCTTCGGGTCGCCGCATTGCAGGATGTGGATCCCCTGGTCGACCAGGCGGTGGCAGCGGGTGTGGTCGAAGTAGCCCTGACCGGCCAGGAACGCGAAGGAGTTGACGGTGTGCGGCGCCTTGGCCGCGTCCATGGCGAAGGCGATCCGGCCGCAGGTGGTGGACAGCTCGGCGGTGTACGACGCCGAGGTGTCGACGGTCATCGCGGGCTCCTCGGGCCACGTCTTCGCCGCCGGGGCGCCCTTGGCGGGACGGGCGCACGGGTCGGCCGGCGGGGCGGCCCCGTCCGAGCGCGTGCGGTCGCCGCCGGACAGCGAGACGGAGGCGTACGCGGCGGCGCCGGCGGCCAGCGCGAGGGCCACCACCCCGGCGAGGATGACGTTGCGGCGCCTGGTCCGCCGGGCGGACTCGGTCCGCCGCTGCTGCTGGCGGGCGTATTTCTGCCGGGCGAGCTCGCGCCGCCGCCGGTCCTTGCTGACCACCGGTCGTCCCCTCTCTGACGCCATCCGTCGCTGCCGTCTGCCGTGGCCGTACCGTATACGGGTTCGCCCTGCCGGGAGTCCCGCCGGTAGGCTCTGGAGCTGCCGAGATGTTCCGGGCGCGGTCCCGCCGACCGCCCCCCGCCGATCTTTAAGGACGAACGTGCTGATTGCCGGGTTCCCCGCCGGGGCCTGGGGGACCAACTGCTACCTGGTCGCCCCCGCCGCAGGCGAGGAGTGCGTGATCATCGACCCGGGCCACCAGGCGGCCCCCGGCGTCGAGGAGACGCTCAGGAAGCATCGGCTCAAGCCCGTCGCGGTCATCCTCACCCACGGCCACCTCGACCACGTCGCGTCGGTCGTCCCGGTGTGCGGGGCGCACGGCGTCCCCGCCTGGATCCACCCCGAGGACCGCTACATGATGAGCGACCCGGAGAAGGCCCTCGGCCGCTCCATCGGTCAGCAGCTCATGGGCGAGCTGACCGTGGGCGAGCCGGACGACGTCAAGGAGCTGGCCGATGGCAGCGCCCTGGAACTGGCCGGGATGGCGTTCTCGGTCGCGCACGCACCGGGCCATACCAAGGGGTCGGTGACCTTCCGGCTGCCCGAGCAGGCGGACGTTCCGCCGGTCTTCTTCTCGGGCGACCTGCTGTTCGCCGGCTCCATCGGACGCACCGACCTGCCGGGCGGCGACCACGCCGAGATCCTCCAGTCGCTGGAGCGCGTGTGCCTCCCGCTGGACGACTCGACCGTGGTGCTCTCCGGCCACGGCCCCCAGACCACCATCGGCCGCGAGCGCGCCACCAACCCCTTCCTCCGGCAGGTGGCCGCCGGCCTCGGAGACGGCGACCCGACCGCCGCTCCGCGACGAGGAATGTGACGAGACCTTCCGTGAGCACCTTTCAGGCCCCCAAGGGCACCTACGACCTGATCCCGCCGAACTCCGCGACGTATCTGGCGGTCCGCGAGGCGATCGCCGCGCCGCTGCGCAACTCCGGCTACGGCTACATCGAGACGCCCGGCTTCGAGAACGTCGAGCTGTTCGCCCGCGGTGTCGGCGAGTCCACCGACATCGTCACCAAGGAGATGTACGCCTTCGAGACCAAGGGCGGGGACCGGCTCGCGCTGCGCCCCGAGGGCACCGCCTCGGTGCTGCGCGCCGCGCTGGAGGCCAACCTCCACAAGGGCGGCAACCTCCCGGTCAAGCTGTGGTACTCCGGCTCCTACTACCGCTACGAGCGCCCGCAGAAGGGCCGCTACCGGCACTTCTCGCAGGTCGGCGCGGAGGCGATCGGTGCCGAGGACCCGGCGCTGGACGCCGAGCTGATCATCCTGGCCCACCAGGCGTACCGGTCGCTGGGCCTGCGCGACTTCCGGATCCTGCTGAACTCCCTCGGCGACAAGGAGTGCCGCCCCGTCTACCGCGCCGCGCTCCAGGACTTCCTGCGCGGTCTGGAGCTCGACGAGGACACCCGCCGCCGGATCGAGATCAACCCGCTGCGGGTGCTGGACGACAAGCGCGAGTCGGTCCAGGAGCAGCTGATCGGCGCGCCGATGCTGCGCGACTACCTCTGCGAGGCGTGCAAGACCTACCACGAGCAGGTCCGCGAGCTGCTGACCGCGGCGGGGGTGGCCTTCGAGGACGACCCGAAGCTGGTCCGCGGCCTGGACTACTACACCCGCACCACCTTCGAGTTCGTCCACGACGGCCTGGGCTCGCAGTCCGCGGTGGGCGGCGGCGGCCGCTACGACGGCCTGTCCGAGATGATCGGCGGGCCCGCGCTGCCGTCCGTCGGCTGGGCGCTGGGCGTGGACCGCACGGTGCTGGCCCTGGAGGCCGAGGGCATCGCCCTCGACATCCCGGCCGCCACCTCCGTCTACGCCGTCCCGCTGGGCGAGGAGGCCCGCCGGGTGCTGTTCGGCAAGGTCACCGAGCTGCGCCTGGCCGGTGTCGCCACCGACTTCGCGTACGGCGGCAAGGGCCTGAAGAACGCCATGAAGTCCGCCAACCGCTCCGGCGCCCGGCTGGCGCTGGTGGCCGGTGAGCGGGATCTGGCCGAGGGCGTGGTCCAGCTCAAGGACCTGGCCAGCGGCGAGCAGACGCCGGTCGCGCTGGACGCGGTGGTCGAGGAGGTCCGGCGGGCGCTGGGCTGAGCGGCCCGCCCCGCTTCCCCGGGGGCCCGGACGGCAGCGCGCCGTCCGGGCCCCCGGCGCTTTCCGGGACTCGCGGCGTCAACGCCCCGGCCGCGGAATCACCCCGGATCCCCCCAGGACAGCCCGGGTCCACAGGGAGGTGCGGCACAATGAGGGACGCGGCCGGGTCCGCCGGCCGCGCCACGCCTTGACGGCGCCCCTTCCCACGGACCGACGGAACGGCCATATGACGACGACAGCGCTTGACGACGTGTCCACCGACGACGACCGGGTGCGGGGCGCCGCGGAGCCCATCGGCGCCGGCCGCGGCCTCGCCCTGCTCCTGGTGATCACCGGTGCGCTCGGCGGGCTGGCCGCCTGGGCCATCACGCTGGACAAGTTCGAGCTGCTGAAGGACCCGAACTTCAAGCCGGCGTGCAGCCTCAGCCCGATCATCTCCTGCGGCAGCGTGATGCAGAGCAAGCAGGCGGAGGTGTTCGGCTTCCCCAACCCGATGGCCGGGCTGCTCGGCTTCGCGGTGGTGATCGCGATCGGCATGGCCGTGCTGGCGGGCGCCCGCTTCCGCCGCTGGTACTGGCTCGGCCTCAACGCCGGCACGCTGCTGGCGTCGGTCTTCTGCATGTGGCTGATGACCCAGTCGCTCTACGACATCAACGCGCTCTGCCTGTGGTGCACGCTGACCTGGTGCGTGACGGTCCTGATGTTCTGGTACACCACGGTCCACAACCTCAAGCACGGCATCCTCCCGGCGCCCCGGGGCCTGCGCGAGGCGGTGGTGGAGTTCCACTGGGTGGTCCCGGTGCTCTGGTACGGCGTGATCGCGCTGCTGATCCTGACCCGCTGGTGGTCGTACTGGAGCAGCCTGCTCTGAGCCGTGCCGCCCGGGAGCCGTCCCGGACTGTCCGGAATCCTTCGCGCCCCGGCCCGCCGCACCCGGCGGGCCGGGGCGTTGTCAGTGGGGTGGCATAGGCTCCGTAGACGTGGAGCCCGACCTGTTCACCGCCGCCGCGGAAGCCCGTCAGGAGAAGGACCCGGCGAGGTCCCCTCTCGCCGTACGCATGCGCCCGCGCACCCTCGACGAAGTCGTCGGCCAGCAGCATCTGCTCAAGCCCGGGTCGCCGCTGCGGCGGCTGGTGGGCGAGGGCAGCGGGGGTCCGGCCGGCCCGTCGTCGGTGTTCCTGTGGGGCCCGCCCGGTATCGGCAAGACGACCCTGGCCTACGTCGTCAGCCAGGCGACGAACAAGCGCTTCGTCGAGCTGTCCGCGATCACCGCGGGCGTCAAGGAGGTCCGGGCGGTCATCGACGGTGCCCGCCGCGCCTCGGGCGGCTACGGCAAGGAGACCGTCCTCTTCCTCGACGAGATCCACCGCTTCAGCAAGGCCCAGCAGGACTCCCTGCTGCCCGCGGTGGAGAACCGCTGGGTCACCCTGATCGCCGCCACGACCGAGAACCCCTACTTCTCGGTGATCTCCCCGCTGCTCTCCCGCTCCCTGCTGCTGACGCTGGAGCCGCTGACCGACGACGACCTGCGGGGCCTGCTGCGGCGCGCGCTGACCGACGCGCGCGGACTGGCCGGGGCGGTCACGCTGCCCGAGGACACCGAGGCGCACCTGCTGCGGATCGCCGGCGGGGACGCCCGGCGGGCCCTGACGGCGCTGGAGGCCGGGGCCGGCTCCGCGCTGGCCAAGGGGGAGCAGGAGATCACCCTTCGGACGCTGGAGGAGGCGGTGGACCGGGCGGCGGTGAAGTACGACCGGGCCGGCGACCAGCACTACGACGTGGCCAGCGCGCTGATCAAGTCGATCCGCGGCTCCGACGTCGATGCCGCGCTGCACTACCTCGCGCGGATGATCGAGGCGGGGGAGGACCCGCGGTTCATCGCCCGCCGGCTGATGATCTCCGCCAGCGAGGACATCGGCCTGGCCGATCCGACGGCGCTACAGACCGCGGTGGCCGCGGCCCAGGCGGTGGCGCTGATCGGCTTCCCCGAGGCCCGGATCACGCTGAGCCAGGCCACCATCGCGCTCGCGTTGGCGCCGAAGTCCAACGCCGCGTACCTGGCGATAGACGCCGCGCTCGCCGACGTCCGGGCCGGCAAGGCCGGACCGGTCCCCGCGCACCTGCGGGACAGCCACTACCAGGGCGCCCAGAAACTCGGCCACGGCCAGGGGTACCGCTACCCCCACGACCTGCCCGGCGGGATCGCCGCCCAGCAGTACGCCCCCGACGCGGTGCACGGCACGCGCTACTACACCCCCACCCGGCACGGCGCCGAGGCGCGCTACGCCGATGTCGCCGAGCGGGTCCGGGCCCGGCTGCGCGGGGAGGCCGGCGAGCGGGGCGAGTGAGGGGCGCCGCGGCGGTCAGTCCGCCGCGGCGTCGAAGAGGGCGTGCAGGGCCCGGCGCAGTCCGGCCACGTCCCGGACCGGCTCGGGGAAGTCGAAGCGGGCGTCGAAGGTCCGCCGGCCCCCGGCTTCCGGTACGAAGCGGACCCGCAGCCCGAAACGGTCCAGGCCCACCGGCACGGCCCGGTCGCGCGCCCCGCAGACCCCGGCGCCGCGCTCGCCCAGCAGGGCGCACAGCCCGCGCACCTGCGCGGCGTGCGCGCTGTCCAGGTGCTGGAGCAGTTCGGCCTCGTGCTCGACGAGCGGATCGGGCTCCGCGGCGGCGAACTCCTCCGGTTCGAAGGGCTCCGCGCCCCACAGGTCGTCCACCGCCCCCTCGCCGACCTCCAGCCGCAGCAGCGCCCAGGCGGGCCGGCCGGACGGCTCCGGGGCGGCGGCCAGCGCCTCGCCGAGGCCGAGGAGTTCGCCGGCCGGGTGCCGCGCGGCCAGCATCCGCGCGGCCCGGGCGCGCTGCGCGCCGGGTACGGGGGTGAGCCAGCCGGCGACCCAGGCGCGGCCGCGGATCCGGTGCGGGACGGCGACCGGTGCCACATCGGTGATCTCCATCACGGCGGGCAGGTCGTCGTCCTGGGCGTGCGCGGCGGCCCGGGCGGCCGCGCAGTCCCCGGGGACGAGCAGCAGCACGTCCCCGTCGGGCGTCACGGTCCGGCAGACGGGGCCGGAGAGCCCGCTGGGGTCCGGGTCCTCGACTCCGGGGACCTCCAGCGACGCCATACCATGGGAGGCGACGAGAGTACGTACACGCTCAGCCGCCGAGGGCCGCTGGGCGTCTTCCACGGGACGCGGCTGACCCGTCCCGGTGCGCTCCGCATCGGGCAGGGGGATCCCAGGTCGAAACATGCGTTCTCCTCGCGCTAAGGTAAGCCTCACCTAACTTACATGGAGGAACGTTCCACGTGAACCAGTCGCGTCCCAAGGTCAAGAAGTCGCGCGCGCTCGGCATCGCGCTGACCCCCAAGGCCGTCAAGTACTTCGAGGCCCGTCCCTACCCGCCCGGCGAGCACGGCCGCGGCCGCAAGCAGAACAGCGACTACAAGGTCCGCCTGCTGGAGAAGCAGCGTCTGCGCGCCCAGTACGACATCAGCGAGCGCCAGATGGTCCGTGCCTACGACCGCGCTCGGAAGGTCGAAGGCAAGACGGGCGAAGCCCTGATCGTCGAGCTTGAGCGCCGTCTGGACGCGCTCGTCCTGCGTTCGGGCCTGGCCCGGACGATCTACCAGGCCCGCCAGATGGTGGTCCACGGCCACATCTCGGTCAACGACCGCAAGGTGGACAAGCCGTCGTTCCGCGTCCGCCCCGGCGACGTGGTGATGGTCCGCGAGCGCAGCCGCGACAAGCACCCCTTCCAGGTGGCCCGCGAGGGCGGCTACGCCACCGACGGCGAGACCCCGCGCTACCTGGAGGTCAACCTCCAGGCCCTGGCGTTCCGCCTGGACCGGGACCCCAACCGCAAGGAGATCCCGGTCATCTGCGACGAGCAGCTGGTCGTCGAGTACTACGCCCGCTGATCCACTCGGCCGGCGCACCGCTCAGCCCGCCGACTCCCCTCCGCCCGCGGACGGGGAGGCGGCGGGCCGGTGCGTATCAGGGGGCAGGTGCGGAGCGGGGCCGGGTACGGAGCGGGGCCGGGTGCGTAGCGGTGGCGGCACGCACCGTACAATCGCCGTTTCCGGCGCCGCACGGGGAAGCCGCATCGCGGTACGGCCGCGGCCCCGCGGCGCGATAAGGTCAACGTTGCCGTTCGAGCAGGACGAAACCAGACCAGACCAGTCGGAGAGTGGTGCCAGCGTGTCCGGTGGAGAGGTGGCCGGGATCCTCGTGGCCGTCTTCTGGGCGATCCTCGTGTCGTTCCTCGCCCTCGTGCTGGTGAGGCTCGCACAGACCCTCAAGGCGACCACCAAGATGGTGTCCGAGGTGTCCGAGCAGGCCGTTCCGCTCCTCGCCGACGCCTCCGCGACCGTCCGCTCCGCGCACACCCAGCTCGCCCGCGTCGACGCCATCGCCGCCGACGTCCAGGAGGTCACGGCCAACGCCTCCGCGCTCTCCTCGACCGTCTCCTCCGCCTTCGGCGGCCCGCTGGTCAAGGTGGCCGCGTTCGGCTACGGCGTACGGCGTGCGATCGGCAAGAAGGGCAAGCCCGAGCCGGACCGCACCGTCATCGTCGGCCGCACCCTGCCCGGCGCCCGCCGCGGCGGGCGCCGCCCCCGTCGCTCCAAGGACTGATCACCGCGATGTTCCGCCGCGCATTCTGGTTCACCACCGGCGCCGCCGCCGGGGTCTGGGCCACCACCAAGGTCCACCAAAAGCTCCGCCGGCTCCAGCCGGACAGCCTCGCCGCGCAGGCCGCGGAGAAGGCCGTCGAGACCGGACACCGGCTGCGCCAATTTGCATTGGACGTACGGGCCGGAATGGCGGACCGTGAGGAGCAACTACAGGACGCCCTCGGACTCTCCGAGCCCGCCGAGGTGCGTGAGCTGCCCGCACCGCGCCGCGCGGTGCTCGACACGCCGTACCGAACCACGAGAACCCCCGGACTGACCGGACCGACCGGAAATGAGGACCACTGATGGAGTCGGCTGAAATCCGCCGCCGCTGGCTGCGCTTCTTCGAAGAGCGCGGGCACACCGTCGTGCCGTCGGCGTCGCTCATCGCGGACGACCCGACGCTGCTGCTGGTCCCCGCGGGCATGGTCCCCTTCAAGCCGTACTTCCTCGGCGAGGTCAAGCCGCCCTTCAAGACCGCCACCAGCGTCCAGAAGTGCGTGCGCACCCCGGACATCGAAGAGGTCGGCAAGACCACCCGGCACGGCACGTTCTTCCAGATGTGCGGCAACTTCTCCTTCGGCGACTACTTCAAGGAAGGCGCCATCAAGCACGCCTGGGAGCTGCTGACGACTCCCGTGGCGGACGGCGGCTACGGCCTGGAGCCGGAGAAGCTCTGGATCACCGTCTACCTCGACGACGACGAGGCCGAGCGCATCTGGCACGAGGTCGTGGGCGTGCCCAAGGAGCGCATCCAGCGCCTGGGCAAGAAGGAGAACTACTGGTCGATGGGCGTCCCGGGCCCCTGCGGCCCCTGCTCGGAGATCAACTACGACCGCGGTCCCGAGTTCGGCGTCGAGGGCGGCCCGGCCGTCAACGACGAGCGCTACGTGGAGATCTGGAACCTCGTCTTCATGCAGTACGAGCGCGGGGCCGGCATCGGCAAGGAGGACTTCGAGATCCTCGGCGAGCTGCCGTCGAAGAACATCGACACCGGCCTCGGCCTGGAGCGGCTCGCCATGATCCTCCAGGGCGTGCACAACATGTACGAGACCGACACCCTGCGCGTGGTCATCGACAAGGCCGGCGAGCTGACCGGCGTCCGCTACGGCACCGCCGACGACTCCGACGTCTCGCTGCGCGTGGTCGCCGACCACATGCGCACCTCCACCATGCTCATCGGCGACGGCGTCACCCCCGGCAACGAGGGCCGCGGCTACGTCCTGCGCCGCATCATGCGCCGCGCCATCCGCAACATGCGGCTGCTGGGCGCCACCGGCCCGGTCGTCGGCGACCTGCTCGACGTGGTCATCCGCACGATGGGCCAGCAGTACCCGGAGCTGCTGGAGGACCGCCGCCGGATCGAGACGGTCGCCCTCGCCGAGGAGGCCGCCTTCCTCAAGACCCTCAAGGCCGGCACCAACATCCTCGACAGCGCCGTCACCGAGACCAAGGCCGCCGGTGGCACCGTACTGGCCGGCGACAAGGCGTTCCTGCTCCACGACACCTGGGGCTTCCCGATCGACCTCACCCTCGAAATGGCCGCCGAGCAGGGCCTGTCGGTGGACGAGGACGGCTTCCGCCGCCTGATGAAGGAGCAGCGGGAGCGCGCCAAGGCCGACGCCCAGGCCAAGAAGCACGGCCACGCCGACATGTCGGCCTACCGCGAGATCGCCGACCAGGCCGGCTCCTCGGTCTTCACCGGCTACACCGACACCGAGGGCGAGTCCAGTGTCGTCGGCCTGGTCGTGAACGGCGTCTCCGCCCCGGCCGCCCACGAGGGCGACGACATCGAGGTGGTGCTCGACCGCACGCCGTTCTACGCCGAGGGCGGCGGCCAGCTCGCCGACACCGGCCGGATCAAGCTCGACAACGGCGCCGTCGTCGAGGTGCGCGACGTCCAGCAGCCGGTCCCCGGCGTCATCGTCCACAAGGGCACGGTGCAGGTCGGCGAGGTGGTGCTCGGCTCCACCGCGTACGCCGTCATCGACGTGCAGCGCCGCCGGGCCATCGCCCGTGCGCACAGCGCCACCCACCTCACCCACCAGGCGCTGCGCGACGCCCTGGGCCCGACCGCCGCCCAGGCCGGTTCGGAGAACTCCCCGGGCCGCTTCCGCTTCGACTTCGGCTCGCCGACCGCGGTGCCCGGCTCGGTCCTCACCGACGTCGAGCAGAAGATCAACGACGTGCTGGCCCGCGAACTCGACGTGCACGCCGAGGTCATGAGCATGGACGAGGCCAAGAAGCAGGGCGCCATCGCCGAGTTCGGCGAGAAGTACGGCGAGCGGGTCCGCGTGGTCACCATCGGTGACTTCTCCAAGGAGCTGTGCGGCGGTACGCACGTCCACAACACCGCCCAGCTGGGCCTGGTGAAGCTGCTCGGCGAGTCCTCCATCGGCTCCGGCGTGCGCCGCGTCGAGGCCCTGGTCGGCGTGGACGCCTACCGCTTCCTGGCCCGCGAGCACACGGTCGTCTCGCAGCTCACCGAGCTGGTCAAGGGCCGCCCCGAGGAGCTGCCGGAGAAGATCTCCGGTGTCCTGGCCAAGCTCAAGGACGCCGAGAAGGAGATCGAGAAGTTCCGCGCGGAGAAGGTCTTGCAGGCCGCGGCCGGGCTGGCCGAGGGCGCCAAGGACGTCCGCGGGGTGGCGCTGGCCACCGGGCAGGTCCCGGACGGCACCACCGCCGACGACCTGCGCAAGCTGGTCCTCGACGTGCGGGGCCGGATCCAGGGCGGCCGGCCCGCCGTGGTCGCGCTCTTCGCGGTGGCCAACGGCCGCCCGGTCACCGTCATCGCCACCAACGAGGCCGCCCGCGAGCGCGGTATCAAGGCCGGCGACCTGGTCCGCACGGCCGCCAAGACGCTCGGCGGCGGGGGCGGCGGCAAGCCCGACGTCGCCCAGGGCGGCGGCCAGAACCCGGCCGCCGTGCCCGAGGCCATCGAGGCCGTCGAGCGGCTCGTGGCCGAGGCGGCCTGACGCGGTGGCGGAGATGCGACGCGGCCGCCGCATCGCGGTGGATGTCGGGGACGCCCGGATCGGGGTCGCCTCGTGCGACCCCGACGGGGTCCTCGCCACCCCCGTCGAGACCGTGCCGGGACGGGACGTCCCGGCCGCGCACCGGCGGCTGAAGGCGATCGTCGAGGAGTACGAGCCGCTGGAGGTCGTGGTCGGCCTGCCCCGCTCCCTGAGCGGGGGAGAGGGGCCGGCCGCGGCCAAGGTCCGGGCCTTCGCCCGGGAGCTGGCCGGGAACATCGCCCCGGTCGGGGTCCGGCTGGTCGACGAGCGGATGTCCACGGTCACCGCCACCCACGGGCTGCGCGCCTCCGGCGTCCGCAGCAAGAAGGGCCGCTCGGTGGTCGACCAGGCCGCCGCGGTGGTGATCCTCCAGAGCGCACTGGAAACCGAACGCACCTCCGGGCAGCCCCCGGGGGAGAACGTCGAAGTGGGCATCTGATCGCGGTACGGTAACGTGCCCCGCGTTGTGGCGGCGGTTCGAACAGCCGCACGTGCAAGCAGAGGCGGAACGGTACGACAGGCGCTGCCCGGACGGTGCGCCCCGCCTCTCGGCTCTAGGGGATCGATGACCGAGTATGGCCGGGGCTACGGCTCCGAACCGTGGCATCCCGACGACCCGCTCTACGGAGACCGGGGTTCGTACGGAGGCCAGGCGCAGCACCCGCAGTGGACCGGGCAGCAGTCCGCCGGATATCCCCAGGAGCAGCACCCCCAGCAGTACGAGCAGCACCCGCAGCAGTACGAGCAGCACCCGCAGCAGTACGAGCAGCACCCGCACCACCCCGAGCAGTACCCGCAGCATCCCGGGCAGTACCCGCACCACTCCGGGCAGCAGCCGCACCACCCCGAGCAGTACCAGCAGCAGTATCCGGGGGGCGACGGCGGCTGGGACGGGGCGCCGCAGCAGACCGGCCGGCCGGCGTACGACCCGTACGACCCCTACGGGCAGCAGCCGCCGGCCGATCCGTACGGCCGGTCCGGCCAGGACTACCCGGCGCCGCACGACACCGGCCGGCACTACGCGGGCCAGGATCACTACGGCGGCCAGGAGGGCTACGCCGGCCAGGAGACCTACGGCGGCCAGGACGGCTACGGGCTCCAGGAGACCCAGCAGATCCCCGCCCAGCAGGCGCCGCCGCACCACCGGCAGCCGGACGGCCCTCCCGGGGAAGCCCTCGGCGGGCCCCACCCCCAGGACGGGCCGCCCTACGAGGACCCGGCCGCCGCCGGGGACGACTGGCGGGCGGTGCCTGACGCCGGCGAGGCCGGGCCGCCCGCACCGGAACCGGAGCATCCGTTCTTCGCCGGGGAGCGGGACGACGCGGACGACGGCCCCGGCGAGGACGGCCCGGAGGACGGCCGGCGCGGCCGGGAGCGCCGGGGGCGCAAGAACAAGCGGCGCAGCGGCACCGCCTGCCTGGTCATGACCCTCGCGCTGGCCGGTGTCGTCGGCACCGTCGGCTACTTCGGCTACGACTTCTTCATGCGGCACTTCGGCTCGTCGCCCGACTTCGAGGGCGCGGGCAGCGGCGAGGTGCAGGTGGAGATCCCGGACGGGGTGCCGCTGTCCGAGATGGGGTCGATCCTGGCCCGGGACGGCGTGATCAAGAGCGCCGGTGCGTTCACCGAGGCGGCCGCCGACAACAAGCAGTCCCGCTCCCTCCAGCCCGGTACGTACACCCTGCGCAAGCAGATGTCGGCGGCGGCCGCCATCGACCTGATGCTGGACCCCAAGAGCCGCAACGGCCTGACCATCCGGGAGGGCCTGCGGGCCGCCGCGGTCTACCAGCTGATCGACAAGAAGCTCAAGCTCCAGCCGGGCACCACCAAGGACGTCGCGCACAGCCAGGCGAAGAACCTCGGACTGCCGTCCTGGGCCGACGACTCCCCGAAGATCAAGGACCCGCTGGAGGGCTTCCTCTACCCGTCCACGTACAGCGTCGGCGACCACGCCAAACCGGCGGACGTGCTCCGGCAGATGGTCGCGCGGGCCAACCAGGAATACCGGAAGTACGATCTCGAGGAGAACGCCAGGAAATTCAACCTGACGTCTCCGCTCCAGCTCCTCACGGTCGCCAGCCTCACCCAGGCCGAGGGCATGACGCACGACGACTTCCGCAAGATGGCCGCGGTCGTCTACAACCGGCTGGCCCCGTCCAATACGGACACGAACCAGAAGCTGGAATTCGACTCGACGTTCAACTACCTCAAGAACCAGAGCAAGATCAATATCAGTACGCAGGAGATCCGGCACTACGACGATCCCTACAACACGTACTTCTACCGGGGGCTGCCGCCCGGACCGATCGGTAATCCCGGCGCGGACGCGCTGAAGGCGACGATCAATCCGGACAATTCCCAGAAGTGGCTCTACTTCATTTCGGTGGACGGCAAGAAGACCGATTTCACCACCAATCTGAACGACCACATGAAGCTCGTCCAGGAATTCAACAAGCGGCAGCAAGAGCAGAAGCAGAACGGAAACTGAAGGCAAGGCAGTGCCCCACAGCCCAGACACCAAGAAGGCGGCCGTCCTCGGCTCGCCCATCGCGCACTCCCTCTCCCCGGTGCTGCACCGCGCCGCCTACGGGGAACTCGGCCTCACCGGCTGGGAGTACGGCCGCCACGAGGTCGACGAGGCCGCGCTCCCGGCGTTCCTGGCCCAGCTCGGCCCCGAATGGGCCGGCCTGTCACTGACCATGCCGCTCAAGCGCGCCGTGATCCCGCTGCTGGACGAGATCAGCGCCACCGCGGCCTCGGTCGAGGCGGTCAACACCGTGGTGTTCACCCCCGACGGCCGCCGGCGCGGCGACAACACCGACATCCCCGGCATGCTCGCCGCGCTGCGCGAGCGCGGGGTCGGCCAGGTCGAGCGGGCCGCCGTCCTCGGCGCCGGCGCCACCGCCTCCTCCGCCCTCGCCGCGCTCGCCCGGATCTGCACCGGCGAGGTCACCGCGTACGTCCGCAGCGCGGCGCGCGCCGAGGAGATGCGCGGCTGGGGCGACCGGCTCGGCGTCACCGTCCGCACCGCCCCCTGGGAGGACGCCGCCGCGGCCCTGGCGGCGCCGCTGGTCATCGCCACCACCCCGGCCGGCAGCACCGACCCGCTGGCCGGAGCCGTCCCCGCCCGGCCCGGCACCCTCTTCGACGTCCTCTACGAGCCCTGGCCGACCCCGCTGGCCGCCGCCTGGGCCGGCCGCGGCGGCGCCGTCGTCGGCGGCCTGGACCTCCTGGTCCACCAGGCCGTCCTCCAGGTCGAGCAGATGACCGGCCGGGCGCCGGCGCCGCTGGCGGCGATGCGCCGGGCCGGCGAGGCGGCGCTCGCGGCCCGCTGACGGCCCCGCCCGGACGCCCGCGGTCCGCACCCTGGACGGCGCGCCGCCCGGCCCGCCCGACGTGGGAGGATCTAAGGAGACCGTACGCGGATGAGCACATGAGCAGTAACTGAGGAGCACCGTTGAGCAGGTTGCGCTGGCTGACGGCGGGGGAGTCGCACGGCCCCGCACTCGTGGCGACGCTGGAGGGCCTTCCCGCCGGCGTGCCGGTCACCACGGAGATGGTGGCGGACGCCCTGGCCCGCCGCCGGCTCGGCTACGGCCGCGGTGCCCGGATGAAGTTCGAGCAGGACGAGGTCACCTTCCTCGGCGGCGTCCGGCACGGCCGGTCGCTCGGCTCCCCGCTGGCGATCATGGTGGGCAACACCGAGTGGCCCAAGTGGGAGCAGGTCATGGCGGCCGACCCGGTCGATACGGAGGTGCTGGCCGGTCTGGCCCGCAACGCCCCGCTGACCCGCCCCCGCCCCGGCCACGCCGACCTCGCCGGCATGCAGAAGTACGGCTTCGACGAGGCCCGCCCGGTCCTGGAGCGCGCCTCCGCCCGGGAGACCGCGGCCCGGGTCGCGCTCGGCGCCGTCGCCCGCTCCTTCCTGAAGGAGACCGCCGGCATCGAGATCGTCTCGCATGTCGTCGAGCTGGCCGCCGCCAAGGCGCCCTACGGCGTCTACCCGACCCCCGCCGACGTCGAGAAGCTGGACGCCGACCCGGTGCGCTGCCTGGACGCCGACGCCTCGAAGGCGATGGTCGCCGAGATCGACCAGGCCCACAAGGACGGCGACACCCTCGGCGGCGTCGTCGAGGTCCTCGCCTACGGCGTCCCGGTCGGCCTCGGCTCGCACGTCCACTGGGACCGCCGCCTGGACGCCCGGCTGGCCGCCGCGCTGATGGGCATCCAGGCCATCAAGGGCGTCGAGGTCGGTGACGGTTTCGACCTGGCGCGGGTGCCCGGCTCCAAGGCGCACGACGAGATCCTGGCCACCGGCGACGGGATCAAGCGGGCCTCCGGCCGCTCCGGCGGCACCGAGGGCGGCCTGACCACCGGTGAGCTGCTGCGCGTACGGGCCGCGATGAAGCCGATCGCGACCGTCCCGCGGGCCCTGGCGACGGTCGACGTCAGCACCGGCGAGGCGGCCAAGGCGCACCACCAGCGCTCCGACGTCTGCGCGGTGCCGGCCGCCGGGATCGTCGCCGAGGCGATGGTGGCGCTGGTGCTGGCCGACGCCGTGGTGGAGAAGTTCGGCGGCGACAGCGTGCCGGAGACCCGGCGCAACGTCCGCGCCTTCCTCGACAACCTGGCGATCAAGTGACCGCGCCGGTCGTCGTACTCGTCGGCCCGCCCGGCGCCGGCAAGTCCACCGTGGGCGCGCTGCTGGCCGGGCGCCTGGGCGTCGGCTACCGCGACACCGACGCCGATATCGTCACCACCGCCGGCAAGCCGATCTCCGACATCTTCGTCGAGGACGGCGAGGAGCGGTTCCGCGCGCTGGAGCGGACGGCGGTCCGCACCGCCCTGGAGAGCCACCCCGGTGTGCTCTCGCTCGGCGGCGGCGCGATCATGGACGACACCACGCGGAAGCTGCTGACCGGCCTGCCGGTGGTCTTCCTGGACGTCGAACTGGCCGACGCCGTCAAGCGGGTGGGCCTCGACGCGCCCCGCCCGCTGCTCGCGGTCAACCCGCGCAAGCAGTGGCGCGAACTGATGGAGCGGCGCCGCCCGCTCTACACCGAGGTCGCACGCGCCGTGATCGCCACCGGGGGCCGCACCCCCGAGGAGGTCGCCGACGCGATCGCGGACGCTTTGGAGCTACGGCCGGCCGCGGCGGACCCCGCGCACCCCGCCGGCAGGGAGGAACAGCCATGACGGAGCACGCCACCCGGATCCAGGTCGGCGGGACCGCCGGTACCGATCCCTACGAGGTCCTCGTCGGGCGGCAGCTGCTGGGCGAACTCCCCGCCCTGATCGGGACGGCGGCCAAGCGGGTCGCGGTGCTGCACCCGGAGGCGCTGGCCGCCACCGGCGAGGCGCTGCGCGCGGACCTCGCCGACCAGGGCTACGAGGCGATCGCCATCCAGCTGCCGAACGCCGAGGAGGCCAAGACCGCCGAGGTCGCCGCCTACTGCTGGAAGGCGCTCGGCCAGACCGGTTTCACCCGCACCGACGTGCTCGTCGGCGTGGGCGGCGGCGCCACCACCGACCTGGCCGGCTTCGTCGCCGCGACCTGGCTGCGCGGGGTGCGCTGGATCGCTGTGCCGACCACCGTGCTGGGCATGGTGGACGCCGCGGTCGGCGGCAAGACCGGCATCAACACCGCCGAGGGCAAGAACCTCGTCGGCGCCTTCCACCCGCCGGCCGGTGTGCTGTGCGACCTGGCCGCGCTGGACACCCTCCCGGTCCACGACTACGTCTCGGGGCTGGCCGAGGTCATCAAGGCCGGCTTCATCGCCGACCCCGCGATCCTGGACCTGATCGAGTCCGACCCCGAGGGCGCCAAGCGGCCCGACGGCCCGCACACCGCCGAGCTGATCGAGCGGGCGATCCGGGTCAAGGCCGAGGTGGTCTCCGCCGACCTCAAGGAGTCCGGTCTGCGGGAGATCCTCAACTACGGCCACACCCTGGCGCACGCCATCGAGAAGAACGAGCGCTACAACTGGCGGCACGGCGCCGCGGTCTCCGTCGGCATGGTCTTCGCCGCCGAACTGGGCCGGATCGCGGGCCGCCTGGACGACGCCACCGCCGACCGGCACCGCGCCGTGCTGGCCTCCGTCGGCCTGCCGCTGACCTACCGCGGCGACCAGTGGCCCAAGCTGCTGGAGACCATGAAGGTCGACAAGAAGTCCCGCGGCGACCGGCTGCGCTTCATCGTCCTGGACGGCCTGGCCAGGCCCACCGTCCTGGAGGGCCCGGACCCGGCGATGCTGCTCGCGGCGCACGCCGAGATCGCGGCGTGAGCCCGGTGAACCGACGCGTCCTGGTCCTCAACGGGCCCAACCTCGGCCGGCTCGGCTCCCGGGAGCCCGACGTCTACGGTGCCACCTCCTACGCCGGGCTGGTCGCCGAGTGCGCCCGGCTCGGCAAGGAACTGGGCTTCGAGACCGACGTCCGGGAGACCAACGACGAGGGCGAGATGGTCCGCTGGCTGCACGAGGCGGCCGACGGCGCCCTGCCGGTCGTCATCAACCCCGGCGCGTTCACGCACTATTCGTACGCGATGCGGGACGCGGCGGCCCAGCGCACCGCCCCGCTGATCGAGGTGCACATCTCCAACCCGTACGCCCGTGAGGAGTTCCGCCACACCTCGGTCATCGCGGCGGTCGCCAGCGGGACGGTGGCCGGTTTCGGCATCGGCTCGTACCGCCTGGCACTGCGCGCGCTCGCCGAGGAACTGAACGGCTGACCCGGTGCGCCGTCCCGGTGGCCGGGCCCTCGGCCGTTCATTCGAGCGGACGCCGGGGTAGGGAAACCTCCTGGCAGCCGCCGGGAGGGTACGGTTTGCGCAGGACCACCCGGCGGCGGGGCGGCAACGGCCCGTGGCCGCCCCGCAGTTGCCGCCCCGGCGCACCGGCCGCCCCGGCCCGGTGCACCGCCCGCACCACGTCGACCGCACGAGACGGAGAGCCACCGGATGCAGTACGCAGTGGGGGCTCCGCTGCCACCGCCCCGCGGCCCGCTTCCCGGCCCGGGGGCCGGCCCGACCCTGCACTGGACGCCGCCCCCCGGCGGGGCCGGCCGGCCCGGCCCGCCGCCCGCCCCCGCGGTCCCGCCCGCGGCCCCGCCCGCGCCCACCGGCCCGCCGCCCGCCCCGGGCCAGGGCTGGCCGGCCCCCGCGCCGCAGCCCCACCAGGCTCCGCCCGCCCCGCACAGCACCGGTGACATCACCGGTCATGTCCAGCTGCCGCCCGGCGCCCCCGTCCCGCTGCCCAGCCCGCCGCCGGGCAACACCGCCCCGGACGCCGCGCACGCCGCCGTCGCGGTGCTGCTGATCGGCCCGGCGGGCGCCGGGAAGACCAGCGTCGCCCGGCACTGGGCCGACACCCGGCGGGTGCCGACCGCGCACATCAGCCTGGACGACGTCCGGGAGTGGGTGCGCTCCGGTTTCGCCGATCCGCAGTCCGGCTGGAACGACCACTCCGAGGCGCAGTACCGCCTGGCCCGCCGCACCTGCGGTTTCGCCGCCCGCAACTTCCTCGCCAACGGCATCTCCTGCATCCTCGACGACGCCGTCTTCCCGGACCGCCCGGTCGTCGGCCTCGGCGGCTGGAAGCGCCATGTCGGCCCCGGTCTGCTGCCGATCGTGCTGCTGCCCGGTCTGGAGGTCGTCCTGGAGCGCAACGCCCGCCGCTCCGGCAACCGCCGCCTCTCCGACGAGGAGGTGGCCCGGATCCACGGCCGGATGGCCGGCTGGTACGGCTCCGGCCTGCCGATCATCGACAACTCCCAGCACGACGTGGCCACCACCGTGCGGGCGCTGGACGAGGTGGTGGCGCGCAGCCTCACCAGCCCGCCCAGCTGGTAGCGGCCACCCGCCCGCGGCCCGGCCCGTCCCCCGGGCGGCCGTCCCGGACGGCCGCTCCGGGAGAGCGGTCGTAGGCTGGCGATATGTCCGAGTTGTACGCGGTCCGACGCGCGCGGCTGCGCGACCGCTGCGCCGCAACCGGATCCACCGCCGCCCTGATCTCGCGCCCCGCCAACGTCCGCTACCTCACCGGCAGCGCCCCGCTCGGCGCGGCCCTGCTGCTGGGCCCCGGCGCCGACGTGCTGCTGTGCGCGCGCCCGCTGACCGGCGACCCCACCGAGGGCCGGCCCGCCGACGACGTCCGGGTCTCGGTGCTGCCCGCCCGCGGCGGCGACCCGGTCGCGGCCGCCGCGGGGCTGGCCGACGAGGCGGGCGCCGAGACCCTGGCCGTCGAGGAGCACCACCTCACCGTTACCCGCCACCGCGCGCTCTCCCGGGTCGCGCCCCGCCTCCGCCTGACCGACCTGGCCTGCGCGGTCGAGGCGCAGCGGCTGGTCAAGGACGACGACGAGATCGCCTGCCTGCGGATCGCCGCGGAGATCAGCGACCAGGCGCTGGGCGAGCTGCTCGAATCCATCCTGGTCGGCCGCACCGAACGGCACCTCGCGCTGGAGCTGGAGCGCCGGCTGGTCGATCACGGCGCGGACGGCCCGGCGTTCCCCACCTCGGTCGCCACCGGCCCGAACTCCGGCCGCCACGGGCACCTGCCCACCGACCGCCGGGTCGAGGAGGGCGACTTCCTCACCGTCAACCTGGGCGCCAACTACCGCGGCTACCGCTGCGAGATCGGCCGGACCTTCGTCATCGGCACCACCCCGGCGGACTGGCAGATCGAGCTGTACGACCTGGTCTTCGCCGCGCAGAAGGCCGGCCGGGAGGCGCTGGCCCCGGGTGTGGAGTGCCGCGACGTGGACCGGGTGACCCGCCAGGTCCTGGAGGCGGCGGGCCACGGGGAGGGCCTCGGCCCGTGGACCGGGCACGGGGTCGGACTGGAAATCGACGAGGACCCTCAGTTGTCGCCCGGCGCCATGGGTAAACTGGACGCTTGCGTGCCGGTCACCGTCGAGCCAGGGGTCCACATCCCGGGCCGTGGGGGTGTCCGGATCGACGACACCCTCGTCGTCCGCCCCGAGGCGGACGGCGGACCCGAGCTACTCACGATCACGACCAAGGAGCTGCTCGCCCTGTGAGCCACCCGGCTCGCTGCGGGCGGTTTCGAGGTACCCACCACCTGTAGTCCAGGAGATTCCGCAACCGTGGCTTCCACGAACGACCTCAAGAACGGCATGGTGCTCAAGCTCGAAGGCGGCCAGCTCTGGTCCGTCGTCGAGTTCCAGCACGTCAAGCCCGGTAAGGGCCCGGCCTTCGTCCGTACCAAGCTCAAGAACGTGCTCTCCGGCAAGGTGGTGGACAAGACCTTCAACGCCGGCGTCAAGGTCGAGACGGCCAACGTCGACAAGCGCGGCATGCAGTTCTCGTACATGGACGGCGACTACTTCGTCTTCATGGACATGGACACCTACGACCAGCTGCACGTCGACCGCAAGACCGTCGGTGACGCCGCGAACTTCCTCCTGGAGGGCTTCGAGGCGGTCGTCGCGCAGAACGAGGGCCAGGTCCTCTACGTCGAGCTGCCGGCCGCGGTCGAGCTGACCATCTCGGAGACCGAGCCGGGCGTCCAGGGCGACCGCTCCACCGGCGGCACCAAGCCCGCCAAGCTGGAGACCGGCTACGAGATCCAGGTCCCGCTCTTCATCACCACCGGTGAGAAGATCAAGGTCGACACCCGTACCGGCGACTACCTCGGCCGGGTGAACAGCTAACCGTGGCTGCCCGCACCAAGGCCCGTAAGCGCGCCTTCCAGATCCTCTTCGAGGCCGACCAGCGCGGTGCTGATGTGCAGTCCGTGCTCGCGGACTGGATGCGCCATGCCCGGACCGACCCCCGGCAGCCGCCGGTGCACGAGTACACCCTCGAACTGGTCGAGGGGTACGCGGACCACGTCGCCCGCATCGACGAGCTGATCTCCACCTACTCCGTCGACTGGGACCTGGACCGGATGCCGGCGGCCGACCGCTCGATCCTCCGGCTCGGTGCCTACGAGCTGCTGTGGGTGGACGGTACGCCGGACGCGGTGGCGATCGACGAGGCCGTGCAGCTGGCCAAGGAATTCTCCACGGACGACTCCCCGGCCTTCGTCAACGGCCTGCTGGCCCGGCTGAAGGAGCTCAAGCCGGGGCTGCGCCGCGAGGAGACGCGCTGAGCCGCCCGCGCGGCGGCTGACCGGCCGCCGGCCGGCCGCGGTCCCGGAGACCCCGACGGGCCCGGAGCGACGCAGTACCGTCGCTCCGGGCCCGTGGTGCGTCCGGGGCGGGGCCCGGTGGCGCGGAGGGTGCGCAGACGACGACCGCCGCCCCGGGAGATCCCGGAGCGGCGGTACGTTTCTGCGTGTGAAGCGGAGGGCAGGATCCTCAGATTTCCTCGTGCTGCACGGCCCGGCGGGCGTCCGCGTCCAGCACGCCCCAGCTGATCAGCTGCTCGGTGAGCACCGAGGGCGACTGGTCGTAGATCACCGCGAGGGTGCGCAGGTCGTCCTGGCGGATCGAGAGGACCTTGCCGTTGTAATCACCGCGCTGGCTCTGGATGGTGGCGGCATAGCGCTGGAGCGGGCCGGCCTTCTCCTGCGGGACGTGGGCCAGGCGCTCCAGGTCCAGCACCAGCTTCGGCGGCGGCTCGGCGGCACCTCCCGGCGTCGTGCCGGGCAGCAGCTCCTGCACCGGCACGCCGTAGAAGTCCGCCAGCTCGGCGAGGCGCTGAACGGTAACGGCGCGGTCGCCGCGTTCGTAGGACCCCACCACCACGGCCTTCCAGCGGCCCTGGGACTTCTCCTCGACGCCATGGAGAGAGAGGCCCTGCTGGGTACGGATGGCGCGGAGCTTGGCCCCGAGCTGTTTGGCGTATTCGCTGGACATAAAGCTCCCCAGACGGCTGTATCGACATGCGGCGCTGCCGCGTGGCTGGTAACTCACTGTGAGGTTACGCAGCGTAATCTCACTTCGTCAAGCCGAATGGGGCAGAGCCTCACCCGTCAGGGGGGTGTGTGGGCCGCCGGGGGCCTCCTGGTAGCCTGAGCCCTGTAATTCGACGTCCTTTAAGGTCCGTCCCGTGAGGCGGAGAAGGAGGTCCGTTTCGTATGGACGCGACGCATTCCGACCCGCGCACGCAAGCCCCCGCGCGACCGGTGCTCGAAGGCCCGGACATCGCGCGGATGCTCACCCGCATCGCCCACGAGATCGTCGAGCGCGCCAAGGGCGCGGACGACGTGGTGCTGCTGGGGATCCCCACCCGCGGAGTCTTCCTCGCCCGGCGGCTGGCCGCCAAGCTGGAGGAGATCACCGGCCGCGCGATCCCGGTGGGCTCGCTCGACATCACCATGTACCGCGACGACCTGCGGCTGGGCCCGGCCCGCACGCTGGCCCGCACGGAGATCCCGGGTGACGGCATCGAGGGCCGGCTGGTCCTCCTCGTCGACGACGTGCTCTTCTCCGGCCGCACCATCCGCGCCGCCCTGGACGCCCTGGGTGACATCGGGCGCCCGCGCGCCGTGCAGCTCGCCGTCCTGGTCGACCGCGGCCACCGCGAGCTGCCCATCCGCGCCGACTACGTCGGCAAGAACCTCCCCACGTCGCTGCGGGAGGCGGTCAAGGTCCAGCTGACCGAGGAGGACGGCCGCG
This sequence comes from Streptomyces rhizoryzae, assembly GCF_023155275.1. Classification (GTDB taxonomy): domain Bacteria; phylum Actinomycetota; class Actinomycetes; order Streptomycetales; family Streptomycetaceae; genus Streptomyces; species Streptomyces rhizoryzae. The sequence goes on from NZ_JALMUV010000031.1 coordinate 39,459, forward strand.
ACGCCGTGCTGCTCGGCGTGCGGGAGACCGCCCCGGCCGGCGAGCGCTAGCGCACCCGCGTACGGACACCCGGTGGCCCCGGGCCCGCACCCATGCCTGCTCAACGGACATTCCCGTACACCTCCCTCACCCCCGGAGAAAACCGGATGAAGCGTCACCTCATCTCGGCCGCCGACCTCACGCGGGACGACGCCGTGCTGATCCTCGACACCGCCGAGGAAATGGCCCGGGTCGCCGACCGGCCGATCAAGAAGCTCCCCGCGCTGCGCGGGCGCACCGTCTGCAACCTCTTCTTCGAGGACTCCACGCGGACCCGGATCTCGTTCGAGGCCGCCGAGAAGCGGCTCTCCGCGGACGTCATCAACTTCGCCGCCAAGGGATCCAGCGTCTCCAAGGGGGAGTCCCTCAAGGACACCGCCCAAACGCTGGAGGCGATGGGCGTGGACGCCGTCGTCATCCGGCACGGCGCCTCCGGCGCCCCCTACCGGCTCGCCACCTCCGGCTGGATCGACGCCCCGGTCATCAACGCCGGCGACGGCACCCACCAGCACCCCACCCAGGCCCTGCTGGACGCCTTCACCATGCGGCGCCGGCTGATCGGCCCGGACGCCGGCCTCGGCCAGGACCTCTCCGGCAAGCGCATCACCCTCGTCGGCGACGTCCTGCACAGCCGGGTCGCCCGCTCCAACGTCGATCTGCTGCACACCCTGGGCGCCGAGGTCACCCTCGTCGCGCCGCCCACCCTGGTGCCGGTCGGCGCCGAGCACTGGCCGTGCGAGGTCTCCTACGACCTCGACAGCGTGCTGCCCAAGTCCGACGCGGTGATGATGCTGCGGGTCCAGCGGGAGCGGATGAACGCCGCCTTCTTCCCCACCGAGCGGGAGTACTCGCGCCGCTACGGCCTGGACGCCGACCGGATGGCCCGGATGCCGCAGCACGCCCTGGTCATGCACCCCGGGCCGATGGTCCGCGGGATGGAGATCACCGCCGAGGTCGCCGACTCCCCGCGCTGCACCGCCGTCGAGCAGGTCGCCAACGGCGTCTCCATCCGGATGGCGGTCCTCTACCTGCTGCTGGGCGGCAACGAGCCCGCCGTCACCAACCCCCGTACCGAGGAGAAGTAGAAGAATGCGCAAGATCCTGATCCGCGGTGCGCAGGTGCTCGGCGGCGCGCCGCAGGACGTACTGATCGACGGCGAGGTCATCGAGGCGGTGGGCAGCGGGCTGTCCGCCGAGGGCGCCGAGGTCGTCGAGGCGGCGGGCCAGGTCCTGCTGCCGGGCCTGGTCGACCTGCACACCCATCTGCGCGAGCCCGGCCGGGAGGACTCCGAGACCGTCCTGACCGGCACCCGGGCCGCCGCGAGCGGCGGCTACACCGCGGTGTTCGCCATGGCCAACACCTTCCCGGTCGCCGACACCGCCGGCGTGGTCGAGCAGGTCTACCGGCTGGGCAAGGAGTCCGGCTACTGCGACGTCCAGCCGATCGGCGCCGTCACCGTCGGCCTCCAGGGCCGCAAGCTCGCCGAGCTGGGTGCGATGCACGAGTCTGCCGCGGGCGTGACCGTCTTCTCCGACGACGGCAAGTGCGTGGACGACGCGGTCATCATGCGGCGGGCGCTGGAGTACGTGAAGGCGTTCGGCGGCGTGATCGCCCAGCACGCCCAGGAGCCGCGGCTGACCGAGGGCGCCCAGATGAACGAGGGCATCGTCTCCGCGGAGCTGGGGCTCGGCGGCTGGCCGGCCGTCGCCGAGGAGTCGATCATCGCCCGGGACGTCCTGCTCGCCGAGCACGTCGGCTCCCGGGTCCACATCTGCCACCTCTCCACCGCCGGCAGCGTCGAGATCGTCCGCTGGGCCAAGTCCCGCGGCATCGCCGTGACCGCCGAGGTCACCCCGCACCACCTGCTGCTCACCGACGAGCTGGTGCGCACCTACAACCCGGTCTTCAAGGTCAACCCGCCGCTGCGCACCGAGCGCGACGTGCTGGCGCTGCGCGAGGCCCTGGCCGACGGCACGATCGACATCGTCGCCACCGACCACGCCCCGCACCCGCACGAGGACAAGGACTGCGAGTGGGCCGCGGCCGCGATGGGCATGGTGGGCCTGGAGACCGCGCTCTCGGTCGTCCAGCACACCATGGTCGAGACCGGACTGCTGGACTGGGCCGGCGTCGCCGACCGGATGTCCTTCACCCCGGCGCGGATCGGCGGGCTGGCCGGCCACGGCCGCCCCGTCTCAGCCGGTGAGCCCGCCAATCTCACGCTGGTCGATTCCGCTTACCGTGGAGAGGTGGACCCCGCGGGCTTCGCCTCCCGCAGCCGCAACACCCCCTACGAGGGCCGCGAGCTGCCGGGACGCGTCACCCACACCTTCCTGCGGGGCCGCGCAACGGTCGTCGACGGGAAGCTGGCGTGACTCCTCACCTGTTCCATCTGGCCGCGGCCCCGCACTCCGCCCCGGTCACCGACTGGGCCGGGCGGATCGCCTGGGTCGTCGGACTGCTGATCTTCGTCGTCTTCGTCTACTGGCTGATGCGCCAGGGCTGGAAGTGGCGCGGCACCCTCCAGGGCGACCTGCCCGAGCTGCCGGCCGTTCCGGACGGCGCGGCCGGCGCGGACGGGGCCCGGCTGACCCTCAGCGGCCGCTACCACGGCTCGACCACGGCCGGGCAGTGGCTCGACCGGATCGTCGCCCACGGCCTGGGCACCCGCAGCCGCGCCGAACTGACCCTGACCGAGCAGGGCCTGGCCGTCGTCCGGCCCGGCGCCGCGGACTTCTTCGTCCCGGCCGCCGCGCTGCGCGGCGCCCGCCTGGAGGCGGGCATCGCCGGCAAGGTCCTCCCCGAGGGCGGCCTGCTGGTCGTCACCTGGGAGCACGGCGGGAAACTGATCGACTCCGGCTTCCGGTCCGACCGGGCCGGCGAGCACCCGGCCTGGGTCGAGGCCCTCGGCCGGAGCACCCACGACCACACCACCGAGCACACCGAAACGGAAGGCGCACGATGACGACCTCCACCCAGGGGACCGCCAAAATCCCCGCCGTCCTCGTCCTGGAGGACGGCCGCACCTTCCGCGGCCGTGCCTACGGGGCCGTGGGGGAGACCTTCGGCGAAGCGGTGTTCTCCACCGGCATGACCGGCTACCAGGAGACGCTGACCGACCCCTCGTACCACCGCCAGGTCGTCGTCATGACCGCCCCGCACGTCGGGAACACCGGCGTCAACGACGAGGACCCCGAGTCGCAGCGGATCTGGGTCTCCGGCTACGTCGTCCGCGACCCCGCCCGGGTCCCGTCCAACTGGCGCTCCCGCCGCTCCCTCGACGAGGAGCTGCGCCGCCAGGGCGTCGTCGGCATCTGCGGTATCGACACCCGCGCGCTCACCCGCCACCTGCGCGAGCGCGGTGCGATGCGGGTCGGCATCTTCTCCGGCAACGCGCTGCCCGACGAGGGCACCATGCTCGCCGAGGTGCGCCAGCAGCCCGAGATGCAGGGCGCCGACCTCTCCGCGGAGGTCGCCACCAAGGAGGCGTACGTCGTCCCCGCCCTCGGGGAGAAGAAGTTCACCGTCGCCGCGGTCGACCTCGGCATCAAGGGCATGACCCCGCACCGGATGGCCGAGCGCGGCATCGAGGTGCACGTGCTGCCGGCCACCGCCACCGCCGAGGACGTCTACGCGGTCGCCCCCGACGGCGTGTTCTTCTCCAACGGGCCCGGCGACCCGGCCACCGCCGACCACGCCGTCGGCGTGATGCGCGAGGTGCTCTCCCGCAGGACCCCGCTGTTCGGCATCTGCTTCGGCAACCAGATCCTGGGCCGCGCGCTGGGCTTCGGCACGTACAAGCTCAAGTACGGCCACCGCGGCATCAACCAGCCGGTGCAGGACCGCACCACCGGCAAGGTCGAGGTCACAGCGCACAACCACGGCTTCGCCGTGGACGCGCCGCTCGACCGGATTTCCGACACCCCGTTCGGCCGTGCCGAGGTCACCCACGTCTGCCTCAATGACAACGTGGTGGAGGGGCTCCAGCTCCTGGACCAGCCGGCTTTCAGCGTCCAGTACCACCCCGAGGCGGCCGCCGGCCCGCACGACGCCGCGTACCTCTTCGACCGCTTCGTATCCCTGATGGAGGGCGAGCGTGCCTAAGCGCACCGATATCCAGTCCGTCCTGGTCATCGGCTCCGGCCCGATCGTCATCGGTCAGGCCGCCGAGTTCGACTACTCCGGCACCCAGGCGTGCCGGGTCCTCAAGTCCGAGGGCCTGCGCGTCATCCTGGTCAACTCCAACCCGGCCACGATCATGACCGACCCGGAGATCGCCGACGCCACCTACGTCGAGCCGATCACCCCGGAGTTCGTCGAGAAGATCATCGCCAAGGAGCGCCCCGACGCGCTGCTGCCGACCCTCGGCGGCCAGACGGCGCTCAACACCGCCATCTCGCTGCACGAGGCGGGCACCCTCGACAAGTACGGCGTGGAGCTGATCGGCGCCAACGTCGAGGCGATCCACAAGGGCGAGGACCGCGACCAGTTCAAGGAGGTCGTCGAAGCCGTCCGCCGCAAGATCGGCCACGGCGAGTCCGCCCGCTCGTACATCTGCCACTCCATGGACGACGTCCTCAAGGGCGTCGAGGAGCTGGGCGGCTACCCGGTCGTGGTCCGTCCGTCCTTCACCATGGGCGGCGCCGGCTCCGGCTTCGCGCACAACGAGGAGGAGCTGCGCCGCATCGCCGGCCAGGGCCTCACGCTCTCCCCGACCACCGAGGTGCTCCTGGAGGAGTCCATCCTCGGCTGGAAGGAGTACGAGCTGGAGCTGATGCGCGACAAGAACGACAATGTCGTGGTCGTCTGCTCCATCGAGAACTTCGACCCGATGGGCGTGCACACCGGCGACTCGATCACCGTCGCCCCGGCGATGACGCTGACCGACCGCGAGTACCAGATCCTGCGGGACATCGGCATCGCCGTGATCCGCGAGGTCGGCGTGGACACCGGCGGCTGCAACATCCAGTTCGCGGTCAACCCCGAGGACGGCCGGGTCATCGTCATCGAGATGAACCCCCGGGTCTCCCGCTCCTCGGCGCTGGCCTCCAAGGCCACCGGCTTCCCGATCGCGAAGATCGCCGCGAAGCTGGCGGTCGGCTACACCCTGGACGAGATCCCCAACGACATCACCCGGGAGACCCCGGCGTCCTTCGAGCCCACGCTCGACTACGTCGTGGTCAAGGTCCCGCGGTTCGCCTTCGAGAAGTTCCCGGCCGCCGACGCCACCCTCACCACCACCATGAAGTCGGTCGGTGAGGCGATGGCCATCGGCCGCAACTTCACCGAGGCGCTCAACAAGGCGCTGCGCTCGATCGAGAAGAAGGGCGGCCAGTTCGCCTTCACCGGCGACCCCGGCGACAAGGCCGAGCTGCTGACCCGCGCCCAGGTGCCCACCGACGGCCGGATCAACACCGTCATGCAGGCGATCCGGGCCGGCGCCACCCCGCAGGAGGTCTTCGAGGCCACCCGGATCGACCCGTGGTTCGTCGACCAGCTCTTCCTGATCAAGGAGGTCGCCGACGAGGTCGCGGCCGCCGACCAGCTCGGCCCCGACATCCTTGCGGAAGCAAAGCGGCACGGCTTCTCCGACGCCCAGATCGCGGAGCTGCGCGGGCTGCGCGAGGACGTGGTCCGCGAGGTGCGGCACGCGCTCGGCCTCCGCCCGGTCTACAAGACCGTCGACACCTGCGCGGCCGAGTTCGCGGCCCGGACCCCGTACTTCTACTCGTCCTACGACGAGGAGACCGAGGTCGCGCCCCGCGAGAAGCCCGCGGTGATCATCCTCGGCTCCGGGCCCAACCGCATCGGCCAGGGCATCGAGTTCGACTACTCCTGCGTCCACGCCTCGTTCGCGCTCAGCGACGCCGGCTACGAGACCGTGATGGTCAACTGCAACCCGGAGACCGTCTCGACGGACTACGACACCTCCGACCGCCTGTACTTCGAGCCGCTCACGCTGGAAGACGTGCTGGAGATCGTGCACGCCGAGTCACAGGCCGGCCCGGTCGCCGGCGTCATCGTCCAGCTCGGCGGCCAGACCCCGCTGGGCCTGGCGCAGGCGCTGAAGGACAACGGCGTGCCGATCGTCGGCACCTCGCCGGAGGCCATCGACCTCGCCGAGGAGCGCGGCGCGTTCGGCCGGGTGCTGACCGAGGCCGGGCTGCCGGCCCCCAAGTACGGCACCGCCTTCTCCTTCGACGAGGCCAAGGCCATCGCCGCCGGCATCGGCTACCCGGTCATGGTCCGCCCCTCCTACGTGCTCGGCGGCCGCGGTATGGAGATCGTCTACGACGAGCCCTCGCTCGGCGCGTACCTGGAGCGGCACGCCGGCCTGATCGACCGGCACCCGGTCCTCATCGACCGGTTCCTCGACGACGCCATCGAGATCGACGTGGACGCGCTCTACGACGGCCACGAGCTCTACCTCGGCGGCGTCATGGAGCACATCGAGGAGGCCGGTATCCACTCCGGCGACTCCGCCTGCGCACTGCCCCCGATCACCCTCGGCGGCTACGACATCAAGCGGCTGCGGGCCTCCACCGAGGCCATCGCCAAGGGCGTCGGCGTGCGCGGCCTGATCAACATCCAGTTCGCGATGGCCGGGGACATCCTCTACGTCCTGGAGGCCAACCCGCGCGCCTCGCGGACCGTGCCCTTCACCTCGAAGGCCACCGCGGTCCCGCTGGCCAAGGCCGCCGCCCGGATCTCGCTGGGCGCCACCATCGCCGAACTCCGCGCCGAGGGCATGCTCCCGAAGACCGGCGACGGCGGCACGCTGCCGATGGACGCGCCGATCTCCGTCAAGGAGGCGGTCTTGCCCTGGTCGCGGTTCCGGGACGCCTCCGGCCGCGGCGTGGACACCGTCCTCGGCCCGGAGATGCGCTCCACCGGCGAGGTCATGGGCATCGACTCGGTCTTCGGCACGGCCTACGCCAAGTCGCAGGCCGGCGCGTACGGCGCGCTGCCCACCAAGGGCCGGGCGTTCGTCTCCGTCGCCAACCGCGACAAGCGCTCGATGATCTTCCCGGCCCGCGAACTGGTCGCCCACGGCTTCGAGCTGCTGGCCACCTCCGGCACCGCCGAGGTGCTGCGCCGCAACGGCATCAACGCCACCGTGGTGCGCAAGCAGTCCGAGGGCGAGGGCCCGAACGGCGAGAAGACCATCGTCCAGCTGATCCACGACGGCGAGGTCGACCTGATCGTCAACACCCCCTACGGGACCGGCGGCCGGCTCGACGGCTACGACATCCGCACCGCCTCGGTGGCCCGCGGCATCCCCTGCCTGACCACCGTCCAGGCGCTGGCCGCGGCCGTACAGGGCATCGAGGCGATGTCCCGCGGCGACGTCGGGGTGTGCTCCCTCCAGGAGCACGCCAGGCGCCTGACGGCGGCCCGCGAGGAGTAAGGGCCCAGGAGGGGGACACCACGCGGTGTCCCCCTCTTCATGAGCCCCTCCACCGACTCCCGCGAAGGCCCGCCACCACCATGTACCGCCTGTTCTTCCAGCTGTTCTTCCAGCGCATGGACCCCGAGAAGGCCCACCACCTGGCCTTCCGCTGGATCCGCCTGGCCGCCCGCGTCCCGGTGCTGCGCACCTTCGCCGCGGCCGTCCTCGCCCCCCGCCACAAGGAGCTGCGCACCGAGGCCCTGGGCCGCCGGATGCACGGCCCGTTCGGCCTGGCCGCCGGCTTCGACAAGAACGCCGCCGCCATCGACGGCATGGCCATGCTCGGCTTCGACCACGTCGAGATCGGCACGGTCACCGCCCAGCCGCAGCCCGGCAACCCCAAGAAGCGCCTGTTCCGCCTGGTCGCGGACCGCGCGCTGATCAACCGCATGGGCTTCAACAACGACGGTTCGGCCGCGGTCGCCGCCCGCCTGGCGGCCCGCAACCCGGTCTTCCGGACCACCGTCGGCGTCAACATCGGCAAGACCAAGATCGTCCCGGAGTCCGAGGCGGTCGGCGACTACGTCACTTCCACCGAGCGCCTCGCCCGGTACGCCGACTACCTGGTCGTCAACGTCTCCTCGCCCAACACGCCGGGGCTGCGCAACCTCCAGGCCACCGACCACCTGCGGCCGCTGCTCACCGCGGTCCGCGAGGCCGCCGACCGCACGGTCCCCGGCCGCCGGGTCCCGCTGCTGGTCAAGATCGCCCCCGACCTCGCCGACGAGGACGTGGACGCGGTCGCCGACCTCGCCGTGGAACTGGGCCTGGACGGCATCATCGCCACCAACACCACCATCGCCCGCGACGGCCTGGGCCTGGCCTCCGACCCGAAGCTGACCGCCGAGACCGGCGGCCTGTCCGGCGCCCCCCTCAAGGAGCGCTCCCTCGCGGTCCTGCGCCGCCTGTACGCCCGGGTCGGCGACCGGATCACCCTGATCGGCGTCGGCGGCATCGAGACCGCCGACGACGTCTGGGAGCGCATCCTGGCCGGCGCCACCCTCGTCCAGGGCTACAGCGCCTTCATCTACCAGGGCCCGTTCTGGTGCCGCGCGCTCCACAAGGGCCTGGCCGCGCGCCTGCGCACCAGCCCGTACGCCACCCTCGCCGACGCGGTCGGCGCCGACCACAAGAAGGTGACCCGGTGACCTTGGACCCCTTCGGCGCCCGCCTGCGCCGCGCCATGGACGCGCGTGGTCCGCTCTGCGTCGGCATCGACCCGCACGCCTCGCTGCTGGCCGACTGGGGCCTGAACGACGACGTCGCGGGCCTGGCGCGGTTCACCCGCACCGTCGTGGAGGCGCTCGGCGAGCAGGTCGCGGTGTTCAAGCCGCAGGCGGCGTTCTTCGAGCGGTTCGGCTCGCGCGGCGTCGCCGTCCTGGAGACCGCCGTCGAGGAGGCCCGGGAGCGCGGCGCGCTGATCCTCATGGACGCCAAGCGCGGCGACATCGGTTCCACGATGAGCGCCTACGCCGAGGCGTTCCTGCGCCCGGAGTCGCCGCTGTTCGCGGACGCCCTGACCGTCTCCCCGTACCTCGGCTACGGCTCGCTCAGGCCCGCCGTGGAGCTGGCGCGGAAGAACGGCGCCGGGCTGTTCGTGCTCGGCCTGACCTCCAACCCGGAGGGCGCCGAGGTCCAGCGGGCGGTGCGCGCGGACGGCCGCACGGTCGCCGCGACCGTGCTCGGCCACCTCGCCGCCGAGAACGCCGGCGCGCGGCCGCTGGGCTCCTTCGGCGCGGTCGTCGGCGCCACCCTCGGCGACCTCTCCGCTTTCGACCTGGCGATCAACGGCCCGCTGCTGGCCCCCGGCATCGGGGCGCAGGGCGCCACCCCCGCGGACCTGCCCACGGTCTTCGGAGCGGCGGTCCGCAACGTGGTCCCGAGCGTCAGCCGGGGGGTGCTCCGGCACGGTCCGGACGCCGGCGCACTGCGTGCCGCGGCCGCCCGCTGCGCCGACGAAGTGCGCGCGGCCCTCGCATAACGCGGTCATTTGGTCCCGAAATGTCCTGGTCAGCTGAGTCTGACCAGGACTTTTCGTCTGTTCTCGCTGACTCCGGCGCCATCGGCCGCTAGTCTCCGACGAGAGCACTGCACGTAAGCGCGTTGCTCGTTGCTCCGCTGTGGCGGGGCGACTAGGTTCCACACCGGTCCGTATCCGACAGTTCGACATCCGAGGTGACGTAGGCGTGGCTCTTCCGCCCCTTACCCCTGAACAGCGCGCTGCCGCGCTCGAAAAGGCCGCCGCGGCTCGCCGGGAGCGCGCCGAGGTCAAGAATCGGCTCAAGCACTCCGGTGCCTCCCTCCACGAGGTCATCCAGCAGGGCCAGAAGAACGACGTCATCGGCAAGATGAAGGTCTCGGCGCTGCTGGAGTCCCTGCCCGGCGTCGGCAAGGTCCGCGCGAAGCAGATCATGGAGCGGCTGGGGATCTCCGAGAGCCGCCGGGTCCGCGGTCTCGGTACCAACCAGATCGCCTCCCTCGAGCGCGAGTTCGGCAGCACCGGTTCCTGAGTTTCCCGGCACTGCCGGGTAGCTGGAATAATCGCTGCATGAGTTCTGCAGTCTCCCGGGGGACGACCCCCGTACCCCCGGCCAGACAACCGCGCCTGACCGTGCTCTCCGGCCCTTCGGGGGTCGGCAAGAGCACGGTCGTCGCGCATCTGCGCAAGGTCCACCCCGAAATCTGGCTCTCGGTTTCGGCCACCACCCGCAAACCGCGCCCCGGGGAGCGCCACGGCGTCCAGTACTTCTTCGTCGAGGACGAGGAGTTCGACAAGCTCATCGCCAACGGCGAGCTGCTGGAGTGGGCCGAGTTCGCGGGCAATCGGTACGGCACCCCCCGCCGGGCGGTGCTGGACCGGCTGGCGGCCGGCGAGCCGGTCCTGCTGGAGATCGACCTCCAGGGCGCCCGCCAGGTCCGCGAGTCCATGCCGGACGCCAACCTCGTCTTCCTGGCCCCGCCGAGCTGGGAGGAGCTGGTCCGCCGGCTCACCGGCCGGGGCACGGAGGCCCCCGAGGTCATCGAGCGGCGCCTGGACGCCGCCCGGGTGGAGCTGGCGGCGGAGAAGGAGTTCGACGTGACGCTTGTCAACACCTCCGTCGAGGACGTCAGCCGTGAGCTGCTAGCCTTGATGCTGCGCCGCCCTGAGGACCGGACCACCGGCGACTGACCCGGTCCCGCCGCCGGCGCCACGGATTTCAGCGCCCGCGGCGCTGCCACCTGCTGCATCCCCTTTCGGAAGGTAGAGAGTGTCCTCTTCCATCACCGCACCCGAGGGCATCATCAACCCGCCCATTGATGAGCTTCTCGAGGCCACCGACTCCAAGTACAGCCTCGTGATCTACGCCGCCAAGCGCGCGCGCCAGATCAACGCGTACTACTCCCAGCTCGGCGAGGGCCTGCTGGAGTACGTCGGCCCGCTGGTCGACACCCACGTCCACGAGAAGCCGCTGTCGATCGCGCTGCGCGAGATCAACGCGGGTCTGCTGACCTCGGAGTCCATCGAGGGTCCGGTCGGCCAGTAAGCGGCCCGGCTTTCTCACCAAGGGCCCGGCAGGGCCACCTCCCAGCGATCGGCTGGGGGCACCTGCCGGGCCCTTGGCGTGCCGGCAGGGCATAGGTTGAGGGACATGCGTTCGGAACTGGCCGCGGGGAGCGGGGAGACGATGGAGAAGCGGGAGCGGCCCAGGGTCGTCCTGGGGGTCAGCGGCGGGATCGCCGCCTACAAGGCGTGCGAGCTGCTGCGCCGGTTCACGGAGTCCGGCCACGACGTCCGGGTCGTGCCGACCGCCTCGGCGCTGCACTTCGTCGGCGCGGCCACCTGGTCGGCGCTGTCCGGCCACCCGGCCTCCACCGAGGTCTGGGAGACCGTCCACGAGGTCCCGCACGTCCGCATCGGCCAGGCCGCCGACCTGGTCGTGGTCGCCCCGGCCACCGCCGACATGCTGGCCAAGGCCGCCCACGGCCTCGCCGACGACCTGCTGACCAACACCCTGCTCACGGCCCGCTGCCCGGTGGTCTTCGCGCCCGCGATGCACACCGAGATGTGGGAGAACGCGGCCACCCAGGAGAACGTCGCCACCCTGCGGCGCCGCGGCGCGCTGGTCATCGACCCGGCGGTGGGCCGGCTGACCGGCGCCGACACCGGCAAGGGCCGCTTCCCCGACCCCGCCGAGATCTTCGACCTCTGCCGCCAGGTGCTGGCCCGTGGCGCCCGGGGCCTGCCGCAGGACCTGGCCGGCCGCCACGTGGTGGTCAGCGCGGGCGGCACCCGGGAGCCGCTGGACCCCGTGCGCTATCTGGGCAACCGCTCCTCCGGCCGGCAGGGCTACGCGCTGGCCCGCACCGCCGCGGCCCGCGGCGCCCGGGTCACCCTGGTCGCCGGCAACACCGAGCTGCCCGACCCGGCCGGTGTGGACGTGGTCCGGGTGGGGACCGCCCGGCAGCTGCGCGAGGCGATGCTGAAGGCCGCGGCGGACGCCGACGCGGTGGTGATGGCCGCTGCGGTCGCCGACTTCCGGCCCGCCGTCTACGCCCCGGGGAAGATCAAGAAGCAGGAGGGGCAGGAGCCGGAACCGGTCGCTCTGGTGCGGAATCCGGACATCCTTGCGGAACTTTCGGCCGACCGGGCCCGACCGGGCCAGCTGGTCGTCGGCTTCGCCGCGGAGACCGACGACGTCCTGGCCAACGGACGCGCCAAGCTCGCCCGCAAGGGCTGCGATCTCCTCGTCGTCAACGAGGTCGGCGAGCACAAGACCTTCGGATCGGCCGAGAACGAAGCCGTGATTCTGGCCACGGACGGCACCGAGACCCCCGTCCCGTACGGTCCGAAGGAGGCCCTCGCCGACACCGTGTGGGACCTGGTCGTGCCCCGTCTGGCGCAGCCGCGCGGCTGAGCGCCGACGCCCGCGCGGGCGCGCGGAACGGGCCCGTCCGCCCCTGGGCGGGCCCCGGAAAATCGGCGTGCCCTCTTGACCGGGCCGTTTCCCGAGGTGATCGTCACTACCGTACGGCAGTGGTGTCCCAGGTCACGGGGGTTCCGGAAATCGAGACTGCGTGCCCGGGCGCCACATTCGACCGATAAACTGGCAGTGGTCCGGCCGAGCGCAGCTCTCGGCCGTTCCGCTAAATGATCAGCCAGCAGCCGCTGCAACCCCAGGGAGCGATGTGTCCCGCCGCCTGTTCACCTCGGAGTCCGTCACCGAGGGCCACCCCGACAAGATCGCTGACCAGATCAGCGACACCATCCTCGACGCGCTCCTGAAGGAGGACCCGACCTCCCGGGTCGCCGTGGAGACGTTGATCACCACCGGCCTGGTGCATGTGGCCGGCGAGGTGACGACGAAGGCGTACGCCGATATCCCCAACCTCGTGCGCAACAAGATCCTGGAGATCGGCTACGACTCGTCCAAGAAGGGCTTCGACGGCGCCTCCTGCGGCGTCTCGGTGTCCATCGGCGCGCAGTCCCCGGACATCGCCCAGGGTGTCGACACCGCCCACGAGTTCCGCGTCGAGGGCGACGACGACGAGCTGGACCGGCAGGGCGCGGGCGACCAGGGCCTGATGTTCGGGTTCGCCTGCGACGAGACCCCCGAGCTGATGCCGCTCCCGATCTACCTGGCGCACCGCCTCTCGCGCCGGCTCTCGGAGGTCCGCAAGAACGGGACCATCCCCTACCTCCGCCCCGACGGCAAGACCCAGGTCACCATCGAGTACGACGGCAACAAGGCCGTCCGCCTCGACACCGTGGTGGTCTCCTCCCAGCACGCCAGCGACATCGACCTGGACTCGCTGCTCGCCCCCGACATCCGCGAGTTCGTGGTGGAGCACGTCCTGGGGCAGCTCGTCGAGGACGGCATCAAGCTGGACACCGAGGGCTACCGCCTGCTGGTGAACCCCACCGGCCGTTTCGAGATCGGCGGCCCGATGGGCGACGCCGGCCTCACCGGCCGCAAGATCATCATCGACACCTACGGCGGTATGGCCCGCCACGGTGGCGGTGCCTTCTCCGGCAAGGACCCGTCCAAGGTCGACCGCTCCGCCGCGTACGCCATGCGCTGGGTCGCCAAGAACGTGGTCGCCGCCGGCCTGGCCGCGCGCTGCGAGGTCCAGGTCGCCTACGCCATCGGCAAGGCCGAGCCGGTCGGTCTGTTCGTCGAGACCTTCGGCACCAACGCGATCGACACCGACAAGATCGAGCAGGCCATCGCCGAGGTCTTCGACCTCCGCCCGGCCGCGATCATCCGCGACCTCGACCTGCTCCGCCCGATCTACGCCCAGACCGCCGCCTACGGCCACTTCGGCCGCGAGCTGGAGGACTTCACCTGGGAGCGCACCGACCGCGTCGAGGCCCTCCGCAAGGCCGCGGGCCTGTAAGGCACGCACCCGCACCACCTCCCGAAGGCCCCGGCCCGCTTCGGCGGGCCGGGGCCTTCGGCATGGCCTCAGTGTTAGGTGCCCGTCCCGGCGTCCGGTGTGGGGTCGTCGGCAGTCGGAGCGGCCGGGACGAAGCGGCGCCGGATCTCCTCGGCGGCGCTGCGGTATCCGTCGGTCTCCAGGATGTTCGCGAAACGGCGGGCGATGGCCGATGTACCGGGCTCCGTGACCCCGGCGGCGTGCATCAGACCGTTCAGGTAGTCGCCCACGGGGGCCCCGTTGAGCGGGTGCGCGCCCGAGGGCCGGGGGATGAACGGAGCCGACGGCTCGTCCTCGTCCGACGGTGTCGGGGTGGTGTCCGGCTCTCGCTCCACGTAAGCGCGGAACGGTTCGGGCACCTCGCGGTTGTTGGCCGCTGCAGACAACTGGGCGAGCACCCCGATCCGGTCGACGGTCTCCTCGATGTGGTCATTGTTCTTGGCGAGCCACCAGACCACTGCGCGGCCCGGATCCTTCAGGACATCCTCACCGAGGTAGCTGCGGCGGTCGAGTTCGTACTTCCGCTCGTGCTTCCACAGGTCTTCGTCCTTGCGGACCTTGGAGAGCTTGTCCAGGCGTTCTTGATCACGAGGGGAGAGCGACAGGGTGACATCTGCGGCCATGGCCGCCACTCGCCCACTCGCGTCGTGGCGCATGGTGCCGAGTGCTCCGTTGAGTTGATGCTGCACGAGGGAGCTGCGGTGCGGCTGCTCCAGAGCGGTGATCGCCCGGGCGCGTTCCAGGACAGCGTCCACGGCGAGCCCGCCAGGGTTGACGTGCGGGGCATCGTCCGCCGGGTCCAGAATGTCCCAGCGCACCGTGGCGGAGAAGAGGAAGTCGTAGTCGGCGACTGCACTGGGTAACGCCACATCGGTCACCCGCTGCTCCTGACGGGACACCCGGGGGAGGGGAAGAAGCTCTTCCGGTGGCAAGTATGGGCCGGCTTTCGGTGCCAGTGCCCGTGCGGTCAGCAGTGCCGTACCTGCCAGCAGTACGGCCGCCACGGGCCAGACCCACATCGGCCACGCGGCGACGAGTCCGACGATGACGAGAATCAAAGCACCGATGAGGGCAAGAAGCGCGGTCACGGTCTTGTGGCCGGAGCTCATGTGTGGTCTCTCCTGAGTACGGGATTACCGGGCGGCATCACGCCGGGGCAGCGGTGGTGGAGGGCGCGGTTGCCCGGCGGTCCAGCTCCTGCCAAAGGGCGTCGGCCACCGCCAGGCGGGTGGCTCGGGTGCTTGGGAGGGCAGCGGCGTCGGGCTGGTCGGCCCAGTCGAGGGCGAGGACGTAGAGGCGGCCGGCCAGCGTTTCCGGTGCGGCTCGCGCGATGATCCGCGTCAGCAGGTCGGTTTGCCCGGTGGCCGTGCAGCCCGCCAGCCAGCGTTGAACAGGGGCGGTCCACTCAGCGGGCGGCCAGCGTGACAGCACCGCTCGCCAGCACTCGGTCAGCTGGGCGCGCACGGAGGCGTCCTTGAGGAAGGGTTGCGTGCGGTGCTCGGTATCGGTGAGCCGGGCGGGGTCGGCGAGCTGGAGGAACAGCTGATCGTCCCGATGGTAGGGGCGCTCCGTCAGGCCGATGGTGACGCGGTCGAGCAGACGACGGTAGAGGCGGTTGTCCTGGCTGGCCAGTCCGAGCAGGGCCTCCCGCGCGAGGGCGGCGGTCGGTGACCGGTGGCGGGCGAGGTGGTGCAGGCGGACCATGGCTTGGTCGGGGTGATGGATCGCGAGGGTGTCGGTGCAGACCGTGATGAGGACGCGAGCCAGCCGCACGGGCAGGTCACCGCGGGCCCAGTGGTAGATCTTCCGGCGGGTCCTCATGCCGTGCTGGGCGTCCAGCACGGCGGTTTCGAGCCCCACGGTGGCCGCCTGCGCACCCACCTGCTCGTATTGCGGCTGCGTGGCCCACTGCTCGACCAGATCGAGCAGAGTGTCGAGGGGCTCGGTGCGCAGCGCAAGTTCGGCGTAGTGGCGGACCAAGCGGTCGCGGTCGTCCCCGTCGAGCGCCGGGAAATTCAGGCAGATGCTCACCCACCGGGTCACCGGTTCGCGCACGGGCGGGTGGTTGTTCCAGAAGTATGTGCGGACCGCGGGTTCGTAGGCGAGGGCGCTGAAGCGCACCCGCCTGTCGGAATCGGGTACCGCCTTGATGTCTGCCAGCCGGTTGTCGAGGCCGGTCCGTTCCAGGAGCTGGGTATCGTCGCCGGGGTGGTCCGTGGCCTGCAGGAGGGCCCCGGCGGCACAGTGCACGGCGTCCGCACGGGCACCGTGCAGCATGGCGGTAGCCAGCAGCAGGGCGCGTTGCGGAGCTGTGGTGAGCTCGTTGGCCACCTGCTCGGCCACCTCTGGAGTGCGGTCGCCCCACGCGCCGAGGGCCGACGACTGCCACCGTGCGAAGTCCGCCTCCGGCTCCCGCTCGCGGGCCTGCTGGAACAGGGCGGCCAGCTTGGCGATCTCCTCCATTCGGGAACGGGTCAAGGCGATGGTGAGCTGTGGCGAATCGAGCGCCGCCTCGGCGACCGGCACCCCATTCGCCCGTAAGTGCCGTCGCAGGACCGGCCTTTCCCGGGGCCGCCCGATCTCGGACACGAGGTGCAGCAATTCCCCCGACCGCGGTCGGCCCGGGTAACCGGGGAGGACCACCACGAGATAAGCGCGGTGGTCCTCCACGGCGGAGAGGATGGCGTTCAGCCGTTGTTCCACTCTGCGGAACAGGGCATCGTCGGCAGCTGACAGATCCAGCAGCATCCGGTCGAGGTCGGAGACGTCGCCCGGGCCGGGCAGTGGGTCCCCGTCATCGTCCTCGACGGCCGCGCTCAGCTCGTGGAAGCGTCCTCGCGGCCCGACGAGTTCGTGCAACAGGATCTTCGCTGCGCTGCGGGTGCCGTTGCCCCGGGCGCCTGTGAGCAGCACCGCGCGGTTGCGGCGCAGCAGCTCGCGGGCGGCGCCGAGGCCGGGTGGGGGAACGAAGCGCCGGTCGAGACCGGTCAGTTCGTTCTCAGCGAAGCGCCGGGGATCCCGCTGGCGCGGCCGGTCCGCCGCTGGTTGGTTGTTGATGAAGACATTGGTCTGCTGGCCGCCGGCTTGGACAGGACCCGTCGGCCGTGAGAAGAAGGATCCCCCACTCACCGGCCGTCGCCCTCATGCCCGCGATGTTCGCCGAACCGTTGCTGCACGTCGCCGTTGAAATCGCCTGCCGCGTAATTGGCGCCGTCGCCGAAGAACACCGGGGCGTTGTGCTGTGCGCCACCGATGTTCACCGGGCCGGTGGCCCCGTTGACGACGGTACCGCCGCTCCCCGTCGTGGTGCGGTAACCGCCGCTCTGCCGGCTGTCGTACCGCCCGGCCTGGACGGCCGTGCCGTGGACGTCGCCAAGCGAGTTGCGGACGCCGCGCGGCCGGTCGGGTTCCGCAGCGGTGGTCTCCGCCTTGCTGTCGACGGCCGCGAGTGCGGGGACCAGGGAGGCCAGCTCGTCCCCCAGCCGGTCCAGCTCAGCGTCGGGCTCTCTGGGGTTGAGGCGGCGAAACTGCACATCGGCCAATTCGGCCAGCTCGGGAGGGAGGTCGGCGCGGGTGAAGGGGCCCAGCCGGGGGGAGACCAGCACCGGAATGACGCGGATGCCCCAGTCGAACGCATCGATGATCTCCCGGCGGGTCCAGTCCTCGGGGTTGTCCAGGGCGCGACCGCCCCGCGCGTCCGTGGCATGCAGCCAGCGTTCCCCGATGACGGCGAGCAAGACGGAGCACTGGCGCACCGCCGCCACGAGTGCTTCTGGGTACCGGTCGCCGCCTCGCAGGGAGTCGCCGTCCCAGAAGACGCGGTCGGCACCAAAGCGCTGTCCGAGCTCTTTGGCGAGGCGCGACGCGCACCACGCCTCGTCAGCCGTGCGGTAGTTGATGAAGATCTCGGGCCGTGAGGTCGGCGTGGCGGGAGAATTCACGGCATGGGGCATGGCGTTCCCTTCCGGGGTGAATGGGTGGGTGAGGCGGGGCTCAGCGGGAGCCGGCGTGCAGGGCCAGCGCCAGGTCGGGGGAGAGTTCTCGGACGGCGCGGTGGGTGTGGTAGCGGTTGAGTGTGCGCGCCAGTCGCCGGAGGTCGGTGGCGATGGTGGCGGATCCCAGCAGGGGGACAGTGCCGAGCAGTTCGCGGGCGAGCGCGCAGGAGTGCTCGATCTCGCCGGCCGTGGCATGGGCCAGAGCACGGCGCACGCCGTAGCGGGCCTGGTTCCGTACAGCGTGGGCCGGCAGTTTGGCGACCTCACGGTCGAGCGCTTCGGCGGCCTGCCGAGGGTGCCCGAGGTCGTAAAGGCACCAACCGGTCGTCATGGCGACAGGGTCGGACACGAACGAGGGCCCGATGACCGGGGACGTCGGGTCGTCAACGGGACGGGAGAGCAGATCCCGGGCCCGGTCGAGGGCGTGCAGGCAGGCGGAGCGATCACCGGCCAGCCCGTGTCCTTGAGCCTCCTGCTGCGAGGCGAGACCGGCTATCCGGGACGGTGGCTTCGCCTGCTGGGCGCGTTGGGCGAGCGCGATGGTTTCTGCGGCGTCGCCCGCGTAGAACGAGACCAGTGCCCGGCGGACCAGCGCGTAGGTGGCCAGGTGAGGGTCGCCGCCAGCGGCGCCCAGGGACACTGCCCGGTTCGTCCATTGCAGGGCGGCATCGTCGTTACCGGCTTCCTGCGCCATCCACCCGGCGTACTCGGCGTAGCGGGAGCTGAGCCTGAGGAGCTCCCGCCGGATCTGCGGTCCTGCGTTGGGGGCCAAGTCGCACAGCGACCGGGTCTGCGCGGCCAGCGCGGGCAGTACCACCTGGGGGCCCGCGGTCTGGCCCAGCGTACGGAAGTGGCCGAACAGGCTCCGGGCCGCCTCGATGAGCGGTGGGCCGACCGGGTCAGCGGCCGCCGCCCCCGGACAGCTGAGCGACAGTAACGACGCGGCGCCCGCCGCGACCACATGGCGCCTGCCCAGGGCGAGATCGCCGCCCGGGCCGGTGGAATCTTCGGGCATGGGCCAGACCTCACCTCGGATAGGGGACGGAAGGAACGTCGCAGCGGCTGCACCGGCTCCTGCGGAGGCGTGCGTCCGGCGGGATGGCTGGACGACGAGGGCGGCGAGCGAGCCTCCTGCTCCGAGCGCGGTGTCACAGAGTCGGGCGAGCTCCGGACTGGGGCGCTTGTTGCCGGTCTCGACCTTGCTGAGCTGCGCCTTGCTGTAGTGGACCAGCGTCGCCATTGCATTGAGCGAGAGACCAGCCGCGAGGCGTAACCGCCGTAGCTCGCTCCCGAACGCGCGTGGCTGCCCGAGCACATGAACCTCCGTAGCTGTCCCCGTCCGTTCGGGCAGCCGGTGCGGACGCGTGTCAGATTGCTCCAGGGCGGTCCGGCCGGACAAGGCACTGTGGTGGGTTTCCCGTTTCCTCTTCTTTCTGGCTCGACAGCCGGTGGGGAAACGGGCAGGTGAGGCAGCCCCGTGCGGACGGGCCCCTCCGCTGCGCCCCGGCCGTTGTCGGTGGTGTCTGCTAAGACTGGTTGCTGTGAGCAGGGAGAACGGTCGAGCGGGGGCGGGTGGGGGAGAGCAGTTGGCCCTCATCCGGGAAGCCGTGCGCGAGACGCGGAAGAAGGAGGAGCGGGCGCGGCCGCGGACGTGGCGCGGGGCCGAACTGGCGGCCCGGCGGCCGGTGGCCCGGGTGCTGGTGGACAAGGGCCCGGTCCATCTGGACAAGCTGTGGGACTACGCCGTCCCGGCCGCGATGGACGCCGAGGCGCAGCCCGGGGTGCGGGTGCGGGTGCGGTTCGGGGCGGGCACCGGGAAGGTGCGCGAGGGCCGCCGCGAGGGCGGGGGACTGCTCGACGGGTATCTCGTCGAGCGGATCGACGCGTCCGACTACCGCGGCCCGCTGGCCGCGCTCGCGCAGGTGGTCTCCCCGGAGCCGGTGCTCAGCGAGCCGCTGCTGAAGCTGTGCCGGGCGGTCGCCGACCGGTATGCCGGATCGCTCGCCGACGTCCTCCAGCTGGCCGTCCCGCCGCGGAACGCCCGGGCCGAGGCGGCCCGCTTCCCGGCGCCCCCGCCGCCGCCCGCGCCCCCCGCGCCGGCGAGCTGGAGCCGCTACCCCGACGGGCCCGCCTTCCTGGAGGCGCTGGCGCGCGGGGAGGCGCCGCGCGCGGTGTGGACCGCGCTGCCGGGGCCGCACTGGCCGGCGGAGCTGGCCGCCGCGGTGGCGGCCACCCTGGCCTCCGGGCGCGGCGCCCTGGTGGTGATGCCGGACGGGCGCTCGGCGGCCCGGGTGGACGCGGCGCTGACGGAGCTGGTGGGGCCGGGGCAGCACGCCGTGCTGGTGGCCGAGTCCGGGCCCGAGGAGCGCTACCGCCGCTGGCTGGCGATACGCCGCGGCGCGGTCCGGGCCGTGGTGGGCACCCGCGCCGCCATGTACGCCCCGGTCGCCGACCTCGGGCTGGTCGCCATCTGGGACGACGGCAACTCCAGCCACAGCGACACCAACGCCCCCCATCCGCACGCCCGCGACGTCCTGCTGCTGCGCGCCGTCCACGAGAAGGCCGCGTGCCTGGTCGGCGACGTGGGCCGCACCGTCGAGGCCACTCAGCTGGTGGAGAACGGCTGGGCCCGCCCGCTGGAGGCCGGCCGGGAGACGGTACGGGCCGCCGCCCCGCTGGTCCGCACGGTCGACGAGGCGGAGGAGGCCAGGGACGAGGCGGCCCGCGCGGCCCGGCTGCCGTCGCTGGCCTGGCAGACGGCGCGGGCCGCCCTGGCCCGCGGTCCGGTCCTGGTCCAGGTCCCGCGGCGCGGCTACGTACCGCGGCTGGCGTGCGCCCGCTGCCGGACCCCGGCCCGGTGCCGGCACTGCTCCGGTCCGCTGGAGGCACGCAGCCAGGACGCCGCGCTGTGCTGTGCCTGGTGCGGGCAGGAGGCGCCGGGCTGGGCCTGCGCGGAGTGCGGGGGGACCCGGCTGCGGGCCCAGATCGTCGGCGCGCGGCGGACGGCCGAGGAGCTGGGGCGGGCGTTCCCCGAGGTACCGGTCCGCACGTCCGGCCGGGACCACATCCTGGAGACCGTCCCCGACGTACCGGCCCTGGTGGTGAGCACCCCCGGCGCCGAGCCCGTCCCCGAGGGGCCGGGTTACGCCGCGGCGCTGCTGCTGGACGGCTGGGCGCTGCTGGGCCGGGCGGACCTGCGGGCCGGTGAGGAGGCGCTGCGGCGCTGGCTGGGCGCGGCATCCCTGGTCCGGGGGCAGGCGGCGGGCGGCACGGTCGTGGTGATCGCGGAGCCGGCGCTGCGCCCGGTGCAGGCGCTGGTGCGCTGGGATCCGGCCGGGCACGCGCTGCGCGAGCTGGCCGAGCGGGCCGAACTGGGCTTCCCGCCGGTCTCCCGGATGGCCGCGGTGACGGGCCGCGCCGAGGACGTGGCCGGTCTGCTGCACGCCGCCGAACTCCCCGCCGGTGCCGAGGTGTTGGGCCCGGTCCCGCTGCCCGTACCGGACCCCGGACGCCCCCGCAGGACCGGCGATCCGCCGCCGGGCGAGGAGTGGGAGCGGGCCCTGGTACGGGTCCGCCCGGGGCAGGGCGCGGCCCTGGCCGCGGCGCTGAAGGCCGCCCGGGCCGCCCGCCTGGTCAAACGCGAGGGCCAACAGCTCCGCGTCCGCATCGACCCGCCGGACCTGGGCTGAGGGCTGAGGGCCGGTAGCCGTTCGGGGCCAGGTGGGGCGGGGTGCTGGGGGCCCGGGGCGCAGCCCCCGCGCTGCGGGCTCCGCCCGGAGTCGGGTGCCGGATGGCGTGCGTGACGGAGCCGGGGCGGGGGAGCGGGCCCGGCTGCGGGGCGCGGTGCGGTCTCCGTGACCGGGGGCGGGGTGCGCGCCCGGCGCCGGGACGTGGTCGTGGTCCCCGGTGCCGTGCCTGCCTCCGGGGGGCCGCCGCGGCCGCAGGCCGCCCACCACGGCGAGCAGTTCGGTGAGCATCCCGGTCGCGGGGGCGGAGGAGGAAGAGAGGGGCGGCGGCCGGTTGCAGCCGTACCCATACCCGTACCCGTCCTGCGTCCGCCTTGTACGGGCTCATCCCGGAACTCCGCCTTGTGCGCGCTCGTCCCCTGGCGGGGTACGCGCTCCTCCCGGAGCCGGCCCGGAGGAGAACCGGGGCCGGGGCCGGGGGACCGGAACGACAACCGGGGTCGGGACCGGGACGCCGGGAGGGGACGAGGACGGGGCGACCAGTGGCCGCCCGAAGCAGCGCCGCCCGGCGGGCAGGGGCCGCGGGCCCGGCGACGGGGGCCCGGCGCGTGGCCCGGTGGTGCGGGCCCGGCCGACGTGCGCCCGGCCGGTGCGGGCCCGGCGTCAGGACCAGGTGCCGGGGCCCATCAGCGAGGAAGCGTCGGCACGGCACCGTCAGCGTGACGCCGGTGTCCGGGAGCGGGCCCCACCCCCCGCGGTCACCCGTTGCGGGGACCGGGGAAGGCGTTGGGGCGGGGCTCGTCGCGGGTGGCGGCGGAGGGCTGGGTGGGCATGGCGCGGGCGGCGGGGACGGACGGGGCGCCGGTCAGGCCGCCGGCCATGCTGACCGCGCGGGCCGCGGAGGTCTCGGGGGCGCGCACCGCGGTCTCGGCGCCCTCGGCGGGGGGCTGGGCGGTGGCCCGCCGGGCACCGTAACGGCGGTGCACCGCCTGCTTGGTGACGCCGAGCGCGGAGCCCACCGCGTCCCAGGAGAAGCCCAGCGAGCGGTCGAAGTCGACGGCGGCGGTGACCAGGGTCTCGACGCTGTCACGCAGCTCCTGGGCGAGGCGCACGGTGGGGGCGGGCGCCCGTCCGTAGACGACGAAGCCCGCGGAGGGGCCCGTGCGCCGCGGCCGGTAGACGTTGCCGAGCTGCGCGGTGAGTGTGCGCAGGGCGTCCACCTGCCGGCGGACCCGCTCGATGTCCCGCACCAGGAG
This sequence comes from Streptomyces rhizoryzae, assembly GCF_023155275.1. Classification (GTDB taxonomy): domain Bacteria; phylum Actinomycetota; class Actinomycetes; order Streptomycetales; family Streptomycetaceae; genus Streptomyces; species Streptomyces rhizoryzae. The sequence goes on from NZ_JALMUV010000031.1 coordinate 62,300, forward strand.
ATGCAGGCTGGCGCGCGCCTGGGCGTCGTGGGTTGCGTGGTCGGCCATGAGCAAGCCTCTCGAACCGGCGTGGAAAGGATGGGGGGAATGCGATCGGGCCGCCAAAGCGGCCCGGAAACGGTCAATGCTGCTTGACCAACGCGCCAGGAGCGGCTCTGGTCACGGTATGGGGGCGTACGAGCTTGGGCGTGGGGCGCGGAGAACTTCGCACGCCCCCCGGCGTTCCGGCCCATGACCTGCGCCGGGGCTCATAGACTGGTGCGCCGTTCCGCTGCGTGTGAGAGGTAGTCCGTCACCCATGAGGCTTGTCTTCGCCGGCACCCCCGAGGTCGCCGTCCCCGCCCTCGATGCCCTGATCGCCTCCGACCGCCACGAGGTGGTCGCCGTGGTGACCCGGCCCGACGCGCCGGCCGGGCGGGGCCGCAGGCTGGTGGCCAGCCCGGTCGCGGAGCGCGCGGAGGAGGCGGGCATCGAGGTGCTCAAGCCCGCCAAGCCGCGCGACGAGGACTTCCTCGCCCGGCTGCGGGAGATCGGCCCGGACTGCTGCCCGGTCGTCGCCTACGGGGCGCTGCTGCCCAAGGCCGCGCTGGAGATCCCGGCCCACGGCTGGGTCAACCTGCACTTCTCGCTGCTCCCGGCGTGGCGGGGGGCGGCGCCCGTCCAGCACGCGGTGCTCGCCGGCGACGAGATCACCGGCGCCTCCACGTTCCAGATCGAGCAGGGGCTGGACTCCGGCCCGGTGTACGGGGTGATCACCGAGGAGATCCGGCCCGCGGACACCAGCGGGGACCTGCTGACCCGGCTGGCGTTCGCCGGCTCCGGGCTGCTGGTCGCCACGATGGACGGCATCGAGGACGGCACCCTCACGGCCGTGCCGCAGCCGGCGGAAGGCGTCACCCTCGCCCCGAAGATCGAGGTGGAGGACGCCCGGATCGACTGGGCCGCGCCGGCGCTGCGGGTGGACCGAGTGGTCCGCGGGTGCGCGCCGGCGCCCGGTGCCTGGACGGTCTTCCGCGGTGAGCGGCTGAAGGTGATGGCCGCCGCCCCCGCCGCCGACGGCTACGCCGGGCCCGCGCTGGCCCCGGGCGAACTGGCCGTGTCCAAGAAGGCCGTGCACGCGGGCACCGGCAGCCACCCGGTCGAACTGCTCTGGGTGCAGCCGCAGGGCAAGAAGCCGATGAAGGGCGCCGACTGGGCGCGCGGGGTGCGCATCGCGGCCGGTGAGCGGCTGGGCGGCTGACCGCCGGCGCGGGGTGCCGCCGCGGGGGCCGTCCCCGCGCGCCGCGGCCCGCGGGCCCGCGTAGGCTGGGGCGGACCCCCGTCCCGTAATACCGGAGCACCTTTTCGTGAGTCAGCAGCCGCCGCGCCGCCACGGCACCCGCAAGCCCTACCGCCGCCCGCAGAAGGACCCGGTCCGGATCCTCGCGTTCGAGGCGCTGCGGGCGGTGGACGAGCGGGACGCCTACGCGAACCTCGTCCTGCCGCCGCTGCTGCGCAAGGCGCGCGACCGCGGCGACCTCGACTCCCGGGACGCGGCGCTGGCCACCGAGCTGGTCTACGGTTCGCTGCGCCGCCAGGGCACCTACGACGCGATCCTGGCCCGCTGCGTGGACCGTCCGCTGCGCGAGGTGGACCCGCCGGTGCTGGACGTCCTCACGCTGGGCGCGCACCAGTTGCTCGGCACCCGGATCCCGCCGCACGCCGCGGTCAGCGCGACCGTGGAGCTGGCCCGGGTGGTGCTGGGCGACGGCCGGGCGAAGTTCGTCAACGCGGTGCTGCGGAAGGTGGCCGCGGACGACCTGGACGGCTGGCTGGCGCGGGTGGCGCCGGAGTACGACGAGGACCCCGAGGAGCACCTGGGGATCGTGCACGCGCATCCGCGCTGGGTGGTCTCGGCGCTGTGGGACGCGCTCGGCGGCGGGCGCGCGGGCATCGAGGAACTGCTGGCGGCGGACAACGAGCGGCCCGAGGTGACGCTGGTGGCGCGCCCGGGCCGGGCCACCGCCGAGGAGCTGCTGGCCGCCGCCGGACAGGACGGCGCGGTCCCGGGCCGGTGGTCCCCGTACGCGGTCCGGCTCGCCGAGGGCGGTGAGCCGGGGGCGCTGGACGCGGTGCGCGAGGGGCGCGCCGGGGTGCAGGACGAGGGCAGCCAGCTGGTCGCGCTGGCGCTGGCGAACGCGCCGCTGGACGGCCCGGACCGGGCCTGGCTCGACGGCTGTGCGGGCCCGGGCGGCAAGGCCGCGCTGCTGGGCGCGCTGGCGGCGCAGCGGGGCGCGGCGCTGCTGGCGTCGGAGAAGCAGCCGCACCGGGCGCGGCTGGTGGCCCGGGCGCTGGCGGGCAACCCCGGCCCGTACGCGGTGATCGCCGCCGACGGCACCCGCCCGGCGTGGCGGCCCGGTGCCTTCGACCGGGTGCTGGTGGACGTGCCGTGCACCGGCCTGGGCGCCCTGCGCCGCCGCCCCGAGGCGCGCTGGCGGCGCCGCCCGGAGGACCTGGACGGCTTCGCGCCGCTCCAGCGGGAGCTGCTGCGGCAGGCACTGGCGGCGGTGCGGGTCGGCGGGGTGGTGGGGTACGCGACCTGCTCGCCGCACCCGGCGGAGACCCGGGCGGTCGTCGAGGACGTCCTCAAGGGCCGGGGCGGCCCGGCCGCCGCGGCGCAGTGGGTGGACGCCCGGCCGCTGCTGCCCGGTGTCCCGGCGCTCGGCGACGGCCCGGACGTCCAGCTGTGGCCGCATCTGCACGGGACCGACGCGATGTATCTGGCGCTGCTGCGGCGGACCGCCTGACGGGCCCGGGGCGGCGGTGGCCGGTTCGTGCGCGCAGGGGCCGGGAGCCCCGGGGTGGCGGACCGCGACAGGAGATATCTTGATGTCGAGCAATGTTGATATCTTGATGTCGAGCAATATTGAGACGTGGATGGAGCGGAGCACCCGGTGACTGACTCGACCATCATTTACACCCACACTGACGAGGCCCCGGCCCTGGCGACGTATTCGTTCCTGCCGGTGGTGGAGGCTTACGCCTCGACGGCCGGGGTGACGCTGGAGACCCGTGACATCTCTCTGGCCGGGCGGATCATCGCCAGCTTCCCGGAGCGCCTGAAGGAGGACCAGCGGATCGCCGACGCCCTCGCGGAGCTCGGCGAGCTGGCCAAGACCCCCGGCGCCAACATCATCAAGCTGCCGAACATCTCGGCCTCCATCCCGCAGCTGAAGGCGGCCATCGCCGAGCTCCAGGAGCAGGGCTACGCGCTGCCGGACTACCCGGACGACCCGAAGACCGACGAGGAGCGCGAGATCCGCGCGCGCTACGACAAGGTCAAGGGCAGCGCCGTCAACCCCGTGCTGCGCGAGGGCAATTCGGACCGCCGCGCGCCCGCCTCGGTCAAGAACTACGCCAAGGCGCACCCGCACCGCATGGGTGCCTGGTCGGCGGAGTCCAGGACCAACGTCGCCACCATGGGCGTCAACGACTTCCGCTCGACCGAGAAGTCGACCGTCATCGCCGCGGACGACACCCTGCGCATCGAGCTGGTCGCCGACAACGGCACCACCACCGTGCTGCGCGAGTCCGTACCGGTCGTCGCCGGTGAGGTCGTCGACGCCGCCGTGATGCGGGTCGCCGCGCTGCGCGAGTTCCTGACCGCCCAGGTCGCCCGCGCCAAGGACGAGGGTGTGCTGTTCTCCGCGCACCTGAAGGCCACCATGATGAAGGTCTCCGACCCGATCATCTTCGGCCACGTCGTGCGCGCCTTCTTCCCGGAGACCTTCGCCCGCTACGGCCAGGACCTGGCCGCTGCCGGCCTGACCCCCAACGACGGTCTGGGCGGCATCTACAAGGGCCTCGAGGCGCTGGCCAACGGCGCCGAGATCAAGGCGTCCTTCGAGGCCGAGCTGGCCGCCGGCCCGGACCTGGCGATGGTCGACTCCGACCGCGGCATCACCAACCTCCACGTGCCGTCGGACGTCATCATCGACGCCTCCATGCCGGCCATGATCCGCACCTCGGGCCACATGTGGGACAAGGACGGCAACGAGGCCGACACCCTCGCCGTCATCCCGGACTCCTCCTACGCCGGGGTCTACCAGGCCGTCATCGAGGACTGCCGGGCCAACGGCGCCTTCGACCCGTCGACCATGGGCTCGGTCCCCAACGTCGGCCTGATGGCGCAGAAGGCCGAGGAGTACGGCTCCCACGACAAGACCTTCGAGATCCCGGCCACCGGCACCGTCCGCCTGGTCAACCGGGCCGGCGACGTCGTCCTGGAGCAGACCGTCTCCGAGGGCGACATCTTCCGCGCCTGCCAGACCAAGGACGCGCCGATCAAGGACTGGGTCAAGCTGGCCGTCACGCGCGCCCGCGCCACCGGCGACCCGGCCGTCTTCTGGCTGGACGCCGAGCGCGCCCACGACGCCCAGCTGATCAAGAAGGTCGAGCAGTACCTGCCGGAGTTCGACACCGAGGGCCTGGACCTGCGGATCCTCTCCCCGGTGGAGGCCACCAAGCTCTCCGTCGAGCGCATCCGCCAGGGTCTGAACACCATCTCGGTCACCGGCAACGTCCTGCGCGACTACCTCACCGACCTGTTCCCGATCCTGGAGCTGGGCACCAGCGCCAAGATGCTGTCGGTGGTGCCGCTGATGAACGGCGGCGGCCTGTTCGAGACCGGTGCCGGCGGTTCCGCGCCCAAGCACGTCCAGCAGCTGGTCAAGGAGAACTACCTGCGCTGGGACTCGCTCGGTGAGTTCCTCGCGCTGGCCGTCTCCTTCGAGCACCTGGCGAACACCACGGGCAACGCCCGCGCCAAGGTCCTCGGCGAGACCCTCGACCGCGCCACCGGCACCTTCCTCAACGAGGACAAGTCGCCGACCCGCCGCCTCGGCGGTATCGACAACCGCGGCAGCCACTTCTACGTCGCCCTGTACTGGGCCCAGGAGCTGGCCAGGCAGACCGCCGACGCGCAGCTGGCCGAGGCGTTCGGGCCGCTGGCCAAGACGCTCGGCGAGCAGGAGCAGACGATCGTCGACGAGCTGATCGCGGTCCAGGGCTCCCCGGCCGACATCGGCGGCTACTACCACCCGGACCCGGCCAAGGCGTCCGCGGTGATGCGCCCGTCGGCGACGCTGAACCAGGCGCTGGCGGCCCTGAAGGGCTGACCGCCGCGGTCCCGCGTCACCACCTCCTCCGCCCCGGCCGGCCGCGCGCCCGGCCGGGGCGGAGCGGTGCCCGCCCGGGCCCGGGTGACGGGGGTCTCGCCGCCCGCCGCGGCCCGGTCGCGGGCGGACCGCCATACTGGGGGCATGGCCTTGATCAACCCCAGCATCCTGTCCGCCGACTTCGCCCGCCTCGCCGAGGAGGCGCAGTCCGTCGAGGGCGCCGACTGGCTCCACGTCGACGTGATGGACAACCACTTCGTCCCCAACCTCACCCTCGGCGTCCCGGTCGTGGAATCGCTGAGCAAGGCGACGGACACCCCCCTCGACCTGCACCTGATGATCGAGGACCCGGACCGCTGGGCGCCGCAGTACGTGGAGGCCGGGGCCGGCTCGGTCACCTTCCACGCCGAGGCGGCGGGGGCGCCGGTGCGGCTGGCGCGGGAGATCCGGGCCAAGGGCGCGCGGGCGTCGATGGCGCTGAAGCCGGCCACCCCGATCGAGCCGTTCGAGGACCTGCTGCCCGAGCTGGACATGGTGCTGATCATGACCGTCGAGCCCGGCTTCGGCGGCCAGGCGTTCCTGGACATCATGCTGCCCAAGATCCGCCGCACCCGGGAGCTGATCTCCCGGCACGGCCTCCAGATGTGGCTCCAGGTGGACGGCGGAGTCTCGGCGGAGACCATCGAGCGGTGTGCGGAGGCCGGCGCCGACGTGTTCGTGGCGGGCTCCGCGGTGTACGGTGCGGACGACCCGGCCAAGGCCGTGCGCGACCTGCGGGAGAAGGCCGAGGCGGCGAACGCCGCGAGCTGGGGCTGCGCCCACTGATCGAGCCGGCCCGGCCCGTAGGGGGCCCGGGGACGTGCCGCCGGTCCGGGGCGGCGCCGCGGGTTGACCTCGCCGCAACCGAGCGTTCATGCCCGCCGCAGCGCTCCCGGTCCCCGTACATCCCGGGTTTCTGAAAGGATGAGCAAAGACTCGATCAGATGCGCAAAAGGGGAGAATTTCGTGGTAGCCAGCCGCCCACAGTCCGGAATGGGCCCTGCCGAGCTGGTGCAGGCCGCGGCCATGGCCCGCCGCTTCTATCTCGAGGGCAAGTCCAAGATCCAGATCGCGGAGGAGTTCGGCGTCAGCCGCTTCAAGGTCGCCCGCGTGCTGGAGACGGCCCTGGAGCGTGATCTCGTACGGATCGAGATCCGGGTGCCCTCGGAGCTCGACGCGGAGCGCTCCGACGCCCTGCGCGCCCGTTACGGCCTGCGGCACGCGGTCGTCGTCGAATCGCCCGCGGACGCCTCGGAGGACGCCGCCGACCCGGAGAACCTCGGCGAGGTGGCCGCCGACCTGCTCGGCGAGCTGGTCAACGAGGGCGATGTGCTGGGGCTCGCCTGGGGCCGTTCGACGATCCACATGGCGGCGGCGCTGCACCAGCTGCCGCCCTGCACGGTCGTCCAGCTGACCGGGGTCTACGACGCCGGCACCGCCGACCGCGGCTCGGTCGAGGCGGTCCGCCGCGCGGCCGACGTCTCCGGCGGCGAGGCGCACCCGATCTACGCGCCGATGCTGCTGCCCGACTCCGCGACCGCCGCGGCGCTGCGCGGCCAGACCGGCATCGCCCGCGCCTTCGAGTACTTCGACAAGGTCACCGTCGCCTGCGTCTCCATCGGCTCCTGGGAGCCGGGCGTCTCGACCGTCTACGACATGCTGTCCGAGGAGGAGCGGGAGCACTACGCCTCGCTGGGCGCGGCCGCCGAGATGTCCGCGCACCTCTTCGACGCCGAGGGCCGGCGGATCGGCCGCGACCTGGGCGAGCGGTGCATCACCGTCGAGGCGGACCGGCTGCGCCGGATTCCCGAGGTGGTCGCGATCGCCGGCGGCCGGCGCAAGGCCGCGGCCATCGGCGCGGTGCTCCGCTCGGGCCTGGTGACGAGCCTGGTGACGGACACCGCCGCCGCCGACCACCTGCTGCTGGAGACCGGCCCCGGGCCCCGGCCCGCCCTGGACCGGGCCGACCCCGACGGGAAGTGAGCGGGCCCGGCGCGGACACCGGCGCGCGGTCCGCGCGCGGCTGTGGCAGCATCGGCGCATGCTGATCCACACCGCCCCGCGCCGGGCCGCCGCCGTCCTCGGCGCGCTGCTCGCCGCCCTCCTCCTCGTCCTCACCGGCTGCTCCAACGGCGGTGCCGGCAAAGGGAGTTCGTCCGGTGCGCAGCGCCCCTCGGCGTCCGCCACGGCCGACGGCCGGGGTGCCGCACCGCCGTGGGCGAAGGGCTATCAGACCGTCCCGGCGAGCCGGCTGCCCGCCGAGGCGCGGCACACCCTGAAGCTGATCGACGCCGGCGGGCCGTTCCCGTACCCCAAGGACGGCACCGTCTTCGGCAACTACGAGAAGCGGCTGCCCAAGGAGCCGCGCGGCTACTACCGCGAGTACACCGTCGACACCCCCGGCGCCCGCAACCGCGGCGCCCGCCGCCTGATCTCCGGCAAGCACCACGAACTCTTCTACACCGGCGACCACTACGCGAGCTTCCAGGCGGTGCTGCGGTGAGCGCCCGGGTGCCCGCCGCGCTGGCCGCGGTCCTGGACGGGCGGACGCCGGCGGGGGTGCTGCCCTGGCCGGCCGACCGCCCGGTGGCGGACGCGCTGGCCGCGGCGCGGGACGCCGGCTGGACCGGTGCCGCGCTCGGCCTGGAGGGCGTGGCGGACAAGGCCGGCTTCATGGACGCCTGCACGGCCGCGCTGGACCTCCCCGGCTACTTCGGCCGCAACTGGGACGCGCTGGCCGACTGCCTGACCGACCTGTCCTGGCTCCCGCCGGCCCGCGGCCGGCTGCTGGTCGTCACCGGCTGGCAGGGGTACGCCGCGGCCGTGCCGGAGGAGTGGGCGGTGGTCGAGGAGGTGCTGGCGGACGCGGTGGCGTACTGGCGGGACAGCGCTACCGCTCTCGCGCTGATCATGGCCGGGGGGCGCGGCCGGCAGGGCGTGTAAGCGGGGCCTTCGGCGGGGTGGCGGCGGGCGCCGCTGCGCGACGTTACGGACGCGTCCGGTGAGGCGCCGTCCCGGTCGGCGGACACCGCTTTGGCGGATCGCACACACGGCTCGCGAGGCCATAGGACCATCACATGAGTCCTGGTCAGGGCCCGTATCCTGGCGGTATGCGATTCCTGAATCCGAAGAACGGCGCCCTCGAAGAGAGTTCTTCGGTGCCCTACGACCTGACCTACGACGATGTGTTCATGGTGCCCAGCCGTTCGGCGGTGGGCTCCCGCCAGGGTGTGGACCTCGCCTCCCGCGACGGCTCCGGCACGACCATCCCGCTGGTGGTCGCCAACATGACGGCGATCGCCGGCCGCCGGATGGCCGAGACCGTCGCCCGCCGCGGCGGTCTGGTCGTCATCCCCCAGGACATCCCGATCGACGTCGTCACCGACGTCATCACCTGGGTCAAGCAGCGCCACCTGGTGCTGGACACGCCGATCGTGCTGTCCCCGGTCTCCACCGTGGCGGACGCGCTGTCGCTGCTGCCCAAGCGCGCGCACGGGGCGGGCATCGTGGTCGAGGGCGGCCGCCCGGTGGGCGTCGTCACCGAGCACGACCTGGCCGGCGTGGACCGCTTCACCCAGGTCGCCGAGGTCATGTCCAAGGACCTGCTGGTCCTGGACGCGGACATCGACCCCCGCGAGGCGTTCAACCGCCTGGACGCCGCCAACCGCAAGCTGGCCCCCGCGGTCGACGCGGACGGCATGCTGGTCGGCATCCTGACCCGCAAGGGCGCGCTGCGCGCCACCCTCTACACCCCCGCCACCGACGACGCCGGCAAGCTGCGGATCGCCGCCGCGGTGGGCATCAACGGCGATGTGGCCGGCAAGGCCAAGGCGCTGCTGGAGGCCGGTGTGGACACCCTCGTGGTGGACACCGCGCACGGCCACCAGGAGTCGATGATCAGCGCGATCAAGGCGGTCCGGGCGCTGGACCCGCAGGTCCCGATCGTCGCGGGCAACATCGTCGCCGCCGCCGGTGTGCGCGACCTCATCGAGGCCGGCGCGGACATCATCAAGGTCGGTGTCGGCCCGGGCGCGATGTGCACCACCCGCATGATGACCGGCGTCGGCCGGCCGCAGTTCTCCGCGGTGCTGGAGTGCGCCGCCGAGGCGCGGAAGTTCGGCAAGCACGTCTGGGCCGACGGCGGCGTCCGGCACCCCCGCGACGTGGCCATGGCGCTGGCCGCGGGCGCGTCCAACGTCATGATCGGCTCGTGGTTCGCCGGCACCCTGGAGTCGCCGGGCGACCTCCAGCACACCGCCGACGGCCGGCCGTACAAGGAGTCCTTCGGCATGGCCTCGGCCCGTGCGGTGCGCAACCGCACCAGCGACGAGTCGGCCTACGACCGCGCCCGCAAGGCGCTGTTCGAGGAGGGCATCTCCACCTCCCGGATGTTCGTCGACCAGGCCCGGCCCGGTGTCGAGGACCTGATCGACTCGATCATCGCGGGCGTGCGCAGCTCCTGCACGTACGCCGGCGCGGGCTCCCTGGCGGAGTTCGCCGAGAAGGCCGTGGTCGGCGTCCAGAGCGCCGCAGGCTACGCCGAGGGCAAGCCGCTGCACGCCAGCTGGAGCTGATCTCCGCCGCATCCCCGGCGGCACCGCCCGTGCCGCTCACCGGCCCCGCACCGACCTGGTGCGGGGCCGGTCTCGTTCTGTGGGACCGGCCATGATTGACTGCGTGGAGCGCAACGTTCCGCCGCGCTTTTCCGCTGTGCGCAACGAACCACCGCGGTTGCGCAAGGATCCTGCATTACGGCAGGTCAGCGAGGGGCCGTAAGGTCATGCGCTGTACGTGGAGTGGCGGGGACCGTCTGCTCGGCGGTCTCCTGCTGTGGGTGGTTTCGTCCTGCCTGCCCGGCCGCTGCGGTCCAGTCACCGGAATGTGCCGGAATGTGTCAGTCTGACCCGGCAGCGACAAAGGAGCCCCCAGTGTTGGAGAACGGCGCCGTCCCGCCCCCAGGGGACAGCTATCCGCGGCCGCCCGCCGGTGGACTCGGCACCCGGCTGATGCGCCGCAAGCCGGTCGAGCGGCTGGTCGCCGAGGGCGGCCAGGGCGAGGGGGGAACGCTCCGCCGCTCGATGGGCGTCTGGCAGCTGACCATGATCAGCATCGGTGCCACGCTCGGTACCGGCATCTTCGTCGTGCTCGGCCAGGCCGTCCCGGACGCCGGCCCGGCGGTGGTGCTCTCCTTCGTCATCGCCGGCATCACCGCGCTGTTCTCCGCGCTCTCCTACGCGGAGCTGGCCGGCACCATCCCGGTCTCCGGTTCGTCCTACTCCTACGCCTACGCCACCCTCGGTGAGCTGGTCGCCTGGGTCTGCGGCTGGTGCCTGATCCTGGAGTACGGCGTCTCGGTCGCGGCGGTCGCGGTCGGCTGGGGCCAGTACCTCAACGAACTCCTCGACGGGACGCTGGGCGTCACCATCCCCACCGCGCTCTCCGCCCCGCCGGGCCAGGGCGGCTACTTCAACCTGCCCGCACTGCTGGTCGTGCTGCTGGCGATGGTGTTCCTGCTGGGCGGTGCCAAGGAGAGCGCCCGGGCCAACACCATCATGGTGTCCGTCAAGATCGTCGCACTGCTGCTCTTCTGCGGCGTCGCCTTCCAGGGCGTGAAGTCCGGCAACTACGCCAACTTCATGCCGATGGGCATGGCGGGCGTCAGCGCCGCCGGCGCCACCCTGTTCTTCTCCTACATCGGCTTCGACGCCGCCTCCACGGCCGGCGAGGAGGCCCGGAACCCGCAGCGCGACCTGCCCCGCGCGATCATGCTGTCGCTGGTGATCGTCACCGCGCTGTACTGCCTGGTCGCGGCGATCGCGGTGGGTGCCATGCCGTGGCAGAAGTTCAAGGGCTCGGAGGCCGCGCTGGCCGGCATCCTCAAGGCGGTCACCGGCCACGGCTACTGGGCGGTCCTGCTGGCCTTCGGCGCGGTCGTGGCCATCGCGAGCGTGGTACTGACCGTGCTCTACGGCCAGACCCGGATCCTGTTCGCGATGTCCCGGGACGGGCTGATGCCCAAGGCGTTCGCCAAGGTTCACCCCAAGAGCGGCGTGCCGCGGGTGAACACCGTCATCGTCTCCCTGTTCTGCGGCGTGCTCGCCGCGGCGGTCCCGCTCGGTGAGCTGGCGGACGCCACCAGCATCGGCACGCTCTTCGCGTTCGCGCTGGTCAACGTGGCCGTGATCGTGCTGCGCAAGACCCGGCCGGACATGCCGCGGGCGTTCCGGACGCCGCTCGCGCCGCTCTTCCCGGCGATCGGTTTCCTGCTCTGCGTCTACATGATGGGCAGCCTCGGCCCGGTGACCTGGGTGGTCTTCGGAGCCTGGATGGTGGTCGGCCTTGTGATCTACTTCGGATACGGCATGCGCCGCTCCCGATTGGCCACCGCAGAGAAGTGACCCACCCGCAGTGCGACTGAACGATCTCGACGAACGCATCGTCCACGCCCTCGCCGAGGATGCCCGCCGCAGCTACGCGGACATCGGCCAGGAGGTCGGCCTGTCCGCACCGGCGGTCAAACGCCGGGTGGACCGGCTGCGGGCGGACGGCGCGATCACCGGGTTCACCGTCCGGGTCGATCCGGCCGCCCTCGGCTGGGAGACCGAGGGGTTCATCGAGATCTTCTGCCGCCGCAACACCTCGCCCGAGGCGATCCACCGCGGCCTGTCGCGCTACCCCGAAGTGGCGTCCGCCTCCACCGTCACCGGTGAGGCGGACGCCCTGGTGCAGGTCTTCGCCTCCGACATGCGCCATTTCGAACGGGTCCTGGAGCGGATCGCCGGCGAGCCCTTCGTCGAGCGCACCAAGTCCGTCCTGGTCCTCTCCCCGCTGCTGCGCCGCTACGGGTCGGGCGCGCCGGGCTAGATCGTGTCGCCCGGGGCCGCCGCGGCCGGGAGGCGCGGCGGGGTGCCCCGGGTCCAGGCGATGCGGAGCGCGGTGGCGGCGATCCGCCAGTCGTCCGGGGTCCGCACCAGCTCGGTGTCGGCGTGGCCGCCGGAGACGAACAGCTCGCCGGGCGGGTCCGCCAGGGCGTGGGTGCTCAGCTGGGCGGCGCGGGCGGTGGCCCGGTCGCCGTCGAGCGCGACGGCGGTGCTGCCGCCCAGGTGCACGGTCCGGTCGAACAGCGCCACCCCCTCCCGGATCCGCGCCACCACCGCGTCCCCGGCCGGCCCCTCCCGTCGCGGCCGCCCCGCACCTCGGTTGCGGGAGTGCGGCGCGGTCGGGACGGTCCTGGAGGGCACCGCCGCGCCCCTGGGCCGCACCCCGGGCCTGCGCGCCCTGCCGATCCCGCTCGACCTGTCGGCGCGTTCGAGGGTGACGGCCCGGCACCCCCGGCAGGAGGCCGACCCGGGCCGTGTTCCGGCTGCGCGCGGCGGTGCGTGCGGCGGGCGCCGCCGCGGTGTCCTGCCTCTCCCTGGGGCCGCCCGTCGCAGTGGCCTGGATCACTCCGCGGCCCCCGCCCCGACCTGCCCGGATGGCGCGTGCAACGAATCGCCGCGGAGGCCCTTGAAAGCGCAACGAATCGTCCGCCGCCACGCAACGGAGGCGCCTTGTCCCCGATCGCCGGCGAACCGTACCTTCATTGCGTCCCACACGTAACACCACCGCCGAGGGGTCCCATGCCGCCGCTGCACACCGCCCTGTTCCAGAGCTCCGGACGGCCCGGCGACGTCGCGCACAACCTGGACCTCCTCGCCGCGGCGGCCCGCGACGCGGCCGCCACCGGCGCCCGGCTGCTGGTCTGCCCCGAGCTGTTCCTCACCGGCTACGCCATCGGCGCGGACGTGCACCGCCTCGCCGAGCCCGCGGACGGCGCCAGTGCCCGCGCCATCGCCGCGATCGCCGCCGAACACCGCCTCGCGGTGCTCTACGGCTACCCGGAGCGCGCCCCCGAGGAGCACGGCGTGGTCTACAACTCCGCCCAGCTCATCGGCCCCGACGGCACCGCGCTGGCCAACTACCGCAAGACCCACCTCTTCGGCTGCTTCGAGCGCGAGTGGTTCACCCCGGGCGACCGCCCGGTCGTCCAGGCCGAGCTGGACGGGGTTCGGATCGGCCTGCTGATCTGCTACGACGTGGAGTTCCCGGAGAACGTCCGGGCGCACGCGCTGGCCGGCACCGACCTGCTGCTGGTCCCCACCGCCCAGATGCACCCCTTCCAGATCGTGCCGGAGCGGATGATCCCGGTCCGCGCCTTCGAGAACCAGATGTACCTCGCGTACGTCAACCGGGCCGGCGCGGAAGGCGAGTTCGAGTTCGTCGGACTCAGCTGCCTGGCCGGACCCGACGGGGTGGTCCGCGCCCGCGCCGGGCGCGGCGAGCAGCTGGTGCAGGCCGCCGTCGACCCGGCCTTCCTCGCCGCGTCGCGGGAGGACAACCCCTACCTCCGCGACCGGCGGCCGGAGCTGTACGCCGACCTGACCTGACCGGCCGCCCCCTCGCGCCCCGGCGGGCCCCCGCACGCCCGGCAGCGCCCGTTACGCCCTGATTCACCCCCGCCCGTACCCCTGCCCGCAAGGAGTCCGCCCCGATGACGTCCACGGTGCCCCCCGCCGTCCCGCACACCGCCGGCCAGCCGCCGATCACCATGTTCGGCCCGGACTTCCCGTACGCCTACGACGACTACCTGGCGCACCCCGCGGGCCTCGGCCAGATACCGGCGACCGAGCACGGCACCGAGGTGGCCATCGTCGGCGGCGGCCTCTCCGGCATCGTCACCGCCTACGAGCTGATGAAGATGGGCCTCAAGCCCGTCGTCTACGAGGCGGACCAGATCGGCGGCCGGCTGCGCACCGTGGGCTTCGAGGGCTGCTCCGCCGCGGGCGACGCGAGCGAGCTCAACTGCGAGCTGGGCGCGATGCGCTTCCCGCCGTCCTCCACCGCCCTCCAGCACTACATCGACCTGGTCGGCCTGACCACCAAGCCGTTCCCCAACCCGCTGGCCGAGTCCACCCCCTCCACCGTCGTCGACCTCAAGGGCGAGTCGCACTACGCCGAGACGCTGGACGACCTGCCCCCGGTCTACCGCCAGGTCGCCGAGGCGTGGAACGCCTGCCTGGAGGAGGGCGCCGACTTCTCCGACATGAACCAGGCGATGCGCGAGCGCGACGTGCCGCGGATCCGCGAGATCTGGGCGAAGCTCGTCGAGAAGCTCGACAACCAGACCTTCTACGGCTTCCTCTGCGACTCCGAAGCCTTCCGGTCCTTCCGGCACCGCGAGATCTTCGGCCAGGTCGGCTTCGGCACCGGCGGCTGGGACACCGACTTCCCCAACTCCATCCTGGAGATCCTGCGGGTCGTCTACACCGAGGCCGACGACCACCACCGCGGCATCGTCGGCGGCTCCCAGCAGCTGCCGCTGCGCCTGTGGGAGCGCGCCCCGGAGAAGATCGTGCACTGGGCCCAGGGCACCTCGCTGTCGTCGCTGCACGACGGCGCGCCCCGCCCGGCCGTGACCCGGCTGCACCGCACCGCCGGCAACCGCGTCACCGTCACCGACGCCTCCGGCGACATCCGCTCCTACAAGGCGGTCGTCTTCACCGCCCAGTCCTGGATGCTGCTGTCCAAGATCGCCTGCGACGACGAGCTGTTCCCGATCGACCACTGGACGGCGATCGAGCGCACCCACTACATGGAGAGCTCGAAGCTCTTCGTGCCGGTGGACCGGCCGTTCTGGCTGGACAAGGACGAGGAGACCGGGCGCGACGTGATGTCGATGACCCTCACCGACCGCATGACGCGCGGGACGTACCTCCTGGACAACGGCCCGGACCGGCCGGCCGTCATCTGCCTGTCCTACACCTGGTGCGACGACAGCCTGAAGTGGCTGCCGCTGTCGGCGAACGAGCGCATGGAGGTCATGCTCAAGTCGCTCGGCGAGATCTACCCCAAGGTCGACATCCGGAAGCACATCATCGGCAACCCGGTGACCGTGTCCTGGGAGAACGAGCCCTACTTCATGGGCGCCTTCAAGGCCAACCTGCCCGGGCACTACCGCTACCAGCGGCGCCTGTTCACCCACTTCATGCAGGACCTGCTCCCCGAGGACAAGCGCGGCATCTTCCTCGCCGGCGACGACATCTCCTGGACGGCGGGCTGGGCCGAGGGCGCGATCCAGACCGCGCTGAACGCGGTGTGGGGTGTGATGCACCACCTCGGCGGCGGCACCGACGCGACCAACCCCGGCCCCGGCGACGTCTACGACGAGATCGCCCCGGTGGAGCTGCCCGAGGACTGAGCCCCGGCGCTACAGCCCGGCCGACCGGATCCGCCCGTACAGCTCGGCGGCCCGGTCGGCCAGCTCCTTGCCGTCCCGGCAGTGCGTCTGGAGGTCCACCAGGACCTCCCCGGCGCCGGCCTCCGCCGCCCCGGCCAGATCCGCCAGCACCTGCTCGGGGCTGCCGGAGTACGGGCGGCGCCCGGCCTCGGGGAGCGGCCCGCGGGTCAGCTCGACGCCGACCCGCAGCGAGACGTCGAGATCCCCGGCGGCCCGGCCGTGCCGCTCCGCCGCCTCGGCCAGCCTCCGCAGCCCCGACGCCAGCCGGGGCCCCGCCAGCTGGGCGGGCAGCCAGCCGTCGGCGCGCCGGGCCACCCGGTCCAGCGCCCGGCCGCCGCCCGCCGCCAGGTACACCGGGACCGGCCGGGCGGGCTTGGGGCCGACCGCGGCCGGCGCGATCTCGGTCCAGCGGCCCCGGTACGCGACCGGGTCGGGCCCCCAGACCGCCGCGCAGACGTCCAGCAGCTCGTCCAGCTGGGCGCCGCGGTCGGCGTACGCGGTGACCCCCGCCGCCCGGTACTCGTCCCGCGACCAGCCGGTGCCCAGCCCGGCCACCACCCGTCCGCCGCTGGCCGCGTCCAGCGTCGCCAGCGTCCGGGCGAGCGGGAACGGCGCGTGCAGCCCGGAGACCAGCACGCTGCTGCCCAGCCGGACCCGGTCGGTGACCGCGGCGGCCAGGGCGAGGGTGACCAGCGGGTCGGCGCAGTGCCGGTAGACGCCCGGCCAGGGCACGCCCGGCATGCCGTAGAGGCCCTCCAGGGGCTCGCGCGGGAAGACCGTCCGCTCGAAGACCCACACACTGTCGAAACCGGTCTCCTCCGCGGCGCGCGCGACGTACCGCACAGCGTGCGCGGGGTCGTACTGCGGCATCTGGGGCAGTCCCAGACCCAGTCGTAGCGTCATGCGCGGCACCCTAGGGCGGCGCCCGGCGGCCGCGGCGGCAACGCGGCGCGGCCGCCGGGCGGACCCCTCGTACGGGTTGCGGGGCGGCTTTCCGCGCGGGGTGGGGCGCCAGTCCGTGCTACCGTTGCGGAGTTGCAGTTGTGGTACCCATGAACCTATGTGCGCCTGACGGGAATGTTCCTCTTCGGGCGCATTATTTGTTTTCCGGCATCTCCGGATGGGGCCTCTGCCTACAGAAGGAGAAATGTCATGGCACAGGGCACTGTGAAGTGGTTCAACGCCGAAAAGGGTTTCGGCTTCATCCAGCAGGACGGCGGCGGCCCCGACGTCTTCGCGCACTACTCGAACATCCAGTCCCAGGGCTTCCGTGAGCTGCAGGAGGGCCAGGCGGTCTCCTTCGACGTCACGCAGGGCCCGAAGGGCCCGCAGGCGGAGAACATCGTCCCCGCCTGATCGCCGGACGCGTATCCGCTCGCCGGGGTCCGCACTGCCATGGTGCGGACCCCGGTTTGTGCTGTTCCAGGAAGGCAGACCACCCCATGACCCGCACCTCCCGCAGGCCCCGGAAGCCGAACCGGCGCCCCTCGTCGCCCGCGCCGTCCACCTCGTCTCCGAGGGAGTTCCGGCTGCCGGACAGCACGACTCCCGCACTGCCCGCCGTCGAGGACTTCGCCGGTATGGGGCTGCCCGCGGAGCTGCTGGCCACCCTCACCGCCCAGGGCGTGACGACCCCCTTCCCCATCCAGGCCGCCACGCTGCCCAACTCGCTGGCCGGCCGGGACCTGCTGGGCCGGGGCCGCACCGGATCCGGCAAGACGCTGGCGTTCGGGCTGGCGCTGCTGGCCCGTACCGCCGGGCTCCGGGCCGAGTCCAAGGCGCCGCTCGCGCTGGTGCTGGTGCCCACCCGGGAACTCGCCCAGCAGGTGACGGACGCGCTCACCCCGTACGCGACGGCGCTGGGCCTCAGGCTGACCACCGTGGTCGGCGGGCTGTCCCTGAGCCGGCAGGCCAATGCGCTGCGGCGCGGTGCCGAGGTCGTCGTGGCGACCCCCGGCCGCCTCAACGACCTGGTGGAGCGCGGTGACTGCCGGCTCGACGAGGTCCGCATCACGGTGCTGGACGAAGCGGACCAGATGGCCGATATGGGCTTCCTGCCGCAGATCACCAAGGTGGTCCAGCAGGTGCGGCCCGACGGGCAGCGCATGCTCTTCTCCGCCACCCTGGACGCCACCATCGACCGCCTGGTGCAGCGCTTCCTGACCGACCCGGTGGTGCACTCCGTGGACCCGGCCGCGGGCGCGGTGGTCACCATGGAGCACCACGTCTTCCACCTCCAGGACGAGACCGACAAGAAGGCCGTCACCACGCGCATCGCGGCGCGGGACGGCCGGGTCATCCTCTTCCTCGACACCAAGCGGTCCGCCGACCGGCTCGCCAAGCGGCTGCTCGCCGTCGGGGTCCGGGCGGCGGCCCTGCACGGCGGCCGGTCCCAGCCGCAGCGCAACCGCACCCTGGAGCAGTTCAAGAGCGGCCAGGTCACCGCGCTGGTCGCGACGAACGTCGCGGCCCGGGGCATCCACGTCGACGACCTGGACCTGGTCGTGAACGTCGATCCGCCCACCGACCACAAGGACTACCTGCACCGGGGCGGCCGCACGGCCCGCGCCGGCGGCTCCGGCAGCGTGGTCACGCTGGTCCTGCCGGACCAGAAGCGGGAGGTCACCCGGCTCCTGTCGGACGCCGGCATCCGCCCCCGTACGGCCCGCCTGACCTCGACCGACGCGGAACTGGCGACCCTCACCGGCGCCCGTGAGCCGTCCGGTGTGGCGGTCACCATCGAGGTGCCCCGCCCGGCGGCGGCACCGGCGGCACCCCGCGCGGACCGCACGGCCGGTGCGCAGGGGAGCGGGCGGCCGGCCCGCCGGCGCCGGAAGAGCGGCGGGGCCGCGGGCGCGGCCACCGCGGCGCAGGGACAGGGAGCGGACCGCCGGGGCACGGACCGCCGGAGCACGGCCGGGGCGGCGGCCGGTGGCGCTGCCGGAGCGGGCGGCCGCGGCGCGGCCCGCCGCACCGGAGCCGGCCGGGCCGCGGCCGGCACCTCGGGTGCGGGCGGCACCGGTGGTACGGGCGGCAGCGGCGGGCGCGGCTCCGCCCGGCGGCGCGGCGGCCGGCGCTCCCCGGCGTCGTGAGGCGGTGAACCGAGCGGGGGCCGGCGCCGGGCGCCGGCCCCCGGCCGGGCGGATCGGGTGGCGCTGCCGCGGCTGACGAGGGGCACGGCCCGGGCCTGAGCCCCCGGCCGGGCCCCGCCGGCGCCTGCGCGCCGCTACGCGTCCGCCGGGACCGCCCGGCCCAGCGGGGTCAGCAGGCAGCGGCCGATCAGGCCCACGCTCGCGTCCAGGCGGGCGGCGAACTCCTCACCCACCTCCGGCAGGCCGCGCACGCCCCACAGCATCCGGGCCGCGGCCCAGGCCCCGTCGCGAGCCATCTCCAGGCTCCAGGACCCGATCAGATGGGTCAGCGGATCGGCGATGTCCAGGAGGTCGGGGCCGGGCATCAGGGTCTCCCTGATGCCCTCCTCCAGGCCCGTCAGAACGGTGCCTACGCGGTCGAAGTCGCCCTCCAGCGCGGCCGGTTCGCAGTCCAGCGCCCGGCAGGTGTCCACCACGGCGAGCGCGAGGTCGTGGCCGATGTGCGCGTTGATACCGGCCAGGGCGAACTGGAGCGGGCGGATCCGCGGATGCCGCCGCAGCTGGAACAGCGGCCGCCAGCAGGCCGGCGGCCGGCGCCCGGCGGTCTCGGCGTCCACCGCGGTGAAGTAGCGGCGGGCGAACCGGACGTCCAGCTCTCCGGTGGCCGCGGGGTCCTCGAAGGTGCCGCCGCCGACCCGTTCCGCGACGGCCTCGGTGACGGCCAGGTAGACGCGGTTGAAGACCGCCACCCCGTCGTCGGCGGGCAGCGCCCCGTCCAGTGCCCGCATCCGCGCCAGGACGTCCGCCAACCCCGCCGGCGGCGGCGCGGGAACAGTCCTGCCGGCGGGACGGGCGGCGGGGCCGCCGGTGGTGTTCCGCGGGCCTTTTCCGTCGCGCTGCTGAAGGGTCGTCATCCGTTCAGCGTGACATCGCCCGACCTCTGAACACGCTGACAACTCTGGTGAGTTGACCGGAACGGCGTAATAATCGGCGCGTCCCCCCTTGAGGCTCTGCGCACCCCTCTCCGTTCGGCATCCCAGGAAACGCCGTGGCAACGCGGCGTTGTATTCCGGAGGTTGACGCGTGTCCCGAAGACTTTCCGCTCTGGCCGTCACGTCGCTGCTCGCGGCCGGTGCACTGGCGGTGGCCACCGCCCCGGCCCAGGCCGCTCCCGCCGACAAGCCGCAGGTCCTGGCGGCGTTCACACAGACCGACGCGGGCAGCTACGGCACCTGGCTGGCCGCCCGCAACAATCAGGCGAAATGGGCCGCCTACGGTTTCGACTGGTCCACCGACTACTGCTCCAAGTCGCCGGACAACCCCTTCGGGTTCCCTTTCAAACTCTCCTGCGCGCGCCATGATTTCGGCTACCGCAACTACAAGAAAGCGGGCACGTTCTCCGCCAACAAGGCGCGGCTGGACAGCGCTCTCCACGCCGATCTCAAACGGGTCTGCGCGGGATATTCCGGCGCGAAGAAGACGTCGTGCGACGGGCTGGCCTGGACGTACTACGAGGCCGTGAAGAATCTCGGGAAGTAGGCCCGGCGGCGCTCCGGGGACCGGCCGGCGCCCGGCCGTCCCCGGAGTGCGGCGCCGCGACCGCTATGGCTGGCCGTCCGCGCCGTCGGGGCCGCCCGCGCCGTCCGCACCGCCCCGGCCGTCCGTGCCGTCCGTGCCGCTCGTCCGGTCGTAGGCCGACGTGCCCGCGTCCAGCAGCGGGCGCTGCTCCTTGAGGTGCGCGGGCGCCAGGGCCCGCAGGACGTGGTAGCCGGTGAGCACCACGATGGTGCCCAGGGCGATCCCGCCCAGTTCGAAGTGGCTGCCCAGGCGCAGGCTGACGCCGCCGATGCCGATGATGATGCCCGCGGCGACCGGGACGAGGTTGAGCGGATTGCGCAGGTCCACCTTGTTGTGCACCCAGATCTGGGCGCCCAGCAGGCCGATCATGCCGTAGAGGATGACCGTGATGCCGCCCAGCACCCCGCCGGGGATCGCGGCCACCACCGCGCCGAACTTCGGGCACAGCCCGAAGAGCAGCGCGAAGCCGGCGGCCGCCCAATAGGCCGCGGTGGAGTAGACCCGGGTCGCCGCCATCACGCCGATGTTCTCGGAGTACGTGGTGTTCGGCGGGCCGCCCAGGGCGGTGGAGAGCACCGAGGCCGCGCCGTCCGCGGAGATCGCGGTGCCGAGCTTGTCGTCCAGCGGATCGCCGGTCATCTCGCCGACCGCCTTGACGTGCCCGGCGTTCTCCGCCACCAGCGCGATCACCACGGGCAGCGCCACCAGCACCGCCGACAGCTGGAAGGTGGGGCCGTGGAAGGACGGCAGGCCGATCCAGTCCGCCGAGCCGACCGCGGAGAAGTCCAGCCGCCAGTGGTCGGTCACCCGGCCCGCGCCGTTCACCGAGTGGATCATGCCGAAGGCCCGGTCGAAGACCCAGGAGACCGCGTAGCCGAAGACCAGGCCGAGGAAGATCGCGATCCGCGACCAGAAGCCGCGCAGGCAGACCACCGCGAGTCCGGTGAACAGCATGGTCAGCAGCGCCACCCACTGGTCCTGGGGCCAGTACGTCCTGGCCGTCACCGGGGCGAGGTTGAAGCCGATCAGCATCACCACCGCGCCGGTGACCACCGGCGGCATCGCGGCATGGATGATCCGCGCCCCGAACCGCTGCACCGCCAGCCCGATCAGGAACAGCGCCACCCCGACCACCAGCACCGCGCCGGTGACCGTCGCACTGGTGCCGCCCTGCGCCCGGATGACCGCCGCCACCCCGACGAACGACAGCGAACAGCCGAGGTAGGAGGGCACTCGGCCGCGGGTGGCCAGCAGGAAGATGACCGTCGCGACGCCCGACATCATGATCGCGAGGTTGGGGTCGAGCCCCATCAGGACCGGGGCGACGAAACTCGCCCCGAACATCGCGACGACATGCTGGGCGCCCAGGCCCACCGTGCGCGGCCACGACAGCCGCTCGTCCGGTCGGACCACGGCACCGGGGGCCGGGTTGCGCCCGTCGCCGTGTACGGTCCAGCGCACACCGAGGCCCATTGCTGCTCCCGTTGTTCAGGTGTTGTTCACAGGGGGACGCGAAGCATTCTAAGCAGCCGCTTACGATGGGCCGGGCCGATCATGACCGGCCGGCCGGTGCCCCGCGCACCGGACCACGCCCCCCCGGAAAACCCCAGGAAGTACAGGAGCGCCACCCGTGAGTGTCGAACCCCTTCAGGCCGCCGGATCCGTCGCGTACGGGCAACTGGTCCCCGTCACCGTCCACTTCGACGACCTCGACGCGCTCGGCATGCTGCACAACGCCCGCTACCCGCTGCTGGTCGAGCGGGCCTGGGCCGAGTACTGGCACGGCTTCGGGTTCGGTTTCGACGGCGACTGGGCCGCCGCGGGCGACATGTGCAACGTCATCAAGGAGATGAAAGTCTCCTACGAGCGCCCGGTCACCCGCGCCGGCCGCTACGCCGCGCACCTCTGGGTCGAGCGCCTCGGCCGCACGGGGCTCACCTACGGCTTCCGGCTGTGCTCCGCCGACGGCACCGAGACGCACGCCCGCGGCCACCGGGTGCTGGTCCGCGTCGACCCGCAGACCTTCCGCCCCACGCCGTGGTCGGACCGGGCCCGCGCGATAGCCGCTGACCTGCTGCGGCCGGCGGACGCGCAGGAGGCCGGGGCCGACGCGGCCTGAGGCCCGTTCAGGAGCGCTCCAGGCCGCTGTCGGTGCCGCGGGCGGCGGCCGGTGCGCCGTGCGGCGCCGTACGGGACGGCACCCGCAGCACCCGCGCCCCCGCCACCAGCCCGCACGTCAGCACCGTGACCAGCGCGAACGACCCGGTCAGCGAGGTGGCCTGGGCGATTCCGCCGATCGCGGAGGGGGCGATCAGCCCGGAGGTGTAGGTGATCGTGGCCACCCCCGCGATCGCCTGGCTGGGCGCCGGCCCGCTGTGCCCGGCCGCCGCGAACGCCAGCGGGACCACCACCGCGATCCCCATGCCGACCAGCGCGAACCCGGCCAGCGCCGGGGCCGGCCGGCCCGCGGTGACGATCAGCAGCCCGCCGGCCGTGGCCAGCACCCCGCCCGCCCGGACCGTGCGCACCGGGCCGAAGCGGGCCACCACCCGGTCCCCGGCCAGCCGGGCCGCCGCCATCGTGCAGGAGAACGCCGTGGTGGAGGCGGCCGCCAGCCCGGCGTCGGTGCCCAGCCGGTCGTGGAGGTAGACCGCCGACCAGTCCAGCGCGGCACCCTCGGCGAACACCGCGCAGAACCCGATGGCGCCGATCACCAGCGCCGACCGGGGCGGCAGTGCGAAGCGCGGCGGCGGATGCTCCTCGGGGGCGGTGCGCAGGTCCAGGACGCCCTGGCAGGCCAGGGCGCCCAGCGCGGTCAGCACCAGGGCGGCGCCCGCGAGGTGCAGCCGGGCGTCGGTGCCGGTGTGCGCGGCGACGGTGCCGGCCGCCGACCCCAGCAGTGCGCCCGCGCTCCACATACCGTGCAGCCCCGACATGATCGGCCGGCCCAGCCGGTCCTCGGTCTGCACGCCCAGGGCGTTCATCGCCACGTCCGCGGTGCCCGAGGTGGCGCCGTAGACGAGCAGGGCGCCGCACAGCGTGAACAGGCCGGGGGAGAGGGCGGGCAGCGCCAGGGCCAGCGTCCACAGCGCGAGCAGGCCGCGCAGCGCGGTGCGGGTGCCGAAGCGGTGGCTGATCCGGCCGGCCAGCGGCATCGCCAGCGACGCGCCGATCGCGGGGAAGGCCAGGGCCAGCCCGAGCTGGCCGGGCGGGATGCCGGTGTGCTCCTGGATCCAGGGGATGCGGGTGGCGAAGGTGCCGGTGACCGAGCCGTGGACGAGGAAGACCGCGGCCACGGCCCAGCGGGCGCGGCGCAGGCGGCGGTGGGGGAGGGGAGGGTGCGGGGCGCGGGGGGTGGCGTCGGGGACGCCGTTGCCAGCCATGGCCCGGGAAACTATCAGGAACCCTGCCTGATAATAAGAGTGACGGCCCGTGCGAAGGGGAGGATCCAGCCATGCACGCACCGCGCGCGGCAGCCGCCGGCCGCACCGCCTCACCGGCCACCGCCCGGCAGATCAACGACCGGCTCGCCCTCCAACTCCTCCAGTCGGAAGGGCAGTTGACGGCCAGTCAGCTCAAGGAGCGGACCGGGCTCTCCCGGCCCACCGTCGCCGACCTGGTCGACCGGCTCACGGCGGCCGGGCTGATCGCGGTGGTCGGCGAGAGCGGCGACCGGCGCCGCGGACCCAACGCCCGCCTCTACGGCATCGTCGCCGACCGCGCCCACCTCCTCGGCCTCGACCTGCGCCCCGGCTCCGTCACGGTCGCGGTCGCCGACCTCCTCGGCCGGATCCGCGCGGAACGCACGGTCGCCGTGGACCCGCCCGGCCCCCCGCCCGCCCCGGCTCCACCGGGCGCCCCTGCCCCGCCCTCTCCCGGCGCCGCGCTCGCCACCGCGCTCGCCGCCGTCGACCGGACCCTGGCCGAGGCCGGTGCCACCGCCCCGCACACCCTCGCCGTCGGCGCGCCGGGCCTGGTCGACCCGGCCACCGGCCGGCTCGGCGGCACCACCCCCGCCTGGCACGACGCGCTGATCGGCGCCCTGCGCGACCGGCGGGCCGGCACGCTGCTGCTGGAGAACGAGGTCAACCTCGCCGCCCTGGCCGAACAGCGCGACGGCGCGGCCCGGGACCGCGACACCTTCGTCCTGCTCTGGCTCGGCCAGGGCACCGGCGCCGCGGTCGTCCTGGACGGGACGCTGCGGCGCGGCGCCTCCGGGGGTGCCGGCGAGATCGGCTTCCTGCCGGTCCCCGGCACCGGCGGGCTGCCCTCCGCCGACGGCTGCGACGGCGGCTTCCACTCGCTGGCCGGCTCCGCCGCGATCTGCCGGCTCGCCGCCGCCCACGGCCTGCCGGCCGTCACCGCCGACCCGGCCGCCACCGCCGGTCCGGGGCGCGCCGGTGCGCCGCCCGCCGAGGACCTGGTCCGCGCCGCCCCGGCCGCCGGCCCCGCCGGTGCCGCGTTCCTCGACGCGCTGGCCGCCCGGATCGCGCTGGGCGCGGCGGGTGTGTGCGCGGTGCTGGACCCCGGGTGCGTCGTCCTGGGCGGCGAGATCGGCTCGGCCGGCGGCGCGCCGCTGGCCACCCGCGTCGCCGGACACCTCGCCCGCCTCTCGCCGCTGCGCACCGACGTCCGCCCCGGTACGGTCGGCGGCCGCGCGGTCCTCCTCGGCGCCGTCCACGCGGCCCGCGACGCCGCCCAGGACGCCCTCTTCCCGCCGAGCGCCTGAACCGTCCCGGCACCCCCGGGCGGGTCCCAACTGCCGTACCACCGGCGGCCGTTCACCCCCGCCCGGGGACCCTCTCCGCCAGGAACGCGGCGTAGGTGCGGCGGCCGTCCGGGTGGTCGGGGACGAGGTTCTCGCCGCGGCGCAGGGCCGCGGCGGTGGGGCCGGGGAGCGGGACGGGCAGCAGGAGGCGGCGGCGCGCGGCCGCGGTCAGGGTCATACGGACCAGGTCGCGGGCTCCCAGGATCTCCGGGCCGCCCATGTCGGTGACCCGGCCGGAAGGGGCGGCGAGGGACAGGCCGGCCAGGCGGTCGGCCACCTCACCGGCGTCCACGGGCTGGAAGCGGAGGCCCGCCGGCACCGGGACCACCGGGGAGCGGGCGCCCGCCCTGACCAGCCCCAGCAGCAGATCGTGGAACTGCGTCGTCCGCAGCACCGTCCAGCCGGTCCCGGACTCCGCCACCAGCCGCTCCACGGCGAGCTTGGCGCGGTAGTAGCGCAACGGGATCCGGTCCACGCCCACGATCGAGATGTAGACCAGGTGCCGGACGCCGCCGGCCCGGCGCACCGCCTCGACCAGGTGCCCCGCCGCCTCGACGTCGCCGCCCGCGGGCGTGGAGGCGCAGTGCACCACCGTGTCCACGCCCGCCAGCGCCTCCGGCAGCCCGGCGCCGTCGCGCAGATCGACCGCGTACGAGCGCAGCCCGGGCCGCGCGGGGCCGGTGTGCGGGTGGCGGCTCAGCGACCGCACGCGGTGGCCGCCGGCCAGCAGCCGGCCGACCAGGGCGCGGCCGAGGGTGCCGGTGCCGCCGGTGACGAGGATGTCCTGCGCGGGTGTCATCGCGGTTCCGTCCTTGGGGTGAGGGGTTTCCGCAGGGGAGGGGATCCCGTGCGGGGCAGGGAGTTCGTGCCGTCCCCATGACGGGACGGGGCGCGCGGATGTGACAGACGGCGCGCGCGGGGGCTGTGAGACAGCCCACAGGGCGTCGCTCGCATGGCCGATGACCGGCCGTGGCAGACTGGGGCTGTACTGACACAAGCAGCAGCGCACTCCGGGGTCGGTGTAATTCCGAACCGGCGGTAACAGTCCGCGACCCGTCCGCAGCCAGCGGCCGGTTGAGCAGGTGGAATTCCTGCACCGACGGTGAAAGTCCGGATGGGAGGCAGTGCGCGGCGGGCGTGTCCGGAGTACACCGCCGTTCGGCGGCGCGGCCGGTCGTTTCCTCGTCCGGACGGGCCTTTTCCGTTCCGGTTCCCGGTGTCCTCGCGGGCAGTCGTCCGCTTCTGTCGTTCCGACAGCCCCGGAGTCCGTGCCCGAAGAGGCAGGAGGACCCGGTGGCCACCCCAGCCCCCGCAGAGATCACGGCGATGCGCCGGGCCATCGAGCTCGCCGCCCGCGGCCTCGGTCACACCAGCCCCAACCCGGTCGTCGGCTGCGTCGTCCTGGACTCCGCGGGACGCCCCGCGGGCGAGGGCTGGCACCGGCGCGCCGGCGGACCGCACGCCGAGATCCACGCCCTGCGCGCCGCCGGTGAACGGGCCCGCGGCGGCACGGCCGTGGTCACCCTCGAACCCTGCAACCACACCGGCCGCACCGGCCCCTGCGCCCAGGCGCTGATCGACGCCGGGATCGCCCGCGTCGTCTACGCCGTCCCCGACCCCAACCCCACCGCCACCGGCGGCGCGGTGACGCTGGCCGCGGCCGGTGTCGACGTGGTCGGCGGACTGCTCGCCGACGAGGCCGCGGCCGGCAACGAAGCCTGGCTGACCTCGGTGCTGCGCGGCCGCCCGTTCGTCCTGTGGAAATACGCCGCCACCCTGGACGGCCGGATCGCCGCCGCCGACGGCACCAGCCGCTGGATCTCCTCCCCGGAGTCCCGCGCCGACGCGCACCGGCTGCGGGCCGCCGCGGACGCCGTCGTCGTCGGCTCCGGCACCGCCCGCGCCGACGACCCGCAGCTCGGCGTCCGGATCGCCGGGGCCGGCGCCGGGGAGATCAGCCCGCCGCTGCGGGTGGTCGTGGACTCCGGCGCCACCGCCGTCAAGCCCGGCGCCCGCGTCCTGGACGGCACCGCGCCGACCCTGATCGCGGTCGCCGAGGACGCCGACACCGGCCATCTCGACGGGCTCGTCCCGGTGGTGCGGCTGCCCCGCGCCCCCCAGGGGCGCGGCCTGTCCCTCCCCGCCCTGCTCCAGGCCCTGCACGACCGCGAGGTGCGGTCGGTGCTGCTCGAAGGCGGGCCCACGCTCGCCGGGGCCTTCCTCGCCGCCGGCGCCGTCGACAAGGTCGTCGGCTATCTGGCCCCGGTGCTGCTCGGCGCCGGCCCGGCCGCCGTCGGCGAGGCCGGAATCACCACCATCGCCCAGGCGTTGCGGCTCGATGTGACCGACACCGTCCGGCTCGGCCCCGATCTGCGGATCACCGCCGTCCCCGCCCGCCCCGCCCGTCCCGAGGAGAACTGAGTGTTCACCGGAATCGTCGAAGAACTGGGTGAGGTCGTCGCCGCCGACATCCTCGGCGACAGTCCCCCCGCCACCGCTGGGGGTGCCCCCGGTCGCTCCGCCCGTTTCCGCCTGCGCGGCCCCGTCGTCACCGAAGGCGCCAAGCACGGTGACTCGATCGCC
Organism: Streptomyces rhizoryzae; assembly: GCF_023155275.1. Classification (GTDB taxonomy): domain Bacteria; phylum Actinomycetota; class Actinomycetes; order Streptomycetales; family Streptomycetaceae; genus Streptomyces; species Streptomyces rhizoryzae. The sequence goes on from NZ_JALMUV010000031.1 coordinate 89,792, forward strand.
GTCAACGGCGTCTGCCTGACGGTCGTGGAGACCGGCGACGGCGAGTTCACCGCCGATGTGATGGCCGAGACCCTCGACCGCTCCAGCCTCGGCGCGCTGGCCGCCGGCTCCCGGGTCAACCTGGAGCGGCCGATGGCCCTCGGCGGACGGCTCGGCGGCCACCTCGTCCAGGGCCACGTCGACGGCACCGGCACCATCGTCGAGCGCACCCCCGGCGAGCACTGGGAGCTGGTGCGGATCGCACTGCCGGCCCGCCTGGCCCGCTACGTCGTCGAGAAGGGCTCCATCACCGTCGACGGCGTCAGCCTCACCGTCGTGGACGCCGGCGACGACGACTTCACCGTCAGCCTGATCCCCACCACCCTCGCGCTGACCACGCTCGGCCTCAAGCAGCCCGGCGACCCGGTCAACCTGGAGGTGGACGTGCTCGCCAAGTACGTCGAGCGGCTGCTCGACCGGGGCGCGCAGGACACCGCCGGCGGCCTCGCGGAGCGTGCGGGGACGGACCGGTGAACCTCCTGCACTGGCTCAACGGCCCGGCGTTCACCGCCTTCGGACAGCACGTCATCTGGTCCGACATGATCGGCAACACCATCGGCCTGGCCGCGCTGGCGCTCGGCTGGCGCCGCTCGATATGGACCTGGCCGGCCCAGTTCCTCTCCGGCGTCATCCTCGTCGCCGCCTACGCCTCCGCCCACCTCAGCGGCGGTGTCGGCAAGCAGCTGCTGGTCATCGGGGTGGCGGTGTGGGGCTGGCGGCAGTGGCAGCGCGGCCGCCGGCAGGCCCAGGACGGCTCGATCGCCGTACGGTTCGCCGGCTGGCGCGAGCGCGGTGTGCTGATCGCCGGTACCGCCGTCGGCACCCTCGCCGTCGGCGGCCTGTTCACCCTGCTCCCGCAGCTGTCCTGGAACCCCTGGCCGGACGCCTACATCTTCGTCGGCACCCTCGCCGCGATGGTCGCCCAGGCGCGCGGGCTGGTCGAGTTCTGGTTCGCCTGGCTGCTGGTGGACGTGGTCGGCGTGCCGCTCGCCTTCAGCAGCGGCCTGGCCTTCTCCGGCCTCGTCTACGTCGTCTACCTCGCCCTCGTCGCCTGGGGCATGCGCGACTGGTGGCTCCGCTCGCGGGCCGCCGCCGTCGCGGAGCGCTCCGCACTGGAAGGAGCCGCGGCATGACCGCACTACAGAGCTGGTACGGCGCCACCGACGCCGACGAGCTGACCCTCGACCCGGTCGAACGGGCCCTGGCCGACATCGCCGCCGGCCGCCCCGTCGTCGTGGTGGACGACGCGGACCGCGAGAACGAGGGCGACCTGATCGTCGCGGCCGAGAAGGCCACCCCGGAGATCGTCGCGTTCATGATGAGCGAGTGCCGCGGCCTGATCTGCGCCCCCATGGAGGGTGCCGAGCTGGACCGGCTCGACCTCCCGCAGATGGTCGCGCGCAACACCGAGTCGATGGGCACCGCCTTCACCGTCTCGGTCGACGCCACCGCCGCGCACGGCGTGACCACCGGCATCTCCGCCGCGGACCGTGCCACCACCCTGCGGCTGCTGGCCTCCGGCGCCGCGGGGGCCGGCGACTTCGTCCGGCCCGGCCACATCTTCCCGCTGCGCGCCCGGCCCGGCGGCGTCCTGGCCCGGCCCGGCCACACCGAGGCCGGGGTGGACCTGGCCCGGCTCGCCGGACTCCGCCCGGCCGCCGCCATCGTGGAGATCGCCGGCGAGGACGGCACCATGCTGCGGCTGCCCGAGCTGGTCCCGTTCGCCCGCAAGCACGGCCTGTCGATCATCTCCATCGAGGACCTGGCCGCCTACCGCCGCACCGCCGAACCGACCGTCCGCCGCGAGGCCGCCACCCACCTGCCCACCGCGTTCGGCGACTTCACCGCGTACGGCTACCGCTCCACGGTCGACGGCGTCGAGCACATCGCCCTGGTCGCCGGCGACCTCGGCGACGGCGAGGACGTTCTGGTGCGGGTCCACTCCGAGTGCCTGACCGGCGATGTCTTCCACTCGCTGCGCTGCGACTGCGGTCCGCAGCTCCAGGAGTCGCTGCGCCGGATCAGCGAGGCCGGCCGCGGGGTGGTGGTCTACCTCCGCGGCCACGAGGGCCGCGGCATCGGCCTGCTGTCCAAGCTGCGCGCCTACGAGCTCCAGGAGCGCGGCCGGGACACCCTCGACGCCAATCTGGAGCTGGGCCTGCCCGCCGACTCGCGGGACTACGGCGCCGGCGCCCGGATGCTCCGAGACCTCGGCGTCCGCTCCCTGCGCCTGCTGACCAACAACCCCGAGAAGACCGCCGCCCTGGCCCGGCACGGCCTGACCGTCACCGCCCGCGAGCCGATGCCCGTCCAGGCCGGCGAGCACAACCTGCGGTACCTGCGCACCAAGCGCGACCGGATGGGGCACGACCTGCCCTGGCTCGACCCCGCGGGCCGCACCGACCGCACGGCCACCACCTGCGGCGACCAGTAACCACCACCGTCAGCCAAGCACCGGCACATCACCCGTACGAGGAGAAGCATGAGCGGCAAGGGCGCACCCGAACTGACCGTGAAGAACTGCGGCGACCTGCGGGTGGCCGTGATCGCCGCGCAGTGGCACCAGCAGGTCATGGACGGCCTGGTGGACGGCGCACTGCGGGCGCTGGCCGAGCTGGGCATCGACGAGCCGACGCTGCTGCGGGTGCCGGGCACCTTCGAGCTGCCGGTGGTCGCCAAGGTCCTGGCCGGCCGCGGCTACGACGCGGTGGTCGCGCTCGGCGTGGTCATCCGGGGCGGCACCCCGCACTTCGACTACGTCTGCCAGGGCGTCACCCAGGGCCTGACCCAGGTCGCGGTGGACACCGGCGTCCCGATCGGCTTCGGCGTGCTGACCTGCGACACCGAGGGGCAGGCGCTGGACCGCGCCGGCCTGCCGGGCTCCGCCGAGGACAAGGGCCACGAAGCGGTCACCGCCGCGGTCGCCACCGCCGCCACGCTCCGCACCGTCGCCGAGCCCTGGCGCTGACGGAAGGGGGTGACCGCGTAGGGTAGGCGGCATCATGTCCAAGAAGACGTTCGAGGAGCTCTTCGCCGAGCTCCAGCAGAAGGCCGCCACCGGCGACCCCGCCACCTCCCGCACCGCCGAACTGGTGCAGGCCGGTGTCCATACGATCGGCAAGAAGATCGTCGAGGAGGCCGCCGAGGTGTGGATGGCCGCGGAGTACGAGTCCGACGATGCCGCCGCCGAGGAGATCTCGCAGCTCCTCTACCACCTCCAGGTGCTGATGGTCGCCAAGGGCATCTCCCTCGACGACGTCTACGCCCACCTCTGACCCCCCCCCCCCCCCGCACTCCCCAACTCCCTTACCTGCAAAGGAAATCGCTCTCATGCTGCGCATCGCTGTCCCCAACAAGGGTTCACTGTCCGAGCCTGCGTCGGCGATGCTCCATGAGGCCGGGTACCGCCAGCGCAAGGACCGCCGGGAACTGGTCCTGGTCGACGCCGAGAACGAGGTCGAGTTCTTCTTCCTGCGCCCCCGCGACATCGCGGTCTACGTCGGCTCCGGCAAGCTCGACATCGGCATCACCGGCCGCGACCTGCTGCTGGACTCCGGCTCGCCGGCCGAGGAGATCCTCCAGCTCGGCTTCGCCGGCTCCACGTTCCGCTACGCCACCCGCCCCGGCACGGCCAAGGACGTCAGCGAGTTCGGCGGGATGACCATCGCCACCTCCTTCTCCGGCCTGGTCACCAAGCACCTCGCAGACAACGGCGTGGACGCCTCCGTCGTCCACCTCGACGGCGCGGTGGAGACCGCCATCCAGCTCGGCGTCGCCGAGATCATCGCCGATGTCGTGGAGACCGGCACCACGCTGCGCAACGCCGGCCTGGAGATCATCGGCGAGCCGATCCTGAAGTCCGAGGCCGTGGTCATCCGCGGCACCGGCGCCCCCGACGACGACCCGAAGGTCCGCCAGTTCCTGCGCCGCATGCAGGGCGTCCTGGTGGCCCGCCGGTACGTGATGATGGATTACGACATCCGGGTCGAACAGGTCGAGAAGGCCGTGGCGCTCACCCCGGGCCTGGAGTCCCCGACCGTCTCCCCGCTCCACCACGAGGGCTGGGTCGCGGTCCGCTCCATGGTCCCCTCCAAGGACGCCCAGCGCATCATGGACGAGCTCTACGACCTCGGCGCCCGCGCCATCCTGACCACCGGCATCCACGCCTGCCGGCTCTGACGCCCCGTCCGCCCGCCACCCCACCCACGGAAGAACGCCACGTGTCCGCGCCCGCGTCCCCCGAGTCCCCGCTGCCCGGCCTGCCGGTGACCTTCCGGCCGACCCGTACCCGGGCCGTCCTGTGCACCGTCGGCATCGCCCAGCTCGCCGCCCTCACCGCGATCGCGGTGCTGCTGCCGGAGCTGAGCGGCGGCGAGCGGATCAGCTTCGTGGCCACCGGGGTGCTGGTGGGCGCCGTCCTCCTGCTGCTCAGCCGCCCCAAGGTGGTCGCGCGGCAGGAGGGCGTCACGGTCGTCAACCTCACCACCCGGCGCGAGCTGGCCTGGGCCCAGGTCCTGCGCGTCAACCTCCGGGCCGGCGACCCGTGGGTCCATCTGGACCTGGCCGACGGCACCAGCCTGCCGGCGATGGGCATCCAGCCCGGCATCGCCCGCGACCAGGCCATCCGCGACGCCCGCGCGCTGCGCGACCTCGTCGAGATCCACGGTGCCGTCGACCACACGGCCCGCTGACCCTGCCCCAACGCGGGTCCCGCTGTTTACTCTGTTCTCCGGGACGCACCCGCGCCCCGCCCCCCAAGGGGACCCAACGACCCGAGGAGTGACTCCCTCCGGCAATGGACGGATCGTCCTGTAGTACCTGCGCCGCCCCTCCCCGACCCCCGCACACCACGGAGGCGGCGGCATGACCGGCCCCCTGCTGCTCCTCCTTGCGGCACTCGCGCTCATCCTGGCCAACGGCTTCTTCGTGGCCGCCGAGTTCGGCCTCGTCACCGTCGAGAAGGCGGACGCCGAACGGGCCGCTGACGGCGGCGACCGCCGGGCCCGCACCGTCGTGGCCGCCCTGCGGGAACTCTCCTTCCAGCTCTCCGGCACCCAACTGGGCATCACCATCACCTCCTTGGTGGTCGGTATGCTCGCCGAGCCCGCGCTGGCCGAACTGCTGTCCGGACCGCTGCGCGCCCTCGGCCTGCCCCAGGGCGCCGTCCCGGGCATCGCGGTGGTCATCGGCATGCTGGTGGCCTCCGCCGTCCAGATGGTCGTCGGCGAACTGGTGCCCAAGAACTGGGCGGTCTCCAAGCCGCTCCAGGTCGCCCGCTTCGTCGCCGGGCCGCAGGACGCGTTCTCCCGCTTCTTCCGGCCGGTGATCACCCTGCTGAACACCGTCGCCAACCGCCTGGTCCGCGCCCTGGGCGTGGAGCCGACCGACGAACTGGCCTCCGCCCGCACCCCCGGCGAGCTGGTCTCCCTGGCCCGGCACTCCGCCCGGGCCGGCGCCATCGAGCAGGACACCGCGGACCTCTTCGTCCGCACCCTCTCGCTCGGCGGCCTCACCGCGGAGAACGTCATGACGCCCCGCGTCCGGGTCAGCGCCCTCCAGGCGAACGCCACCGCCGAGGACGTCGTCAACCTCACCCGCGCCACCGGCCTGTCCCGCTTCCCCGTCTACCGCACCCGGCTCGACGAGATCGTCGGCATGGTCCACCTCAAGGACGCGCTGGCCGTACCGGCCGAGGAGCGGCTGCGCACCCCGGCCGCGCGGATCGCCGTACCGCCGCTGCTGGTGCCCGAGACCCTGCCCGTCCAGCCGCTGCTGGAACGGCTGCGCAGCGAGCAGCCGATCGCCGTGGTCGTCGACGAGTACGGCGGCACCGCCGGAGTGGTGACCCTGGAGGACATCATCGAGGAACTCGTCGGCGAGGTCCGCGACGAGCACGACCGCGCGGCCCTGCCCGAGCTGGGCCAGGCCCCGCCCGAGGACGGCCGCCCCGCCTGGGACGCGGACGGCGGCTGCCGGGTGGACACCCTGCGCCGGATCGGCCTGGACGCCCCCGAGGGCCCGTACGAGACCGTCGCGGGACTGGTCGCCCACATACTCGGCCGGATCCCGGCCCCCGGCGACACCGCGGAACTGGACGGCTGGCGGCTGCGGGTGCGGCTGGTCGCCCACCACCGCGCCGAGCGGATACGGCTGGTCCGGCTGGCCCCCGCCGCGGCCACCGTCCCCGAAGCGGCCCGCGAGCGGGTCGCCGCCGGTGCGGAGGTGGCCCGGTGACCGTGGCTCAACTGCTCTTCGCGGTCCTGCTCGTCCTCGTCAACGGCTTCTTCGTCGGCGCCGAGTTCGCCCTGGTCTCGGTCCGCCGCAGCCAGATCGAACCGCTCGCCGTGCTGGGCTCCAAACGGGCCCGCCGGGTCCTGCACGGTCTGGAGAACCTCCCGCAGATGATGGCCGCCGCCCAGTTCGGCATCACCGTCTGCTCCCTGACGCTCGGCGCGGTCGCCGAGCCGACCGTCGCCGCCCTGCTGGAACCGCTCTTCGCGGCGGTCCACCTGCCCGCGGCCCTGATCCACCCGCTCGGCTACGCCATCGCCCTGGCCCTGGTGGTCTTCCTCCACCTGGTCATCGGCGAGATGGTCCCCAAGAACCTCGCGATGGCCGCGCCCGAGAAGACCGCCCTGTGGTTCAGCCCCGGCCTGGTCGCCTTCGCCCGGCTGTGCCGCCCGGTCACCGCGCTGCTCGGCGCACTGGCCCGCGGCGTGCTGCGGCTCTTCCGGGTCGAGCCCAAGGACGAGGTCGAGGCGGCCTTCACCAGCGAGCAGCTCACCCACCTCGTCGAGGACTCCGGCCAGGCGGGCCTGCTCGCCCCGGCCGAGCAGGAGCGGCTCTCCGACGCCCTGGAGCTGGGCAGCCGCCCGGTCACCGACGTCCTCCTGGACCGCGCCGGACTGATCACCGTCGACCCGACGGTGACCCCCCGCCAGGTCGAGGAGCTGACCGTGCGGACCGGCTACTCCCGCTTCCCGGTCTGCGCGCCGGGCGGCGCCTACATGGGCTATCTGCACGTCAAGGACGTCCTGGACCTGGAGGAACGGGACCGGGCGGTACCGCAGCGGATCTGGCACCCGATGACCACGCTGCGCGCCGAACTCCCGCTGGACGACGCGCTGACCGCGATGCGCCGGGCCGCCTCCCATCTGGCCGCGGTCGCCGACGCCACCGGCCGGGTGCTCGGCCTGGTCGCGCTGGAGGACGTGCTGGAGATGCTGGTCGGCGAGGTCCGCGACCCCGCGCACCGCACGGAGCCGACGGCCGGCCCGGCACCCCGGGAGACCGGCGCCCCGGCCCCCGCGCCGGCGGCCGCCGCACCGCATCCGCACAAGCCGCTGACCGCCGAGGACCCGGACCCGGCCCTGGCGGGCTGACCGGCTCACCGGAACGAACGGCCCACGGGGGCGCGCCGCAGCATCCGGCGCGCCCCCGCTCCTGTTGGCGCGCCCCCGCTCCCCGGTGGCGCGCCGGTGTCCGTGCGGGCCGCCCTACAGGTCCAGCCCCTTCGGCGGCGCCTGCGGATCCGGGCCGCGGCCCGACAGCACCTCGCCGTACGCCTGCATCAGGTCCGGCAGGCGCAGGGTGGCGAGGTCGTCGCGGGACGGGGTGCCCTGCCAGGTGGACAGCCGCAGGTCGCGGTAGGCGCAGCTCTTCTCGTACAGGGTGCGCAGGAAGCGGCCGTTGCCCAGTTCGTCGATCCAGCCCTGGTCGACGACGTGCCCGTTGATGCTGCACAGCTCCTCGCGGGCCTCCTCGTCCCAGCGGTCGCCGTTCTCCGCGGCCAGCACCTCGCCGATCTTGGTCAGCTCCAGCGGCCGGTAGCTGGGGAAGTCCACCCGGCTGGTGAACCGCGAGGACAGGCCCGGATTGGCGGCCAGCAGCCGGTCCATGCCCTCGGGGTAGCCGGCCAGGATCACCACCAGCCGGTCGCGGTTGTCCTCGGCCCGCTTCAGCAGCACCTGAAGCGCCTCGTCGCCGTACGCGTCGCCCTTGCTGTAGCCGGAGTTGGAGAGGCTGTATGCCTCGTCGACGAAGAGCACCCCGCCCAGCGCCGAGTCGATCAGCTCGTTCGCCTTCACCGCGGTCTGGCCGAGGAACTCGCCGACCAGATCCGCCCGCTGGGCCTCCACGAGATGGTCGCCGCCCAGCAGCCCCAGCGCGTAGAAGACCCGGCCGAGTATCCGCGCCACCGTCGTCTTGCCCGTGCCGGACGGGCCGGAGAAGACGAAGTGCCGTTTCGGGGGCGCCACCGGCAGGCCCTGGCCGGCCCGCAGCCGGGCCATCCGCAGCTGCGCCGAAAGCGCCCGTACGTGCCGTTTGACCGGTTCCATGCCGACCATCCGCTCCAGCTCCGCCAGCGCCTTCTCCAGCAGCACCGGATCGGCCGGACCGGCCGGCAGCAGTTCCCCGTCGCGCCGGCCCGCCGCCGTCGTCTTCACCCGGGCCGCCGCGCCGCCGTTCCCGCCGAGCCCGCCGGCCGGCCCCGGCTCCGGCACGTCCCCGGCCACCAGCAGCTCCCGGCCGTCCAGCGGGTCCAGCGGCGCCAGCGGATCGAGGTCGCCGCCGGCCTCCTGGGCCGGCCCCTGGACGGGGACCGCGGCCAGCCCGGCGCCCTCGTCCAGCCCGTCCGCCTCCGCGATCGCGGCCAGCCGCGCCGCGGTGTCCATGAACGCCGGGTCGACCCGGTGCACCGCGCGGTAGAGGGGGAGCGCGGCGGCGCTGCGGCCGGTGCCCTCGTAGGCGCGGGCGAGCCAGTACCGCAGCTCCTTGCGCTGCGGCTGCTCGCTGCGGCAGCGCATCAGCGCCGCCGCCAGCAGCGGCTCGGCCTGCCCGAACATCTCCAGCCGCACCCGCGCCATCCCGCCGAACAGGCCCGCCTCGATGCCCAGCACCGGGTCGCCGAGCAGCGGTTCGGTGTGCCGGACGAGCTGGTCCCAGTCCTTGACGAGGTAGGCGCGGCAGGCGTGCAGGAAGCGCACCTGGGGGTCGGTCTCCACCGGGGGGCAGCCGGCCAGCGCCTGGTCCAGCTCGGCGACATGGCGGCCGTCGAGCCAGTGGGAGGCGTGCGCCAGCAGCAGGTCGCGGCCGGTCTCCAGCACGGGCTGGACCCACCAGCCCAGCCAGTACCAGGAGTTGAGGGCGCGGCGGTGGCGGGTGCGCTGTTCACCGAAGCGGTCGCGGTGCTGGTGCATCCGCAGCAGGGCCATGGCGGTGTCGGCGCGCAGCGCGTGCAGGCCGAGCCAGGCGTCGGCCATCGTCGGATCGAGCCGGACCGCGGCCCGGAACTCCTCCTCGGCCTGGGGGTAGGCCCCCACGGTGTAGGCGTCGACCGCGCGCAGCCAGGCGAGTTCGGCCGGGGCGGGTGAACCCTGAGCGCCGACATCCATCCCGTCCCCCCACAAAACGTCCCCCCGTGGTGTACCACCGGACGTGTGCCGGCCGGGGAGCCACGGGCCGCTTCCGGCCCGTACCGAACCGGCGTGCGGCGGGCGGGAGTTGCCCTGCCGCGCACCCCGGACCGCCCCGCGGTGACACAGACTCGCATCGTACCTGCGCTGTCGGCGCGGACCGTAGAGGGCCGCACGAGGTGGCGGCGGGGGCGCGCGGGAGGGCGCACCGGCGCGAAGAGGGCGGTGACCCTGGGTGAGGGGGATGGGCCGTGAACGAGCGGCGCCGGAGGTGGTTTTACGCAGAACGAAGCCCCCGATCACGGGGGAACAACCGGGGGCTTCGCGTCTGCGCGCGGTCCGTTGAACCGCACATTGAGAACGTAAGTCCTGTACGCCCCCCAGGTCAAGCCGAGTTGGGGCACTCGGCGGGTCCCGGACGACAACTGTCGGCGTGTCAGCCATAACCGACTACGCAGGGTGAAAACCGGGCCCGCTCATGCCGTATGGCCCGGTCCCTCCCGCACCTCGTACCCCATCTGCCCCTGGAACACCAGGAGATCGGCGTACGGACGGGACGGATCCGCCGCGAAGTGCGCGCGCTCCGCCGGGATCCAGCCACCCCAGAACGCCGAGAGCCCAGGCCCGTCCCGGAGTTGGCCCCGTTCCCATGAATGCTCGCGCGCCAGTTCCATCCACAGCAGGCACGCGAGCGCCGGCCGCAGCGCCCGCCGTCCGGTGCCGACGCCCTCCACCAGCACCACCGGCGCCGGCGCCAGCTCCCGCTCGGCGGTGAACGCGCCGCGCCCCCAGTCGTAGATCCCGTGGCGCGCGGTCTCCCCCCGGGACAGCGGCGCCAGCACCTGCTCCCGGAACCGCTCGCTCCAGCCGAACAGCTCCTCGTGGGTCGCCAGGTCGTCGGTGTGCACCACCGGCGCCCCGCCGAGCGCCTCGGCCAGCCGCCCGGCGAAGGTGCTCTTCCCGGACCCCGCGTGCCCGTCCACCGCGACCAGCCGCACCGGCCCGCAGGACGGCGCGAGCGCACCCAGCCGCGCGGCGAGCGCGCGCAGAACGGGATCCGGGGCAGGGGTCATCCCACCAGCCTACGCGCCACTGGTCCACACCAATATTCCCCCGCGCGACGCGCCCCCCACCGCTTCCGAAGCCCGCCCCCACCGGACATAGTTGAGCCACCCGTGTCCACACCGAACCGGCTCACCACCGCCCTGCTGCCCGCCCCCGTCCCCCCTGCCGGCCCCTCCCGTGCTCGCGCTCTGCACCGGCCCGACCACTCCGGCGCCCCGATCCGGCCCCCCGTCGACGCACCTCCGCACCACCACCCCTCCGCCCCCCGCCCCCTCACGTAACGGCACCACCTCCAACCCCTCCCCGCCCGCACGCACTCCCGCACCCTCTTCCGCACCCACCA
>NZ_JALMUV010000032.1 GCF_023155275.1 Streptomyces rhizoryzae
CCCACCCCCGCCCCCTCTCCTCCTGCCCCCGCCGGCGAACGGGCGGTCGTTGCCCGCCCGGGGGTAGCCTGAAGCCACTGCTCCAGCTCGTACCCCCGAGCGCAGGGGAGGTCCGATGACGATGCCCACGGGCCCCGCGCCGACCCTCACCGCGAGCCTGCGCCCCAGCAGGGCCGACGCCCCGCGTTACGTCCCCATCGCCGAACACGGGCTCATCGGCGATATGCGCACCGCTGCGCTCGTCGGCACCAACGGCACCATCGACTGGTACTGCTGCACCCGCTTCGACGCCCCCAGCGTCTTCGCCGCGATACTCGATGCCGACCACGGCGGCGCGTTCGAGCTGGCCCCCGACGTCCCGGCCCGCACCAAGCAGTTCTACTTCCCCGACACCAACATCCTCATCACCCGCTTCTTCGCTGACAACGGCGTCGGCGAGGTCCAGGACTTCATGCCCATCGTCGGTGACTCCCGCGAAGCGGACCGCCACCGGCTGATCCGCCGCGTGCTCTGCGTCCGAGGCTCCCTACCCTTCTCCCTTCGCGTCGCGCCCCGTTTCGACTACGGCCGGCAGGAGCACACCGTCACCGCTCACGACCAGGGCCTCACCGTCTTCCACTCACCGGACCTCACGCTCGCCCTGACCTCGAGCGTCCCCGTCCGGACCGACGGCCCCGACGTCTGCGCCTCCTTCACCCTCGGCGAGGGTGAAGCCGCCGTATTCGCCCTCGACCGCATCGGCGAGGGCGTCGAGCCCCGCTTCTGCGCCGTCCGTGAAGCGGAACAGCTCTTCGGTGCCACCGTGCGCTACTGGCGCGGCTGGCTCGCCCACTCCCGCTACCGCGGGCGCTGGCGGGAGATGGTGCACCGCTCCGCCCTCACCCTGAAACTCCTCACCTACGCGCCCACCGGCGCCATCGTCGCCGCCCCCACCACCAGCCTCCCCGAGCAGATCGGCGGCGAGCGCAACTGGGACTACCGCTACGCCTGGGTCCGCGACGCGGCCTTCTGCATCTACGCCCTCCTCCGCCTCGGTTTCACCGACGAGGCCGATTCATTCGTCCACTTCCTCTCCTCCAAGGTCTGCCTGAAGCACTGCGCCCGCGGCCCGCTCCAGATCATGTACGGCATCGACGGCCGCAGTGATCTCCCCGAGATCGAACTCCCGCACCTGGAAGGCCATTTGGGCTCCGCGCCGGTCCGTATCGGCAACAACGCCGTCAACCAGCTCCAGCTCGACATCTACGGTGCGCTCATCGACTCCCTCTACCTCTACGACAAGTGGGGCCAGCCGCTGTCCAGCGATCACTGGGACACCGTCTGCGGCCTGGTCGACTGGGTGTGCGACAACTGGGACCAGCCGGACGAGGGCATCTGGGAGACCCGGGGAAAGATCCAGAACTTCCTCTACTCCCAGTTGATGTGCTGGGTCGCCATCGAACGCGCCATGCGCATCGCCCGCCACCGCGGCCTGCCCGCCGACATGCTCCGCTGGTCTCAGGCCCGCGATGCCATCTACCGGCGCATCATGCAGCGCGGCTGGTCGCCGGCGCGCCAGGCGTTCGTCCAGCACGAGGACGCCGATGTGCTGGACGCCTCGGTGCTGATGATGCCGCTGGCCAAGTTCATTTCACCGACCGACCCGAAGTGGCTCTCCACGCTGGACGTGCTCGGCGAGGAGCTGGTCTCCGACTCCCTCGTCTACCGCTATGACCCCACGGCCAGCCCTGACGGATTGCGCGGTGAGGAAGGCACCTTCTCGATCTGCTCGTTCTGGTATGTCGAAGCGCTCTCCCGCGCCGGGCGGGTGGACGAGGCACGCCTCGCCTTCGAGAAGATGCTCACCTACGCCAACCACGTCGGCCTGTATGCCGAGGAGATCGGCCGCACCGGCGAACAGATCGGGAACTTCCCTCAGGCGTTCACCCACCTCGCGCTCATCAGCGCGGCCTTCAATCTGGACCGGGCCCTTGGGTGAGGAGGGGAATGGCGGGGGCGTGGCCTCCGGGTTGTCGCGCTGGCGGGTCGAGATCATGGTTGGCTCCCTGCGCTTGGGCCGGTACTCGCACCTGTGACTGGGCCTATGTTTGTACCCGTACCCGTACCCGTACCCGTACCCGTACCTGTACCTGTAGCTGTCGTTGGTTGTGGGGCCGGGCTGGCTCCTGGTCGTGTCTCGGTCGCTGTCTGCGGCGCTATCCGGCCCGTTGTCCTTGTCCCTGAGCGGGGTCGGGGCGGGCGAGGCCGATGAGGGAGGGGGAGGCCGGGTGCGGTCTTCCGCCCGGGCGGAAGTCGAAGCGCCGGATGGCCTCGATCGTGAAGCCCGCGCTCCGGAGGGCGCTTTCGGTGTCGCGGGTGAGGTTGCACCCTCCTCCGGCCAGTCGCCACAGGGGGTTGAGTATCCGCTGGCGTCGGTAGGGCCCTGGCCGGCGTGCGCGGACGTGCTCGTAGAAGCGCAGCTCCCCGCCCGGCTTCAGGACCCGCCGGGCTTCAGCGAGCGCGGTAGGGACGTCGGTGACACTGCACAGGACCAGCGACATCACCGCGACATCGACGCTCGCGTCGTCCAGCGGCAGACGCTCCGCCCGGCCGGGGAGAACCTCGACGGGGACGGGGGCGTCGGCCGCCGCCCGGGTGGCGAGGGCCCGCAGCCGGGGCTCGGGCTCCACCGCGATGACCCTTTCCACCGGCGCCGGATAGTGCGGGAAATTCGCTCCGGTACCGGCGCCGATCTCCACCACGCTGCCGCGGATCCCGATGAGGAGCTCCCGGCGGTGGGCGAGCGAACCGTGCGCCTCGGCGTAGGCATTGATGCGCGGATAGATGCGGGCGAAGAGCGGGTGCGAGATCTTGTCGGCCATGCTGCACTCCCCGTGGTGCCGGGTGGATTTCCGTTCCGAGAACAGTGCATCACTGAGCGGAGTTGCGGCGCGTCGGAGCGTGGGTGGAAACGTGGCGTCAACCCGTGGGTTGATCGGCGGGAGTGTGTCGGCCTGCGGTACTCGGCGGGGGCCGGCGCCTGGCGCGAGTGGCCCCGCCGGCGTGCGGGCGTGCGGGCGTGCGGGCGGGCCGGTGTGCGGGTGGGCCGGTGGGGTCCGGCTCAGGCGTCGCCGGGCAGGAGGTGCTGGTTGACCTGGCGGAAGGACCAGGTGCCGTGGGTGCGAGTGAAGATCCAGACCAGGTCGAAGCGGTTGGGCCACTTGTGGGGGACGCCGGTGCCGGTGGCGCCGAGCGCGGTGACGATGTCGGGGATGCGGCTGTGCTCCCAGCAGATGAGGACGGGTCCGGTGGCGGAGAGGGCGGCTTTGGCGAGCGCGGCTTCCTGGGACTCGGCGTAGGTGGTGTTGAGGGTGAGTCCCAGGTGATGGGCGAGCGGTGTGACGGTCTGCCGCATCCGGTGGGCGCCGGCGTGCGGGCCCTGATCGGTGGCCGCGAAGATCGTCCGGGGACGGGAGAGTCCGGCCGGGAGCGGCTGTCCTGTCGACGGGTCGAAGAGCTTGGGCAGGGCGTTGGCGCGGTCCCAGCCGCGCCGGGTCAGTGATTTGTGGTCCTTGTGCCCGTGTTCGTCGATGCCGGGGTGGGTCTCGTCCGGCTTCTCGCCGTGCCGGATGATCATGATGACGGCGTCGCCCGACCCGCTGCCCGCGGAGCCGTGCGGGCCGAGGGCGGCCGCGGCCCCCTTGTGACTCCCGCAGGCCGCGAGTGCCGCGGGGGCGGCCGCGGCCAGACCTGCCAGTACCCACCGCCGACTGACCACGCGGTGGCCGCCGTCTCCCCGGGGTGGGGTGGTGGACGAGGCGGAAGTGGGGGAGAGGGCAGGCGAGTTGGTAGGGAATGCCCTGGATTGCGGCATGGTGATGCCTCCTTTGCTCGGCGGGAGGACCTGATGCTGCGGCAGTAGAGCACGTCTCCCTGAGATTGCCCGCCCGCTGGCCCCGGCAAGGTGCAGATCGATGCACGGCCGGGTGGCGGGCGGGCGCGAATGCGCCCCGTCTCGCGGCGGGGCGCGGCGGCCAGGGGTCAGGAGGGCGGGCGCGGCGGCCGGGGGCCAGGCAGGGGGACGCGGCGTCACGCAACGCTTCACGCAACGCACCACGCCGCACATCGAGGAGCCGTCGCCCCGGGCCCGGAAGCCGTCCCGGCCCGGAGCCCGCCCCGGGCCCCGACCCTCACCCCGCGGGCGGCTCGTCGTGGGAGCCGTCGGCGAGGTGGCGGACGTGCCGGGCGACCTCCGTCCACACCGGTTCCGGCAGGTCGTGGCCGACACCGGGGAGGGGGACGAAGCGGGCGCCCGGG
This sequence comes from Streptomyces rhizoryzae, assembly GCF_023155275.1. GTDB lineage: Bacteria > Actinomycetota > Actinomycetes > Streptomycetales > Streptomycetaceae > Streptomyces > Streptomyces rhizoryzae. The sequence continues at coordinate 4,297 of NZ_JALMUV010000032.1, forward strand.
ATGCGGGCGGCGACCGTGCGGCCCGCGGACGGCTTGACCAGGGGGTCGTCGAGGCCGTGCAGGACCAGCGTCGGGGTGGTGATCCGGTCGATGGGCGGGCCGTGCCACTGGGCGCCGATCTGGCGGCTCTGGCTGCGGGCGTCCACCACCCCCGCGTCCGGCACCGCGCTCAGCATGTCCCGGACGGTCCGCTCGTCGAACGGGTAACCGGGGGAGCGGAGCAGCCGGGCCAGCGCCACCCCGGCTTCGATGTGGCCCTCCGGTGTCTGCGGATGGCGCGTCCGGGCGAGCCGGGCGAGCGTGCGCAGCCGGATGTGGCGCAGGGTGGCGGGGCCGGCGGCGTCACCGGGGACCGCCGAAACGCTGGTCAGGGTGCGGACCCGGGCCGGGTGCCGCAGGGCGATCCGCTGGGCGACCGCGCCGCCGAGCGACTGGCCGAAGAGGTGCGCGGACTCCCAGCCCAGCGCGTCCAGGACGGCGATGGCGTCGTCGGCCATGTCCTCGGCCGAGTAGGCGTCGCCGCGGCGGCGGACGAGGGCGGCGATCGGGCCCCTCCTGGAGGCGGGCGGGAGGTGGGTGGACTCGCCGGCGTCGCGCTGGTCGTAGCGGGCGACCGCGAAGCCCTCGGCGGCCAGCGCCCGGGCCAGGCCGGTGGGCCACCAGCGCCGCGAGACGCCCAGCCCGGTCACCAGCAGCAGCGGCTCCGGTGCCGCCGCCGGTCCGTCGGCCGCCAACTGGTCGTAGGCGACCCGGATCCGGCCGTTGTGGGCCCATGCGGTCGCGGTCCATGGGGATGTCGTGGTCACGGTTCCTCCTGGGGTTGGTGGGCGCGTCCGGGGCGGCGCACCGGGGCGGCGCGGGCCGCGGTGGTGTGCCGCCCCGGCGTGCGCGGTACGGGGCGGGCGGCGAAGGTGCGTTCCGGTGCGCGGCGTCCGGGACGCGTCCGGGAGGCGGGGGCCGCCCGCGCCGTCGCAAGAACGCCGATCGCAAGAACACCGATCACAAAAGCACCGACCGAAAAACTGCGATCGCCGTTCGCGGTTGTAAGACTATGCTTATCAGCAAGGGCACGGATGACGGAAGGGGCCGGTGAGGCGCGGTGGCCGGGACGGCGGAGGGCGACGGGACGGCGGACGAGGTGCTGGTGTGGGACCGGCCCGAACGGGGCGCCCGGGGGCCCGCGCCCGAGCGGAACCGCGGACAGCTCACCGAGGCCGCGGTCCGGCTCGCCGACGCGGGCGGTCTGGCGGCGGTCTCCGTACGCCAGGTGGCCAGGGAACTGGGCACCGGGCCCGCGTCCCTCTACCGGTACGTCGCCGGCCGCGACGACCTGGTGGACCTGATGGTGGACGCGGCGACCGGCGAGATCGACCTCGGTGTGGCGCTGACCGGGGATCCGGTGGCGGACCTGGTCGCGCTCGCCGGGCGGACGCACCAGGTCCACCTGCGGCACCCGTGGCTGGTGGAGGTGGCGCCCGAAGCGATGCGGGTGGGGCCGCGCGGGCTGGCGTACCTGGAGTACGCGCTGCGCGCCCTGGAGCCGCTGGACGGGCTGCCGGGCGCGGCCAAACTGGAGGCGGTGGCCGCACTGAACGCACTGGTCGTCATGGTGTCCGGCGCCGTACTGCGCGCCCGCCGCGCGCCGACGGCCCGCCAGGCCGCCCAGGCCCGGTACCTGCATGCGGTGGCCGAAGGGGGCGAACACCCGCTGCTGGCACAGGCGTTGGCGGACGGGACGACCGAGGAGCCGGGCGGCGCAGCGCTCGCCGGCCCGGGCGGCGGGCCGCGCTTCGCACGCGTGGTCCGGCGCGCCCTCACCGGCCTCCTCGCCCCCGACGCCCCCGGTGGATCCGGCCGTGCTACGGCCGCGCCCCCGGATACCGGCAGTACGGCAGGCCCCGCACCGGCTCGTCCCGGAGGAAGCGGGTGACCAGGTCCGCGTACTCGGCGTCGCGCTCCAGGTGGGCCATGTGGTCGGCGTCGCGGATCAGGACGAAGGTGCAGCCGGCGATGGTGGCCGCGACCGCCGCGTTCTCCGCCGGTGAACTGGCGCAGTCGTGCTCGCCCGTGAAGACCAGGGCGGGCACCCCGGAGATGCCGCCGGGCGGATACAGGTCGGTGTCCAGCAGCCGTTCGTGGCAGGCGGCGTAGCGCAGTGCCGCGCTCTGCGAGGTCCGCAGCAGCTGGCGCTCCAGGAGGCGGGCGACCGCCGGCCCCTGGGCGACCTCCTGCCGGGTGGCGCTGTTGACCAGCATGTCGACGACGTTGCGGGCGTACGCGCGGCGCTCGGGTTCGGCGGCCGGGCGGGAGCCGGGGGCGCCCACCAGCGCCAGGCCCTGGCGGACCACCGCGGTCAGCCGGGGGCCGACCCGCGGGGTGGCGCCGGCCAGCAGCAGCCGGGCGACCCGGTCCGGGTGCGACTGGGCCAGCCGGTAGGCGATGGGCGCCCCGTAGGAGGCGCCCAGGACATTGACCGGGCCCAGGCCGAGGCGGTCGATGGCGTGGCCCGCCGCCTCCGCGAGCACCTCGAAACCGGCGGCGGCGTCCAGGTCGCCGGCGTTCCCGGTACCCGGCAGGTCCACCAGGACCACGGTGGTGTGGGCGGTCAGCCGGCGCTCCAGGCGCGGCCAGGAGTACATGTCCTGGAGGGCGCCGCCGATCAGGACGAGCGGCTCGGTGCCGGTGCGGCGCCGGGGGGTGAGGACCCGGCAGGTGTAGGTCATGTCCCGCAGGGCGAGCGGGACCAGGCGTTCGTCGGCTTCCATGGTGTCCACGGCGGCCGCTCCCGGCTAGGCCGTGGAAGGGGTGGCGGCGACGGCGGGGGCGCCGGTGCGGCGGGCGATCAGCTCGGCGAGTGCGGCGACGGTCGGCGCCGCGGACAGCTCGTCCTCGTCGATCACCACGTCCAGCTCGTCCTCCAGGGCCATCGACAGCACCGTCACGGCCATGGAGTCGATCCCGGCCCGGGCCAGGGAGACCTCCGGGACGATCGGGCCGCCGGGCAGCCCGGCACGGGTGATCAGGAGTTCCTTCACCTGGTCGAACATGGTCCCTCCTTACGGGGACGGGGGTCGTTCGGGCGGGCGCGCGATCCGGCGCGGGGCGCGGCGGTGTCAGCGCTCGGCGCGCAGGCCGGCCGGCCACACCAGCGTCGTGGCGGCCCAGGCGAGGCCGCTGCCGAAGGCGACCAGCAGGACGCGGTGGCCGGGCCGGAGCGACCCTTCGGCGGCGGCGTCCGCCAGGAGCAGGGGCACGGAGGCGGCGGCGGTGTTCCCCACCGAGGCGATGTTGGACGGCACCCGCTCCGGCGGGATGCCCAGCGCGTCGGAGACCGCCGCGCTGATCCGGGCGTTGGCCTGATGGACGATCAGCCGGTCGATGTCCCGCGGCTGCCAGCCGGCGGCCGCCGCGGCACAGGTGGCGGCCGCCGTCATCCGGCGCACGGCATGGCGCAGGACCTCGTTGCCGCGCATCCGGACGTGGCGCTCGCTGCGGGGCGCCGCGTCCCGGCCGTCGCGGTTCCGGGAGCCGCCCACCGGGATGACGATGGCGTCGGAGCGTGCGCCGTCGCTGCCCCACGCCACCTCGCCCAGGGCGCCGGGCCGGCCGGGGCGGCCCGCCTCCAGGACGGCCGCGCCCGCGCCGTCCCCGAAGATCGGCGCGGTCGACCGGTCCGCCGGATCGATCACCGCCGACATCGTCTCGGCCCCGATGACCAGGACCCGGCCGGCCGTCCCGGAACGGATCAGTCCGGCGGCCACCGTGGTCGCGTACAGGAAGCCGGAGCAGCCCGCGGCGATGTCGAACGCGGCGGCGTTGGCCAGCCCGAGCCGGGCGGCCACGTCCGGAGCGGTGGCCGGGCACGGATGGTCCGGCGTCGTGGTGGCCAGGACGACCGCGTCCGCCCGGGTCACCCCGGCCGACCGCAGCGCACGGGCACCCGCCTCGGCCGCCAGGTCGCCGGTGGCCGTCTTGGGGTCCGCCCGGCGCCGTACGGAGATGCCGATCCGCTCGCGGATCCAGGTGTCCGAGGTGTCCAGGTGGGCGCAGAGTTCGTCGTTGGTGACCTCCCGGGGCGGCAGCCAGGACCCCAGACCGGTCAGTACCGCGGCCGTGCCCGCCGCCGGCGCCTGCACACTGTCCTCCGACTGATACATGGGACAAATGTAATCAATCAGGAGCAAAGGGTGAGCGGTGGAGGCGGTGGGGTGTGGCGTTGGGGTGGCACCCGGCCGGCCCGGCGGCCGCCAGCGCGGGCCGGGCGGAACGGCTCAGCCCGCCGCCCCGGCGGTGGTCCGGGCGTAGTGCGCGGCGATCTCGTCACTGGTCGTCAGCCACACCCCCGGATGGCCGGCGATGTGCTCCAGCGCCTGGTCCAGGTACCTGTGGCGGAACGGCTGGTTGATGACGAACGGGTGCAGCACCAGCGACATCACCCGCCCGCTGTCCGCCGCGTCCGCGTACAGCTGCGCCAGCTGGTCCTTGACGATCTGTACGAAGTCCGGGCCGCTGAGGCTCTTGCCGACGAACAGGCTGATGTCGTTGACCTCGATGGAATACGGAACGCTGAGCAGGCCCGGAATGTTGAGGCGGTAGGGCTGGTCGTCGTTGGACCAGTCCAGGACGTAGTCCAGGCCGAGTTCGGCGAGGAGTTCGGGGGTGCGGAAGGTCTCGGTCAGGGCCGGTCCGAGCCAGCCGCGCGGGCGGTGGCCGGTGGTCCGCTCGATGGAGCCGACCACCTCGGCCAGGACGGCGCGCTCCTCGTCGGGTGTCAGGTCGGCCTGGAAGGTGGAGTTGTTCCTGCCGTGGGCGATCCAGGCCCAGTCCCGCGCCCGGCCGGCCTCGATGATCTGCGGATAGCGCTCGCCGGCGTCGGAGTTGAGCATCACGCTGGCGCGGATCCCGTGCCGGTCCAGGCTCTCGATCAGCCGCCAGATGCCGACCCGGGGGCCGTAATCCCGCCAGCCGTAGTTCAGCGGGTCCGGGGCGAGCCCGGCGGTGCCGGGGAAGATGCTCGTCGACGGGCGGTCGACCCGGTAGTGCTCGACGTTCAGCCCGACGTAGAAGGCGATCCGGGCGCCGCCCGGCCACTGGATCGGGTCCCGTTCGGTGATCGGGCTGTAGTCGTAGAGCTGGTTGTCCATGGGGCTCACCTCGTGTCCGCTGTGGTCCGGGGATCCGGTGCTCCGCATCGTCGAACCTTCACATTGATGTGAAGGTCAAGCGGCGGCGGGAAGTGACCCCGGCCACAGGCGGACGCGAGGGGGCCGGTGCGTCCGCTACGGGCGGTAGACGCAGGCCGCCAGGCCCGTGTGGCGGCGCCAGCCGAGCGTCTCGTACAGCGCGCGGCCCGCGTCCGTCGCCCCCAGGACGCCGGTCTCCGCGCCGCGGTCGACCGCGTGGTCGGCCAGCGTGCGCATCACGAAACCGCCCAGCCCGCGACGGCGGTGGCCCTCCTCGGTCCCCACCCGGTCCACCACCGCCGCCGCGCCCACGAGGGCCAGCTGCCCCTTCGCGGCGGGCGCGCCGGACGCGTCAGTGACCCGGACGCAGGTGACGCCGGCCTCGGTCTCGACCGTGACGCGGTAGCCGTCCGGCACCACCGGACGGGTGGCCCGCAGGTCCGCGGCCATCAGGTGGCCCGTCTCCTCCTTGTCCACCGTCCAGCCCGCCGGCATCCACGGCACCGCCGTCTCCGCCTCCACGGGCAGCTTCAGCCAGGTGTGCGGGACGGTGACGGTCGCGGCGGCCGCGCGCACCACGGACTGGTCCGGAGCGGGCAGCACGTGCCGGCCCACCTGGTCGGGCAGGCCCACGTCCACGTACAGCCCCCAGGGGTGCTCGACCGCCGGCGGGCGCTGCCGCGAAACCACCCAGCCGGCCACCCATGTCCTGACGAGATCCGGAACCATCGACCCCTCCCGAGTAAGTGCCACGCAACGGCAGCGCACATTACTCGATCACGGCCGCGGCGGCACCCGGTTTCGCGCGCCCGGCACCCGCTCCGGTCGCCCGCACCCCCGACCCGGCGAAGAATTGTCCGGGTACGGGCAATCGACTACGGCAGGCAGCACCCCACCGTGGCGCTGCCCGCCGGACGGGTGGTCACGGTGACGACTTCGCCTTTCGGGTCCGGCGACCCCTTCTCCGACCTCTTCAACCGCTTCTTCGGCATGAGCCCGGCGGCCTCCCCGCCGGCCGTCCAGCGCGTCCCCATCGGACGGCTGCTGAGCGACTCCTCGCACGAACTGCTGGCGGCGGCCGGCAGCCGCGCCGCCGCGGACGGTGCCGACCTCGACACCCTCCACCTGCTCTGGGCCGCCACCCAGGTCCCGGCCGCCCGGCAGCTGTTGGAACAGGCCGACGCCGACCCCGACCACCTGGCCGAGGACCTCGGCCGGCAGCTGCCCGCCGGCACCGCCGACGGCGAACCCGCCCTCACCCCCGCCGCCAAACGCGCCCTGCTCGCCGCCCACACCCGCTCCCAGGCCGCCGGCGCCTCCTACATCGGCCCCGAGCACATCCTCGCCGCCCTCCTGGAGGACCCCCGCTCCGGCCTCGGCCAGACCCTCAAACCGAGCGGCGCACCGGCGCCCGCCCCGCCCGGCCGGCAGCCCGCCCGGCCCGGCCACGCCGACACCCCCACCCTCGACGCCTACGGCCGCGACCTCACGGACGAGGCCCGCGGCGGACGGCTCGACCCGGTCGTCGGCCGCGCCCGGGAGATCGAGCAGACCGTCGAGGTGCTCTCCCGGCGCACCAAGAACAACCCGGTCCTGATCGGCGACCCCGGCGTCGGCAAGACCGCCATCGTCGAAGGGCTCGCCCAGCGGATCGTCGCCGGGGAAGTGCCCAAGGCGCTGCGGGACCGGCGGGTGGTCGGCCTCGACCTCGCCGGGATGGTCGCCGGGTCCAAGTACCGGGGCGAGTTCGAGGAGCGGCTCAAGAAGGTGATCGACGAGGTCACCCGCGCCGAGAAGGGGATCGTCCTGTTCCTCGACGAACTCCACACCGTCGTCGGCGCGGGCGGCGGGGGAGAGGGCGCCATGGACGCCGGGAACATCCTCAAACCCGCCCTCGCCCGCGGCGACCTGAGCGTCGTCGGCGCCACCACCATCGACGAGTACCGCAAGCACATCGAGAAGGACGCCGCCCTGGAACGCCGCTTCCAGCCCGTCATGGTGCCCGAACCCGGAGTCGAGGAGACCGTCGAGATCCTGCGCGGGCTGCGCGACTCCTACGAGGCCCACCACCAGGTGCGGTACACCGACGAGGCACTCGACGCCGCGGCCGCGCTCTCCGACCGCTACATCGGCGACCGCTTCCTGCCCGACAAGGCCATCGACCTCATGGACCAGGCCGGCGCCCGGGTCGGACTGCGCAGCCTGGGCGGCCCCGGCCCCGCCGAGGAGATCGAGGACCGCCTCACCGGACTCCGCCGCGAGAAGGACGAGGCGGTCAGCACCGAGGACTACGAGCGCGCCGCCGAACTCAAGGAAGCCATCCGGCAGGCCGAGGCCGAACTCGCCGGCGTCGCCGAGGAACGCGAACAGGCCGCCGCCGTCACCCCCGAGGACATCGCCGACGTGCTCTCCGCCCGCACCGGCATCCCCGTCTCCCAGCTCACCGAGACCGAACGCGACCGGCTGCTGAAGCTGGAGGACGCCCTGCACGAACGCGTCGTCGGCCAGGACGAGGCGGTCACCGCGGTCTCCCAGGCCGTCCGCCGCAGCCGCGCCGGGCTGAGCGACCCCGACCGGCCCAGCGGCAGCTTCCTCTTCCTCGGGCCCACCGGCGTCGGCAAGACCGAACTGGCCAAGGCGCTCGCCGCGTTGCTGTTCGGCGATGCCGACCGGATGGTCCGCTTCGACATGAGCGAGTACCAGGAGAAGCACACCGTCTCCCGCCTCGTCGGCTCCCCGCCCGGATACGTCGGCTACGAGGAGGCCGGCCAGCTCACCGAGGCCGTCCGGCGCAGGCCCTACAGCGTGCTGCTCTTCGACGAGGTGGAGAAGGCCCACCCGGACGTCTTCAACCTGCTGCTCCAGGTGCTCGACGACGGCCGGCTCACCGACGCCCAGGGGCGCACCGTCGACTTCCGCAACACCGTGGTCATCATGACCAGCAACATCGCCTCCCAGCGGATCCTGGCCCACCACGGCGCGGTCGACGAGATCCGCGACGCGCTGATGAGCGATCTCCAGGCCCACTTCCGGCCCGAATTCCTCAACCGCATCGACGAGGTCATCGTCTTCCACGCCCTGACCCGCCAGGACCTGCTGCGCATCGTGGACCTGCTGCTGGACCGCAGCCGGCGCCGGCTGCACGCCCAGGGGATCGGCCTGACGGTCACCGAACCCGCCAAGGAATGGCTCGCCAACCGCGGCTACCAGCCCGAATTCGGCGCCCGCCCGCTGCGCCGCACCCTCCAGAACGAACTCGACAACCGGCTCTCGAACATGCTGCTCGACGGCACCCTCAACCCCGGCGACACCGTCGTCGCCGACGTCGCCGACGGGCAGCTCACCCTCCGCCTCGGCCAGCCCCCGGCCACCGGAGCGCCGACCGGGGAGCCCGCCGGCAGCGCCCCCTGACGCCGACCCTGTCCTGACCTCCCGTCAGCTCTCCCCGGGAGCGCCATCGTCCTTGGTGGTGCAGTCGATCAGCAGGTGCCGGGGCCCGCGCAGGATCGGGCTGTGCCGGTACGGCGGCGGGTCCGCCACCAGCCGCGGCCCCTCCAGCCGGCGCAGCAGCGCGGCCAGCGCCACCTGCGCCTCCAGCCGCGCCAGCGGTGCGCCGAAGCAGCTGTGCACACCGCTGCCGAAACCGAAGTGCTCGTTGTCCCGCCGGGCGGGATCGAACCGGTCGGGGTCCTCGAACCGCAGTGGGTCGCGGTTCGCCGACGCCAGCATCAAATACAGCGGCGCGCCCCGCGGCACGGTCACCCCGCCGACCTCGATGTCCGTCAGGGGAGTGCGCTGCGGCAGCATCTGCACCGGCGGTTCGTAGCGCAGCAGCTCCTCCACCGCCGACGGCATCAGCTCCGGCTCCCGGCGCAGCCGCTCCAGCGCGTCCGGCTGCCGCAGCAGTGTCAGCATGCCGTTGGTGATGAGGTTGACCGTCGTCTCGTGCCCCGCGATCATCAGCAGGGTCAGCGTCGTCATCAACTCCCATCTGGCCAGCGGGCCTTCGGGGCCGGCGTCGTGGACCAGCGCGGAGATCATGTCGTCCGCCGGATCGGCCCGCCGCCGGTCGGCCAGCTCCCCCAGGTACTCCGCCATCTCCGTCCGCGCCGCCGTGCCCGCCTGCTGCCGCTCCCACGTCTCCTCGCCGGGGGAGCGGTCCAGGGAGGCGATGACGGTGTCCGTCCAGGCGCGGAGGGCGGGCATGTCCTCCCGGGGGACGCCCAGCAGGCGGCAGATGACCGTCACCGGCAGCGGATAGGCGAAGTCGTCCACCAGGTCGATCCGGTCCCGGCCCCGGAAGCCGTCGATCAGCTCGCCGGCGATCCCGACGAGGGCGCCGTGCAGCGCGTCGATGCGGCCGGGGGAGTGCGGGGGGCCGAAGGGGCGCATCGCCAGTCGGCGCAACCGGTCGTGCTCGGGGTCGTCGACGGCGATGAACGACGGCGGCAGACCGTCCGACCTGGCCCGTACCTCGTCCGGATCGGTGCGGTGGCGCACGTCCGAGCTGATCCGCGGATCGTGCAGCAGCGCGGCGACCTCGTGGTACGTCCCGACCAGGAAGCTGCCGTCGTTCTGGCGCGCCACCCCGTGCTCGCGCAGTTCGGCGTAGAGCGGGTAAGGGTCGGCGCGGTGGGCGTAGTCGTTGATCCGCTCCAGCAGGGTCTCCGTGGACATGCGCGGGCTCTCCTCGTCGCAGGGGCGTCGGTAGCGGGCGGCGGTGCTCGGGGGCGGTCAGCCGGCCGGCCGCACCACGGCCAGCCGGCGGTCCGGCAGATGACCGGTCAGGGCGACGGTCGGGCCGTGCGAGAGCACCTTCGGGTCCGGTACGTCGGACGGCACCACCCGCGGCGCCTCCGGCCGGTCGGCGGCGCCCGGCGCGGGCGGGAACGGCGCCGCCGTCTCGATCAGCCGCCGGTAGTGCTCCAGCCACTTGGCGCGGTTCACGCTGACCGCGGCGGTGACCCGGCCGCGGTAGCCGTAGACGACCACCAGGCGACCCTCCTCCACCGAGCCCTGGGCGATCGTCACCTGGTCGGAGAAGGTCGGCACCCCCACCGACTTGATGTTCAGGCCGAACTGGCTGGACCAGAACGCCGGAACCGCCAGGTGTGGACGGCGCCGCGGCCCGGGGCTGACCATGTTGTGCGCCGCCACCTCCGCCTGCTCCACCGCGTTCCCCCAGTGCTCCAGCGACAGCATCTGGTACTCGAACAGCGGATGCGGGAAGCGGGCCACGTCCCCGGCCACGAACACGTCGTCGGTGACGATCCCGTACATGGTGAAGGCCCGGCAGCCGGCGTCGCAGGCCAGTCCGCGCGGACCGGCGGCCAGCCCGGAATCCGCCAGCCACTCGGTGTTGCGGACCGCGCCCAGCGCGACCACCGCGACGTCGGCCTCGATCCGGGTGCCGTCGGAGAACTCCGCGCCGGTCAGCCGCCCGCCGCTGCCGAGCAGCGACGTCACCGTCACCCCGCAGCGCAGATGGACCCCGTGCGCGCGCTGTAGCCGTGCGGCGAACGCGCCGAGCGTCCCGCCCAGCGCCCCGACCAGTGGCGCCGGGCCGCGCTCGGCGACCGTCACCGCCAGCCCGCGCTCCCGGCAGGCCGAGGCGATCTCCGAGCCGGTGAAGCCCGCGCCGATCACCAGGACCCGGCGCGGTCCGGCGTCCAGCCGCTCGGCGAGCCCGGCCGCGTCCTCCATCGTGCGGACCGTCAGCACCCCGTCCAGCCGGGCCTCTTCCGGGTTCGGCCAGGGCCGGGCCCGGGTCCCGGTCGCGATCAGCAGCCGGTCGTACGGCAGCCGCCCGCCGTCGGCCAGCAGCACCTCCTTGGTGACCGGATCGACGCCGCTGGCCCGCACCCCGAGCTTCCAGTGCGCGTCCACCGGGCGGCGGGCCGGCAGTCCGGCGTCCGCCGCCGCGACCCGCCCCAGCAGCACCTGCTTCGACAGCGGCGGGCGGTCGTAGGGCGGATGCGGTTCGTCCCCGACCAGCGTCAGCTCCCCGCCGAAACCCTCCGCCCGCAGCGTTTCGGCCGCCCGCAGACCGGCCAGGGATGCGCCGACGATGACGATCCGCCCCTGCGTCAGCTCACCGGTCATCGGCGGCCGCCCCCTTCCCGCTCTCCGCCCCGGCCCGGTCGCCGACGAGGATGGCCTGCACCGGACAGGCGGCGGCCGCCCGGCGCACCCGCTCGGCCTGGTCGTCCGGTGGTGCCGGGGCATAGCGCAGCGCCTCCTCGCCGTGCAGCTCGAAAACCCGGGGCGCGAGGAACACGCACTGCGCGTACCCCTGGCACCGGTTGAGGTCGACCACGATCTGCATTCCGCCCCATCCCTCCGGAGATATGTCCCCTTACGTCCTACTCGTCCCCGGAGGGTGGCGCGGGTGCTGGTGGGCCGGAGGGGTGTGCACGGGGAGTGAGGGGAGTGGAGGGGAGTGGAGGGGCGGGGGAACGCCGGCGGAAGCGGAAGGGGGCGACGGCCGGTGCGGGAGATCCGCGAACGGTGCCGCGCAATACCCGGCGGCGCTTATGGCGCGGCGGTCGGCGAACCCTTGTGGCGCAGTATGGGAACGCCGCGTGCCGGGAAGGTCTGCGGACGGCCGGAGAACCGGGAAACGGTGCGGCCGGTGGGGTGCACCGGGATGGAAGTGGAACTTCCGTTCAGGGGTTCGCCCGGGGGTGTGGCCCGCACGCGGAGGCGCCGCACGCCGTTGGCCGATATCCGTATTGACCCGGGATGGTTCGTGGTACCCACCATCGGAGGAAACTTCACCCGAAGCGTGACGTACGCAACCCCTTGGTGTGCCATGGAACAACTCTTTGCGATGATTTCAAGTGGACTTGCCTTCCTCGTCCCGCGCGTGAGATGGGATGGGGGGAACGCCGACCTATCGAACTGTGAGGAACCACGGGATGCCCTTTGCTGTGCCTGGAACTCTGGCCGTACCAGGGAAGGGGCACGGGCAATCCAGACTCTATGTCCTCGACGGTCTCCGCCTGGTCGCGGCGCTGATGGTCCTCGCCTACCACTACATCACCCTGCGTGATGGCTGGGGCGGCGATCCGCACGCGTTCTCGCCGACCCTCTACCACCTGTCGCAATTCGGCTGGCTGGGCGTCGAAGTCTTCTTCCTGATCAGCGGATTCGTCATCTGCATGAGCGCCTGGGGCCGGTCGCTCGGCGACTTCGTCAAATCCCGGGTCTCCCGGCTCTACCCCGCCTACTGGGTCGGCGTCCTGCTCACCGCGGCCGTCCTGATGATCTGGCCGAAGGTCCGCAGCGCGGACAACCTCGAAACGGTGCTGACCAACCTCACCATGCTCCAGCAGGGCGTGGGGGTCTCCGACCTGGACGACGTCTACTGGTCGCTCTTCGTCGAGCTGAAGTTCTACCTGCTCTTCGCCCTGGTCGTGTACCGCGGTGTCACCTACCGCCGGTGCGTGCTCTTCTGCGGGCTGTGGACGGTCGCCGGGGTCGTCGCGCTCAAGGCCGACAGCAACTTCCTCTCCGTCTGGGCCATCGCCCCCTACTCGCCCTATTTCATCGCGGGCATCGCCTTTTACCTGATGCACCGCTTCAAGCCCACGCTGCTGCTCTGGGCCATCGTCGCGGTCGAATTCCTGCTGGCCCAGCACTATGTGCGCGGACGGCTGGTGATGAATGTCGGCGCCAAGGCGAGCATGGCGCACGGCTGGCCCGCCCGGGTGGGCGTCATCCTGGCCTTCGCCATCATGGCCGCCATCGCCCTCGGCGTATTCGACAAGGTGCGGTGGCGCTGGCTGCTGACCGCCGGCTCGCTGACCTATCCGCTGTACCTCCTGCACATGTACATCGGATTCACCCTCATCGACCTGCTGCGCCACAAGGTCCCGGCGACCGTTCTCCTGCCGGCCATCGTCGCCTTCATGCTGCTGCTTTCCTATGCCGTCCACCGGCTGGTGGAACGCCCCCTCGGGAAATGGCTGCGCAACGGAATTCAGAAGGGCCTCCAGGAAATGCGCCGGAATTCCAAGACCCAGGCCGCCTCGGAATCCGCCGCACCCGCGCCGGACGCCCCGCCGGGCCCCGTCGCCGAGGTCGCCGAGAATTACCGGGTGGGCACCCAGCGGCCCTCCCTGTGAGGTGACCGCACCACCCCGCACGGGTGCCCGGTGCACCGCCCCGCGACCGGCTGATTGCCAGTTCGGGGCGGCACCGGGCACTCTTGCCGCATGTCAAACGTACGACTCGAAGCCTGGATCGGCGGGGACTGGCTGGAGGTGGCCGCGGTGAGCGTCACCGTGGAGGATTCCGCGCTGACCCTCTCCTTCGAGCACCAGCGGACCGAAGCCGGGTACCGCAGCATGATCTGGGAACCGCTGGAGCACTTCCTGCGCGAATACCGCGACGAACCGATCGTCGTCGTCCCCCTCGGCCGCTCCCTGCCCGTCATGTACGCCCCCGGGGCCGCGGGGCCGTTCCGGCTGGCGGAGGTGACGGAGGGCTGAGGGCGCGGCGCCCCCGGGCAGCGCGCCCTCAGCGGACCGACGCGGCCGGCGGCCGTTCGCGCACCGCGCCGTACGCCAGGAAGTACGCCGGGACGCGATTCAGCCACCGCGAGGCGGTCAGCCGCTCGGCCACCCACTGCGCCCGCCGCGGATCGCCCAGCGGCGGGCGCCCGGCCAGCACCGGCTCGATGACCCGGGCGTGGGCGGTCCGCTGGAGCGCCTGCGTCAGCGCCGCGGTCGGCCACCGGCGGCGCTGCACCGCACGCACGTCCCCCAGCCCCACCCGCCCCGCCCGCAGCGGCCCCACCAGATGACGGGCCGCGGCCACCGCGTCCTGCACCGCGAGGTTGATGCCGATCCCGAACACCGGCGACATCGCGTGCGCCGCGTCACCGAGGCACAGCAGCCCCGGCCGGTGCCAGCGCCGCAGCCGGTCCAGCCGCACGTCCAGCAGCCGGACCTCGTCCCAGGACGCGAGCGCGCCCATCCGGTCCCCGAGCCAGGGCGCGGCCGCCGCGTAACCGGCCCGGAACGCCGGCAGCCCGGCGGCGCGCCGCGCGGCATCCGACCCCTTGGGGATCAGCGCGGCGCACTGCCAGTAGTCCCCGCGGTCGATCAGCGCGGCGAGCAGCCGGTCCCCGGCGCCGCCCACCAGCCCGTGCGGATCGCCCTCGTACCGCGGCAGCCGGAACCACCAGGCGTCCATCGGGCAGCGGAACGCCCGCAGCCCCAGCTCCGGCAGCGCCCTGGCCAGCGAGCCCCGGCCGTCGCAGGCCACCGTCAGCGTCGCCCGCAGCTCGCCCCGCCGCCCGCCGGCGGTGCGGTACCGCACCCCGGCCACCCGCCCGCGCTCCATGAGGAACGACGTCGCCTCGGTGCCCATCCGCACCGAGAACGACGGCTCCCGCCGGGCCTCGTCCGCCAGCAGGTCCAGCAGGTCCCACTGCGGCACCATCGCCACGTAGTTGAACCGGCCGCCGAGCGCCGCGATGTTCCCCACCGTGGCCAGCGCGCCGCCGGGCCCGAGCGGCAGCTGAACGGCCGTCACCCGCCGCTGCGGCAGCCGCGCGAACCGCTCGCCGAGCCCCAGCTGGTCCAGGAGCGCCAGCGTCGAGGGGTGCACGGTGTCGCCCCGGAAGTCCCGCAGGAAGTCCCCGTGCTTCTCCAGGACCGTCACCGCCACCCCCGCCCGGGCCAGCAGCAGCCCCAGCACCATCCCGGCCGGCCCGCCGCCCACCACACAGCACGTCGTCCGCTCCACCGCACCGCTCCTTCCGCGACCACCGGGTCCCGCGCCCGCGCGCACCGCCACTGATACCCGCGATCGCCCCGGCCCGCACCGCGGCCACCGCGCATCCACCGAGCGCCGCATTCCGGACGGGATTTCCCGGATGCCGGGAACGCGCCGGCCCCGAATCCCCTCTTGGGGGGTGACCGAAGACACCGGGCAACGCCCCGGTGAAGGGGAGGAAACACCATGACCACGAGGAAAGCGATGACCGCGCGCACGCCGGCTGCCACGGGGGCGGCAAGCGGGACCGGGCGCCGGCGCGGCGCCCGGGCCGCGGCGGTGGGCGCCATCGGGCTGGCCGCGGCCGTCCTGGCCGTCACCCCGGCGTTCGCCAAGGGCAGCGCCACCTTCAGTGCCTCGCCCGGCACCGTGCAGCACGGCGCGCTGGTGCACCTCAAGGGCCAGGGCGACAGCGACGCCATCCAGTACGGCATGTTCTGCGCCCAGCAGCGCACCGGCACCAGCGGCGCCTGGCACACCGTCAAGTGCGGCAAGGTCGTGGAGGTCGCCGCCCAGGAGGCCGCCGTCGACGTGAAGGTCAAGGCCGCCAAGCCCGGCACCCTCCAGTTCCGCGGGGTGCTCTACGGGGTCGACGGCCCGCACGGCGGCCACCCGGTCGCCGACATCCACACCGCGGCCAGGACCGTCCACGTGCGCTGACCCGTCCCGGGCCGGCATCCGTGCCGAACGGCTTCCTCAACCTCCTTGAGCGTGACAGGGTTTGAGGGGTTCGCCGATTGCCGGGGTCCGTCACCGGGCCCCGGCAGCGGGCCACGGGGGAGGGTGACGGGCCATGACCGGTACGGGCATCAGGCCGCTCGGCGGCGACGATCCGGCGCGGCTCGGCGGCTACGAGCTGCTGGGCCGCCTCGCTTCGGGCGGGATGGGACGCGTCTATGTGGCGCGGTCCGTGCAGGACGGCGCGCCGGCCGCCGTCAAGACCCTGCTCGCCGAGGGCGCCGTCAGCGAGACCGACCGCCGCCGGTTCGCCCGCGAGGTGACCCTGGCCCGGCGCATCGACAGCGCGTACACCGCCCGGGTCCTGGACGCCGACGCGCACGCCGAGCGCCCCTGGATGGCCATCGAGTACATCCCGGCCCCCTCGCTGGCCGAACTCACCGGCCGGGCCGGCACGCTGGGCCGCAAGGCCGTGCACTGGGTCGCGGCCGGGGTCGCCCAGGCCCTGGTGGCCCTGCACGACGCGGGAATCGTCCACCGGGACGTCAAACCGCAGAACGTGCTCCTGCCGCTCGACGGTCCGCGCGTCATCGACTTCGGCATCTCGCACGCCCACGACATGACCCGCACCCAGCTGACCCTGGGCACCATCGCCTTCACCTCGCCCGAGCAGGCCCGCGCCGAACCGTCCACGGCGGCCTCCGACGTCTACTCGCTGGGCGCGACGCTCTTCCACGCCGCCGTCGGCCGCCCGCCCTACCCGGAGACCGCCGACACCATCCGGCTGCTGACCCTCGTCCAGCGCGGCGCACTCGACCTCACCGGACTCCCGCCCGGACTGGCCGGGCTGATCCGCCCGTGCCTGGCCGCCGACCCGCGCGACCGGCCCGCCCCCGCCGAGGTGCTGGGGCGGGTCCGCGACGTCCTCGGCCCGGCCGCCGCCTCCCGGGACGGCCGCCGCCGGCTGCCGGTGCGCTGGACGGCCCTGATCGCGGCCTACGAGGCCCAGGGCCGGGCGCTGCGCGCGGAGGGCGGTGCGGCGGCCCCCACGGTCGATCTGCGGACCCGGCCGGTGCCGCCGCCCGGGCGCACCCGCGTCTACACCGCGCCCTTCGGTGCCGCCCCCGGCGGGGAGGCGCCCCGGCGCAGCGAGCCTCCCGAGCGGCCGAAGCCCCAGCAGCCGAAGCCGAAGGCGCAGAAGCCCAAAGCGCCGAAGCCGAAGCCACAGCAGCCGAAGGCGCAGCGGCCGCCCGCCGGGAAGTCGTCCGCGCAGCAGGCGGAAGGGCGGCGGACGGCCTCGGCGCGGACGCCGGGATCCCCGTCATCGCCGAAACCGGCGCGGCGGCCCGAGCCGGCACCGGCGCCCGGGCCGCAGACCGGCTCCTCCGGGGGCACGGGCTGGGCCGTTATCGCGCTCCTGGCGGTCCTGCTGTTCGTCTGGAAGCCCTGGGAGCAGGACCGTTCCACGGACACCGCGAACGGGACACCGGGCAGCGGCACGAGCAGCGCCGGCGGGACGTATACGGGCAGCGGCCCGGGTTCGTTCTCGGGCGGCTCCGCGGGGCGTTCCTCGGGCAGGGGCGGAACCACCTCTTCCGCCACTCCCGCACCGCCCTCCCGCCCTCGCTTCTCCTTCTCGCCCACGCCCCTGGCGTCCCGGACGCCCAGCGCGGTGGACCTGGCGTTCTCGGCGGTGCGGGCCGGCGACTGCCTGGACGCCTACGCCGACGGGTACGGCAAGTGGAGCCGCACGCCCCCGGCCCGGGTGGACTGCCAAGCGGCCAACGCCGCTCTGCGGGTGCGTTCGGTGCTGGGCTCCGGGACCTGCCCGTCCGGGCCCGGCCGCACCGGCTGGTGGCACGTGGCGGCGGACTTCTCGTCGGTCGGCCTGTGCGTGGAGCGGCAGTTCCGGATCGGCCAGTGCTTCCTCGCCGGGGAGCGGGGCGGCCAGCCGGCCGCCGGTAATCTGCTGACGCTGTGGAACTGCGGCGCCACCAGGGTGCCCGCGCAATTCCGCTTCATCATGCAGATCACCGCGGTGCTGCCGGCGTCGGCGGGCACCCGCGCCTGCCCGCCCGACCAGGGCCGCCGCTACACCTACTCCTGGCAGATCGACGACGGTCGCAGCATCCTGTGCACCAAGGTCGCCTGAGCGGCGCTAGGGGGTGTCCGTGAAGTCGCGTCGTTCGCCCGGAGGGCGGCCGGGCGCCGGATGGCAGACGGGACTTTACGGACATCCCTAGAGGGCGGCGAGGCGGGGGAAGAGGGCCTCGGCGCCGGTGCGGTTGACGGACGGGAGCAGGTCCGGCTGCCCGTCCGCGTAGGCGTCCAGGTGGCCGGTGAAGTACGCGCCGGCCTCGGTGGGGGCGAAGGGCCAGTCGCTGCCGAAGTGGACGTGGCCGGGGGCGGCGAAGGCGAGCAGCGCGGGCAGGGCGGTGGGGCTGGCGGACAGCGCGGTGTCGAAGTGGAAGCGCCGCAGGTCGGCCAGGAGGGCGTCGGGGGTGAGGTCCGGGCGGACGTGCGGGGCGGTGACGGCCACCCGGTGGGCGACGTAGGGGAGGTAGCCGCCGGCGTGCGCGAGGATCACCCGCAGCCGGGGGTGGCGGCGCAGGACGCCGTTGACGGCCAGGTGGACCGCGGTCCTGGTGGTGTCGAAGGTGAAGTCGAGGACCGGCGCGGGCAGGCCGGGGAGCAGCGGCACCGGGGGCTGGGTGGGGTGCACGAAGACGACCGCGGCGCGCTCGTCCAGCACCTCCCACAGCGGCTCGAAGGCGGGGTCGCCCAGATAGCGGCCCTGGGCACTGGCCATCAGGACCACCCCGTCGGCGTGCAGCACGTCCAGGGCGTGCACCGCTTCGGCGACCGCCCCGTCGACGTCCGGGAGGGGCAGGCTCGCGAACTGGCCGAACCGGTCCGGGCGGTCCTTGACCAGCTCGGCGACGGCTTCGTTGACGGTGCGGGCCAGGGTGCGGGCCCCGGTGTCGTCACCGAGGTGGACGCCGGGCGCGCTGACGGAGAGGACGCCGGTGGCGATCGCCTGGGAATCCATCATCGCCAGGGCTCCGGAGGCGTCCCAGGCGGGGAGCGGCCAGCCGCCGGAATCCAGGCCGCGGTTCTCCAGGGCGCGGCGGTAGGCGGGCGGCAGGGCGTGCTGGTGGACGTCGATGCGGGCCGGGGAGGTCATTCGTTAGCCCTCCAATCATTAGCTTGCTAACGAATTGGTCGGTAAGCTAGCAGGCATGTCGACCGATCGCCAGCACACCGCCCGCCCCGCCGTCCCGGAGGAGGGGGGAGGCGCGGCCGCGCCGGACGGGGTGGAGGCCCTCGCGCAGGCCGCCGACGCGCTGTTCCTGGCGATGCGCAAGGCGCGCAGCCGCGCCGCCGAGGAGGGCGGTCTGTCGCTGTCCCAGCTGGCCCTGCTCGATCCGCTGGCCGGGGGCGGGGAGCTGCCGGTGGGGCAGCTCGCCGCGGGCGCCGGGGTGAGCGTGCCCACCGCCACGCGGATGCTCCAGCAGCTCGATGCCAAGGGCGCGGTGGTCCGGCGGCGCTCCCCGGAGGACGAGCGCCGGGTCCTGGTGCGGCTCACCGAGGACGGGCTCGACCGCCTCACCCGGCTGCGCGAGCGGCGGCGCGCGGCCCAGGCCCGCGGCTACGAAGCCTTCACCCCCCAGGAGCGGCGCCGGCTGGCCGGGCAGCTGGGCCGCCTCGCGGAGATCATCGAACGTCAGGGGTGAGCGGGGGCGGCGGCCGGGTGCGGACCCGGCCGCCGCCCCCGCCGGATCAGCCGCGGTCGCCGGCGCCCGCCGTCAGCACCCGGTCCGGACGGATCGGCAGGTGGCGGTGGCGGACGCCGGTGGCATGCCAGACCGCGTTGGCGACGGCCGCCGCGGCGCCCACGATGCCGACCTCGCCGATGCCCTTGATGCCGACCGGGTCCTGCTCGTCCGGGTCGTCCACCCAGTCCGCCTCGACCAGCGGCACGTCGGCGTTGGCGGCGACGTGGTAGCCGGCGAGGTCCGCGCCGACGTGGCCGCCCCAGCGCTCGTCCCGGACCGCCTCCTCGTGCAGCGCCATCGACAGCCCCCAGATCATGCCGCCGACCAGCTGGCTGCGCGCGGTGAGCGGGTTGACGATCCGGCCGGCGGCGAAGATGCCCAGCATCCGCCGGACCCGCACCTCGCCGGTGGCGACATCCACCGCGACCTCGGCGAACTGCGCGCCGAACGCGTGCCGTTCCCGGGGCGGCAGCGCCGCGAGGGCCTCCGCGGTGTCCGAGCGGACGGTGATGCCCTGCGGCGGGATGGTGCCGCCGAGCGCGAGCTGCTCCCGCAGCGCCCGGGCCGCCAGGGTGACCGCCCACGCCCAGGACCGGGTGCCCGCCGAACCGCCGGCCAGCATCGCCTGGCCGAAGTCGCTGTCACCGATCCGGACCCGGATCCGGTCCGGCGCCACCTCCAGCGCGTCCGCGGCGACCAGGGCCAGCGCGGTCCGCGCCCCGGTGCCGATGTCCGCCGCGGTGATCCGCACGGTGTAGCCGCCGTCCGCCTCGGCCGTCACCGCCGCCGTGGACGGGCCGGCCAGCGTCGGGAAGGACGCGGCCGCGGTCCCGGTGCCCAGCAGCCAGCGGCCCTCGCGCCGCACACCGGGACGCGGGTCCCGGTCGGCCCAGCCGAACCGGCGGGCGCCCTCCTCGAAGCAGGTGAGCAGCCGGCGGCTGCTGTACGGCAGCCCGGAGAGGGGGCCCACCTCCGGCTCGTTGCGGGCCCGCACGGCGATCGGGTCCAGCCCGCACCGCTCGGCCAGCTCGTCCAGCGCGCACTCCAGGGCGAACGACCCCGGGGCCTCGCCCGGGGCGCGCATCCAGGTCGGCGTGGGGACGTCCAGCCGGAGCACCCGGCTGACGGTGTGGTGCGCCTCGGCGTCGTACATCGCGCGGGCCACGTCGGCGCTCCGCTCGACGAACTCGTGCACCGTCGAGGTCTGGTTGAGCCCCTCGTGGTCCAGCGCCCGCAGCCGCCCGTCGGGGTCGGCGCCCAGCCGCACCCGCTGGATCGTGGGGCTGCGGTAGCCGGTCAGCGAAAACATCTGACGGCGCGTCAGGACGACCCGGACCGGGCGGTGCAGGACGGTCGCCGCCATCGCCGCCGCCACCTGCGGCGCACGCGCCCCCTTCGAACCGAAGCCGCCGCCGACGTGCTCCGAGCGCACCCGGACCGCGGACGGGTCGAGCGCGAACAGCCGCGCCAGCTCCTGCGCCACGTACGCGCTGCCCTGGTTGGCGTCGATGACCTCCAGCCGGCCGTTCTCCCAGTAGGCGGTCGCGGTGTGCGGCTCCATCGGGTGGTGGTGCTCCTCGGGCGTGGTGTACTCCTCGTCCACCACGACCGCGGACGCGGCGAGCCCGGCCGCCAGATCGCCCTTGCCCTGCTCCGCGGGGGAGCGCGGGTTCCCGGCCGGGACGTACGCCTCGGGGCGCCCGGCCGCGAACGCCACGTCGTGCGGCTCCTCGTCGTACTCCACCACCAGCGCCTCGGCGGCCTCCCTGGCCTGCTCGGAGGTCTCCGCGACGACCAGCGCCACCGGCCAGCCGGCGTACGGCACCCGGTCGTGCTGGAAGAGCTGGAGCGCCGGATCGGCCGGGCCCATCGGGCCGACGTAATCCGACTCCAGCGGCTGGGCGTTGCCGTGGTGGAGGACGGCCAGGACGCCGGGCATGGCCCGGACGGGTGCGGGGTCGAGGGCGCGGATCCGGCCGCGGGCGATCGTGGAGACCACCAGCCAGCCGTGCGCCAGGCCGGCGAGCGGGACCTCCGCGGCGTAGCGGGCCGCGCCGGTGACCTTGTCGCGGCCCTCCACGCGGGTGTGCGCGGTGCCCACCGCGCCGGTGACCGGGACGGTTCCGGTCGTCGTGGTGGTCATCGGGTGGCCTCCTCGTTCCGCCGGCACTCCTCGGCCAGCTCGGTCAGCACGGCGACGACGAGATTCCGGATCAGCGTCACCTTGTATCCGTTGCCCGGCAGCGGCTCGGCGGCGGCGAGTTCGGCGTCCGCGGCGGCGGCGAACGCCTCGGCGGTCGCCGGGCCGCCGAGCAGCGCCCGCTCGGCCGTCCGGGCCCGCCACGGCCGCGACGCCACCGCCCCGAAGGCCAGCCGGACGTCGTGCACCGCCCCGTCGCGGACGTCCAGCGCCGCGGCGAGGGACCCGATCGCGAAGGCGTACGAGGCGCGCTCGCGGACCTTGCGGTAGCGGGAAGCGGCGGCGACCGGGGCCGGCGGCAGGGTGACGCCGGTGATCAGCGCGCCGGGCGGCAGGGCGGTCTCCCGGTGCGGGGTGTCGCCCACCGGGAGGTAGAACTCCGCGAGCGGCAGTGCGCCCGGCCCGTCGGCCGTTTCGTAGTGGACCACGGCGTCGAAGGCGGCCAGTGCCACGCCCATGTCCGAGGGGTGCACGGCCACGCAGTGCGCACTGGCGCCCAGGATCGCGTGGTTGCGGTGCTCACCCGCCACCGCCGGGCAACCGCTGCCCGGGGCACGCTTGTTGCAGGGTTTGGTCACATCGGTGAAGTAGGCGCAGCGGGTGCGCTGGAGCAGATTGCCGCCCAGCGTGGCCATGTTGCGCAGCTGACCCGAGGCGCCGGCCAGCACCGCCTGCGCCAGGGCCGGGTAGCGGCGCCGCACCTCGGGGTGGGCGGCCAGGTCGCTGTTGGTGACCGTCGCCCCGATCCGCAGCCCGCCGCCGTCGGTCTCCTCGATGCGGTCCAGCGGCAGTTCGCGGACGTCCACCAGCAGCGCCGGCCGTTCCACCCCGCTCTTCATCAGGTCGACGAGGTTGGTGCCGCCGCCGAGGTAGCGGGCCTCGGGCCCGGCGCCGAGCAGCGCCACCGCGCCCGGTACGTCCGCCGCCCGCCGGTAGTCGAACTCCCTCATGCCACACCCTCCGCCTGCGCAACGGCCGCCGCACCGGGCAGCTCCACCGGACCGGCCGGCCGCTCCCCGGCCGCCCGCGCGACCGCCTGCACGATCGACACATACGCACCGCAGCGGCAGAGATTGCCGCTCATCCGCTCCCGGATCTCCTCGGCGGTCAGTGGCGGAACGCCCGCCTCCGGGCGGACGTCCGTGGTCACCGCGCTCGGCCAGCCGGCCGCGTGCTCCTCGATCGCCGCGATCGCCGAACAGATCTGCCCCGGCGTGCAGTAACCGCACTGGAAGCCGTCCAGATCCAGGAACGCCTGCTGCACCGGGTGCAGCCGATCGCCGTCCGCCACCCCCTCGATGGTGGTGACCTCCCGCCCCTCGGCGGCGACCGCGAGCTGGAGGCAGGACACCACCCGGCGGCCGTCGAGCAGCACCGTGCAGGCACCGCACTGGCCCTGGTCGCAGCCCTTCTTGGTGCCGGTGAGCCCGAGCCGCTCGCGCAGCGCGTCCAGCAGGGTGGTGCGGTTGTCGACGGGCAGCGTGTGCTTCTCGCCGTTGATGGTCAAGGTGATGGCGCCGGCCGTCGATGGGGGCATGATCAGCCTTCTTTCACGTCGTACACGTCGTGGGGGTGGGGCGGCACCACAGAGTCCGGGCGCGCGGAGGAGGGTCGGGCGGATGCGGTGGGTGCGGCGGACGGGACACCGGTCCCGGTGGCCGCCGGGCTTCCCGGCCGGCCGGAGCCCCCCGCTCGTCGGCCGCTGTGGTGGTCCACAAGCGGACAGCTGTCCGCTACCGTGGAAACCTAACGGACAGTTGGCCGGTGGGCAAGGGTGTTCGTCCGCGCGGCCGCTCGCTCCAACAACCCCCGCCCGCCGACGATTCCCGGGAGGAAGACGCGTGCACCGCTCCGAGGACCCGCCCCGCCGCTCGGACGCGCAGCGCAACCGCGACCGCATCCTGGCGGTGGCCCTCACCGAACTGACCCGCTCGGCCGACACCCCGCTCAGCGCGATCGCCCGGAAGGCGGGCGTCGGCCAGGGCACCTTCTACCGCAACTTCCCGCACCGCGAGGCCCTGGTCCTGGAGGTCTACCGGCAGGAGGTCCAGCAGGTCTGCGACGCCGCCGCCCACCTCCTGGCCACCCGGCCGCCCGACCGCGCCCTGCGCGCCTGGATGGACCGCCTGGCCCGGTACGCCATGACCAAGGCGGGCCTGGCCGCCGCCCTGCGCCAGGCCACCGCCCCGCAGGGCACCCTCGCCGCCGTGGGCCGCGGCCCGCTCACCGCCGCCGTGACCCTCCTGCTGACCGCCAACGAGGAGGCCGGCACCATCCGTCCCGGCATCACCGCCGACGACTTCCTCCTGGCCATCGCCGGCCTGTGGCAGCTCGATCCGCACGCCGACGGCCGCGCCCGCGCCGGCCGCCTCCTCGACCTGGTGATGGACGGCCTGCGGACCGGCGCGCCCCGCGGGGACGGCACCGGGCGGCCCACCTGAGGGCGGGCGCGGAGCGCCTAACGGAGCGACAGCCGCACGCCGGTGATCAGGTCCGGGCGGATGCGCAGCACGTGTTCCATCCGGTGGTCGGTCCAGGGGTGCAGCAGCGCCTCGTAGTGCGCCCGGTCGTCCGGGTCCGTCACCAGGCGGCAGTAGCCGGTCACCACCACACTCCAGCCGCAGTGGGTGGCCGGATCGATCGCGTCGGCCTCGTAGGCGACGACCACCCCCTCGTCCACGGACTGCCGGGCCAGAGTCGCCAGCGCCGCGCCCTCGTGGGTGCGCAGGACGACCGTGCCGCGGTGCACGAGGTGGTTCACCGGGCGGATCGCCGGCAGCGCGTCCTGGGTGAACACGATCCGGCCGAGCGGGACGCTGCCCAGCAGTCGCAGCGCCTCGGCGCGGTCCAGCGCGCTGCTGCGCCGGGACGCCGCACGGTCGGCCCAGTCCGCCGGGCGGGGATCGGCGGTGGTGGCGGCGGCGTGCCGGGCCGGTCGTTCGTGCACGGCGGCTCCCTGTCTCCTCGGTGCGTCGGCGGCCGCGGTGCGCGGCCGCCGACGCCCAGTCAAGGTCCCGGGATCCGGTCCCGCCAGGGGCCGTTCGGCCCCGCCGCCGGGGAGCGCCCGGCCGCTCCCCGGCGGCGGGCCCGCGGCTCGGGCCCCTCGCGTCAGCGGGCCGCGCCGGTCATCGCGGCGTCCTCCGCGTCGCCCGCGTACGCCGTACCGCCCGCCGACCGGGGCAGCACGTCCGGGAGCGGGTCGTGGCGGATGCGGTCGGCCGGCAGTCCGGCCGCGGTCAGCCGCGCGACCGTGGCACCGACCATGGCCGCCGGACCGCTGACGAAGGCGAGCGCACCGGACCAGGACCCGTCCCTGGCCACCGCATCGGCCAGCGGACCGTACTCGGTCGGCGCGCCGCCGTCCGGCAGGCCGCCGGCGCCCCGGGCCGCCTCCTCGTCGAGCACCCGCACCACCCGCAACCAGCGGTGCCGCGCGGCCAGTTGGGCCAGCTCCGCGGCGTCGTACAGCTCGGCCCGGCTGCGGGCGCCGACGAACAGGTGCACCCGGCCGGCCGGGTGCACCGGCAGGCCGCCGACCCCCCGGCGGCGGCGCGCCCACTCCTCCAGCAGCGCCTTGACCGGCGCCCAGCCCGTACCGCCGGCCACCATCAGCACCTCGCCGGAGTGGTCCTTGGGACCCAGCGTCATGGTGCCGTGCGCCGGACCCAGCCGCAGGTCGTCGCCCACCCCGGTGCCGCTGACCAGCGCCTGGCTGACCCCGCCGGGCCCGGTCTGCCGGACGTGGAACTCCACCTCGCCGTCGGCCCGCGGCGCGCCCGCGAGGGAGTAGTGCCGCCACGCCTGCGGCATCAGCGGCGACTCCACCGCCGCGTACTGCCCGGCCCGGTACGGGTACGGCTCGTGCGGCCGGACCCGCAGCACCGCGAGGTCCGGGCGGCGCCGCTCGTGTGCCGTCACCGTGCCGCGCCAGCACGGCGGTTCGGCCAGCGCCGCCTCGGCGCCCGCCACCATCGCCGCGACGGCGAACCGCAGCATCCGCACCCACGCCTCCTCCACGGCCTCCGCCCAGCGGGGCCCGGCCGAGCGCCGCAGCGCCGCCCGCAGCGCGGTCTCGAACGCCTCGTAGTGCGCCGGCCGCACCCCCAGCTTGCGGTGGTCGTGTCCCAACTGGCGGAAGGCGGCGGCGACCTCGTCGGGCCGGTGCAGATTCTCGACCAAATACCAGAAGGCCCGGGCCAGATGCGCGCGCTGGAAGTCCATCGACGCCGGGAACAGCGCCCGCAGCGACGGCCAGCGGGCGAACATCTCGTCGTAGAGGAGCGCGATCAGCTCGCCGAACGGGGTGACCAGGTCCAGGTACTGGGTGATCAGCCGCTGGTCGGCGGCGCCGTCGTAGGCGGCGGGCGCTAAATCCGGGGCGGGGGAGTGGCTCTGGCCGAGGATCCGCCGGCGCAGCCGCATGGCGTCGTGCCGGGCGAGCAGCGCGTGGTACTCGTCGCCGACGGTACCGCGGGCGGGCGGTACCGGCCGCCCGCCGGGCAGGGATTGCGGGGACTGGCGGGACTGCTGCATGGTGTCCATCTCCTGACGGGGCCTGCGGGGGGCGCCAGTATCGCAACGGGCCGGGACGGCCGAACGGCCCTGCTCCCCGGGTCGTTCGGCCCTTGTGCGGGCGTGCCGGGCCGGGCGACCCTCAAGGCCGGGAGCCTGGTACCGGCCCCGCCCCGGTCGCCCGGCGCCCCGGCTGCCCGGCACCCCGGCGAGAAGCGAAAAACGACCAAGCGAGCGTGAATGAACCAGCACCCTGCCACCCCCGCCCCCGGCGCACCGCTGCGCGTCTTCATCCTGGACGACCACGAGGTGGTGCGCCGCGGCGTGCGGGACCTCCTGGAGGCGGAGGACGACATCGAGGTGGTGGGGGAGGCCGGGGACGCCCGGCAGGCCCTCGTCCGGGTGCCGGCGGTCCGGCCGCGGGTGGCGATCCTGGACGTGCGGCTGGGCGGCGACGGCGCGGACGGCGACCAGGAGGGGATCGAGGTCTGCCGGGAACTGCGGGCCCGGATGCCGGAGCTGGCCTGCCTGATGCTGACCTCGTTCGATGACGACGAGGCGCTGTTCGACGCCATCATGGCGGGGGCGGCGGGCTATGTGCTCAAGCAGATCGACGGTTCGGCGCTGGTCCGCGCGGTGCGCACGGTCGCGGCGGGGGAGTCGATGCTGGACCCGCGCACCGCGGCGCGGGTGATGGCCCGGCTGCGCGGCCCGGCCCGGGAACCGGCCGCGGACTCCGCCGCCTCGGTCCTCGACCGCCTCTCCCTGCGGGAGCGGGAGGTACTCGACCTGATCGCCGAAGGATTGACGAACCGTCAGATAGCGGACCGGCTGTTCCTCGCCGAGAAGACGGTGAAGAACCGGGTCTCGGCCATCCTGTCCAAGCTCGGGGTGGGCCGCCGGGTCCAGGCCGCGATGGTCGCCGAACGGCTCAAGGAAGCGCGGGACTGAGCGCCGCCCGGTCGTGCGCCGCCCGCGCGTCCGGCGGTCAGCCGGGCAGCGGCACCCGCCACACCAGGCGGGTCCCGCCGCCCGGGGGCGAGCCCACCTCGAAGCTGCCGCCGTGCATCTCCGCCCGCGCCCGCATGTTGGCCAGTCCGCCGACGTGCCCGGTCCCGCCGCCCGCCACGCCCACCCCGTCGTCCGTGACGGTCAGCGCCACCTCGTCCGCGGTCGCCGCCACCGCCACGTCCAGGCGGCCGGCCCGGGCGTGCCGGGCGGCGTTGCTCAGCGCCTCGGCGGCGACCGCCACCAGGTGCTGGGCCACCTCCTCGGGGACCGCGGCGTCCACCGGGCCGTCGATCCGCAGCGCCGGGGCGAAGCCGAGCGGCCCGGCCGCCCGCTGCACGGTGTCGGTGAGGTCCCGGCGCAGCCCGCGGTCCCCCGAGCCGTCGCCGGTGGTGCGCAGCCCGAAGATGGTGGACCGGATGATCTTGATGGTGGTGTCCAGGTCGCCGACCGCGCGCCCGACCCGTTCCGCGGCCTCCGGCCGGTCGATCAGCCGGGTCGCGCTCTGTAGCGTGATGCCCGTGGCGAACAGCCGCTGAATGGCCAGATCGTGCAGGTCCCGGGCGATCCGGTCGCGGTCGTGCAGGACCGTCAGCTCCTCGGACTCGGCGCGCCGGCGGGCCAGTTCCAGCGCGATCACCGCCTGGTCGGCGAAACCGGATATCAGCCGCACCTCGGTGTCGTCGAACGGCGGCCGGCCGGCCAGCCGGCACAGCCGCAGCGCTCCGCACCCGGTGTCCACCTGGAGCGGTACGGCGACCGCCGGACCGTAGACCTCCGCCCCGGGCCCGGTGCCGTCCCCGCCGCCGAGGTCCGCACCGAGCGGGTACGCGCGGGGATCGGCGCGCAGGTCGTCGGTGACCACCGGCCGGCCGCTGCGCACCGCCATGCCGGGCAGCGAACCGTCCGCCGGCACCCGCAGCCCGGCGATCCGGCTCGCGCCCGTACCGCAGGCCACCGCCACCGACAACTGGTCGGCCGGCGCGCCCGCCGGCAGCAGGACGGCCGCGCAGTCGGCGCCGGCGACCTCCATCGCCCGCCGGGCGATCAGCCGCAACACCTCGTCCGCCTCGGTGCCCGACAGCAGACTGCGGGTGATCTCGCCCAGCGCCTCCAGCCAGCGCTCCCGGCGGCGGCTCTCGTGGTACATGCGGGCGTTGTCGATCGCGACCCCCGCCGCGATGGACAGGGTGGTCACCACCGCCTCGTCGTCCGCGTCGAACGCGCCGCCGCCGCGCTTCTCGGTGAGGTAGAGATTGCCGAACACCTCGTCGCGGACCCGGACCGGCACCCCCAGGAAGGTGCGCATCGGCGGGTGGTTGGCCGGAAAGCCGGCGCTGTGCGGATGGTCGGTCAGATCGGTGAGCCGGAGCGGCGCGGGGTGGCGGATCAGCTCGCCGAGGATGCCGCGGCCGCACGGGGTCCGGCCGATCGAGGCGATCAGCTCCTCGTCCATCCCCACCGGCAGGAACTGCGACAGCCCCCCGCCGCCGACCACGCCGAGCGCCCCGTACTCGGCGTCGGTGAGGGTGACCGCCGCCTCCACGATGCCCCGGAGCACCTGCGGGAGTTCGAGCCCGCGCCCCAGGCTCATCACCGCGTCGAGCAGGCTGCGCATCCGGTCCGGCTCGCGGAGCTGCGGACCGTGCGGTTCCGCCGCGATCGGCGCGTTCTGCTGCGTTTCGGACATGACCTGCTGCTCCCGAAGATCCCGTACGTCTGTGCGGCAGCGTACGTGATCATCGGGGCGGACCCGGCGGGCACCGGTGCCGTCCGGCCACCCGGTGGCCGCGGCGGCCGGCCGCTGTCCGCGCCCGGATTGATCGCGATCGGTGATGACTGCCGAGTCCGATTGCGCCTTGGCCGGGCGGGGGCCCGGGGCTTGACTGTGCCCGGGCGGACGGACCGCCGCCGACGGAAGACCACGGAGGACACCATGGACAGCACCGGCACCGAAGGCATCCAGGGTCGCCCGGCCACGCGGGGCGCCAAGGAGGTGGTGCTGCGCTACTTCGACGCGCTGGTCGCCGGCGACCGGGACGCGATCCGCGACTCCTGGGCCGAGGAGGGCAGTTGCTGGTACGGCGGGGACCTGCCGATCTCCGGTACCTGGCAGGGCCGGGATCAGGTCATCAACGGCTTCCTGGCCACCGCCTTCGCCCACCTCGACCCGGACCGGGAGGTGGGCGCGCGGGTCACCAACATCTTCGGCGAGGACGAGCAGGTGTCCGTGGAGTGGGACTCCTGGGGCACCGGCCGCACCGGCCGGGCCTACCGGCAGAAGAACACCGCGATCTTCACGGTCCGCAACGGTGCGATCGTCAGCATGCGGGAGTACGCCGACACCCAGCACTGGGAGCGCGCCCTGGTCGCCGACCGGGGCTGACGGTGTGTCAGTTCGCGGTGGGTGCGGCTCAGCCCAGCCGCAGGTCGATCCAGGGGATGGTGTCCCCGGGCAGCAGATAGCGCTCGATCTCGGTGAAGCCGTGCTTGCCGGCGAAGCGCAGACCGTCCTCGTTGGACGCCAGGACGACCGTCTCGATCACCTCCGCGCCCAGCTCCCGGGCCCGCGCCAGCCCGCGGGCGTACAGCTCCGCCCCGAAACCGCGCCGGCGGTGGGGGGCCAGCACCCGGGCGATCACGGTGGCCGTGCGGGTGCCGTCCTCGGGCGGGCGGACGGTGCTGCACCCCACGAGCGCCTCGCCGAGGTAGGCGGTCTCCAGGTGGTTCCGCCGGGACCGTTCCCGGACGTCCTCCAGGGACAGGTCATGGGTGGGCACGACGGTGTTGTGGACGTGCCGCCAGTCCCGCAGTGCGGCGTCGGTGAGCGGCTGGACGAAGCGGAGGTCGGACATCGCAGCAGCACATCCCGGGCGGGCCCGGTACGTCAAGCCGTTTCGGGCCCGGCTCAGGCCGCCAGGAGGACGATGCCCAGGGCCAGCAGGACGCCGGTCTTGGCGAGTTCGGCGGCCACGTAGGAGAGGTGCGCGGAGGAGCGGGGGAGGGTCTCCCCGGCGAGCACGCGGCGGGTGCGGCGGTTGAGGAACGGGCGGACCGCGGCCAGCTGGAGGAGCAGCAGGGCCGCCGCCGCGGCCGTCAGGGCGATGACCGCCGTACCGGGCGCGGTGCTCGCCGCGACCGCCACGGCGACGGCCGCGGCGAGCACCGCCTCGACCGCGTTGAGGGCCCGGAAGACCAGGCGGCCGATGCCCAGGCCGATGGGGACGGTGACGCCGGGGGCGCGGAACTTCAGCGGCGCCTCCAGGAAGGAGATCGCCAGGATCATGCCCAGCCAGAGGAAGGTGGCCGCGACGGCGACGGCGGCCGCGGGGGAGTGGGCGGAGCTCACGGCGTGCATGGGGGAGGAGACCTTTCTCTACCGGCCAGGATTCCCGTGCCTGGCCGCCGTCCGCTGTCCGGTGGTCGTGCGGGGCCGGTGGCGGCGGGCCGTCCGGTCGGCCGGTCGGCCCGCCGCGGTGTCCCGGTGTCCGGTCAGGACTGGCCGAGCCAGAGGTCCGGGCCGAAGACCTCGTAGTGGATGGCGTGTGCCGGGACCCCCCGGCGGAGCAGGCCGCCCCGGACGGCGCGCAGGAACGGCACCGGGCCGCACAGGTAGGCGGTGACGCCCTCCGGCAGCGTGAGCGCGTCCAGGTCGGCGCGGCCGGTGCGGACGGTCCCGGTGGCCGGGGCCGGCTGCTCGGCCGGGTCCTCGTACCACACGTGCAGGTCGGCGCCCGGCAGCGTACCGACCAGCTCGTGGAGTTCGGCGCGGTGGGCGTGGTCGGCCGGCGAGCGGTCGGCGTGGACGACGGTGACCGGGCGGGACGACCCGGCGGCGGCCAGGTGGTTGAGCATGGAGAGCATCGGGGTGCTGCCGATACCGGCGGAGGCCAGCAGCAGCGGCCCGGTCCCGTCCAGCAGGGTCAGGTCGCCGAACGGGGCGGAGACGGTGAGGAGGTCGCCGACGCGGGCGTGGTCGTGCAGCTGGTGGGAGACCTCGCCGGCCGGGCCGGTCGCCTCGCGGACCCGCTTGACGGTGATCCGCCAGTCCGGGCGGCCGGGGGCGGCGGAGAGGCTGTACTGCCGGATCTGCCGGGCGCCGTCGGGGAGTTCGACCTGGACGCTGACGTACTGGCCGGGGTGGAAGGGGCCGGCCGGGCCGCCGTCGGCCGGGCGCAGGGTGAGGGAGAGCACCTCGGCGGTCTCGGCGGTGCGCTCGACGATCTCCATGCGCCGCCAGGTGTCGCCCGGCACGCTGCCGGCCTCCTCGTAGAGCCGGGCCTCGATGGCTATCAGGGCGTTGGCCATCAGCCAGTAGACCTCGTCCCAGGCGGCCGCGACCTCGGGGGTCACGGCGTCGCCGAGGACCTCGGCGATCGCGGCGAAGAGGTGCTCGTTGACGATCTTGTACTGGTCGGCGGTGACGCCGAGCGAGGCGTGCTTGTGGGCGATCCGGTTGAGCATCGCGTCCGGTCGTCTGTCGGGGTGCTCCAGCAGCATGCCGGCGAAGGCCGCGATCGAACCCGCCAGGGCCTGCTTCTGCTCGCCGTTGGCCTGGTTGCCGCGGTTGAAGAGGTCGCGGAGCAGCTCGGGGTGCGCGTCGAACAGCTTGGTGTAGAAGAGCGACGTGATGTCCTGGATGGCGGCGCCGACGGCAGGCAGGGTCGCGCGGATGACGGGGGTGGACTGCTCGGAGAGCACCACGACCTCCTCTTGAATTGGTAGATGATCTTCGTATTTGGTTTTACGGCTCGGCGAGTCGCCCTCGGGGGGCCCGGAGGGGTTCAGTGGGGGTGGCGGACCGGATCAGTCGGCGGGCCGGCCGGTCAGTCCGATCAGGACCGGGCCGGTGGGGGCGGCCACCACGTCGGAGACGGTGAGCGGGTCGAGCGTGGCGTAGAACGCCTCCTGCGCGTCGCGCAGCGCCCCGCGCAGCCGGCAGGCCGCGCGCAGCGGGCACGGGGTGTCGCCCTCGCAGGCCACGACCTCGCCCTCGCCCTCCAGCTCACGCACCAGCCAGCCGACCGATGCCTGATGGCCCAGGCCGGTCAGCGCGAGACCGCCGCCGCGCCCGCGCCGCGCCTCGACCACGCCCAGGTGCTGGAGCCGGCTGATCGCCTTCGCCATGTGGGTGTACGGCACGTCCATCGCCTCGGCCACCTCCCGGGTGGTCGAAGGCGCGCCGCGCTCCGCGACGGCCAGGCGCATCACGGCACGCAGCGCCAGGTCAGTGAACTTCGTCAACCGCACGAAAACGACATTAACAAATGCGCATGCTAGGTTCGCATTCAGGGGGTGGTGGCGATGGTCACTCCGGCTGCCGCGCATCGCGCCCGTAGTCACGCACTCACGGATACGCACGGATGGTGACCACAGATGCCTGACGCCCCGCCCGCCGGCGGACCCGCCCCCGAGGGGGAGCCCGTTCCGCGGCTGCTCTGCGACGCCCAGCGGCTGGCCGCCGCCGAACCGGACCGGGCGGGCGCGCTGTGGCGGCTGGCCGAGTCCGGCCGCCAGCTCGACGCCAACCTGGTCCGGCTGCCGCCCGGTGGCCGGATCGACACCCACCGCGAACCGGACCTCGACGTCCTCCTCTATGTGGTGGCCGGCGGCGGCGCGGCCGAGTCGGCGGGGGAGCGGCAGCCGCTCGCGCAGGGCAGCCTGGTGTGGCTGCCGCACGGGTCCAGCCGGAGTCTGCACGCGGGCGCGGACGGTATGGCCTACCTCACCGTCCACCGCCGCCGCCCCGGCATGCAGATCAGGAGCCGGGCCGCGTCCTGAGGCGGTGCCCGCGTCGTCCTGATTCCCTGACAGCCTCCCGGGCCGCCCGGCCCGCCGGTCAGAGCGGCCGGAAGGTGCGGGCGGTGGTGTCCCACCCGAGGGTCTCGGCGGTGCGGTCGTTGTACAGCCACACGTGCAGCCGCAGCCGTCGGGTGGCCAGGCGCCGGGTCACGCAAGGGTAGGTGCGCAGGTGGTGGAGCTGGGCCAGCAGGTGGCGCTGCTCGGGGGTGCGGGGCGCGCCGGAGCCGGGGCGCCGGGCGGTGTGCCCCCGGCCGGGGTGGTGCGCGGCGCCGGTGAACCAGGCGTGGGCCAGTGGGAGGTCCGGGGCGGGCGGGTCGTCCTGGAGGGCGGCGCAGTGGGTGTGGCCGCACAGGATGATGTCCGGGACCTCCAGGGTGCCCAGGGCGAGTTCCAGGGTGGCGGCGATCCCGCACCGGGCGTCCGGCCGGTAGCGCGGGACGACGTGCCCGGCGGTCCGCAGTTCGTGCAGCTCACCCGGCTCGGCGCCGGTCAGCAGTGTCGGTACGACCCGGGAGTCGGAGCAGGCGATGAACAGCGCCCGGGCGGCCGGGAGTTCGGCCGGGGCGCCGCCGGGGATCGGACGGGGCCCGGCGGGCAGGTGCGGCAGGGTCCGGGCGTGGTCGAGGACGGTGTCCATGAGGAACCTCTCATGCGGGATGTATCGGGTGGGAGTGGCGCGCGCGAGGCACCGGACGCCGCGCAGGGTGGGGCGGCGGCGGTCTGCGCCGGGTGGGGTGGGTGGTCGGTGGGGTGACGGTCGACGGGTCAGGGGGTCGTGGACCCGTCCGGAGTCCGACCGGTCAGGGCGTTCCCGGGCCGGGTGGGGGCAGGGTCACCGTGAAGCGGGCGCCGCCGCCGTCCGCGTCGCCGATCTCGATCCGGCCGCCGTGCCGGTGCACCACGTCCCGGACGATGGCCAGGCCCAGCCCCGCCCCGCCCTCGTCGCGGGTGCGGGCGTCGTCGAGGCGGATGAACCGGGTGAAGACGCGCTCCCGGTCGGCCGGCGGCACCCCCGGGCCGTCGTCGGTGACGTCCAGGGCCACCGTGCCGCCGTCGCCGGGGCGCACCGCGACGCGGACGGCCGAACGGGCGTGCCGCTGCGCGTTGTCGAGGAGGTTGCCCAGCACCCGGGCCAGCTGGGTGCGGCTGGCGCTCACCTGCACCGGGCCGTCGGGGAGGGCGGCGATGACCGGCAGGCGGTCGCCGATCCGGTGGGCCAGTTCGTCGCGGACGAGTTCGGCCAGGTCCAGGCGTTCGGCGCGGGGCCGTTCGCCGGCGTCCAGGCGGGCCAGCAGCAGCAGGTCGGAGGCGACCCGCTCCAGCCGGACGGTGTCCTCGATCAGGCCGTCGAGTTCCAGCAGGTCAGGGTGGGCCCGGGCGACCTCCAACTGGGTGCGGAGGCTGGCGATCGGGCTGCGCAGTTCGTGGGAGGCGTCGGCGACGAACTGCCGCTGCCGTTCCACGGACTTCTCCAGTGCCGCGAGCGTGGCGTTGGTGGTCCGGGCCAGCCGGGCCACCTCGTCGCGGGAGGCGGGCTGCGGCACCCGCCGGGACAGGTCGCCGCCCATGATCTCGGCGAGTTCGGCCCGGATGGCCTCGACCGGGCGCAGCGCCCGGCGCGTCACCAGCCAGGTCACGGCCGCCACCAGCAGCAGCAGCGGCGGCAGGCCGAGGAGCATGGCGTCGCGCACGCCCCCCACCGCCTGCCGTTCGGTGTCCAGCGAGGCACCGGCGTAGACGGTGACGGTCCGGCCGGACGGGGCGGTGGCGAGCAGCGCGGCGACCCGGAAGTCCCGGCCGGCCGGGCGGTGGTCGCCGGGCAGCTTCAGGGCGAGGGTGCGGAAGGTGGCGTCGGCGGCCGCGGAGCCGCGTGCCGGAGCGTCGTCATCGTCGCCGTCCCGGTCGTCGTCGGAGTCCTCGGTGCGGTGCGGCGCGCGGGCGAAGTCGGCCATCGGCGGGGCGTGGCGGAGGTCGTCTGCGGCGGCCAGCACGGTGCCGTCGGCGGCGACGACCTGCACCGGGCGGTCGTCCTCATCGGGCAGTTCCAGGTGGTCGAAGGAGGTGCCGACGGCGATCTGGGTGGCGACCTCGCGGGCCGCGACCTCGGCCTGGAGACCGGCGCTCCCGACGAGGTTCCGCTGGAGCACGGCGAGCACCGCGGCGCCCGCGGCGACCAGGGCCAGCGCCACCACCAGCGTGGACGCCAGGGTGGTCCGGGTGCGCACGGAACCCCGCCAGCGGGGCGGGCGTTCGGCCGCCCCCGGGCCCCCGGCCGCTGACGTGGCCGCCGGCGCGGCCGCCGCCGTGGCGGCGGGGTCGGTCGCCGGAGCGGTCGCGGCGTCAGCCATGGTCGGCCGCCAGGCGGTAGCCGGCGCCGCGCACGGTGGTGATCGAGCGGCGGCCGAACGGGGCGTCGATCTTCCGCCGCAGGGCGCTGATGTAGACCTCGATGATGTTCGGGTCGCCGTCGTAGGCGAAGTCCCAGACGTGCTCCAGGATGTCCGCCTTGGAGACCACCTCGCCCTGGCGGGACGCCAGGTACTCCAGGACCGCGAACTCCTTGGCGGTGAGCGCGATGTCCTCCGCGCCGCGGGCGCAGCGGTGGCCGTTGGGGTCCAGGGTGAGGTCGCCGAGGCGCAGGACGGGGCTGCCGCCGCGGGTCCGCCGGCGCAGCAGCGCCCGGACGCGGGCCAGCAGCACCACGTAGGAGAACGGCTTGGTCAGGTAGTCGTCGGCGCCGGTGTCCAGGCCCTCCGCCTCGTCGTACTCGCCGTCCTTGGCGGTCAGCATCAGGATCGGGGTCTCGTCCCCGGCGGCGCGCAGGGCGGCGCAGAGGCGGTAGCCGTTCATCCCGGGCAGCATGATGTCCAGGACGAGCAGGTCGTAGCTTCGGGTGGTGGCCCGGTGCAGGCCCTCCCGGCCGTCGTGAGCCACGTCCACGGCGAAGCCCTCGGCCGCCAGCCCCCTGGCCAGGGCGGTGGCGAGGCGTTTTTCGTCCTCCACGATCAACAAGCGCATGCCGTCACCCTGCCAGACCGTTCCTGAAGCGCTCTTCAGGGAGCTTCAGGTGGGCTTCAGCTTCCCGGCGGCAGGGTGGGGGACGTACCGCCGCACCGCCGTCCGCCCGCTCCGCGGAGGCGGCCGGCCCACCCCGACCAGGAGGTTCCCATGACCACGTCCCGTATCCGCCGCGCGTTCACCGGCCGCCGCCGGCTGGTGGTCGCCGCCGCCGCGGCCGTGCTCGCCGCGGGCGGCACCGCGACCGCCGTCGCCGTCACCGGCGGACCGGACGACCTCGCGGAGGCCCGCGTCGCCGCCGGCGGCGGCCCGGCGGACACCGGCCGGCAGCGGGCCGTGGACACCGCGCGCACGGTGGTGCCCGGCGGCCGGATCGTCTCGGTGGAGCCGGACCACGACCACGGCACGCGGGTCTGGGAGGTGGAGCTCCGCACCGGCGGCGGGACCGAGCACGAGGTGGACGTCAGCATGGCGGACGGCACGGTGCTCAGCCACTCCGTCGACCACGACGACCACGACGACCACGGCGAGGACGGCGGTCACGAGGACCACGGTGGCCACGGCGACCGCAACGGCCTTCTCGGGGAGGGTGACTGACACCCGCAGGCCCGGCTTCCGACCGCTCACCGGCCCGCTCACCGGTCTGCGGGCCGGTGTCCGGGGCGGCGTCCGGGCCGGTGTCCGGGGCGCCGCCCATCCTCCGCAGCATCTCCCGGCCCCCGGTGCGGAAGAACCGCACCAGCAGCACGGCGGCCAGGGCGAGGAAGGCGGCGTTCAGCCAGGTCGTGTAGTTCCCGCGCACGCCCTCCTCCGGGAGCCGGGCCCGCGCCTGGTCCGGTACGAGCCCCAGGGCGCCGAAGGCGAACTCGACCACGTAACCGGCCGCGACGATCGCCGCGTAGAAGGTGCCGAGCAGCAGCAGCGCGGTGCGTCCCCCGTAGTACTTCCGGTAGATGGTGAGGATCGGCAGGATCAGCAGATCGGCGAAGAGGAACGCGACGACCCCGCCGAAGCTGATACCGCCCTTCCACAGGACCACGGCGAGCGGCACGTTGCCGATGGAGCAGACGAACGACGCCATCGCCACCAGCGGGCCGATGACCGGCCCCCACAGCTTCGCGGCGAGCGGATGGCCGGTGAAGAAGAACGACTGCCAGAAGGAGTCCGGCACCCACGCGGCGATCGCCCCGGCGATCAGCAGCCCGGCCACCAGGTCCCGCAGGATCGCCGCCCACTCCATGACGAAGACGTGCGCGGTGGCCGTCAGGCCCTCGCCGGAGAACAGCCGGCGGACGAAGGAGCCGCCGCGCCGCACCGACATGTCCATCGCGGCGTGCCCCTCCATCCCCCCGGCCAGCCCGCGTGCGGCCTGCGCCCGGGCCTCCCGCAGCAGCGCCTCACTCATCAGCCGCCGCAGCAGCACCGCCAGTACCACGATCATCACCGGCCCGCCGGTGAACTCGGCGAGCGTGAACTGCCACCCCATCAACAGCGCCAGGATGACGCCGAGTTCGACCACCAGGTTGGTCGAGGCGATCTCGAAGGCCATCGCGGCGGTGAAGTCCGCCCCCTTGCGGAACAGCGAACGGGCCAGCGCCACCGCGGCGTACGAGCAGGAGGACGAGGCCGCGCCCAGCCCGGCGGCGAGCGCCAGGGTGCGGGGGCGGCCGTCCCCGAGCAGCGCCCCGACCGTGGACCTGCGGACCACCGCCTGGACGACCGCGGACAGCGCGAAACCCAGGACCAGCGCCCAGGTGATCTCCCACGTCATCGCGCCGGTGATCGACAGGGCGTGCAGGACGGCGGTCAGCGCGGCGGACATGCCCGCATCCTTTCCCGGCGGACGCGCCCGCCCGGGGACGGACACGCGCGGGCACGGCGTCCGCACCCCGCCGGTGCACAATCGCCGGATGCAGATCGTCACCTGCCCCGAAGCCGCCACCCCGCCCGACCTCCGCACCCAGGTCCGGGAACTCCAGGACCAGGCGTGGCCGCCGGGCCCCGCCGGGTCCCCGCCCGCGCCGCCCGGCCCCGTCCACGACCCGGCGCTGCAACCCCTGTCGCTGCTGCTCGTGGACGACGGGCGGGTGCTGGCCGCGCTGGACATCCTCACCAAGGACATCGAGCACGCGGGCCGGCGCTACGCCGCCGGTGGCCTGAGCACGGTGGTGACCCGGCAGGACGTACGCGGCCGCGGACACGGCCGGCGGCTGGTCGGCCAGGCCCGCGCCACGATGGCCGCCCGCGGTCTGGACCTGGGGCTGTTCACCTGCGACCGGCCGCTGCGGAGCTTCTACGAAAGCGCGGGCTGGCAGCACCTGCCCGGCGCGGTACTGGTCGGCGGCACCGCGCAGGCGCCCTTCCCCAGCGACCGCCCCGGCTTCGACAAGGTCACCATGGCCGGCTTCTTCTCGCCGCGCGCCCTGCGGGACCGCGCCGCGTTCCCCGGCAGCCGGATCGCCGTGCACCCGGGGGACATCGACGCGCTGTGGTAGGCGCCGGCCCCGCGCGGGAACCTCCGGGTCCGCAACGGCCTCTTCCCACCCTGGAGGGGATACGCGCCGCCGGGGCGCGGGAGGGAGCAGACATGGGCCGCCGGGCAGGGAACGGAACGCGCGCGGTGCTGGCACTGGCCCTGGCGGCGGCGGTGGCCGGCTGCGCGGGCGGCCGGGACCCGGCCGGACCGCCGGCCGCCTCCGACGCGGCGGGCCGCAAGCGCCAGACCGGGAAGGGCGGCTTCACCGTCGAGTACCGCACCGGCGGCAAGGCCGCGCGGGCCACCGCGTACCTGCGCGCGCACCGCGTCCTGGAAACCGCAGCGGAGCGGCTCAACGGCGCGCTCGCGCTGCCGCACCGCATCCCCTTCGTCGTCCGCTCCTGCGGCGCCGCCGAACCGGCCTACGACCCGGAGACCGGCGGCATCGACTTCTGCGCGGAACACGTCGACGAGATACGCGACCGCTTCGCGCACACCGGCCGGGACGCGGCCGGTGCGGGCGGCCCGGCCGACGGCGACGCCCACACCGCCGCCGTCCTGGAGGAGACCGCCTACCACGAGGGCGCGCACGCCCTGATCGACCGGCTCGGCCTGCGCTTCACCGGCCGCGAGGAGGACGTGGCGGACCAGTTCGCCGCGGTCCTGCTCCTCGGCCAGGGCCGGACCGGCGAGACCAAGGCCCTTGCCGTCGCCACCGATTACGCGCTGGCCGCCGAGGAGACCCCGTTCGACCCGGCGGACCTCCTCGACGAGCACAGCCTCGACGGGCAGCGCGCGGCGGCCTACGCCTGCTACGTCTACGGCGCGCACCCCGACCGGCACCAGGACCTCGTCGGGGCCGGCCGGCGGGTCACCGCGGACCGCGCCGAGGGCTGCCCGGAAGAGTGGGCCCAGGCCCGGGACGGCTGGCAGCGGCTCCTGCAACCGCATCTGAAGCACGCCCTGTGAGCAGGGCGGGTCAGGCGCTTTCCGGTCCCCGCCGGCCTGCTCCGCCGCCCGGTTAGAGCCCCGCCGCAAACCGCCATAAACTGGAACTCCGGGATGCAGGCAAGGAGAGATCGACTCATGTCGACAGGGACCCTTCTGGCGATCATCATCCCCGCCGTGGTGGTGATCGCACTGATCGCAACGGCAGTCTCGCTCCTCGTGCGGCGCCGCCGCCTCCAGCAGCGCTTCGGACCGGAATACGACCGCACCGTCGAATCCGCCGACAGCCGCCTGGCCGGCGAGCGAGAACTGAGAGCGCGCGTCAAGCGCCATGACGACCTGGAGATCAAGCCCCTGCCGAGCAGCAGTCGGGAGCGCTACACCCGGGACTGGGCGGGAGTGCAGCAGGAGTTCGTGGACCGGCCCGAAGAGGCGGTGCACGACGCCGACCGGCTCGTCGCCTCGCTGATGCACGAACGCGGCTACCCGACGGACAACTTCGAGCAACGCATGAAGGACCTGTCGGTCGAGCACGGCCGCACCCTCGAACACTACCGGGCGGCCCACGAGATCGACGGCCTGAGCACCCAGCACCGGGCGACCACCGAGCAGTTGCGCGGCGCCATGGTGCACTACCGCGCACTCTTCGAGGAACTGCTCTCCGACGGCGGCCAGACCCGCCGCGCCCACGCCTAGAAGCCGACCAGCCACGCCCGAACGCCAACCCCGCGCGCCCGCACGCCGCCGCTCACGCGTGCCCCCGCGCGGTTGGAGGAGCCATGGAACACGACCCGGCACCGGACCCCGCGCCGCAGACCGCCGGCCTGCCCACCTCGGACATGAGCCGCCCGGGAGCCGGCCCGGACGAGACCGCGCCCACCCTTCCCGGAGAGAGCGCCCCCACCGAAAGCCCCTTCCAGGCCGACTCCCCGGCTCCGCAGGGCACCGCGGAGGAGACGATGCCGGCCCTGCTCTCCAGCGCGGACCAGGCATCGTTCCGCGACCGGTGGCACGCCATCCAGGGCAGGTTCGTCGACGAGCCGCGGGAGGCCGTGCGGGCCGCCGACGAGCTGGTCTCGGACCTGATGCAAGCCCTCTCCGGCACGTTCACCCACCACAAGCAGAGCCTGGAGGAGCAGTGGAAGCAGGGCGGCGAGGCCGACACCGAACGCCTCCGGATCGCCCTCCGCCACTACCGCGCCTTCTTCAACCGCCTCCTCTCCGGCTGAACCCCGCACCACAGCGGACCGGGATCCCGGCCCCGGCCGGGATCCCGCTGCGGTCGCCGTCAGCGTCAGCCCGTCCGCCTGCCACCGAGGGAGCACGCTCCCGCTATCGGTGAGATGACCGATGTGCGGGGGGTGGGGGCGCGGCCATAGTTCTCGAAAGATCGTTTCCGGGTGGCCGCCGCGCCCCCGGCGTTTTTCGAAGGGACTCCCTCTCATGGTCACGGGCACGTATGCGGACCTGGTATTTCTCGGCGGGCGGGTGGTCACGGTCGATGCGCGGTTCTCCGTCGCCTCGGCCCTGGCGGTGACCGGCGGGGTCATCAGCGCCGTCGGAGAGCGGGACGACGTCGCTCCGCTCATCGGCCCGGGCACCCGCGTCATCGACCTGCGCGGGGGGACGCTGCTCCCCGGTATCAACGATTCCCATCTGCACGGCTGCGCCTTCGGCATGGCCAGCCCGCCGCTCTCCCTGGACGTCGGCCACCCCGCCGTCTCCTCCCTCGCGGACGTGGCCGCGGCGGTACGGCAGGCGGTCGGGCGCGCCGCGGACGGGCAGTGGATCACCGGCCACGGCTGGGACACCGGATACCTCGCCGAATGCGTCACCGACCCCGCGCGGCAGCCCGCGCGGCACGACCTCGACGCCGTGAGCCCGGACCACCCGGTCGTCCTGTACTCCTTCTCCGGCCACGCCACGTGGGTCAACTCCAAGGCCCTGGAACTCATCGGTATCGACCGGCACACCGCCGCCCCGCCCGGCGGGGCCATCGTCACCGACGACGCCGGGGAGCCGACCGGGCTGCTGCACGAGGGCGCCCAGGCGCTCGTCCAGAACGCCCTGCCGCCGCTCAGCCGGCAGGAACGGACCGACGCCATCCGGTCAACCCTCGCCACCCTGGCCCGGCTCGGCGTGACCAGCTACACCGAGCCCGGCCTCGGCCCCGGCGGCGACGGCATCATGCGGGGCGCGCTCGGCCGGCAGACCCTCGACGTCTACCACCGGCTCCTGGCCGACGGCGAACTGACCGCCC
Source organism: Streptomyces rhizoryzae (assembly GCF_023155275.1). Lineage (GTDB taxonomy): Bacteria > Actinomycetota > Actinomycetes > Streptomycetales > Streptomycetaceae > Streptomyces > Streptomyces rhizoryzae. Next base: position 45,941 of record NZ_JALMUV010000032.1, read on the forward strand.
GGATCGGCGTGTTGCTGCTGCCCACCGGCATGACGAGCACCGCTGAGGAGTTCGCCCGGGCCCTCACCGCCCTCGGCACGACCGCTGACGCCGATCCGCGCCGCCTGGCGATCCACGGAGTCAAGATATTCGCCGACGGCATCGTCCCCAACAAGACGGCCTGGATGCACGAGCCGTACGTCGGCGGCGGCTGCGGTGCGCTGTGCGTCGGCGGGGAGACCGACGCCGAGCGGATCGCCGAGATCGGTGCGATGATCCGGCACGCCCACGCCGCCGGGCACCAGATGGGCGTCCACGTCACCGGCGACCGGGCCATCGACACCGTCACGGACGCCTTCGCCGCGGCCCTGGCCGACCACCCGCGTCCGGACGCCCGCCATTACGTCATCCACGGCGACTTCCTCACCCCGCACAGCATGAAGGTGCTGGCCGCGCACGGCTTCGGCGTCAACATGAACCCCACCATCAAATGGACCGTCGCCGACATGGAAGAGGACTTCGTCGGCGCCGGCCGCGCCGCCTACGCCTGGCCCTACCGCGACGCCCTCGACGCCGGCGTACGGGTCGCCAGCGGATCCGACGCCCCCGTCACGCACCCGGACTGGCGCCAGGGCATCGCCACCATGATGCTGCGCGAGTCGAAGGCCGCCGGCCGGGTCAGCGGGCCCGAACAGTGCATCGGCCTGGCCGAAGCGCTCCGCACGTACACCATCGACGCGGCCTGGCAGGACTTCGCCGACGACTGGAAGGGTTCCCTGGAACCGGGGAAGGTCGCCGACCTCTGCGTGCTCGACGGCGACCTGCTCACCGCCGATCCGCACGACATCCCGGACCTGCCCGTCGTCCTGACCGTCATGGACGGGCAGGTCGTGCACGACGCCCTCGGCGATTGACGTATCCCCCACGCATGATCATCCTTGGGGGATGGCAGCGAACCGGAGCACGGCGGACATCCTGGACGCGGCCGTGCACGTCCGCCAGGCGGCCAGGAGCGCCACGAGCGGCGCGGCCGGCCTCGACACGGTCCTGACCGCGCTGGCGGAGGTCATGGAATACGACCACGCGTCCCTGACCCGGTGGGACCCGCTGCGGCGGCGCCACACCACCCTGGCCGGCAGCTACCCGGACGACGCGACGGCCTACATCGAGACCCGCCTCCACCGCGACCCGGTCTTCGCGGTCCTCCACAGCCCGGCCCGCGGCGGTCTGTGGTTCAGGGACGTTCCCCGGCACCTCCTGGCAGCCTCCCCGGGCTTCCAGGAGGTGCTGTCTCCGCTCGGCATCCAGGACGGCGTCGCCCAGTGCCTGTTCGACGCCGACGGCCGGTACGTCGGCATGCTGAACGTCAGCACCCGCCGACCGCGGCGCACACCCGACCCGGCGCGCGCCGTGGTCACCCTCCTCACCGAGTCCCTCGCCGCGGCCGTCGCCCCCCGCCCGACCCCACCGCCCGAAGAGACCGCCGTACCCCACCCCGCCACCGACCCGCCACGCCCCGACCGCCTCTCACCGCGGGAACTCCAGGTACTGGCCGAACTCACCACCGGCCGCACCAACCGCGAAATCGCCGGACGCCTGTGCATCACGCCGCGCACCGTCGCCACCCACGTCGAGCACATCCTCACCAAACTCGACCTCCCCAACCGCGCAGCCGCCGCCGCCCGGGCCGCCACCTGGGGCATCACCCCCTCCCCCTGACACCCGCCCGGTACCGAGGCCGGGCCGCCTGATGCGCGGCGGGTCTTCCAGCGGGGCCACCGGCCGGCGGGCACCGGAGAGGCCGAGGGGCTGAAGCATGCCGAGGGCGGCCCAGCCCCCGTCCGTGCGCTCCGAGCGTGCGACGGGCGGAACGGGCTGAGCCGCCGGAGGGGTGCCTCAGCGCCTGGTGCGCGCGTCACACCAGGCGGGCGCCGCCCCGAGGGTGCTGATGTAGCGGGCCGAACCCCACGTGTTCCGCCGCGCGTCGAGCTTGTACCAGCGCGGATTGCCGCCCACGTTCTGCCCGTTGACCTTGCAGACGATGGTGACCACGGTGCCGTACGGCGCGGAGCCCACCGCGCGGTAGCCGGTGCCGGGGCCGGTGCGCAGTACGAGACCGGGCTTGGCGATGACCCGGCCGTGGTACGGCCCGTGGCCGCCGGTGGACGGGGGCGGGCCCGCCGCGGCGGCCGGGCCGGTGCCGAGCACTCCGCAGAGCAGTCCCGCGCTCGCCACTACGGCGGCGCCCCGGCGGATCTGGGACAGGTGTTTCATGGCCTACCTCCCGGTCGCGGTGGTCCGGCTCGCCGGACGTGCGGTGAGGCGATGCTTCCCCGGCCGCGGCCCGGAACCGGCGGCGCGCCGGGGAATTCACCGTCACGGGAGCGCCTCGCATATCTGTCCGGGCGCCGGGCGCACGCCGGGCCCGCGGCCCGCTACCCCGTCGGGAACGACCAGGTGTAGCCCGGCGTCGGCCAGGAGTAGGTGGGGGTGGACCAGGAGTAGGTCGGGGTCGACCAGGAGTAGGTCGGGGTCGACCACGGGTCCGTCGGCGTGGACCAGCTGTCCGACGGCGTGGACCAGGAGTCCGTCGGGGTCGGCCAGACGTCCGGGCCGTCGGACCGGCTGTCGCGGGCCAGCAGCCACACGCCGGCCACCGCCGCCGCGATCAGCACGGTCAGCGTGATCACCGCGACCAGCGAGCGGCGGGACCGGACGTCCCGGGGCGGTCCGGCCGGTCGCGTCGGGCCCGTCCAGTCCTGCCGGTCCTCGTCCCACTGGGGCACACCGACCACCTCCTAGCCCTGGCCGCTGAGGAGTTGGGTGATCTGCTGGACGACGGCCGTCGCCGAGGCCAGCCCCGCCACGGCGGTCGCCCCGAGGTCGAGCCGGTCGCGCAGCCATTGCAGACGGTCCCGCCGCACCTGGCCGGTGGCCTCGATCTCCTCCTCGGCATCGGCCAGGTGGGCGTCGATCTCCGCCGTCCCGTCACTGGCATTGAGCAGCGGCAGCTGTCCGCGCAGGGTCGCCAGGGCCGCCCGGAGCTCCGGTGGCGCGTCGACCGCCGCCGGGGCCGAGGCGTCCAGCGCCCGGGCGTCCGCACCGGCGGCCACGGCGCCGCCGGCCATCGCACCCACGGCGATCCCGCCGGCGCCGGGCGGCGGGACGGCGGGCCCCGCGGCACCGGCCGCGGGCGGCAGCGGCGCGGCCGTCCGCCCGTCCCGGCGCGAGCGGTCCTCGGCCACGGCCCGTTCCCCGGCCGCGACCGCACCGCCGGTCAGGACGCCGATGCTGATTCCACCGCCACAGCCGCAGCCCTGCGGTGCCGTGTCCGGAGGAGGGCTGCCCTCGTCCGGTTCCCGTTCCCCGGTCGTCATCCCAGAACGCCCCCCGTCTCCTTCTTCGTACCGTCCACGTGCTTGGCCGAGGCCCGCTCGCCGGCCGCGACCGCGCCCCCGCTCATACCGCCGATGAACACGCCGCCCTCACCGACGTTGATGATGTACTGCTCGAACGCGCCGGTCTCGTAGCCCTTGCTGCGCAGTGCCTCCTGCACACCGGTGGCGATCCGGTCCTGAAGCGTCTTCACGTACCGGCTGAGGTCCATCTCCTGGAACAGCGAGATCTCCTTGACACTGCCCAGCTGCCGCACCGACGCCATCGGCGCGTCCGGCAGGGCGTACTCCGGCATCGCCAGCCAGGTGCGGAAGACGGACACCACGGTCTGGCACAGCGAGAGGCCGGCCGCGAACCCCGCCGAGGGGCTGGTCAGCAGCGCGCGGACGGCGTCCCGCAGCCGGTCGTCCCCGCCCTGGGCGGCGATCACGTCGACCGCCTTGAACTCCGGCCGCACCGGCGTCAGGACGTGCGGCGCGACCTCCAGCACCAGCATCCCGCCCTGGGTGTGGATCCGGACCAGCAGGCAGATCGCGACCTGCTCGTCCCATGCGCCGACCCGCACCCGCAGGAAGTGCCGGCGGGCCTCGGCGCCCTCGCCGACCGCCCGTTCGAGGTGGTCCCGGACGACCTCGGGGGAGTAGTCCACGTCGTTCCGCGGCAGCCCCACCGGGAGGTAGACCAGCTCGTCGACCTCCAGGGAGCGCAGCCGGTCCCGGCTGGTGGCCGCCGCCGACGTGCGCAGCGCCTCCAGCCGGGGCTTGATCAGCTCGACCACCTCACGGCCGGTCAGCGGCGCGGGTGCGGCCTCCGGTTTGCGGAACGAGACCTTCGGCCGTGGCGCGCCGTCCGCGGCCCCGGCGCCGTCCGCCTCCTCGTCCGCCGACCAGTTCTTCCCCTTCAGCTCCATCGCGACCGACCACGGCTTGTACGGCTCGCCGGCACCGACGAAGGGCCGGAACGGGTCGTAGATGACCAGCTGCGCATGCTGCTCGCGGGCGATCGCGGCGCCGATGCGCGGGTACGGGCCGGTGGCCGGCAGCTTCGGGTACGGTGCCGCGGCGAACGCCTCGCGGCTGAGCCGGTGGCGCATGGCGGTGACGACGTACTGCCGGTGCGCCCACACCGGCGGCACCAGCAGCAGCGGGAAGACCACCGCGGTCCAGGCGTCGGCGCCGAGGAACAGGGTGTAGAGCACGGCGGCCCAGTACACCAGCGCGAACACGAACGGCAGGACCGGCAGCACCGCCTTGAGCCGGCCGCGGGTGGCCTCCTTGATCACCGAGCGCCCGAGGGCGAACGGCGAACTCCGGGCGCCGCGCGCCATCCAGGCCACCACGCAGACCGCGGCGTACGCCAGCCACCAGGGGAGGGGCAGCACCGTCTCGGAGCCGACGCCCGCCAGCCCGAGCGCGATGAACACCACCCAGCAGACCAGCAGGACCAGTCCGGTCTCGGCCTCCCGGCGGCGGGCCCGCAGCGCATGGGCCAGGACCGGCAGGGCGTCGAAGCCGTGCGAGGGCGCGATCGGGCGCTCCTCGTGCTCGACCAGTTCCTGGATGACGCGCCGGCGGAACTGCCCGTCGAAGTACACGCCCGCGCACAGCAGCCGGGTGGCCTCGCTCCGGGAACTCGGCGGCCGCGCGCCGTCGGCGGAGTCCGGGCTTCCGGACGGTGGTCGGGGATCCGGTGGGGAGGTGGTGGGCCGTTCGGGCACAGACACGTTGGTGCACCCCCGTGCTCGTACTCGTCCTCTGTGGTGAGGAGGAGAGGGAGTTGCTCTGGAGGCAGTATGACGCCCGCCCGGCGGCCCCGGAAGGGAAATCCGGTGATTGGAGAACTCCCTTTACCTGGCGGGGAGTTGGCCGGTCGGCGGGGAAGGGGCGGAGGTCGCGGGGCCGGTGCGGGCCGGTGGCGGGGTCGGGCGCACGGGTGGAGCGGGGGCCGGTCCGGACCGACGCCGGTGACCCCCGCTGCCCCCGGCTACCCCCGGCGCACAACTGTTCATCATATGAACAATGCGGATTATGCCTTTGTCGGGCCGGTCATCGGGAATTGCCTTTCCATAAGCGAGATGAGCAGCGAGATGAGTTCCGCCCCGGTGTCTCCGCTTGCCGGCGGGGGCTTCGGTGCGCGGTGCCGGAGGAACGCAGATGCTGATGGTCGCCGACCTGCTCGCGGACTGCCTCCGCCATGCGGGCGCCCTGGAAATCGACACCCTTCCCGTATGCGCCGACGAGGCCGAACTCCCCGGTGCCCGCACGGCTTTCCTGGCCGCCGGACTGGCCGCCGTACGGGACCGGGCGGCGGACGCGGCCTGGGTGCAGTGCAATCTCGCGCCGGCGCCGGAAAACCGGCCCGGGGCGTACGCCCGGCTGAATGCGGTGGCCCGGGAAATGCTCGACGGGGGACGGGCGCGCAATTTCTTCTTCGTGCACAAGGAGCCCGGCCTCCGGGTGCGGTTCGAGGCACCGGAGGACGGCGACCGCGAGGCGCTGCGCGACGACGTCGCGCGCCGGTTCGCCGCCTGTGGGGGCTGGCGGGAAGCCCCGCGGAGCGCGGTCTACGAGCCCGAGCGGTACCTCTTCGGCGGCAGCGCTTCGATGCCGTACGTGCACCGCCTCTTCACCGCCGACTCACTGGCCTGGCTGGACCACCACGCACGGTACCCGGGGCCCGAGGGCCAGGCCGCGGCCTGGCGGTTGTCGCTGCTGATGCTGCGGGAGATGCTGGCGGGGCTCGGGGTGGTCGGGTGGGAGCACCGCGGCGTCTGGGAAGCGGTCCGGGAGAACACCGGCCGCCGGATCCCCGCCGCGGCCCGGGACGGGCACGGCGCCGGCGGGCGGGCGGCCTGGGACCGGGCGGCCGAGGGCATCCGGGAGTTCTGGCAGCGCCCCGCGGACGGCATGCTCGCCGCGTTCCCCGAGGAGCGGCGGGATGCCCTGGCCGAACGGGCCGCGGCCGTCGGCGCGGCCGCCCGGCGGTGGCGGGCCGGCTACTTCGAGGCGGGCGCCGCCACCACCGGGCCGCGCCGCGCCGCCGCCTACGCGGTGATCTTCCACTGGAACCGCGCCCGGATGCCGTTCGCCCGGCAGTGCCTGCTGACCGACGCGCTCGCCGGTGACGGGGAGACCGTCCGCCAAGGGGAGACCGCCCGCGGCGGGGAGAGCGCCGGCGGCGGGGGCGTGCGGTGACCGGCCGGCCGGGGGAGCCGGACCCGGCCCGCGACGCCGGCGGCGCGCTGGGGGCGAGCGCGCTGCTGCGGCTCGCGGGGCTGCCGGGCGCGGTCTGGGCGTCGGCGGGCAACGGCCCGCTGTTCGCCCGGGCCGCCGCCCTGGCGGAGGAGGCCCGGCGGGTGGCGGTGCGGGCGGCGGCGCTGGGGGACCGGCTCGGCACCGACCTCGTACCGCACCCCGAATTGCCCGGCGCGGCGCGCGGCCCGGTGCTCGCCCTCCGCCGCCGGCTGCACGCCGGGACCGCCCCCGGGCCCGCGGACACCGCGGTCCTGGCGACCGTGGCCGCCCTCGGCCCGGCGCTCGCGGCCGACCTCACCGACCTGGCCGCGCGGGCGGCGACCCTGGCCGCCACCCGGGACGACTTCGCCGCCGCGGTCGCCGCCGAACACGAACGCGTCGGCCGCCTGGCGCTGGGCCTGCTGCACACCGACACCGTGCTGTGGAACCACCTCGCCGGCGCCGCCCCCCGCATCGTCGCCGACTTCGCCCGGCGGGCCGCGGCCGGCGACCCCTGGCACGGCAAACGGCTGCGCAAATACACCGGTTACGTCTGGCGGGTGGCCGCCCGGGCCGCGGCCAAGACCACCCCGCGCGACTGGCTCGGCCAGCTCGCCGCCCTCCCGCTCGCCACCCCGCACCGCGGCGCCGGCGGAGGACGGCTGCTCCTCCCGGCCGCCGAGGCCGGTGCGCTGGCCACCAGCACCATGGAGAACGTCCACCTGCTCTGGGAACGGCTGCGCGCCACCGGACCGGACGCCGCCGGGGCCGCCACGCCGCTGGCCCTCACCCCGCTGCACCACGCGGCGCCCGGCGGCGTCCTGCGCTGCGCGGTCGTCGACACCGGCGCCGACGGCGCCCGGCTGCGCCGCATCGAACTGCGCCGCACCCCCGTCCTCGACGCGGTCCTGGCCCTCCTCGCCACCGGCCCGCGCCCGCTCGCCGAGATCGAGCAGCAGCTCACCGCCCGGCTGCGCGCCCCCGCCGGCGACTGCGCACCGGCTGCCGGGGACGACCGCCGGCAGGCCGCCACCGCCCTCCGCGGCTTCCTGCTGCACCTGCTGCGGCTCGGTGTCCTCCAGGTCTGCGCCGGGCCCCGGCACCGGCACCTGGACTGGGCGCCCGCCGGGCGGATCCGCACCCCGGACGTCCCGCCCGGCATATCCCCGGTCCTCGCGGCGCAGCCCGCCCCCGGCCGGACGGCCCACGGGGCGGCGCCCGACCAGGACGCCACCTGGTTCACCGACGCCTACCGCCTGCTGGACACCACGCCGGACACCGTGCCCGGCCCCGCGGCGCTGGAGCGGGTCACCCGGGGCCTGCGGCTCGCGGCCCGCCTGGCCGCCCTGCGCGCCGCCGACCGCGACCCGGCGGGCGCCGCCACCGGCCGCCCGCCCCACCCCGACCTGGCGGGCCTCGGCCCCGAACCCCGTTCGGTCGCCGACCTCCTGACCGCCCCGCCCGCGGCGGACCCCGCGCCGCCGGACCCCGACCAGCAGTCCGGGCCCGGAGCGGAGAACGAGCCCGGAGCCGGGAACGAGCCCGGAGCGGAGCGCGGGACCGCCACGGCGAAGGGGACCGCGGCAGCGAACGGGACCGCGGCCGGCGACCGCGGAGCGCGGCCCCGGTACGAGGGCTGGCACCCGGCCCGCACGCCCGGCTCCGGCTACGCCCGGCTCCTCGCCCACCTCGCCGACCGCCTCGGCGCCGAACACCTCGACCTGGACGACGCCCTGCTGGACGCGCTGGGCGCCCCGGCCGCCGGGCCCGAACTCCTCGCCGCCTGGCCCGCGGACTGCCTGCTGCGGCCGCTCGGCGACCCGCACGGCCCGGTCGCCGTCCTGGAGACGGTCTCCCCGGCCGGCGTCCTCGATGCCCGCTTCGCCGAGGCCCTGGACACCCGGCGCACCCGCCCGCCCGGCACCCAGGGCCGTACCGCACCCTCCGGAGCCCCGGACGGCTACCCCAACCCCGCCGCCTACCGCGCCTTCCTCGCCGCCGTCGAACGGGCCGCGGACGTCCGCTTCGTCGAGGTGCTGGTCCCCCCGCTCGACGCCCGCGCCGCCAACGCCGTCCGCCGCCCGGTCCTCACCCGGTGGTGCACCGGCGACCCCAACACCACCCTGTACTACGGGAGTTCGCGCGGCGATGGGTCCGCGGCGCCCGGCGCCGTCCGCCACCTCCCGCTGGACCGGATCACCCTGCGCACCGACGGCCCCCGGGTCGTCGCCGAGGCCGACGGCGTCCGCGTGCTGCCCGTCCACCACGCCACCCGCACCCCCGCCCCGCCCTACGACCGCCTTGTCCGGCTGCTGATGTCGGCCGCGCACCCGGCCACCCGGTACGTCGTCCAACTGGGCGGCCTGATCGGCGCGTTCCCCGGTGCCCGGCGGGTACCGCGGCTGTCGGTCGGCGGGGAACTGGTCGTCAGCCCCGCCCAGTGGCGCATCGCGGCGGACGAACTGTGGGCGCCCGGCGCCCCGGAGGCCGACAAGGTGGTGGCGCTGGCGCTGCTGCGCCGCTCCCGGCGGCTGCCCCGCTTCTGCTTCCTCCGCGCGGCGCCCGGCGCCAAGCCGGTACCGGTCGACCTGGTGGCGCTGCCCGCCCTGCGGACGCTGGAACGGCTGCGCGACGCGGCGCCCGACGGCCACCTGATCGCCGAGGAGGCGCTGCCCGGGCCGGGCCGGTCACCGGTGCGGGACGCCCTCCACCACGGCGCGGCGGTCGCCGCACAGCTCCAGCTCAGGGTCCCCTGCGACGCGCCCCCGGCGGAGCTGGCCGCCCGCGCCGCCGCGGCCCTGCGCGACCCGACCGGCCCGCCCGCCCCAGGGACGGGCCCGCAGACCTCCCCGGACGCCCGTACCGACGGGCACCCGCCGGGGTGGAACCGCACACCGAGAAGAGGAGGGTCCTGATGCCCACGACCATCGAACCGACCGACCTCGACAACCTCATCGGCGACCTGGACACCCGGATCACCGAGACCGAACTGCCCAGCGCCCAGGCGTACACCGAAGGGTGCTCCGGCGTCTGCACGGTGATCGTCTGCGACACCGTGCTCGTCTGCTCCGGAGTCATCTGCTGACGCCGCGTCAGAAGCTGACGGCGGGCGCCGGCAGCTGACCAACGAGCCGTCCGGCCCCGCGCCGGACGGCTCCGCGCACGAGAGGAGACCCGACACCATGCTCCGGACCTCAGACCGGCAGACCCGCAGACGGGCGCACGCGTTCCAGGACGCGGTGGAGCTGCTCGACCGGTGGACCGAACGGTCCGGCACCGCCCGGGCACCGGACCCGGCCGCCGGCCACCCCTCGGACCCGGGCGTCCCGGTGCTCGCCCGCCTCGTGGCGGAGCGCGGCGATCCGGCCGCCAGAGCGACGGCGGTCCGCGCCACCGCGCAGTGGGCCCGCACCGCCGGACGCGGGAGGAGCCACCCCGGCCTCTACGACGGCGGGCTGGCCGGAACCCTGGTGGGACTGCGCCAGGCCGCCGCGCTCCACCCGCAGCTGCACCGGGTCGCCGACCGCCTGGCCGGCCGGCTCCACGAGCGGACCCTGGCCGGCACCGCGGACACCGTCCCCGGTGCGGTGACCTTCCGCGACTACGACCTGATCCTCGGTCCGGCCGGCACCCTGCTCGCGCTGAGCACCGCCGCCCCCGACGACCTCGGCGACCCGGACGGGCCCGGCGGCCCCGGCCCGTCCCGCGCCCGGGCCCTGGAACGGCTCGCCCGCCCGCTGGCCGCCCTGTGCGAGGCCCCGGACCTCGGCGGCCTGCGCACGCACTACCCCGGCCACCCCCAACTGGGCTGGCTGCACGGGCGGGTGAACACCGGTATGGGCCACGGCGTCGCGGGCGTGCTCACCGCGCTCGCCGCGGCCGTGCGCCGGTCGCCGGGCGGCGCCCCCGAAGCGGCGGGCGCGCTGGGCAGGGCGAGCGGCTGGCTGCGGCGGCAGGCGTTCACCGACGCGCGGTCCATCCGCTCCTGGGACGGCGCCGGTCCGGCGGCCGCGTCGCCGGAGGGCCCGCGCCGCCGCCAGGCGTGGTGCTACGGCGCCCCGGGCGTCAGCTGGGCGCTGTGGGAGGCGGCGGACGCCTGCCGGGACGAGGCGGCGCGCCGCTTCGCCACCGACGCCTTCACCAGCCTGGCCGCCGGGTACCACGAGGAGTTCCATCTCTTCGGCGACCACCCCGGCGACCGCCTGGGCCTCTGCCACGGGGCCGCCGGCGTCCTGGCCGTCGCCGACGCGCTGTACCGCCACGCCGGGCTGCCGGCGGCCGGCGTGCTGCGGGCGCGTCTGCTCGACCACCTGGACCGCAGGCGGGACGAGATCCGGGCGCTCGGCGCGGAGCGGACGGCCCTGCTCGGCGGCGCCGCCGGCACCCTGAGCGCCGTTCTCACCGCCACCGGCGGCGACCGCGGCTGGCTGCCGTGCCTGGGCTTGCGCTGAGCGGCGGCCGGCACCCGCCCGCACCGCGCCGGACGGTTGCGTAACCGCGCAGGTGAATGACCGTTAACCCGGCCATGGGTGATATGAACGACCGGCTGCTCAGCCTGGTGGACGGTGTGGTGGATCTGGACGAGGAGCGGCTGCCGCTGCTGACCCTGCGGGAGGCGCGCGCGGCCGTCGAACTGCTGCGGCTGCTGGCCTCCGGCAGCGGCGAAGGCTCGCACGCGGCACGGCACTTGGAGCGCAGCCTCGTCCGGCGGCTGCCGTCCGAAGGATGAACCCGCGGCCGCGGGAGGGGATTTGCGTACGTCCCAGGGGCCGGGACCCGGGCGAAATCCGTGATCGGTAGGATTTTCGGCATGGCGAAACACCTGTTATTCGTGACCCTCTTCGGTCACGGGCACGTCAATCCCACGCTGCCGCTGGTCGAAGAACTCGTCCGGCGCGGCCACCGCGTGGACTACGCCACCAGCGCGGAACACGCCGAGGTGGTCACCCGGGCCGGCGCCCGCTGGGTCGAGCTGCCGTCGATCGGACCGATCGAACCGCCCACCGACTTCGGACCGGAGACCTTCGCCCGCTTCGCGCGGCACGTCTTCGCCGGTATGCGCGCCGCCTACCCGGTGCTGCGCGACCACTGCGCCACCGAGGGGGTGGACGCGGTCTGCTACGACGGGATGAACTGGCCGGGCCGGGTCGCCGCCGAGCAGCTGGGGCTCCCGGCCGTGCGCTGCCTCCCGCACCTCGCCTCGAACGAGAAGTACTCGCTGTTCGCCCAGTTCGTGGACGCCGCCGACGGCGCGAACCCGTTCACCGACGCGGTCGGCCCCGACTGCGCGGACTTCACGGCGGACTTCGGGGTGGCCCTCGACCCGGCGCAGATGGACGCCCCCGAGAAGCTCAACCTGGTCTTCATACCCCGGGACTTCCAGCCCGAGGGCGACTCGTTCGACGACAGCTACCACTTCGTGGGGCCCTCGGTCGGCAGCCGCGAGGACGAGCCGTGGTCGCCGCCGGAAGCGGACAAGCCGGTGCTGTTCATCTCCCTGGGCACGGTGTTCAACGACCGGCCGGAGTTCTACCGCTCCTGCATCGAAGCCTTCGCCGACGGGCCGTACCAGGTGGCGATGACCGTGGGCGGGGTGGACCCGGCCGCGCTCGGGCCGGTCCCGGCGAACTTCGACATCCGGCCCCGGTTCCCGCAGCCGGCGGTCCTCCGGCGGGCCTCCGCCTTCGTCTCGCACGCCGGGATGAACTCCACCATGGAGGCGCTCTACTACGGCGTCGGCCTGGTCACCGTGCCGCAGATGCCCGAGCAGGCCGCCAACGCCGGCCGGGTGGCGGAACTCGGCCTCGGTGAGCGGCTGGACGCGCACACCGTGACCGCCGCGGAGCTGCGCGCCGCGGTCACCCGGGTCGCCACCGACCCCGCGGTGCGCGCCAACCTCGACCGGATGCGGGAGGTCGTCCGGGGGAGCGGCGGTGCCGTGCGCGGCGCCGACGTGATCGAGGAGTACCTGGGCCGCTGACCGCCCGATGCCGCGGTGCCCCGCCGGCCGTCCCCGGCGGGGCACCGCTCCCGCCTGCCGCCCGCCCGCGGTCCCGCTGGCCCGGACCGCGCCCGCCGGGATAGAACGGCAGCAGGACAGGGACCAGCGCGCCACGAAAGGTGAGCAGATGACGCAGGACAGCGACCAGGTCGTGGCCACGGACCGGGGCCGGGTCCGGGGCCGCACCGAAGGGGAGACGACGGCCTACCGGGGGATCCCCTACGCCGCGTCCCCCGTGGGCGAGCTGCGGTTCGCCCCGCCGCGGCCCTGCCCGCCCTGGCCCGGCATACGGGAGGCCGGGCACGCCGGACCCGCCGTACCCCAGGGGCCGTCCCGGCTCGAAGCCGTCATGGGCCCCCGCACCCCGGACTGGGCCGAGGACGGCTGCCTGACGCTGAACGTCTGGGCCCCGCGCGCGGCCGGTGCGGACGGCAGGCCGCGCCCGGTCCTGGTCTGGTTCCACGGCGGCGGCTTCAGCAGCGGCTCCGGAGGCTGGGACTGGTACGACGGCGGCAAGCTCGCCGCCCGCGGCGACATCGTCGTGGTCACCGCCAACTACCGCCTGGGCCCGTTCGGTTACCTCCACCTCCCGCAGATCGGCGCGGACAACCTCGGCTGCCGGGACCAGGCCGCGGTGCTGCGCTGGGTGCGGGACAACATCGCCGCGTTCGGCGGCGACCCGGACACCGTGACGGTCGGCGGCCAGTCCGCCGGCGCCTTCTCCGCCCTGTCCCTCGCCACCGACCCGGCGACCGCCGGGCTCGTCCACCGCGTCCTGCTCCAGAGCGGACCCTGGGGCCTGCCGCCGCAGGACCCCGCACTCGCGGCCGAGAACGCCCGGGCCTACCTCCGCCTCCTCGGCGTACCCGGCGACACCGACCCCGGCCCGGCCCTGCGCGCCCTGCCCGTCGAGGAACTCCTCGCCGCCTACGGCACGCTGGCCGCCCAGCTCGCCGGGCAGGGCAGTATCGCCCCGGCGATGTACCCGGTGCTCGGCGGCGCCGGCACCGCCCTGGCCTGGCCGGACGCCCTCGCCGCCGGCGCGTTGGACGGCAGGCCGCTGCTCATCGGCACCACCCGCGACGAGATGACCGCGTTCCTGGGGCTCAACCCGGCCATCCGCTCCCTCGACCGGGCCGGCGCCGTCGGCTTCCTGGCCCGGCAGGCCCCCGGCGACGGCGCGGCCGAGCGGCTCTACCAGCAGTACGCCGACCGCCTCCCGGACGCCACCCCGGGCCGGATCGTCATCGCCGCCGTGACCGACGAGCAGTTCGGCGCCGGCGCCCTGGAGATCGCCGACCACCACGCCACCGCCGGCCACCCCACCTACGTGTACCGGTTCGACCGCGCGGCGCCCGGCGCGGACAACCCCCTCGGCGCCTGCCACTGCGGCGAACTTCCCTTCCTCTTCGGCACGTTCGACAGCTTCCGGGACAGCCCCATGCTGGGCCGCCCGGACGCCGCCGCCCGCGCCCTCGGCGACGCCTTCGCCGACGCGGTCGCCGGCTTCGTCGCCACCGGCGTCCCGCACGGCATCCCCGCCTACGCCCCGGGCACGCCCGGCCGCGTCCGCCACTTCCCGCCGGCCCCGGCGGGCGGCGACCCGCGCTGACCGCCGCCCGCGTCCGCCGCCGACGGGCCCCCGGTCAGCGGCCGGCCGGGCCCGCCGCGGCGGCCGGCCCGCGCAGGCCCGCCGCGGTGGCCCGGGCCACCAGCACCCACTGCTGTGCCAGCAGCACCACACCGAAGTAGCCCAGCACCGTCACCGCGCCCAGCCCCGCCGCCACCGCCGTGTCGATCAGGAAGTGCTGCCCCAGCCCGAGGACCCACAGCGCCGCGGTGAGCGGGGTCCCGCGCCGCACCACCCGGCCGTCGCGCACCGCCAGCCGCACGGTGTAGGCCCGCACCGCCGCCAGCGCCACCCCGATGACCAGGCTCGCCACCACCAGCGCGCCGTCCCGCACGGACAGCGGGTGCAGCGTGGCGTACCAGCCGGTCTCCACCGCACCGATGGCGAGCAGCACCAGACCGGCCACCGGCCGCTCCCGCAGCGGCCGTTCGCGCAGCTGCCGGGACAGCAGCCACAGCAGTACGGCGGCGGTGAGAAGGAGATTGCTGGTGATGGGATCGTTCATGGCCCCCGGCTTCCGGTACGTGGCACGGCGCGCGGACCGGCGTCCGCGCGCGGGCGGGAAGCGCCCGCCCGCCTCCCACTGTGCGCCGCGGACCCCGCCCGGCGGATCAGCCACCGGGGTGGAGAAAAGGGTGGAGATCGCGGTACCCGGGAGCCAGGTCCCGGGCCGCTGCCGCCAAGATGGCGGGGTGCGGAACGAACACGACATACGCGGGCCGAAGGCCGGTGGCTTCCGGGCCGGCCTCGACGCCGCCCGGCTCCGCCGGATCGCCCTGAACGCCCTGGCCATCGGCTTCGGCGCGGCCTTCTACCACCCGTCCGAGCACCCGCCGGGCGTCACGGCCGCGTTCGGCGTCCTGCTCGGGCTGTGGGCGGTGACCGCCGTCGTCCGCCACGTGCTGGTCCGGCCGTGGCCGGAAGGGGTGTGGAGCGTCCTGCTGATCGGCGGCGCGGTCTGCGCCGGGCTCAGCCCCGCCGACCCGTCCGCGCCCGCCTTCGTCGGCTCGGCCGGGCTGTTCCTGCTGGTCTCCGCCGTCGATACGCCCGCGCCGTGGATCGCCGGCGTCCTGACCGCGGGCATCGCCGGGTTCGTCCTCGCCCACGGCACGGCCGGCGGCGGACCCGGGGTCGGCGTCGCGGTCCTGATCTCCGCCGTGACCGGTTTCGGCTTCGGCTTCCTCGCCCGGATGAACGGCCTGGACCGCCGAACCGAGCGCGAGACGGCCGAACAGCGGGCGGCGAACGCTGTGTTGGCCGAACGCGCCCGGATCGCCCGGGACCTGCACGACGTCCTCGCCCACTCGCTCGGCGGCCTGGTGATCCAGCTGGACGCGCTGGAGGCGGTCTCCGCCGCCCGCGGCACCGACCCGGACGTGGTGACCCGGGTGCGCACCGCCCGGGAGATGGCCGCGGACGGCCTGGTGGCCGCCAAGCACGCGGTGGACGCGCTGCGCCGCCTGCCCGCCGGGATCGACGCGGCGCTCGGCGAGATCGCCGCGGGCGTCCGCGCCCAGGGGATGACGGTGGACGTCGAGGTCCGCGGCGAGCCGTCCCGGGTGCCGGGCCCGGTGGGCGAGGTCCTGGCCTCGCTCACCGTCGAGGCGCTGACCAACGCCCGCAAGCATGCCCCGGGCGCCCCGGCCGGCGTGCTGGTGGAGGCCGGCCGGGACGCCGTACTGCTGCGCGTCACCAACCCGTTGGCGCCGCCCGGGACGGTGCCCGAACCCCGCCTCGCGGGCGGGCACGGCATTCCCGGGATGCGGGAGCGGGCCCGGATCGTCGGTGGCAGACTGTCCGCCGGCGCGACGAACGGAGAGTGGACCGTGGAATGCCGGGTGCCCCATGCCTGACCGACCCATCCGGGTGATCGTCGCCGACGACCAGGCCGCGGTGCGCGACGGGCTGGTGACGATCCTCGCCCACGAACCCTGCATCGAGGTCGTCGGCGCCGCCGCCGACGGCGCCACCGTCCTGGACCTGGCCCGCCGCCTGAACCCCGACGTGGTCCTGATGGACCTCCGGATGCCCGGGACCGACGGCATCACCGCCACCCGCGCCCTGTCCGCCCTCGACCCGGCCCCCGCGGTCCTGGTGCTGACCACCTACGCCGACGACGAGTCCATCGCCGGTGCGCTCACGGCCGGCGCGGCCGGCTACCTCACCAAGAGCGCCGGACGCGCCCAGATCGTCTCCGCGCTCACCGCCACCGCCGACGGCCACCGCACGTTCGCCCCCGAGGTCGCCTCCGCCATGGTCCGCGGCCTGACCCACCGCACCGCCCTGGAACGGCTCGCCGCCGCCCACGCCCTGACGGTGCAGGAGACCCGGGTCCTCCAGTTCCTCACCGAACGGCGCACCAACCGCGCCATCGCCGAGGCCCTCCACGTCTCCGTCGCCACCGTCAAGACGCATGTGAACAACCTCTTCGGCAAACTCGGCGTCACCGGCCGGGCGGAGGCCGCGGCCCTGGTCGAACGGGTGCGGGAGCAGGGCCTCTGACGGACCGTCGGCGAACGCCGGCCGCCCGGGGCAACCACCGGCCGGTCCGCCCGCGTCAAGGACAGTGATCACGGGGAAGACCGGCCCACCGTGCCACCCCTGCCAACCCCCACCAAGGAGAGCCCGGTGACCGACAAGCAGACCGACAGCCCCGACCACCCTCCGGTCGCCTACGGCCCCTGGTGGGCGGGCCTGGGGCCGATCGGCGGGGCCCTCGTCCTCGTCCTCGGCCTGGGCCTGGCGGCGTACGTCTTCCTGTGGGGGGAGGGCACCCTCGGCGACACCCGCCTCTACGGGGCGGCCAAGTGCGTCGCCATCGGCCTCGTGGTGCTGGGCACCACGCTGCTCGGCCGCCGACGCGACCGCAAGCGGTCCGGCGACGCTTCTCCGGACGCCGACGGCAACGGCGACGGCGGAACGGCCTGAGCCCGCGAACCCCCTGACCAGGGCGCTTTGACGCGGTCTCGGCGCCCTGCTAGACATATTCGCGAAACGGAATCGGATTCCTCTTCCGGCTGTTGGCCTCCACTCCTTCCCTCCTCCCTCTGTCTCTTCTCCCTCCTTCTGATTCCGTGCCGCGACCGAACGCGCAACCACTCCCCGCAACCACTCCCCGATACGCACAGCGAGAGGACCGCCGGATGCCCGAGGACCGCTTCTTCCTGCTCGACGCGGGCGCGTCGCGCCCCACCCGCGTCCCCCTGCCGCCGCACACCGCCGCCAAGGCCGCTGCGGAGGACACCGAAGGCCGCTTCAGCCTGCTGGAGCACCGCACCGACGACCCCGGGGCTCTCCGGCTCGACGGCACCGCCGACGCGTTCCTGTACGTCCTCGACGGCGACCTCGGCATCGACACCGGCGGCCGGACCCACCACCTGACCCGCGGTATGTGCGCCCTCGTCCCGCGCGGCGCCGCCCCCGCCGCGCCGCGCAACCTCGGCGGGCCCGGCGCCCCCCTGCACGTCCTCCAACTGACCGCGCCCGGCGGCCCGGACGGCGGCCCGGACGACCCCGGGCGCTTCTTCGTCCTCGGCCGCGGCCAGGCGCGCCCCGGCCGGGTCCCGCTGCCACCCGCCTTCGCCGTGAAGGCCCGCACCACCGACACCGGCGGACGCTTCTCGTTCCTGGAGGTCACGGTGGCCCAGCCCGTCCCGCGCCACACCCACCACCTCGCGGACGAGTGCGTCTACGTCCTCGACGGCGAACTGGCCGTCGAGTTCGGCGGCCTCGTCCACACCGCCGGGGCGGGGCAGTTGGTGCTGCTGCCGCACGGCGTCCCGCACGCGATCCGCCCGGGCTCCACCCCGCCGCCCCGGGTCCTCCAGATCTCCGCCCCCGGTGGCTGGGAGTGCGTGGTGGAGTCCCTGATCGAGCACCGCACCGAGGTCAGCCGGGCCGGCCGCCTCGACCCGGCCGCGCTCAACCGCTACACGCGCCGGTACTCCGTCACCTACGAGGAGGAGTGACCGCGGACGAGGGCCTCCCCGCCGCCCGGGGCGCGGCGGTCAGCGCGGCCGGCGGGACCGGCTCCGGCAGCGTACGGAAGAGCAGCCAGCTCACGGCGGGCAGCGCGATCAGCGGCGTCAGGGCCGTGCGCAGCGAGGTGGCGTCGGCGAGCGCACCGATCAGCGGACTGGCGAGCCCGCCGACGCTGACCGTGAGCCCGAGCGTGATCCCGCTGGCGGTGCCCATCCGGCTGGGGAGGTAGTCCTGCCCCAGCGTGACCTGCAACGAGAACGGGACGTACAGGCCGATCGAGGTCAGCGCCACGAACAGGTAGACCACCGGCCCCGGGGCGAGGACCACGCCCGCCACCGCGGCGACCGCGAGGAGGTAGGACCGGCGGACGACCGTGACGCGGTCCCAGCGGTTCGCCAGATTGCCGCCCAGTACCGTGCCCACCGCACCGCCGAGGTACAGCACGCACAGCGCCGCCGTACCGGCCGCCGGCCCACCGCCCGTGCGCTGCCGCACGGAGAACGCGAGGAAGGTGCTCAGACCGGTGAAGACGAGGGAACGGCAGACCACCGCCAGGGACAGCCGCACGAAGGACGCCCGGTCATCCCCCGCCTGCCCGGCGCCGTGCCCAACCGGCTCCGGCGGGGCGGCAGTCGCCCCGGCTCCCGCCTCGCTCGTACGGGCCTTCCCGTCCAGCATGCGCAGCACCGGCAGGCACAGCACGCTGCCGGCGAGGGCCGGTACCACCAGCAGGGGGGAGCGGTGCAGCCCGCCGGTGGACACCACGGCGGTGACCAGGAGCGGCGCGGTCGCGAAACCGAGGTTGCCGCCGAGGGAGAACCACCCCATCGCGGTGTGGCCGCCCCGGCTCGCGAGCCGCGCCACCCGGGCCGACTCGGGGTGGTACGCCGCCACCCCCACGCCGGAGACCGCGACGAACGCCAGCGTCCAGGCATAGGAACCGGACAGGCCGCTGAGCGCGATGCCCAGTCCGCCCAGCACCGTGCTCACCGGCAGCAGCCAGGGCAGCGCCCGGCGGTCGGTGAGGGCGCCGAACAGTGGCTGCACCACCGACGACAGCAGCGACGCGGCCAGAACGATGCCCGAGGCGGCGGCGTAGGAGTAGGCGCGTTCGGCGACGAAGAACGGGACGAGCGAGGCCACGGCGCCTTGATAGACGTCCACGCAGGCATGCCCGACCGACAGCAGAAGGATCGAGGTGTTTCTCGGCACGGCCACCATGCTCACCGCCGGGCACCCTGTCGGGCTTCCGATAAGCTGCCAACCCATGCCGACAATCCGCCACCAGCCCGTCGCGCCGACCCGCACCCGGTGGCTGGCCCCCGGCGGAGCCATCGACCCCCACCGCCACGACGACCACCAGATCGTCTACGCCGCCCGGGGCGTGCTGGCCGTCACCACCGACGCCGGGACCTGGGTCGCGCCCGCCACCCGGGCGATCTGGGTGCCGGCCGGCGCCGCGCACGCCCACCAGGCCCACGGCGAGCTGGAGTTGCGCCTGGTGGGTCTGCCCGCCACCGACAACCCGCTGGGCCTGGACGAGCCGACCGTGCTCGCCGTCGGCCCCCTGCTGCGCGAACTGATCCTCGCCTACACCCGGGCCCCGCACGACGACAGCCCGGAACGCGGACGCCTGCGGGCCGTCCTGCTGGACCAGTTGCGGGCCTCGCCCCAGCAGCCCGTCCACCTGCCCGCCCCCAGGTCGCCCCGGCTCCGGGCGCTGTGCGACCTCCTGCGCGCCGACCCGGCCGACCCCCGCACGCTGGCCGCCCTGGGCCGGCAGGTCGGGGCCAGCGACCGCACCCTGTCCCGGCTGTTCCGCAGCGAACTGGGCATGACGTTCCCGCAGTGGCGCACCCAACTGCGCCTGTACCGCGCCTTGGTCCTGCTGGCCGAGGACACCCCGGTCACCACGGTGGCGCATCTGTGCGGCTGGGCCTCCGCCAGCGCCTTCATCGACGTCTTCCACCGCACCTTCGGCCACACCCCGGGAACCCACGCCGCCCGGACATCCCTGCGGGCAGGCAGCCGCTGGAACTCAATGCCCGGGGGAGGCGCGGTGGCGGTAGGAGTGCGCGGCGACGGCCAGGCCGATGCCCCACACCAGGAACCGCGGGATTCCGTAGACGACGATCCAGGGGCTGAAGATGCCGTTGTCGCTGACGTCGTCGACCGTCCGCGCAGCGGCCCAGACGGTGTAGAGCAGGAGGAGGGCCGCGACCGTGAAGGCCGTGGCGGTCAGCGTCCGGCGCGGAACCCTGCGCCCCGCCAGTAACGGAGTCCAGCCCGGGAACACCAGGCCCCACGGCCGGACCAAGCTCAACGCCAGGATGCCCGCCAGCAGGGCCAGGCCACTGAGTACGAAGAGGTAGGCGGCTCGGACGGCCCAGCGGGGTGGGGGTGGAGCCTCCACGACGGTGGCCCCTGAACGGGCGGCGGTGCACGCGGACCTGGCCCGGTCCTGAAGCACCGGACCGGACCTAGGGGGTGTCCGCAAAGTCCCGTCTGCCGTCCGGCGCCCGGCCGCCCTCCGGGCGAACGACGCGACTTTACGGACACCCCCTAGGCCACCACCGCCGC
Organism: Streptomyces rhizoryzae; assembly: GCF_023155275.1. Classification (GTDB taxonomy): domain Bacteria; phylum Actinomycetota; class Actinomycetes; order Streptomycetales; family Streptomycetaceae; genus Streptomyces; species Streptomyces rhizoryzae. Next base: position 66,741 of record NZ_JALMUV010000032.1, read on the forward strand.
GGCCAGGCGGTCGCGGAACCAGCGGTGTCCCGGGTCGGTCGCGTTACGGGGGTGCCAGGCCATGCCGAGGTCCAGCGCGGGCAGGTCCAGCGGGAGGGGGAACGTGCGCAGGCCCAGGGCGGCGATCGTGTCGGGCAGCCAGTCGGCCAGGACGAGCGTGACGAGGTCGGTGTCCCGGGCGAGCAGCATCGCGCTGGTGTGACTGGGCACGACGGCCGCGATCCGGCGCCGCAGCCCGTGGGCGGCGAGTGCACGGTCGATCGGCCCGAGCCGTTTGCCCTGCCGGGAGACGCCGATGTGGTCGGCCGCGGCGAACCTCCGGGCGTCGATCGGTCCGTTGAAGAGCGGGTGCCCGTCGCGGGCGACGCCCACCGGCGTCATCGTGGTCAGCCGCCGGGTCCGGATCTCCGGGTCCAGCTGTCCCAGGACGCCCAGCTCGACGTCCACCCAGCCCTGGCGCAGCGCCGGTCCGCCCTCCAGGGCCTCCGGCAGGAACACCACGTCCACCTGCGGCGCCTCGGCGCGGAGCCGCTCGGTCAGGGACCCGGCCAGGCCCACCAGCAGCAGGTCGGAGGTCTGCACGGTGAACGTCCGCTGGAGCCGCGCCGGATCGAAACCGGCACCGGGCCGCAGGACGCTGTCGCAGCTGCGCAGCGCCGCGCTCACCTCCTCCCGGAGCTCCAGGGCGCGCGGTGTCGGGACCATCTGCTGGCCCGCGCGGACCAGCAGCGGGTCGCCGATGATCCGGCGCAGCCGGGCCAGGGTGCGGCTGGCTGCCGCGGGGGAGGTGCCGAGCCGTTCCGCGGCGCGGGTCACGCTGTTCTCCTGGAGCAGGGCGTCCAGGGCGCGCAGCAAATTGAGATCCATCGCCCCTCCTGAGCTGCGTCTTTACGCTTACGGCAATGAAGCGGTGCCTATCTTTGCATTGCGGTGGAATCTGCCGCAGCCGAGAGTGGAGAGGTCCGCGAAAACGTGCGACGCCCCCTCACCCCGAACGAAGGAGCCCCGGTGCAGCAGTCCCCGCACGAGCCCTCGCCCGCGTCCTCCCCTGGGTCCCCCCGTGCCGGCCGCGAAGGCGACGTGCTGGCCGTGGTCAGCCAGGGCGGACCGACCGTCTCGTTCTTCGACGCGGCCTCCGACCGCCACCTCGGCACCGTGGAAGTCCTCGCCGAACCCCACGAGTTGTGCTTCGATCCGACGCAGCGCCTGCTGTGGTGCACCACGACCTACCGCGCGGGCTATTACCACGCGAACGCCGGACGGCGCACCGAACTGACCGTCATCGACGCCGACACCCGCCGCATCGTCGAGGTCATCGACCTCGCCCCGGAACACGGGCCGCACGGCCTGGCGCTGGATCCGGCGCGGGGCCGCCTCTACGTCAGCGTGGAGGGCGCGGCGGACCGGCCCGGCGGCGTCGTGGTCATCGACACCGGGACCCGCCGGCCCGTGGGCCGGATCGACACCGAGGCCCCCGGCCCGCACTGGTTCGCCATCGACCCGGCCGGCCGGCGGGGCTACGCCACCAACAAGGAGGCCCCCTTCGTCTCGGTCGTGGACCTCGAACAGGGCGTCCTCATCGAGAAGATCGAGGTGCCGGGCAGCGAAGGGCTCGCCGTGTCCCCGGACGGCGCGCGGGTCTACGTCGCCGCGCCCTACGCCCTCTTCTCCGCGCCCTCCGGGACTTCGGAGGGCGGCGGGGGACGACCGGCCGCCGGGATCCGGGTCATCGACGCCCGGACGGCGACCGTCGTCGACACCCTCCCCACCGAGAGCGCCGTCCTGCCGGTGCATCTGACCTCGACGGGCAAGCTGCTCGCCGGCGAACTGCGGATGGCGCCGGACCCGGCCTCCCGGCTCGGCCGCCAGACGACGGGCCGCCTCCGGGTCTTCTCCGCCGCCACCCACGAGCCCCTGGCCGAACTGGCGGTGGGCCGCGGACCGTTGACCATCACCTCGTCCCCCGACGGCCGGATCGCCTACGTGGCCTGTGTCGCCTCGTCCACGGTGGACCTGATCGACCTGGACACGATGCAGAGCCTGTCCCGGCTGGACCTCCGCAAGCACGGCGAAGCCGGCGCCCACGGCATGGCGTACCTCCCCCGCCCGGCCTGATCGGCGGGCGAACCGGCCGTACTTGGCGCGGCGGGGCGCCGGTGACCTGGTCGGGAGTATCCGTCGGCCGGGCGCCGAGCACCGTACCGGAGGACACCGCATCGAGGTGGAACGCGAGGGGACAGGCGGTCACTTCTCGTTCCTGAAGGGCGGCTGTGCGGGCCTGCCCGAGCGCGGCGAGCGGTGCGCTGCCGCACTCTCGCCGCGCCGTCGGCCGGAGGGTCAGATTCCCAGGCGGGCGGCGATGCCTTCCAGGACGCTGTCGAGGCCGGTTTCGAAGCGCCATTGCGGGTCGTCCTTGCGGGTGGCCGTGCGGAGGTAGCGCTCGTAGGTGGGGTAGCGGCCGGTGCTCATCAGATAGCGCATCTGCGGGGCGAGGGCGTCCCGGACGTCGTCCGGGCGGGTCCAGCCTTCCTGGGCCATCAGCAGATACTGGGCGCACTCGGCGGTGACGGCGCCGTGGACGTAGGAGCTGACGGTGCCGACGACGGCCATCATCGCGTCGGCGCCGAGGCCCAGCCCGTCGAGTGAGGCGAGGGCGCGTTCGGCCGCCGCCATGCGGTGGGGGGTCAGCGCGCGCAGCGCCTGGGGCGAGGAGATCTGGGTCAGCCACGGGTGGCGCAGCATGATCTCGCGGGTGCACAGGGCGTTGGCGCGCAGGACGTCCCGCCAGTAGCGGAGTTCGTCGGGCACGGTCAGCTCCGCGTAGACCGCGTCGGTCATCAGGTCCAGCAGGTCGCCCTTGCCGGAGACGTAGCGGTAGGCGGCCATGGGGGCGACGCCGAGTTCGGTGGCCAGCCGGCGCATGGTGACCGCGTCGATGCCCTCGGCATCGGCGATCCGGACGGCCGCGGTGGCGATCTTCTGCGGGGTGAGCGCGGCGCGGGGCGCCGGGGCGGGCCGGTCCAGACGCTCCCACAGTGAAGGGGCGGGAGCCGTCGGGTCCTTGGCCCCGCCCACTTCCCCGGCCGCGGCCTGCTTCTTCCGTCCCTGCTGTCCTGCCATCCGAGGTGCCCCTTTCCGCCGAGCCCGGCCGCCGGCCTCGGCCACGTTCCGGGCTCTCTCCCGGGCCTCCCTCGCAGCCTGGCTGCCGTGCGTACAACGTATCAGCAGTGGACGCCGTACACGCCGGTGTGTACGTTGTATCTGCCCGATACGGCGTACACGCGCACCCGCCGAGCGTCGCATCCGTGCCGGTCGGCGGCGTCGGATGGGTCCGGCGCGTTGGTCGATGCCGCCCTGGACGGCGGTGATCGCAGGGAGGGGAACGTCATGGAAGTATCGCGCGGCGAGGAAGACGTGGAGAACGCGGCGTACATGGTGAACGCGACGAACGCGATGAACGCGATGAACGCGATGAACGAGGCGCACGTGGCGGGGCGTCGGGAGTCGGCGGACCCACCGCCCGCCTCATCGGAATCAGCAGGCCCACCCGGCTCGTCCCGGATGCCTTACCTCGGGGTGTTCGGGCTGCTGCTCGGGATGTTCCTGGCGATGGTCGACGGGATGATCGTGGGCACCGCGCTGCCCACGATCGTCGGCGAACTCGGCGGGCTCGCCCAGCTGTCGTGGGTGGTGACCGCCTACCTGCTGACCACCGCCGTGGCGACACCGCTGTGGGGGAAGCTGGGCGACCTCTACGGCCGCAAGGGCGCGTTCATGGCATCGGTCGCGGTCTTCCTGACCGGCTCCATGCTGTGCGGGCTCGCCCAGGACATGGCGCAACTGATCGCGTTCCGGGCGGTGCAGGGGCTGGGCGCGGGCGGTCTGATGGTGGGCGCCCTGGCGGTGATCGGGGTACTGGTGCCGCCGCGGCAGAGTGGCCGGATCCAGTCGATGCTCGGCATCATGATGCCAGTCGCCTTCGTCGGCGGGCCGCTGCTGGGCGGCTTCCTGACCGACCATCTGAGCTGGCGCTGGGCGTTCTACGTGAACGTTCCGCTGGGCGCCGCGGCGCTGGTGATCGTTGCCGTCGCGATCCGGCTGGACCGCGGCGGGCGGAGCACCCCGCGGATCGACTGGCCGGGCGCGCTGCTGCTGTCCGTCGGCATCCTGGCGCTGACGCTGCTGGCCAGTTGGGGCGGCGTCCGGTACGGCTGGGGCTCGCCGCAGATCGTCGGGCTGGCGGTGGTGGGGGTGCTCGCGCTGGCCTGGTTCGTCCGGGTGGAACGGCGGGCCGTGGAGCCAGTCATTCCGCCGCGGCTGTTCCGCAGCCGCAACTTCACCCTCGCCCAGCTGCTCAGCTTCCTGGTGGGTGGGGTGATGCTCGGCGCGACCAGCTATCTGCCCCAGTACTTCCAGTTCGTGCAGGGGCGGACGCCCACGGCCGGCGGTCTGCTGCTGCTTCCGCTGATGTTCGGGATGCTGGGTGTCCAGCTCGGCACCGGGACGTTGATCAGCCGGACCGGCCGCTACCGGGTCTACCCGATCCTGGGCGGGGGAGTGCTGACCGCCGGTCTGCTGCTCCTGCTGACGCTGGGCGTGGACACCGCCCCGGCGCTCGCCTCCGCGCTCGGTGTGGTCGCGGGCATGGGGATCGGCTTCGTGATGCAGAGCACCATGATCATCACCATGAACAGCGCCGAGCCCCGCGACATGGGCGCGGCCAGCGGGACGGTCACGCTGCTGCGGACGGTCGGCGGTTCGCTCGGCGTCGCGCTGCTCGGCGCGGTCTTCACCGACCGGCTGGCGGGCGAACTCACCGGTCGGGTGGGCGCGGAGGCGGCGCACCGGCTGACGACGGGCACCGGGACGATGACGCCGCAACTGCTGCACGGCCTGCCCGGCCCCCTCCGGGACGCCTACCGCGCGGCGGTCACCAGCGGACTGCACGGGGCCCTGCTCGGCGCCACGGTGCTGGCCGCCCTGGGCTTCGCCGCGGCCTGGTTCGTCCACGAGGTGCCGCTCCGCGAGACGGCCGCGGCGGACTCGCCGGCGGCGGACACACCGGTGAAGGGCCCGGCGGCGGCCGACTCGCCGGTGCCCGATTCGGCGGCGGCCGGTGGCCCGGGTGAGCGCGCTGCCGCGCGAGGTGGCGGCTGACGGGGCGTGGGGGCGCAAGGGGGCGGGGCGCGTTGGCGGGGCGTGAGGGCGCAAGGGGACGGGGCGCGTTGGCGGGGCCGGTGGTGACGGCTTCCACCACCCGGGCCAAGCCATCCGCCCCGGGCACAACCCCCGCCCGTGCCGCCTGACCGGCCGATCGGACAGGCCGCCACCCAGCTCTGACCTGGCAGATCACGCCTCCTCCCACCCACCCCCTTAGGGTCCACGGCATGGATCACGATCGACGACCGATACGCCTGCCCCGCTTGGACGCCATTCCCGTTCTCCGGACCGACTTCACCGACCACGCCGGTTGGGCGCGCCTGCTGCACGCCCTGGAGTTGCCCGTCACCTTCGACGAGAGCTCGCAGGATGTCTGCGACTACGACCGGGCCCTTTCGTATGTCACCCCGGTCGACAAGGAGAAGTACCGGGGCCTGCTGCTGGAGACGGTGCTCGCCGCCGCCCCCGACACCGGCCACGACCTGCCGTACGACCACCTCTATCTGGCCGACGCCGAGACCTTCGCCTCCGACGAGCTGCCGCTGCTCGGCATCGACATCCATGTGGACGACGCGGGCGATGAGCCCTGGCCGCGCGAGGAGCCGTTCCGTGTTCCGGCCCTGCACGTGGCCGGCGTCGAAATCAACGACAGCATCGCCAACGTGTTCTTCCGCGAATTCCACGACGCCGACTGGTCGGACTTCGAGGTGCATGCGGCGGGCCCAGGGACAGCCGTGTACGAGACGTTTCGTCAGATGGATCACCTGGATCGAGTGGAGTAGGAGGAGGGGGCGGTGGGTGCGGCGAGGACGAGATCCGTGGTGGTGGCCGTGCCTGACGGGGAGTGAGCCCTACACCGCGAAGTTTTGCGTTCCCACCACCGACAGCAGTTCCAGCTGGTCCGCGCCCGCGGAGCCGGGCGGTGCGGAGAACCACAGCAGCCGCTGCCGCCCGTCCTCGCTGAACAGGTTGTGACAGTCCAGCTCGATCACGCCGAGGGAGGGATGCACGATCCGCTTCCGGTCGACCCGGCGCAGCGCCACCTCCCGCTGCTCCCACAGCCGTTCGAACTCCTGACTGCGCTGCCGCAACTCCGCGACCAGCCCGGTCACGTCGGACTCCCCGGACCTGCGCGCCGAGACCGCACGCAGGTCCGCGACGAAGGCCCGTGAGTGCTTCTCGGCGTCCTCCGGCGGGTAGAGGCGGCGGGCCTCGGGGTCGGTGAACCACCGGTGGACGAGACTCGCGCCCCTGCCGCGCTCTTGCGGCGGCGGCCCGAGCAGGGCCAGCGCGAGTCGATTCTGCACCAGGGTCTCGTGCAGGTCCGTGATGATCTGGGCGGGTGTGGTGGTGAGCCGATCGAGCAGCCCGAGCAGGCCGGGCTCGACGTGGCCGAGCGGTCCGTGCGAGGGCGGAGCCGGGTGCCCCGCGAGGTGGAAGAGGTGATTGCGCTCGTCACTTGTCAGCCGCAGCGCGCGGGCCAGCGCGGTGAGCATCTGCGGCGAGGGTTGCGCGCCCCGGCCGCGCTCCAACTCGGTGTAGTAGTCGGCCGACGCGCCCGCGAGGCGGGCCACCTCGTCGCGCCGCAGGCCAGGCACCCGCCGCCGGGGGCCGGCCGGCAGGCCGACCTCGGTGGGGCGGATGCGGTCCCGCCGTGACTTGAGGAACGCCGCGAGCTCGTGAAGGTCCACCCGGCCATCCTCTCTTGCCCACTCCGGCGCAACCAGGGGTTGTCACCCCCAGGGTGAGCGCAGCCCTGGCTCCGCCCGGCGCCAGGCCGGAAGGTGGTACCGCCAAGCAGCGGGCAGCCAGCGGGCAGGCAGGGGGGGGGCAGTCAGGTGCAGGCAGTAGACAGTCACCAGGCAGTCACCAGGCAGTCCGGCAGAGGACCAGCAGACGCAGGAGCCAGGAGGCACATCAGCCCGACACATCGCTCAGACACACCATCCAGACACACCACCCGGACACCCCCCACACGCCACCCCCACACCACCCCGACACCTCACCACAAGGAGCACGCCCATGCCGTTCGCCACCTTCAAGGTCCCCGCCGGAACCCTCACCAGCGAGCAGAAGGAGAAGATCATCACCCGCACCACCGACCTCTACGCCGAGATCTACGGCGACTTCGCCCGACCGAACACCCTGGTGCTCGTGGAGGAGGTCACCGACGGCGGCTGGGGCATCGGCGGCCGGGTACTGACGCTGGCGGCGATCGAGGCAATGGCCCGGTCCGCCGAAAGCTGAGACGCGTCCGGCATCGCTCCGGGCAGGGGCGATGCCCCACGGACGGTCCCTCGTACGCCCTCGGTGCCGTTACCCCGCCAGTCGCCACAGGGGTGCGGCGTCCCGGGAGGGGGACGCCGTGCGGAGGTGGTCGCGGAGTTCGGTCCAGGCTGCCTGGTCGAGGTCCAGTTCCTCGATGATGCGGCGGGAGGTGACGTAGGAGATTCCGGCACGGGCGGTGCGGCGTTCCCACTGGGCGAAGCGGTCGACCAGGGGCGGTGGGGAGCTGGGGTGACCGGTGAGCCCGGTCATGGTCGGCGCGGAGCCGGCCGCCTCGCCGGGCCGCGTGCCTGGTGGGGCGGTGCGGGCCGCGCGGGCGCGTTCGCGGGCGATCTCGGAGAATCCGCATACCCGTTCACTCGCCCGCTCGGCCTCGGCGAGGTCCGTCGTTCCGATCAACTCCCTTGCCAGCGGGTTGAGTTCCCGTGCGCGAGCCGCCGTGAGCCGGTAGAGGGCGGGGCTGGTGGCGGTGAGGGTGACCGGGTGCGGGGCGTCCCGGGTGCCGCAGACCCCGCGGATCCCCCGGGCGGCCGCCACCAGCAGGGCGCTCGCCTCCGAAGGGTGCCAGTCGAAGACCCGCTCCACCGGCAGCGTGTCGGCGGTGGTCAGGGTGCGCAGGGGGGCGCCGAGCTTGGGCAGCAGGGCGGATTCGGGGACCTCGGAGTCGAGTCCCGGCCCGGCGACGTGCACGAAGGCGGGGAGCGCGGTGTGGGCGCAGGCGGCGAGCGCCAGGGCGTCCCCGAGGGGGCTGCGCAGGGTGGGTTCGGTGCCGTCGGCCAGGACGTCGCCGCCGACATCGACGATGTCGAGCCGGTCGGCCCCGCAGTACGCCGCGGCCTCCTCGATCTGCCGGGCCAGTCCCGTCGCGCCTTCGTAGGGGTCGAGCAGGCCCAGTTCGGGCCGCAGCCCGGCGGCCAGCCTGGGCAGCAGCGAGCCGGCCGGGGGGCGCGGTGCGGTGGCCGGGGTGACCAGGCGCAGCGTCGGGCCGGCCGGCACGGTACCGGTGAAGTCGGACGGCCGGCGCGGCCCCGGCACCGGGTCCACCACCAGCCGTTCCCAGGCATAGGTCAGTACGAGGGCGGGCTCGCCGGCCCCGTGGAGCGCGGTGTGCACCATCGCCGTCGTGATGGCGTCCCCACCACCGCCGGCCGCTAACAGGAGTCGCTTCATGGGCGACAGGGATATCCCAAAGCGGCAGCCGATTCCAGGGTGTCTCGGTTCCGCCCCGGCGGCCCGAGGCATGTGCCTGTGTCAGGTTTGGGGCCTTTGGGCAATCGGAGAAATCATCCAACTTCGGCCACTCCCGTAGCAGTTACTTCATGGGTTCGCCTCATGTCACCCCTGCCCCGTTGTCGACCAGGCTGTCCCCGGCGCGACGTGATCCATTCCGATGTGGCCGACCCGGAAGGAAATCCACGCAAGTGGCAACCTCGTTACCGCTCCACATATCGTCCTCCGCCCCCGAGGAGCCGACGACTCCCTACAAGCAGTACGTGTACGCCTATCCCCATCAGAAGGCGTACCGGCTCGGCACCGACCGGCCGCCGCTCTCCGAGGTCTGGGCCGGCGAGCGGCTCGACGCCCTCTCGCTCTACGTCCACGTCCCGTTCTGCGAGATGCGCTGCGGGTTCTGCAACCTCTTCACCCGCACCGGAGCTCCGGAGGAGGTCACCAGCGCCTTCCTGGACACGCTGGCCCGGCAGGCCCGGGTGACCCGCGAGGCGCTGGACGCCAACGGCACCCCGCGGTTCACCCTCGCGGCGTTCGGCGGCGGCACCCCGACCTATCTCACCGCGGACGAACTGGTCCGGCTGTGCGACATCTGCGAGCACGTGATGGGCGCGGACCTCAAGGCGGTGCCCTGGTCGGTGGAGACCTCGCCGGCCACCGCGACCGCCGACCGCATCGCGGTCCTCGCGGAACGGGGCGCCACCCGGCTGAGCATCGGCGTGCAGAGCTTCATCGACGAGGAGGCGCGGGCCGCCGTACGGCCGCAGAAGCGCTCGGAGGTGGAGGCCGCACTCGGCCGGTTGAAGGAGGCCGCCTTCCCGATCCTCAACATCGACCTGATCTACGGCATCGACGGCCAGACCGAGCAGAGCTTCCAGGTGTCGCTGGACGCGGCGCTCGGCTGGGAGCCCGAGGAGATCTACCTCTACCCGCTGTACGTCCGGCCGCTGACCGGGCTCATGGCCCGGCACGACAAGAGCGGCGAGCTGTGGGACGAGCAGCGGCTGCGGCTGTACCGCTTCGGACGGGAGTACCTGCTGTCCGCCGGGTACCGGCAGACCTCGATGCGCGTCTTCAGCCGCATCGGCTCCGCCGCGGTCGACGGCGCGGACGACAGCAACATCAGCGAGTACAACCAGCAGGCCGGGATGGTGGGTCTCGGCGTCGGCGCCCGGTCGTTCACCACCGGCCTGCACTACACCACCGACTACGCGGTCGCGGTGCCGGAGGTCCGGCGCATCATCGACGAGTACATCGCCACGCCGACCGAGAAATTCCGGCGCGCGCAGTGGTCGTTCCGGATGGACGACGGCGAGCGCCGCCGGATGTTCGTCCTGGGCATGCTGCTGGAGTCGGGCGGCCTGCCCGTCGAGCGCTACCGCGAGCGGTTCGGCAGTCTGCCGCAGGAGGACTTCGCCGCCGAGTTCGCCCTGGTCACCGAGCGCGGCTGGGTGGAGCGGGACGATGCGGTGCTGCGGCTCACCCCGGAGGGGATGGCCTGGGCGGACGCCATCGGTCCGCTGTTCTTCTCGTCCCGGGTGAACGAGGCCATGGCCACCTATCAGGACCGCTGACCCGCATCAGCGCCCCTGACGGGGGCTCGGTCTCCTCGCGCGCCATCGTCCCCGGCCGCGCGAGGAGACGCAACCCCCCGCCGCCCAGGGCCTCCGGGCCGGCCGGCGGCGGTCAGCTGCCGCCCTCCGCGGCCGGTACCGGGCCGGCGCGGCGCCGGGCCGGCAGGGAGACCACGACGAGGCCGCCCAGCAGGAGCACCGCGCCGAGCACGGCGGCCGCGCCCGGGCGCTCACCCAGCAGCGCCACCCCCCATACGGCGGCGACCAGGGGTTCGGCCAGGCTGAGCGTGCCGACCGTGGCCCCGCTCAGCCGCCGGACGCCCCGGGTGAACAGCAGGTACCCCAGGGCCGTCGTGGCCAGCGCCAGCCAGCCGATCAGGACCAGCGCGCGCGGTTCGGCCAAGCCCTGGGGGTGGGTGAAGACCCAGGGTGAGACGAGGAGTCCGGCGCAGAACACGCTCGTCGGGGCCGCGGTCGCGGTGTCCGCGCCGCGCGCCTCCAGTTGCTTGGTCGCCGAGATGTAGATCCCGAAGCCGGCTCCGGCGACGATCCCGAGCAGCACGCCCACGCCGTCGGTGGCCGCGCCGTCGGCCGGGACGAGGAGCAGCACGATGCCGACGACGGCGCCCGCGGTGCCGCAGGCCCATCGCCCGCCGAGCCGTTCGCCGGCCAGCAGCCGGCCGCACACCCCTGAAACGACCGGGACGGTGCCGAAGGTGACGGCGGTCGCCAGGGCCGCGCCGCTGCGGGCCACGGCCTCCAGGAAGCATGCCTGGAAGGCGGCCGTGACGGCGATGCTCACGACCGTCCAGCGCCAGGTGTGCCGCTGCCAGACAGAGCGGATGCCGGCCGGCCGCGCGGTGCACAGTCCCAGCACGAAGCCGCCGAGCAGCATCCGGCAGGCGCCGATCGCCACCGGGGACGCACTGGTTGCGGCGAGGATCTGCGCGGGTCCGACCGTGCCCCACAGGAACGCCGCCGCCAGGACCGGCGTCACCCCGCCCCGGAACACGGCACGCCGCGCCGTGGCCACTGTGCTCGTCACGCGATTCCATTCCGCAGGGCCGGGCAGGTTCCGCGGCACAACTCACCCCGGCGGCACACCCGGCATGTCCTGTCCCCGACGCTACGAGCCCGGGCAACCCGCACCCCATTGGGGGAAGCCACCAACTCGGCGCCACCGCCTTGGAGTTACCACCGGCGCGGCATCCCGTCCTCCGCCTGGCGCGCACGCCGGGCCAGGGCGCCCCCCCCGGCCGGTCGGCGGGTACCAGGGCGTGCCCTCGCGCGCGTCCTGCTGAGGGGGGAACGCGCCGGACGCCTTGGCGGGCGGCTTCGTCGGGCAGGTCCGCGGTCACGCCGACGGCGGACCGGCGTCGGTCACCACCCCGCCGATGAGATCGCGGACGAGGCCGGCCGCCTGCGCGCGGGCCTGTTCCGGCTCGTCGGTCTCCGCGATGGTGATGGACAGTTCGGTGAGCGCGCCGTAGAACGCCCGGGCGACCAGGTTGGCCGGGTGGGGCCGCAGGCGGCCGGCGTCGAGTGCGGCGTTGACGACGTCGAGGACCAGGCCGCCGAGGTGCAGATGGTCCAGCTCGCGCCACCGCTGCCAGCCCAGGGCGATCGGCCCTTGCAGGAGCACGATGTTCCGGTAGGGGCCTTCGGCGCAGACGTCCAGGAACGCGTCGACACCCCGGTGGGCGCGCTCGCGGGGATCGGATACGGGGGCGATCGCCGCCCGGATGCGTGCGGTGGCCTGCCGTTCCAGCTCTTCGAAGACGGCCTCGAAGAGTCCGGGCTTGCCGTTGAAGTGGTGGTAGAGCGCGCCCCGGGTCAGCCCGGCGGTGCGCACGAGTTCCTCTGCGGAGACGGCCGCGTAGTCCCGTTCGGTGAAGAGCCGCAGCCCGGTGTCGAGCAGGGTGCCGCGCGTGTTCTCCGCGTACTTCTCGCGCAGTGTTTCCATACGCCATGAATAACACATACGTTGTGTATGCCAGATGCATTGCGTATGAAGGGTGGACGTCATGGAGAAGTCGGTGGACGTCGTGGTCGTCGGGGCCGGGGTGGCGGGCCTGGTGGCCGCCCGCGACCTCGTACGGAACGGAGCGGACGTCGTGGTCCTGGAGGCACGCGACCGGGTCGGCGGCCGGCTCCTCAACGCGGAGCTGCCCGGCGGCGCCCCCATCGAGATGGGCGGTCAGTGGGTCGGCCCCACCCAGCACCGGGCCATCGAACTGATCGGGGAACTGGGTCTGCGGACCTACCCGACGTACGACGACGGCGAGCACATCGGGGAGGTCGGCGCCACCCGCTACCGGTACACGGGCCGGATCCCCAAGCTGAACCCGCTGGTCCTGGCCGACATCGGGCAGACCCGGTACCGCCTGGACCGGATCGCCCGCCAGGCGGCGGCGACCGATCCGTGGCGGGCGCCCGGGGCCGAGGGCCTGGATCGCCGGACCTTCGACACCTGGCTGCGCAGGACCGCGCGGACCGCGGGCGGGCGGGACTTCTTCCGGCTGGTCACCGAGGGCGTGTTCTCCGCCGAGCCCGAGGACATGTCCGCACTCTGGGCCGCCTTCTACGTCGGTTCCGCCGGCGGCCTCGACCCGCTGATCAACGTCGTCGGCGGGGCCCAGCAGGACCGCGTCGTCGGCGGAACGCAGCGCATCGCGCTCCAACTGGCGCAGCAACTCGCCGACCGGGTCGTCCTCGAAGCGCCCGTCACCGACATCGACTGGCAGCCCACCGCGACCTCGGGCGTCCGCGTCACCACGCGCAGGGGCCCGACCGTCCGCGCCCGGCGCGCCGTGATCGCCGTCCCGCCGCCGCTCGCCGCCCGCATCCGCTTCGCCCCGGGCCTGCCCGGTGACCGGGACCAACTCGTCCAGCGGATGCCGATGGGCCGGGTGATCAAGGTCAACGTCGCCTACGACGAGCCGTTCTGGCGCCACGCCGGTCTCAGCGGCCAGGCCAACAGCACCCGCCGCCCCTTCGGCACCGTCTTCGACAACACCCCCCACGACGGTTCCTGCGGCGTGCTCGTCGGCTTCCTCGAAGGCCGTCACGCCGACACGGGCTCCCGCATGGATCCCGCCGAGCGCCGGGCCCTGGTGATCGACGACCTCGTCGGCTACTTCGGCCCCAAGGCGCGCACCCCCCTCGCCTACCTCGAACGCGACTGGGCGGAGGAGGAATTCAGCCGCGGCTGCTACGGGGCCTTCGCCGTCCCCGGCACCCTCACCCGCTTCGGTCCGGCCCTGCGCCGCCCGGTCGGCCCCCTGCACTGGGCCGGCACCGAGACCGCCACCCGCTGGGCGGGCTACCTCGACGGCGCCGCCGAATCCGGCCACCGCGTCGCCGACGAGATCCTCCCCGCGCTCTCCTGACCCCGCCACATGAGCGAGGCCCCCACCATGCCCCCCGACCCCGCCACCGCTTCCGCCCCGACCTCGACGCCCTCGTCGAGCGCCTCGCCGCGGGCGAACGCGCCTGGACCCGTACGGGCTTGACCGAACGGCGCGCGCCGCTCCTCGACGTGGCAGCCGCCACCGCGGCCGTGGCCGAGGGGTGAGCGCGCGGCCCGGCCGGGATCAAGCAGCTCAACCTCGCCTCCCCGCTCGTCGGCGGGGAGTGGCTGAGCGGTCCTTACGCGCCGGAACGCACCCTCCTGACCGGCCTGGACCTCCACCGCCGCCCGCACCGGCCGGCTCCGTACCCGGTTCGCCGCCCGCCCCGCCGGCGAGACCTGCCCGCCCTCTGCGCCTCCGCGATCAGCGGCTGACCTCCGTCCCGTCGGCGACGGTGTGCGCCGCACCGACACGGCGCACACGGGAGGCAGACGGGGCGGAATGCGGCATGCCGTCCCGCGGCGCCGACGTGCCGGGTGTCGCGGGGGTACGAGGCGCATGTGCCGTGCGGGGCGGGTGAGTCGGAGTGGTGGGCGGGAGGCGGAGGCGGCCGGTGAGGGCCAGGAAGGTGACGAAGGCGGCGACGGCGATCCAGCCGGGCCAGCCGGTGAGTCCCATCCGCAAGGGGTCCAGCGGAGCGCCGGGATCGGCGAATTCCTTGACCATGCCGACGCTCGCGGTGCTGACGAAGGCGTGCGCCAGGACGGCGGGGAGCACCGAGTCCGAACGCAGCCGCAGCCAGGTGAAGACCGGCAGGATCAGCGTGCAGCTGACCACCATCGCGGGCACCGACACGTACCACGGCCGGCCCGGGTACTGGCCGCCCATCAGGAGGGTGGGCAGGTGCCAGAGCGCGAAGGCGGCGCCGGTGAGGAGGTAGGCCGCCACCAGCCGGTGGCCGCGTCCGGCCCGGGCCAGGCGCGGGAACAGGTAGCCCTGCCAGCCCAGTTCCTCGCCGAAGAACAGCGGCAGGGAGAGCAGGATCTGCACCAGCATGCCGGCCGCCCAGCCGCCCACCGAGCGCCAGTGCACCTCGCCCAGCGGGTAGGCCCCGGTGGCGCTGCCCAGGGCGAGGGCGGCCACCGTCAGCCCGGCGGGCACGGCAAGCCCCGCCAGGCACGCCCGCACGCCGCGCCCCCACGGCCGCGGCCAGCGCAGGGCCAGCACGTCCCGCAGCCGGCCGCCGGGCTCGACGAAGCGGATCACCAGCAGCGCGGCCAGGGCGGGTGCGAACATCGCGGCGGAGATGCAGACTTCGGCCAGTGTCCCGGTCTCCTCCCGCGCGTCACCGCGCTGGAAACCGCCGATCAGCAGCGGCGCCATCGCCAGCCACATGCCCAGGCAGGCGAGCACCAGGAACACCACCGGACCGCGCCGCCGGGTGGCCCCGTTCGTCAGGGAATGTTTCATGGTGACGACGCTAGGCGCACCCGGCGGAGGGGAGAATCCGGCCCGCCCCACCCCGTCCACCGGCGAGCCGCAGGGGAGGGGTGGGGCTGTCCCCCGCATGATCCCTGCTGCCCTTACCCGCGCTACGGCAGCCCGCGCGCCAGGGGAGGGAATTGCGGCCGGCGGACGGTGCCCGGCCGCGGCCTGCCCCGGCCACCGGTAGGCACCGGTCACCGGCAGGCACCGCTCCGCCCCGGCATCACCGGTCAACGCCGCGCGCCGGCTCGGGAGTTCCGGCGCGCAGGACTCCGGCCGCGGCGGCGGCCACGACGCAGCACGCCACCGGCAGGAACAGGGCGAGGTTGAGCGGTACGGCCTGGGTCAGGGGGCCGATGACGGCGGGGCCGGCGAGCATGCCGAGGTAGCCGAGGCCGGCGACCCGGGAGACGTTGGCGCCGGCGTGCGCGGGGTCGAAGTGGCCCGCGGCGCTGAAGAGTTGCGGTACGCACCCGGACAGTCCGGCGCCGAACACCGCCCAGCCGGCCAGGGCCAGCGGCACCCAGGGGGAGAGGGCCGCCGTGGTCAGTCCGGCGGCGGCCGCGGCGGCACCGCAGCGGAGCAGGGCGACCGGGCCGAAGCGGCCGGCCGCCCGGTCGGCCAGCAGGCGGCCGAGCGTCATGGTGGTGGCGAAGGCCCCGTACGCGAGCGCGGCGGTGGCGGCGGGCGCGTCCAGGACGGTACGGAGGTGCAGCACGCTCCAGTCGTTGGCCACGCCCTCGCAGAGCATGATCATCAGGGCCAGCGCGGCCAGCACCCAGATGGGACGGGGAGTGGTGCGGCGGGCCCGGGCGGCGGGCGGAGTGGTGGCTTCCGGGTCGGCCGGCCCGGGGGCGCGGGCTTCCGGGGCGGTGGCCGGCAGCAGTGCGGGGGCTGCCAGCGCGGCGACCGCCAGGCCGAGCAGCGCCACCGCCCCCAGGGTCGCCGCCGGCTGCCAGCCGAGGGCGAGGGTCCGGGCGCCGACCAGGGAGGCGAGCACGCCGCCCAGGGAGAAGGTGGCGTGGAAGGCCGACATGACGGGCCGCCGGTAGGCGTGCTCCACCTGGACGGCGTGGGCGTTCATGCTGACGTCCAGGCAGCCGTTGCCGAGGCCGAGCAGCAGCAGGGCCGCGCCGAGCGTCCAGGCGTGCCCGGCCAATCCGGGCAGGACCACGGTGAGGCTGCACAGCGCGGCGCTGCACGGGACGACGACCCGGGCGCCGAAGCGGTCGGTGAGCGGCCCGACGAGCTGCATACCGGCGAAGGCACCCGCGCCGAGCAGCAGCAGAAGCCAGCCGAACACCGCGTGGCTGACGCCCACCCGGTGCTCGACGCCCGGGATGTGGACGATCCACATCCCCATCAGGAAACCGTTGAGGGCGAAGTAGGCGAAGGTGGCCGCCCGTCCGGCCCGCAGGCGTGGTGCGGTCCCGGCGGTCGTCCGCCCGGGCTGCGCTGTGCTCGACTTCGCGGCCGTGCGCGTCGTTCTCTCCATGAGGCGAACATAACGAACGTTGAGCATGTTCGGAAGGTTGCTTTTCGAACAGTGGTGATGTTCAGATGGGGGCATGGCTGATAGTGCACGACTGAAGCGGATCACCGAGGCGGTACGGGACGCGGGGCGCGTCGGCGTCGCCGAACTCGCCGCACTCACCGGCGCCTCGGAGATGACCATCCGCCGCGACCTGGAGGCGCTGGCCGCCCAGGGCGTCCTGGAGCGCTACCGCGGCGGCGCCCGCAGCCTGCTGCTGCGCGGTACGGAACCGCCGTTCGCCCTGCGCGCCCAGGAGGGCCTGGAGGTCAAGCGGCGCATCGCCGCGGAGGTCGCCGGGCTGATCGCCGACGGCGAGTCCGTCGTACTGGACAGCGGAACCACCTGCCTGGAAGTGGCCCGGGCGCTCGCGCACCGCCGGCTGACCGTCATGCCGCTGTCGCTGCACGCGGTCAACGCCCTCACCGACGGCCCGCACCTCACCCTCCTCGTACCGGGCGGCCGGCCGCGCCCCGGGGAGCTGGCGCTGACCGGTCCGCTGGCCGAGGCGTCCCTGACCGCGCTACGTTTCGACACCGCCGTCATCGGCTGCTGCGGCCTGACCGCGGAGGACGGTCTGACCGCGTTCGACCTGGACGACGCCGCCGTCAAGCGCACCGCGATCGGCTGCGCCCGCCGGGTGATCGCGGTCGCCGAGGCGGGCAAGCTCTCCCGGACCGCCCTGGCCCACGTCGCTCCCGCCTGCGCGCTGCACGCCGTGGTCACCGACGCCGCCCCGGACGACCGCACGGACCGGCTGACCGCGGCGGGCCCGACCGTGCGGACGGTGTGACGATGCCGGCGACGCAAGGGACCGCGGCCGCCCCGGCTCCCGGCGGCACCGTCCTCTTCGACCTCTTCGGCGTCCTCGCCCGCCCGCAGTCGGCCGCCGGCCGGCGGCGCCTGGTCCGCGTGGCCGGGGCGCCCGAAACCGCCTTCTGGGACGCCTATGGGGACCTCCGCCCGCCCTACGACCGCGGGGAGACCGACGGTCCGGGCTACTGGCGGCAGGTGGCCGCCCGGCTGGGCACGCGCCTGGACCGGGCCCGGACCGCGGAGCTGATCGCCGCCGACGTCGAGAGCTGGAGCGCGGTGGACGGCGCCACGGTGGCGCTGGTCGGGGAGCTGGCCGCCCGGGGGACGACGCTCGGCCTGCTCTCCAACATCCCCGAGGAACTGGCCCGCCACTACGAAAGCCGCCATGCCTGGCTCGGCCACTTCCGGCTCCGGGCCTTCTCCTGCCGCATCGGGCACGCCAAACCCGCACCGGCCGCCTACCGCTGGTGCCTGGCGGCGCTGCCCGGTCCGCCGGAGCGCATCCTGTTCGTCGACGACCGGGAGGAGAACGTCCGGGCCGCCGAAGCGGCCGGTCTGCGCGGCCACCACTTCACCGGCGCGGAGCGGCTGCGCGCCTGCCTCGCCGACCGGGACGGCCGATAGGCCGTACGGGGGCGCCGACCGAGGGCCGGGGCCCGGTTGCCCGGGGTGCCCACGGTGGCGGGTTGGTCGGCAGGGACCCGCGGGCGGGCGCGGGACCCCGCCCCGCCCTGCGCCACCCCGCCCGATCCGGGCGGCCGGTGCATAACTGCCGGGCGTCCTGGGCAAGTCGGAGGGCCGGGGGCGTGAGGGCGGGCAGGACGAGGCCCCGCGTGGTCATGCGCGCCCCGCCCCCGCGTGTGACGCCGTTCGGCCGGTCCCGCACCTCTGGCACTGTGACGGGGGCCACATCGGCGCCACGGTAATACACGTCAGTAGATGGCGGGTTTCCGCAGCAGGATCGCAGCCGTCACGCCGCAGTAGCCGGGCAGTGGCACTTCGCCCAGAGACCACCGCGGAGACGGAAGGACGCACATGAACGCACCACTTACGGGGAAGGTCGCGCTCGTCGCCGGAGCGACGCGCGGCGCCGGACGGGGCATCGCGGTCGAACTCGGCGCCGCCGGGGCCACCGTTTACGTCACCGGCCGCAGCACCCGCGCACGGCGCTCGGAGTACGACCGCCCCGAGACCCTTGAGGACACCGCCGACCTGGTGACCGGGGCCGGCGGCCGCGGCATCGCGGTCCCCACCGACCACCTCGTCCCCGAGCAGGTCCGCGCCCTGGTGGACCGGATCGACGACGAACAGGGCCGGCTCGATGTGCTGGTCAACGACATCTGGGGCGGCGAGCACCTCTTCGCCTGGGACACCCCCGTCTGGGAGCACGACCTCGACAACGGCCTGCGCCTGCTCCGCCTCGCGGTGGAGACCCATGCCGTCACCAGCCACCACGCGCTGCCGCTGCTGCTGCGCAACCCGGGCGGACTGGTGGTGGAGATGACCGACGGCACCGCCGAGTACAACAGGGAGACCTACCGGAACTCGTTCTTCTACGACCTCGCCAAGACCGCCGTGCTCCGCATGGCCTTCAGCCTCGGCCACGAACTCGGCTCGCGCGGCGGCACCGCGGTGGCGCTCACTCCCGGCTGGATGCGCTCGGAGATCATGCTCGACCAGTTCGGGGTGACCGAGGAGACCCGGCGCGACGCGCTGGAGAGCGAACCGCACTTCGGCATCTCCGAAACGCCGCGCTACGTCGGCCGCGCGGTGGCCGCGCTGGCCGGCGACCCCGAGGTGCACCGCTGGAACGGGCAGTCGCTGTCCAGCGGACAGCTCGCCCGGGTCTACGGGTTCACCGACCTGGACGGCAGCCGTCCCGATGCCTGGCGGTACATCCCCGAGGTCCAGGACGCCGGCAAGCCGGCCGACGCCGCCGGATACCGCTGACCGCCCCACCTCACCCAGGACCGTGGCCGGCGTGCTCACACGCCGGCCCGCAGGGCCGCCGGAGCCCGGCCGCACCGGGCCCGGCCACGGTGGCGACGCGCCGGTCCGGCGCCTCGCGGACCAGCCACCCCAGCACGACGAGGCGCCGGGCCACCGCCGCGGCCGGCGCCCCGGCGAGGTGCCGGCGCGGACCGCTCCGGTCCGCGCAGCCCCGCACCGGCGGCCGCCGGGAACGCTCCAGCGGCAGCGGTCCCGGGGCACGCGCCGCGGTCACGGCCGGCGGTCCTCCGGGAGCGCCGAGCGGGCCGCGAGCAGGTCGGTGATCAGGGCGAGCGGGGGCCAGTTGAGGCGGCCGTGGCGGGCGACGGCGTGGGCGCGCAGCACCACGTCCGGCGCGTGGAGCGGGATCAGCCGGACGTCCGGGGCGGTGGGCAGACCGGCCGGCAGCAGGGCCACACCGAGCCCGGCGGTGATCATGCCCTGCACGAGGTCGAGGTTGTCGGCCCGGTGCGTGATGCGCGGGGTGAAACCGGCCATCGAGGCGAGGGTGCGGATGACCGTCTCGTCCGCGGTGCTGCGGGAGTTGACGATCCAGTCGTGCCCGGCGAAGCGGGCGAAGACCTCGGGCGCGGTCCCCGGCTGCGGGTCGGAACGGGCCGGAACGCCCAGGCCCCACCGTGCGGTCCACAGGCCGGTGGACCGCACCGCAGGTTCGGCGGTGGCCGGTGCCAGGTTGTAGTCGTAGGTCAGGGCCAGGTCCGTCTCGTCCGCGGCCAGCAGCGCCAGGGCCTCGGTGGGCTCGTGTTCGCGGACGAGGAGGTGCAGGCCGGGGTGGCTGGTGGCCAGCTCGGTGACCAGGGGCAGCAGATGGGCGCGGATCGCGGTGGCGAAGCCGGCGACCCGGACCGTGCCGCGCGGCTCGGCGCCGGGCGCGAGGTCGAGGTGGGCGGCTTCCACGGCGCCCAGGATGGTCACGGCGTGCTCGGCGAGCCGGCGGCCGGCCGGGGTGAGCCGGACCCGGCGGCCGTGCGGTTCGATCAGGGCGGTGCCCATCTCCCGGGCCAGCACCGCGATCTGCTGGGAGACGGTGGAGGTGGTGGTGCCGGTCGCCTCGGCGACCGCGCGCATCGAGCCCAGCCGGGCGAGCTCCACCAGCAACTGCAGACGGCGGGTTTCCATAAGGCCATTGTTCGCATTCCCCGAACGGAATGTCCATGAACAGCACGTGGACATGAACGATGCGCAGGGCATCTACTGGCCCCCATGAGTCCCTCCCGCCCCACCCGTCCCACAGAGCACACCGTGCCCCGCCCCCGTCGTGCCGCCGCCGGCCGACCGCGCCTGCGCGGCGCCGAGACCGGCTTCCTCATGGCGGTGGCCTCGATGACCTCGATCCAGCTGGGCCTGGCCCTGGCCGTGCCGCTGTTCGGCCGGCTCGGTGCGCTGGGCACGGCGGGTCTGCGGCTGGGCTGGGGCGGACTGCTGATGCTCGTCCTCATCCGCCCCCGCCTGCGCGCCTTCACCCGGCGGGACCTGCTGGCCTGCGCGGTGCTGGGTGCGGCGACCGCCGGGATGATGGTGTTCTTCATGCTCGCGGTCGCGCATCTGCCGCTGGGTACGGCGAGCGCGCTGGAGTTCCTCGGGCCGCTGGCCGTCGCGCTGTGCGGCCGGGGCGCCGGGCGCAAGGTGTGGACGGCGCCGGCCGCGCTGGGCGTCCTGCTGCTGACCGAGCCCTGGCACGGCGGCTTGGACGCCACCGGCCTGGTCTGCGCCCTGGCCGCCGCCGGCTGCTGGGCGCTCTACATCCTGCTGACCCAGCGCGTCGGCGACCGGGTCACCGGTTTCAGCGGCCTCGCCGTCTCCATGCCGGTCGCCGGTGTGCTCGGCGTCCTCGTCGCCGGCCCGTCCCTGGCCGGCCACCTGACCTGGCAGGCGCTGGGCACCATGCTGCTGCTGGCCGCGGTGAGTCCGGTGCTGCCGCTGGCGCTGGAATTCCTCGCCCTGCGGCGGCTGACGACCTCGGCCTTCGGCACGCTGATGAGCCTGGAACCGGCCATCGCGCTGCTGATCGGCCTGCTGGTGCTCGGCCAGACCCCGGGCCTGACGGCCGCCGCGGGCGTGGCGTGCGTGGTCGTCGCCGGTGCCGGCGCCACCCGGACCGGCGCGCGCACCTCCGGACCGGAGCCCGCCCCGGCCGCGGACGACCGGGAGCCCTGCCCGGCCGGAACCGGCTGAGGACCGCCCCCGCCGTCCCGTCCGCCGGGCTCGAGCCGCCGTCCGCCGGACGGGACGGCTCATCGGGCGCGCGCTCCACGGCCCGGCCCCGGAGCCGTGCTCGGTGCCGCGCCGGGCACGACTGGCTTGATGCCCTTTGCCCAGACCTGGCGGCGATAGCAGTCGGGGTCGTAGCCGCGGTCGGCGTAGACCTCCTTCGGTCGCTTGCGGGGCCGGTCACGTTTGCCGCGGATGGCGGGGACTGCTTCCCACAGTGGCATCAGCTGGGTGACGTCGTTGCGGTTTCCGCCGGTCAGGGTGACGGCCAACGGGATGCCTGTGGCGTCGCAGATCACGTGGTGCTTGGAGCCCGGCCGTCCCCGGTCGACCGGGCTCCGTCCGGTTCTGGGCCGCCCTCGAGCGCTCGTACGTGAGAGCTGTCGATCACCGCCCGCGACAGGTCCAGGCGGTCGGTGGCCCTCAGTTCGTCCAGCAGGTCTGCGCGGCGATCGCGAGCCGCAGGAACGAGAAGCCGCGCGGCGGTCCCTGCCCCCGGGCGGAGGGACGACACCGCGGGGCGGGGGAACGGGCCCGGCCCGGCACCGCGCGAGCGGTGGCCGGGGGCGCGTCCCCCGCCCCGGCGCTGTCCGATCAGCCGTCCGCCGCACCGCCGCGCAGCTCGGCGAACAGCCCGCGGTGCTCCGTGCCGTCGGCCGCCTGCCAGCAGGCGGTCAGCGTCGCCAGGAACTCCCGGTCCCCGTCCGACGCGACCGGCACCCCGCCCCCGGCCGCCGGCGTCAGCACCCGCGCAAGGCGCAGGCTGACGGACACCGCACGCCCCGGCTCCCCGTCCGCCGCCCCCTCCGGACCGGTCGCCACCCGCGTCTCCACGTGGACGTCCGTACCCTGCGGCCCGGTGACCACCCGCGGCGGCCGGACGGCCGACGACAGCACGCCCAGGCCGCCCGCGGCACCGGGATGCGCGCGGACCGACTCGTCAGGGGCGTCCGAGACGCTCTGCGCCTGGGCCTCCGCCCGCCCCTGGAGCAGCGCGAGCAACTGGCCGACGAGCACCGGGTCGTGCGCACCGTCGTAGACCCAGCGGCGCCCCAGCACCCCGTGCTCCATGGTGCCGATGAGGCCCTCCTCGGCCCCCTCCAGCGGCGCGCCGCGGTACGCGAGCGGTACGAGGTAGGCCACCTCGGCAGCCCCGGAGCGGTCGGCGGCCACCATGAACTCGATGCCCACCTCGCCCTCCGGGTCGTCGAGCCGGAAGCCGCCGGCCTTCGCGAGCTGCGGAGCCTGATCGGTGCCGGTGTACCACGGCTGACCGGGAATCCAGTCGGCCAGCAGTTCCAGCTTGGTGGGCTTGAGGGTGGTCTCGTGAATGACTGCCATACCGGCGAACGTTATCCGGTGCCCGCGCCCGGCATGACAGCGCATCGACACCGACCACCCGGCGCGGACTATGCGTCGACCGGGTCCAACCGCACTACGGCCGTCCTGTGGACGTGCCGTTCGATCTCCTCGACCGGCGCGTCCGGCTCGAACGGCAGCTGGGGGTCGCGGTATCCGGCCTGCGGCAGGTACACCGCCAGCGCCCTCGCGGCCTCGTGCCCCTCGACCATCACCGGCCGGCGCTCGGTGTCGCTGCCGTCGGCCGCGTCCCGCTCCACCCGGCAGCGCCCGGCCGCCAGCAGGTTCCGGATCCAGTCCCGCGACCGCGTCGACGAGCACAGGTACAGGCGCCCGTCGATGGCGGTGACGTTGACGCCGAAGGGCCGTGGCCGGCCGCTGCGACGCCCCACGACGTTGATGACCCGCACGACCGGCCGGCGGTCCCGGTAGGGCTCCGGCGTCCGGGCGCGGAGGTGCTCGATCATCGCCTGTGCGGTCGCGCTCCGGGCCCCGGCCCGCCCGGCGGCGTTCGCCTGCGCGGAAGCGTCCTGGTCCATGCCCCACCTCAATTCGGTCCGTCGGTCCATTTCGCCCGCGATACGATACGGTCCAACGGTCCGTTTGAGCAAGGGAGTTGGGTGGCATGTCCGAACGAGCGGATGCCGTCCGCAACCGCGCCGCGGTGCTGCGCGCCGCCGAAACGCTGTTCCGCTCGGCGGACGCCGACCGCGTGACACTGGCTCGCATCGCGCAGGCCGCCGGGGTCGGCAAGGCCACGGTGCTACGGCATTTCGGAAGCCTCACCGGTATGGTCGAAGCGGTCCTCGCGCCCCGCACCTGTGCGCTGCGGGAAGCGGCGCGCAGCGGACCGCCGCCGCTCGGCCCCGGCGGCCCGCCCGAGGAGGCCCTGCACTCCTTCCTCGACGCCCTCTTCGATTTCGTCCGCGACAACCGCGCCCTCATCCGCGCCCTCGAACACCGCAGCCCCGACGCCTACTACGCCAACCCGGCCAGCCAGTGGTGGCTCGCGGAACTCCGCCACCGGCTCCACGCCGCCCGCCCCTCGGCCGACAGCGACTACCTGGCCCACGCCCTCTTCACCGCCCTCCGCGCCGACGTCATGGACTACCTCCGCACCACCCGAGGCATGAGCCCGCAACGCCTGCGCCAGGGCCTCCACTCGCTCGTCCCGCCCCCGCCCCCCAACTGACCGCGGCCCTTACGGCTGTCGAGGGTCGGGCTAGCGCCCGGCATCTCCTTCCCGGAGTGCGAACGATGCGCGGGTCTGCCACGTCGTTCCGTCATGGACCATGAGGTCGACCGACGCGACCCGAGCCGTGAAGGGCAGTGTGCTGAGCACGGCGGCCTCGACCTCGTCCAGAGCCGCGTCGTCCTGACCGTCGGCGACGGTCAGATGCGGCACGACCTCGGTGAACTGCCCGCCGTAGGGCGGAGCTTCGGGCCTCCGGTGTGCCCACAGCGCCCGGTGGGTACCGGGACCCCTTCCCGTGCCGAGGGGTCGAACCGCTGTCGCCATTCCCGGACGGCTGGTTCCGCCTCGGGAACCTGGACGATGAGCCCGGTCCGGCCCGCCTGAAGGTGTGGTGTGCCGTCGTCTGTCATGACACGCCATGCTGCCACCCCTGGGGCCGGGGCCCGGTGCCCCGGCCCCGGGAGCGCAGGAGTGGGCCGCAGGGGATCGAGCCGGGGAGTTGGCTAGGGGGCGACGGCCGGTTCGGCCTGGTAGGCGCGGTGGAGGAGGTCGAGGAAGGCGGGTGCCTGGGGGAGGGGGAAGGAGTCGATGCGGCTGAGGGGTACGCCGGGGGTCCAGGAGTTCATGACGGCGGCACCGGAGAGGGCGGGGAGGTCGGCGGGGGTGATCTCCTGGGTGCGCTGGGGGACGCCGAGGCGGTCGAGTTGGCGGCGGACGATGCCCATGGTGGTGCCGGTCAGCATGGCGGCGTCGGGCCATACGACAGCCGTGCCGTCCCAGAAGACCAGGTTCCAGATGGTGCCTTCGGTCAGGCGTCCGTGCCGGTCGACGAACGCGGCGTCGTCGAAGCCCTGGGCGATGGCCTGGCGGAGGAAGTACGTCTTGGCCACCTCGCCGACGTGCTTGAGCTCCGGCAGGACCCGCTCGTAGGCGACCGTGGACAGGGCCAGCGGGCCCTCGGGTGCGGTGGCGGGCGGTCCGGTGCGCACCAGGAGTGCGGGCTCGGCCCGGCCCCCGCCCCGGGTGAATTCGCCCGCCGGGGAGAAGGCCGTGGCGGTCAGGGAGAGGTCGGCCGGGCCGGCCGCCAGTGCGGCCCGCAGCCACGAGCGCACCCGGTCGTCCGGCAGTGCGCGGCCGAAGAGTTCCACCGACGCGTGCCGCAGGCGCGCCAGATGCAGGTCGAGGCCGCGCAGCCGTCCGCCGCGTACCTGTGCGGCGGTGAAGTGGGCGTAGCCGGCGAACGCCAGCGGGGCCAGGTCGGCGGCCGTGGCCGCCTGCCCGTTCCGGTGAACCACGAAGGACGGGCGGTCGGTTGGGGCGTTGGTCGGCATGGGGGCAGTGCTCCGGATCGTTCGGGGTGGTGGGACGTCTCGCACCGTACGATCTGACATGGGTGTGAGATGCAAGTACCGGTGACGGGGGTCACATGATGATGAAGATCGGGGATCTGGCGCGGGCGACCGGCGTGAGCCCCCGCCTGCTGCGCTATTACGAGGAACAGGGGCTGCTCACCGCGTACCGGCGGGGCGGCGGCGGCCATCGCCGGTACGACGAGGACGCGCCCGCCGTGGTCGGCCACATCAGGGCGCTGCTGGCGGCCGGACTGCCCACCCGGGTCATCCGCGAGCTGCTGCCGTGCGTCGCCGGGCCCGGCCCGGAGCTGGAGCACTGCGCGGCGGGCACCCTGCGGGAGCAACTCCGCGATCTGGAGGCCAAGATCTCCACCCTTGAGGGCGCCCGGTCCGCGCTCACCGGTCTGCTGGCCACCACCGTCCCGGTGCGGAACGGCGAACGGCGGCAGGCGGGGAGGTGACCGGGCGGGGCCGGGCCGAGCCGGCGGCCAGGGCCGGTGGGCCGGGCGGGTGAGCGGTGGGGGCGCCGGGGATGCGATCACCGGGGCGGCTGCTTAGTGGTCCGGTTCGTAAGTTCTTCGGGGGTTGACGGTGGGGCGGTGTGGCTGGTGTCTGATCAGGTGCCGGGGGTGGTGAGGTGGAGTTGGCAGGCGCAGTCGAGTGCGTCTGCGGGGGTGCCGGTGGGCAGCAGGGAGTCCTGGTAGCGGTCGCTGCTGGCCAGGTAGAGGGCGAAGCCCCACCTGCCGACGGCGCCGGTGTAGCGCAGCCTCATCAGTTTGACCCGCTCGCCGTGGGTGAGTTCGGCCTTTACGTAGGCGAAGGCACCGCGGTGGCGGACGTGCAGCTGCTCCAGTTGCGGCCAGGCGGTGCGGGCCTGCTCGTCGAGGCGCGCCTCCAGGGAGAGGCGGGTGTGTTCCGAGGGCGTGGGCATGGCGGCCATCCTGCCTGAGGGGTCGGCTGCCGGGTGCGGCAGGCTACGGCCTGTCGTGATCCACTTCTCTTGATCGGCTTGTCTGCCTTGCCCGTTGCCTGCGCCCGTCCGATCTTCCTGCGTGCCGCCGAGCGCGAGCGGCTAAAGAAGATGGCTTACGGCCACAAGACCGAGTACCGGCTGCGGATGCGTGCGCAGGTGGTGCTGCATGCCGCACGCGGCCGTTCCAACGCGCGCATCGCCCGGGAGACCGGCCTGCATCTGGATACCGTGCGCTGCTGGCGCGACCGGTTCGCCGATCGGGGTCTGGCCGCTCTGAGCGACCGTGAGCGGTCCGGGCGGCCGCCGTCGTACACGCCGTTGCAGGTGGCCGAGGCCAAGGCGCTGGCCTGCCGGCTGCCTGCCGAGACCGGGGTACCGCTGGCGCGCTGGTCGTGCCCGGAGCTGGCCGCCGAGCTCGCCGCGCGCGGCATCACCGGCCCCGTCTCCGCCTCCACCGTGCGCCGCTGGCTGAGGGACGACGCGCTCAAGCCCTGGCAGCACCGCTCCTGGATCTTCATCACCGACCCCGGCTTCCGTGCCAAAGCCGGGCGTGTGCTGGACTTGTACGCCCGCACCTGGCAGGGCGTCCCGCTCGGCGCCGACGAGTACGTCATCAGCGCGGATGAGAAGACCTCGATCCAGGCGCGCTGCCGCTGCCACCCCACCCTCGCCCCGGGCCACGCCTACCCAACCACCCTCGCAGCCATAGCCACGGCCTCTAGGCAACTGACGCCATTTCACTTGATGAGTCTGCGGTAGCTGATGAGGGCGGCGGCTATGCCAGGCCGTCGCGACGAACGCGGGACAGGCGGTGAACCAGGTCCAGGAACTCCACCGTCTGGTCGATGTTCGCCGAGCCGCCGCCTCGCCCGTGGGGCGAAGCGGCGGCTGATGGGCGTCAACGCCGGCGGCTCTCATGATGCGGTGCCGCGCTGGTGGCCGCGGCTTCGGCATGTGCCGTCAGGCGGAGATGATTCCGGCGTGGGCGGTGGCGGGTTGGTAGGCGGGGCTGCCCGCGTAGGTGGCGTCGTATCCGCCGTTGAGGATGATCAACGGCAGTTGCAGGAGGGCGTTCCACGTGGCCGTTCCCTGGGCGTTGGTGAGGGAGGTGCCCAGTTGGAAGTTGCCCGTGCTGAAGGTGATGGCCTGCCCCGGAATGGGCTGCCCGGTGGTCGCGTTGGTCAGGGTGGCCGTCAGAATGCCCACGTGCGGCTGAGGCGGGAAGAGACTCACGATCGCGGGTGTGGCGGTCAGTGAGGTCGGGGCCGGCGTGGCGGTGACCTGAGTGGTGTAGGTGCCGGAGGATCCGCTGAAGTTGCCGTCTCCGCCGTATACGGCGGAGAGGATGTGCGAGCCGGTGCTGAGAGTCGTGGTCGTGAAGGCCGCGACGCCGCTCGCATTGACGGGGCCGGTGCCCAGGAGCGTGGCACCGTCGAAGAAACTGACGGTTCCGGTCGGCGTGCCGGCCCCCGGCGGATGGACGGTGACCGTCGCGGTCAGCACCACCGCCTGGCCAGGGGCGGAGGGATTGGGCGCGGCCGTGAGAACGGTGGTGGTGCTCGCCTTGTTGACCGTCTGGGTATCCACCGGCGACGTCGAAGAACTGAAACCGCCGCTTCCGTTGTACGTCGCGGTCAGCGCGTGCGAGCCGACGGCGAGGGTGGAGATCGGCAGCGTCGCCACGCCGCTTCCGTTCAGGGCACTGGAGCCCAGGGGAGTGACGCCGTCGAAGAAGCTGACCGTTCCGACCGGGATGCCGGACAGGGATGTCACCGTGGCGGTCAGGAGCTTCGTCTGGCCGAAGACCGACGGGTCAGGCAGGGAGGTCAGCGTGGTCGTGGTGGAAGCGGGCAAGGCCGGGGCCACCGTCACACTGTTGTCGCCGTTGTTGGTGATATAGAGGGTCGAGTTGTCGGGGGTGGCCGCCAGCTCGAACGGCCCCGGGCCGGTCGGAATGGTGCCCGTTGCGGTGTTGGTCGCCGTGGCGATCACGCTGACGGTGTTGTCGCTGTTGTTCGCGACGTAGACGCGCAGGCCGTCGGGCGAGGCGGCCACCCCGAGGGGAGCGGTCCCTACGGGTACGGTGGCGATCACGGTGTTGGTCGCCGTGGCGATCACGCTGACGGTGTTGCTGCCGCTGTTGGTGAC
>NZ_JALMUV010000033.1 GCF_023155275.1 Streptomyces rhizoryzae
TGGTACTGCAGGGGGGACCCTGTGGGAGAGTAGGACGCCGCCGAACTCCTTTTGAGCTCCGGCTCCTGAATCTTCGGGTTCAGGAGCCGGAGCTTTTTTGTTCGGTCTCCGCGGGGCTGGGCGTAACGCGACGTTCAACTGGTCTGGACAGGCTCCGCGGCATGGGGACAGTGGGAACGCTCAGGTCGGCCGGTGTCCGCGCGGGTGACGAGGTGGTGGTGCCGGCCTACGGCAGCGCCGACATCGCCCGGGCGGTGGTGGAGTCGGGGGCGCTGCCGATGTTCGCCGACGTGGACCCCGGGAGCTACTGCCTGGATCCGGAGGCGCTGGCGGACGCGGTGACGGCGCGGACCGCGGCGGTGGTGGCGGTGCACCGCTTCGGGCGGCCGGCGGACCTGACCCGGCTGCGTGAAGTGGCCCGGCGGCACGGGCTGTTGGTGCTGGTGGAGGACGAGCCGGGAGCGCGGCCCGAGGAGGCCGGGTTGCGGCGGGAGCACGCCAGGTACCTCGACGGGCGGCTGAGCGGCGTACGGACGCCGGAGCCGGCCGCGGGGCACCGCTACGAGCGGTATGTGGTGCGGGTGCCGGGGAACGGGCGGCCGGACCGGGACGCGTTCGCACGAGCCCTGCGCGGCAAGGGAATTGCCTGTGCGGTGCCGGTGCAGGCGCCGGTGTACCGGATGCCGGGGCTGCGGCGGGAGGTCTTCCTGCCGGAGACCGAGCGGGCGGTGGACGAGACGCTGGCGCTGCCGCTGGAGGCTGGGATGACGCGGCGTGCGGTGCAGCGGATGGCGGCGGCCTGCAATGCGCTGGGGGGTTTGCTCCAGCCGGCGTTCTAGGCGGACGCGGCGCCGGTGCGGGGCTGGTTCGGAAAGGGCGCGGAAGTGGGGTACTATTTATCTCGTTGCCGGCCCCAATAGCTCAGTCGGCAGAGCGTCTCCATGGTAAGGAGAAGGTCTACGGTTCGATTCCGTATTGGGGCTCAGATAAGGGAAAGTCCCCCGCCAGCAGGCGGGGGACTTTTTCGTATGCGGGGAAAGGGAGGAAAGGGCAGGGGCCGGGCGGGGGCCGCCGCCCGCCCCGGGAGGGGCTAGGCGGCGGGGACTTCGGGGACGCGGAGGGCGAGGATGGCCATGTCGTCGGAGGCCGGCTCGGCGGCGAAGCGCTCCACGGCGCGCAGGACGCGGGCCGCGACCGCGCCGGCCGTCAGGCCCGTACACGTCGTCAGGACGTCGGCGAGGCCGTCGTCGCCGAGCATACGGGTGCCCTCGCGGCGCTCGGTGACGCCGTCGGTGACGCAGAGCAGGACATCGCCCGGGTCGAGGGTGACGGTCTGCTCGTAGAGTTCGAGGTCGTCCATGACGCCGAGCAGCGGCTGGGGTTCGGCGGCGGGCTCGACCGAGCCGTTCTGCCGCAGGCGGAGCGGGAGGGGGTGGCCGGCGCAGACCACCTTCAGGAGCGCGCTGCCGTCCTCCTGGGGCCACAGTTCGCCGTAAAGGAGTGTCAGGAAGCGGCTGCGGGCGCCCTCGTCGAGGATCGCGGCGTTGAGCCGCTCCAGGACGGCGGGGCCGCCGAAGCCCTCCCGGGCGAGCAGGCGCAGCGCGTGCCGGGCCAGACCGGTGACCGCGGCGGCCTCCGGGCCCGTGCCGCAGACGTCTCCGATGGCGAAGCCGTAGGCGCCGTCGCGGATCGGGAAGAGGTCGTAGAAGTCGCCGCCGACCTCGTTGCCCTCGCCGGCCGCGCGGTAGATGACCTCGGCCTCGACGCCGGGGATGTCCGGCAGCTCCGGGGGCAGCAGGCTGCGCTGGAGGGACTGGCTGATGGCGGTGCGCTCGCTGTACAGGCGGGCGTTGTCCAAAGCCAGGGCGGCGCGGCGGGAGAGGTCCTCGGCGAGTTCGAGGATCTCCTGGCGGAAGTGCTCCTCGGTGGGCTTGCCGAGGGTCAGCATGCCGATGACGCGGTTGCGGGCCACCAGGGGCAGGACGACGGTCTCGCCGCCGACCGCGGCGGCGGTGGCCAGCGTGGCGCCCGGTCCCTTGGAGGGGCGGGCGGACTGCTCCAGGCCGAGGCTGCGCAGGGAGGTGCGCAGGGCCGCGTCGTGCGCGGCGTCGGCGGGCGCGGTCCAGACGCGGGCGCCGGGGGTGGGGTCGGGCTCCGGTGGGTCGACCCGCTTCAGGAGGGTCTTGAGGCCGTCGATGCGGTCCTCGTCCTCGTGCAGGACGTAGGACAGCTCCGGCTCGGACGCCTGGTCGGCGACGGTGTAGACGGCGCACCAGGTGGCGAGGGTGGGGACCGTCATCTGGGCCATCAGGGCCAGGGTCTGGTCGCGGTCGAGGGTGCCGGCCAGGAGGTCGGAGGCTTCGACGAGGAAGGAGAGGGAGCCGCGGCGGAGCTTCTCCAGCTCGGTGAGGCGGGCCCGTTCGACGGCGAGCGCGATCCGGTCGGCGGCGAACTGGAGGCGCAGCGCCTCCTCGTTGGTGTAGCGGCCGGGGTTCTCGGCGGCCACGCCCAGGGAGCCGGTGAGCCGCCCCTCGACCTTGAGCGGGACGGTGACGACCGAGCGCATGCCCGTACCGGCCAGGAGCGGGACGGCGCCGGGGACGGCGGTGAGGTCCTCGTGGACGGCGGGCATCCGGGCGGAGCCGTAGCGGCCGGAGCCGGCCTCGACGGGCACCCGGGCGAAGCGCTGGCGGGCGGAGGGCAGGCCGGTGGAGGCGCGGACCTCCAGTTCGGTCTCGTCGTCGGTGGCCAGCAGGAGGTAGGCGGCGTCGCCGTCGAGCATGTCGCGGGCGCGTTCGACGGTGCGCTGGAGAAGGCCGTCGAGGTCGTCGGGGGCCGGCGAGCCGATGAAGACCTCGAACGGGTCGGTGGGGCGGCCCTCGGGGGCGCCGGCGGTCTCGGTGGCGGGCGGCCGCTGGGGGCTCTGGAGGATGGCGCGCTCGTGGTCGCGGACCAGGAGGCAGACGGTGGACGCCTCGCCGCCGGCGTCGCGGACCCGCAGGTGGGAGGCGTAGACGGGGACGACCCGGCCCTCGGCGTCCCTTATGCCGTAGGACCCCTCCCAGCGGGAGAGCTGGAGCGCCTCGGCGATGCCGGTGCCGGTGCCGGGGGTGTGCGGCCAGGCGGCGAAGTCGCTGAGCGGCTTGCCGATCACCTGCTCGGGGTCGTACCGGAAGAGGTCGGCGGCGTCCTCGTTCCAGAACGTGACGCAGCCGCCGCGGTCGATCTGGATCACCGCGACCCGGACCCGGGTGTCGGTGACCGGGAGGGCGTCGACGGGCAGGGCGGGGCCGGCCGAGCGGGTGCCGGCCGGACGGTCGGGGAGGTCGAGGTGGAACCAGACGCGTTTGCGGTCGGTGGTGTACTCCACACCCCAGCGGGCGGCCAGCGCGCCGCACAGCAGCAGGCCGCGGCCGCCCTCGCGGTCGGGGTGGACCATGGCCTGGCCGGTGTTCTGGAGCGGGATCTCGCGCTCGGGGTAGCGGTCGGCGACGGAGATCCGGACGCCGCCCTCGGTGCGCAGGCACAGTACGTCGGCGGCGGTGCCGGCGTGGACCACGGCATTGGTGACCAGCTCGCTGGTGAGCACCACGGCGTCGTCGACGATGTCGGAGTGGCCCCAGCCCTGGAGGGTGTCGCGGACGAAAGCACGGGCAGTGGCGACCGAGCGCCCGACCGGCTCGAAGGTGGCGGCGGCCCGCGCGGTGATCACTGGTCTCCTCATGCGTGTGTCGGTGATCTGCTCCCCCATGGTCGCGGTGCCCCTCCGAATACCTGTCGTGCTTGCACCACCGCCCGTAGGGAAAGCAGAGCGGATGGACAGCCGTATGCCAGGTTACTTACCTTCACCGGGCCCGGGGATGCCGGTCACGTGTCTTTCGCCCCAATCGTGCGGTGGGACGGTGTGCGATGCTGCCGAACTGTTATGGCCTGGTTGAGCCATGGTGAAACACTGGGCAAGCATGAAGAGAGAGCCCGGTGAGAACGGTCGACCCTGCGGGAGGGACACGGTGGAGTCTGGCGCAGCGGCGCGGGGCGCAAGCACGCGCGCGAAAGGCGGACGAGCCCGCGGTAACGGGACGACCGAGGTCGATGCGGCCGCGCTGAATCGGCTGCTCGCGGCGCTCGTCGCGATGCGGGACGGAAACTTCCGCAAGCGGTTGACGGTTTCCGGCGAAGGCGTGATGTCGGAGATCGCGGCGGTCTTCAACGAGGTCGCGGACCGCAATCTGCATCTGACGGGGGAGCTGGCGCGGGTGCGCCGGGTCGTGGGACGTGAGGGAAAACTCACCGAGCGGCTGGAGGTCGGCGCCGCCGAGGGCTCCTGGGCCGCGGCGATCGAGGCGTCCAACGCCCTGGTCGACGATCTGGTGCGGCCGGTCTCCGAGGTCGGGCGGGTGCTGTCGGCGGTCTCCGAGGGCGA
The DNA here is from genome assembly GCF_023155275.1 of Streptomyces rhizoryzae. Taxonomy (GTDB): domain Bacteria; phylum Actinomycetota; class Actinomycetes; order Streptomycetales; family Streptomycetaceae; genus Streptomyces; species Streptomyces rhizoryzae. The sequence goes on from NZ_JALMUV010000033.1 coordinate 4,424, forward strand.
CCTGGAGCAGCGGATGGATCTGCGCTCGCGCAGCTCGGACAGCTCTTCGGAGCATCCCCTGCGCGGGGAGTTCCTGAAGGTCGGCCGGACCGTCAACGGACTGGTGGACCAGCTCTCCGCGTTCACCGACGAGGTCACGCGGGTGGCCAGTGAGGTCGGTACGGAGGGCAAGCTCGGCGGACAGGCCCGGGTGCGCGGGATGTCGGGTTCGTGGAAGGACCTGACGGACTCCGTCAACACCATGGCGTCCCGGCTGACCGCGCAGGTCCGCGACATCGCGCTCGTCACCACCGCCGTCGCCAAGGGCGATCTGTCGCGGAAGGTGACCGTCCATGTCGCCGGCGAGATGCTGGAGCTGAAGAACACCGTCAACACGATGGTGGACCAGCTGTCCTCGTTCGCCTCCGAGGTGACCCGGGTCGCGCGGGAGGTCGGCACCGAGGGCGAGCTGGGCGGCCAGGCGCAGGTGCCCGGCGTGGCCGGGGTGTGGAAGGACCTGACCGACTCCGTCAACCTCATGGCGGGCAATCTGACCGCGCAGGTGCGCGGTATCGCCCAGGTCACCACCGCGGTCGCGAACGGCGACCTGTCGCAGAAGGTGACGGTCAGCGCCCGCGGCGAGGTGGCGCAGCTGGCCGAGACCATCAACACCATGACCGAGACGCTGCGCACCTTCGCCGACGAGGTGACGCGGGTGGCGAACGAGGTCGGTGCCGAGGGGCAGCTGGGCGGGCAGGCGCAGGTGCCGGGCGCGGCCGGTACGTGGAAGGACCTCACCGACTCGGTGAACAACGCCTTCCGCAACCTCACCGGGCAGGTCCGGGACATCGCGCAGGTGACCACGGCGGTGGCCAACGGCGATCTGTCGCAGAAGGTCACCGTCGATGTGGCCGGTGAGATGCTGGAGTTGAAGAACACCGTCAACACGATGGTGGACCAGCTCTCCGCGTTCGGCTCCGAAGTGACCCGGGTGGCGCGGGAGATCGGCGTCGAGGGCGAACTGGGCGGCCAGGCCGCCGTACCGGGCGCGGCCGGCACCTGGAAGGACCTCACCGACTCCGTCAACACCGCGTTCCGCAACCTCACCGGGCAGGTGCGCAACATCGCGCAGGTGACGACGGCGGTGGCCAACGGCGACCTGTCGCAGAAGGTCACGGTCGACGTCTCCGGTGAGATGCTCCAGCTGAAGAACACCGTGAACACCATGGTGGACCAGCTGTCGTCGTTCGCCGACCAGGTGACGCGGATGGCCCGGGACGTGGGTACCGAGGGCCGGCTCGGCGGTCAGGCGCGGGTGGACGGCGTCAGCGGGACGTGGAAGGAACTGACCGACTCCGTCAACTTCATGGCGGGGAACCTCACGTCGCAGGTGCGGCAGATCGCCCAGGTGACGACGGCGGTGGCGCGCGGTGACCTGTCGCAGAAGATCGACGTCGACGCGCGCGGCGAGATCCTGGAGCTGAAGAACACCATCAACACGATGGTCGACCAGCTCTCGGCCTTCGCCGAGCAGGTGACCCGGGTGGCCCGGGAGGTCGGTACGGAAGGCCGGCTGGGCGGGCAGGCGCAGGTGCCGGGCGTCGCCGGTGTCTGGCGCGACCTGACCGACTCGGTGAACGGCATGGCCGGCAACCTCACCGCGCAGGTCCGCAACATCGCCCAGGTCGCGACCGCGGTGGCGCGCGGTGACCTCTCGCAGAAGATCGACGTGGACGCCCGGGGCGAGATCCTGGAGCTGAAGAACACCCTCAACACGATGGTGGACCAGCTCTCGTCGTTCGCCGAGGAGGTCACCCGGGTCGCCCGCGAGGTCGGCACCGAGGGCATCCTGGGCGGCCAGGCCGAGGTCCAGGGCGTCAGCGGGACGTGGAAGGACCTCACCCAGTCCGTCAACTTCATGGCGAACAACCTGACCTCGCAGGTGCGCAACATCGGCGAGGTGACGACCGCGGTGGCCCGCGGTGACCTGTCCAAGAAGATCACCGTCGACGCCAAGGGCGAGATCCTCGAACTGGTCACGACCGTGAACACCATGGTCGACCAGCTGTCGCTGTTCGCGGAGCAGGTGACGCGGGTGGCGCGCGAGGTCGGTACGGAGGGCCAGCTCGGCGGCCAGGCGCGGGTGCCGGGCGTCACCGGCATCTGGAAGGACCTCAGCGACAACGTCAACCTGATGGCCAACAACCTGACCATCCAGGTGCGGAACATCTCGCAGGTCTCGGCGGCGGTGGCCAACGGCGACCTGACGAAGAAGGTGACGGTCGAGGCGCGCGGCGAGGTCGCGCAGCTCGCCGACACCGTCAACACCATGGTGACCACGCTCTCGTCGTTCGCCGACGAGGTGACCCGGGTGGCCCGTGAGGTGGGCACCGACGGCATCCTCGGCGGTCAGGCCCGCGTCCCCGGTGTCGCCGGGACGTGGAAGGACCTCACCGAGTCGGTGAACTCCATGGCCAACAACCTCACCGGCCAGGTGCGCAACATCGCCATGGTCACCACCGCCATCGCCAAGGGCGACCTGACCAAGAAGATCGACATCGACGCGCGGGGCGAGATCCTGGCGCTGAAGACCACCATCAACACGATGGTCGACCAGCTGTCGTCGTTCGCCGAGCAGGTCACCAGGGTGGCCCGCGAGGTGGGTACGGAGGGCCAGCTGGGCGGTCAGGCGCAGGTGCGCGGCGTGGCCGGCACCTGGAAGGACCTGACGGAGTCGGTGAACGAGATGGCCGGGAACCTCACCCGGCAGGTGCGCGCCATCGCCGCGGTCGCCGCCGCGGTGACCCTGGGCGACCACAACGTCCGGATCGACGTGGACGCGGCCGGCGAGATCCTGGAGCTCCAGGACAACATCAACACCATGATCTCCACGCTCCGGGAGACCACCCTCGCCAACGAGGAGCAGGACTGGCTCAAGGGCAACCTCGCCCGGATCTCCGGTCTGATGCAGGGCCGCCGCGACCTCAAGGACGTCGCGACCCTCATCATGAGCGAGCTGTCGCCCGCGGTCTCCGCGCAGCACGGCGCGTTCTTCCTCGCCGCGCGCCCGGACGACCAGGAGCTCGGCGCGGCCGGCGACGGCGGGTACGAGCTGCGGCTGATGGGCTCGTACGGCTACGCGATGGGCGGGATGCCGACGGTGTTCAAGCCGGGGGAGACGCTGATCGGGACGGCGGCCGAGGAGGGCCGCACGATTCTGGTGGAGAACGTGCCCTCCGGCTACCTCAAGATCGCCTCGGGGCTCGGGGAGGCGCCGCCGGCCAACGTCATCGTGCTGCCGGTGCTGTTCGAGGACAAGGTGCTCGGGGTCATCGAGCTGGCGTCCTTCCAGCCGTTCACCCAGATCCAGAAGGACTTCCTCAACCAGATCGCCGAGATGATCGCGACCAGTGTCAACACCATCTCGGTGAACACCAAGACCGAGGTGCTGCTGAAGCAGTCGCAGGAGCTGACCGAGCAACTCCGGGAGCGTTCGGCGGAGTTGGAGAGCCGGCAGAAGGCGCTGGAGCTGTCCAACTCCGAACTGGAGGAGAAGGCCGAGCAGCTGCGGGCGCAGAACCGCGACATCGAGGTGAAGAACACCGAGATCGAGGAGGCGCGGCAGGTCCTGGAGGAGCGGGCCGAGCAGCTCGCGGTGTCCATGCGCTACAAGTCGGAGTTCCTGGCGAACATGTCGCACGAGCTGCGGACGCCGCTGAACTCCCTGCTCATCCTCGCCAAGCTGCTGGCCGACAACGCCGAGGGGAACCTCTCCCCGAAGCAGGTGGAGTTCGCCGAGACCATCCACGGCGCCGGTTCCGACCTGCTCCAGCTGATCAACGACATCCTGGACCTGTCGAAGGTCGAGGCGGGCAAGATGGACGTCTCACCGACCCGGATCGCGCTGGTGCAGCTGGTCGACTACGTCGAGGCGACGTTCCGGCCGCTGACCGCCGAGAAGGGCCTGGACTTCTCCGTCCGGGTCTCCCCGGAGCTGCCCGCGACGCTGCACACCGACGAGCAGCGGCTGCTCCAGGTGCTGCGCAACCTGCTGTCCAACGCGGTGAAGTTCACCGACAGCGGCGCGGTGGAGCTGGTGATCCGGCCGGCCGGCGAGGACGTGCCGGTGGCCATCCGGGAGCAGCTGCTGGAGCACGGCTCGCTGCGCGACCCGGACGCCGGGATGATCGCGTTCTCGGTGACCGACACCGGTATCGGCATCGCCTCCAGCAAGATGCGGGTGATCTTCGAGGCGTTCAAGCAGGCGGACGGCACGACCAGCCGCAAGTACGGCGGCACCGGCCTGGGCCTGTCCATCAGCCGGGAGATCGCCCGGCTGCTGGGCGGTGAGATCCACGCCCAGAGCGAGCCCAACCGCGGTTCGACGTTCACGCTCTACCTCCCGCACAGCCCCGGCGGGCTGCCCCCGCAGGGCTACCCGCAGCTGGTCGCCGGCGGGCTGGCGATGGACGCCGAGGCGCGGGAGACCGAGGACGGTGACCAGCAGGGCGAGGAGACCTCGCGCGAGCGGGGCGCCGGCGCGCTGAGCCGGCGCCGTCGGCGGGCGGTCGCCGCCGGACCGCGGCGGCCGGCGCTGCCGGGCCAGCCGCCCGCGGGGGCGCCGCAGCCGGCGCCGGCCGCGGCGCCGCAGCCCGACCGGCAGCCGGAGGAGTCCTGGCTCGGCAACGGCCAGGACCTGGTCGATCCCGGCTTCGAGGGCGGCTTCCACGGCGAGAAGGTGCTGATCGTCGACGACGACATCCGCAACGTCTTCGCGCTGACCAGCGTCCTGGAGCAGCACGGCCTGTCGGTGCTGTACGCGGAGAACGGCCGGGAGGGCATCGAGGTGCTGGAGCAGCACGACGATATCGTGCTGGTCCTGATGGACATCATGATGCCCGAGATGGACGGGTACGCGACGACCGCGGCGATCCGTCGGATGCCGCAGTTCGCCGGGCTGCCGATCATCGCGCTGACCGCGAAGGCCATGAAGGGCGACCGGGAGAAGAGCATCGACTCCGGGGCGTCGGACTACGTGACCAAGCCGGTGGACACCGACCACCTGCTGTCGGTGATGGAGCACTGGATGCGCCAGAGGTGACGGACCGTCGGGTGGGCGTCCACTATGGACGGTGGAAGAGGATCATCGCGTGCTGACGGAGTGTGGCCGTGAACGTGTGGGACCGCGGGATGCGGGGAACCTTCTCGTCTCGCCCTGCGTTTCCGCTACGTGCACAGTGACATCGCGGTGACAGGGTGTGGCGACAGGCGGGGTGCAGCTACCATGACCGGCACAAGGACGGGCGGCGTGACGGAGTCGTCCCCTGGGGCGGCGTCCGGTTCCATGCCGGGGCGAGGAGGACGGGCCATGGTGCAGAAGGCCAAGATCCTCCTGGTCGATGACCGGCCGGAGAATCTGCTGGCGCTGGAGGCGATCCTCTCCGCGCTCGATCAGACACTGGTGCGGGCATCGTCCGGGGAGGAAGCGCTCAAAGCACTGCTCACCGACGACTTCGCGGTGATTCTGCTCGATGTGCAGATGCCGGGGATGGACGGCTTCGAGACCGCCGCGCACATCAAGCGCCGGGAGCGCACCCGCGACATCCCGATCATCTTCCTCACCGCGATCAACCACGGCCCGCACCACACCTTCCGCGGCTACGCGGCCGGCGCGGTCGACTACATCTCCAAGCCGTTCGACCCGTGGGTGCTGCGCGCCAAGGTCTCGGTCTTCGTCGACCTGTACATGAAGAACTGCCAGCTGCGCGAGCAGGCTGCGCTGCTGCGGCTCCAGCTGGACGGCGGCCGGCAGAGCGCCGGTGACAAGGAGTCCGCCGGGCTGCTCGCCGAGCTCTCGGCGCGGCTGGCCGCGGTCGAGGAGCAGGCCGAGGCGCTCTCCAAACAGCTCGACGAGTCCGCGGACGCCGCGGCGGTGGCGACCGCCGCGCATCTGGAGCGCAAGCTCACCGGCCTGCGGCGGGCCCTGGACGCGCTGGAGCCGGGAGCCGGGGCGCCGACCGCCTGACGGGGCGTCCGCGGCCGTCTGACGGCCTTTCACGCGCCCGGCGCGCGACACGAATGGGTGAAGCGCCGCGCGCTCGTGCCGTGCGCTCCGGCGCCTGTAATCTCGTCGGCATGGCCTCACGTACGTCCGGCAAGGGAACCCAGCGCACGGCGGGCCCCGCCAAGCCGCGCGCCGGACAGTCCGGGGGCGCCGCGAAGAAGACCGCCGCCAAGAAGGCGCCCGCGCGCCGGCCGCCGGCCAGGAAGGCCGCGCCCGCGAAGCAGGCACCGGCCAGGAAGGCGCCCGCCAAGCGGCCCGCGCCGAAGCCGGCGCCGTCGCCGACCGGGGGTGTCTACCGCCTCGTGCGCGCCTGCTGGCTCGGGACCGCGCACGCCATCGGGGCGGTGTTCCGCAGCTTCGGCCGCGGCGCCAAGAACCTCGATCCGGCGCACCGCAAGGACGGGCTGGCGCTGCTGCTGCTCGGTCTGGCGCTGGTGGTCGCGGCGGGCACCTGGTCCAATCTCTCCGGGCCGGTCGGCAACCTCGTCGAGCTGCTGGTCACCGGCGCGTTCGGGCGGCTGGACCTGGTCGTGCCGATCCTGCTCGGCGGGATCGCGGTCCGGCTGATCCGGCACCCGGAGCGGCCGGAGGCCAACGGCCGGATCATCATCGGGCTGTCCGCGCTGGTGATCGGCGTGCTCGGGCAGGTGGCGATGGCCTGCGGCTCCCCGGGGCGCGGGGACGGGCTCGCCGCCATACAGGACGCCGGCGGCTATGTCGGCTGGGCGGTCTCCAAACCGCTGATCTTCACCGTCGGGCAGACCCTGGCGGTGGCGCTGCTGGTGCTGCTGACCGTCTTCGGGCTGCTGGTGGTGACCGCGACGCCGGTGAACGCCATCCCGCAGCGGCTGCGGGCGCTCGGCGCGCGGCTGGGCATCCTGGAGACCGCGGACCCCGACCCGTACGACGACGAGGCGGCGTACGGCGCGGAGTGGCGCGAGGAGCCGGCCCGCCGGCCGCGGCGCGCCGCGGCACCGCCGCCGGACGACCCGGACGCGCTGGAGGAGGCCGCGCTCGGCAAGCGGCGCCGGCCGCGCCGGGCCGCCGGCCAGGGCGCCGACCGGCCGATGGATGCGGTGGACGTGGCCGCCGCGGCCGCCGCCGCGCTGGACGGCGCGGTGCTGCACGGCGTCCAGCCCTCACCGGTGGTCGCCGAGCTGAGCGGCGCGGTCGCCGGGGAGCGCCGGGAGCGCGGTGCGGACCCCGGGACGGACCCCGGGGCGGACAGCACATCGGTGCCGCCGGCCCGGGGCGCGGAGCCGCCCGCGGAGCAGGGGCCCGGGAAGGCCGCCGGGTCCGGGCCGGTGCCGGACCTCACCAAGCGCGCGGTGCCCGACCTCACCAAGGCGGCGCCGGAGCCGTCCGGCGAGCTGCCGCAGCGCGCCGAGCAGCTCCAGCTCGCCGGCGACATCACCTACGCGCTGCCGTCGTTGGACCTGCTGACCCGCGGCGGCCCGGGCAAGTCCCGCAGCGCCGCCAACGACGCCATAGTGCACGCGCTGACCAACGTCTTCACCGAGTTCAAGGTGGACGCCGCGGTCACCGGCTTCACCCGCGGCCCGACGGTCACCCGCTACGAGATCGAGCTGGGCCCCGCGGTGAAGGTCGAGAAGATCACCGCGCTGGCCAAGAACATCGCGTACGCGGTGGCCTCGCCGGACGTGCGGATCATCTCGCCGATCCCGGGCAAGTCCGCGGTCGGCATCGAGATCCCCAACACCGACCGCGAGATGGTCAACGTCGGCGACGTGCTGCGGCTGGCGGACGCCGCGGAGGACGACCATCCGATGCTGGTCGCGCTCGGCAAGGACGTCGAGGGCGGCTACGTGATGGCGAACATGGCGAAGATGCCGCACATCCTGGTGGCCGGTGCCACCGGCTCCGGCAAGTCGTCCTGCATCAACTGCCTGATCACCTCGATCATGATGCGGGCCACGCCCGAGGACGTCCGGATGGTGCTGGTCGACCCCAAGCGGGTGGAGCTGACCGCCTACGAGGGCATCCCGCACCTGATCACGCCGATCATCACCAACCCCAAGCGGGCCGCCGAGGCGCTCCAGTGGGTGGTGCGCGAGATGGACCTGCGCTACGACGACCTCGCGGCGTTCGGCTACCGCCACATCGACGACTTCAACGCGGCGGTCCGCTCCGGCAAGCTGAAGACCCCCGAGGGCAGTGAGCGGGAGCTGGCGCCGTACCCGTACCTGCTGGTGATCGTCGACGAGCTGGCGGACCTGATGATGGTGGCGCCGCGGGACGTCGAGGACGCCATCGTCCGGATCACGCAGCTGGCCCGCGCCGCCGGCATCCACCTGGTGCTGGCGACCCAGCGGCCCTCGGTCGACGTGGTCACCGGCCTGATCAAGGCGAACGTGCCGTCCCGGCTGGCGTTCGCGACCTCCTCGCTGGCCGACAGCCGGGTCATCCTGGACCAGCCGGGCGCCGAGAAGCTGATCGGCAAGGGCGACGGGCTGTTCCTGCCGATGGGGGCGAACAAGCCGGTCCGGATGCAGGGCGCGTTCGTCACCGAGGACGAGGTGGCCGCCGTCGTCCGGCACTGCAAGGACCAGATGACCCCGGTCTTCCGGGACGACGTCACCGTCGGCACCGCGAAGAAGAAGGAGATCGACGAGGACATCGGCGACGACCTGGACCTGCTGTGCCAGGCGGCCGAGCTGGTGGTCTCGACCCAGTTCGGGTCGACGTCGATGCTCCAGCGGAAGCTGCGGGTGGGGTTCGCCAAGGCCGGCCGGCTGATGGACCTGATGGAGTCGCGGAACATCGTCGGGCCGAGCGAGGGCTCCAAGGCGCGCGACGTGCTGGTGAAGCCGGACGAATTGGACGGAGTGCTCGCGGTGATCCGGGGGGAGGCTACCCAGTAGCTCGCACGTACGGGCCCCCTCGTCCGTGCGGGAAGGCAACCGTTTTCCTTGGCGGCACGTCAAGTTGAGGGAAGCGGGGGAGGGCGCTGCCGCCCTCCGGCCCCGGGGCACCGCCGCGGGGCGTTCTGATGGCGTACAAACCCGGCTCTCCCGCTTGCCCGACCCTTTCGCAACACCCCTAGACTGAACTTCCAGCAGGTGGCTACACGCTCGAAAGGCGCCCCCGTGTCCATCGGCAACTCCCCCAACTCCCCCGAAGAGGACCGGTCTTCCCCCGGTCCGGAGCGGCCCTCGCTCGGCCGCGTCCTCCAGCAGGCCCGCATCGGCGCGGGACTGACCGTCGAAGAGGTCAGTACGGCGACGCGGGTGCGGATCCCCATCGTGCACGCGATCGAACAGGACGACTTCTCGCGCTGCGGCGGCGACGTCTACGCGCGCGGACACATCAGAGCGCTCGCCCGCGCCGTCTCCCTCGACCCCCGGCCCCTGGTCGAGCGCTACGACGCCGAGCACGGCGGCCGGCCCACCCCGACGGTGGCCGCGCCGCTCTTCGAGGCGGAGCGGATCCGGCCGGAACCGCGCCGCCCCAACTGGACCGCCGCGATGGTCGCGGCGATCGTCGCGGTCGTCGGCTTCGCCGGTTTCACCTTCTTCAGCAGCGGCGGCAAGCACCAGGGCGGCCCGATCGCCGCCGACACCGCCAAGGCCGACAAGCCGGGACCGGCCCGCACCATCCATCCGCGCGCCCCCCAGCCTCCGCAGCCGGCCCCCTCCGACAGCGCCATCGCCGGACTGCCCAAGGACAAGGTCACGATCAAGGTGACCGCCAAGGACGGGCAGAGCTGGATCTCCGCCAAGGACGCCAGCGGCAAGCTCCTCCAGGACGGGCTGCTCAAGCAGGGGGAGTCGAAGACGTTCACCGACAAGAAGCGGATCGATCTCGTCGTGGGCAACGCCGGGGCCGTACAGCTGTACGTCAACGGCAAGGAGGTCAAGAAGGTCGGCGACGAGGGCACGGTGGAGCGGCTGAGCTACACGCCGGGAGACCCGCAGGCGGGCTGAGGCCCGCCGCCCCGCAGGTCGGTGCCGCCCGCCCCGGGACGTCCCGGAGCGGGCGGCACCGACCTGCGCGCCGTGGGGGTGTCCGGGACGAAGTAGGCTGAGCCCCATGCCCGAACGCCGTACCGTCGCCCTTGTCACCCTTGGCTGCGCCCGTAACGAGGTGGACTCGGAGGAGCTCGCAGGCCGCTTGGCAGCGGACGGCTGGGAGCTCGTCGAGGACGCCGCCGACGCGGATGTGGCCGTCGTCAACACCTGCGGTTTCGTCGAGGCCGCCAAGAAGGACTCCGTCGACGCCCTGCTGGAGGCCAACGATCTCAAGGCCGCGGCCAAGGAGGGCGGCGGCCGGACCCAGGCCGTGGTCGCCGTCGGCTGCATGGCCGAGCGCTACGGCAAGGAGCTGGCCGAGGCGCTGCCGGAGGCGGACGGCGTGCTCGGTTTCGACGACTACGCCGACATCTCCGACCGGCTCCAGACCATCCTCAGCGGCGGCATCCACGCCTCGCACACCCCGCGCGACCGCCGCAAGCTGCTGCCGATCAGCCCGGCCGAGCGGCAGGACGCCGCCGGGGTCGCGCTGCCCGGCCACGCGCAGACCGCCGCCGAGCCGGCGCCCGCGCCGCAGGACCTGCCCGAAGGTGTCGCGCCGGCCTCCGGGCCGCGGGCGCCGCTGCGCCGCCGGCTGGGCAGCGAGCCGGTCGCCTCGGTGAAGCTGGCCTCCGGCTGCGACCGGCGCTGCTCGTTCTGCGCCATCCCCTCCTTCCGAGGCTCGTTCATCTCCCGCCGCCCCTCCGACGTGCTGGCCGAGACCCGCTGGCTGGCCGAGCAGGGCGTCAAGGAGGTGATGCTGGTCTCCGAGAACAACACCTCCTACGGCAAGGACCTCGGCGACATCCGGCTGCTGGAGACGCTGCTGCCGGAGCTGGCCGCGGTGGACGGCATCGAGCGGATCCGGGTCAGCTACCTCCAGCCCGCCGAGATGCGGCCCGGTCTGATCGACGTGCTGACCGGTACGGACAAGGTCGCGCCCTACTTCGACCTGTCCTTCCAGCACTCGGCGCCGGGCGTGCTGCGTGCGATGCGGCGGTTCGGCGACACCGACCGCTTCCTGGAGCTGCTGGAGACGATCCGGACGAAGGCCCCGGAAGCCGGGGCGCGCTCCAACTTCATCGTGGGCTTCCCCGGGGAGTCCGAGAGCGACCTGGCGGAGCTGGAGCGGTTCCTGAACGAGGCCCGCCTGGATGCCATCGGCGTTTTCGGGTACTCCGACGAAGAGGGCACCGAGGCGGCCGGCTACGACGGCAAGCTCGACCCGGAGGTGGTCGCCGAGCGGCTGGACCGGGTGTCCCGGCTGGCCGAGGAGCTGACCGCGCAGCGGGCGGCCGAGCGGGTCGGGGAGACGGTCCGGGTGCTGGTGGACCGGGTCGACGACGAGGACGACGGCATCGTCGGGCGGGCCGCGCACCAGGCGCCGGAGACCGACGGGGTCACGCTCCTCACGAGCGGCCGGGACCTGCGGCCCGGTCGTATGGTCGAAGCAAAGGTCGTCGCGAGCGAGGGCGTGGACCTCGTGGCGGAGGTGCTGTCGGTGGTCGGTACGGGGTGTAGCGAGGAGGCGGGCAGATGAGCGGAGCCTCGGCTTCCGCCGCCGGGGGGCCGCGCACCGCGCCGGCCGTCCGGCAGGCCGGGCTGTGGAACATCGCCAACGTCCTGACGATGCTGCGGCTGCTGCTCGTGCCGGCGTTCGTGCTGCTGCTGATGCACGACGGCGGGACGAACCCGGCCTGGCGGTCGTTCGCCTGGGCGGCCTTCGCCATCGCCATGATCACCGATGTCTTCGACGGGCACCTGGCCCGTACGTACAACCTGGTCACCGACTTCGGCAAGATCGCCGATCCGATCGCGGACAAGGCGATCATGGGCGCCGCGCTGATCTGCCTGTCGGTGCTCGGGGATCTGTCCTGGTGGGTCACCGGCGTGATCCTCTTCCGGGAGCTGGGGATCACGCTGATGCGCTTCTGGGTGATCAAGCACGGAGTGATTCCGGCCAGTCGCGGCGGCAAGATCAAGACATTGGCGCAGGGCACCGCCGTGGGCATGTACGTGCTGGTGCTGTCCGGACCGCTGGCCACCTTCCGCTGGTGGGTGATGGCGGTGGCGGTCGCGCTGACCGTGGCGACCGGGCTGGACTACGTCCGGCAGGCCGTGGTGCTGCGCCGGGCCGGGCTGGCCCGGGAGCGGGCCGCGCGCGGGGAAGAGAGCGGGGTCCGGTGAGCGCGCCGGGTTCTGCGGCGGCCGGGGCGCTCGACGTGCTCGCCGGGCGGCGGCAGAGCCTGGCGGTGGCCGAGTCGCTCACCGGCGGGCTGGTCGCCGGTGCGCTGACCGCCGTACCCGGCGCCTCGCGGGTGGTGCGCGGTGCGGTCACCGCGTACGCCACCGACGTCAAGCGGGACGTGCTGGGGGTGGACGGTGCGCTGCTGGCCGCGCGGGGCGCGGTCGACGGCGAGGTCGCGCGGCAGATGGCCCGCGGCGTACGGCGGGTGCTGGGCGCCGACTGGGGCATCGCCACCACGGGCGTCGCCGGGCCCGAGCCGCAGGACGGGCAGCCGGTGGGCACCGTCTACGTGGCCGTGCAGGGCCCGGACGGTGCGGGGGCGGTCCGGCGGCTGGCGCTGGCGGGGGACCGCGAGCGGATCCGTCGTGACACCGTCCAAGCCGTTCTGGAGCTTCTGTTGAGCGAACTCACAGAAAATGAGCGGGCACAGGATACGGAACAACACGGGGGGAATGGATGTTTGCAGCCCTGAGTGAACACGTACTCGCTCCCGGCACGGCCGCGGCCCGAGGCGGTACGGTGGGGCGAGAAGGATCCGCATCCGAGGTCCGAGGAGGGAGCCAGCGATGATTCTGCTTCGTCGCCTGCTGGGTGACGTGCTGCGCCGACAGCGTCAGCGCCAAGGCCGCACCCTGCGCGAGGTCTCGTCCTCCGCCCGGGTGTCGCTCGGCTACTTGTCCGAGGTCGAGAGGGGCCAGAAGGAGGCGTCCTCCGAGCTGCTCTCGGCGATCTGCGACGCGCTGGATGTGCGCATGTCCGAGCTGATGCGGGAGGTCAGCGACGAGCTGGCGCTCGCCGAGCTGGCCGCGTCCGCGGCCGCGACCGACACGGTGCCCGCACCGGTCCGGCCGAAGCTCAATTCGGTGTCCGTCACGTCCCTGGCCGGTGTGCCGGAGGAGCGTGTGACCATCAAGCCCCCGGCCGACGTCGTGGATGTCGTCGCGGCCTGAGATCCGGGACCTCCCGGTCCGTGCATAGCCGGAGCCCCGGTGGGCAGCAGCCCACCGGGGCTTCCTGCTGTCCGCGGGGCGCTCCCGCCCGGCCGCCGGTGCGGCGCCCGGGGGCTGGCCCGGCCGGACGGCCCGGGCCGCCCGGAGCGGAGCCCCGGCCCGTACCATGGGGCTAAATCGGAATATTCGCCCGAATATCCTCCATGCACCTGAAAAGGAGTATCTGGATGTCTGTGGTCACAAGCACGCTCTCCGATGAAGCCCGCACCGTCGTCGGCAATGCCCTCCAGGGCGCCCTGGTCGACCTGGTCGATCTCTCCCTGCTCGCCAAGCAGGTGCACTGGAACGTCGTCGGTCCGCGCTTCCGCTCCGTCCACCTCCAGCTCGACGAAGTGGTCGCCAGCGCCCGCCAGCACGCCGACACGGTGGCCGAGCGGGCCTCGGCGATCGGGGTCACCCCGGACGGCCGGGCCGCGACGGTCGCCAAGACCAGCGGCATCAGCGAGGGGCCGGAGGGCTGGATCCAGGACGGCGACGTGGTCCGCACGATGGTCGACGCGCTCGGTGCGGTCATCCGCCGGATGCGGGAGCGGATCAGCGCCACCGACCAGCCCGACCCGGTCACCCAGGACCTCCTCATCGGGCTCACCGCCGACCTGGAGAAGCACCACTGGATGTTCCAGGCCGAGTCCCGGTGACCGGCCGCTGACCGGGCCCGCCGTCCGGTGTTCCCGGGGCGCACCGCACGCGCTGGGGCGTGCGCCGGTGCGCCCCTGCCGCCGGGCGGCGGGCCCGGTCTAGCGTCGGCCCGAGGAGGCAGGCATGGCGAGGGGTGCGAGACCCGCGCCGGGGCGGTGGATATCCGCGGCGCTCGTCGGGGGGCTGTGGTGGTGGGCGCTCGGCCGCCTGGTCCTGTCGCCGGGGTCGACCGGGCCGGTCGAGGGGGCGGTGGCGGCGGCCGGGTGGGGGCTCAGCCTGCTGCCGGTGCACTGCGTCCCGTGGACCGGCCGGGGCGGCCGGCCGCGCGGCGGGGCGGCGCCCGGGGTGCCGGCGGAACTCGTACGGGCCTGGCGGTTCGTCCGGCTGTGGCGGCGGCGCAGCGGGGTGGTGCTGAGGCGCTGGTGGCGTACGCGGGGGCGGTGAGGGGGGCTTTCGGGATCGTGTGTCTCCGTGTCTCCGTGTCGCCGTGCCTCCGTGTTTCGGTGTCCCGAGTTCCGGTGCTTCGGTGCTTCGGTGTTTTCGGTGGGGTGGGGCGGGGTTTCGTTGCGGCCGGGGGTGGCCCCGGGGTCGGGGGCCGGGCCGGTGGCGGGAGCCTTGGTGGCGGGCCGGTGGTGACGCGTCGGCAGCTGATGGGGTGTCAAGTAGGGGTCGATGGACGGGGCGCGGGTGGGGTGGGGGGCGCGCTCAGGTGGCGGGTGGGGTGGCGGCCGTTGGCGGGGGCGGCTGGCAGGACGGGCACCAGTAGGTGACGCGGTCCTCGGTGGCGGGGCCCTGGCCGGCGGTGCGGACGGGCGTACCGCAGCGCAGGCAGGGGCGGCCGGCGCGGCCGTAGACCCACAGGCGGCGGTCCGGACGGCCGCTGGGGGTGGTGGTCCGGGCCGGGCGGTCCTTGTTCGCCTCCAGGAGCCGCTTGGCGAGCGCCGGGGCGCGCTCGGGGGCGGGCAGCGCGCCGACCGGGAGCCAGGGGGAGGCGCCGAGCAGGAAGCACAGCTCGCACGTGAAGACATTGCCGATCCCGGCGAGATTGCGCTGGTCCAGCAGGGCCTCGCCGAGGGGGCGGCCGGGGGCGGCCAGCAGCCGGCGCAGCGCCTCGTCCGGGTCCCAGTCGGGCCCGAGCAGATCGGGGCCGAGGTGGCCGGTGACCCGGTCCTCGTCGGCGGTGCGCAGCAGGTCCAGGACGGGGAGGCGGTAGCCGACAGCGGTGTGCGCGGCGGTGCCGAGGACCGCGCGGATCTGGTGGGCGGGGCCGCCGCGCCAGCGCTCGGTCGGGGCGTAGAGCTTCCAGGCGCCGTCCATCCGCAGGTGGGAGTGGAGGGTCAGACCGCCCTCGAAGCGGGTGAGCAGGTGCTTGCCGCGCGGGACCACCGCCAGCACCTCGCGCCCGGTCAGGTCCACCGTGGCCAGCCGGGGGACCCGCAGGTCGCAGCGGGTCAGCGGGCTGCCGGCCAGCGCGTGGTGGAGGCGGCCGGCCAGCCGCCAGACGGTGTCGCCTTCGGGCATGGGGCCATCATGCACCGGTGGCGCCGGGCCCGGGGCCCGCGGGCCCCGCCGCCGGTGCCCGGGGTCAGCCGCGCAGCCGCAGCCCCCGGGGCGTCGCGTGGAAGCCCGCGGCCTCCAGGAGCGGTGCGTAGGGGGAGGTGAGGGCGGAGGTGCCGTTGATGCGCTCGGTGGTGATCGTGCCGAGGGCGCCGGCCCGGGCCGCGTCGGTCAGCGCCTCGACGGCGGAGCGGAGCCGGGGGTCGGCGGCGGCGTCGGCGGGATCGGGGCCCAGCGGCCACAGGAGCAGCGTCCTGCCGCCGCGCTCCATGTAGAGCGCCAGCTCGCCGTCGACCAGGGCGACCAGGGAACCGGCCTTGCGGCCCGGCTTGTGGGTGGCGCCCTCGGGCGGCTCGGGCCAGGCCAGCGCCGCGCCGTAGGCGTTGGCCGGGTCGGCGGCGGCCAGGACCAGGGCGCGCGGCGGGCCGCCGGGGCGCGGCTGCCCCGGGCCGCCGCCCGGGAACGGGCCTGGCTCGGGGAACGGGCTCCCGGTCTCGCGCTCCCGCCGGCTGTTGATCGCCCGCAGCCGGTCCACCGCGCCGTCCATCGCGAACTGGGCGGCGCCCAGCCCCTCGACCACGTAGCCGCGGCGGGCCTGCCCGGACTCCTCGAAGACGGACAGCACGCGGTACGCGGCGGAGAAACCGCCGGTGACCCCCTCGGCTGCGACCGCGCCGCGGGTCACGATGCCGTGCCGGTCCAGGAGCGTACGGGCCAGGGCGTGGGCGCGGCGGGTGGGATCCGGCTCGGCGGCGGGCAGCAGGGACCAGCGGCCGCCGACCGTCGGCGGCCCGGAGCGGCCGGCGGCGGGGCGCGCGGCCGCGGACAGCGAGCCGTACCGGCCCCGGGGGACGGCGCGGCGGGCGCGGTGGGCGGTGGCCCCGGCCGTGCGGCCCGAGCCGAGCAGGGCGCGCAGCGGTGCCAGCGTGTCGTTGGTCAGCCGCCCCGACCAGGCCAGCTCCCACAGGGCGTCGGCGAGCTGCGGATCGGTGGCGTCCGGGTGGGTGGTGGCGCGGACCTGGTCGGCGATCTGGCGGAAGAAGAGGCCGTAGCCGGGGGCGAGGGCGGCCAGCACCGCTTCGTGCAGCGCGGACAGCTCCAAGGGGAGCGGGGGCGGGAGCAGCAGGGGCGCCGCGTCGGCGAGGTGGAGGGAGAGCCAGCCGTCCTTGCCGGGGAGGGCGCCGGCGCCGGCCCACAGCACCTCGCCGGTGGCGGTCAGCTCGTCCAGGAGGGCCGGGGCGTAGCCGGCGACCCGGGACGGCAGGATCAGCTTCTCCAGGGCCGAGGCCGGCACCGGCGCGCCCTGGAGCTGCTCGACGGCGCGCACCAGGCCGTCGATCCCGCGCAGCCCGGACGACGAGGGGGCCGTCGGTGCGGGGGCGCCGGGGGCGGCGGCCGGGCGGGGCGCGCCGACGTGCTGCCACTGGGGCAGGAAGGCGGCCAGCGCGGCGGGCGGCACCGGCTCCAGCTCCTCCCGCAGCGCGGCCAGCGAACGGCGGCGCAGCCGGCGGAGCACCTGGGCGTCGCACCACTCCTGGCCGATGCCCTCGGGATGGAACTCCCCCTGCACCAGTCGGCCGGCGGCGGCCAGGCGGTGCAGGGCGCCGTCGGTGACGGCGGTGCCCAGGCCGAAGCGGGCGGCGGCCTGCTCGGCGGTGAACGGGCCGTGGGTGCGGGCGTAGCGGGACAGCAGATCGCCCAGCGGGTCCTTGACGGGCTCGGTGAAGGACTCGGGGACGCCCACAGGGAGGGCGGTGCCCAGGGCGTCCCGCAGGCGTCCGGCGTCCTCGACGGCGGCCCAGTGCTCGGCGCCGGCGATCCGCACCCGGATGGCGCGGCGGGCCGCGGCCAGCTCCCCGGCCCAGCCCGGCTCAGCGCCGCGCTCGGCCAGCTCCGCGTCGGTCAGCGGCCCCAGCAGCCGCAGCAGGTCGGCGACGCCCTCGGGGTCCTTGGCGCGGCGGTCGTCGGTGCGCCACTGGAGCTCGCGCTCCAGCTCGGCGAGCACCTCGGCGTCCAGCAGCTCGCGCAGCTCGGCCTGGCCCAGCAGTTCGGCCAGCAGCCGGGAATCCAGGGAGAGCGCGGCGGCCCGGCGCTCGGCCAGCGGGGAGTCGCCCTCGTAGAGGAACTGGGCGACGTAGCCGAACAGCAGCGAGCGGGCGAACGGGGACGGCTCGGGCGTGGTGACCTCCACCAGGCGGACCCGGCGGGCCTCGATGTCGGCCATCAGCTCCGTCAGGCCCGGGACGTCGAAGACGTCCTGGAGGCACTCGCGGACCGCCTCCAGCACGATGGGGAACGAGCCGAACTCGCTCGCCACCTGGAGGAGTTGGGCGGCGCGCTGGCGCTGCTGCCACAGCGGCGTGCGCTTGCCGGGGCTGCGGCGGGGCAGCAGCAGGGCGCGGGCGGCGCACTCCCGGAAGCGCGAGGCGAACAGCGCGGAGCCACCGACCTGGTCGGTGACCAGCTGGTCGACGTCGCCGTGGTCGAAGACCACGTCGGCCGCGCCCACCGGGGACCGCTCGGGGTCGAACGCCGCGCGGCCGGCGCCGTCACCGAAGGGCGCGTCGCCGTCGAGGAGGTCCAGGCCCATCAGGTCGGCGTCCGGCAGGCGCAGCACGATGCCGTCGTCGGCGTGCATCACCTGGGCGTCGAGGCCGTAGCGCTCGGCGAGGCGGGCGCCGAGGGCCAGTGCCCAGGGGGCGTGCACCTGCGCGCCGAAGGGGGAGTGCACGACCACCCGCCAGTCGCCCAGCTCGTCCCGGAAGCGCTCGACGACGATGGTGCGGTCGTCGGGGACGTGGCCGCACGCCTGCCGCTGCTCGGTGAGGTAGCCGAGGACGTTGGAGACGGCCCAGTCGTCGAGGCCGGCGGCGGCGAGCCGGGCGGCGGCGTCCTCGGGGGCGAGCGAGCCGATCTCCCGGAGGAACGCGCCCAGCGCGCGCCCCAGTTCGAGCGGGCGGCCGAGCTGGTCGCCCTTCCAGAACGGCAGCCGGCCGGGCACCCCGGGGGCGGGCGTGACCAGGACGCGGTCGCGGGTGATGTCCTCGATGCGCCAGGACGTCGTGCCGAGCGTGAAGACGTCGCCGACCCGGGACTCGTAGACCATCTCCTCGTCCAGCTCGCCCACCCGGCGCCCGCCGCCCTTGCCGGAGCTCTCGCCGGCCAGGAAGACGCCGAACAGGCCGCGGTCGGGGATCGTGCCGCCGGAGGTGACGGCCAGCCGCTGGGCGCCGGGGCGGCCGGTGACGGTGCCCGCGACGCGGTCCCACACCAGGCGGGGGCGCAGTTCGGCGAAGGCGTCGGAGGGGTAGCGGCCGGCGAGCATGTCCAGCACGGCGGTGAACGCGGACTCCGGGAGCGCGGCGAACGGGGCCGCCCGGCGGACCACGGCCAGCAGCTCCTCGACGTCCCAGGTGTCCATCGCGGTCATCGCGACCAGCTGCTGGGCGAGCACGTCCAGGGGGTTGGCGGGCACCCGCAGTGCCTCGATGGCGCCCGTCCGCATCCGCTCGGTGACCACCGCGGCCTGCACCAGATCGCCGCGGTACTTGGGGAAGACGATGCCCTTGGACACCGCGCCCACCTGGTGGCCGGCCCGGCCCACCCGCTGGAGCCCGGAGGCCACCGACGGCGGCGACTCCACCTGGACGACCAGATCGACCGCGCCCATGTCGATGCCCAGCTCCAGGCTGGAGGTGGCGACCACGGCGGGCAGCCGGCCGGCCTTGAGGTCCTCCTCCACCAGGGCGCGCTGCTCCTTGGAGACCGAGCCGTGGTGGGCGCGGGCCAGCAGCGGCGGCGCGCCCCGGGCGGCGCCGGCCTCGGCCATCAGCTCCGCGGGGGAGTGGTGCTCGGGCAGCGCCTCGCCGGTGGCCCGTTCGTAGGCGATCTCGTTGAGGCGGTTGCACAGCCGCTCGGCCAGGCGCCGGGAGTTGGCGAAGACGATCGTGGAGCGGTGGGCCTGGACCAGATCGGCGATCCGCTCCTCGACCTGCGGCCAGATGGAGGGCTTCTCGCCCGTGCCGCCCTCCTGGACGGGGGAGCCGCCGAGCTCGCCCATGTCCTCCACCGGGACGGTGACCGCGAGGTCGAACCGCTTGCCGGACGGCGGCTGGACGATCTCCACCCGGCGCCGCGGCGACAGATAGCGGGCCACCTCCTCCACCGGGCGGACCGTCGCGGACAGGCCGATCCGGCGCGCCGGGCGGTCCAGCAGCTCGTCCAGCCGCTCCAGGGACAGTGCCAGGTGGGCGCCGCGCTTGGTGCCGGCGACCGCGTGCACCTCGTCGACGATCACGGTCTCGACGCCGGCCAGCGCCTCCCGGGCCGAGGACGTCAGCATCAGGAACAGCGACTCGGGGGTGGTGATGAGGATGTCCGGCGGGCGGGCGGCCAGGGCGCGCCGCTCGGCGGCCGGGGTGTCCCCGGAGCGGATGCCGACCCGGAGGTCCGGCTCCGGCAGCCCGAGGCGGACCGCCTCCTGGCGGATGCCGGTCAGCGGACTGCGCAGATTGCGCTCCACATCGACCGCGAGGGCCTTCAGCGGCGAGACGTACAGCACCCGGCAGCGCTTCTTGGGCTCGGCGGGCGGCGGGGTGCTCGCCAGCGCGTCCAGCGACGCCAGGAAGGCGGCCAGCGTCTTGCCGGACCCCGTCGGCGCCACCACCAGCACGTCGGCCCCCGCGGCGATCGCCCGCCAGGCGCCCTCCTGCGCCGCCGTGGGCGCGCTGAACGCCCCGGCGAACCAGCCGCGGGTGGCGGGCGAGAACGATGCGAGCGCTGCCTGGGTCATGCCACCCATCGTGCACCGGACCACTGACAATCGGTCCGGCCCGCGGTTCCGGCCCGCGGCGGCCGGGCGCCGCGCGGGCCGCCGGCCCGGGGGCGTCCGCGCCGCGGACGCCCCACCTCCCGCCCCTTCGGGCGGACGCACAATGGGGCATGGCCATGATCAGCGCGGACGGCGCGCGGAGCGTGCCGCGGGCCCGCGGCGAATGGGCGCGCCACTGGCGGTACCCCGGACTGCCCGGCCTGGACCTGCTGCGCGCCCGCTACGTCCGGCACGCCTTCCCCCGGCACGCTCACGACGGCTACGTGATCGGCGCGGTGACCTCCGGGATCGAGGTGGTGGGGCTGCGGGACGGCGCCGTCCGGGCCGGCCGCGGCTCCCTCGTCATGATCAACCCGGAGGTGCCGCACAGCGCGCGGGCCGGGACGCCCGAGGGCTGGGCCTACGCCACGCTCTACCCCTCGGCGGAGCTGATCGCCGCGATAGCCCGCGAGACCACCGGGCTGCGCGGCACCGCGGGCTTCGTGCGGACCACAGCCGACGACCCCGGCGGCAGCCGCCTGGTCACCGCCGTCCACGGGGCCGCCGAGGCCGGCAACGCGCTGGCCGCCGACAGCCTGCTGCGCCTCGCGGTGGCCCGCCTGCTGCGCCGCCACGGGGGTCAACTGCCCGCTCGCGCGCCCCGGGCGGCGGGGGCCCGCACCGCCGCCCTGGCCCGCGAGGTGCTGGAGGAGCGGATGGCCGATCCGCCCGGCCTGGAGGAGCTGGCCCGGCAGCTGGGCACCGGCCCGTTCGCGCTGCTGCGGGCCTTCCGGGACGCCTACGGCATGCCGCCGCACACCTGGCTCACCGACGCCCGGGTGCGGCGCGCCCGGCGGCTCCTGGAGGCCGGGACGCCGCCCGCCGAGACGGCCGTCGCGGTCGGCTTCACCGACCAGCCGCACCTGAACCGGCACTTCACCCGGATCGTCGGGGTCCCGCCGGGCGCCTACCGCCGGGAGCGCGCGGGGGCCGGCACCGGGGGCCCGCAGGCGGCGCGGTAGCGCGCGCAAGAACGTACAAGACCGCGCCGCCGCGCCCGCCTAGGGTCCGGGCCGTGGCAGAACAGGGAGAACAGACACACCACGCACACCCGGCCGGGCCGCCGCACCGCGCGCTGCCCGCGGCACCGTCCGCCCCCGGGGGCGGCGCCACGGGAGCCGCCGCCCCCGGGGAGCGCACGACGCCGCTCCCGGGGGAGCGCCCCGACTCCGCCGTCATCAGGGACGCACTGGGCGTCGGCGTCGCCGTCGGGCTCTCCGGCTTCGCCTTCGGCGTGACCGCCGCCGGCGCCGGGCTCACCCTCTGGCAGACCTGCGCGATGAGCCTGCTGGTCTTCACCGGCGCCTCGCAGTTCGCCCTGGTGGGCGCGCTCGCCGCGGGCGGGAACCCGTTCACCGCCGCCGCGGGGGCGTTCTTCCTGGGCGTGCGCAACGCCTTCTACGGGCTGCGGCTCTCCGCCGTCCTCGGCTACCGGGGCGCGGTGCGTCCGCTGGCCGCCCACTGGGTCATCGACGAGACCGCCGCGGTCACCCTGGCGCAGAGCGGCCGGCGCGGCGCCCGCCTCGGCTTCACCGTCACCGGGGCGGCGCTCTACGTCCTGTGGAACCTCACCACCCTCGGCGGCGCCCTGGGCGCCGGGGCGCTCGGCGACACCGACGCCTGGGGCCTGGACGCGGCCGGGCCCGCGGTCTTCCTGGCGCTGCTGGCACCGATGCTGCGCACCGCCGTGGAGCGCTGCACGGCCGGTCTGGCGGTCCTGCTGCTCCTGGTCGCGCTGCCGCTCCTGCCGCCCGGCGTGCCGGTGCTGCTCGCCGCGCTGGCCGCCCCCGCCGTCCTCGCCGTCCAGGGGCGGCGGCGCCCGGCGCCCGCCCCGGCGCGGGCCGGGGGCCACGACACCACCGGGGAGGACCGGGCATGACCGTCTGGCTCGCGATCGGCATCACCGCCGCCGGCTGCTACCTCGTCAAGCTCCTCGGCCTGTCGGCGCCCGCCGGCATCCTGGAGCGCCCCCTGGCCAAACGGCTGGCGGCGCTGCTCCCGGTGGCCCTGCTGGCCGCGCTCACCGCCCAGCAGACCTTCAGCGACGGCCGCCACCTGCTGCTCGACGCCAAGGCCGCCGGGGTCGCCGCCGCGATCGTGGCGCTGCTGCTGCGCGCGCCGTTCCTGCTGGTCGTCGCGGCGGCGGTGGCGGTCACCGCGGGGGTGCGGGCGCTGGGCGGCTGAACCGCGCCGCCGGTCCGCCCGGGACCGGCGGGCGGACCGGCCCTCAGCCCAGCGGCCGCCCGTACGCCCGCAGGGTCAGCAGCGCCTCCAGCGTGGCCCGCGGGCGGCTCTCCAGCTCCGTACCGGGCGCCCAGAGCCGCCAGTTGACGGGCCAGCCGCCGTCCGCCCGCTGGAGCCCGGCGAGGTGGTCCAGGGCGCGGCCCAGCTCCGCGTCGGTGAACCAGCCGCGGGCCAGGGAACGGGGCGAGGCGGCGTAGTCGTAGGCGAAGTGGTGCTCCCCGGGGGCGTACCCCGGCGCCACCGGGGCCTCGGCCGCCCGCTCCGGGTCCAGCACCACCAGCTGCTGCTCCCGCACCAGCCGGCCCAGCCGCTGCGCCGCGGCGGCCGCCCGCGGCCGGTCCGGGGCGCCGTCCAGGAACGCCACCGCCGCCTCCGCCTCGTAGGGGTGGGTGGTCTCCAGGGACTCCACCGCCGCCCAGCAGTAGTCGGTGGCCCGGAACAGCCAGGCGTGCCATACCTGGTTGCGGTGCAGCAGGCCGACCACCGGGCCGGTGGTCAGCAGGGAGCTGGGCGGATCGTCCGCCACCGGGAGCCAGGGGGCGGCCGGGTAGCCGCGCAACGACGGGT
Source organism: Streptomyces rhizoryzae (assembly GCF_023155275.1). Classification (GTDB taxonomy): domain Bacteria; phylum Actinomycetota; class Actinomycetes; order Streptomycetales; family Streptomycetaceae; genus Streptomyces; species Streptomyces rhizoryzae. The sequence continues at coordinate 27,630 of NZ_JALMUV010000033.1, forward strand.
GCACCGCCGGAAGCGCGCCGTCCGGTGTCGAGACCCGGGTCAGGTAGCGGCAGATCCGCTCCACCCGGCGGCCGTCGCACCGCCCGAGCCGGTCCAGCACCCGCAGCGCGAGCGCGGTGTGCAGCGGCTGGCTGACCGGGCCGCGCAGATCGGGCTCCAGGGCGTGGCCGTAGCCGTCGTCGTCGTTGCGGTACGCGGTGAGCGCGGTCTCGACCGGGTCGGCGCCGCCGCCGAGGAAGTGGTACGCGAAGAGCCGCTGCTCCAGCACCCGGGCGGTCAGCCAGACGAAGCGCTCGGCACGCGCCAGAGGGGTCGCTGGGGGGCTTACGTTTTCGGCCATGGCCCGACCGTAGGGGCGAAACCCCGCGCCGGCACGGCTCGCGGCCCGCTGCCCTCCGTGGGCGGGATCCTCACGGCATCCGGTTGACGGGCCCCCTCCCCGGGGGCGGGGAGCCCCGCGGGGCGTCTCCAGGGGTGGGACGGGGATTGCGGGTCGCCTCCCGGCGTGCTGCAATGCGCGCGTGATGGGTCAACTCCCGCTCTCCCGGCGCCTCTTCCTGGACCTCGCGCGGCTCGCGTCCGCGGCATGTCGTCCAACGGGCCGCTGACCCCGCCCCGTTCACCCCTTCCGCACGCCCGCCGTCCCGGCGTCCGCCGTCCCGGACGGCGGCCGGGCCACCCGCGCCCGGCCGCTCCCGCGCCCGCGTCCCGCCCGCCTTCCCGGGCGGCCGGGCCCGGCCGTGTCCCGGACCGCCCCGCCGCCCGGCCGTGCGGTGTCCGCGGCGCGCCGTTGCGCCCGCGCCCCGCGCGCCCGGACCCGGGCGCGCGCCCGCCACTCACCCGACCTCCGGAGCCCCCATGCCCCCTCGCAGCACCCGCGTTCTCGCGCTCGCCGCCGCCCTGGCCGCCGTCCTCGGCACCGCGGGCCCCGCGCGGGCCGCGGCCCCGCCCGCCAACCCCTACCTCGCCGCGGGCGGGGCGGGAGCCATGCACGGCGACACCGCGTCCTCCGACACCACGCCCCGCAGCGGCCCGGGGACCGGCCCGGCGGCCGTCCACCGCACCGCGCTCCAGGCGGCCTGCCCGACGGTGCTCGCGGGCTCGGACGGCTATCCGGTGGCCGTGTGCACCGGCATCTTCGACCGGGCCCCGCACGTCCACCTGCTCGACCCGGCCACCGGTGCCTCGCTGACCGAGCTGACGCTGGCCAAGTCGAGCGTGCTGGGCGGCATCTACAGCTACCTGGACGAACGGGACCGGCTGGTCGTCGCCGACGGCTCCGGCGACCTGCTGCGCATCGCGCACACCCGGACGGCGGCCGGCGCCTGGCGGCTGCACGTCGTCGAACGGACCCCGCTGACCGGGGCGGTGGCACCCGGGGACAGCGTCGTCGGGCTCTCCCCGGACTGGCGGGGCCGGGTGTGGTTCGCCACCGGGCGCGGCCTGGTGGGCACGGTGGACACCGCCGCGAAGACGGTCCGCACCGCGGACCTCGGGGAAGCCGTGGCCAACTCCCTGTCCACCGCCCCCGAGGGCACCGCGGTCACCACCGACCACGCGCTGTACCTGCTGCGGGCGGGGGCGGACGGTGTGCCGCGGGTGGTGTGGCGGCGGGCGTACGACCGCGGGCCGGCCCGCAAGCCCGGGCAGCTCAGCCACGGTACGGGGGCCACGCCGACGTTCTTCGGCCCGCGCAGCGGCTCGGAGTACCTCGCGATCACCGACAACGCCGCCCCGCAGGAGCACCTCCTCGTGGTCTCCACCGAGGACAACCGCACCGTCTGCCGGATCCCGGTCCTCGACCCCGACGGGAGCGGCACCGAGAACTCGCCCATCGGGGCGGGCACCAGCGTCTACGTGGCGAGCACCTACGGCTACCCCTACCCGGCCGTACCGGACGGCGCCGGACCCGCCGACCCGGCGAAGGCGCCGTTCACCGGCGGTCTGACCCGCATCGACCTCGACCCGGACGGCGGGGGCTGCGCGGTCCGCTGGGACGCCCGGATCCGCTCGGCCGCCGTGCCCAAGCTCTCGGTCGCGGACGGCACGCTCTACACCGTGGAGCGCACCGGAGTCCTGGACCCCTCGCGCACCGGCATCCTGGACCGCTACGACTTCCTGGCCGTGGACGCGGAGACCGGCCGGGTCGCGGGCCGCCGCCACCTGGGGACCGGCTTCCTCTTCGACACGCTCCAGATGGCGGGCAACGCCACGCCCGGCGGGGTGTGGTGGCAGGGCACGGTGACCGGCGTGGTGCGGATCGCGCCCCGGTGACGGGGAACGGTGCCCGGCCGCCCCGGCGGGGGCCGGCCGGGCAGCGCGCGGCGTCGGCGCGCCGCGCGGCGGGTCACTCGTACTCGTCGCCCTCGTAGTAGTTGTTGACGATCACCTCGGGCTCGTCGTCGCTGAACGCCTCGTTCAGCAGCGCGCCGCCGACCAGGCCGGCTGCACCGGCACCGATCAGCGCGCCGGTGCCGAAGCGCCGGCCGCCGCCCTGCTGGTGGTGGTCCGGCTGCTGCGGGTAGCCCTGCTGGGGGTAACCGGCCTGCGCCTGCTGGGGGTAGCCGGCCTGCGCGGGCTGCGGGTAGCCGGCCTGGGCCGGGGTGTAGAAGGGCGGGGTGGTGGTCTGCACCCGCTGGGCGCAGCCGCCGCAGGTCTGCACCTGGCGCGGCACGCCCCACTGCGGGGACCACATCACGGGCGTCATCCCGGGGCCGTGGCTGGGGTCGAAGAAGCAGGTCATGTCGGAACTTCCTGTCGGTTGCGGTGAGCTGGTGGGGGCGGGACCCGGCACGGACGGCTCCCTTCCGCCGGCCGGTGCCACGGCCACGGACGTCACCGTGGGCGTGGGCGGCGCCGGCGGGGCGGAGGGCCCGGCGGGAGCTGCGGGGGCTGCGGGGACGGGCTGGGCGGGCGGCACCGGCGCGGCCGCGGGGGCCGGCTCCGGGCGCAGCACGTCGACGCCGTAGTCCTGGGCGATGCCGGCGAGACCGGAGGCGTAACCCTGGCCGATCGCGCGGAACTTCCAGTCCGTGCCGTGGCGGTACAGCTCGCCGAAGACCATCGCGGTCTCGGCGGCGGCCTGGCCGGCGAGGTCGAAACGGGCCAGCTCGGCGCCGCCGGCCTGGTCGACCACGCGGATGTAGGCGCTGCGGAGCTGGCCGAAGTCGTGGCCGCGCTGCTCGGCCTCGTAGAGGGAGACCGGAAAGACGATCTTGGTGACCTCCGGCGGGACCGCGGCCAGATCCACCTCGATCTGCTCGTCGTCCTCGCCGGTGGGGCGGCCGCCGGAGTGCCGCACCGAGCCGTCCGGGCTGGTGAGGTTGTTGAAGAAGACGAAGTGCCGGTCGGAGAGGACCCTGCCGGACTCGCCGCACAGCAGCGCGCTGGCGTCGAGGTCGTGGGCGGTGCCCGCGACGGCTCCCACCTGCCAGCCCAGCCCCACCCTGACGGCGGTCAGACCTGGGGCCTGTTTGCTGAGCGACACATTGCCGCCCTTGGTCAGGGCCACGCCCATGAGCTTCCTCCCAATCGTTCCCGGCATCCGGCGTCCGTCGGCTACAACGCCGAGGAAAACGGCAAGGTTCCCCGCCTTGCGCAATGATTGAAGTATGCGGCTGAGCTGCCGTCAGAACGGCCCGAACGGCGCGCGGAGCGGTCGTTTCGACGCGGCCTTGACGGCCCGGTCACCGCCCGACGGCCCGCCCGGCCCGCGACCAGTTGCCGTGCAGGGTGTCCAGATAGGAACGCGCTTGGCTCCCCGGGGTGGTGCCCCGGGCGAAGGCGAGCATATTGCCCGCGCCGGTGTTGTAGCCGAGCGCCAGCAGCTCGTCCCGGCCGTACCCGCCCGGCCACCGCGCGGGCAGCCGGCGGTCCAGGTCGTGCAGGTACCAGGCGGCCGCCTCGATTGCCAGGTCCCGGTCGTCGGGCAGCTCCTCCCACTTCCGGCCGGCGAAGTCCCGGCCGCGCTTGACCTCGTCGAAGGCGGCCCGGTGCATGTTGGCGATGCCGAAGGCGGCATCGGGCTTGTAGCGCTGCCAGGCCCGCTCCAGCGCCGGGTCGTGCGGTTTGTACGCCTCGTTGTAGAGGATCGCCATCAGCAGCTGGGGGCGGACGCCGGCCGCCGCCGCGTACCGGCGCACCGCGGGGGCGCAGTCGGCCGGGTCGTACGCCCCGCCGGGCCGCGTCGCGGCGCCGGAGCCGCCGGGGGACGCCGACGGGCCGGCGCCCGGTGCGGCCGATGGTGCGGTGGACGGGGCCGGCGCGGCCTCCGGGGCGGGCCCGTGCCGCCCCGTATGCGTCATCGCCCACAGGGCCAGCGCGGCGCCCGGCAGCACCAGCCACCGCCACCGCACCCGGGATTCCGCCATTGCGCGCTCCTTCGGGCGTGCGCCGCGGGCCGGCCGGGGAAGGCCCCGCCGGCCCGCCGTCCACCACGCCGCCGTTCAGCCGACGTTGACCCCGAAATCCTGGGCGATACCGTGCAGCCCGGAGGCGTAACCCTGGCCGATGGCGCGGAACTTCCACTCCCCGCCGTGCCGGTAGACCTCGCCGAAGACCATCGCGGTCTCCGTGGACGCGTCCTCGGTGAGGTCGTAGCGCGCGATCTCCCGGTCGTCGGCTTGGTTGACCACCCGGATGAAGGCGTCGCGGACCTGGCCGAAGCTCTGGCCGCGCTGCTCCGCCTCGTAGATGGACACCGGGAAGACGATCGTGGAGACCTCGGCCGGGACCGCGGCCAGGTCGACCTGGATCTGCTCGTCGTCGCCGTGGCTGCCGCCGGTGAGGTTGTCACCGGAGTGCACCACCGAACCGTCCGGGCTGGTGAGGTTGTTGAAGAAGACGAAGTGCTGGTCGGAGAGGACCTTGCCGGACGGCGCGCACATCAGGGCGGAGGCGTCCAGGTCGTAGTCGGCTCCGGTGGTGGTGCGGACGGCCCAGCCCAGGCCGATGGTCACCGCGCTGAGGCCCGGGGCCTCCTTGCTGAGCGAGACGTTGCCGCCCTTGGACAGGGACACACCCATGAAAAACCCTCCAGCAGTCCGTGAATCCTGTCTGTGCCGTCGTCCTTGACAACGCGCGGAACCCGTTCGAGGTTCCATGGTTGCGCAATATCTGAAGTGTTTACGGGTGCCGGTCTCCCGCGCACGGTAGGGGACCGCACCGAGCGGGCGGAAGAGAGGCGGGGACCGGAGCGGCCCCGGAGGCCGGGGACTTCGGCCCGGCCCCGGCGGGCGGGACGGGACGGGGCCTCAGGCGCCGAAGCCGCGGAGGCCGCCCAGACCGCGCCGGCGGGCCGGTGCGGGGCCGGTGGCGCGGGCGGTGAGCTGGTCGAGGAGGGTGCGCATGACGGTGACGGTGTCGGGGTCGTCGACGAAGTAGACCACCCGGCGGCCTTCGCGGCGGGAGCGGACGAGTCCGGCGAGCTTGAGTTTGGACAGGTGCTGGCTGACCGCGGGCAGGGCGCCGCCGACCCGTTCGGCCAGGCCGCTGACGTCGCTCTCGCCCTGGGCCAGGGCCCAGACGATGTGCAGCCGCGGGGGCGAGGCCAGCAGGCCGAACACCGCGGCCGCCTCGGCCAGCACCTCCGCGGACGGATCGCCCGCCGCACCCTCGCCCGCACTCCCGACGCTTCTCACCACTGCGGCTCTCCCCGTTGCTGGCCCCCGAGGCGGCCCAGTCTAGGCGGCGCACCCCCGCCCCCGTACGGCCGCCGCCGCGGACGCGGTCCAGGAGAGCGCCGGGGCGGCGGCAGAAGGGGTCGGCGGGGGCGGCGCGGGCGTCAGTTGACGCAGGGGATGCCGCCCTCCTTCACGGAGTCGCCGGCGAACGCGTCGGACGGCACCGGCGAGGGCGCGCCGCCCTTGGTGGCCGGCGCCGTCGACGTCTCCGGTGCCGCGGGCGCCTCGGTGGCGGGCGGTGCGGTGAAGTCCGTGCCGAGGACGACCTGGACGCGGCCCGCGGGCACCGAGGCCGAGGAGGCCGGCGCGGCGGTGCCCAGCCGGCCGGCGAGCTGCCGCGCGGCCTCCTGGGCGCCGGCGCCGTACAGGACGGTGGTGTGCTGCCGGGGCGCGGCGTTGGCGGTGCGCCCCGCGGTGTAGCCCAGCGCGGTCAGCGCCTTGAGCTCGTCGGCCGCGGCGCCCGTCTTCCCCGAGCCGTTGAGGACGTCCACCGTCGCCGGGGCGGCCTTGGCGGTCGGCGACGGGGCGGCGCTGTCCGGGCCGCCCGGAGAGCCGGACGTGCCGCCGATCAGGGCCTGCACCAGGGACCGGATCTTCGGCACGTCCACGAGGTTGACCGACTCCCGGTTGCGGGTGGCGAACCCGGCGATCGGCAGGGTGTGGAACACCACGTTCCCGCCGGTCAGGTTGGTGGCCTGCTGCGCGAAGTCGAGCACGTCGAACTTGCTGTCGATGACCAGGTCCTTCTTCACCACGTCGAACAGCCCCTGGAGCTTGCCCAGGTCGCCGAACACCCCCTCGCTCTTCAGCTTGTGGGTCACCGACGAGATGAACGCCTGCTGGCGGTGGGTGCGGTCCAGGTCGCCGCCGTCCAGGCCGTGCCGCTGCCGGACGAAGGCGAGTGCCTGCTTGGGGTTGAGCTGCTGGTGGCCGGCGGGGAAGTCGGCGCCCGAATAGCGGTCCTTGACCGGGTGCTTGAGGCAGACCTCGATCGGCTGGAGCACCTTGGCGATGTCGTAGAAGCCCAGCAGGTTGACCTCGGCGAAGTGGTCGATCGGCACCTGGAGGAAGTTCTGCACCGTCGCCAGCGTCGCCTCCCGGCCGGCCTCCCGGCTCCGGCTCTCCAGGTCGGCCCCCTTGACCCCTTGGGCGGAGAGCTTGTCGTGGGCGACCGTGTAGGCGTTGCCGTACGCCTCCTTGATCTTGAAGTGCCCCTGGGAGGTGCCGTCCCCGTTGAAGGTCTGCACGTAGTCGTCGCGCGGGACGGAGAACGCGGTGACCTTCCCGCCGTCGGCCGGAATGTGCATCAGGATCAGGGTGTTGGTGTTGTAGTACCCGATGTCGCTGGACCCGGCGTGCAGCTGGTCCCGGACGAACTCCCGCGGCAGGTCGTTGCCGTTCATGTCCTTGCGCGAATCCAGGCCGATCAGCAGCAGGTTGACGGAGTTGTCCAGGTGCTTGGGCGCGTCCTTGCCGCCGATGGCGCTGAGCGCGTCGGAGGTGTTCAGCCCGCTGCTCACCCAGTTGTACGCGGCCCACGACACCCCGCTGGCCAGGAGGACCAGCGCCGAGGAGAGGGCGAGCGCGGTCCGCCCGGCGACGACCAGGGGGGAGCGGCGCCGGCCGCTCCGCCCGGTGGCGCCGGCCCGGTCCGGCCGGTGGCGCGCGTTCCGGCCGCCACGTCCCCCGGCCCCCTCGGGCTCCGCCCCGTCAAGGCTCCGCTCGTCACGCACCGCTGTTCCTCCCGCTCCGCTTCCGGCCGCCGTACCGGCCCGCCCGTACACGCCGGACGGCCAGCACCGCGATCAGCACCGCCTCCGCCGCCGCCATGGCCGGGAACCCGTCCACGGCCCAGCGCACCGCCGCCGTCGCCAGGCCCTTGCCCTGGACGGTGGTGGTGCCCGCCACCTGCTCGCACGCCACGGTGGCCACCGCCACCACCAGCGGGGGCGCCGATATCAGCCACCAGGCGCCGGCCCGGGTGCAGGTCTTCGCCGCCAGCGCCGCGCCGAGCGCCGCGGTCACCGCGAAGGCCCAGCCCGGGCGCCCGCCGAGGGCCGTCCCGGCCACCGCGCCCGCGACCGCCACCACGAGCGCCACCAGGGCGGCCCGGCCCGCCCGGCGCCCCCGGACCCGGCCCGGCCGCGCGCCGGCCCGGGGGGAGGCCCCGGGCGCGTCCGCGGCGGCATGCCGGTCCGCGCCCCGCCGCGGGGCCGGGACCCGGCGGGACCCCCGCGCCGGATCCCGCGCCGGGCCGTCGTACCCGTAGGGCGCTTCGGTGCGCTGACCTGTCATCGACATCCTTCGGACGGCCGGACCGGCGGGGCGGTCGCGGGGGCTCCTGCGCGGGCGCAGAAGAGGGCGGTTCCGGCCGGGAAGACGACGGACGGGCCGAACCGGTTTCATATTCGACTGCTTGATTGCGCAATCTAGCAAGTGTGGGCGGGGCGGCCGGGCCGGCGCGGCGCCGGGCGGCCGCCCGTCCTCGCTGGCCAACGGTCCGGCGCCGGCGGTATGAAGGGGGTGGGCTCAGAGGCACTCCGCGCGCACGCGGGACGCCGGGAGGCCGGGGACAGTGCAGGCCGGAGCGGGTGCGAGGCGGGAATCATGCGGTTGACGGTGTTCTGGGAGCGGATGGCGGACCACTTCGGCGCGGCCTACGCCGATTCCTTCGCCCGCGACCACGTGATGTCCGAACTCGGCGGCCGCACCGTCCACGAGGCGCTGGCCGCCGGGTGGAGCGCCAAAGAGGTGTGGCGGGTGGTCTGCAAGGTCATGGAGGTGCCGCAGGACAAGCGGTGAACGGGGCGGGGCCGGCTGCCGGCGCGGTGCGCGACACTTGGCAGCGTGTCCGTGACAGATGAGATCACCAGCCACGACGGCCCCCGCTCCGGCGAGCCGCCCCGGGCCCGCACCGGCGGGTGGGGCGGGGAGCGGATGCCGCGCTGGCTGCCCCGCGCCATGGTCCTCGCGCTCGCCCTGGTGGCCTGCTTCCAGCTCGCCACCTGGGGCTTCCACCAGCTGATCGGCCTGCTGCTGAACGTGCTCATCGCGTTCTTCCTGGCGCTCGCCGTCGAGCCGGCCGTCGACTGGATGGCCGGCCGGGGCATGCGGCGCGGGCTGGCCACCGGCCTGGTCTTCCTGGCGATCCTGATCGGCTCGGTCGGCTTCGTCACCCTGCTGGGGTCGATGCTGGCCGGCCAGATCGCCACCATGGTCGAGGAGTTCCCGCAGTACCTGGACTCCGTGATCAGCTGGATCAACAGCACCTTCCACACCCACCTCTCCCGGGTGCAGGTGCAGAACAACCTGCTGAACTCCGACTGGCTCCAGAAGTACGTCCAGGACAGCGCCAACAACGTCCTGGCGGTCTCCGCGCAGGTGCTCGGCGGGCTGTTCAACCTCCTCACGGTCGCGCTGTTCTCGTTCTACTTCGCCGCCGACGGGCCCCGGCTGCGGCGGGCGCTGTGCTCGGTGCTGCCGCCCCGCCGGCAGACCGAGGTGCTGCGCGCCTGGGAGATCGCGGTCGCCAAGACCGGCGGCTACCTCTACTCCCGCGGGCTGATGGCGCTGATCTCCGGGGTCGCGCACTACGTCCTGCTGGAGATCCTGGGCGTGCCGTACGCCCCGGCGCTCGGTATGTGGGTCGGCCTGATCTCGCAGTTCGTCCCGACGATCGGCACGTACCTGGCGGGCGCGCTGCCCATCCTGATCGCCTTCACCGTCGATCCCTGGTACGCGCTGTGGGTCTTCGGCTTCGTCGTGATCTACCAGCAGTTCGAGAACTACCTCCTCCAGCCCCGGATCACCGCCCGGACCGTGGACATCCACCCGGCCGTCGCCTTCGGGTCGGTGATCGCCGGCACGGCGCTGATGGGCGCGGTCGGCGCGCTGATCGCCATCCCGGCGACCGCGACCCTCCAGGCGTTCCTGGGCGCGTACGTCAAGCGGTACGAGGTCACCGACGACCCGCGGGTGCGGCCGCGGTCCGGGCGGCGGGCGGCGGCGCCGGAGGCGGGTGCGGACCCGGGGGCCGGCTCGGGCGAGGATCCGGGCGCCGACCCGGGCGCGGCGGCGGACGCCGGACCGGACGCGGAGCGGGGTGCCACCCCGGGCGGGGCGGCTTGACACCAAAATCGAACATCCATTCTTATGGGGAAACCGGCCGCCTGACGCGGCTTCCGGTCCCGGCGGAATCCCGGGCCGGGCGCGGAGTTATCCACAGGCCGGAGCCGGGTCCGGGCGCATTGTCAGTGGCAGGCGTTAGCGTCATGGACGTGAAGCGATCGACTCAAGCAAACCGGGTGGAACCCATGGCAGGCACCGACCGCGAGAAGGCGCTGGACGCCGCGCTCGCACAGATTGAACGGCAATTCGGCAAGGGCGCGGTCATGCGCATGGGCGAGCGGTCCAAGGAGCCCATCGAGGTCATCCCGACCGGCTCGACCGCCCTCGACGTCGCCCTCGGCGTCGGCGGCCTGCCGCGCGGCCGGGTCGTGGAGATCTACGGACCGGAGTCCTCCGGTAAGACCACCCTGACCCTGCACGCGGTGGCCAACGCCCAGAAGGCCGGCGGCCAGGTCGCGTTCGTGGACGCCGAGCACGCCCTCGACCCCGAGTACGCCAAGAAGCTCGGCGTCGACATCGACAACCTCATCCTGTCCCAGCCGGACAACGGCGAGCAGGCCCTGGAGATCGTCGACATGCTGGTCCGCTCCGGGGCCCTGGACCTCATCGTGATCGACTCCGTGGCCGCCCTGGTGCCGCGGGCCGAGATCGAGGGCGAGATGGGCGACTCCCACGTCGGCCTCCAGGCCCGTCTGATGAGCCAGGCCCTGCGCAAGATCACCAGCGCGCTCAACCAGTCCAAGACCACCGCGATCTTCATCAACCAGCTCCGCGAGAAGATCGGCGTGATGTTCGGCTCCCCGGAGACCACGACCGGTGGCCGCGCGCTGAAGTTCTACGCCTCGGTCCGGATCGACATCCGCCGGATCGAGACGCTCAAGGACGGCACCGAGGCGGTCGGCAACCGCACCCGCTGCAAGGTCGTCAAGAACAAGGTCGCGCCGCCCTTCAAGCAGGCCGAGTTCGACATCCTCTACGGCCAGGGCATCAGCCGCGAGGGCGGCCTGATCGACATGGGCGTCGAGCACGGCTTCATCCGCAAGTCCGGCGCCTGGTACACCTACGAGGGCGACCAGCTCGGCCAGGGCAAGGAGAACGCCCGCAACTTCCTCAAGGACAACCCCGACCTCGCCAACGAGGTCGAGAAGAAGATCAAGGAGAAGCTGGGCATCGGCGTGCGGCCGGCGGACCCCGCGGCGGAGCCGGGCGCGGACGCGGCCGGTCCGGCGGAGGCCCCGGCCAAGGCCGCACCGGCGGCGGCGACCAAGACCGCCAAGGGCGCCAAGGCCACGGCGGCCAAGAGCTGACCCCGGTATGACACGGCGAACGGACTGGCCGGACAGCGCGGACCGGCCGGGCGGAGCCGGTGCGGCCGGCGACGCCGAGCACCGTAGTGGCCGGACGGGCGGCGCCGCCCGCAGGGACGGCGCCGCAGCCAGGGACGGCGGTGGTTCCGGTCCGTCGAGGGCCGGGTCGGGACCGCCGCGTACGCCCGAGGAGCAGGCGCGGGCGATCTGCCTGCGCCTGCTCACCGGGAGTCCGCGGACCCGCAAGCAGCTCGCCGACGCCCTGCGGGAGCGGGGCATCCCCGAGGAGGCCGCCAAGGAGGTGCTCGCCCGCTTCGAGGACGTCGGGCTGATCGACGACGCGGCGTTCGCCGGTGCCTGGGTCGAGTCCCGGCACCACGGCCGGGGCCTGGCCCGCCGCGCCCTGGCCCGGGAGCTGCGCACCAAGGGCGTGGACTCCGCCCTGATCGACGAGGCCGTCGGCCGTCTCGATCCGGCCCAGGAGGAGACCACCGCCCGGGAGCTGGTCGATCGCAAGCTCCGCGCCACCCGCGGCCTGGACCGCGACAAGCGGCTCCGCCGGCTGGCCGGCATGCTGGCCCGCAAGGGCTACCCGGAGGGCCTCGCGCTGCGCGTGGTCCGCCAGGCCCTCGCCGAGGAAGGCGAGGACCCGGAACTCCTGGACCAGCACCTACCCGACGCCTGACCACCCGCCCCGTACCGCACGGACCCCAGAGCACCCGCCCCGCAAGACCGGGCGGCCCCCGCCGGCCGCCCCCCGGCCGGTCACCGTTCGACCGGGAGGCCCGCTGCTCGCCAGGCTTGGAAGCCGCCGATCAGGTCCGTTGCGCGGTGGAGGCCGAGGTCGTGCAGGGAGACCGCGGCGAGGCTGGAGGCGTAGCCCTCGTTGCAGACCACCACGACCGGGAGATCGTGGTGCGTGGCCTCGGGGAGGCGGTGGTCGCCGGTCGGGTCGAGGCGCCACTCCAGCTCGTTGCGTTCCACGATCAGCGCACCGGGGATGGTGCCGTCCCGCTCCCGCAGCCGGGCGTAGCGGATGTCCACCAGCAGCCCGCCGGACTCCCGGACCGCCGCTGCCTCCGCCGGGCCCACCCGGGTCAGCCCCTGCCGGGCCCGTGCCAGCAGTTCGTCGACCGCGCTCATCACCACTCCTCCGGACGTTCGACCTCTTCCAGGCGCAGTACTGCCCCGTTCCGGCTGTACCGCCGCATCAGTGGCAGCGGCGGGTAGTAGGCGTGCACCGACACCGCGTGGGTGTCGGGGGAGAGGTTGAGCACCTGGTGCACATGGTGCGGGCCGAACGCCCGGCCGCGGCCGTCGCGGAGCCGGCGCTCCCGGTCGACACCGTCGGCCAGCTCCAGGGTCTTCCAGCCCTCGGTGGGGATCGCGGCGGCCAGCGACTGCTCGGTCAGCTCGCCGGCGGCCGCCGCGAAGGCGCCGCGCGAACCGCCGTGGTCGTGCCACCCGGTGCCGGTACCGGGCGGCCAGCCGATCAGCCATGCCTCACTGCCGCCGGGGCCGTCCAGCCGGATCCAGGTACGGCCTTCGGGATCGAGGGGGAGCGCGGCGACCAGGGCCCGGTCGGCGGCGGTGCGGCGGGCGAAGGCGAGGAGTTCGGCGGCGCTGGGACCGCCGTCGTGCGCGGCGGCACGCGGGCGCACAGGGGTGACTGCTTCGGGCACGGGAACCGTCCTGAGTGATCGTGCGGAGGCGCGGCCGCCGGAGGGACCGGAGCGTGGCCGCGCGGGAGAACCGCCGCGGTCAGGCCGCGGCGGGCGGGATCAGCAGAACGGACGACACATGCAACCCGCATAGCGGAGCAGGTCCAGGTGGACCCTCCGCCAGAATCGCGAGCTGTGATCAGTCACTCTCGGAGTGAAGCACGGAGCTTCCCGGAGGGTCAACCGGGTGGGGGAGCGCGACGGGAGCCCCGGGAGCGGACGGGCCGGCCGGCCGGGCACCGTCCCCCGGGGGCGCCGCGGCCGCCTGATCCGCCGCGCCGTCCGCCGGGTCCGCCGGGCCCACCGGGGCCGCCGGGCCCGCCGCGCCGTCCGCCCCGGGCACCCCGCCGCGCACCGCCTCCGCGCACGCGGTCAGCCCGTCCGGGCGGACCCCGCCGAGCGCGGCGACCAGATGGCCGTCCGGGCGCACCACCAGCACGGTGTGCGCGGCGGCGCCCGGATACGCCTCGGCGACCAGCACCTCGGCCGGCATCGGCAGCGCGGCGGCCGCCTCGGTCAGCCGGGGCATCAGGCCCGCCGACTGCCAGTGCCGCCGGTCCCAGACGCCGGTGCCGGGGGCCACCAGGACCACCAGCAGCCCCCGCCCGAGCCGGTCCCGCAGCCCCACCGATGCGCCGTCGGACGCGGTGACCGGAACGTCCGCCACCGGCGCCCCCGGAGCCGTCCCGACCGCCACCTCCCCGGGCAGCCCGGGCGGCACCGCCAGCGGCGTCCGCGGATAGGACGGGGCCGCGCCGAGCGGGCCGCGGCCCAGGTGCCCGTCGGTCAGCAGGGTGCTGCGGCCGCGCGCCGCGCCCGGCAGCACCGTCCGCCAGCGCACCGCGGCGCCGTCCCGCAGCAGCGGCAGCGCCGAGTCGGCGGCCCGCAGCCGGGCGGCGACCGCGCCCCGCCGCTCGGCCTGGTAGCTGTCCAGCAGGGTCTCGGTGGCGCCGTGGTGCCAGGCCAGGCCCAGCTTCCAGGCGAGGTTCCCGGCATCCCGCAGACCCTCGTCCAGCCCCTGGGTGCCCAGCGCGCCCAGCAGATGGGCGGCGTCCCCGGCGAGGAAGGCCCGCCCCCGCCGCCAGGTCCGGGCCAGCCGGTGGTGGACGGTGTGGACGCCGGTGTCGAGCAGGTCGTAGGGCGGCACCAGGCCGGTGGGCCCGGGCCCGCCCGCGGCCCCGCCGTCGCCGCTGCCGGGGGCGTCCGCCTCCGCCGCCCAGCCGGCCAGCGAGTCGCGGATCCGGGCCACCAGCGCGTCCGGGGTCACCAGCTCGCGCCCCGGCGGCAGCAGCCAGTCCAGCCGCCACACCCCGCCGGGCAGCGGGCGGGCGGACACCTCGCTGACCCGGCCGCCGCCGTTCCGGGCCGGCGAACGGTGCAGCAGCGCCTCGCCCGGCCAGGGGAGTTCGGTGCGCAGCGCGGCCACCGCGTGCCGTTCGACGGCGGTGCGGCCCGGGAAGCGGATGTCGAGCAGTTTGCGGACGGTGGACCGCGGGCCGTCGCAGCCGACGAGATAACTCCCGCGCCACCACGTGCCGTTGGCGCCCCGGGTCTGCGCGCTGACGCCCTTGGCGTCCTGTTCGACGGCGGCCAGCCGGCTGCCGGTGACGACCTGGGCGAGCGGTTCGCCGGCCAGCGCGGCACGCAGCGCGCCGGTCAGCGCGTGTTGCGGGAGGTGCACCGGGGGCGCGGGCGCGGCAGGCCCCTCCCGGTCCGCGCCGCCGGTGCCGCAGCCGGTGAAGGCGACCCGTTCCAGCAGCCGGCGGCGGCGCATGGTGCGCCAGGCCGACCAGCGGGCGCCGGCGCTCTCCAGGGCCTCCGCGCAGCCGAGCCGGGCCGCGAACGCCGCGGTGTCCGGGCGCAGCACGACGGTCCGCGCGAGCCGGGGCTCCTCCTGGCCGCCGGTCTCGTCGAGGACCACGACCGGGACCGCGTGGCGGGTCAGGGCGAGGGCGAGGGTGAGGCCGACCGGGCCGGCCCCCACCACGATCACCGGCTCCACGGGGCGGCTCCCTGGATCCGGCGGTACGTACGGGACGTGCGGGAACGGGCGGTGGGCGGCCGGTGCGTGATCACACAGCGTATGCAACCCACTGCGGCGGCCCTCGTCAAGTGACGGAGGCGGTGGCGCCGTTGCCACCGCCTCCGTCACGGTCCGCTTCCGGCCGCGCGCGGCCGGCGTCCCGTCAGTCCTTCGCGGGGGCCGGGGCCTCCGAGGCCGGGCCCGCGGCGTCCGTGGCGCCGGCGGCCGCCACCGGCTCGGCGGCCGCGGCCACCCCGATGCCGGTCCGGGTCCGCCGCCCGCGCCGCTCGATCCAGTTGGCCAGGCCGGACAGCGCCAGGCACATCGCCACGTAGATGCTGCCGATGACGATGATCACCGGGATGTAGGTGTCGTTCCCGTTCACGATGATGTTGGTGCTCATCAGGCGGGCGGTGTAGAGGAGTTCCTCGTAGGTGACGATGTAGCCGAGCGAGGTGTCCTTCAGGGTCACCACCAGCTGGCTGATGATCGTCGGCAGCATCGCCCGGACCGCCTGCGGGATCAGCACGGTGGTCATGACCTGCGTCTTGCTCATGCCCAGCGCGTACGCGGCTTCCCGCTGGCCCTTGGGGACGGCGTTGATGCCGGCCCGCAGCACTTCGGCCTGCACCGAACCGTTGTAGACCGTCAGCCCCGCGACCAGCGCCCAGAACTGCGGCTGGCTGCCGGACAGGCCCAGCGCGTCCCGGTTGCTCAGCAGGATGACCCACAGGGCGTAGATGGTGATCAGCAGCGGGACCGCGCGGAACAGCTCGATGAATCCGGTGGCGAACCAGCGGACCGGCTTGTGGTCGGAGAGCCGGGCCACCGCCAGCAGCAGGCCCAGGACCAGCGACAGCACACCGGCCACCGCGAAGACCTGGAGGGTCGCCAGGACGCCGTCGCGGATGCCGGTGCGGACCCCGGCGTAGTTGAAGATCTGCCAGACCGCCGGGTCCAGCTGGCCCTTGGCGTTCAGCCGCAGGACCGCGAAGGCGACCAGCCCCAGCACTGCCAGGACGCCGACCACGCTGTAGACGCGGTTGCGGGCCTTCGCCCTCGGCCCCGGCACGTCGTAGAGGACGCTCGCACCACTCATGCCCTTACCTCGCTTCGTCCCGCCCCGCCGGTGCGCGGCGACGGCGCCCTTCGGTCCGTGTCGTTCCTGGTGTTCCGGCCGTCGTGTGCGTTCACCGGGCGACCCCCAGCCGGCGCTCCACCAGCCGGAACAGGCCGCTGATCGAGAAGGTGATGACGAGGTAGGCCAGCGCCGTCCACAGGAAGATCCAGGCGATCGCGTAGCCCTTGTCGTTGAGCAGCTTGGAGACGTTGAACAGCTCGCCGTAGCCGAACGCGCCGGCGATCGCGGAGTTCTTGGTGAGCGCGATGATGATGCTGCTCAGCGGCGGGATCACGGTCCGGGTCGCCTGCGGCAGGACGACCATCCGCAGGGTCTGGGCGAAGGTCATGCCCAGGCTGCGGGCCGCCTCCGCCTGCCCCAGCGGCACGGTGGTGATACCGGCCCGCACCGCCTCGCACACGAACGAGGAGGTGTAGAAGCCGAGCGCCAGCGTCCCCAGGACGTACGGGCTGGCGCCCTGGAAGAGGATCTGCGGCACGACGAAGAACGCGACCAGGAAGAGCAGCGTCAGCGGCGTGTTGCGCAGCACCGTCACCCAGGCCGTGCCGAAGGCGCGCAGCGGCGGGACCGGCGAGACCCGGAAACCGGCTATGAGCACGCCGAGCACCAGCGCGAGCAGGGCGCTGGACACGGTGATCGCCAGGGTTCCGAGGAACCCGTCCCGGAACTCGGGCAGGTAATCGAGGAGTACGTTCATGGGGTCTCCGCGGTAGCGGTCGGGTCGGCGGCGGGATGGCGGCGGGCGGAAGACGGCGCGCCCCGTACACCCGCCGCGGCGGGCGTACGGGGCGGCGCTGTCCGGTGGGTGCGCTGCGCCTAGTAGCGCGGCAGCGGCGTCTCCGGCGCGACGTACGGGGAGCCGGACTTGCCGAGCGTGCCCTCGTACGCCTTCTTGTAGTCGCCGTTCTTGATGTGGTTCTCCAGCGCGGTGGTGATCGCGTCGCGCAGGGCCTTGTCGTCCTTGTTCATGCCGACGCCGTAGGGCTCCTTGGTGAAGGGCTTGCCGACGACCCGCAGCTTCTCGGGGCGCTGGGCGGCGTAGCCCTTGAGGATCGCGTCGTCGGTGGTGACCGCGTCGACCGACCCGTCCAGCAGGGACTTCACGCAGTCCGAGTACTTCGACAGCTCCGTGGTGACCGCGCCGTACTTGGGCTTCTTGATCTCCTGGAGCGGGGTGGAGCCGACGATCGAGCAGACCTTCTTGCCCTTGAGGGCGTCCGGCCCGGTGATGGCCTTGTCGTCCTTGCGGACCAGCAGGTCGGCGCCGGCGGTGTAGTACGGGCCCGCGAAGCCGACCTGCTTCTTGCGCTCGTCGTTGATGGTGTACGTACCGACGTAGTAGTCGACCTGACCCTTGGAGATGGTGGTCTCGCGGATGTTGGAGTCGATGGTGTCGAACTTGATCTGCTTCTCGGAGAAGCCGAGGTCGGCCGCGATCATCTTGGCGACCTCGATGTCGAAACCGGAGTACTTGTTGGTCGCCGGGTCCTTGAAACCGAGGAACGGCTGGTCGGCCTTGACGCCGATGGTGATCTGACCGGCCTTCTGCGCCTTCTTCAGCGTCGCCGAGTCGATCTTCACGTCCTTGGCGACCGGGTACGTGCCGCTGAAGACCTCGGCGCCGGGCTGCTTGTCGCCCGCCGTACCGGACTGGCCCCCGCACGCGGTCGCCGTCGCCGCCAGCGCGAGCACCACCGCGCCCGCCGCAGCCGTCTTACGCATCCTCATGGTGAACATCCTTTGAATCAGGCGGTGTTGGCAATCATGGTGGCCCAACCGCGGCCTCAGTGGTGGAGGATCTTCGACAGGAAGTCCTTCGCCCGGTCGCTGCGCGGGTTGTCGAAGAACTGCGTCGGCTCGGCCTCTTCGATGATCTTGCCGTCCGCCATGAAGACGACCCGGTTCGCCGCGGAGCGGGCGAACCCCATCTCGTGGGTGACCACGACCATGGTCATGCCCTCCCGGGCGAGCTGCTGCATGACCTCCAGCACCTCGTTGATCATCTCCGGGTCCAGCGCCGAGGTCGGCTCGTCGAAGAGCATCACCTTCGGGTCCATCGCCAGCGCGCGGGCGATCGCCACCCGCTGCTGCTGGCCGCCGGAGAGCTGGGCGGGGTACTTCTCCGCCTGGGCGCCGACGCCGACCCGGTCGAGCAGCGTGCGGGCCTTCTTCTCCGCGGCCGCCTTCTCCGTCCTGCGGACCTTGGTCTGGCCCAGCATCACGTTCTCCAGCACCGTCTTGTGCGCGAAGAGGTTGAAGGACTGGAACACCATGCCCACATCGGCGCGCAGCCGGGCCAGTTCGCGGCCCTCCTGCGGCAGCGGCTTGCCGTCGATGGCGATGGTGCCGGTGTCTATGGTCTCCAGGCGGTTGATCGTGCGGCAGAGGGTGGACTTGCCGGACCCGGAGGGGCCGATCACCACCACCACCTCACCGCGCCGGATCGTCAGGTTGATGTCCTGGAGCACGTGCAGCGCGCCGAAGTGCTTGTTCACCTTGTCCAGCACGACCAACGGGTCCCCCGCGGGCGCGGCACCCCCGGCGTTCTCGGTCACCGGTACTTCGCTCATCGGCGTACAGCTCCGTCCTCCTCGGTTGGGAGGACCCTAATGACGCCCCGCGACCAGCGTCATTACATCTGAGGGAGAATTGAGCATAACGATCCGGCCGCAAACGGACACACGGGGTGAAGACCGGTGCGGCCCGGCCGCGCCGCGGTCACCGTCCGTGTCCCGGCGGCGTACCGGCTGGGTAACGGATCGCGGTCCGGAGGGGGCCGCCCCTTGACGGGCGGGCCGCCCATCGCCGTAGATGCCCTGTGGCCCGTAAGCGCACCGGGAGGAGGGCCGGATGAGACTGCTGCTCGTCGAGGACGATGACCACGTCGCCGCGGCGCTGTCCGCGGTGCTGGCCCGGCACGGCCTGACCGTCGTGCACGCCCGCAGCGGCGGGGAGGCGCTACAGGCCCTGCTGCCCGACGACGCCGAGCCGTTCGCGGTGGTGCTGCTCGACCTCGGCCTGCCCGACCAGGACGGCTTCGAGGTGTGCGGCCGGATCCGCAAGGTCTCGGCCACGCCGGTCATCATGGTCACCGCGCGCGCCGACGTCCGCTCCCGGATACACGGCCTCAACCTCGGCGCCGACGACTACGTCGTCAAGCCCTACGACACCGGTGAGCTCCTCGCCCGGATCCACGCGGTGAGCCGGCGCACCGCCACCGGGGCCCCGGCCGGACCGGCCGGCGGCACCGAGCAGCCCCCCGACGACGGCGGCCCCCGCGAACCCCTCCGGCTCGGCCCGCTCGCCATCGAACTCCCCACCCGTCAGGTGGTGGTGGACGGTGCCGCGGTCCCGCTCACCCGCAAGGAGTTCGACCTGCTCGCCCTGCTCGCGCAGCGCCCCGGGGTGGTCTTCCGCCGGGAGCAGATCATCAGTGAGGTGTGGCGGACGAGCTGGGAGGGCACCGGCCGCACCCTGGAGGTGCACATCGCCTCGCTCCGCGCCAAGCTGCGGATGCCGGCGCTGATCGAGACGGTCCGCGGGGTCGGCTACCGCCTGGTCGTGCCGGCCGCGGGCCCGGCCGCGGGCGCCCGCCCGGCCGCCCCCTGACGGCTGCCCCGGGCCGTGCGCACCCGCCTCCTCCCGCTCCTCATCGTCCTGATGGCCGGTGTGCTGCTGGCGCTCGGCGTCCCGCTGGCAGTGATCACCGCCGGGGTGGAGCAGCAGAAGGTGGTGGTCGACCGGATCGACGACGCCGCGCGGTTCGCCTCGCTCGCCCAGTTCGTCACCGCCCGCCCCAGCGCCGCCGGCGGCAAGACCCCCGAGGAGGACGAGCGGCTGGCCACCCTCCGCTCCGAACTCCTGCGCTACCACGCGCTGTACGGCATCCGGGCCGGTGTCTTCTACCGCGACCGCACCCCTATGGCCGCGGCCCCCGCGGACCTGGCGGTGCCCGGGGACGGGGAGGGCGCGCGGGCGTTCAGCGAGGCGCTGGCCGGCCGCCGCAGCCACGACCCGCCGCAGATCTGGCCGTGGGACGACACCGGCCGGGTCCCGGTCGCCTCACCGGTGATCCGGGACGGCGACGTGGTCGCGGTGGTCGTCACCGACTCGCCCACCGGGCGGATGCGGGCGCGGATCCTGCACGGGTGGCTGACGATCGCGGCGGGGGAGTGCGCGGCCATGCTGGTCGCGGTCGCCGCGGCGTTCCGGCTCACCGGGTGGGTGCTGCGGCCGGTGCGCGTCCTGGACGCCGCCAGCCACGACATCGCCACCGGCCGGATGAACGCCCGGGTCGCCGCCACCGCCGGGCCGCCCGAACTCCGGCGGCTGGCCCGCTCGTTCAACGAGATGGCCGACCACGTCGAGGACGTTTTGGAGCAGCAGCGCGCGTTCGTCGCCGACGCCTCCCACCAGCTGCGCAACCCGCTCTCCGCGCTGCTGCTGCGGATCGAGCTGCTGGCCCTGGAACTCCCCGAGGGCAGCGCCGAGATCGCCTCGGTGCGTACCGAGGGCAAGCGGCTGGCCCGGGTCCTGGACGACCTCCTGGACCTGGCGCTCGCCGAGCACTCCGCCGCCGACCTCCAGCTCACCGACATCGCCGCGCTGGCCGCCGAACGCGTCGACGCCTGGCGCCCGCTCGCCGAGGACAAGGGCGTCCGGCTCGGCTACGCGGGCCGGCCCGCGGTGACCGGCTGGGCCGACCCGGTCGCGCTCTCCAGCGCCCTGGACGCGGTCGTCGACAACGCGCTGAAGTTCACCCCGGCCGGAGAGCCGGTGACGGTCGCGGTGGCCCCCGACGGGGAACGTGTCACCATCACCGTCGCCGACCGCGGCCCCGGCCTGACCGAGGACGAACTGGCCCGGATCGGCGACCGGTTCTGGCGCAGCGGCCGCCACCAGAACGTCTCCGGCTCCGGCCTCGGCCTGTCGATCACCCGTGCCCTGCTCGCCGCCGGCGGCGCCACCATCGCCTACGCGCCGCACCCCCCGCACGGCCTGGAGGTCACCGTCTCGGTCCCGCGCACCGCGCCCTGACGGCGGGCGGTGGGCGGCGGGCCGCGGCCGGCTGCCGGCGGCCCGCGCCCGGATTGCACCGAGTGCAATCGCCCGCATTGCACCGACCATGAATCATGACGCCGGCATGACGCCGGCCCCGAGCACGCGGGCGGCGCCCGGCCGGGCACGTGCCGGGCGCCACCCGCCCGGCCGGGACCGCGGCGTCAGGATCCGGCCGCGGCCCGCACCCGCGGCGCGCACGGCGATTGCACCGACCCGTGCCGGCCGCTCACTGCTTGACCGACACGTAGTAGTCCCGCGCCCCCTTGTGCAGCGGCAGCGGATCGGTGAACACCGCGGTCCGCAGGTCCACGTTCTGCGCCGCGTGCACCTCGTGCCCGATCGCGTCCCGGCTCCGGATGACCGACCGGGTGATCCCGAACGTCAGCGCGGCGTCCTCCCGGTCCGTGGTCACCAGCAGATTGGCCACCGCGATGGTCTTCACCGCCTGCCCGTCCTGGACCCCGGGATAGGCGTCCGCGGGCATCACCGCGGCCCGGTAGTAACGGGTCCGCTCACCCTGCCGGTGCAGCGCCGGAATCAGATCCCCCAGCTGCACCAGCCGCACCGGGTAGCGGCGCGCCAGCTGCTGCACCGCCAGCGTCGGCAGCCCGCCCGACCAGAAGAACGCGTCCAGGCGGCCGTGCTCCAGCATGTCCGGCATCCGGTCGATGCCCACCCGCACCGGGACGATGTCCCGGTCGAAGTCGAGGCCGGCCGCCGCCAGCAGCCGCCGGGTGATCAGCTGCACGCCCGAACCGTCCGCGCCGACCCCCACCCGCAGCCCCCGCAGATCGCGGGTCGAAGCCACCTCGGCCCCCCGGGGCACCACCAGCTGCATGTAGTCGTCGTAGAGCCGCGCGCAGGCCCGCAGCCGGTCCGCTCCGGGCTCCCGCCGGGTCCGGTAGTCGGCCACCGAGTCCGCCGTGGCGATGGTGAACGCGGCCCGCCCGGAGGCCAGTTGGCGCAGGTTGTCGATCGAGCCCTCGCTGCGCAGCAGCCGCAGGTCCACCCCCGGCAGATCCCGCGCGAGATCGGCCTTCAGCAGTTCCCCGTAGCGCGCGTACACCCCGGTCGGCACACCGGTGGCCAGCGGTACCCGCCCCCGGGGCGGCGCCGGTGCGCCCGGCCGCACGAACCACAGCACCAGCCCCAGCAGGGCCAGCACCGCGGCCGCCGCGGTCAGCGCCCGGCGCGGGCCGGAACGGGGGAGGGTCGCCATGGGCGGGATCCTGCCAGCCGGGACGCCCCGGCGGGAGGGCCCGGAAGGTCACGTCTCGGCAGCTGGACGGCCACCGGGCCGGGGGGCCGTCCCCAGGGACTCCCGCAGCCGGGCCAGCAGGGCCCGGGCGGCCGGACCGGCCGGCCCCTCCGCCCGCCAGGCCAGCGCGATCCGGGCCCGCGGCCGGACCCCGCCGAACTCCAGCGTCCGCAGCCCGCCGGCCTCCGCCGCGGCGCCCGCCGGCACCACCGCCACCCCCAGCCCGCGGGCCGCGAGTCGCGCGAGCAGCTGCGGCGCGGCCGCCTCGAACGCGATCAGCGGCCGGAACCCCGCGGCGGCACAGGCCCGTTCCAGCGCCGCGCGGGTGCCCGTCCCGCGCGGCAGGCTGATCAGCGGCCGGCCGCGCAGCGCGGCCAGCGGCAGCCGCCCGCCCTCCGCGGCCGCCGCCAGCGGACTGTCCGGGGCCACCGCCGCCACCAGCGGCTCGTCGGCGACGATCTGAAACGCCAGACCGGCCGGCGGCTCCGCGTCCGGGGTGCCCAGCAGCGCCACGTCCAGCTCGCCGGACCGCAGCGCGGCCAGCATGTGCTCCGAACTGTCCTCGGTGAGCGCGATACCGACCTGCGGATGGGCGTCGTGGAAGTCCGCCAGCAGGGCCGCCACCTGCTCCTCCCGCGCCGGGGCGGCCCCGGCGACCAGCCCCAGGGTGACCTGGCCGCGCAGCAGCCCGGTGAACTCCGCCGCGGTCTGCGCCACGCCCGCCACGGCGGCCAGCGCGGCCCGGGCGTACGGGAGCACGGCCGCGCCCACCTCGGTCGGCGTCACCGACCGGCCGGACCGGTCCAGCAGCGGCTGGCCCAGCTCCCGTTCGAGCTGCCGCACCTGGGCGCTGATCCCGGGCTGCGCCAGGTGGAGCCGGGCCGCGGCCCGGGTGAAGCCGCCCTCCTCCACCACCGCGACGAAGTACTGCAACTGCCGGAGTTCCATAACCAGCAATTCTAGGAGGAAGAAGATCAAGCTCTTGGACTTATGGCCGCCCCGCCGGGATGCTGGGACCCCGGCCCGGTGGACAGCCCGCCCGGCCGCACCGGAAGAGCCGAAACAGGGGGAGCACCGATGGATGTCCGCGCCGCGATCGCCGCCGAACGCCGCGAACTGGCCGACCTGCTGGACACCCTCACGCCCGAGCAGTGGGACGCGCCCTCGCTGTGCGCGGGCTGGCGGGTCCGCGAGGTCGCCGCCCACATGTCCCTGGGCTTCCGCTCCTCGCTCCCCAGGACCGCCGCCGAACTCCTCAAGGCCCGCGGCAGCCTGCACCGGATGACCGACCGCTGCGCCCGCCGGGACGCCGCCGCCCTCGCACCAGCTGCCCTCGCCGCGGCCCTCCGGGAGCACGCCCACCACCCCTGGACGCCCCCGGTCGGCGGCTACCGGGGCGCGCTGGGCCACGACGTCGTGCACGGCCTCGACATCACCGTCCCGCTCGGCCTGGACCGCCGCGTCCCCGCGGACCGGCTGCGGATCCTGCTGGACTCCCTCACCCCGCGCGGCACCCGGTTCTTCGGCGCCGCCCTCGACGGCGTCGCCCTGCACGCCGACGATCTGGACTGGACCTACGGCACCGGGAGCCCGCTGCGCGGCAGCGCCCAGGACCTCCTGCTGGTCGCCTTCGGCCGCAAACTCCCCCCGGGGCGGCTGCGCGGCGAGCCGCAGGCCCGCTTCGCCGCCGCCTGAGCCCGGCCGGAGCGCCCGCCGGGAGCCCGTACCCTGGACGGGTGAGCGGTAACGACGTGGCCGGCGCAGCAGTGGCCGAAGTGAAAACGTACGAGGTGCGCACCTACGGGTGCCAGATGAACGTCCATGACTCCGAGCGGCTCTCGGGCCTGCTGGAGGAGGCGGGCTACGTACGGGCCCCCGAGGACGCCGGCGAGGGCGACGCGGACGTCGTCGTCTTCAACACCTGCGCGGTGCGGGAGAACGCCGACAACCGGCTGTACGGCAACCTCGGCCGGCTGGCCCCGATGAAGGCCCGGCGCCCCGGGATGCAGATCGCGGTCGGCGGCTGCCTGGCCCAGAAGGACCGCGACACCATCGTCAAGAAGGCGCCCTGGGTGGACGTCGTCTTCGGTACGCACAACATCGGCAAGCTGCCGGTCCTCCTGGAGCGCGCCCGCGTCCAGGAGGAGGCGCAGGTCGAGATCGCCGAGTCGCTGGAGGCGTTCCCCTCCACCCTCCCGACCCGCCGCGAGAGCGCCTACGCCGCCTGGGTCTCCATCTCCGTCGGCTGCAACAACACCTGCACCTTCTGCATCGTCCCGGCGCTGCGCGGCAAGGAGAAGGACCGCCGCCCCGGCGACATCCTCGCCGAGGTCGAGGCGCTGGTCGCCGAGGGCGTCTCCGAGATCACCCTGCTCGGCCAGAACGTCAACGCCTACGGCTCCGACATCGGCGACCGCGAGGCGTTCAGCAAGCTGCTGCGCGCCTGCGGGTCGATCGACGGCCTGGAGCGGGTCCGGTTCACCTCCCCGCACCCGCGCGACTTCACCGACGACGTGATCGCCGCGATGGCCGAGACGCCGAACGTCATGCCGC
The DNA here is from genome assembly GCF_023155275.1 of Streptomyces rhizoryzae. GTDB lineage: Bacteria > Actinomycetota > Actinomycetes > Streptomycetales > Streptomycetaceae > Streptomyces > Streptomyces rhizoryzae. Next base: position 52,503 of record NZ_JALMUV010000033.1, read on the forward strand.
AGCTGCACATGCCGCTCCAGTCCGGTTCGGACACCGTCCTGAAGGCGATGCGCCGCTCCTACCGCCAGGAGCGCTACCTCGGCATCATCGAGAAGGTCCGGGCCGCCATCCCGCACGCGGCGATCACCACCGACATCATCGTCGGCTTCCCCGGGGAGACCGAGGAGGACTTCGAGCAGACCCTGCACGTGGTCCGCGAGGCCCGCTTCGCCCAGGCGTTCACCTTCCAGTACTCCAAGCGGCCCGGCACCCCGGCCGCCGAGATGGACGGGCAGATCCCCAAGGAGGTCGTGCAGGCCCGCTACGAGCGCCTGGTCGCCCTCCAGGAGGAGATCTCCTGGGCGGAGAACAAGAAGCAGGTCGGCCGCACCCTGGAGCTGATGGTCGCCGAGGGCGAGGGCCGCAAGGACGGCGCCACCCACCGCCTCTCCGGCCGCGCCCCCGACAACCGCCTGGTCCACTTCACCCGCCCCGACGAGCCGGTGCGCCCCGGCGACGTGGTCACCGTCGAGGTCACCTACGCCGCCCCGCACCACCTCCTGGCCGAGGGCCCGGTGCTCGGCGTGCGCCGCACCCGCGCGGGCGACGCCTGGGAGAAGCGCACCACCGCGGCGGCCGCCAAGCCGGCCGGGGTGATGCTCGGCCTGCCGACGATCGGCGCCCCCGCGCCGCTGCCGGCCACCCCGGCCGGCTGCGGCTGCGACTGACCCCGCCCCGGTCCGGCGGCCCGCGGTCCGGGCCGCCGGACCGGACGTTACGCTGCGTGGCATGCTCGTAGCCGCCGCTCTCTGCCCCTGCCCGCCGCTGCTCGTCCCCGAGGTCGCCGCCGGCGCCGCACCGGAACTGGAGCCGGTGCGGGCCGCCTGCCTGGACGCCGTGGGGGTGCTCGCCGCGGCCCGCCCCGACCGGCTGATCGTGCTGGGCCCGGCCCGCGCCGAGGCCGGTGCGCAGCGCCATCCGCAGGGCGCCCCCGGCACCTTCCGCGACTTCGGGGTCGCGCTCGACGTGACGCTGGGCCCGGCCGGCCCGGAACCCGCGGAGCGGCCCACCGGTCCGCGGCTGCCGGCCTCCCTGGCCGTCGGCGCCTGGCTGCTGTCCCGTACGCAGTGGTCCGACGCGCCCGTGGAGGGCGTGGCGGTGGGCGAGCGGCTGCCCGCGGACCGCTGCCTGCCGCTGGGCCGGGAGCTGGCCGCCGCCGCGCCCCGGGTGGCGCTGCTGGTGCTGGGCGACGGCAGCGCCCGCCGCTCGGTCAAGGCGCCGGGCTACTTCGACGAGCGGGCCGAGGCGTTCGACACCGCCGCGTTCCGCGCCCTGGGCGGCGCCGACACCGCCGCGCTGGCCGCCCTGGACGAGGAGCTCGCGGCCGCCCTGCTGGTCTCCGGCCGCTCCTGCTGGCAGGTCGCGGCGGGCGCCGCCGAGGACGCGGGCCTGCGCGGCCAACTGCTCGGCGAGGACGCCCCGTACGGGGTGGGCTACGCGGTGGCGGCCTGGTCCTAGGGCGCCCGGCACGCCCTCCGGGCGCACGACGCGACGTTGCGGACACCCCCCCAGCGAGCCGGTCCCGGCGGGTGCCGCGCCACCGGGCTGCCGGGCTGCCGGCGCGCGGGCGCGGGGCCCGTCCCGGCCGCCCGCGCACGCCCGTACCCGCCCGCGCACACCACCCGCCCGCACCCCCGACGACCACGGCGCGGCGGATCCGGGGGCCGGGCCGCCCGGGATCCGCCGCGCCGCACGGTCTCCGCACGTCCGGCGGGCGACCGGCTACTTCCGCGCGCCCTCACCGGTCTCGCGGTCCGCCGCGGCCCCGGCCGACTGCTGCCGCGGGATCGCGGGGCCGCCCTCCGCGTCCCCCGCACCGGCCGCCTCCGCCCGCTCCGCGCCCCCGGCACCCTCGGCCGGAGCCGCGGCCTCCGTCTCCGGCTCCGCCGCCCCGGCCTGCTCCGCCGCGGCGTCCGCGCCTGCCGGCGCACCGCTCTGGGCACCGCTCTGCGCACCGTCCTCCGGCGCCGGTTCCGCGGCCGCCTGCGCGGCGGCCGCGGGTGGCTCCCCGGTGGCCGCCCCGTCCGGGGCCGGGGCCGCCCCCGCATCGCCCTCCGCCCCCGACACCGCCGCCCCGGCCCCGGCCCCGTCCTCGGTCCTGCGCCGGCGGAACCGCGAAAATACGCCCATAACTGCTCCTACGCTCCTCATGTGGGTGAAATCCCGCATTTCCCGGAGCGTCCCCTTGCGCCGCCCGACGGGCCCCGGCAGCGCACCGGCGTTCGGGATCTCGCAACAGGCAACGACGCCGTGCGTGCCCCGTCACGTCGCTCGTTCGAGAGGGCGCCGGGAGGTTTGCGAGACTGACGGGGTGAACACCGTCGCCCCCGCTCCGCGGGTCATCGCCGTCGTCGGCCCCACCGCGGCCGGAAAGTCCGACCTGGGCGTCGCGCTCGCCCGCCACCTGGGCGGCGAGGTCATCAACGCCGACTCCATGCAGCTCTACCGCGGTATGGACATCGGCACCGCGAAGCTCACCCCCGAGGAGCGGCAGGGCGTCCCGCACCACCTGCTGGACATCTGGGACGTCACCCGCGCCGCCAACGTCGCCGAGTACCAGCGGCTGGCCCGCGCCGAGATCGACCGGCTGCTCGCCGCCGGCCGCACCCCGATCCTGGTCGGCGGCTCCGGGCTCTACGTCCGCGGCGCTCTGGACGCCCTGGAGTTCCCCGGCACCGACCCCGCCGTCCGCGCCCGCCTGGAGGGCGAACTCGCCGCGGAGGGCAGCGGCGCGCTGCACGCCCGGCTCGCCGCCGCCGACCCCGACGCCGCGCGCGCCATCCTGCCCGGCAACGGCCGCCGGATCGTCCGCGCCCTGGAGGTCATCGAGCTCACCGGCCGCCCGTTCACCGCCAACCTCCCCGGCCACGAGTCGGTCTACGACACCCTCCAGATCGGGGTGGACGTCGAGCGGCCCGAACTCGACGAGCGGATCGCCCTGCGGGTGGACCGGATGTGGGAGGCGGGCCTGGTCGACGAGGTGCGCCGGCTGGCGGCCGCGGGACTGCGCGAGGGGCGTACCGCCTCCCGGGCGCTGGGCTACCAGCAGGTCCTCGCCCACCTCGCGGGGGAGTGCACCGAGCAGGAGGCACGCGACGAGACGGTGCGCGCCACCAAGCGCTTCGCGCGCCGCCAGGACTCGTGGTTCCGCCGGGATCCCCGGGTCCACTGGCTCAGCGGCGCCGCCGACCGCCGGGCCGACCTCCCCGCCCTGGCGCTGGCGTTGCTCGAACGACCGGTCACAGCCTGATCACGTCATGGCATCGGGACGCCCCGGCCGTCATCCGGGCCCCTGAGGGCGTGTCATCATCGACCTTCGTTCGAGGCGTGCGATCTGGCAGTGGGGAGGGCGCGTGGCAATGGAGGCCGGCCCTCGCAACAGAGCCCAGCAACCGGACGGGGACGGCGCCGGGGCGGTATCCCCGGCCCAGGCCGGGCCGGCGGCGCACGACACCCGCCCCGAGCCCCACGACCGCGCGCTGACCCCCGGTGAGGGCATCCCGGAGGGCCACCCGGCCACCCTGGACGCCTCCGACGGCCCCGACGCCGAGACGGGCCCGGCCCCCGAGGGCGGCGAGTCCTTCCGCGACCTGCGCCCGCCCCGGCGGCTGCGGCTGTGGCAGCTCGCCCCGATCGTGGCGCTGGCCGCCCTCGGCTCGCTGATGTTCGCCTTCCCGCTGGCCTTCGAGTTCGGCGGGGACGGCGGCGCGGTGATCGCCATGCTCGGCCTGCTGCTGTGCTGCTGCGCGGCCGGCGGCGGCGTGATGGCGGCCCGGCGGGTCGGCCACACCTGGCCCGGCCTCCCGCCCCGCGGCTCCGGCCGCCGCGCCAGCTGGCGGGTGGTGCTCCTGTACGCGGGCGTGGTCGCGGTACTCGCCGCGCTGGCCATCTGGCGGGTGGCCCGGCTCCGCTGACGAGCGCCCCCGCGGCCGTCGCCGGCCGCGCCGCCCCGCCCGGCCGCCGCGCCGTCCACCCCGTACGATTCAGGGGTGACCAGCACCCAGCGCATCGCCTTCCTCAAGGGCCACGGCACCGAGAACGACTTCGTGATCGTCCCGGACCCGGACGGCCGGCTCGACCTGCCCGCGGCCGCCGTCGCCCGGATCTGCGACCGGCGGGCCGGGGTCGGCGGCGACGGGCTGCTGCGCGTCGTCCGCTCCGCCGCGCACCCCGAGGCACGGGCGATGGCCGGCGAGGCCGAGTGGTTCATGGACTACCGCAACGGCGACGGCTCGATCGCCGAGATGTGCGGCAACGGCGTCCGGGTCTTCGCCCGCTACCTCCTGCACGCCGGGCTCGCCGAGGCCGGCGACGTGGCGATCGCCACCCGCGCCGGCATCCGCCGGGTGCACGTCGCCAAGTCCGGTGAGGTCACCGTCTCCATGGGGCGCGCCGTACTCCCCGAGGAGGGCGTGGTCGTCGAGGTCGGCGGCCGCAGCTGGCCGGCCCGCAACGTCAGCATGGGCAACCCGCACGCCGTCGCGTTCGTGGCGGACCTCGCGCACGCCGGGGAGCTGCGCGAGCCCCCGCCGTTCCACCCCGCCGGGGTCTACCCGGACGGCGTCAACGTCGAGTTCGTCGTGGACCGCGGCCCGCGCCACGTGGCGATGCGGGTCCACGAGCGGGGCTCCGGCGAGACCCGCTCCTGCGGTACGGGCGCCTGCGCGGTCGCGGTGGCCGCCGCCCGCCGGGACGGCCTGGACCCGGCCGCCACCGGCGCCCCGGTGACGTACACCGTCGACGTGCCGGGCGGCAGCCTGGCGATCACCGAGCTGCCGGACGGCACCGTCGAGATGACCGGCCCGGCCGTGATCGTCGCCGAGGGCGCCTTCGACGCGGAGTGGCTGGCGGGCGCGCTCGCCGGCTGAACGGGCGCCGGGGCGCGCCTCCCCGCGGGGGGACGCGGTTTCGGCGAGGAGAAACGGTTCCGGCCAGAAAGTTCCCTCCAATGGGTGATCCGTTTCACGGTGAGCGAGAGGCGGACAGCGCTGCGTGATGGGCTCGGTAGCATCAAGCACCGGCCCGGGCGCCGTACCTGACGGCGGCCCACCGCCGGTCGACGCCGCCGGAGGTGCCCATGAGCGCAGAGGCCACGAACCCTGGTAACCCCGAAGCAGCCGGCCGCAGACGCGGCCGCCCCCGGCCGGCGCTCCGCGGCCTGCGCCGCATCGGCCGCGCCGCACTCCTCGGCCCGGCTCCCCGCGACGGCCTCCCGGACGCCCTGGAACACGTCGCCAAGGTGCACCGCCGCCACCACCCCGACGCCGACCTCGACATCCTCAGCAAGGCGTACCAGCTCGCCGAGTCCTCGCACCGCGGCCAGACCCGCAAGAGCGGCGAGCCGTACATCACGCACCCGCTCGCGGTGACCCTGATCCTCGCCGAACTGGGCGCCGAGACCACGACGTTGACCGCCTCCCTGCTCCACGACACCGTCGAGGACACGGAAGTGACGCTCCATCAGGTCGGTGCGGAGTTCGGCGAGGAGGTCCGCTACCTCGTCGACGGCGTCACCAAACTGGAGAAGGTCGACTACGGCGCCGCCGCCGAACCGGAGACCTTCCGCAAGATGCTCGTCGCCACCGGCAACGACGTCCGGGTGATGTCCATCAAACTCGCCGACCGGCTGCACAACATGCGCACCCTGGGCGTGATGCGCCCGGAGAAGCAGGCCCGGATCGCCGGCGTCACCCGCGACGTGCTCATCCCGCTCGCCGAACGCCTCGGCGTCCAGGCGCTCAAGACCGAGCTGGAGGACCTGGTCTTCGCGGTGCTGCACCCCGAGGAGTACGCCGCGACCCGCCGCCTGGTGGCCTCCTACGCCGGCCGCCCCGACCCGCTCGCGGCGATCGCCCGCCGGGCCCGCGCCGTCCTGGCCGACGCCGGCATCGACGCCCAGGTCCTCGTCCGGCCGCGGCACTTCGTCTCCGTCCACCGGGTCCTGCTGGCCCGCGGCCGGGTGACCGGCGCGGACCTGGGACGGCTGCTGGTCCTGGTGACCGAGGACGCCGACTGCTACGCCGTCCTCGGGGAGCTGCACACCTGCTTCACCCCGGTGGTCTCGGAGTTCAAGGACTTCATCGCGGCACCGAAGTTCAACCTCTACCAGTCGCTGCACACCGCCGTCACCGGCGCGACCGGCGACGTCGCCGAGACCCTGATCCGCACCCACCGGATGCACCGGGTAGCCGAGGCCGGCGTGATCGCCCTCGGCAACCCCTACGCGCCCCCCGACGGCACGGAGGCTCCCGACGGGGAGCGGGCCGACCCGACCCGCCCCGGCTGGCTCGACCGGCTGCTGGAGTGGCAGCGCACCACCCCCGACCCGGACACCTTCTGGACCTCGCTCCGCGACGACCTTGCCCAGGACCGCGAGATCACCGTCTTCTGCGCCGACGCGGCCCCCGACGGCCCCGGCGGCACCATCGGGCTCCCGGCCGGCGCCAGCTGCGTCGACGCCGCCTACGCCCGGCACGGCGAGGCGGCGCACTGCTGTATCGGCGCGCGGATCAACGGCCGGCTCGCCGCGCTCGGGACCGTCCTGCACGACGGCGACCGCCTCCACCTGCTGATGGCCCCGGACGCCGCCGGCCCCTCCCCGGAGTGGCTCGACCACGCCCGTACGCCCGCCGCCCGGCTGGCCATCTCCCGGTGGCTGGCCCGCCCCCGGGACGGCGCCGAGCCGCCCGCCGCGTCCGCCGGCCACCACGGCGAGCGCCGCCGCTCGCCCGCGCACCGCCCGCCCGGCCCGGACCGCGGCCCGGCCGCCGCCCCGCCGGCGGTGGCGGACCTGCCCGGCGCCGCGGTCCGGCTGGCCGGCTGCTGCACCCCGGTGCCCCCGGACACCGTCACCGGGTTCGCGGTCCGCGGCGGCACGGTCACCGTCCACCGGGCGCTGTGCCCCGCGGTGGCCCGGATGGCGGCGATGGGCCGGCAGCCGGTCGGGGTCCGCTGGCGGGGCACCGACGCGGGTGGCCACGGCTGCCGGGTGACCCTGCTGGCCGAGGCGTTCAGCCGCCCGCACCTGCTGCCCGACCTCACCGAGGCGATCGCCGCCGAGGGTGCCGCCGTGGTCTCCGCCGCCGTCGAACCCCCGCACGAGCAGCTGGTCCGGCACACCTACACCCTCCACCTGCCCGACGCCGACGGCCTGCCGTCCCTGATGCGGGCGATGCGCCAGGTGCCGGGCGTCTTCGACGTGGTCCGGGCGGCCGCGGCGGTCCGCTCCTGACGGCCCGCGCCCACCCGTAGGCAGATCGGGCGGGCGGACGCAAGCCGGACGGCCGGGGCGCCGCCCGTTCGGGTGCCGTCCTGCCGTGCCGTCCACGGGGGAGCGGGCCGCGCTGATAGCGGTAGCCCATGTCCGTTCCCCCGCGCCGTCCGTCCCGCGAGCCCGCCGGGCCCGCCTCCGACAGCACCACCGCCGGCCGCCCCGCACCCGGCCGGGACCGCCGCCGCGCCCGCCGCGGCCGGGTCCCCCGCCGGGCCGCCGCCCTCGGCCTCGCGGCCGCCGCCACGCTCGCCGCGGCCGCCCCGCCGCCCGCCGAGCCCCAGGGCATCGGCGACCGCCTCTTCCCGGCGCTCGGCAACCCCGGCTACCACGTCACCTCGTACGACATCTCGCTGGACTACCCGGGCCGCAACGACCGGCCGCTGGACGCGGTCACCGTGATCAACGCCCGGGCCACCGGCAACCTCGACCGGCTCAACCTCGACTTCGCCGACGGCGCGGTGCGCTCCGTCCTGGTCGACGGGCTGCCCGCCCGGCACGAGCAGGCCGGCGAGGACCTGGTCCTCACCCCGGCCGTGCACATCTTCCCCGGGCAGCAGGTGCGGATCGTCGTCCGGCACACCAGCGACCCCCGGGGCCGGGGCAACGGCGGCTGGATCCGCACGGCCGACGGGCTGGCGATGGCCAACCAGGCCGACGCCGCCCACCGGGTCTTCCCGTGCAACGACCACCCCTCCGACAAGGCGTACTTCACCTTCCGCATCACCGTGCCCCAGGGCCTGACGGCGGTCGCCAACGGGCTGCCGGCCGGCGAGGGCACCCGGGGCGCGCGCCGCACCTGGACCTACCGCACCGCGCACCCCATGGCCACCGAGCTGGCGCAGGTCTCCATCGGGCGGTCCAGCGTGCTGCCGCGGCGCGGCCCGCACGGCCTGCCGGTCCGCGACGTCGTCCCGGCCGCGGCCCGCCCCGCGCTGGCCCGCTGGCTGGCCCGGACCCCGGACCAGGTGGCCTGGATGGAGCGCCGGGTCGGCCCGTTCCCGTTCGAGAGCTACGGCGTCCTGATCGCGGACGCCAGCACCGGCTTCGAGCTGGAGACCCAGACCCTCTCGCTCTTCGAGAAGCGCCTGTTCACCACCGCCCAGCTGCCCGACTGGTACGTGGAGTCGGTGATGGTGCACGAACTGGCCCACCAGTGGTTCGGCGACAGCGTCAGCCCCCGCCGGTGGTCCGACGTCTGGCTCAACGAGGCCCACGCCACCTGGTACGAGGCCCTCTACGCGCAGGAGAAGGGCGACCGCCGGGCCTCCCTGGAGACCCGGATGCAGCGGGCCTACGAGATGTCGGACGGCTGGCGCGCGGAGGGCGGCCCGCCGGCCCTGCCCAAGGTCCCCGACCAGGGCCGCAAGATCGGCATCTTCCGGCCGGTGATCTACGACGGCAGCGCGCTGGTCCTGTACGCGCTGCGCCACAAGATGGGCCAGGCCGGCTTCGACCGGCTGGAGCGCGAATGGGTGGCCAAGCACCGCGACGGGGTGGCCGGCACCGCCGACTTCATCACGCTGGCCTCCCACATCTACGGCCACAACCTCTCCGGCTTCTTCTGGGAGTGGCTCTACGGCCAGAAGACGCCGGCGATGCCCGGCCACCCGGAGTGGCGCCCCCAGAAGGCCGCGAAGGCTGCCAGGACGGCGAAGACCGCGCAGACCGCGGCGGCCGGCCGGACGCCGCAGCACCGCCCCGTCCGCCCGGCGGCGACCCCGGGTGGACCGCGGCTGCACCGGCGGTGACCGCCCCCGACGGCCGCCGGCGCCGCAGCCGGCCGCCCCTGCCGCGACCGCCCGGAGGGGGCACCTCCGCCGAAACACCGGAAACCCGCGTGACGGCCGTCTCGCGGCCGTGCGACCATCAACGGGCCGACAGCGGCCGCCGGCGGCCGGCCCCCGGGAATCTCCGGGACCGCCCGGACGTTGACGCAAGCGAACGGCACAGCCACACCGTCCCGGCCGGACCGACCGGTCCCCGGGGCCTCCCTACGACGCGAAGGATCAAATGACCTCCTCTTCTTCCCTTCCGCAGGACCGGCAGCGCCTCCCCGAGAGCCTTCGGGCCGACGCCCTGATGGAAGAGGACGTCGCCTGGAGCCACGAGATCGACGGGGAGCGTGACGGCGACCAGTACGACCGCTCCGAGCGCGCGGCACTGCGCCGCGTCGCCGGGCTCTCCACCGAGCTGGAGGACGTCACCGAGGTCGAGTACCGCCAGCTGCGCCTGGAGCGCGTGGTGCTCGTCGGTGTCTGGACGTCCGGGACGGTGCAGGACGCGGAGAACTCCCTCGCCGAGCTCGCCGCCCTGGCCGAGACCGCCGGCGCGCTGGTGCTCGACGGCGTCGTCCAGCGCCGCGACAAGCCGGACCCGGCTACCTACATCGGCTCCGGCAAGGCGCTGGAGCTGCGCGACATCGTGCTGGAGTCCGGGGCCGACACCGTCGTCTGCGACGGTGAGCTCTCCCCGGGCCAGCTGATCCACCTGGAGGACGTCGTCAAGGTCAAGGTGGTCGACCGGACCGCCCTGATCCTCGACATCTTCGCCCAGCACGCCAAGTCCCGGGAGGGCAAGGCGCAGGTCTCGCTGGCGCAGATGCAGTACATGCTGCCCAGGCTGCGCGGCTGGGGCCAGTCGCTGTCCCGCCAGATGGGTGGCGGTGGCTCCGGTTCGGCGGGCGGCGGTATGGCCACCCGCGGTCCCGGTGAGACCAAGATCGAGACCGACCGGCGGCGGATCCGCGAGAAGATGGCGAAGATGCGCCGGGAGATCGCGGAGATGAAGACCGGCCGGGACGTCAAGCGCCAGGAGCGCCGGCGCAACAAGATCCCCTCGGTCGCCATCGCCGGCTACACCAACGCCGGTAAGTCCTCCCTGCTCAACCGCCTCACCGGCGCCGGCGTCCTGGTGGAGAACGCCCTGTTCGCCACCCTGGACCCGACCGTCCGGCGGGCCGAGACGCCCAGCGGGCGGCTGTTCACCCTCGCCGACACCGTCGGCTTCGTCCGCCACCTGCCGCACCACCTCGTCGAGGCGTTCCGCTCCACGATGGAGGAGGTCGCCGACGCCGACCTCATCCTGCACGTGGTCGACGGCTCGCACCCGGCGCCGGAGGAGCAGCTGGCGGCGGTCCGCGAGGTGATCCGCGACGTCGGCGCGACCGACGTCCCCGAGATCGTGATCGTCAACAAGGCCGACGCCGCCGATCCGCTGACCCTCCAGCGCCTGCTCCGCCAGGAGAAGCGCGCCCTGGTGGTCTCGGCCCGCACGGGCGAGGGCATCGCCGAGCTGCGCGAGCTGCTCGACGCGGAACTCCCGCGCCCGCAGGTCGAGATCGAGGTCCTGGTGCCCTACACCCAGGGCGCCCTGGTCTCGCGGGCGCACGCCGAGGGCGAGGTGCTCTCCGAGGAGCACACCGCCGAGGGCACGGTCCTCAAGGCCCGGGTCCACGAGGAACTGGCCGCCGAGTTCCGGCCGTTCGTCCCGGCCGCCTGACGGCCCGCCGAGCGCACGGCGCCGCACCCACACGAGGGCCCGCCCCGGTCTCCCCGGGGCGGGCCCTCGGCCGTGCGCGGGGGCGGCGCCGGCCGCCCCCGCGCAGCGGGTCACTGCTTGTTCGCCCACTTCCGGCTCATCGCGTCGAAGAGCGACTTGGCCTCGGCGCCCAGGTGCGGGCCCGCCGACCAGCGGGCCGGACGCGGCCCCATCGACATGTTGGAGATCAGCACCGGCTTGCCGTCCGCGCCCTTCATGAACCACGGACCGCCGGACGACCCACCGGTCATGGTGCAGCCGATGCGGTACATGGTCGGCTTCCTGGCGTCCATCGTCAGCCGGGTCGGCCGGTCGGTGCAGGACTGCTGCGCCGCGCCGTCGAACGGCGGCTCGGCCGGGTAGCCCTGCGCCGTCAGGCTCGGGATCTTCGACATCGCCGGGGCGTTGAAGTCGATCGCGTAGGCGCCGCCGGCCATCTCCTCCAGCGACTTGCCGTTGGTGCTCTCCTCCGGCTTCACGTGCATCAGCGCGAAGTCGTACGGGGCCATCGGCACGCCCGGGACGGCACCGCCGTCGGCGATCCACTCCTTGGAGGTGGTCATGTCGTCCGCCCACCACTTGCCCGACGGGACCCGGTCCTCGAAGGGGGTGGTCTTCATCCGGCTGGCCGGCACACCGGTCCGGTTGAAGTTCGGGACGAACATCATGTTGCGGTACCAGCCGCCGTTCTTGCCGGCGTGCACGCAGTGCGCCGCGGTCCACACGAGGTTGGACTTGCCCGGGTGGGCCGGGTCCTTGACGACGGTGGCGGAGCAGCGGGACTCGCCCTGCGGGGTGCTGAACAGCAGCAGGCCCACGCCCGGCGCGGTGGAGGTGTAGGGCGTCCGCACCGGCTGCGCGGCGACCGCGGCCGGCTCCGGGTCGGTCTTGCCCTGGTCCTCGGTGATGTCCGAGGGCTTGCTGGGGTCCTTGGGCGGCTTGACCTTGTCGATCTTGTCAGGGTTCCAGAAGTTCTTGATGATCGGGTTGATGAACTCCCCGGCCTCCCGGAGCCACTTGTCCTTGTCCCAGTTCTTCCACTCGCCGTTCTTCCACTTGTCCAGGTCGACGCCGTGCTCCCGGAGCTTGTCCTGGAGGTCCTTGGGGATCTTGATGGCACCCCCGCCCGTGGAGTCCTCGGCGGACGCGGTCGGCTTGGCGTCCGCGTTGTCGCCCGACGGCCCGCAGCCGGTGGCGGTCAGCGCCACCACGGCCGTCAGGGCTGCGGCGGCCAGCACTGGCCGGCGTATCGATCGCATGGGTGCGTTCTCCCCCTGTGTCAAACGGTGAGCCGGTGCGGCTCGTGAGCGGTGCCCCGGGGCGGTGCTTGTCATGAACCGCAAGATCCCGGTGCAGCCCCCCACTATGCCGGTGCCCGGAGGGACGGTGGTACCCGGGGCCCCGGTTCCCGCCGCCAAGGATCTTGCCGCCGGCCGTGTTCCCACGCCGCCGCCGTCGTTGGTACGTACGGGGGACGGCCGGGCTGCCCGCCGGGCCCGCGCGGTATCCAGCAGTTCACCAGCAGGAGGACACAACTGCCGTGGCGTTGACCGAATCCGTGCCGGCGGCCGCACCGCCGGCCCACGAGGGGATCCTGCGCCGGCAGGCCCTGCGTGAGTCCGCCGCCCGCACCTACGCGCGCTCGCTGCCGATCGTGCCGGTGCGCGCCCGCGGGCTGACCATCGAGGGCGCCGACGGCCGGCGCTACCTCGACTGCCTCTCCGGCGCCGGCACCCTCGCGCTCGGCCACAACCACCCCGTGGTCCTGGAGGCGATCCGCACCGTCCTGGACTCCGGGGCGCCGCTGCACATCCTCGACCTGGCGACCCCGGTCAAGGACGCGTTCACCACCGAGCTGTTCGCCACCCTCCCCAGGGAATTGGCCGAAAACGGGCGGATCCAGTTCTGCGGGCCGGCCGGCACCGACGCCGTCGAGGCGGCCTTCACCCTCGTCCGCACCGCCACCGGGCGGTCCGGCCTGGCCGCCTTCTCCGGCGCGTACCACGGCATGACCGCGGACGCGCTGGCCGCCTCCGGGGGCGCCCGGCACCCCGGCGTGACCCGGCTGCCCTACCCGTACGCCTACCGCTGCCCCTTCGGCACCGGCGGCGAGCAGGGCGCGGAACTGGCCGCCCGCTGGACCGAGCACCTCCTCGACGACCCCAAGGGCGGCGTGCCCCGGCCCGCCGGGATGATCCTCGAACCGGTCCAGGGCGAGGGCGGGGTGATCCCCGCCCCGGACGCCTGGCTGCGCCGGATGCGGGAGATCACCGCCGCCCGCGGCATCCCGCTGATCGTCGACGAGGTGCAGACCGGCGTCGGCCGCACCGGCACCTTCTGGGCCGTCGAGCGCAGCGGCATCGTGCCCGACGTCCTGGTGCTCTCCAAGGCGATCGGCGGCAGCCTCCCGCTCGCCGTCCTCGTCTACCGCGCCGACCTCGACACCTGGCGGCCCGGCGCGCACGCCGGCACCTTCCGCGGCAACCAGCTCGCCATGGCCGCCGGCGCCGCCACCCTCGCCCACGTCCGCCGCAACGGCCTCGCCGACCACGCCGCGCGGCTCGGCGCCGCCATGCTCACCCGGCTGCGGGAACTGGCCGCCGCCCACGACTGCATCGGCGACGTCCGCGGCCGCGGGCTGATGCTCGGCGTCGAGATCGTCGACCGGGACGCCCCCGCCGACGCCCTCGGCGCCCGCCCCGCCGACCCGGCGCTGGCCGCCGCCGTCCAGCAGGCGTGCCTGGACCGCGGCCTGATCGTCGAACTCGGCGGCCGGCACTCCGCCGTCGTCCGGCTGCTGCCGCCCCTGACCCTCACCGACGAACAGGCGGACGCGGTCCTCGACCGCCTCGCCGACGCCCTCGCGGCGGCGGTCCGCACCACCCCCGGCCCCCAGGGGCCGGCCCCCACCACCCTGCGAGGCACCCCCTGATGACCGAACGCCCCGCCCCCGACGGCCCCCACACCGCCGAACGGTCCCCCGCCCACCCCCAGGGCGCCGGCCTGATCGAGCCGACCGTCCCCCGCCAGCAGCGCCGCCCCGGCGACGACACCTGCCACCAGCAGACCCGCGCCGAGGACCACGACCCCGGCCCGTGCGACCCCGTGCGGCACCCCGACGCCGACCCCCTCGACCACCCGGACCCGGCCGCCGCCGCCGACGCCGCGGGCATCGAGAACCTCCTGCGCTGCTGGCTCCGCGAGCACGGCACCCCCCGCCCGGCCGGCGGCCGGCTGCGCCTGCCGCTGCACGCCAGCGCCACCGCCCTGCACATCCCCGTCCGCTACTGGTCGGCCACCGGCTGGCACCGCCTGGGCGCCCCCACCCTGGAGGGCACCCCGCCCGGCTCGGCACCGCTGGACGCCGTCACGCTCGCCGCGCTGCTGCGCCGCGAGGCCGCCCACGGCGGCGACCGGCGGGCCTCGGACGGCGGTGAGCACCGGGTCGCCGACGGCGGCGAGCCGCCCGCCGCCGACACCCCGCAGGCCCCGGACGGCGACGGCGCCGAGCTGGTCGGCCGGGTCGCCAACTCCGTCCGGACCACGGCCCTGATCCTCGCCGACCGGCGGTCCCGCCCCGAGGAGGGCCCCGGCTCCCGCTTCCTCGAAGCCGAGCAGTCGCTCCTCCTGGGCCACCCGCTGCACCCCACGCCCAAGAGCCGCGAGGGCCTCACCGACGCCGAGACCCGCGCCTATTCACCCGAGCTCCGCGGCGCCTTCCCACTGCACTGGGCGGCCGTCCACCCCTCCGTCCTCGCCACCGACTCCGCCTGGACCGAGCGCGGCCGGACCGTCCCGGCCGCCCGGCTCGCCGCCCGGCTCGCCGGCGACGGCCTCCCGCTCCCCGAGGGCACCGTGCCGCTGCCGCTCCACCCCTGGCAGGCCCGCGACCTCGCCGCCCGCCCGGAGACCGCCGCGCTGCGCGAGGCGGGCCTGCTGCACGACCTCGGCCCGTACGGCCCGCTGTGGCACCCCACCTCCTCCGTCCGCACCGTCTTCCGCCCCGGGGCGCCGGCGATGCTCAAGCTCTCCCTGGGCCTGCGGATCACCAACTCCCGCCGGGAGAACCTCCGCAAGGAACTCCTGCGCGGAGTGGAGGTCCACCGGCTGCTGCGCACCGGCCTGGGCGCCGAGTGGCGGGCCGCGTTCCCCGGCACCCCCGGCTTCGACATCGTCCGCGACCCCGCCTACCTCGCCGTCGACGGCCCCGGCGGCGAGCCGGTCCAGGGCCTGGACGCCGTCATCCGCCACCAGCCCTTCGCCCCCGGCGACGACGCGGTCTGCATCGCCGGGCTCACCGCCCCGCGCCCCTGGCCCGGCTCCGGCGTCATGCGCTCCCGGCTGGAGAGCGTGGTCGGCGCGCTCAGCGCCCGCACCGGACGGCCGGCCGGCGCGGTCGCCACCGAGTGGTTCCTGCGCTACCTCGAAGCGGTCGTCCGGCCCGTCCTCTGGCTCGACGGGACGGCCGGCGTCGCCCTGGAGGCCCACCAGCAGAACACCCTCGTCCTGCTGGACGCCGACGGCTGGCCGGCCGGCGGCCGCTACCGCGACAACCAGGGCTACTACTTCCGCACCTCCCGCCGCGCCGACCTGGAGCGGCGGCTGCCCGGCATCGGCGCCGCCAGCGACACCTTCGTCGCGGACGACGTCACCGACGAGCGGTTCGCGTACTACCTCGGCATCAACAACGTGTTCGGGCTGATCGGGGCGTTCGGCGCGGCCCGGCTCGTCCGCGAGGAGATCCTGCTCGCCGCCTTCCGGCGCTTCCTCACCGACGCCGCGGCGGCCCCGCCCGCCCACCGCTCGTCCCTGCCCGAGCGGCTGCTGTCCGCCCGCACGCTGCGCTGCAAGGCCAACCTCGCGACCCGGCTGCACGGCCTGGACGAACTCGTCGGCCCGGTCGACACCCAGTCCGTCTACGTCACCCTGCCCAACCCGCTCGCGCTCTAGGGGGTGTCCGCACCGTGCCGTTGACCGCCCGGCAGACGGGACGCGGACACCCCTAGCCCCTGTCGTCTCCCCAGTCCCACAGGAGAGCGTCCCGTGCCACCGACCGATGCCGGCCCCACTCCCGCGCCGGACGACACCCTCGGATCCCCGCCCGCGCCCCACCCCGGCGCGGCACCGCCCGCCGCCCCCACCCCCGCGGCGGGCCCCCTCCTGGACCACCTCGCCGACTGGCCGCCGGCCGACACCCCCGCCGGGCCGTTCGCCCTCGTCCCCGTGGACCTCGACCGGGACCTGGACCGGATCACCGCCTGGATGAACGATCCCGCGGTCGCCGCCTTCTGGGAGCTGGCCGGGCCGCCGGAGACCACCGCGGCCCACCTGCGCGCCCAGCTGGACGGCGACGGCCGCAGCGTCCCCTGCCTCGGCGTCCTGGACGGCGTCCCGATGAGCTACTGGGAGATCTACCGCGCCGACCTGGACCGCCTCGCCCGCCACTACCCGGCCCGGCCCCACGACACCGGCATCCACCTGCTCATCGGCGGCTCCGGCGACCGCGGCCGCGGACTGGGCGCCGTGCTGCTGCGCGCCACCGCCGACCTCGTCCTGGACGCCCGCCCGCGGTGCGGGCGCGTCCTCGCCGAACCGGACCTGCGCAACACCGCCTCCGTCGCGGCCTTCCTGAGCGCCGGCTTCCACTACGCCGAGGAGATCGACCTGCCGGAGAAACGCGCGGCGCTGATGGTCCGCGACCGCGCCCATCGCCACCTGCTGTGACCCCCGGGGCCGTCCGTCGACGGCCCCGCTCGCGTACGCCATCCATCCGGCCGGCCCGCTTGTCCCCCGCACGTGCCGGGCCGGTCCCGCACCGAGGAGTCCCACCTTGTCTCCTGCGTCCCGCCCGTCCGCCCCCGGCCCGGCCGTCGCCTGGCAGCACGCCGCCCGCCGGCTCTTCGCCAAGATGCTCGCCGAATTCGCCTACGAGGAGATCCTCACCCCCGAACCGGACGGCGCCGCCCCGGACGGCGCGCCCCGCTACCGCCTGCCCGTGACCGACCACCTCACCTACCGCTTCACCGCCCGCAGGGGCGCCTACGGGCACTGGCGCGTCGCCCCGCACTCGATCACCCCCGACGCCGATCCCTTCCGCTTCCTCTCCCACGCCCACGACACGCTGCTGGGCCTGTCCGGCGACACCACCGGCCACCTCATCCGTGAGCTGACCGCCACCCTCGCCGCCGACACCCACCTGGACGCCACCGCGCTCACCGCCGCCGAACTCGCCGACCTGGACTACGCCGCCCTCGAAGGCCACCAGACCGGCCACCCCTGGCTCGTCGCCAACAAGGGCCGGCTCGGCTTCTCCGCCACCGACGCGGCGACCTGGGCCCCGGAGGCCCGCACCCCGCACCGGCTGCCCTGGCTCGCCGCCCACCACCGCATCGCCCAGTACCGCGGCGTCCCCGCCCTGGCCACCCCCGACCGCCTCTACGGCGAGGAGCTCGACCCCGCCACCCGGCACGCCTTCGCCACCGCCCTCACCGACGCCGGCCGCGACCCCGCCGACTACCTCTACCTCCCCGTCCACCCCTGGCAGTGGGACGAGACCATCGCCCCGCTCTTCGCCCCGCAGCTCGCCGACGGCTCCCTCGTCGCGCTGCCCGCCGACAACGACCTCCGCCTGCCGCAGCAGTCGATCCGCACCTTCCTCAACCTCACCCGCCCCCGCGCGCGCACCGTCAAGCTGCCGCTGTCCATCCTCAACACCCTGGTCTGGCGCGGGCTGCCCACCGAGCGAACCCTCGCCGCCCCCGCCGTCACCGGCTGGGTGCACGGCCTGCGCGACGGCGATACGTATCTGCGCGACGAGACGCGGGTGATCCTGCTCGGCGAGACCGCCTCCGTCACCGTCGAGCACCCCCTCTACGACCGGCTGCCCGGCGTCCCGTACCAGTACAAGGAGCTGCTCGGCTGCATCTGGCGGGAGCCGCTCACCGGCCACCTCGACCCGGGGGAGCGCGCCCGCACCCTGGCCTCCCTGCTCCAGACCGACCCGGCCGGGCGGGCGCTCACCGCGGAGCTGGTGCACCGCTCCGGCCTGGCCCCGCGCACCTGGCTGGCCCGGCTGTTCGCCGCCCTGCTGCCACCCCTGCTGCACTTCCTCTACCAGTACGGCACGGTCTTCTCCCCGCACGGCGAGAACGCCATCGTCGTCTTCGACGCGGACGACGTGCCCACCCGCCTGGCGGTGAAGGACTTCGTCGACGACGTCAACACCTGCGACCGGCCGCTGCCCGAGCACGCCACCATGCCGGACGACGTCCGGGCGGTGCTGCTCACCGAACCGCCCGCCTTCCTGACCCAGTTCATCCACTCCGGGCTGTTCGTCGGGGTCTTCCGCTATCTGGCGCCGCTGTGCGAGGAGCAACTGGGCGTGCCCGAGGGGGAGTTCTGGTCCCTCGTCCGGGCGGAGATCATGCGCCACCACGAGCGGTTCCCGCACCTCAAGGCGCGGCAGGAGACCTTCGACCTGCTCACCCCCCGGATCGAGCGGCTGTGCCTGAACCGCAACCGGCTGCACGTGGACGGTTACCGCGATCGCCGCGACCGCCCGCACGCCGCCGTCCACGGCACCGTCCCCAACCCCCTGTACGCGCCGTGACCGACCGCGCTGTCGGTGGTCCCGCGTAGGCTTGCAGACGCTATGACGAAGCCCTCTCTCCCCGATCTGCTCCACGCCGCCGTCAGCGCCGTCGGCGGCACCGAGCGCCCCGGCCAGGTGGCCATGGCCGAGGCCGTCGAAGCGGCCGTGGACGACGCCGCCCACCTCCTGGTGCAGGCCGGCACCGGCACCGGAAAGTCCCTCGGCTATCTGGTGCCGGCGCTGGCCCACGGCGAGAGGGTGGTGGTCGCCACGGCCACCCTCGCCCTCCAGCGCCAGCTGGTCGAGCGCGATCTGCCGCGGACGGTGGAGGCGCTGCATCCGCTGCTGCGCCGCCGCCCCCAGTTCGCGATGCTCAAGGGCCGGTCCAACTACCTCTGCCTGCACCGCCTCCACGAGGGCGCCCCGCAGGACGAGGAGGACGGCCTCTTCGACGTCTTCGAGCAGGCGGCGCCGACCAGCAAGCTCGGCAAGGACCTGCTGCGGCTGCGGGACTGGGCGGACGAGACCGAGACCGGTGACCGCGACGACCTCACCCCCGGCGTCTCGGACCGCGCCTGGGGCCAGGTCTCGGTCTCCTCCCGGGAGTGCCTGGGCGCCTCGAAGTGCGCGTACGGCGCGGAGTGCTTCGCCGAGGCGGCCCGGGAGCGGGCCAAGCTCGCCGATGTGGTGATCACCAACCACGCGCTGCTGGCGATCGACGCCATCGAGGGCGCCCCGGTGCTGCCGCAGCACGAGGTCCTGATCATCGACGAGGCCCATGAGCTGGTCTCCCGGGTCACCGGCGTGGCCACTGGGGAGCTCACCCCCGGCCAGGTCAACCGCGCCGTCCGCCGCGCCGCCAAGCTGGTCAACGAGAAGGCCGCCGATCAGCTGCAGACCGCCGCGGAGACCTTCGAGCGGCTGATGGAGCTGGCGCTGCCGGGCCGCCTGGAGGAGATCCCCGAGGAGCTGGGCTACTGCCTGATGGCGCTGCGGGACGCGGCCCGCCAGGTCGTCGTCGCGCTCGGCTCGACCCGCGACAGGTCCGTCCAGGACGAGGACGCGGTCCGCAAGCAGGCCCTCGCCGCGGTGGAGAACGTCCACGACGTCGCCGAGCGGATCGCGAACGGCTCCGAGTACGACGTGGTCTGGTACGAACGCCACGACCGCTTCGGCGCGTCGCTGCGGGTGGCGCCGCTGTCGGTCTCCGGCCTGCTGCGGGAGAAGCTGTTCACCGACCGCTCGGTGGTGCTGACCTCCGCGACCCTGAAGCTGGGCGGTGACTTCAACGGCGTCGCGGCCTCGCTGGGCCTGGGCCCGGAGGGCACCGCGGGCGAGGACGAGCCGGTGTGGAAGGGCCTGGACGTCGGTTCGCCGTTCAACTACGGCAAGCAGGGCATCCTCTACGTCGCCAAACACCTCTCCCAGCCGGGCCGGGAGGGCAGCCGGGGCGACATGCTGGACGAGCTGGCGGAGCTGATCGAGGCGGCCGGCGGGCGGACGCTGGGGCTGTTCTCGTCGATGCGCGGCGCCCAGGCCGCGGCGGAGGCGATGCGCGGCCGGCTGGACATGCCGATCCTGCTCCAGGGCGAGGAGACCCTCGGCGAGCTGATCCGGAATTTCGCCGCGGACGCCCGGACCTGCCTGTTCGGCACGCTCTCCCTCTGGCAGGGCGTGGACGTGCCGGGGCCGAACTGCCAGCTGGTGGTGATGGACCGGGTGCCGTTCCCGCGGCCGGACGATCCGCTGATGAGTGCCCGGCAGAAGGCCGTGGAGGAGGCCGGCGGCAATGGCTTCATGGCGGTCGCCGCGACCCATGCCGCGCTGCTGATGGCGCAGGGCGCGGGCCGCCTGGTGCGGGCCACCGGGGACCGCGGGGTGGTGGCGGTGCTGGACCCGCGCGTGGAACGGGCCCGCTACGGCTCGTTCCTCCGCAAGTCCATGCCGGACTTCTGGTACACCACCGACCGCAATCAGGTGCGCCGCTCGCTGGCCGCCATCGACAAGGCGGCCAGGGAAGCGGCGGCGGAGTAGCGAAAGCACGTCCTGCGGGGCCCGGGGAGAGCGGGCGCCGCAGGACTCTGCGGCAGTGCGGAGCCCCGGGAGGGAACCGGCGCAGTGGTTCCTTCCCGGGGCCCGGTCGAGGGGCGGGTCAGACCCGGCGGAGCACCGCGACCACCTTGCCGAGGATGGTCGCCTCGTCGCCCGGAATGGGCTGGTACGCGGAGTTGTGCGGCAGCAGCCAGACATGGCCGTCCTCGCGCTTGAAGCGCTTGACGGTGGCCTCGCCGTCGAGCATCGCGGCGACGATGTCACCGTTCTCGGCGACCGGCTGGCGGCGGACGGTGACCCAGTCGCCGTCGCAGATCGCCGCCTCGATCATGGAGTCGCCCACGACCTTCAGCACGAACAGCTCGCCGTCGCCGACCAGCTGGCGGGGGAGCGGGAAGACGTCCTCGACGGACTCCTCGGCCAGGATCGGGCCGCCGGCCGCGATCCGGCCGACCAGCGGGACGTAGGAGGCTGCGGGCTTGCCGGCGGTCTCCGTCGCGGCGCTCGTCGGCTGGTCCGAGGCGCGGACCTCGTACGCCCGCGGGCGGTGCGGATCGCGCCGGAGGAAGCCCTTCCGCTCCAGCGCCATGAGCTGGTGGGCGACGGAGGAGGTGCTGGAGAGGCCGACGGCCTGGCCGATCTCCCGCATGGACGGTGGGTAGCCGCGCCGCTGGACCGAATCCCGGATCACCTCGATCACCCGGCGCTGCCGGTCGGTGAGCCCCGAGCTGTCGGCGCGGATACCGGGCGGGCGGCCCGGCAGTGCGCGGGCGGGCTTGTGCTCTTCGGAGTCCGACGTGGTCTCGTCCATCGGCCGCGGTGCCCTTTGCGGTTGCTCGAATCGGCTCTGGGAGTGGCTTTGTGCGGTGATGGTCGCGCTGTCTGCGGTGGTGGTCACGTCGGCCCCTCTCGAAATGTTCTCCCTAGTTAGCCAACGGTAGTTGCTTTCGAAAGGTTGCGCCAAACACACGTTCGAGTGAAAAATTCCGCGATTGGCTGACCTGATCAAGCAGTGCGGTGTATGGCCGAATGGCAATTCGGACCTGCGGGATGCCGCGCTCCGATTCCCGCCGGGATTGCCGTCCGGAATGCCCTCCGGAACGCCGTCCCGGAAAGCGGTGCGCGCCACCCCGGCGGGTGCCCGCCGTGGCGCCGCCGATTGTGTCATCCCCGCCCCTCCGGTCCCGCCGCCGGGTGGCTTCCCGTACCCTCTTGGACGGTCCGGCGGCCGGCCGCCACCGCGACACGCGGTAGGCAGATATAAGCGCCCCGACACCACATCTAGTGCTTAGATGCGTTCGGCCACCTACAAGTTGTGGTGCCGGGTCTGTCGGGCCCCAGGGATCGCCTATGCTTGTGGCTGCTCCGAAGGGCCCGTACGGACCGGCCGGAGGCCAGTCGCCGTACGCCGGTTCCGTCGGCGTGCGTCCGTTTCGAGGGTGAGGAGGGTGGAGCCGTGCACTGCCCCTTCTGCAGGCACCCGGACAGCCGGGTCGTCGACAGCCGCACCACGGACGACGGGACGGCCATCCGTCGCCGGCGCCAGTGCCCCGACTGCTCCCGGCGCTTCACGACCGTCGAGACGGCGTCCCTGATGGTGATCAAGCGGAGCGGGGTCACCGAGCCCTTCAGCCGCACCAAGGTCATCGCCGGGGTGCGCAAGGCGTGCCAGGGCCGCCCGGTCACCGAGGACGCACTCGCCAAGCTCGGCCAGCGGGTCGAGGAGGCGGTGCGCGCCACCGGCAGCGCCGAGCTGACCACGCACGACGTCGGGCTCGCCATACTGGGCCCGTTGCAGGAACTCGACCTCGTCGCGTACCTGCGCTTCGCGTCCGTCTACCGGGCGTTCGACTCACTTGAGGACTTCGAGGCGGCCATCGCCGAGCTGCGGGAGCAGCGCGAGCAGGGGCCGCCCGCGCACGGCGGGGGCGACGAGGAGGCCGGCGAGCCGGCCGTTCCCGCGCCCGCCACCGCCGCCGACTGAGCTCGGCGCGCATCACCAGACCTGGGCCGGGGCGAGAGCAGGGCGCCCCGGTCCCGGAAAGACATACACCGTGCCACGGAATTTGTGTGCACATATGGGCGTTTGCCCGTATACAGGGAGGCGGAATGACAGAGACGACGAGCGGCCCGGCACGAGGCTCCCGCGCCAAGGGCAGCAAGGCGGGCAAGGGTCTGCGCATCGAGCGCATCCACACCACCCCCGGCGTGCATCCGTACGACGAGGTCGAGTGGGCGCGCCGTGACGTCGTCATGACCAACTGGCGCGACGGCTCGGTCAACTTCGAGCAGCGTGGCGTCGAGTTCCCCGACTTCTGGTCGGTGAACGCGGTCAACATCGTCACGAGCAAGTACTTCCGCGGCGCGGTGGGCTCCCCGGCCCGCGAGTCGAGCCTCAAGCAGCTCATCGACCGCGTGGTCAAGACCTACCGCAAGAGCGGCGAGGAGAACGGTTACTTCGCCTCCCCGGCCGACGCCGAGATCTTCGAGCACGAGCTGGCCTACGCCCTGCTCCACCAGATCTTCAGCTTCAACTCCCCGGTGTGGTTCAACGTCGGCACCCAGCAGCCGCAGCAGGTCAGCGCCTGCTTCATCCTCTCCGTGGACGACTCCATGGAGTCGATCCTGGACTGGTACAAGGAAGAGGGGATGATCTTCAAGGGCGGCTCCGGCGCCGGCCTGAACCTCTCCCGCATCCGCTCCTCCAAGGAGCTGCTCTCCTCCGGTGGCAACGCCTCCGGCCCGGTCTCCTTCATGCGCGGCGCGGACGCCTCCGCCGGCACGATCAAGTCCGGCGGCGCCACCCGCCGCGCGGCCAAGATGGTCGTCCTCGACGTCGACCACCCCGACGTCGAGGCGTTCATCGAGACCAAGGTCAAGGAAGAGGAGAAGATCCGCGCGCTGCGCGACGCGGGCTTCGACATGGACCTGGGCGGGGACGACATCACCTCCGTCCAGTACCAGAACGCCAACAACTCGGTCCGCGTGAACGACGAGTTCATGAAGGCCGTCGAGACCGGCGCGAAGTTCGGCCTGCGCGGCCGGATGACCGGTGAGGTCATCGAGGAGGTCGACGCCAAGGGCCTGTTCCGCAAGATGGCCGAGGCCGCCTGGGCCTGCGCCGACCCCGGCATCCAGTACGACGACACCATCAACCACTGGCACACCTCGCCGGAGTCGGGCCGGATCACCGCGTCCAACCCGTGCAGCGAGTACATGCACCTGGACAACTCCTCGTGCAACCTCGCCTCGCTCAACCTCCTGAAGTTCCTCCGCGACGACGACCAGGGCAACCAGTCCTTCGACGCCGCGCGGTTCGCCAAGGTCGTCGAGCTGGTCATCACGGCCATGGACATCTCGATCTGCTTCGCGGACTTCCCGACCCAGAAGATCGGCGAGACCACCCGCGCCTTCCGCCAGCTGGGCATCGGCTACGCCAACCTCGGCGCCCTGCTGATGGCCACCGGCCACGCCTACGACTCCGACGGCGGCCGCGCGCTGGCCGGTGCCATCACCTCGCTGATGACCGGCACCTCCTACAAGCGCTCCGCCGAACTGGCCGCGATCGTCGGTCCGTACGACGGCTACGCCCGTAACGCCGACGCCCACAAGCGCGTCATGAAGCAGCACGCCGACGCCAACGCCGAGGCCAAGCGGATGGACGACCTGGACACCCCGGTCTGGGCCGCGGCCACCGAGGCATGGCAGGACGTGCTGCGCCTCGGCGAGAAGAACGGCTTCCGCAACGCCCAGGCGTCGGTGCTGGCCCCGACCGGCACCATCGGCCTGATGATGGACTGCGACACCACCGGTGTCGAGCCGGACCTGGCGCTGGTCAAGTTCAAGAAGCTGGTCGGCGGCGGCTCCATGCAGATCGTGAACAACACGGTCCCCAAGGCGCTCAAGCGGCTCGGCTACCAGCCCGAGCAGGTCGAGGCGATCGTCGCCCACATCGCCGACCACGGCAACGTGATCGACGCCCCCGGCCTGAAGCCGGAGCACTACGAGGTCTTCGACTGCGCCATGGGCGAGCGCTCCATCTCCCCGATGGGCCACGTCCGGATGATGGCCGCCGCGCAGCCGTTCCTCTCCGGCGCCATCTCCAAGACGGTCAACGTCCCGGAGACGGCCACCGTCGAGGACATCGAGGACGTCTACTTCCAGGGCTGGAAGCTCGGCCTGAAGGCGCTGGCGATCTACCGCGACAACTGCAAGGTCGGCCAGCCGCTCTCCGCCAAGAAGAAGGAGGAGGAGAAGAAGGCCGAGACCGCGGAGCAGCCCGCGGAGAAGAAGGTCGTCGAGTACCGCCCGGTCCGCAAGCGTCTCCCGAAGGGGCGTCCCGGTATCACCACGTCCTTCACCGTCGGCGGCGCCGAGGGCTACATGACCGCCAACTCCTACCCGGACGACGGCCTGGGCGAGGTCTTCCTGAAGATGTCCAAGCAGGGTTCGACCCTCGCGGGCATGATGGACGCCTTCTCCATCGCGGTGTCGGTCGGCCTCCAGTACGGCGTGCCGCTGGAGACCTACGTCTCGAAGTTCGTCAACATGCGCTTCGAGCCGGCCGGTATGACCGACGACCCGGACGTGCGGATGGCGCAGTCGATCGTCGACTACATCTTCCGCCGCCTGGCGCTGGACTTCCTGCCGTTCGAGACCCGCTCGGCCCTGGGCATCCACTCCGTCGAGGAGCGCCAGCGCCACCTGGAGACCGGCTCGTACGAGCTGCCCGAGGACGAGGTCGACGTGGAGGGCCTGGCCCAGTCCGCGCCGAAGGTGGAGACGCCGAAGGCCGCCGCCCCGGCCAAGGTGGTCGAGGAGGCCGCCGCCCCGGCGCCGAAGCAGGCGCACACCAACGCCGAACTGGTCGAGATGCAGCTGGGCATCAACGCGGACGCCCCGCTCTGCTTCTCCTGCGGCACCAAGATGCAGCGGGCCGGCAGCTGCTACCTCTGCGAGGGCTGCGGGTCGACCAGCGGCTGCAGCTGAGGTGAGGGCTCCTGGGGTGGCGCCTTCGGGTGCCGCCCCGGGGGTGGTGCCTTGGAGGGGCCGGCCCGGGGGTGATGCCCGCGGGGCGGTGCCTCCAGGGCGCCGCGGCCCGGTGGGCGTGAGTCGCCGGGCAGCGTGAGCTGAGAACATTCAGGGCGGTGCACCCGGGGAAACCCGGGGGCGCCGCCCTGATGCATTTCCCTGAGGCGTTCGGGGGGCCGGCGGCCGATGGCCTGGTTACCGGGGCCGGGCGGGGCGCGTCTGTGACAGGAACGAGGTGACGGTGCGGGTGAAGCCGCCCGGGTCGTCCAGCCACGGGTAGTGGCCGCCGCCCGGCTGCACGATCAGCTCGGCACCCGGCAGCAGCGCGGCGATCTCCGCGGCGACCCGGGGCAGCGGGCCGCTGTCCAGTTCGCCGGCGAGCAGCAGCACCGGCGCGGCCGACCCGGCGAGCGCGGCGCGCGCCGAGGCCGGGGTGAACGCCCCGGACGACGCGTACCGCTCCGCGGCCTCCTCGTTGGTCTGCGGCACCTCGGCCGCTGCGTGCGCCGCGGCCGCCGCGTCCCAACGGCCGTAGAAGAACGGGGCGATGGCGTCCCAGTCGGCGTCCGTGGCGGTCCCGGCCCAGACCGCCTCGTAGGGGCGGTACGCGGCCGGGTACCAGGGTTCGCCGGACCGCAGGGCGGCGGCCTCCCGGCGGTGTGCGACGGTGAAATCGACACCCAGGGCGCGGGCCCGGGCCGTGACCAGGGTGAGGCTGCGCACCCGGTGCGGAAAGCGGGCCGCGTAGAGCAGGGCGAGATCGCCGCCCGCCGAGTGCGCGAGAATGTCGATATTTTCGCAACCGAGGTGCGCGCGGAGCGCCTCGACGTCAGTCACCTGCCGGTCGCAGCGGTACGTCGTCGGATCGGCCGGAATGCCGGATTCGCCGGTGCCGCGCAGGTCCAGCCGGATCAATTGCCGGTGCTCCGCCAGGCCGCCCAGATCGCCGAGGTAGGCCGAGGCACGCATCGGGCCGCCGGGGATGCAGAGCAGCGGTTCGCCTTTCCCGAGGAGGTGATAGGCGAGCGCGGTCCCATCGGGCGCGGTGAGAACAGGCATGGCGGTAATCCTTGAGGCGTGTGACGCATAGGGCAAGAGTTTTTCAGTGGGGCGGGAGGGCGGCGGGATGCGGGATTGGCTAACTGGGGGAATGCGCAGGGTGGTTGGTAATTCCGGGTCGGCCGGGGGAGGGCCGGCCGCCAGGGGGATGGCGTGATCCGTTGGCCGAGAGGTGGGGGATTTCGCTTCCCGGATCGGTTTTTCGGGAGAGGGGCGGGCGGCGTACGCCAGGTGTCTCAGTGGGGTGGGCTTGAGGAGGTGCGGCCGGGTGTGCCGGGTGCGTCGCATGGACTGGATGCGTCGCGCGGGGCGGGTGGGCCGGACGGGTCGGCTGTGCTGGATTCGTGCGGTCCGGCCTCGGATGCGTCGACCGGGGGCCGCCGGCTCGGGACCCGTAGGAGCGCAGCGTGCAGCAGGGCGGCCGCGATCTGGAGGGCGGCGATGCCCAGGAGCAGCGTGGTCGGCGGTAGCGCGGCGGCCAGTCCTGTGAGGCCCGCCCCGCAGGCCGCCGCGGTGATCTTCAGGCCGGCGCCCAGCGTGAAGACCTGGGTCCGTACGGCCGCCGGGGCGTGCTCGGCCCTGATCCGCAGCGTTGCGGTCAGCAGCGGACCGTCGCAGAGCCCGGCGACGACGAACAGCGCCACCACGACCGCCGGGGCGGGAACCAACGCGGCGGCGCCCAGTGCCATCCCGGTGCCCAACAGGGCGGCGGTCGCCACCGGTTGGGCGGACAGGCGCGGCGGCCAACGGGCCACGACCAGTGACCCGACCAGCGCCCCGGCGGCGAACGCGGTCAGCAGAGCGCTGCCGCTCCCCGCGCTGCCCCGGTGCGCGGCGAGCAGTACCGCGGTGGTGGTCAGCCCACCGATCCCGAGGAACGCGAGGCAGGTGGCCGCGGTGATGGCCCGCAGCTCGCGGACGCGCACCAGCGCGGCCGGACCCGCCGCCGGGCCGGTACGCGGCACCTCCGGCGTGCGCGCGGTGCCGTCCGTACGGGCGCCGGGGCGAGGATGGTCGCGGAAGAGGCCGGGGGTCAGTACCGCGGCCACCGCGGCCACCCCGGCGAGCAGCGCCATCGCCGGGCCCGGCGACCAGAACCCGGCGAGCGTGCCGACGGCCGCCGGACCGGCCACCGAGGCGGCGTTGTAGGTCGCGGCGTCCAGCGCGTACGCGCGGTCGCGCGCCGGGCCCGCCGGGACCAGCGCCGCGACCAGCCCCGACAGGCCGCCCGAGACCACCGGTCCGCAACTCCCGCCGATCAGGGCCACGGCCAGCGTCACCGGGGCGGGTGCGCGTCCGGTGAGTACCGCGAGGGCCGCGATGGCGGCGGCGAAACCGCCGAGGGCGGCGAGGTGGAAGAGCTGCGGCCGCCGGGTCCGGCCGGCCGCCGCCCCCACCAGGGGAGCGGCCAGTACGTGCGGCGCCATCCAGGCCGTGAGGACGAACGCGCCCTGGGCCGCGCTGCCGGTCCGCGCGAGCGCGAGCAGTACCGCGGCCACCGCCATGCCCTCCTCGGCCACCCGGGCGAGCAGCGCAACGGCCAGATAGCGCGGTAATCCAGCGGAAGCGGAACCACGGACGCCGTACATACCGGTCTCCTCCGTCAGGTGCCGCCGCCAGGACCTTGCCCCGAGCGGCCCGCACCTCTTCGTAACGGCTTATTTCACCTAGACGTTACAGTGGAATGCGGGCGTCGGGCAGCGGGTGGGCGAAGGCCGGCCGGTGTGAAGGTGAGGAAGGTCCTGCGCGCGCCCGTGTGCGGTCCGCCCTCCGTCAGCAGACGCCCGGAGGTGGCACCCTGGGCCGGACGCCCGTTTGTGGCAGGGCCGGTCGTCGAGGGGCTGTCCGTCGGCGGCGGGTGCGGCAGCAGTGGGGAGGCGATGCGCATGGGGTCCACCGGGCACGGCGTCCGCGGCGGGGCGGGCGGGGGCGGCGGGATCGGCGGCGGCGAGTGGGCGCGGGCCGGTTTCCGGCCCGCCGAGCGGCTGATCGACCTCGCCAACGCCGTCCGGGCGGCACCGGACCTGTCCCGCGCCGCCCTCGCCGAACTCCTCGCCCGCCACGGCGAGAGCCCCGCCGACCTCACCGAGCGGGCCTTCACGGAACGGGACGCCGACGCGCTGCGCGGCGCCGCCGCCCGGATCACCGCCGTCCTCACCGAGACCGACACCGACCGGGCCGCCCACGCCCTCAACGACCTCCTGGCCGCCTGCGGCGCCCGGCCGCGGCTCTCCCGGCACGGCGGGCACCCCTGGCACCTGCACGTCGACCGGGGGGACGAGGCGAGCTGGGCCGACTGGTTCCTGGCCTCCAGCGCGCTGGCGCTCGCCCAGATCCTGACCGAGTACGGCCGTGTCCCCTGGGGCGAGTGCGCGGCGGCCGGCTGCACCGTGCTCTATCTGGGTACCGGCCCGGGGAGCGCCCGCCGCTACTGCTCGTCGGCCTGCGCCACCCGTGAACGGGTCGCCGCCCACCGCCGCCGCAAGAAGGCGGGCGGGTGAGGGGGCCGTCGGCGGCCGGTGCGGCTGCCCTTGTCCGCGGCCGCCCCGATCTGCCGTGGGTGACGTGCCGCCGCCGACACCCCGTCGGACGGCAGGGCTGCCGGTGGCGGGTAGGAAGGGGGAGGTGCGGGAGGGGAAGCGGCATGCCGCCGCTTCCCCTCCCACGTTCCCGCTCCACGTCCGAGAACTGTCGGGCGCGTCCCCGTCAGGCCGGCTTCAGCTGCCCATCACCTGGGTGAACGTGTCCGGGTCGGCGTCGAACCCGCGCAGTACGGGCGTGAACCGCCATTCCCCCGACGCGTCCCGGGCGAACTCGGCGACCGTCGCCGCGGTGGCGTCCGCGGCGCCCGCGAAGTCGTGCCGCGCCAGCCGGGTGTAGCCCTCGCGCACCTCGACCAGCGTGTTCGCCACCTCGCCGAACACCCGGCGGCCGTGCTCCTGCTGGATGACCACGCCCACCACGACGCGGGAGTACCGCTCGGAGAGCCGGTCCAGTTCCAGCGTCATGACCTCGTCGTCGCCGAAGCCCTGGCCGGTCCGGCTGTCCCGGTTGAGGGTGATGGTGCCGTCGGGCGACCGGCTGTCGAAGTGCACCAGGTAGGCCGGTGCGCCGTGCGGGGCGTCCGCCGGGTACGTCGCCGCGATGATGTCCAGGTCGATGTCCGGCTCACCGATGGGGCTGGGGTCCCATCCGAGCGCCACCACGACCTTGTCGATCCCCTTGTTGAGCGTGCTCACCGGGCATCCCCTTCCGTCAGCTCCCGTGGCCCAGCCGGTCCGCGCCTCGGCGGACAACTCCCCGGGACTTCCCCATGTTTGCTCATCGTGCCACGTGACGACGGTCACCGGACCGGTAAGGGCGCACCGCGGCACCGGTGTTCCCGGCTCCAGGGCAATGACTCGCGGGCGTCCGCGCAATGCCCCTCCGGGGCTCGGTGCAATGTGGCGCAAAGGGCCGGTGCAATGCGGTGCATTGGCTCGACGGGGGAGCGCACGGTGCTCTCGGTCGGCAGGTCCCACGTGGCGTCGTGAGCCGGGTGGTTCACTCCGCCCGGTCGCCCCACAAGCGGGTGAGGTGGCCGTCCAGCACGCGCAGCGCCTCGGCGGGGGAGAGGTGCCCGATCAGGACATGGGTGGTGAGTCCGTCGGCGAGGGCGAGGAGGGTGCGGGCGGCGGTTTCCGGGTCGGCGGCCGCGGTGGCTTCACCGATCAACCGCGCGAACAGTGCCTGGAGTTCGGCGTAGCTGGCCCGCAGGATGCCGGCCAGCGGCGGGCTGACCGCGGCCTGCGCGACGAAGGCCAGCCATACCCGCGCCTCGGCGCGCCGTTCTTCTTGGAGCAGGGCGATCTCGGTCGCCGCATGCCCCAGTGCCGTACCGGCCGACTGCGCGGGTGAGGCGACCAGCCGGGCCGTCACCCGCGCGGTGATGCGTTCACCGACATGGGTGAGCGCGAAGACCAGCATCTCCTCCTTGGTGCGGAAGCAGCGCTGGACCGCCCCCATGGACACCTCCGCCCGGGCCGCCACGTCCCGGAGCGTCACCCCCTCCAGGCCGCTCTCGTCGGCCAGTTGGCACACGGCCTCGGCGATCCGGCGCCGCCGGCCTTCGTGGTCCACCTGTCTGGGCATGCTCCGTACCCGCCTTATTCGATGCGTGCGTATCGAAACAAGGTTACGATCGGATCGTTCCGATGCAGGCGTATCGGAACGTCGGAGGGCGTTGCCGCGCGCTCCGGCGAGGCGGCCGCTGACCCCTGCGGCGACGCGACGACGACGAACGGTGAGGTCTTACGGACATGTCCGACGAGCTGTGGAAGAAGCCTGCTCGCACCCAGGCGGCGGCAGTACGGGCCGGGGAGGTGACCGCGGCCCGACTGGTGGAGGAGCACCTGGCCCGGATCGCCGAGGTCAACCCGGTGATCAACGCGGTCACCCAGCTGCTCGCCGACCGCGCGCGGGCCGCCGCGGCGGAGACCGACCGCCGGCGTGCCGCGGGTGCGGAGCTGGGCCCGCTGGCCGGTGTGCCGTTCACGGTGAAGGAGACCACCGCCATCGAGGGTGTGCCCACGACCTTCGGCGTGGAGCGGTTCCGGGACTTCGTGGCGCGCGCCGACGCGCCCCCGGTGGCCCGTTTGCGCGCGGCCGGCGCCATCCCCATCGGCCACAGCAACATGCCGACGATGGTCCTCGCCGGTGTGCACACCCGCAGCGTGCTCTACGGGGACACCGTCAACCCGTGGGACCCGGAAGTCACCCCCGGCGGCAGCAGCGGCGGCGACGGTGCCGCCGTGGCCACCGGGATGGCACCGCTCGGACTCGGCAACGACTCCGGCGGCTCGGTCCGCATCCCGGCGTCGTTCTGCGGCGTCACGGGCCTGAAGCCGACCTACGGCCGGTTCGCCGCCGACCACCGCATCGGGCCCGACGATCCGTCCTACGCCGCCCAGGTCCTCGTCACCGACGGCCCGCTGGCCCGTACGGTCGACGACCTGCGGCTGGCCTACGAGGTGCTCGCCGGCGCCGACCCGCGGGACCCGCGGGCGGTGCCGGTTCCCCTCTACGGCGAGCCGCTGCCGCGCCCCGTCAAGGTGGCGGTGGTGGCGGACCCGGGCGGGCGCGGCGTCCACCCCGCGGTGCGCGCCGCCGTCGAACGCGCCGCGGACGCGCTCCGGGACGCCGGCTACGAGGTGTGCGAGGGCCTGGACGTCCCCCGGCTGGACGACGCCCTGGAGGTCTACGTACGGCTGACCCGCAGCGAGTTCGCCACCACCTGGCCGGTGGTCAAGCCGCTGCTCGGCGAGGGCGGGCACCGCTACATCGAGCTGAGCATGGACGGCGCCGGCCCCGCGGAGTTGCCGGAGTACCTGCGGCTGACCGGCGCGCGGCTCGGTATCCAGCGCGACTGGGCGGCGTTCCTGGACGCGTATCCGCTGGTCCTGGGGCCCGTGTTCACCGAGCCGCCGTTCGCGCCGGACGACGAGGTGCGCACCGCGGAGAGCCACCGGCGGGTGCAGAACGCGATGCGGCTGTGCACCGCCACCAGCTTCGTGGGGGTACCCGCCGTGGCGGTGCCGGCAGGGGTGGTGAACGGGCTGCCGCACGGCGTGCAGCTGATCGGGCGCGCCTACCGCGAGGACCTGTGCCTGGCGGCCGCGGAGGAGGTCGAGCGGCGGCTGGGCGTCCTGACGCCCATCGATCCGCGGCCGTAAGGGAGTTCCGGGCGGCCGGTGACCGCCGGCCGGGCGTCGCGGCCGCCGCCGGGCCGTACCATGGCGCGGTGCTGGTCAAGTGGATTCGCCTCACCGTCGTGGACCGCCGAGGGTTCGAACGGGGGCAGCGGAAGTGGGCCGGGCTCCTGGGCGAGCCCGGCTTCCGCGGTCAGGCCGGGGGGTGGAGCCGGTCCCGCCCCGGGGTGGCGCACCTGGTCGGCTTCTGGGAGAGCCGGGCGTTCTACGACTCCTTCATGGCGCGCTCCCACGACCGGCTGGCGGCCGCCCAGAACGGCACGTACAAGGACATACAGGTCCGGCTCTTCGAGCACGAATTCGATGTGAAGGTGGGATTCCGGCCGTCCTTCGGGGATGCGGACGTGCTGCGGCTGGCACACTGCCAGGTCCGCCCCGACCGGGTGGACCACTTCGTGCTCATGCAGGAGAAGGTCTGGAACCCGGCCATGGCCGGGTCGCCCGGCATGCTCCGGGGGATGGTCGGGCGCGCACCGGGCGAGGAGTTCCTGGTGCTGTCGATGTGGCAGTCGGCGGCCGAGCGCGGCAAGTACCGCCCGGAGCGGGTGGAGCGGCTGGCGCTGCGTGCCCAGATAGCCGCCGATGTCCGCGCGATCGCGGGCGATGTGGTGCAGCTCGAACCCTCCTGGACGGTGTGAGCGGCGCGGTCAGCCCGCCCGCTCCGGCGCGCCGGGCGCGGCGCCGGCCGGCTCGTCGGTCGTGAACACCCCCGCGCGGGCGGCGGCCAGCGCGGCGGCCGCCGCCTGGTCGGCGAGTGCGGCGTCCACCGGCTCCCGGGTGACGAAGAGCCGGAAGAACAGCGGCGCGGGGACGGCGCGGACCAGCGCCCCGGCGTCCACGGCTCCCCCGGGGGCGGCCAGTTCGCCCCGGTGGACGGCGCGCTCCACGATGGCTTCGCACCGCGCGAACCGCTCGGTGTAGTAGGCGCGCAGCGCCGTCGCGGCCCGCTCGGACTGGAAGCCGGCCGCGATCAGCGCAGACCCGGCGGAGGCCGTCGCCGAGTCGGTGAACGAGGTGACGATCTCGTGCGCGAGGGCGCGCAGATCGCCCTCCAGGGACCCGGTGTCGGGCGGCAGCCAGGTGTCCTCGCCCGCCAGGTCCAGGGCATCGGCCAGCAGGCCCTCGACGTCGCCCCACCGGCGGTAGAGCGTCGTCTTGTGGACCCCGGAGTGCTCGGCGACGTACTCGACGGTCAGGCCGGGATAGCCCAGTTCGGTGAGACCGGTCAGCACGGCGTCGCGAACGGCGGCCCGGGTGCGGGCCGTGCGTCCGCCCGGTCGGCGGCTGCCGGGGGAGGGGGGCGCCGGATCGCCGCTGCCGGCCCGCTTCTTCTCGTCCTCGCCAGACAATTGCTACTCCTGTTGCATTAGCGCTCGGGGTGTGCCATCCTCATCGTAACGCTACAGCAGTTGCGTTTGTCGCTCCGGCGCGCCGCCCGGCGCCCGTCTGACTCCACCCGGAGGCTCCCTTGCCCACGCAGATCGCGCTCCACGACGTCACCGTCACCCGCGGCGACCGCCCGCTCCTCGACACCGTCTCCCTGGCCGTACGCCCCGGCGAACGCATCGGGATCGTCGGCGAGAACGGCGCCGGCAAGTCCACCCTGCTACGTCTCGTCGCCGGTCTGGAACCACCCGACGAAGGCCGCGCCGTGCTCACCACCGACGGCGGCACCGGCTATCTCGGCCAGACCCCCGCCCTCCCACCGGACCGCACCGTCCAGCACGCCATCGACACCGCCCTCGCCGACCTCCGCCGGATCGAGCACCGGCTGCGCGACCTGGAAGCCGTCCTCGCCGACGCCACCCCGGCGCAGCTCGACGAGTACGGCGACCTGCTCACCCTCTTCGAACTCCGCGGCGGCTACGAGGCCGACGCCCGCGTCGACCGCGCCCTGCACGGCCTCGGCCTGGAGGACCTGGACCGCGGCCGGCTTCTCGGCAGCCTCTCCGGCGGCGAACAGGCCCGGCTCGGGCTCGCCTGCCTGATCGCCGCCGCGCCCGAGGTCATGTTCCTGGACGAACCGACCAACCACCTCGACGCCGCCGCCCTCGCCTGGCTGGAGGACGCCCTGCTCGCCCACCGCGGCACGGTCCTCGCGGTGTCCCACGACCGGCTCTTCCTCCAGCGCGTCGCCACCGCGATCGTCGAGGTCGACGCCGACCGCCGCACCCTCGTCCGCTACGGCGACGGGTACGGCACCTTCCTCGCCGCCAAGGCCGCCGCCCGACGCCGCTGGGAGCAGGAGTACGACCAGTGGTGCGACGAGATCGGCCGGCTCACCGCCTACGCCGCCGGCACCGCGCACGAGGTCGCCCAGGGCGGGGCCATGAAGGACAACAACAAAATGGCCTACGGCCGCGACAAGGGCCGCGTCCAGTCCTCCGTCTCCAGCCGCGTGCGCAACGCCCGGGAACGGCTCCGCCGCCTCCACGACCAGCCCGTCCCCCGGCCACCGGACCCGCTCCGCTTCCGTGCGGCCCCCGATGCCGGCGGCACCGACGGCATCCTCGTCCGCCTGGACGGCGTCCGGGTCGGCGACCGGCTCGCGGTGGAGGCGCTCACCGTCTCCGCCGGCGAGCGCCTCCTCGTCCACGGCGCCAACGGCGCGGGCAAGACCACCCTGCTGCGGGTCATGGCCGGCCTCACCGCACCCGACCACGGCACCGTCGCCCGCCGGGGGCGCATCGGCTTCCTCGCCCAGGAGATCCCGGTCAGCCGGCCCGCCGAGCCGCTGCTGGCCGCCTTCCGCCGCGGTCTGGCCGGCGATCCCGAGGAGCTGACCGCCCTGCTGCTGTCCTTCGGCCTGTTCCGGGAGCGCGACCTGCACGTCCCGGTCGGAGCGCTCTCGGCCGGCCAGCGCCGCCGGCTGGCGCTGGCCCGACTGCTCGCCCGCCCCGCCGACCTCCTGCTCCTCGACGAACCGACCAACCACCTGGCGCTCGCTCTCGTCGAGGAACTGGAAGAGGCACTGGCGGCCTGGCCCGGTGCGCTCGTCGTGGTCACCCACGACCGCCTGCTCCGCCGCCGCTTCGCCGGCGACCCGTACGAAATACGCGACGGCCGCCCGGTCCTCGCCGGCTGCTGACCCCGCCGCCGGCGGCAGCGCCGGTGCGGCCCGGCGCGCCCGCCCCGGCGGCCCGCCGGGCGCACGCGGCATGTACAGGGCAGGCGTTTTACGCTGGCGGCATGGCCCGGCCCCGACGCATCGTCCTGCTCCGCCACGGCGAGTCCGTGGGGAACGCCGACGACACCGTCTACGAGCGCGAGCCCGACCACGCCCTCGCACTGACGGAAACGGGGCAGCGCCAGGCCGCGGAAGCCGGCCGTCCGCTGCGCGCGATGTTCGGCGCCGAGCGGATCTCCGCCTACGTCTCGCCCTACCGCCGCACCCACCAGACCTTCCGCCTCCTCGGCCTGGACCCCGGCCGGGTCCGGGTCCGCGAGGAGCCGCGGCTGCGCGAACAGGACTGGGGCAACTGGCAGGACCGCGACGACGTACGGCGCCAGAAGGCGTACCGCGACGCCTACGGCCATTTCTTCTACCGCTTCGCGCAGGGCGAGTCCGGCGCCGACGT
Organism: Streptomyces rhizoryzae; assembly: GCF_023155275.1. Classification (GTDB taxonomy): domain Bacteria; phylum Actinomycetota; class Actinomycetes; order Streptomycetales; family Streptomycetaceae; genus Streptomyces; species Streptomyces rhizoryzae. The sequence goes on from NZ_JALMUV010000033.1 coordinate 88,410, forward strand.
CTACGACCGGGTGGGCGCCTTCCTGGAGAGCCTCTGGCGCAGCTTCGAGGACCCCCACCACCCGCCCAACGTCCTGATCGTCACACACGGACTGACCATGCGACTGTTCTGCATGCGGTGGTTCCACTGGTCGGTCGCCGACTTCGAATCGCTGTCCAACCCGGGCAACGCCGAATGGCGCACCCTGCTCCTCGGCCCCGACGGCCGCTACCGCCTCGACCGTCCCTTCGAGCGCTGGTGTGAGCCCGAACCGTACGGGCCCACCGGTTAGAGTGCACAGCGATGACGACCCCTGACCCCCGTGACACGGAGCGCTGTGCGCGGGCTCTGGCGAGCCTGCGCGGCCTCTCCGTCGGCGATGCCCTCGGATCGCAGTTCTTCGTCCCCGCCCACTACCCGGCGCTCAAACGCCGCGAGCTGCCGCCCGCCCCCTGGCGCTGGACCGACGACACCGCCATGGCCTGCTCCGTCCTGGCCGTCCTCACCACCCACCACCGCATCGACCAGGACGCGCTGGCCCGCTCCTTCGCCGACCACCACGACCCCGGCCGCACCTACGGCCCGGTCGTCGACCGCCTCCTGCGCAGCCTCCGCGACGGCGGCGACTGGCGCGAGCTGTCCGCCGCGCTCTTCAACGGCCACGGCTCCTGGGGCAACGGCGCCGCCATGCGCATCGCCCCCCTCGGCGCCTGGTACGCCGACGACCCCGAGCAGGCCACCCACCAGGCGGAGATCTCGGCCTACCCCACCCACCAGCACCGCGAGGCCGTCGTCGGCGCCATGGCCGTGGCCGCCGCGGCCGCCCTGGTCGCCGACCCCGCCCGCGCCCTCGGCCCCGCGGACCTCCTCGACGGCGTCCTCGCACTGATCCCGCGCAGCGCCGTACAGGCCGGTCTCCGCCGGGCCCGGGACATGCTCGACTACGCCGACCCCGGCACCGTCGCCGCCGTCCTCGGCTGCGGCCGCCGCACCAGCGCCCACGACACCGTGCCCTTCACCCTCTGGGCGGCGGCGCGCCACCTCGGCGACTACGAGCAGGCGTTCTGGACCACCGCCCGGGCCGGCGGCGACGTCGACACCACCTGCGGCATCGTCGGCGGCATCCTCGCCGCGGCCCCCGGCGGCACCCCGCCCCGGGAATGGCTCGACCGCACCGAGCCGCTGCCCTCCTGGGCCCCCGCCCTCTGATCCGTCCGCCGGTCCGCGCGCACCGGCCCCTCACCGGCAACGCACCGCTCCCACCTGCGACTTCGCCGTCCGCGACGCGCCCTGCGCGCCCGGCGGCCCGGCCTTCCGGACCCGTTCCGGACCGCCGCAGCCGCCCCTCCGGCGGCCCCCGCGGGCCCCAGCTGCGGATCCGGTGCGGACGCCCGCGCCGAATAGGCGTAATCTGGCTGGCGCCATGCCGTACGAGCCTCCCACCCATACTGTCGAGCGATCACTGCGCGCCACCACGGGCGCCAAGATCGTCGCAGGGATCGACGAGGTCGGGCGCGGAGCCTGGGCCGGACCGGTCAGCGTCTGCGCAGCCATCACCGGACTGCGCCGGCCACCGGACGGACTCACCGATTCCAAGCTGCTGACCCCCAAGCGCCGCACCGAACTCTGCGCGGTGCTCGCCGGCTGGGTCACCTCGTACGCCCTGGGTCACGCCTCACCGGAGGAGATCGACACCCTGGGTATGACCGCGGCACTGCGGCTCGCCGCCGTCCGCGCCCTTCAGGCGCTGCCGGTCCGGCCGGACGCGGTCATCCTCGACGGCAAGCACGACTACCTGGGCGCGCCGTGGCGGGTCCGGACGGTCATCAAGGGCGACCAGTCCTGTATCGCGGTCGCCGCCGCGTCCGTGATCGCCAAAGTGCGGCGGGACGCCATGATGGCCGAACTCGGCCTGGAGTACGCCGACTTCGACTTCGCCGCCAATGCCGGCTACCCCTCGCCGACCCACCGCACCGCCCTGGAGGAGCACGGTCCCACGCCGTACCACCGGGTGTCGTGGTCCTACATGGACGCCCTGCCCCGGTGGCAGCACCTCAAGAAGGTGCGCGTCACCCCCGAAGCAGCCGCTCTGGAGGCCGGTGGCCAACTCGGCTTCGACTTCTGAGCGGAGCGGGCAGGAATTCGGTACCCCCTGTCATGTCCCGCACCTACGTTTGATAGACATCCCTTTATGCCTCTCATCCCCGAGGAGCCTCAGATTCACGAGAGTGTCCCGGGTCCCCGCGCAACTCCGGCCGCCGGCCGCATCGCGCCGACCCCCCGTCCCGTCCCTGGTCCCGGTCCCCGTCCCGCCCCGCCGCGAGGCGCACCGGCGTCCAGTGCCCGTCCGGGCAAGCCCGGACCCGCCGCCCCGTCGCGAGGGCCCGTCCCGGCCCCGCCGGCGCAGCGCACCGGCTCCGCGCAGCCTCCCGCCGCCAAGACCGACAGCGCCGCCGGGCCCCAGCTCCAGCTGATCCCGGCACCCGCCGACGGCGCCATCGACGCCGCCGACGAAGCCGTCGACCTGCTCCTGGACTCCGGCCGCGCGCCGGGCGAGGTCCTGGTGCTCACCACCGGCGAGAACCACCCGTGGGCCACCCACGAACTGTCCTTCGGCGAGGGCTCCTACTGGGCCCAGCACGACGCCGCGGACGACGTCTTCTACGCGGACGCCGGCGCCGAGCGCGCCACCGGGCGGCCCGTGGTGGTCGTCGCCCTCAACGGCGGCAATGACGAGGTCGCCGCGCGGGCACTGCCCGCCGCGATGGCCCGCGCCGGAGCGCTGCTGATCGTCTGCGGCGACCCGGACCGGATCAACGCCGCACTCGGCGCGAACGCCTGACCGGCACCGTCCGGCGCGGCCCGCCGGCCCTGTGGCCGGCCGGGCTCGTTCGCGTGCCCGGACACTCCTTGCCCGGCGTGCGGGCCGTCAGCGCGCCGCCGGGTGCCGGCGGGCCTCGGCCGCGCCGCCACCGGCGCGCCGGGGCGCTCCCCGGCCGCTGCGCACCTGCTCGGCCGGCGCCGCCGTCCGCGCCGGCGCGGCGTGCTGTGGGGCCGCCGGTCCCTGGCCGGACGGCCGCTCCTCCGCCACCCCGGGCCCTTCCGTCGCCCGCGGCTCCGGCCCGGGCGCGGCCACCGGGCCCGTAACGCCCTCCCGGCCGCCCGCGCCACCACCGGCCGGACCGCCCGGGCCGCGGCCGGCCTCCTTGTCCGGGCCGCCGCGCACAGCGGACCACGCCCCGTCCGCCCGATTCCGCGGCCTCCCGCCGGACGAGGCGCCCCGGGGCAGCCGGCCACCCCGCCCTTCGCCCAGCACCTGCCAGCGGTCCCCGGTCAGCACGATGAACGCCCCGCAGCGCAGCCCGTGCAGGGTGCAGGCGTCCCGCAGCCCCCACATCCACGCCCCGTCCGCCTCCGTCCAACGGTGCCCGCCCTCCCGGCAGGAGAGCAGCACCGCCGTCCGCACCGGGACCCGCAGCCGCAGATCGTGCGGGATGATCCGGCGCAGCTGGGCGAGCAGCGCGTTGCGGTACTCCCAGCCGTCCGGCGCGGCCGACGGCTCCCGGGACGACGCGCTGGCGACGACCCGCTCCTGAGGATCCAGCACCGCCACGATCACCGTTGCCGGAACCGGGAGATGACGGGCGTGCAGACCGGCGACGACCTCGCGGGGGTTGCGCAGCAGCGGGATGCCCGCCGACGCCCACTCCGCGGGCTCCAGCAGCCGCCCCGACCGAGCACCGGGACCCGCCGATTCGGGCGGCGGCTCCTGCGGGGGCCGGGCGAATCCGAAGGCCATCGTCCTCCCTTCGTCTGCGCGTCCGCGCTGCGGGCGGCGGCCGGGGGCGCCGGCTCGTCACCGCACGGTCCGGCCGGAGCGCGAACGGCCGGACACGGGGGAGCAGTTGCCATTCTCCCGCCTCGTACAGGCTTGCGGCAACGAGCAATTCCCCGCGTACGGCCGGAAACACGCGGTGCCCTAACCCTGCCCGCCGCAGCGGCCCCCGATACACGAGACCCCCCTCCCCTCGCTCCCCGGCCCCGGCCCCGGCCCCGGCTACCCCTGAACCGCGAGGACCAGCGGGAACACCCCGGCCGCCCCCGCTCTGCGCAGCAACCGGGCGGCCACTGCCAGCGTCCACCCGGTGTCGGCGTAGTCGTCCACCAGGAGCACCGGGCCGTCCAGCGATGCCAGCGCCCCGGCCAGCTCCGGCGGCAGCGCCAGTGCGCTGTGCAGGGCACGCAGCCGCTGTGCGCTGTTGCTCCGCGGCACCCGCGCCGCGGCGCCGTCGTCCGCCGTCGCCACCGTGCCCAGGAACGGCATCCGGCCCACCGCCGCGATCCGTTCGGCGAGCGACCGGATCAGCTGCGGGCGGCTGTGCGAACCGAGGCAGACCACGCCCACCGGGCGCGCCGGGGCGTCCGCCGCGCCCGAGGCCCAGCCCCCCGGCCCCTTGGCCCAGTCGGCCAGCACCGTCACCACCGCGGACGCCACATCGTCCGGCACCGGCCCGTCCGGTGCCTGCGGTGCGAGCATCGGCCGCAGGCGATTGCCCCAGCCGATGTCCGACAGCCGCCCCAACGCCCGGCCGGTGGCGGCCAGTTCGCCCGCCGGAATGCGGCCCTTCAGCTCTACGCCGACCGCCGGCAGACCCGTCGGCCACATCCGCCGCGGCTCCACCTCCACACCGGGACGGCCCAGCTCACCCCGGGCCGCGTCCAGCGACGCCGCGGACACCTCGGCGGTGAACCGCGGCCCGGCGCAGTTGTCGCACCGGCCGCACGGAGCCGCCGCCTCGTCGTCCAACTGCCGCCGCAGGAACTCCATCCGGCACCCGGACGCCGCGGCATATTCCCGCATCGCCTGCTGCTCGGCCTCCCGCTGCCGGGCCACCCAGGCATAGCGCTCCGCGTCGTACGCCCACGGGCGGCCCGTCGCCGTCCAGCCGCCCTTGACGCGCCGGACGGCACCGTCCACATCGAGCACCTTGAGCATGGTCTCCAGACGCGAGCGGCGCAGTTCGACCTGCGGCTCCAACGCCGGCAGCGACACCGGCCGGTCCGCCGCCGCCAGGACGTCCAGCGTCCGCCTCACCTGCTCCTCCGGCGGGAACGCCAGCGACGCGAAGTACTTCCAGATCGCCTCGTCCTCCCGGCCGGGCAGCAGCAGCACCTCGGCATGCTCGACCCCGCGGCCGGCCCGGCCCACCTGCTGGTAGTACGCGATCGGGGACGACGGCGAGCCCAGGTGCACCACGAACCCCAGGTCGGGTTTGTCGAACCCCATCCCCAGGGCGGAGGTGGCCACCAGCGCCTTGACCCGATTGGCCAGCAGGTCGTCCTCCGCCTGCTGGCGGTCGGCGTTCTCGGTCTTGCCGGTGTACGAGGCGACCGTGTGCCCCCGCTGCCGCAGGAACGCGGTGACTTCCTCGGCGGCCGCGACGGTGAGGGTGTAGATGATGCCCGAGCCCGGCAGCTCGTCGAGATGGTCGGCGAGCCAGGCCAGCCGGTGCGCGGCGTCCGGCAGCGGCAGCACGCCCAGGCTCAGGCTCTCCCGGTCCAGCGGACCGCGCAGCACCAGCGCCTCGGACGAGCCCTCGCCCGTTCCCAGCTGCTCGGCGACGTCGGCGGTCACCCGGGCGTTCGCCGTGGCGGTCGTGGCCAGCACCGGAACTCCGGGCGGGAGATCCGCCAGCATCGTGCGCAGCCGCCGGTAGTCCGGCCGGAAGTCGTGGCCCCAGTCGGAGATGCAGTGGGCCTCGTCCACCACCAGCAGGCCGGTGGCCGCCGCCAGCTTGGGCAGCACCTGATCGCGGAAATCCGGGTTGTTGAGCCGCTCCGGGCTCACCAGCAGCACATCGACCTCGCCGGCCGCCACCTCGGCCTGGACGGTGTCCCACTCCTCGACGTTGGCGGAGTTGATCGTGCGCGCCCGGATGCCCGCCCGCGCGGCCGCCTCGACCTGGTTGCGCATCAGCGCGAGCAGCGGCGAGACGATCACCGTCGGCCCGCTGCCGCGCTCCCTCAGCAGCGCCGTCGCGACGAAGTAGACCGCCGACTTGCCCCAGCCGGTGCGCTGCACGACCAGGGCCCGGCGGCCCTCGGCGACCAGCGCCTCGATCGCCCGCCACTGGTCGGCACGCAGCGTGGCCGTCCCGCCGGGATCCCCGACGAGTCGGCTGAGGACGGCATCGGCCGCGGCACGCAGGTCTTCGTTGCTCATGCCTCCATGCAACCCGATGCCACTGACAACGCGCGAACCCGCCCCCGAACTGTGGAAAACCCCCTCACTCCGAAGTTATCCACAGGGGTCGCGGCGCTCCGCTCCGCCGCGAGATCTTCAAGCCATGAATCCGCACAGCGAACCGCAGAAGCCCGACACCGACGAGCCCACCAAGGACACCACAGACACCGCGGACGCCACAGACACCGCGGCCACCACAGAGATCAAGGACTCCACCGGGACCACCGGCAGCAACAGGACCAGGAAGAAGGAAGACACCAAGAGGAACGCCGACACCGGGACGGGCCGCGCCATCAAGCCGACCCACGACGCCGAGACGAAGGGCGGCCACGCGAGGAACGGCGACCACGAGGCGAGTGGCGACCGCCGGACCACCAGCCCCCCGCTCGGCCCGCCCGCCCCAACCCCCTCCT
>NZ_JALMUV010000034.1 GCF_023155275.1 Streptomyces rhizoryzae
CCGGCGCTGTGGGCCGGGATGGTTGGGTGGTCCCCGCGCGTGCGGGGGTGGTCCCATGGGCAAGTCGGTCTCGTGGAGGCCATGGATGTGGTCCCCGCGCGTGCGGGGGTGGTCCCGTTCTCCATCTCGGTTGAGGCGAGGTGAGGGAGTGGTCCCCGCGCGTGCGGGGGTGGTCCCCAGCAGTTGCCGGCATGCGCGTTGACCGCCTGGTGGTCCCCGCGCGTGCGGGGGTGGTCCCGAGCGGCGCCGCAAGGCCCCGACCGCCCGCGAGTGGTCCCCGCGCGTGCGGGGGTGGTCCCAGGCGGCATGTAGTCGGTGTAGGCCATGGTCGGTGGTCCCCTCGCGTGCGGGGGTGGTCCCGACCCGAAGCGCGCCGCGGCCCCGCCTCGGGGGCGGTCCCCGCGCGTGCGGGGGTGGTCCCGCGTCGAGCAGCTGCTCACCGAACGACGAGTCGTGGTCCCCGCGCGTGCCGGGGTGGTCCCGAGGAAGCGGACGAGTCCAGCGGAGACAGCGAGTGGTCCCCGCGCGTGCGGGGGTGGTCCCTCCGAGGGAATGTCGGTGTCGGTCGCGACGCCGTGGTCCCCGCGCGTGCGGGGGTGGCCCCGGTATGGTCCGGCCCTTGGTCCACGACACCCTGTGGTCCCCGCGCGTGCGGGGGCGGTCCCCTCCCCCGGGGTCTTCAGGCCGACCCCGAGTGCTTCGTGGTCCCCGGACGACGTGCGGGGATGGTCCCACGGGCGCCACCTCCTCTTCGTAGGTGTCAGCGTTGTCCCCGCGCGTGCGGTAGTGGGGCCCGGCCGCCATCATCGGCCAGGCAACGCGGCGAGACCTTGGTCAATGACGCTTGTTCAGGCAAGTGAAGGGTACTTTCCAGGACGGCTCCGACGCCGTGATCACATCAGACACGACGAGATCACCTCACCCGTGACCAGCAGGTACGGGACAGTCCTTAGCCAGTCACTTTCAGACTGCGCGAACTACTGAACCTGATCGGGTGATGTCGGACCCGTTCGCCTGACAGCGGTTGGTCGACTCCGGTAGCCGCGATTCTGTGAGATACGCGCAAGGCGGCGGGTTGACCGACGCCGAGAGGTCCGCGCGGGAGCGGTCCGGCTGCAGGTCGTGGAACGCTTTGAGGGCGGGGAGAAGAATCGGGAGATCGCTGCCTCACCGCGGGTGAGCGAGCGATCGTGACGGTGGTTGTCTATACACTCGAGGACGAGAAACCGCCGATGGTCTTCTTCAACGAGACGCACACGCTGCCGTTCGCCGTACTGCAGTACTTCGTCTCGCTCGTAGCCTCACAGCTGGAAGGCACGGAAACACAGACCAGCTGCCGCTGCGGTGCGGTAAGCCCCAGGCCGACATCACGCTTTCAAGTTCAGTAGCCACGAGACGAAAGACTCCGTGCACTCGCGGCCTCGCCGGAATAAATTGCCCCTGAACTCGATTGTTCCTGCTCGGTGATCGTCAAGCCGGGGAAGGTGAGTCGTGGGTAAGTTGAAAGCATTCAGGGTGATTGGCGGACGCGTGACGGAGATACCGGGGTCGTCCGTAGCTCTGGAGCGCCAGTTGCAGTCGCTCATCGAGGGCAACATGGAGGCGATGCTCGGCATCCGCTTCCTGGCGAGCGAGTATGCGACGGGTCGGCACCGGGGCCGGATCGACTCTCTGGGGCTGGACGAGAACGGAACGCCGGTCATCGTGGAGTACAAGCGCTCCCGCGACCAGAACGTGGTGAATCAGGCGCTGTCGTACCTATCATGGCTCCACGACCACCACCATGAGTTCGAAAGCCTGGTCACGGAGAAACTCGGCACCGAGGCAGCCGAGGCCGTCGACTGGAGCAATCCCCGACTCGTCTGCATCGCTGGCGACTTCACTCACCACGACACCGTGGCGATCGAGATGATCGGCCGCCGTATCGACTTGGTGAGCTACCGGGTCTTCGACGACGTGCTCACCTTGCAGTTGGTCGCTTCCGTCCCGGGTACCGGGGCGGCATCAGTCCGCGCTAAACCCTCCTTCGCGACAGTAACTTCTGGTGCTGCCGCACCGAAGTCGGTGCAGCAGTACCTCAATGAGTCACCGCAGGATCTTCAGGATCTTTTCGCGGACCTCGACAAGGTGCTCCTCTCGCACGAGGATGTGCAGAGAGAGTCCCAGCTGCATTACATCGCTTACCGGCGGATCAAGAATGTGGCAACGGTGCGCGTCCAGCCCAGGAATCGGGCGCTCGTGGTCAATCTGCGGCTGGACCCTGACACCGTGAAGCTGGAAGAGGGCTTCTCGCGCGATGTCCGCGGCCTGGGGTGCCTCGGAATCAAGGGCGGTGTCGAGGTGCGGATCAGATCGCGCGAGGATCTTGAGCGAGCTGGCGACCTGATCTGGCGCAGCATCGAACAGGGTTGATGCGTTTTACGGCTAAGGGTGGTTGCGTCACCGTATTCCGGGTGACGCAACCACCCGTTGTTGCTGTACCGGTCGGCGTGCCGGCGGCCGTCTCACTGCTCAGGCCCGGCGAGTTCGTAACTGTCCTGGGGAAGAGCCGCTCGCAGGCGCTCTTCGGCGACGTCGGCGTAGTGGTCGGAGAGCTCGATCCCGATGAAGTTACGGCCTTCCTTCAGGGCTGCGACTCCGGTGGAGCCGCTTCCGGTGAAGAGGTCGAGGACGGTGCCGCCGGGCCGGCAGACCTGGACGAGCTGCTGCATGACCTCGACAGGCTTCTGGGTGATGTGGACGCGGTCCTTGCGGGGCTGTGAGGCGATGTAGTGGCCGGGCAGGTAGAGGTCGCGGGTGCGGTCGAGGGTGCCCTTGACGCCCCAGAGGATGAACTCGGAGTCCTGTTTGGGGCCGCCCTTTCGGGGCCGGCAGGCCGGCTTGATCCACGGCAGGTTTCCCAGCCAAGTCCAGCCCGCCATCTGAAGGGCGTCCGAGGTTGTCGGCTCCTGGCGCCAATCGGTGAAGACCATCACGACGGCGTGCTCGCGGCTGGCTCGGTAAGCCTCGGTGAGCAGTTCGGTCAGCCAGGCGCGGTAGGAGCGCTGGTCTCGGTTCTCGCCGGGAAAGTTCGCGAGGTCGTGCCGGGCGTCGCCGCTGGTGTATTTGGCCCGGGCGGTTCGAGCGGTGCGTTCGGAGCTGGTGCGGCCGCCGGAGTTGTACGGCGGGTCGGTGATGACGGCGTCGACGCTCTGGTCCGGGAGGGACTTGAGGATCGTGAGGGCATCGCCTCGGTGCAGCGTGTAGGGCATAGCGCTTCTCTTTCCAGGCGTGGAGTGCACCCTGGAGGTTATTGCTCAGGCGCGGCCGCGCCTAATGAGGAGCTGGCCCCGTAATCGGCGCCGGGCCGGGTGCGTTTGGTGCGGCCGCTTTTCACCTCTACAGTCTCGGCGTCTCAACAGGTCCGGTTGTTCTGTTCCTGTTGAGTGACGCACGGCCGCGAACCCCTGCCCCCATATCCGAGGGCTGGAGGCGGATACCGCGTCAGAAAACGATGAGCGAAGAGGAGCATTCTGCCGTGTGGCGCCTGAGATTACGAGCGCGGCTGGCTGCCGCGGAGGACACAGAGGGCGCGGTGGCTTCCGGGAGCTCGCAACTCCCTGGTTCCTACCTGCCCCACTTCCTTAATGGGTTACAAATTTCTTGACCGGCGTGGTGCCGGTGGCCTTTTCGACGAGAACGCCGGCACCGCGCTGCCTATGAGTAAGGAGCTGCCGGTGCAGCACGCCCAGGCACGTCGTCGTCCAGGTCCCCGCCTGGCGTTCAGTCCTTCGACGTGCGGGTTTCGGTCGTGAAGAAGGTCGCCTGCATAGCCGGGGTGGTGGCGCTCGGGCCACTCGCTTTCATCACCCCGGTGGCTATTGCCTTGGCGGGCGCCAGCAGTGCTCAGGCCGCCTGCGCCGGCGGCAGCGCGCAGAGTGTGGACTCCGGTGCGGTGGCGAAGCAGGTGGAGGCGATCCTCAAGGGAACGGGTACGACGGCCGTGTCCGTCCCGGGTCTGGACGCGCCCAAGGAGCAGGTTCCGAATGCGCGGACCATCCAGGCCACCGGTGTGGCGATGAAGGTGCCGGCCCGCGGGCAGGTCGTGGCCCTGGCCACCGCTCTGCAGGAGTCGGGGCTGCGGAACCTGGACTACGGCGACCGGGACAGTCTCGGACTTTTCCAGCAACGCCCCAGCCAGGGTTGGGGGACGCCGGAACAGGTGCGGGACCCGGTGCACGCGTCGACGAGGTTCTACGAGGCGCTGCTGAAGGTGCCTGGCTGGCAGTCGATGACGGTTGCCCAGGCCGCGCAGGCGGTGCAGGCGAGCGGTTTCCCCGACGCCTACGCCAAGTGGGAGCCGCTGGCGACGGCACTGCAGAAGGCGATCGCTAACAACCTTGCTGGAGGCGGGATTTCGGGAGCGGCCAAGGACGCCTCGCTGCCGGCCGGCGGCTGTGGGACCGGGGTGGACGGTTCGCAGTTCGGTCCGATTCCCGCCGGGGCCCTTCCGGGGGGTTACAAGATCCCTGCTGACGCGCCGGCGTCGGTCCGTACGGCGATCCGCTGGGGCCTGGGTCAGCTCGGCACGCCGTACCAGTGGGGCGGTTCCTGCACCGCTCCGCACGGCCAGGATCCGATGGGCCGGTGCGACTGTTCCTCGTTGATGCAGGCGTCCTACAAGGCCGGCGGTATTTCGCTGTCCCGGACGACGTACACGCAGGTCAAGGAGGGCAAGGCGGTCAGCGTCAACGCGATCGCACCTGGTGATCTGCTTTTCACCCGGGGTTCGGCGGCCCGGCCGGAGCACGTGGGCATGTTCATCGGCCAGGGGCTGGTGCTGCAGGCTCCGCGGACCGGTGACGTGGTCAAGGTCTCCACGCTGGCCTCCTGGCGGCCGGACATCCTCGCCGCCCGGCGCATCGTCTGACCGCGCCGCCTCTCCTCCTGTTCCGTTCCTTCCTCTCCCCCGGGCTTTTCTGTGCCCGGGATCTCTCTGGAGTGTGCTTTGAAGCTCATGCAGCAGGTCCAGTACCTGGCCTTCAACCCGGGCGTATCGCCGAAGGAGGGTGGTCTGCCGGGCCTGGACGTTTTGAAGAAGGTCATCGGCAGCATCAATCTGTTCGGCATCATCGCCGTCGTCGGCGCCCTGGCGATCTGTGCCGTGATCTGGGCGTGGGGCCATCACAGCGGCGGCCACCAGGCCGAGGCGAACGGTAAGAAGGGCACGCTGGTCGCCGCGGGCTGCGCGTTGCTGCTCGGCGCCGCGAACGGCATTGTCGCGTTCTTCTCCACCATGGGCTCGCAGGTCCACTGATGGTGAAGAAACGTCCCTTTGTATCCCGCGAGCAGGGCTCCGGTCCGCCGGCCTCGGTGCTGCGGCGCGCGGTGATCGGCGGCGTCGTCCTCGCCGTCCTCGTTGCCGTCGCCGGCCTGATCGCCTATGCGACCCGCGCGGAGGCCCCTGAACCGTCACCGGCCGCCGCTCCGTCCTCTGCCCCGGCTTCCCCCTCCCCCGAGACGTCGCCCCCGGGAAGCGGGAAGGCCGTGGCGGCGCCGCCGGCGACGAGTGACCCGATCGTGTTCGCCAAGGCGGCCACGAAGGCACTGTGGACGTACGACACTCGCTCCGTCTCCCAGGCACAGCAGTTGACCGGGCTGCGGCGGTGGATGACGGTGGAGAAGAAGTACGCCGACTGGGAGTCGGTGGTGGATCAGATGCCCGGTCCGGTGCTGTGGGCGCGGATGCGGGACAACGGCCAGCACGCGTCGGCCACGGTCGGCGAGGGCCACTTCCCACAGTCGTTCAAGACCGCGCTGGCCCAGGACCCCGGCGCGATCACCCAGGCGTACGTCTACGCCGTGACCGTCACCGGCAAGCAGACCGTGGCCTGGAAGGGCTCCGGTGCCGGGGCCGAGGCCCGTTCCGTGACGCTCGCCGTCCAGTGCCGGCCCGAACGCGACTGTTCGCTGGCCGGCGTCCTGCCGAACACCGCTCCGTGACCGCACACAACCCCGAGAAGGAGGTGCTCTGATGGGAGCCTGCGACCTTCCGTTGATGAATACGGTCTGCGAGGCCGTCGGTGGTGTCGTCAGTTCCACCGGTGAGGCGGTCACCGACGGCATCGGTGCCTGGATCGCCAAGTCGATGGGCGAGTTGGCCCAGTCCGCCGCCGACCTCGCCTCCAAGGCCGTCAACCAGACCACCGGTATCGACCTCAGTGCGGAGTGGTTCCGCAACAACTACGAGCTGCTGCTGCCGATCGGCCTGGTGCTGACGGTGGGCACGTTCTGCCTGCAGCTGACCCGCGCGGCCTGGCGCCGCGACGAACGCGCCCTGGCTCAGGCGGCGTTCGGGACGATGGTCGGCGTCTTCTTCGCGTTCGCCGCCATCGCCTGCACCACCATCGCCCTCAACGTCGTCGACGCGCTGAGCGCCGGTCTCTTCCACGTGGCCAACAGCTCCGTGGACGACGCCATCCGCCGCCTGGTCAAGGTCAACGAACTGGGGATGATGTACGGCCTGGGCTGGGGCGTTCCGGCGTTGGTGGCGGTCGGGTGTGCGCTCGGCGCGTTCCTGTACTGGGCGGTGATGGTGGCCCGGAAGGTCGGCATCCTGGTGCTGGTCACGCTGGCGGTGTTCGCCGGAGCCGGCGGCGGCTGGGAGGTGGCCCGGCGCTGGCGGCGCGGCTGGGTGGAGGCCACCGTCACGCTCGTGGTCAGCAAGCTGCTGATGACGATCGTGTTCCTGCTGGGCGTCTCGGCCATGGGCAAGTCCGACCCGCACGACGGTCTGGGCGCGCTGTCGGATGCGATCGCGGGCATCGTGGTGATGGTTCTGGTGATGCTCTGCCCGTACGCCACGTACAAGTTCGTGCACTGGGCGGCCGACGGCGGCGGCCATGACGACCTGCACCGCACCGGTGTGGCGGGTATGGCGGTGGCGGCCGGCGCGGCGAAGACCGCGGGGCAGCTGGCCATGCAGGCCGGGACCGGAAAGCCTGCTCCGCAGGGACCGTCGAAGGTGCCTGGCCAGGGCCAGGACGGCGTGGTCTCCGGCATCGACCCCTCGGGCGGGTCGAGCGGGTCGGGCGGCGATCGGTCGCGGTCGCACCAGACACGGTTCCGGTTCGGCGAGGACGCGGACGCCGTCGGTGACAAGGGGCGGGCGCTGATCCAGCGGCCTCGCCAGGACGGTGACCGGGGGCAGTCCTTGATCCGGCGCCCGGCCGCGGAGCAGACCACTGCCACCGGCACCGTTGCGGCGGCGCGCTCCGCCCCGGCCGACGCACCCTCTCCAGGGCCTGCCGGTCCGGTGTCGCAGGGCGCTCCCGTCCCGGCGCCGCGGGTCACGCGGATGGATCCGCCCGCGCCGCGGCGCAGCGGCCCGCCTCCGGAGGGCGGCCCCACTCCACCGCGGTGGGTGGCGCCCAAGCCTCCCGGCGAGACCGGCGGCCCGTAGCCCGACCTGCCCGGCCTGGCCTGAGGGGCGGGCCGAACCCGATCCCCGGAACGGCCCGCCCCTCTCCCCTACTCCGACCCTTTTTCGAGGACGTCTTCGCCATGTACTCCGACGCATCTCCCACCGGCGGCCCGGCCACCGTGAAGTTCCCCCATCGCTCCCGCCGCGGCATCCTGCTCGGCCTGACCCTCGCCCAGCTGGTCGTCGCGACGGTGACCGGCCTGCTCCTGTTCGCCGTGCTGGTGACCTCCGGCGTCACCGGAGCGCTCAAGCTCCTCCCCGTCTGGGCGGCCGTCCTTGCCGTGGTCTTCGTCCGGCGCCACGGTCGTTCCCTGGCCGACTGGGCTCCCATCACCCTCCGCTACGCCCTCCGTCGCCTGCGCGGCCAGCTGCTGTGGCTGGCCCGCCCTGCCCGGCGTCCCCGTCGCGAGGGGCTGCTGCACCTGCCGGGGACCGCGGCCTCGCTGCGCGTGGTCTCCGCCCCCGGTGGTGGCTTCGGCGCGGTCCACGACCCGCACCACGGGACCCTCACCGCGGTGGTGAAGGTCTCCTCCCGCGCGTTCGCCCTGCTCGACCCGGCCGCGCAGTCCGACAACGTCGCCGGCTGGGGCCGCACCCTTGCCGCCCTGTCCCGCACCGGTCACATCGCCCGCGTCCAGGTCCTCGAACGCACCGTCCCCGACTCCGGCGACGCGCTCAACCGCTACTGGACCGAACACGGCGACGCCGGCACCCCGCTCGCCGGCCCGCTCTACGGCGAGTTGCTGGCCGCTGCGGGACCGGCCGCGGCCCCGCACGAGGCGTACGTCGCCCTCGCCTTGGACCTCAAGGCGGCCCGCCGGCTGATCAACCAGGCCGGCGGCGGGCTCACCGGCGCGTTCGCCGTACTGTCCCAGCTGACATCCACCTTCGACCTGTCCGCCCGCAACTCCGGTCTGACACCGGGTGGTTGGCTGGCCGCCGCGGAGATCGCCGCCGTCGTCCGCACCGCCTACGATCCCAAGGCATCCGCCGCGCTGGACCAGTGGTCCGACTCCGGCCGCCCGCAGGCCGCCCCCGAGGCCGCCGGCCCGGTCGTCCTGGTGGAGAAGGCCGACCGCATCGAGACCGACTCAGCGCACCACGCCACGTTCTGGATCGAGAACTGGCCCCGGATCGAGACCAGCCCCGGCTTCCTCCACCAGCTCCTGTTCACCTCCGGGGTCCGCCGCACGCTCTCCCTGACCTACGCGCCCAAGGGGCTGGATGCCGCGCTGAAGGACGTGCAGCGCAAGAAGGCGACGGTCATCGCCGACGCCGCCGAGCGGCAGCGCAAGGGACAGGTCGACTCCGAGGAGGACTCGGTCGAGTACGCCGACATCAAGGAACGCGAGCGCCAGCTCATCGCCGGCCACGCCGACGTCGCCCTCACCGGCCTGCTCACCGTCAGCGCCGATACCGACGACCAGCTCAACGCGGCCTGCGCGGCGATCGAGACCGCGGCCGTCTCCGCCCTCCTCGACCTGCGACCGCTGACCTGGCAGCAGGCCGAGGCGTTCACCAATGCCGCCCTTCCCCTGGCCCGCCCGTAACACCTCCCGCACAACCGAAGGGCCCACCATGCCGTCCCACCCGGAGCCCGAACCGGCCTCGGACTTCGTGCCGTTCGCCACCGCGGCGCTCGACTTCCACCGGGCCATCAACCTCCCCGACGATTCCCACGCCGCGTCCCGCATCGAGCTGGACGCCCTCCACGCCCATCTCACCTCGCTCTACGGGCTCATCGATGCCCACACGACGCTGACCGCCCCGGTGGCGAAGGCCGAGGGCGATCACCTCCGGGCGTGCCGCGTCCGGCTGTGGCAGGCCACCGAACACCTCCACGCCGCCTACCATGCCGCACCCCGCCCCGCCTCCTCGCCCGAGGCACGCCGGGCCCGGCTGCCCGAGGGCGCGCCCGACCTCACCGTCTGCCGGCGCCACCTGACCACCGCCGCCCGGGTGCGCCGTTCCCACACCCCGACCGACCTGCGTGACCCCTTCACCGGGCTGATCCGCCACTGACCAGGAGCACCCTCATGCCCTCCCCTCTCCGGACTCGCGCCAGCGCCAGCCCGCTGTTCGTCCCCCGCAGGAACGACCGCCGAACCGCCCGCACCGCCCGGGCCCAGTTCGCCGCCGCGCAGGACAAGGCCCGCCAAGCCGGACGGCCCAAGGCGAGCACCACCACGACCGGCGCCGACCCGGAACTGCGCGCCACTTATCCGCCCTCCGGCCGTCCCGGGCCGGCCTCCGCCCGCGGGGGCCGGCTCAAGCTCCCGGCCCACCGCATGACCACCGCGGTCGCCGCCGGCGCCTACCCGTTCCTGGCCGAGGGCGGCCTGGGCGCCCAAGGCATCTACATCGGCCGCGACGTCCACGCCGAAGCCGCGTTCACCTACGACCCGTTCGCCCTCTACGGCAAGCTCGAAGGCTTCACCAACCCCAACATCCTCCTCGCCGGGGTCATCGGCATGGGCAAGTCCGCCCTGGCCAAGTCCCTGGCCGTACGAGCGGTGGCCTTCGGCTACCGGATCTACGTCCCCTGCGACCCGAAGGGCGAATGGACCGTCGTCGCCCAGGCACTCGGCGGCCAGACCATCGCCCTCGGCCCCGGCCTGCCCGGCCGCCTCAACCCCCTCGACGCCCCCGCCAAACCGCACGGCATCAGCAAGGACGACTGGTCGGGCGAGGTCCGCAAGCGGCGCCTGCTCCTGCTCGGCTCCCTGGCCAAGACCGTCCTCCGCCGCGAACTGCACCCCATGGAGCACACCGCTCTCGACGTCGCCCTCGACCACGTCGTCACCCACGCCCAGGCCACCGGCGCCACGCCCCTCCTCGGAGACGTCGCGCACGTTCTGGGCACCCCCGAGCTGCTCGACGCCGCCCTCGGCGAGCCCGCCGGCCGCCTCGGGCAGGCTGCCGAAGACCTCGCTCACGCCCTGCGCAGGCTCATCCACGGTGACCTCGCGGGGATGTTCGACGCACCCAGCACCGTCACCTTCGACCCGACCGCGCCCATGCTGTCCATCGACCTGTCCCGGCTCGGCGGTGCCGGCGACGACACCGCCCTCGTCCTCGCCATGACCTGCGCCTCGGCCTGGATGGAATCCGCCCTCGCCGACCCCGGCGGCGGGCGCCGATGGGTCATCTACGACGAGGCGTGGCGCGTGATGCGGCACGTCGCCCTGCTGGAACGCATGCAGTCCCAGTGGAAGCTCAGCCGCGGCCTGGGCATCGCCAACATGATCGTCATCCACCGTCTGTCCGACCTGCTCACCGCGGGCGACGCCGGCTCCCGCGGCCGAGCCCTGGCCGAGGGCCTGCTCACCGACTGCTCCACCCGCATCATCTACCGCCAGGAAGCCGACCAACTCGCCTCCGCCGCCACGCTCCTCGGCCTCACCGGCGTCGAAACGCAAGCCGTCTCCGCCCTCACCAAGGGCCGCGGCCTGTGGAAGGTCGCAGGCCGCTCCTTCATTACCCAGCACCTCCTCCACCCCCGCGAGCGCGAACTGTTCGACACCGACGCCCGCATGCACACCAGCACGCCCACGCCCGTCCCCACCGCCCCGGGGCCACGCACCTAACGCGCACGCCCGGCCGGGCCAAATCCGGCCACGGCCCCCACCCTCGTGCTCCGCCCGACCTGACCTGCGAGGTGCCTTATCGTGCCGGAACCCCCGCCGCACATCACCATCGCCCGCCACGACCGCTACGGCGTCGTCGCCTCGGCTTCACACCACAACCCTGTCGCCGCGCACATGCTGCGCCGGGTCGGATTCCACCCACTGCCCGACCGGGATCTCTACGCCCTCACCGAGCCGCACCGGGACACCACCCGGCGCAGCCAGCAAGCAGTCCAGTCCCTGCGTGCCGCGCACTACAACGTCACCGCCGACTCCGCGTACGACGTCACCGCCTCCAAGAGCCCACGCCTCCTGACCGACACCTCGACGTGGGACGACGCCCAGGCAAGGCGGCCGTGTCCGGACCCACGTCTGGCGTTCCGGCAGGCCGTCGCTCACGCAGCCACCGCGGCCTCCCCCGCTCACGCCCACGTCCACGTCCCCGGCCCGCAGCGACCAGCTGTCAGCCCGGAATACCGCCTGGCTCCCGCTCCCCGATCACCAGCCCGCGCCCGCTGAAAGCCCCCCTCGGACAGATCCTCCTCATGCTCGATCACCTTGAACCCGACGTCGCCTTCGGGGTCCACCCTGTCCTCGGCATCGCCGCCGCCACGGCCGATGACCGCCCGTTCCTTGACGAGGTCCTCCGCAGGCACCACTTCCGCTACAGCGAGGACCTGGACGTCTACCTGCTACCGGCCGGCACCCCGCCCGCCGTCGGCGTACGAGCTGTGGCCCACGCCTGCCGCGCGCTCCACGACGCCGGCCTCACGGCCGCCGCAGACCCGAGGATCCTCAGCAGCCGACCCGACCCCGACGACCTCTCGGCGAACCGCCCCGCTCGCTCCCGCGCAGCCACCGCTTCCTCCGCCCAGCGACCCACCGCAACGCCCACGCCGCAGGTCGAAGCGCCCCCGACCCGCACCGCTCCAACCACCACCCCCAGCCGCAAGCGCTGACCTATCCCGCCCCGAGGAGTTCTCACCATGACCGTCAAGACCCACTGGACCATCGACCACGCCTGCGGCCACACCACGGAGATCGATCTCTCCGGACGTCCCGCCGACCGGCGTGCCGGCTACGCACGCTGGCTCGCCGAGCGCGACTGCACCCCCTGCTGGCAGGCCACCCGCACCACCGATGACGAGTCAACAGCGGAGTGGCTGGCGAGGAAGCGAGCCGCCGAGCAGACCGCGGCCGAGGAGTGGGCCGAGCAGTACCGGATGCCAACGCTGGACGGCACCGAACGCACCGTCCCCTGGGGAACTCGCTGCCGCCACCAACTCGTCACCGCCGCCCACACCGCCCTCGTCCTCGAAGGCACCACCGGCGAGACGGAATGGACGGCCGTCGAGGACGCAGCACGTTCCCTGACCCTCGCCGCCTGGTGGATCGACAACCGCGATGCTGCCCCGGCCGACCTGCCCGCCCTGCTGGCCGCCGCAACCGACGACGACCGGCTAAACGACACCCCCCGCTCCTGACACCGAACCCCGCCGCACCCCCTCAACCAGCTGCCGTCCCCCGCATCCCGGAGTCCGCATGAACACCAGAACAACCCGCCGCCTCATCCCCGCCCCCACGTCACACACCTGGAACCCCTCGTGCCCCGCCCTCCCTCGGCCACCACCGGCACCGACCTCCTCCTCTACCTCCTCCTGGCCGCCGCCGGGATCGGCATCGCCGGTAGCTCACTGGCCTGGCTGTTCGGCAACCTCGCCAGCGCCGTCGCCGGCACCGACCCATGGGCCCCCTACCAGCACCCGGAACAGACACTCCTCCATCCCCACCAGATCTGGCCCCGACTCCCCCAACCAGCCCTGTTCACAGGCTGCTACGTCCTCCCCACCCTCGTCCTTCTGTCCGCCGCCGTCCTGGCCGCGAGGCTGTGGCTGCGCTTCCGCAGCACCTCATCCGGACTGGCTGGCCAACGCGAACTGGCCCCGCTCCTCCCCCGGCAGATCGCGGCCAAGGCCATCGACCTGCGCCCCAGCCTCCAAGGCACCAAGCCCACGGACGTCGCCCCCGACGACCGCGGCGTCCTGCTCGGCACCGTGAAGCCAGGCAAGACCGAAGTGCGGTCCTCCTGGGAGGACGTCATCCTGGCGATCATGGCCCCGCGGTCCGGTAAGACCTCCGGCCTGGCCATCCCCGCCATCCTGCGTGCCCCCGGCCCCGTACTGCTGACCTCCAACAAGGCAGCCCGCGACGCCTATACCGCGACCATCGACGCCCGCGCCAAGGTCGGAACGGTCTGGACTCTCGACCCCCAGCAGATCGCCCACGCGCCCCGGACGATGTGGTGGGACATCCTCGCCGACGCCCGCGACCTTGCCGGCGCCCGACGCCTCGCCGGCCACTTCGTCACCGCCTCCGTCAACGAGTCCAGCTCCGGAGACTTCTGGTCCACGGCCGCCGCCAACACCCTCACCGCCCTCTTCCTGGCCGCCGCCCGCGACCGCCGGCCGATCACCGACGTGCTGGCCTGGCTCGCCTCACCCGCCGACCGCACCCCCATCGACCTGCTCCAGGACGCCGGCCTCGACGCCGTCGCCGCCCAGCTCCAGGGCACCGTCGCCGGCGCCGTGGAAACCCGCGACGGCATCTTCGAAACCGCCCGCCAGTACGCCAGCTGCCTGCTCGCCCCCGAGATCGCCGCCTGGGTCACCCCGCCCAACCACATCGACAAGGTCCGGGAATTCAAGCCTGCGGAGTTCGCGACCGGCAAGGACACCCTGTTCCTGCTGTCCAAGGACGGCGGCGGTTCCGCCTCCGCGATCATCGCCGCAGCCGCCGACGCGGTGATGCGCGCCGCCGTCATCCAGGCCGAACGCGACGGCGGACGCCTCGACGCCCCCTTGCTGGCGATCCTCGACGAAGCCGCCAACGTCTGCAAGATCGCCGACCTGCCCGACCTGTACTCGCACCTCGGCTCCCGCGGCGTCATCCCGATGACGATCCTGCAGTCCTACCAACAGGGCGTCCGCGTCTGGGGCGAGGCCGGCATGCACGCCCTGTTCTCCGCCGCGACGATCAAGGTGATCGGCTCCGGCATGGACGACGCCGACTTCGCCGACAAGATCTCCCGCCTGGCCGGCGACCACGACGTACGGACGGTCTCCGTCTCCACCGGCGAGTCGGGCAGGTCCACCTCCGTCTCGATGCGGCAGGAACGCGTCCTCCCCCCGGACGTGATCCGCGCACTCCCCAAGGGCACCGCCTGCCTGCTCGCCACCGGCATCCGCCCCGCCCTCATCGACCTCAAGCCCTGGTACAGGGGCCGCGACGCCGAGCACCTGACAGCCGCCTCAGCCACCGCCACTGCCGCGATCACCGAACGCGCCACCGCCAAGGCACTGCACCACAACGACGTCGGGGCAGCAGCATGACGGCCAGCCGAGGCCGCGGCCAGCCTGCGGGGACAACAAGCGGTAGTACTTCAGCTGATGTCCGAGAGGCGTCGCCCAGGTCCCGCCGTTCGGTACCAGCGTCATCGTCGCCGGTGCTCACGGCCACCTGGCCGGCCTCGTTGGAGTCGCACGCGGCCAGCAGGCGATAGGCGGCCAACCGGCGCAGGTCCTCGTCCGGAACCAAGGAGGAAGTCAGCTCCGCCCGGGCGTTCCGGCCCGGCCGAAGCGGGTCTGCCATGGCCGGCTTGTAGTCCAGCCAGCTACAGACGTCGGTGGTCAGCTCGAGCAGGCCCACGGCGCCCCTCCAGGCAGTCGGCCCCGCGCCGCTGATCAGGTTACGGCGCCGACGTGCTCCCGCTGGCCTCGGCTACCGCCTCGTCGTATCCGGCCGTCCCCGGCGCCGGGGACAAGGAGCACGCGGCATGGAAGCCGTCCCAATCGCCTGCGGTCTGCTCGTGCTCGCCGAGCTGGTCCCAGCGGTCGACGCACTCCTTCTCGCTCGGACTGGAGTAAGAGGGGGCTGTGCCGCTGGCGATCTTCTGTCGCTGCACGGAAAGCCCTTCGCTACGCCGGTACATCTCGCGGACGCGGTCGAGGTAGGCGGCACGTCGATCCGCTTCGGTCGGTTTCTCGGCAGGGGGCGAACAGCCCGTGAGACGCGCAGCTGCGATGGCTGTGGCGCCCAGAACCGTGGCCTAACTGCCCCTGATTCCCATGATCGTGAGGCTAACAGCCCACAGGTGGCATATCGGCAGAGTTCGCCGAAGCCCGCACGAGCAGCTTCTCTGACGCATAGAGTCAAAGAGCTGCGGCTGCACCCACCTCACCTGCTCGTTCATTCGTTCGGGCACGCCCTACGACGGTGAAGGGAAGGTGAGATGGGAGCACACAGGAAGCCACGGCGAAGGCGGCTGACCGGCCGCCGAGTTTGGTTACTCATCCAGATCGTGTTCTGGCTGAGCGACCGCTTCGGCGACCAGTAGCCACCTGGGCATCGGCCGTGCAGGACGCCAATCTTTGGCGGCCGGTGCCCGCACCTTCGATCACAGTGCACACCGAAACAGGGATGTACAACGCTCCCGAGCATAGCCACGCGAGCCTATGTGTGACACATAAAAGTAGATACAGGGCTCGGTGTGGGGCAAGACTTTTGCGTCACGACACGACGAGATGACCTGCTGACCGGGCAGTTTCCTCTTGGGGCCGTTTCTTAACGGCCGTGTTGGTTCGGCTCAGCGTCGGCCGTCGAAGCGGTCTTCATCGATGGTCGTTCGGTAGGGTGTCGAGTTGGTACGGGTCGGCCAGTTCAGTCAAGCCGTGCACGGCTGTGTCCACGCGGTCCGGGCTGTCCATTCCTTCGACCCAGGTGACCATCTGGTCTTCCAGGTCGGGGTACTCGCCGACGTGGTGGACGAACTGCTGTCCGTAGAGCCGAGCTACCGGTGCGGCGCACAGGCGCTTCCTGACCTTGGCCGTGACCTCCAGGATCATCAGCATGAGAAGGCCCTTGGTGACGCCGTCGCGGCGTAGCTGCTCCCATGTCGGCGTGACGATCCGCCTTGTCATGTCTCCGCCGCAGTTCTTCTCGACCACGATCGCCGGCCTTGAATACGAGGGCGAGTCGGCAGGCGGCAAGGCCCCAATCGTTGATGCCCATGGAGCCTGTCCGGTCGGCGAGAAGGTACAGTTAGTTCTGGCGTGGTGAGCGGCGTCGAACCGCTGAGGCCACAACGGCTCGCCGACTTCCCGGCCGAGTGGGTCGAGTCTGTCGGCCTCCAAGGCACTCAGTTCGTCAACGCTGTCGTTGAGCTCGGCTCGGCGGTCGGCCAGGGTGGCGCGGACGTCTCGGCACACGCCATGGATCAGCGCCTCGCCGGAGGGCGGCTCCTGGTTCTTCCGGTGCCACTCGATGCCGTATCCCTGGGAGTAGGCGATGCCGCCCGAGTTGGCGGGCCGGGTCGGCGGCGAGCTTGCAGGCGATGGTGAGCCAGTCGACACCGGCGAGGCGGCGGTCGATGGCGTCCGAGCGGCGGCGCGCGATGGCCGCACGCTCGGCTTTGTCGAGGCGTCCCACTGCGGGGGCCTCCGGCTCGGTGCACCCCCACGCCCGCCACCATGATCTCATTACGTGAGGTTCGCTGCACTCCGCGACGCATCATCCATTGGTAGCCGCGGCCCTCCCACAGCTGATTGCGTGGAAGCCTGCTCCCAAAAGGCGACCCTCTGTCCGCAACACGGACAATGAGGCGTACTCTCAGGGTCGAATCGATAGGGGCCCTTCGTCATCATTCGGGCTTCGACTTCCTGGCGTTCCTTCGCGGTGCATAGCTTACCAAGCGCGGAGTGCATTCCCCTCAACAGAGAATCCCGCTCTCGGCGTCGTTCCTGTTCAAACCCGACTCTCCACCACTGCACTTCCGAGGGGTCAAAGCTGGTGCCGCAGTGTTTATTGACAACTGAAACGAGCTTGCCCAGATGGACGCCAAGGCGCTCTTCTTGCAAACCATCCAGAAACGCCGCCAGAATATCTTCAGCCGCTGGAGGACGGTAGGACGGCGCATCAGATAGGTAGCAGGCGGCAGGGCAAATCCTTCGGAGGCGAACCATCAGCCACCTCTGCTCCCTTGTCGGGCTGAGATAAGCACCGGCGCGCCGCCTTGTCGATGTGAAATAGGTGAACTCCACATCATGCATTTTTTCAGCCGCACGCTGCACATTCCGGATATCGCCGGTACTGGCATATCTGATGCCATACACAGAGTTGGCGATTTTTTGCCAACTGACATGAGCAGGGTACGGCTCACTGGTAGTCGCCTCTTTGAGGCACTTCCTAATGGCGTCCTGAACTGGAGTGCTTCGACGCATGGCCATGAACGATAGCGGACACGAGTCCGTTGAGATCCACCTTTTCACCCGAACGCATGAAAGTAACACTGTCACCTGAGCAAGAATGGCTACCGCCACATCCGGTGACCGCGCACTCACATCAGCGACATCTGCTCTCCGGTGCCGACCCTCTTCCTCGGAGGCACGTACGCGGGCGGCCCTTCCGGTGCATTGCGATGGGTCCCCAGCCACCAGGCGAACTGCCAGTTCCGGCAGGTGCGGTACCGGGCGCAGTGTCGCATCGCTGAGGATGCTGTCCTCGCCCCGTCCAGCGATGGGGCGAGCATTGCGGAGCTGCACGTAGAGGCCGGGGACGAGCGCCGGGCCCGCCCACTGTTCGCCGGGTGTGCGTTCTGGCGCCAGTTCCGGGTGGGGTAGAGCGCACAGCTATCAGGCCAGTGGCGGGTCGGAACTCAGCCCATTGGCAGTATGGGAACTGCGCTCAAGGCCCGGTCTCACCCGCCAATGGAGCACGCGAGGCTGTGGCCTGTAGTGGCGGGCGCGCTCGTGACGGCGCCCGCACCGGCCCGTTGGCCACGCCGCCCAAAGCAAGGCGGCCTTAGTGGATGGTTCGTGAGCATTTGACCGTGTCTTGTCTTGAAGGGCGCTCATCAGCGGTTACTTCGAAAGGCGCTGTCCGGTGGGGCCGCAGGCGATACTCGTCTTGTGGACTGGTTGGAGCGAGCTCGGGCGGCGGAACAGCTTCAAGATTGGGACGAGGCGATCGCGCTGGTAAGCGCCCACGCCGAATGTTTCTCCCACGATCCAGACATGCACGACAACCATCTGTGGCACATGGATCTGCTGGCCCGAGCGGAACGGATTCCAGAACTTACGGAGCGCGCCCTCACGGATAGCCACGCACGTCGAAGACTCAACAGATCGCTTCGAGAGCGGGGTATGGAGGCGGCGCTGCGTGACCGCGCCGAAGACGGCGACCGTGGCGCCCTGTACGTCCTTGTTCGACTGATGTGCGAGACGGGTCGGGTGCAAGAAGCTCAGAAGGTAGTTGCGGACATCGGCCCGGAGGACCAGTACGCACGCCAGATTGTGGCCGGCGATTGCTGGACGTAGGTGTCCGGCTACGGCTTTCTCGCGAAGTTGCCGGTGTCGGCCTCGGTGAGGAGGCCGAGTCTGACCAGGCGTTTCAGCTTGGCGCGGGTGCCTTCGACGTTCTTCGGCAGCAGTTCGTGGCCGAGGGCTTCGCAGACGTCCTTGGCCCGTAGCGGTCCGGTCGTCTGGTTGAAGGCGTCGAGGATGCGGGGGTAGTCCGGGTGTTCGGGCAGCTCCGGCGAGGATGCGGGGAGCCGGTCGGCGAGGCCGGTGACGGTCTTGCGGGTGATCGCGAGGTGCTCCAGGTGCGTCTCGGCCTCCCGCAGCCGGGTCTGCAGGTCGTCGATCTGTGCGCGGAGGTCGTCGGCCAGGGCCCGGGCGGCGTCTTTCTGGAGGTCCAGGGCTTCGAGCAGGGGCTGGAGGTTCACGCTGCCACCGTCTGCGTCGCGTGCCAGGTGGGGGCGTTCGCGCCGGTGAGGCGTCGGGTCATGACGTGGGTCATCGCCCAGTAGACGCGGGAGGCGGAGGAGGAGGGGCGGTGCTCGTAGTCGCGGACCAGGCGCCGGTGCAGTATCAGGATGCCGTAGGTCTGCTCGACTCTCCATCGCTTCGGCTGCGGCACGAACCCCTTGACCTGTGGGTCGCGTGCGACGATCTCGACATCGATGCCCAGGCCGGCGCCGTGCGTGACGACCTGGTTCTTGAAGCCCTGGTCGGCCAGGGCTTTGCGGACGGTTCCGCCGGTGTGCTCGGCGACCTGGTCCAGCAGGAGGATGCCCGCGGTGTTGTCGTGGGTGTTCGCGGCGAGGACGACGACTGTGATGACCAGGCCGAGGACGTCCACGGCCAGGCCGCGCTTGCGGCCGGGCACCCGCTTGGCCGGATCGTGGCCGGTCGTGGCGGCGGGGACCCCGGCGGCCGCGTGGACACTCTGGGTGTCCAGGACCACCAGGGTCGGGTCCTCTAATCGGCGGGCGCGTTCACGGACCTGGCAGCGCAGGAGTTCATGGATGACCTGATCAGTGCCGTCGTCGCGCCATACGGCGAAGTAGTAGTAGGTCGCACTCTTCTGGGGCAGGTCGTGCGGGAGGTAGGCCCACTGGCAGCCGGTCCGCCCCTGATAGAGGATCGCGTTCACGATCTCCCGCATGTCGTAGGCGCCCTGGTGGCCGCTGACCGAGCGGTGCCGGTTCTTCCACGCGGTGATCACTGGCTCGATCAACGACCACTGCTCGTCCGATAAGTCACTCGGGTACGGCTTGCGTTCACTCACCCGATCACATCACCAGACCAGCACCCGTGGACCGGCGGATTTCGCCCTGCCGCCACACCATCAGGCGACAGCAGAACCACTCAAATAATCACGAACCGCCCACTAAGAACATCGGACTCACTCATCTAGGCCCCAGATCGGTTGGTGAAACGCTCGTCAGCGTAGCGACCGCCTCCCTACGGTGTGACCGGTCGGCCGCACAGAGTGACTGTGTGGGTGACCCCTGACGGCCACCTCCGAGAACGTGGGGAGCAGATCATGACCACACCATGGCCCGAACGCGCGGTGGAACCGGCGGAGCGCAAGGGCGGGTCGCGCCTTTGCCGCACCGCGCCCCGGCCGCTGACCATCTGTCAGTTCGCCTCGGCAGCCCGCCGCGTGAAGGCGGCGCGCACATGAGCGGAGCGCCGGACGACGTCAGCAGGAAGAACGCCGAGAAGAACCAGCAGTCCTCCCACGGGAAGAACGGCGGCAAGCGGACGGACGGCCAGGGGCGCCCGTGCACCGCTTGCTAGCCCGCCTCGTCGCCGACCGGCTCGCGGCCCTGCCGGCTTCCGCCGCCGAAGCGGACGACGGGCCCGTCAGCTGCCCGTTCGGCCGGCACGCCATGGAACGGCTCGGCCCGGCGGTGTGGACCTGCGAGAACGACGGCGTCACGCTGATCGCCCGCGCCTCGGGTCGTCCGCAACGTGAGTTCGCCCTTGACGCCGCCTTCCGGCGGGGCAATTGTCGTGCAACAAGCCGCAGCCCGCTCGAACGGGAGAAGACCATGTCATTACTGTTCTTCGGCAAGGACCCCGACTCGGATGATGAACACTGCCCTTCCGCATGGGTGGACGAGGCAACCGCGGACCTCGTCCTCCAGGGTTGGAAGAGCGATGACGCCACCCAGGCGGAGTGCTTGAACTTCGGGTCCCTCCCGGACACCGAGGCTGTGATCCGTATCCCGGCACGCATGGTGCCGCAGCTCCGGAAGGCATGCGATGCCGCAGAACGCGCAGCAGGCACATCCGACATTCGCTGAGGTCCTCAAGGACACCGAACGCTCCGCGGTGCACCTCGAATCGCGGGACACGTATTTCGACAATGAGCGGCTCGCAGCCTGGCGACGAGGTGAACGCGTCAATTGGGACGACCGTGCGTCATGGTGGCGTCCCTTCCACGAATCCATCGCCACCGCTGTCGCACGAGGAGTCGTCGTCCGCCGACTCCGTGTCGTGAGCGAGCCGGCCTCGGAATACATCCGGTGGGAGCACCACGTCACCCGTGCCAACACGGAAGCCGGAGAACTGGTTCGCTGGCTCCCTCGTCGACGCGCGACAAACTTGGCTGTGCCCGCCAACGACTACTGGCTCTTCGACGATCGGCTGGCCCGCGTCCATCACTTCGCCGGAGACGGCTCGCTTGTGGAGGACGAGTTCAACTCGGCGCCGGCCACAGTCACATTCCTGAGCGAAGCGTTCGAAGCCCTGTGGGAGCACGGCATCCCACACGAGGAATACCAGGTATAGCCACGTCACACCAAGTCGGTCAGAACGTGCCGTCGTCCCCTTCTTCCAGTGCCCAGGCCGCTCGCGAATCCGTCGCGGAGCGGCTGAAGGAACTGCGCCTGGACGCAGAGCTGACGACCCAAGAACTGGCTGACCGGTGCGGATGGCACAAGGCGAAAACGTCGCGCATCGAGAACGCCAAGACGATGCCGTCCCAGGCCGACATCACCGCCTGGTGCCGGGCCTGCAACGTTGCCGAGCACGCGCAGGACCTCATCGCGGCGTCACGCTCGGCTGACTCGATGTACGTCGAATGGCGACGCCTGCAACGCACCGGCTTGCGACGCCTCCAAGAAGCAGGCGTTCCCCTGTATCAGCGCACCGCCCGGTTTCGCATCTACTGTTCCCGGCTCATTCCCGGACTCCTGCAAACAGAGGGTTACGCCAGAGCCCTCCTCGCCACCATCGCGAGCTTCCGCGGCCTACCTGATGACTCGGCACGCGCCGCCGCAGCTCGCGTTGACCGCTCGCGCGTCATCCGAGACGGGCATCGCCGCGTCGTCCTGGTGGTGGAAGAGGACGTCCTCTTCCACCGTGTTGCCGATAACGCCGAGATGGCCGCCCAACTCGGCTATCTGCTCGCCGCCATGTCGTACCCGGCCGTCTCCCTGGGGATCATCCCGAGATCCGTCCGCCGGGACATGTGGGGCACGGAGACATTTACGGTGTTCGACGACAATCGCGTGCACGTTGAACTCCTGACAGCCAAGGTTACGGTGACAACGCCCAGCGAAGTGACGCTCTACCTCGCTGCGTTCGAGCGCCTGCGCCGCATGGCCGTTTACGGAGCCGAAGCGAGAACCCTGATCACCGGCGCCCTTGACTCTCTCGGATAACTCACGTGCAACAGACTGCAACGGAGTGGCCCACCTCACAACATCATCCCTAGCGTGGAGTCACCCGTACGACGTGACCAACCGCGGAGATGGCATGACAACCCCACCCCGGTACAGCGCCGACCCCGTCGAGCTCGACCTGGATCGCTGGCTTCTGGAAGGGGCGCCCGTTCCCGGGTGCGCTTCCTGCGCGACGCGGGCCGTGAAACGCGACGCGGCGGCCGAGGCCGGCGACTGGAAGGCCGCGTGCGCTGCCGCCCGCGGGATCCGGAATCACCGCCATGGGCACCGGGAGACGGTATGACCGGCCCGATGCCCGAGCAGGCCGGCGGGGACGAGGCCGAACCCGCCGCCACCCCGGTGTGGGGCACGTCCGGGACCACATCGATTCCCCCGGGCCGACCGGTTCCCGCATGTCGCGGCCACTGCGCGGTCTGCCGGGCCAAGCGGCGGCAGTGGGCGCCCGAGCCCTGAGGGCCGGCGTATGAGACCCCCGCCCCGGCGGCGGAAACCTGGACAGTCGAGCAGCCGGGGCGGGTGACCCGACCGCAGAAACCCTGCGGACCCTCGGGCCGTGCCGTCGACGGTACGGCGGTACGGCCCCTCACGAAAGAGGAGGTTGACAGATGAGCACGGTAGCGGTGGAGACGTTCGGGACGCGCACTCCCGACGCCGAAGGCTGGCGCGGCGTCCCGTTCCGGCACCCCCGGGATCTGGACGTCGTCGCCGAGGACGACGGCGGGAAGCACGACGGCGGGCCCATGCCCCCGGAGGCGCCCCGGGGCCCCGCCCCGCAGCCCGGCGACGGGGACCGGAAATAGGCGGCTGACGGCCGCGGAGGAGTGAGCCCGCCGGCCCCGTTCGCGCGCTGCACCGTGGCGCACGGACGGGGCTGTCGGGCGTTTCGGGCATCGGTCCGCTACGTCGTGGTGGGGGGAACACCGTCGACGTCGTGGTGCGGGCACAGGTGGGAACTACTCCGGGCCGGGGCCCGCCCCCGGTTCCCTGCCCGCCGCCCCCGGCTCCGCAGCCGCGTCGTCCGCGCGCCCCGTCCCGTTCAGCAAGTCGTCCAGTTCCCTGCGGATGCGGCGGTCCATGGCCATGGAGAGTTCGGCCTCCACCACGCCCTTGGCGAGGGGGCGGAGGTTCTCGACGGCCTCGGTGGCGCGCGGGAGGTCCTTGAGGGTGGGGAAGAGGTGGGTGCGGATGAGGGTGGTGAGGATGTCCGCGAGGGCGTCGGCGTGCGCGCGGACCTCGGCGCCGGCCTCCAGGACCGCGGCGAGCGGGATGCCCTCGGCGACCAGGCTGGTGGAGGCGTCCAGCAGCCGGCGGCTGATGTGCACGAACTCGTCGCCGTCCACGGCGAGGTAACCCAGCGCCAGTGAGGCGGAGAGGTTCTCCGGGGTGACCTCGCCGCGGAAGTGGTCGGCCAGCTCCTCGGGGGTCAGCCGGACCGGGGTCTCCTCGGACCAGGGGGTCAGCAGCGGGCTGGGCAGGCCGAGGAGTTCGCCGACGTCCCGGCCGGTCTCGAAGGCGGTGAGGAGTTCGGCGATCCCGCCGAGGGTGTGGCCGCGCTCCAGGAGGGCGGCGATGGTCCGCAGCCGGGCCAGGTGGTGCTCGTTGTACCAGGCGATCCGGCCCTCCCGGCGGGGCGGCGGGATCAGCTTGCGCTCGCGGTAGAAGCGCAGGGTGCGGACCGTGATCCCGGCCTCCCTGGCCAGCTCGGCCATCCGGAACTCGCGCGTCTTGGGGGCGCGGTCCGCCGCCGCGTCCGCGGTGCGCGGGGGCCGGTCCGCCTGCTCGGGGGTGTTCGCTGCCGCCTGGTCTGCCACGGGCCCAGCCTATGCGGGGCGGGGCGGCCCGGGCCGGGGCGTGACCGCCGGTAACTTCCTGCCGCCGCACCCCTACCGCTCGGTACGTCAGGTGTCCTACGCTCCCAGCAGGACAACCGTGCCAGTGATTGCTGGCGCGATTGGACGATGATGGCGTACCGACTCGGGAGGTGGCGGCATGGCCGACGACGGGCAGCGGCATGTACGGGTGGCGGTGATCGGATCGGGATTCGGGGGCCTGGGCGCCGCCGTACGGCTGCGGCGGGCGGGGATCACCGACTTCGTGGTCCTGGAGCGGGCCGGTGCGGTCGGCGGCACCTGGCGCGACAACAGCTATCCCGGCTGCGCCTGCGACGTGCCCTCGCACCTGTACTCGTTCTCCTTCGCCCCCAACCCCGAGTGGCCGCGCAACTTCAGCGGGCAGCCGCACATCCGCGCCTATCTGGAGCGGGTGGCGGACACCTTCGGGCTGCGGCCGCACCTGCGCCTGGACTGCGAGGTCCGCGCGCTGCGCTGGCACGCCGAGCGGCTGTGGTGGGAGATCGACACCGCGCGCGGTCCGCTCACCGCCGATGTCGTGATCTCCGCCACCGGTCCGCTCTCCGACCCGCAGATCCCCGACATCCCGGGCCTGGCGGACTTCCCCGGCAAGGTCTTCCACTCCGCCCGCTGGGACCACGACTACGACCTGCGCGGCAAGCGGGTCGCCATGATCGGCACCGGCGCCTCGGCGATCCAGATCGTGCCGGCGATCCAGCCGCAGGCCGAGCGGCTCACGGTGTTCCAGCGGACCCCGCCGTGGGTGATGCCGCGGGCCGACCGGCGGATCAGCGGGGTGGAGCGCTGGCTGCACACCAAGGTGCCCGCCACCCGCGCGCTGCGCCGCCAACTGCTGTGGGGCATCCGGGAGTTGCAGGTCAGCGCGTTCACCAAGCGGCCGGGCGAGCTGGGGCTGATCGAGGCGCTCGCCAAGGCCCATATGCACAAGGCCGTCAAGGATCCGGCGCTGCGGGCCCGGCTGACCCCGGACTACCGCATCGGCTGCAAGCGGATCCTGCTCTCCAACAGCTGGTACCCGGCGCTCACCCGGCCCAACGTCGACGTGGTGGCCTCCGGGCTGCGGGAGATCCGCGGCAACGTCCTGGTCGCGTCGGACGGCACCGAGACCGCGGCGGACGCGATCATCTTCGGCACCGGCTTCCACGTCACCGACATGCCGATCGCCCGCCGGGTCACCGGCGCGCGCGGCACCACGCTGGCCGAGGAGTGGAAGGACGGGATGGCGGCGCTGCGCGGCACCAGTGCGGCCGGCTTCCCCAACTTCCTCACCCTCATCGGCCCCAACACCGGCCTGGGGAACAGCTCGATGATCCTGATCATCGAGGCCCAGCTGAACTACCTCGTCGACTTCCTGCACCAGCTCGACGTCCTCGGCGGCCGGATCGCGCTGGACGCCCGGCAGTCCGCGGTCGACGCGTGGACCCGCACCGTCCAGGAGCGGATGGCGCGCACGGTGTGGAACACCGGCGGCTGCGACAGCTGGTACCTGGACGCCAACGGGCGGAACACCACCGTGTGGCCGGGCACCACCTCGGAGTTCCGCCGGGTGACCCGCCAGGTGGACCTCGCCGAGTACGAGGTGCTCCGGCCGCCCCGGCCCGCCCCGGACGGGGCCCCGGCCGGCGCGGGCCGGACCGCCGCCGAGGAGGTGGCGGCATGACCCGCCCGCCGCACGCCGTCCGCGGCCGCTACGCCCCGCCGGCGCCCCGCCGGACGCTCCACGTCACCTCCGCCGACGGGTCCGCCCTGTACGCCGAGGCGCACGGGCCCGAGGGCGCCCCGGCCGTGGTGCTCTCGCACGGCTGGACCTGCTCGACCGCCTTCTGGGCGCCGGTGGTGCGGGAACTGGCCGGCGACCACCGGGTGATCGTCTACGACCAGCGGGGGCACGGGCGCAGCCCGGCCGTACGGCCCGCCGGCTACAGCACCCACGCGCTCGCCGACGACCTCGTCGCGGTCCTGGAGCGGACCCTCGCACCCGGCGAACGGGCCGTCCTCGGCGGGCACTCCATGGGCGGCATGACGATCATGGCGGCGGCGGAGCGGCCCGAGCTGCGCGCCCGGGCCGCGGCCGTCCTGCTGTGCTCGACCGGCAGCGCGAACCTGCCCGCCGAGTCTCGGGTCTTCCCGCTGCCCACCCCCGGCGCCCGCCGCCGGGCGCACCGGCTGCTGCTGGGCTCCCGCGCCCCGCTCGGCCCGGTCAACCCGCTCGCCAGGGCGGCCCTGCGCTACGCCACGATGGGCCCCGCGGCGACCCCCGAGCAGATCGAGGCGTGCGCCCGGATCGTGCACGCCTGCCCGCCCGGCGTCCGGGCCCGCTGGGGCCGGGTGCTGCACGACCTCCAGCTCACCCGCGGCGCGAGCCGGCTGGAGGTGCCGGCCGCGGTCCTGACCGGCACCGCGGACCGGCTCACCCCGGCCGTGCACGCCCGGCGGCTGGCGTCCGTGCTGCCGCGGTGCGTGGGCGTGACCGAACTGCCGGGCCGGGGCCACATGACGCCCGTCGAGGACCCGGACGCGGTCGCCGGACGGCTGCGGGACCTGGTCCGCGACCACCTGACCACCGCCCCGGCCCGTCCGGCGGCGGAACAGCGAAACGGCGCCGGGCGGCGGCGCGACGAGGAGGAGGCGGCGTGAACGGGAGCAAGCTCGACGGACAGGTGGTGGTCGTCACCGGCGCGGCGCGCGGCGTCGGGGCGCTGCTGGCGCGCAAGCTGTCGGCGCGCGGCGCGACGCTGGCGCTGGTCGGCCTGGAGCCGGACGAACTGCGCGCGGTGGCCGCCTCGTTGCACGGCCCGGCCCACCACTGGCACGCCGACGTCACCGACCACGAGGCGATGGCCGAGGTCGCCGCGGAGGTCACACTCCGCTTCGGGAAGGTCGATGTGGTGGTCGCCAACGCCGGGGTGGCGACCGGCGGCCCGTTCGCGGACTCCGACCCGGTGGCCTGGAAGCGGGTCATCGAGGTCAATCTGATCGGCAGCGCGGTCACCGGGCGGGCGTTCCTGCCGGTGCTGGCGGAGTCCCGCGGCTACTTCCTCCAGATCGCCTCGCTGGCGGCGATCACCCCGGCGCCGATGCTCAGCGCGTACTGCGCCTCCAAGTCGGGCGTGGAGGCGTTCGCGCACAGCCTGCGGGCCGAGGTCGGGCACAAGGGCGTCCGGGTCGGGGTCGGCTACCTGAGCTGGACCGACACCGACATGGTGCGCGGTGCGGACCGGGAGGACCTGATGCGGGAGCTGCGCTCCCGGCTGCCCTGGCCGTCCAACAAGACCTATCCGCTGGGCCCGGCGGTGGACCGGCTGGTGGCCGGGATCGAGCGCCGCTCCGCGCACGTCTACGGGCAGTGGTGGCTGCGCGGGATGCAGTCGGTGCGCGGCTACCTGCCCTCGCTCATCGGGACGGTGGGGCAGCGCGAGATGCGGAGGTTCGGGGACCGGCTCGACGGGTTCCGGGCCGGGCTGGTCGGCGCGGGCGGCGAGGCGGACGAGAAGGCCCGGCTGAACCGCTAGGGGGCCGGGGCCGGTGGCGGGAATCGGGCGGGATCGGCCACGGAAAGTGTCCGATTGTGATCGAAGTGCGACGAATGTCGGTTCGTGTCACGCTTATCGAGCCCGATCCCCAACACCCCCACAGGAGTGAACAGCATGGGCATCGAAGACCAGTTCAAGGACAAGGCGCAGCAGCTCAAGGACGAGGCCAAGCGCCGGGCCCAGCAGGGCCAGGAGCGCGGCGAGCGCGGCCGTCAGCAGGGCCAGGAGCGCGGCAAGCAGGCCCAGGAGCGCGGCCAGCAGGCCCGCGAGCGCGGCCAGCAGATGATGGACGACGCCGAGGACCGCTACCAGAGCTGACGCGTCCGACGTCCGGAACGAGGGTCGTTCGTCCTCGTGGAGGTCGTCCCCGGGAGGGGCGCATCCGGGAACCGGGTGCGCCCCTCCCACCATGCCGTGCGGCGGCTGCCGGAGAACGGGCAGCCGCCGCCGGTCAGTTGCCGCCGTCCCCGGCGCCGCTGCCCCGCGGCGGCAGCGGCGGCCGCCGCCGGTCCGGGACGTCCGAGAGGTCCGGCGGGGTCGCCGCCGGATGCCGGTCCAGCAGCTCCAGCGCGGTGCGCACCGCCACGCCCAGCTGCGGGTGGCGGCCCTCCGCCCAGTGCAGCGGCGAGCGCAGCGCCTCGATGTCGACGTCCACGCCGTGGTTCTCCACGCCCCAGCCGTAGAGCCGGAACCACGCGGCGTTCATCGGCACGGTGATCGAGGTGCCGTCCGCGAGCCGGTGCCGGCCGGTCATGCCGACCACCCCGCCCCAGGTCCGCATCCCGACCACCGGCCCGATGCCCAGCAGCTTGAACGCCGCGGTGATCATGTCGCCGTCGGACGAGGTCATCTCGTCCGCGACCGCGACCACCGGGCCGCGCGGCGCGTTGCTGGTGTACGACACCGGCTCGGCGTCCCGGGTCAGGTCCCAGCCCATGATGGACCGGGTCAGCTTCTCGATGACCAGCTCGGAGATGTTGCCGCCGGCGTTGCCGCGCACGTCCACGATCAGCGCCGGCATCGCCATCTCCCGGCGCAGATCGCGGTTGAACTGCGCCCAGCCCGACCCGCCCATGTCGGGGATGTGCAGATAGCCGCACCGGCCGCCGCTCAACTCCCGTACCACGGCCCGCCGTTTGGCCACCCAGTCCTGGTAGCGCAGCGGCCGCTCGTCGATCAGCGGCACCACCGCGACCCGGCGGGCGTGCCCGTTGCCGCCCTCCTCGCCCTCCGGCGGGGCGAAGGTCAGCTCCACGGTCGTCCCGCCGGCCGCGGCCAGCAGCGGGTACGGGCCGGCCACCGGATCGACCGGGCGCCCGTCGATGTGGGTGAGCGCGCTGCCCTCCCGGACGCCGGTGCCGGCCAGCGGCGACCGGGCCTTGGAGTCCGAGGACTCACCCGGCAGGATCCGCTTGACCACCCACCGGCCCTCCCGGCACACGAAGTTGGCGCCGAGCAGGCCGATCGGGCGCTGGTAGTGCGGCGGGCCCTCGTTGCGCCGGGCGCCGGTGACGTAGGCGTGCGAGGTGCCCAGCTCGCCCAGCACCTCGCGCAGCAGATCGGCGAACTCGTCGGGGGTGGCGACCCGTTCCAGCAGCGGGCGGTACTGCGCCAGCACGTCGTCCCAGTCGATCCCGCACAGCTTGGGGTCCCAGAAGTACGCCCGGACGATCCGGCCCGCCTCCTCGAACGCCTGCCGCCACTCCGCGCCCGGGTCGACGTCGTGCAGGATCCGCCGCAGGTCGAGGTAGACGGTGGTGTCGGGGTCGGCCGGCTCGGTCGCCGGCACCGCGCGCAGCTCCCCCTCGTCGTTGACGACCAGCCGGGTACCGTCGCCGCTGAGCGCGAACGCGTCCAGGGAGCTGGTGAGTTCGGTGCGGCGCGCCTTGGTCAGGTCGAAGTGCTCCAGGGTGGGGCGGCCGGAGGTGTCGGCCGGGTTGGCGAAGGTCTCGCCCAGTGCCCCGGAGATCGGCCAGCGCAGCCACACCAGCCCGCCGCCGCTGACCGGCTGGAGCGAGGAGTACTTCGACGCCGGCACCGGGAACGGCGTGACGCGGTTCTCCAGCCCCTCCACCTCCACCAGCACCGGCCCCTCCGCCGGCGGCGGGTTCTCGTCCGGGTCCAGCCCGCCGGCCGCCGGCCGCCCCTCCGGGGACAGCGCGAACGGCGAGGGCGTCGCCGACGACAGCGGGACCAGGTACGGGCGGCAGCCCAGCGGGAACGACAGGTCGCCGGTGTGCACGTCGTAGACCGGATCGAAGCCGCGCCAGGACAGGAAGGCCAGATAGCGGCCGTCCCGGGTGAACACCGGCTGCTCGTCCTCGAAGCGGCCGTTGGTGACGTCCACCAGGTGCCCGTCGGACAGCCGCGCCATCCGGATCTTCCGCAGCGACCGGCCGATGCCCGGGTGCGACCAGGTCAGCCAGCGCGAGTCGGGGGAGAACGCCAGGTCCCGGACCGGGCCGTTGCGCGACCGGTCCAGCTCGGTGACCGGCGCCGCGGCGCCCGCCGCCGGTGCGTCCGGCTCGCCCGTCGCGTCCGCCTCACCGGTCTCCACCAGCAGCAGCCGCCCGTCGTGCGTGGCCACCGCCAGCCGCTCGCCGTCCGGCGCCGACACCAGCTCGTGGACCCGGCCCAGCGCCCCGGCCGCCAGCCGCCGCGGGGTGCCCGCACCGCTGGCCCGCGGCAGGTCGGCGACCTCCACGGCGTCCTCGCCCTCGGCGTCGGTGACGTACGCCAGCCGCCCGGTGCCGCCCAGCACCACCGGCAGCCGCACCCGGACGCCCGGGGTGTCGTGCAGGGTCCGGGCCGGGCCGTCGCGGTGGGTGAGCCAGTACAGGCTGCCGCGCACCCCGACCGCGCTGGCCCGGCCGGTGGCGTCCACCGCCAGCCCGGTGACGTGCGAGGCGGCCGGCACCTGGTACGTGCGCCGCCCGGCCCGCGGGCCGCCCAGCCGCACCCCGAGCTTGCGCGGCACCGCGTCCGGGGACAGGTCGTCGATCAGCCACAGGTCGCCGGCGCACTGGTAGACGATCCGGGAACCGTCCGTCGAGGCGTGCCGGGCGTAGAAGTCCGCGTGGTCGCTGTGCCGGCGCAGATCGGTGCCGTCGGGCCGGCAGGAGTAGACGTTGCCGACGCCCTCGTGGTCGGAGAGGAAGGCGATCCGGCCGCCGGCGAACATCACCGCGTCCAGGTGCCCGTGCAGATCCGGCAGCAGCCGGGTGCCGTGCAGCCACATCCGGCCCATCGCCCCGCCGCGGTACCGCTTCCAGGACGCCGGCTCGTGCGGCGGTTTGCCGGTCAGCAGCAGCGTCCGCCGCTCCCCGCCGACCTCGGCCACCGCGATGTCGGAGACCGGCCCCCACGGCAGCTGCCCGCCGGGGCTGCCGTCGGTCGGCACGCTGTAGGACCACGAGTAGTACGAGAACGGCTGGCCGTGCGAGGACACCGCGAGGATCTGCGCGTGCCCCTCGTGGTCCGGCGGCGTCCAGCCGCAGACCCGGGCGTCGGTGCCGCCCCAGTACGTCAGCTGCCGCGCCGGCCCGCCGGCCACCGGCACCAGATGGATCTCCGGGTCGAGGCTGCGCCAGGTGGTGAACGCGATCTGGCTGCCGTCCGGCGAGAACCGCGGGTGCCCGACCCGGGTGCGGTCCACGGTCAGCCGCCAGGCCCGGTCCGGCTCCCCGCCGTCCGGGGCCAGCGGCGCCAGCCACAGGTCGTCCTCGGCGGCGAAGCACAGCAGATCGCCGTGCAGGTGCGGATAGCGCAGGTACGCGCCGGGCGGACCGGCCGGTCCGGACGGCACGCGGCGCAGCCGGCCGCGGGAGGTGGTGGTGTTCTCCGGCCCCGGGAGCGGCCCGGCGGCCTCGGGTGCATCGGTCACGCCCCCATGGTTTCGGCGCGGGAGGCCCAAGGCAACTCGGCGTCCCGAACCGCCCGGAGCGTCCGCCGGCCGCGGCGGCGGTCAGCTCCGGCCGGTGACGAACGGCAGCGTGGCGTACCGGCGCACGGAGGGGCCGTCCGCGAAGGTGCCCGCCGCGGCGTCCACCGCGAAGTCCGGGAAGCGGAGCAGCAGTTCCGCGAGGGCGACCCGGGCCACCAGCCGGGCCGCGGCGGCGCCCAGGCAGTGGTGCGGGCCGTGCGTGAACGCCAGGTGCCCGGGCCCGGTACGGGTCACGTCCAGCCGCTCGGCGTCCGGGCCGAACGCCCGCGGATCGCGGTTCGCCGCGCCGTACAGCAGCAGCACCTTGCGGCCGGCCGGCACGGTGCGGCCGTGCAGGGTGGTGTCGGCGGTGACGGTCCGGGCCAGGGCCTGCACCGGGGACGTCAGCCGCAGCAGCTCCTCGACGGCGCCCGGCAGCCGGGCCGGGGCGTCGAGCAGGAGGCGGCGCTGGCCGCGGTGCGCGGTCAGCAGCTCCGCGGCGCCGCCCAGCAGGCCGGTGGTGGTGTCGTTGCCCCCGGCGACCATGGTGAAGGCGAAGCCGAGGATCCGCAGCAGCGCGGTGTCGTCGCCCTCCGGCAGCAGCCGGACCAGGTCGGAGACGGTGTCGTCGGCGGGCTCGGCGCGGCGCCGCGCGGCCAGCTCGGTGAAGTAGCCGAACAGCTCGGCCACCGCCGCGCCCGCGGCCAGCGGGTCGCCGTGCGCGCCCGCCTCCACGATGGCGTGCGTCCAGCCGTCGAAGCGGGCCCGGTCCGCCGCCGGCACGCCCAGGTAGCGCCCGACGACGAAGCTGGGCAGCGGCTTGAACAGCTCCGCGACGATGTCGCAGCCGCCGCGCGCAGCGGCGATCCGGTCCAGCCGGTCCCGGACGAAGGCCCGCACGTCCGGCTCGATCGAGGCGACCCGGCGCGGGGTGTAGCCGCGGGTGACCAGCCGTCTGAAGCCGGTGTGCTCGGGCGGGTCCAGCATCACCATCGGGGCGGCGTCGGTGATGCCCAGCCGCTCCCGCTCGCCGTAGCCGGTGGTGAGGCCGCCGGCGGAGGAGAACCGCCCGGTGTCCCGGGCCGCGGCGACCACGTCCGCGTAGCGGGACAGCACCCAGTAGTCGCCGTCGGCGACGTGGTGCAGCGGAGCGGAGTCCCGCAGCGCCGCGTACATCGCCCACGGGGCGCGCCAGCTCTCCCCGGAGCACGGCGTGAAACGGGGGAGCCCGGCAGAGCCGGTGGGGCCGGTGGGGCCGGAGGGACCGGAGTCAGGTGCCTGGGGTGCTTCCTGGGCGGCGGCCATGGCCGGGAGGGTGGGGGAGCGGGGCGCAGGAGTCAAGGCCGATGCGGGGGCGGACCGGGGTGCACGCACGGCGTGCGCCCCCGTCCCGCATCATGGGCGCTCTTGCAAGTCTGTTGCAGGACCCACATCATCGTCGGGTCGCACACCAGAGCGGAGAACCTTCAGATGCACGTACCCGACGGATTCATCGACGCGCCGGTCTCGGCGGCGGCCGGTGTGGTCGCCGCCGCCGCGGTCGCGGTCAGCCTGCGCGGCGCCCGCCGCGAGCTGGCCGCCACCGGGCCGGGCGCGGGCACCGGCGCCGAGCGCACCGCGCCGCTGGCCGGCCTGGTCGCCGCGTTCATCTTCGCCGTGCAGATGCTGAACTTCCCGGTCGCCGCCGGCACCAGCGGCCACCTCCTCGGCGGTGCGCTCGCCGCCATCCTCGTCGGCCCGTACACCGGCGTGCTCTGCGTCTCGGTGGTGCTGCTGATGCAGGGCGTGCTGTTCGCCGACGGCGGGCTGACCGCGCTCGGCGTCAACATCTCCGACATGGCGGTGATCACCACCGCCGTCGCCTACGCGGTCTTCCGCCTGCTGGTGAGGGTGCTGCCGCGCACCCGCCGCTCGGTCGCCGTCGCCTCGTTCACCGCCGCCCTGCTGTCGGTGCCGGCCGCCGCGGTCTGCTTCACCGCCTTCTACGCGCTGGGCGGCACCACCGACGTCGCGCTCGGCAAGGTCTTCACCGCCATGGTCGGGGTGCACGTGCTGATCGGCCTCGGCGAGGCGGTGATCACCGCGCTGACCGTCGGCGCGGTGCTCGCCGTCCGGCCCGACCTGGTCTACGGCGCCCGCGGCCTGACCCGGCCGCTGGAGCTGCGCACCTCCCCGCTCGCCGCCGACGACGCCCCGGCCGCCGCCCCCGCCGCCCCGGCGCCCGCGCCCGCCGCCCCCCGCCGCTCCCCCCGCCGCCTGTGGCTGGCCGGCCTCGCCGCCGCCCTGGTGTGCGCCGGCGGCCTGAGCTACTACGCCTCCTCCAGCCCCGACGGCCTGGAGAAGGTCGCCCACGACAAGGGCCTGGACACCCGGACCGAGGAGCACGCCACCGCCGACTCCCCGCTCGCCGACTACAGCGTCAAGGACATCGCGAACCGGCGGCTGGCCGGCGGCCTGGCCGGCGTCATCGGCGTCGCCGCCACGCTCGCCGCCGGCACCGGCGTCTTCGTCGTCCTCCGCCGCCGCAAGGCCGCCGCCGACACCCCCGCGCCCGCCGCCGACACCCCCGCCGAGCAGCACTGACATGGGAGCGGGACACGCCCACAAGCTCTACCGGGACGGCCGCTCCCCGGTCCACGCGCTCCCCGCGCACTGCAAGATCGCGGCCGTCTTCTGCTTCGTCCTGGTCGTGGTCGCCACCCCGCGCACCGCCGCCTGGGCGTTCGCGCTGTACGCGGGGCTGCTCGCGGCGGTGGCCGCGGCCGCCCGGGTCCCGGCCGGCTTCCTGCTCAAGCGGCTGCTGATCGAGGTGCCGTTCGTCGCCTTCGCGGTCCTGATGCCGTTCGTCGCCGAGGGCCCGCGGACCCACCTCCTCGGCCTGGACCTCAGCGTCAGCGGTCTGTGGGGCGCCTGGAACGTCCTCGCCAAGGGCACCCTCGGCGTCGCCGCATCCGTCCTGCTGGCCGCCACCACCGAGCTGCGGCAGCTGCTCCTCGGCCTGGAGCGCCTGCGGATCCCGCCGCTGCTCGTCCAGATCGCCTCCTTCATGATCCGCTACGGCGACGTGCTCACCGACGAGCTGCGGCGGATGCGGATCGCCCGGCTCTCCCGCGGCTTCGAGGCCCGCGGCGTCCGCCACTGGGGCGTCCTCGCCAAGTCCGCCGGCGCCCTGTTCATCCGCTCCTACGAACGCGGGGAACGCGTCCACCTCGCCATGGTCAGCCGCGGCTACACCGGCACCATGCCGCTGACGGACACCGCCACCGCCACCCGCACCCACTGGACCCGCGCCGCCGCCCTCCCGCTCGCCGCGCTGGCCGTCTGCCTCCTGGGATGGATCCTGTGAGTACCACCGCCCCCGCCCCCTCCCTCGCCGTCTCCGGCCTGGCCTACGCCTACCCCGACGGCCACCAGGCCCTGTTCGGCGTCGACCTGACCCTCGCCCGCGGCGAACGGGTCGCCCTGCTCGGCCCCAACGGCGCCGGCAAGACCACCCTCGTCCTGCACCTCAACGGCATCCTCGAAGCCGGCGCCGGCACGGTCACCGTCGCCGGCCTGCCGGTCACCAGGGAGCACCTCGCCGAGATCCGCCGCCGGGTCGGCATCGTCTTCCAGGACCCCGACGACCAGCTGTTCATGCCGACCGTCCGGGAGGACGTGGCGTTCGGCCCGGCCGCCGCCGGACTGCGCGGCGCCGCACTCGACGCCCGGGTCACCGAGGCCCTGGACCGGGTCGGCATGACCGGCTACGCCGACCGCCCGCCGCACCACCTCTCGTTCGGCCAGCGCCGCCGGGTCGCCGTCGCCACCGTCCTGGCCATGCGCCCGGAGATCCTCGTCCTGGACGAGCCGTCCTCCAACCTCGACCCGGCCTCCCGCCGCGAACTCGCCGACATCCTCCGCTCGTTGGACGTCACCGTCCTGATGGTCACCCACGACCTGCCCTACGCCCTGGAGCTGTGCCCGCGGTCCGTGGTGCTCTCCGGCGGGGTGATCGTCGCCGACGGCACCACCCAGGAGCTGCTGTGCGACGAGGAGCTGATGCGCGGCCACCGGCTGGAGCTGCCGTTCGGCTTCGACCCCCGCTCGGTGACCCTCCCCGGCTGACCCGCCCGCCCGCCGCGGCCGGATGTGAGGAACGCCACGCCCCCGGCCCCTGGCGGCGCCCCTGGTCATGAGCATGGATCCCGGCGTTGCACCATTGATGGGTCACCAAAGCGACACAAGAGCGGGAAGCGGGATTCAGTGGTGGACGTCCAGGGCACGGTCGAGGACGGCTTCGAGCCGGTCCGGGACGCCTTCGCGGCCAACTTCGCCGAGCGCGGCGAGCGCGGAGCGGCGGTCGCCGTCTACCGGGACGGCCGCAAGGTCGTGGACCTCTGGGGCGGCACCAGGGACGGCGACGCCCGGCCCGGCGGGGCCGAGCCCTGGGAGCCCGGCACCGCCCAGATCGTCCGCTCCGCCACCAAGGGCATCGCCGCCACCGTCCCGCTCCTGCTGCACCAGCGCGGCCTCCTCGACCTGGACGCCCCGGTCGGCACGTACTGGCCCGAGTTCAAGGCCGCCGGCAAGGACCGCGTCCTGGTCCGCCACCTGCTCGCGCACCGGGCCGGCCTGCCGGTCCTGGACACCCCGCTGACCCCCGCCCAGGCCGTCGACGGCGTCAGCGGCCCGGCCGCGGTCGCCGCCCAGGCCCCCGCCTGGACGCCCGGCACCGACCACGGCTACCACGCCCAGACCTACAGCTGGCTGCTGGGCGAGCTGGTCCTGCGGGTCACCGGCCGCACCCTGGGCACCTGGGTCGCCGAGGAGATATCCGGTCCCCTCGGCCTCGACCTGTGGATCGGCCTCCCAACGGAGGCCCGCGCCCGCGTCGGCCGCCTCGCCCCCGTCGAGGCCC
Organism: Streptomyces rhizoryzae; assembly: GCF_023155275.1. Lineage (GTDB taxonomy): Bacteria > Actinomycetota > Actinomycetes > Streptomycetales > Streptomycetaceae > Streptomyces > Streptomyces rhizoryzae. Next base: position 36,344 of record NZ_JALMUV010000034.1, read on the forward strand.
CGCCCCGCCCCGCCGCGGCCGGCCTGCGGGTCCGCCCCAAGAAGACCGTCGCCGACGCGTACGCCGACCCGGCCTCGCTCACCAGCCGCGCCTTCGCCGCGATCTCGCCGGCCCCCGACGAGAACTCCGACGCCTACCGCGCCGGCGAACTCCCCGCCTCCGCCGGCATCGCCACCGCACCCGCCCTGGCCCGCGCCTACGCCGCGCTGATCGGCCCGGTCGACGGCCACGCCCGCCTCTTCGCGCCGGCCACCCTCACCCTCGCCCGCACCGAGGAGTCCGCGGGCCCCGACCGCACCCTCCTGGTCAACACCCGCTTCGGCCTGGGCTTCATGCTCCACGGCCCGGCGTCCCCCCTGCTCGGCCCCGGCTCCTTCGGCCACCCCGGCCGCGGTGGCGCGCTGGCCTTCGCCGACCCGGAGCACGGGGTCGCCTTCGGCTACGTCACCAACGGCATGCAGCGCAACGTGACGGCGGATCCGCGGGCGCAGGCGCTGGTGCGCGCCCTGGCGACCGTATCCGGCTGACCCGGCCGCCCCCGGGCCCCGCGGCGGGCCCCGCCCCGGCGGGGGCGGAGGAGAGAAGCTCCCGGCGACGGGACGTGGCAAGCCTCAGAGCGCGTAAGGGTCTTTCTCCATGGCCTCTCCTACTCCGCGAAGAGTATCGCGGAGGCTTTCCGGAATGCCCGCGATCTTTTCCCCGCCGGCGGCGGTCCGCTTCAAGAGCTTCAACGTCCGCGCCGACCCGATTTCGGGGACCACCGACACGACGGACTCGGCCAATTCCCCCGCCTCCCGCCATACTTTCTCATTCAGCAATGACGCGAGGAGCCTTGCGGAGTAGATGCCCTGGTACCCGACTCGCGGGCGGTTCCGGGTGTAGAGGTTTTCTTGGAGCAGCGGGATGGCGGACCTCCAGTCGCCCGCCTTCTGCAACTCCATGGCCCGATGGCCGTTGATCTCATCGGTACTGATCCACCAAGCCCAGGGCGGATCGTCACTCCTCGCGCCCTCCCCGATAAGCGACTGTGCGCGCCGGAATATCCTCACTGCCTCGGTGGATTGCCCCGATGCGAACAGCCCCTTGGCTTCGCGGACCCTGAAGATCGCCTCAATGCGTGGTGACAGGTTCTCTCGATCGAGGAGCGACCGGGCAATCGCCAGTTCTTCTCGCGGGCGCCCCAGCCAGCCGGCCTGCATGCTCATATTTTGCAGAATCAGGAGTTCGATGGCTCGATCTCCCGACAACCGCGCGAGGAACAACGCTTCCTGGTTGAAGCGGCGCGCCGCGTCGTACTCCTCCGCGTCGAACAGCGTCCATCCAGCGACCTCTGCCAGCTCTGCGGCCGCGGCCTGAAGGTCTCGCTCACTTTTCCGCTCGTACCCGCCGCTGCCGAGACGCCGGTGCACGGCTTTGAACGCACGCGCCGCCATCGCGGCGATCGGCACACCGTTCAACTCATTGTCGAGGGCGATCAGCCGGCGCGATGTCGCTCGAATCGCCTCGACGTATTCGGCACCACGTGCCTCGTCCAGGACCGAGGCGCGTCGTGACGTGGCGCCCTCGGCGTGCCTCGCCGTACCTCCCGGTGGGGATTCCCATGCCCGGGGCGCGAGCCTCAGCATGGCCCCTGGGATGCGGAGAGCGTCAGCAATCGCTTCGATCTTGGTCAGAGTCGTGATCGCCCCTTCGCCGCGCGCCAGTTCACTGACCCGGGACGATTTGATGTCGCACGCTTCCGCGATTCTGTTGTAGCTGATCCCGGCCCACTTCCGGACGAGGTAGAAGAGCCGACCGAAGTCATGGGCCTCAAGGGATTCCCGGACATCGCTCCGGGCAAGCACCTCTGGCGGGATTGCAGTTGACGGCCACATTGCCAACTCCGACTGGCTGGGCGGTGGTTGACCAGTTTACGCCCGGGACGCCCGGGATCGGCGACCACACCCATGATGGGTGACCCACCATCGGCTGACGGGCGGGGCCACGGGGCGAAAGGGTGGCGGTACGAAGGGTCCCCGCGACGCGGCGAATGTCCGGGGGCACGGCCGTCAACCCTCGGGAGGTAGACCGACATGCGCCACCACAGTGGGTGGACCACCGGACATCTGTCGCGCCCGCGTTTCACCGCCTGCGGGTGCCGGGTCGGCGGGGCGGAGGCGGGGTGCTGATGTCCGGTCTGAGTGGGCCCGTTCATCTGGCGGATCCGTTGGCGGTGGCCGAGCCGGAGCCGGTGGCCGGGTGTGACGTGTGCGGGGCGCTGGCCCGGCAGCGGGCGCGGGCGCGGGCCGCCGGGGACCGGTCGAAGGCGACCGACTGCACCGTCGAGATGCGCCGCCATCCCCACCGGAAGGCGACGTCATGACCGAACGGTCCCCCCTGAGACCGCCGGGGCCGAGGCCGCCCTTGGTGGCGACGGGCGGGGGTGTCATCCACGTGCCGCCCGGCGAGCCGGTGCCGCCGTGCGCCGCGCCGTGCGCCGTATGCCGGGTGAAGGGGCGGCAGGCCGCGCCCGATGAGGGAGGTGAGGTACGCGGCCCGGGGGGCGGGGGTAGGTAGGTGCCATGAGGCGATTCGAGGGGTACCGCGTACTGATCACGGGGGCCGGGCGCGGGATCGGGGAGGCCACGGCCCGGCGGTTGGCCGGGGAAGGGGCGCGGGTGCTGGTGACGGATGCGGAGGAGGAGCGGGCCGGGCGGGTCGCGGAGGGGATCAGGGCGGCGGGCGGGCTGGCCGAGGGGCGGGTCTGCGATGTCGCCGACCGGGACTCGGTGGCGGCGGCCGTCGCGTACGCCGCGGAGACGTTCGGCGGGCTGGAGACGCTGGTGAACAACGCCTACAGCTGCCACCCGGACACCGGCCTCTTCGAGGACACACCGGACGAGGAGTGGGCCGCGGATCTCGATGTGACGCTGACCGGGGCGATGCGCTGTGCGCGGGCCGCGCTGCCGCATCTGGCCGCCGCCGGGGGACGCGGCTGCATCGTCAACATCGGGTCGGTGAACGGCCTTCAGGACTTCGGGAACCACGCCTACAGCGCGGCCAAGGCCGGACTGGGCTCGCTGACCCGCACCCTGGCCGGGCACGCCGCGCCGCGCGGGGTCCGCGTCAACCTCATCGCGCCCGGCACCGTCCACACGCCCAACTGGGAGGGCAGGGAGGAGAATCTGCGGCGGGCGGCGGCCGTCTATCCGCTGGGCCGGGTGGGCCGTCCCGAGGACATCGCCGCCGCCGTCGCCTACCTGGCCTCCCCCGACGCCGCCTGGGTCACCGGCATCACGCTCCCCGTGGACGGGGGCATCCTGACCGCCAACGGCGACCTGGTCCATGCCCTGCACGGCGCCTGAACAGGGGCCCCGCCCCACCCACCCGCAACCCTCCCGCCGAAGGCGGGAGAAGAGCACCCGCACGGCGGGAGAGCCGGCAACGCGGGAAGCTCCGGCGTCAGCCGGCCAGCATCAGACCGATCCCCACCACCATCACCCCCGCCGCCGCCACCCGCGGCAGCCCGAACCGTTCCTTGAAGAACAGCGTGCCGATGACCGCACCGACGATGATCGACGATTCGCGCAGGGCCGCGATGGGGGCCAGCGGTGCGCGGGTCTGCGCCCACAGGACCAGGCCGTAGGCGAACACCGACAGCACCCCGCCGGCCAGGCCGCGCAGCGCCAGCGGGCGGAGTTCGGCGGCGAGCCGGCCGCGCCGGGTGGCCAGCGCGTAGGCGGGGATGGCCAGCCCTTCGAGGAGCATCAGCCAGCCGATGTAGCCCAGCGGCGTGTCCGCGGCGCGGACGCCGAGGCCGTCGACGGTGGTGTACGAGGCGATGGACAGGCCGGTGGCGACCGCGGCCGCGATCGCCGGCCAGTGCGGCCGGGACCCGGAGCCGCGGATGCCCCACAGGGCCAGTCCCACCAGCCCGGCCGAGGCCAGCGCGACGCCGGCCAGCACCCGGCCGTCCGGCACCTCGTGCACGAACACCGCGGCCAGCAGCGTGACGACCAGCGGCGCGGTGCCCCGGGCGATCGGGTACATCTGGCTGAAGTCGCCCAGCGTGAACGACCGCATCAGCAGCGCCTGGTAGACGACGTGCAGGACGGCGGAGAAGAGGAGGTACGGCCAGGCGGCCGGGGCGGGCAGCGGCGTGAGGCAGACCAGTGCGAGGCCGCAGAGCGAGCCGCCGCCGCCGACCAGGGTGAAGGCGAGCAGCTGGTCGCGTATGCCGTGGGCGATGGCGTTCCAGCTGGCGTGGGTGAGGGCGGCCAGCAGGACGGCCGCGACGACCAGCGGGGTCACGAGGTCTGCTCGCGGACGTCCACCAGCGTGCCGCCGGCGTGCGCGATCAGGGTCTGCGGGTCGAGCGGGAAGACGGTGTGCGGGGTCCCGGCGGCGGCCCAGACGGTGGTGTGCGCGAGGAGGCCGCGGTCGGCGAGCACGGGGGTGCGGGTGCGGTGGCCGAACGGGGGCACGCCGCCGATGGCGTAGCCGGTGGTCTCCCGGACGAGGGCGGCATCCGCCCGGGTGACCTCCGCCGCGCCCAGTTCGGCGCGGACCCGGTCCACGTCCACCCGGGACGCGCCGTCCATCAGGACCAGGACGGGCGCCCCGTCGGCGGCGAAGACCAGGGACTTCACGATCTGGGCGAGGTCGCAGCCGAGGGCCGCGGCGGCCTGCGCCGCGGTGCGGGTGGCCTCGGGGAAGGCGCGGACCTCGACGCGCAGGCCGAGCGCGTCCAGGGCCTCGGCGAAGCGCGGATGGGCGTCGGTGGCGGTGGCGGTCGGTGGGGTCTCGGTGCCGGTCGCGGAATCGCTCATGGCCCGCACGCTAGCGAAAGCTGTACGGGCCATGCGAACGGGTTCCGGCCGTCGGGCGCCCGCCGCGATCGGGCGCCCGCGGGCGTCAGCCGGCGGTGAGCAGGGCGCGGACCACCGGGCCGGCGTTGGTGCCGCCGTGGCCGCTGGCGGGGACCACGGCGGCGGCGGCGAGGTCGTCGCGGTAGGCGGCGAACCAGGCGTTGGGCTTGTCCTGGTTGTCGACCTCGGCGGAGCCGGTCTTGGCACCGATGTCGCCGCTGATCCCCTGCATCGCCTCGGCGCCGGTCCCGGAGGTGGCGGTCAGCTTCATCAGCGCCTTGAGGTTCGAGGCGGTCTCCGGCTTCATGGTGCGCGCGGCCGTGGCGAACGCCCGGCCGTCCAGGCTCCGGGCGACGAGGTACGGCTGGTGGAAGGAGCCGGACCGGGCGGTGGCGGCGATCGAGGCGACGTTCAGCGGGTTCATTCGGACCCCGCCCTGGCCGATCAGTGAGGCGGCCATCTGCGCGTCGTGCTGCACCGGGACGGTGCCGTCGAAGGTGGGGATGCCGGTCGCCCAGTTCAGGCCGATGCCGAAGACGTCCCGGGCCTCCTTGGTCAGGTCGTCGTCGGAGAGGTCCTTGGCGTGGCCGATGAAGGCGTTGTTGCAGGACGCCGCGAAGCTCTGCGCGAAGGTGCCGTCGGGGATCTCGGACTTGTTGAGGTTCTGGAACTTCCAGCCGCCGACGGTGACGAACTTCGGGCACGGGTCCTTCTTGTCCGGTGCCGTCAGCCCCTTGTCCATCAGCATCGCGGCGGTGACGATCTTCATCGTCGAGCCGGGCGCCAGCGACCCCTGGGTGGCGACGTCGAAGCCGTCCGCGGGGGAGTTGGCGAGCGCCAGGATCTCCCCGGTGCTGGGCTTGACGGCGGCCGCGGACGCCGACTTCTTGCCCTTGACGGCGTTCTCCGCCGCGGTCTGGAGCTTGGCGTCCAGGGTGGTCTTCAGGGTGCCCGGGGTGCCCTTGGAGAGCACCTTCAGCGTCTTGTCGGGCTGCTGGGCGTTGCTGTCGGCGGCCTTGGCGCGGTGGATGTAGAGCTCCACGCCGGGCTTGCCGTCGGTCTTGGCGCCGTACTTGGTGCGCAGGCTGTCCAGCACCCCGGCCAGGCTCGGGTGGTCCTTGGCGGTCAGCTCCACGCCGTTGCGGTCCACCGCCTTGATCGGCGGCGCCTCGGCCTCCCCGGTGCGCAGCTCGTCGCCCTTGGCCAGGCCCGGGTAGAGCGCGGACGGCTGCCAGGCGACCTGCGGCTTCCCGGTGGCCTTGTCGCGCTGGAGGGTCACCGCCGTGCCGTACGAGAACGGGGTCTTGACCGCCTTGTAGTCGATCTCGGCGGTGACCGTGTAGGGCACCTTGGCGCCGGCCGGGGCGCCCGGCTTGAGCGTCACCTTGGAGAACTTCGCCTGCCGGGCGAACGAGGCCAGGGCGGTGCGGGCGGCGTCCGGGGCGTCGGTGAGCGCGGCGGCCTTGTCGGCGTCGCCGGACTGCCAGGCGGTCAGGAACGCCTGCGCGGTGGTGTTGACCTCCTTGGCGCTCAGCGGGCCGGTGGGCACCGCCGGGCCGTCGCCCGATTTGGCGTCCGCCGCCCTGACCGCCTGCGGCGAGGACCCGTCCGAACCGCCGAACAGCGTGAAGCCGCCGACGACGCCCGCCACCAGGGCCACCGACCCGCCGATCAGTCCGTATTTCACCTCGCGGCGCATGCCACCGATCCCCTCCCAGGAGCCTTCCGTCCGTGAGTACGCACCCAAGAACGTCCCCCGCACTCTAAGGGACACGGGCGGGCGGTGAGTCTCGATCCGGGCACGGTCCGGTGACACGCTGTGGAAGGGCCGTGACAGGTTCGTCACATCCGCCGGGCCGGCCGGCGCGGGCTCAGACCCAGCTGTCGAACCACATCCGGTGGTGCCAGGCGCTCTTCGGGATCGGCATACCGGTATAGAGGGGATAGAAGTAGATGAAGTTCCACACGATCAGCAGAACCAGGACGCCCGCGCCGACCGCGCCGACGGTCCGCCGTCGCTCGCTCGCCCCCGGCGGCCCGATGATCGCGCCGATCATCATCGCCAGCGCCAGGCACAGGAACGGCACGAAGACCACCGCGTAGAAGAGGAAGATGGTCCGCTCCTGGTAGAGGAACCACGGCAGGTAGCCGGCCGCGACGCCGCAGGCGACCGCCCCGGCCCGCCAGTCCCGCCGGAACAGCCAGCGCCACAGCACGTACAGCAGCGCGAAGCAGGCCGCCCACCACAGCAGCGGGGTGCCCAGTGCCAGCACCTCGCGGGCGCAGCCCTCGGCGGCGGTGCAGCCGTCCTGCCCGGCCTTGGGGTCCTCGTAGAAGTACGAGACCGGGCGGCCCAGCACCAGCCAGCTCCACGGGTTGGACATATAGGTGTGCGGGGTGGTCAGGCCGGTGTGGAAGGCGTAGACCTCGCTCTGGTAGTGCCACAGGCTGCGCAGCCAGTCCGGGAGCCAGGTGAACGAGCTGTGCTGCCCCTCGGGGGTGGTGGCCCAGTCGCGGTAGTAGCCGCCCTTGGTGGCGATCCAGCCGGTCCAGGACGCCAGGTACGTGGCGAGCGCCACCACGACGGTGGCGCCGAACGCGGGCAGGACGTCGCGCCGCAGCACCGCCCGGAACGGGTGCCGGGCCCCGGCCGTGCGCCGCGCGCCCATGTCCCACAGCACCGACATCAGCGCGAACGCGGCCAGGAAGTACAGGCCGTTCCACTTGGTCGCCGCCGACAGTCCCAGGCACAGCCCGGCCGCGATCCGCCACGGCCGCCAGCCCAGCCGCAGCCGGCCGCCGACCTCCGCGTCCGGCCGGGTCAGGCCGTCCGGGCCGGTCGGCAGCGCCGCGGCGAGCCGGGCCCGGGTGCGGTCCCGGTCCACCAGCAGGCAGCCGAAGCCGGCCAGCACCCAGAACATCACGATCAGGTCGAGCAGCGCGGTGCGGCTCATCACGAAGTGCAGCCCGTCCACCGCCAGCAGCCCGCCGGCCAGGCAGCCCAGCGCCGTCGAGCGCAGCAGCCGCCGCCCGATCCGGCAGACCAGCAGCACCGACAGGGTCCCCAGCAGCGCGGTCGTGAACCGCCAGCCGAAGGGGTTCATCCCGAACGCCCACTCGCCCAGCGCGATCAGCCACTTGCCCATCGGCGGGTGGACGACGTACGAGTGCTCCGGCGAGAGCAGGATCTGCGGGGGGTGCGCCAGCAGCGCGTCGTTGGCATTCTTCGCCCAGGTGCCCTCGTAGCCGTACTGGAGCAGCGACCAGGCGTCCTTGGGATAGTACGTCTCGTCGAATATCACCTTCCGCGGGCTGCCGAGGTTCCAGAACGTCAGCACCCCCGCGCACAGCGTCACCAGCAGGGGGCCGAGCCAGCCCGCCCGGCGGGCCAGCCATCCGGCGAGCCGCGGGCCGGCGCCGAGCAGCGCCCAGCCCCGCCCGTCCGGCGCGGGGAACGGCGCCACCAGCCGCGTCCGGACGTCGGCCGCGGGCTGCCCGGTGTACCCGAACCGGCGCAGCCGCCGCTGCCACGCGGGCGGCCGCTCGGTCGGCTCCGGGGTGCGCGGGGCGGCCGCGTGCGTCGCGGTGGTGTCACTGGTCACCCGGCCCATCGTAGGGAAGGGGCCTGCGGAGCGCGGCTGAGCGCCGCCGGGCGGCCCCGCGCGTCACCGGCCCGGTCCCGGCCGGGGCCGCCGCCCGGGGCTGGGAGGATGGGGGCGTGACTGGAACGCTGGTACTCGCAGGGACGCCCATCGGCGACGTGGCGGACGCCCCGCCGCGGCTCGCCGCCGAACTCGCCGCCGCCGACGTGATCGCGGCCGAGGACACCCGGCGGCTGCGCCGGCTCACCCAGGCCCTGGACGTGGTGCCGGCCGGCCGGATCGTCTCCTACTTCGAGGGCAACGAGGCGGCCCGGACGCCGGAGCTGGCCGACGCGCTGGCCGGCGGGGCACGGGTGCTGCTGGTCACCGACGCCGGGATGCCGTCGGTCTCCGACCCCGGCTACCGCCTGGTCGCCGCCGCCGTGGAGCGCGGTGTGCGGGTCACCGCCGTGCCCGGCCCGAGCGCGGTGCTCACCGCGCTCGCGGTGTCCGGGCTGCCGGTGGACCGCTTCTGCTTCGAGGGCTTCCTGCCCCGCAAGGCCGGCGAGCGGCTCTCCCGGCTCCGCGAGGCCGCCGGCGAACGCCGCACCCTGGTCTACTTCGAGGCGCCGCACCGCCTGGCCGACACCGTCGCGGCGATGGCCGAGGTGTTCGGCGCGGACCGCCGCGCCGCGGTCTGCCGCGAGCTGACCAAGACCTACGAGGAGGTCCGGCGGGGCGGGCTGGGCGAACTGGCGGCCTGGGCCGCGGAGGGCGTCCGCGGGGAGATCACCGTGGTGGTCGAGGGCGCCCCGGAGAGCGGCCCGGCGGAGCTGGACGCCGCGGAGCTGGTGCGCCGGGTGCGGATCCGCGAGGAGGCCGGGGAGCGGCGCAAGGAGGCGATCGCGGCGGTGGCGGCGGAGGCCGGGCTGCCCAAGCGGGAGGTCTTCGACGCGGTGGTGGCGGCGAAGAACGCGGACCGGGCGGCCGGCCCGGGCGCCGCCGGATGAGCGCCCACACGCTCGACAGAGCGTAAAAGCCCAGCGTACGGGCGGGAAGCGACCGTTCAGAAGGTAAATGGCCGGCATCGAAGGTAAAGCGATCCGGCCCCCTGCGGTGCGTTTGTCCTACGAGCTGCCAAATCTGGGCCAATAGGTGCCGGCACGGCTGCGCAACCGGCCCCGGAAGGCGTTCCCTGGGTACCGGGACCTTCCGGCCCCGGAGAGCTTGTCCAGCGGACAAGAGGAGCGCACATGAGCGAGATCACCAAGACGACCACCGGTGCGTCCGGCGCGGCGTCCGTCCCGTCCGTCCAGTCCGTCCCGTCCCAGAACCGGCGGCCCGAGCCCGCCGCCCGCGAGGCGTACGCCTTCTGCTGCATGGGCTGCGGCCACGGCTGGGAGCAGTCCTACGAGATCGAGCACCAGGTGGACACCAAGGGCGTCATGCACGCCGTCTACTACGCCGACGGCGAGCGCGTCCCCTCCCCCCTGACCCATCCCACGTGCCTCAGCTGCGGCGGCACCGTCGTCCGCATCATGCGCTCCGGGCAGGTCTCGATGGTCTCCGACGCGATCGCGCACCTGCACCGGAGCCCGCAGCACCGCAAGTCCGCCCACCGCACCGGCGGTGACGGCGCGGACAGCGGCACCGACGGGACCGGCCGGCACCACTGGCACCTCTCCGACCTGCTGCACCCCTTCCAGCACCACCGCAGGTGAGGCCGGAGCCGCGGTCCTCGTAGGATCGCGGCCATGGCCAAGCAGGACAAGGACACCCCGCCGCCGCTGCCCGAACCCCTCCGGGTACCGGTCGCGGACTCGCACACCCACCTGGACATGCAGGACACGACCGTCGAGGCGGCCCTCGCCAAGGCCGCCTCGGTCGGCGTCACCACCCTCGTCCAGGTGGGCTGCGACCTGAACGGCTCCCGCTGGGCCGCCGACACCGCCGCCGCCCACGACGCCGTGCACGCCGCCGTCGCCCTGCACCCCAACGAGGCGCCGCGGATCGTGCTGGGGGACCCCGACGGCTGGTCCCGGCAGGGCGCGCGGGAGCCCGGCGGGGACGCCGCCCTCGACGAGGCGCTCGCCGGGATCGACGCGCTGGCCGCCCGCCCCGAGGTCCGCGGCGTCGGCGAGACCGGCCTGGACCACTTCCGCACCGGCCCCGAGGGCCGGGCCGCCCAGGAGCGGTCCTTCCGCGCCCACATCGAGATCGCCAAGCGGCACGGCAAGGCCCTGGTCATCCACGACCGCGAGGCCCACGACGACGTGCTGCGGGTGCTGCGCGAGGAGGGCGCCCCGGACCGGGTCGTCTTCCACTGCTTCTCCGGCGACGCCGCGCTGGCCGAGGTCTGCGCCGCGGCCGGCTACTTCATGTCGTTCGCCGGCAACGTCACCTTCAAGAACGCCCAGCCGCTGCGCGACGCCGTCGCCGTGGCGCCGCCCGAACTGCTGCTGGTCGAGACCGACGCACCCTTCCTCACCCCCGCCCCGTACCGCGGACGGGCCAACGCCCCGTATCTGATCCCGCTCACCCTCCGTGCCATGGCCGCCGTCAAGGGCATGACGGAGGACGCGCTGGCCTCGGCCGTCGCCGCCAACACCGCCCGCGCGTTCGACTACTGAACGGGTGGCCCCCCGCGCGCCACCCCGCGGCGAGTTGGGCCCGCCGCCCCCGCTCCGCTACATTCCGCGCTTGACCGGTTACCGGACGACACCCGTGGCAGGTGCAGCGTGAGTCCTTCACCCAGCGCCCACCGCGGCGGCCGCGCCCGCGGCCGCCGCCGGCGCCCCGCCGCCACCCCCGACCACCTCCGCCGGCTGCTGCCCCGCGCCCTGGTCGTCGCCTTCCTCGCCGGCGGCACCACCGCCTTCGTCGCCCACGACAAGGCGGTCCGGCTCAGCGTCGACGGCCACCCCCGCACCCTGCACACCTTCGCCGACGACGTCGACGGCCTGCTCGCCGACCAGGACGTCCCCGTCGGCCCCCACGACATCGTCGCCCCCGCCCCCGGCACCGACCTGACCAACGGCGACGACATCGTGGTCCGCCACGGCCGGCCGGTGGCGCTCACCCTCGACGGGCAGCGCCGCCGGGTGTGGACCACCGCCGGCACCGTCGACGGTGCGCTGCGCCAGCTCGGCGTCCGCGCCGAGGGCGCCTACCTCTCCGCCTCCCGCTCCCAGCCCATCGGCCGGCACGGCCTGGAACTCCACGTCCGCACCGCCCGCACCCTGGTGGTGGCCGCCGACGGCCGTGAGTACCGCGTCCGCACCACCGCCGCCACCGTGCGCGAGGCCCTCGCCGAGGCCGGGCTGGCCCTGCGCGAGCGGGACACCACCTCCGTACCGCCGGACAGCTTCCCCCGCGACGGGCAGATCGTCACCGTCCTGCGGATCACCGGCCGCACCGAGGTCCGCGAGGAGCCCGTCCCGTTCCGCACCGTCCGGCGCCCCGACCCGCACCTGCCGCGCGGCACCGAGGAGGTGGTCCGGCCCGGCGCCCCCGGCCTGCGGCGGGTCACCTACCACCGCGACACCGTCAACGGCGTCCGCCGCGCACCCCGCGAGGTCGCCGCCGAGACGGTCCGCGCCCCCCGCCCCCGGATCGTCCGCTTCGGCACCCGCGCCGGGCCCGCCCCGGTCCCCGGCGCCGACCACCTCGCCTGGGGCGCGCTGGCCCGCTGCGAGGCCGGCGGCCGCCCCGACGCGGTGGACGCCACCGGCACCCACGGCGGCCTCTACCAGTTCGACGTCCGCACCTGGCACCGCCTCGGCGGCACCGGCCGCCCCCAGGAGGCCCCCGCCGAGGAGCAGACCTACCGGGCCAAGAAGCTCTACGTGACCCGGGGCGCGAGCCCGTGGCCGGTCTGCGGCCGTAAGCTTCACGGGTGAGCGACCGCAAGACCACTGACGAAACCGGCCCCCTGCTGGGCCCTGCCGATGTCCGGGAGCTGGCCGCCGCGCTGGGCGTCCGCCCCACCAAGCAGCGCGGCCAGAACTTCGTCATCGACGCCAATACCGTCCGCCGGATCGTCCGGACCGCCGAGGTCCGCCCCGACGACGTGGTCGTCGAGGTCGGCCCCGGCCTCGGCTCGCTGACCCTGGCGCTCCTGGAGACCGCCGAGCGGGTCATCGCCGTGGAGATCGACGACGTGCTCGCCGCGGCGCTGCCCGCCACCGTCGCCGCCCGCCTCCCCGAGCGCGCCGACCGCTTCGCCCTCGTCCACCGCGACGCCCTGCACGTCACCGAACTCCCCGGCCCGGCCCCCACCGCCCTGGTCGCCAACCTCCCCTACAACGTCGCGGTCCCCGTCCTGCTGCACATGCTGGAGCGGTTCCCGACCATCGAACGCACCCTGGTCATGGTCCAGGCCGAGGTCGCCGACCGCCTCGCCGCCGGCCCCGGCAGCAAGGTCTACGGCGTCCCGTCCGTCAAGGCCAACTGGTACGCCGAGGTCAAGCGGGCCGGCGCGATCGGCCGCAACGTCTTCTGGCCGGCCCCCAACGTCGAATCCGGCCTGGTCTCCCTGGTCCGCCGGGCCGAGCCGCTGCCGTCCCGCGCCTCCCGCGAAGAGGTCTTCGCGGTCATCGACGCCGCCTTCGCCCAGCGCCGCAAGACGCTGCGGGCCGCGCTCGCCGGCTGGGCGGGCTCGGCGCGGGCCGCCGAGGCCGCGCTCGTCGCCGCCGGGGTCTCCCCGCAGGCCCGCGGCGAGTCGCTGGCCATCGAGTCCTTCATCGCCATCGCCGAGAACAAGGCGGCGGCCGCGGCCGCGGACGCCACCGACGAGGAGTCCGCCCGATGACCCGCACCGCCGCCGACCGCCGCCCCGGCAGCGTCACCGCCCGCGTCCCCGCCAAGGTCAACGTCCAGCTCGCGGTCGGCGGCCGCCGCCCCGACGGCTTCCACGACCTGGCCAACGTCTTCCTCGCGGTCGGCCTGTACGACGAGGTGACGGCGACCCCCGCCGACACCCTCACCCTCACCTGCGCCGGCCCCGACGCCGACCAGGTGCCGCTGGACGGGACCAACCTCGCCGCGCGCGCCGCCACCGCCCTCGCCGCCCGCCACGGCCTGGAGCCGCGCGTCCACCTCCACATCGCCAAGGACATCCCGGTCGCCGGCGGGATGGCCGGCGGCAGCGCGGACGCCGCCGCCGCCCTCCTGGCCTGCGACACCCTCTGGGGCACCGCCACCCCCCGGTCCGAACTCCTTTCCCTCTGCGCCGAGTTGGGCAGCGACGTCCCCTTCAGTCTGGTCGGCGGCGCCGCCCTGGGCCGCGGCCGCGGCGAACTCCTCGAACCCCTGGAGACCGGCGGCACCTTCCACTGGGTGTTCGCCGTCGCCGACGGCGGCCTGTCCACCCCCGCCGTCTACAAGGAGTGCGACCGCCTCCGCGACGCCTCCGGCCAGGGCGCCACCACCGCCGACATCCCCGACCCCGAGCCGTCCCCCGCCCTCCTCGCCGCCCTCCGCACCGGCGACCCCGCCGCCCTGGCCGCGTCGATGAGCAACGACCTCCAGGCCGCCGCGGTCTCCCTCCGCCCCTCCCTGGCCGCCACCCTCGCCGCCGGCAAGGAGGCCGGCGCCCTCGCCGCCCTCGTCTCCGGCTCCGGCCCCACCACGGCCTTCCTGACCGCCGACGCCGAGGACGCCGACCGCGTCGCCGCGGCCCTGCGCGCCTCCGGCACCTGCCGAGCGGCCCGCACCACCACGGGGCCTGCGCCGGGGGCGACGGTCCTCGCCAACACCCTTTAGCTTCCGCCTCTTCGGCCGGAGCCGGGGCCGGGTCCGGAGCCGGGTCCAGACGCGGGCGCGGGCGAGGTGGAGTGCGGCCTGGTGAGCGTTTCCGAGAAGGCCCGCATGGCGTCTTGCCCGCGCACTGCCGCGCTTCCCCGCAACGGCAGAGCGGGCGGTTCACTCACTGGCGTGGCCCGGTGTCCCGTACCGTGCCTCGTTCGGGTGCGCGCAGGGATGCTGTGCAGTGGACCATCCCCAGTTGCGGGCATGTCCATGGCGCTCGTTCCCCGCCGGAAAGGAAGTGCCCCCATGTTCCGTGCGACCTTCCGCGGGACCGGTGCCACTCTCGCGGCGCTGGCCCTGACCGCTTCGGTCGCCGCCCCTGCCGCGGCCGCCGAGCGGGTCCGGGCCCCGCAGGTAAGGGACCCGCAGGTCCGCAGCGTCGAGCTGTACCGCGGCACCCGGCAGGAAGCAGCCGCCATGCGCGTGGCGCTGTGCGTGAAGAACACCGGACCGCTGAAGGCAACCGTGACCGCGCAGGCAGTGCCCGCCGGGCAGAGCCCGCAGGGGAGGTGCCTGACGGTCACCCCGCCCGAGCTGCCCTCTTCGCGACGCACGGCAGCTCCCGCAGCCGACCCGGCCCGGACCCGCGCTCGCGTCGGCGTCCGCGACTACAACGCGGGCCTGCGGACAATGCTGGAGGACGCCAACCTGGGCAATGTCAGCGTGCAGGTTCCGATCTGCGCGAACAAGATCAACAACGAGCACATCATCGGAATCAGCCTGCCGGTGGGCAATTCCGTCTCTGCCACCTGCAACAACGTGCCCGGATCCGACCTTTACCGCCTCTGACCACAGAGACGGAGCCCAGCCCGCCAAGGCCGTCCGGTAGCCGTTCCGTAGTTGTTTCGTGTCCGCCCGCCGGAAACCGGGCGGCCCGCCGTGCGGGTCATGGCCTGCATGAAGGTTTCCATGGCGAGCAGACGGCGACGACGCGCGACCACGGCCGGGGCGGCCGCCCTGGCGGTCGTGTTCGGCGGGGCGGTGGCGTCCTGCGGCGCGGCCGGACCGGAGGCGGAACAGGTCCCGCAGCGGGCCGAGTTGGCGTTCAAGAACCCGATGGGCACGAGCTACTTGCGCTACATCGAGGAGTCGGAGCGGAGGTGGGTGGGCGGCTCCTCCGACCCGTTCTACGTGCGCCTGGCAGCGAGCACGGTGACCCGGGGCAAGGGGTCGGCGCGTGTCAGGGACATCAAGGTGACCGTCGACACGACCGCCACGAAGTCGGTGACGTTCACCACCATGAACCGGAAGCACGGCTGCAAGGGCGTCCGCGGCATCATCACCTGCACCCCGAAGGACATCGCGTCGGGCGAGCAGGAAAACCTCTGGCTCTTCAACATGGTGGTGCGGAAGAACGCGGAGAAGGGCCCGGCCGGCCCCATGAAGGTCACCGTGACCAGCGACAACGCCCCCACCCTTCACCACACCTCCCACATCGTCATCGGTTCGCCCCGCTTGACCGCCAGGGACCTGCCCTGGGCGTCCGGTCCGGTGGAGCCCGGCTCCGAGCTGACGGTGCGCCCCGCGTTCGGCAACAAGGGGGACGTCGACGTCGAGGGCGACCTCAGCGTCGCGGTGGAGGTGGTGGGCCAGGCGACGCTGCGCCGGCGGTACGGCAACTGCCGTTACGACAAGGCCGACGCACCGAAGAAGGCGCTGTGCACGATCCCCGGGCCCCTGCCGGCCGGCGCGGCGTACGAGACCGACCACCCGTTCACGGTCGCGGTCGACAGCACCGGGAGCCAGGGCAAGATCACCGCGACCCTCTACCCCGCCCCCAACACACCGACCCGCGACCTGCTGCCCGACTCCGCCCCGCGGGGAACCGGCGCGCCACTCGGTTTCCGCCCGACCGACGGCAGCAATTTCGACCAGTTCGACCGGGAGCTGGCCCCCGCGGACATGCAGTTCCGCACTACCCGGAGGTACGACCGGCAGGTCAACGGGTTCACCATCAAGGGCAAGGTGGGCCAGACGCTGGGGATCGGCGTGATGGACGCGGCCGGCTACCTGGAAGGCAGCTCGTACGTGACCCTGCCGGAGGGCGTCAGCCTGATCCCGCACCAGGAGGGCGAGGCGAGCGAACTGCTCTACTGCGAGTACACCGACGAGAAGAACCGCAAGGTGCTGTGCCCGGCCCCCAACAACCCCGCTCCCGAGCTGCGCGTCCGCATCGACAAACGCGTCGAGGGCGCGCGGGGCACGGTCTCCGTGGAGCCCGACCCGGAGCACCCGGACCCGGACCTGACGAACAACACCGCCCCGATCACGATGGAGTACGTGGACTGAGGGCTGCTGGGTCGTCGTCACACGTAACGCGGCAGGCCGTCCGTCCGGATCGTCCAGTCGGCGAGGGTGACGTCCTCGCCGTACACGAAGTCCTTACGGGTGGCGTAGCGGGGTCACGTTCACGCTGGGCGGTCTCCGGTGGGCCGGGGCGGCAGTCGCGGCAGAGGCCGGGGCGTGGGGCGCGGAAGGCGCGGTCGCAGCCGTCGCAGGTCTGGAAGGGGGCAGGGTGTGCGGGGGCGGCCGGGACGGGCGGGGGGAGCCATGCCGTGAGGCGGTGGGCGAGCAGGGCCGCCGGGCGGCGGAGGCCGGGCGGCAGGTCCGCCGCGAGGGTGCGGCGTACGGCGTCGGGCGGTGCCGCGCGTTCCAGCCAGGCGCTCACGGCCGGGGTCAGGCGCGCCACGTCCGCTTCGGAGAGCAGCAGGCGGGGATCGTCCTGCCGCAGGTCCACGAGGATGCGGTGGGCCAGCCGCGAACCGTCCGGGCCGGGGCGCCGGGGCGCGGGAAGCGGTGCGAGTGCCGGTTTCGGAGTCGGAGTCGTCCTCGGCGGCGAGGTCGGCTGCCGAGTCGGCCTTGGTGTCGGCTTCGTCTCGTGGGCTCGTTTCGTTCTCCGGGCCGGTGGGGCGGGACGGGGCGCGGTGGCGGGCGTTGCGCCCGGCTGGTTGTACGAGACCGTGCGCGTGACGACGCGGCCGGTCGGGAGCCGTTCCCGTGTGCGCTGGAGGTATCCCGCCGCCTCCAGTTCGCGCAGCGCTGAGGCGATACGGGCCTCGCTCTCCCGGAAACGGGCGGTCAGGCACTTGATGCCGATGCGTGCCCCGGCGGGCAGCGACTGGATGTGCACCGCGAGTCCGATCGCGACGAGCGTCAGCTCGCGGTGCTGGGCGAGGTGATTGCCGACCACCGTGTAGCGACTGGTGTGACGGGTGTTGACGTGCGTCACACCGGACGGGGGAGTCGTCACGGGAACGCGGGACACGGTGCGCGAGGGCGCGCTAGGGTTCTTGAGAGCCATCGGGAAGGTTGTTGCTTCCTGGGTGGTTAGGCCCTCGTTCGGGATGCCAGTCCCGGCCGGGGGCCGAAGTATGTGTGCGGTGATGCGCGTTTTGGCGTGCGGTGATGCACGTTGTCGCGGTGAGCATATGCCGCACAACCCCCTGCCTATCCAGCCGAGTTGGCACACGTCACTCGTGTGAGTGGCGGGACGGCCGGGGAGGTCGGAGGGGTGGGGAGGGTACTTTCCCCAGGCTTTTACGTCTTTACGCCGCGCCGCGCCGCGACGCGGCCCACCGGGTCGCGGAAACGCACGACCCGGTGGCGCCCGCCCGAACCACCCACACGTGCGTATTGTGACGAAACGCTCACGGGGTGGCGCGGCGTCGGCGTAGCGTGCCGGGGAATCGGGTTGTACCGGACAACTCGTGGACAGCGATGGTGAGTTATGCCCCCTCGCAAGGACACCAACCCCTCGGCCAGCGTCCCGTGCTTCTACGGTGCAGCTACACGTGGACAAGAAGCTCGGTACGAACGGGTTTTTCGAGCGTCGCTGCGAAGCGGCGGCCAAGGCCCGCCGAGGTGGTCACGCGGAGTACTTCGCGGACGTGCTGGAAATGGAGCAGCGCGCGGAGAGCATCTCGGGTAGGGCCGGTCGAGCTTGACCCGGTCGCGGTGCATGCCTGCGTGGACGTAGGACTTGGTGACCGGGTCGAGTTCGTAGACGTGGACGACGGGCCTGCCGCTCGTTCCGGACTCCTCGACGCGCCAGAAGTTCTCGATCCCGGCGGCGGCGTACTTGCGTGGCTTGGTCCCGTGGTCGCGGGCCGCCGACTCCGGGGTGACGACTTCGACGACGAGGACCACGTCCTCGGCCCGGTAGCTCATCTGGTCCGGGCCCGTGACCGCGGAGGCGCGGACCACGCTCACGTCGGGTTCGTGGCCGTTGTGCCTGTCGAGGACGACGGTCATCTGGCGGCTGGCCTTGAAGGCGGGCGGCAGGGTCGTGCGCAGGCCGCAGACGAGCAGGTCGATCATGGTGCCGTGGAAACGGCGCTGCGGGCTCACGCAGACCAGGCTCCCGTCGATCAATTGGGTGTGCGGCGGCAGGTTGGGCAGGGCCAGCAGATGGTCCACGGTCCAGCCGGACGGGGGCGGGACCGGCCATCGCCGGGGCGGTTCGGTGCTCAGGGTTTCTCCCACGGGCGGGATTCTTCGGTCCCTGGGGCGCCGCGGCGACCGTATCCCCACGTACGTCATCACAATGAGTGACCGCCCCGTGCATGCCCCCCAACGGCCCCCCTCGTCCTCCCCCGAGGGGGCCGCGCACCGGCGACTACCCTGGAGGCTGATCGATCCCCAGACCAGGGATTCACAGACCAGGAGTGAGATGGCCGCCAACCTCGTCAATCTGGAAGCCGTCGACAAGGTGTACGGGACGCGTGCGCTGCTCGACGGCGTCTCCCTCGGGGTCAACGAGGGGGACCGGATCGGCGTCGTGGGCCGCAACGGCGACGGCAAGACCACGCTGATCCGGATTCTGGCCAAGCTGGAGTCCGCCGACGCCGGGCGGGTCACGCACGCCGGTGACCTGCGGCTCGGGGTGCTGACGCAGCACGATTCGCTGGATCCGGCCGCGACGATCCGGCACGAGGTGATCGGGGATCTCGCCGATCACGAGTGGGCCGGGAACGCCAAGATCCGGGACGTGCTGACCGGGCTGTTCGGGGACCTGCACCTGCCGGGGTTCACGCAGGGGCTGGACACCGTCATCGGGCCGCTGTCCGGTGGTGAGCGGCGGCGGATCGCGCTGGCCAAGCTGCTGATCGCCGAGCAGGACCTGATCGTGCTGGACGAGCCCACCAACCACCTCGACGTGGAGGGCATCTCGTGGCTGGCCCGGCACCTGGCGGCGCGGCGGTCCGCGCTGGTCGTGGTCACCCACGACCGGTGGTTCCTGGACCAGGTGGCGACGCGGATGTGGGACGTCCAGCGCGGCACCGTCCACGAGTACGAGGGCGGCTACTCCGACTACGTCTTCGCGCGCGCCGAGCGGGAGCGGATCGCGGCGACGGAGGAGGCCAAGCGGCAGAACCTCATGCGCAAGGAGCTGGCGTGGCTGCGGCGCGGTGCGCCGGCCCGCACCAGCAAGCCGCGGTTCCGGATCGAGGCGGCCAACGAGCTGATCGCGGACGTGCCGCCGCCGCGGGACAGCTCGGAGCTGATGAAGTTCGCCAGTTCGCGGCTGGGCAAGACGGTCTTCGAGCTGGCGGACGTGACCGTCCAGGCCGGGCCGAAGGTGCTGCTCAAGCACCTGACGTGGCAGCTGGGGCCGGGCGACCGGATCGGTCTGGTCGGCGTCAACGGCGCGGGCAAGACCTCGCTGCTGCGGACGCTGGAGGCGGCGGCCCGCAGCGGCGGCGAGCGCCAGCCGGTGGCCGGGAAGGTCGTGGTCGGCAAGACCGTGAAGCTGGCCTACCTCTCGCAGGAGGTCGCGGAGCTGAACCCGGCGCTGCGGGTGCTGGAGGCCGTCCAGCAGGTGCGGGACCGGGTCGATCTCGGCAAGGGCCGGGAGATGACCGCGGGGCAGCTGTGCGAGAAGTTCGGCTTCACGAAGGAGAAGCAGTGGACGCCGGTCGGTGATCTGTCCGGTGGTGAGCGGCGGCGGCTCCAGCTGCTGCGGCTGCTGATGGACGAGCCGAACGTGCTGTTCCTGGACGAGCCGACCAACGACCTCGACATCGAGACGCTGACGCAGCTGGAGGACCTGCTCGACGGCTGGCCGGGGTCGATGATCGTCATCAGCCACGACCGGTACTTCGTCGAGCGGACGACGGACCGGGTGTTCGCGCTGCTGGGTGACGCGGCGCTGCGGATGCTGCCGCGCGGTCTGGACGAGTATCTGGAGCGGCGGCAGAAGGTGATCGACGCGGCGGCGCCCGCGCCCGCGCAGCCGGCCGCCGCGGCGCCGAAGAAGCCGGCCGCCGCCAACCGCGCGGCGCAGAAGGAGCTCCAGCGCATCGAGCGCCAGCTGGACCGGATCGGGGAGCAGGAGGCGGCGCTGCACACGCGGATGGCCGAGCACGCCACCGACTTCGAGAAGGTCGCCGGCATGGACGCGGAACTGCGCGAACTGGGCGCCAAGCGCGAGGAGTTGGAGCTGCGCTGGCTGGAGCTGGCGGAGGACGCGTGACGCGCGCCGGGTGAGCTTCCGGTGGCCGCCGGGCAGGCCCGGCGGCCACCGCTTCCGGACCGCCGGCGGGGCCGGCAGGGGCGGCTATCGGCCCCGATTGGTCTGGATTCCCGCGTTCCGGTGGTCTTCTCCCGCCTATGGGGCGCGCTTCGGCAGCCGAGCGTGTAGCTTCCCGGGAACACCCGGCGCGATGGGGCAGTGGGGGAGTTGAGGGGGTCGGCATGGGCGTGCGGCTCATGGTGGTCGACGATCACCGTCTGCTCGCCGAGGCGCTCGCCTCGGCCCTGAAGCTGCGCGGGCACCGCGTGCTGGCGGCCGCGGCGCCCAGTGCGGGGGCCGCGGAGCTGGTGGTGAGCCGGGCGCCGGAGGTGTGCCTGCTGGGCACCGCGGGACCGGACGGGCCGGGCGTCTTCGACCCGGTTGTACGGATCAAGAAGGAGCGGCCGCAGGTCGCCGTGGTGGTGCTCGGCCCGGTGCCCAGCCCGCGCGGGATCGCCGCCGCCTTCGCCGCCGGGGCCTCCGGCTACGTCCGCAACGACGAGCGCATCGAGGGCGTCGAACGGGCGATGCTCAAGGCGCGGGCGGGGGAGGCGGCGGTCGCCCCGCAACTCCTTCAGCAGGCGTTCGAGGAGCTGCTGCACCCGGCCGCGCAGCCGGACGACGAGGGCGCGCGGCTGCTGTCGCTGCTCACCCCGCGCGAGGTGGAGGTGCTGATCCGGGTGGCCGAGGGAGAGGACACCCGGGTCATCGCGGCGGGGATGGACATCGCGCCGAGCACCGCCCGCACCCACGTGCAGCGGGTGCTGATGAAGCTGGAGGTGGGCTCCCGGCTGGAGGCGGCCGCGCTGGCCGCCCGGACCGGCCTGCTGGAGCGGGTCCAGCGGGGTCAGCCGGCGGTGCCGCCGCGGCCGTCGTCCTGACCGTCCGGCCGCCCGTCCGGCTCCGCCGCGGCCGGCCGCAGGGCCAGCCAGGCCAGGAAGAACACCCCGAGCGCGAGCATGCCTAGGCCCGTCCACAGGTTGATGTTGACGCCCTGGGCCTTGCGCAGGTCGGCGTCGGAGGCGGTCAGCCCGGCGACGGTGACGATGACGCCGTAGAGGGTGAACAGACCGCCGATGATGCGCCGGATGTCGAAGAGCCGGGCGGCGGTGGCCGACTGGCGCTCCAGCTCGCTCACTTCGTCGTGCAGTTCGGACATGGCGGGGTCTCCGGTCGGGTCAGAGCGAGTAGGGCAGGTAGCAGAGCGCGGCGAGGACGAGGGCGCCCCAGCCGAGCAGCGCGGGCTTGCGGTACCAGGCGTCGTCGCCCTCGGCGGGCGGCTCCTCCAGGCCGGGTGCGGTGGTCCCGTAGACGAGTCCGGCGAGTTCGGCCTGCGGCTTGGGCTCGGTGAAGAGGGTGACCACCACCATGACCAGCGCGCCGGCGACGAAGCCGACGATCGCCGAGACGAAGTTGGCACCCTGGTCGGTGGGTATGGAGATGACGCCCTGCTTGTAGATCCAGAAGTAGTTGACCATCGCCGCGGTGGTGCCCGCGAGCAGGCCCCAGACACCGGACTTCATCGAGGCCCGCTTCCAGAACATGCCGATGATGAACACCACGAACATCGGCACGTTGAAGAAGGAGAACAGGGTCTGGAGGTAGCCCATGATGTTGGAGAACGACGAGGCGATGAAGGCGGTGCCGATGGAGGCCAGCACGCCGATCGCGGTGATCAGGCGGCCGAAGCGCAGGTAGTAGGCGTCGGGCCGGCCGGTCTTCACGTACTTGGCCCAGATGTCGTAGGTGAAGACGGTGTTGAACGACGAGACGTTGGCGGCCATCCCGGCCATGAAGGCGGCGAGCAGGCCGGTGACGGCCAGGCCCAGGACGCCGTTGGGCAGCAGCTCCTGCATGAGGTAGGGGATCGCGTCGTTGTACTGGAGGCCGTCCGGGGCGCCGATCTTCGGCACCAGCACGGCGGCGACCAGGCCCGGGATCATCACCAGGAAGACGATGAACATCTTCGGGAAGGCGGCGATCAGCGGGGTGCGCCGGGCGGCGGAGAGGTTCTTCGCGGACAGCGCGCGCTGCACCTCGGCGAAGTTGGTGGTCCAGTAGCCGAAGGAGAGCACGAAGCCCAGGCCGAGGATGATGGTCAGCCAGTTGGCGCCGAGCGGGTTGGCCTGGCCGATGCCCGTACCGCCCCAGGCGGTCAGGAAGTTGCCGCCGTGCGCGGTGGTCAGCGCGTGGGTCAGGCCGTCCCAGCCGCCGACCCGCTTGAGGCCGAGGAGGGCCAGCGGGATGAGCGCGGCGAGGATGACGAAGAACTGGAGCACCTCGTTGTAGATCGCCGAGGAGAGCCCGCCGATGGTGATGTACGCCAGCACGAACAGCCCGGCGACGACGATGGCCACCCACTGCGGCCAGCCCAGCAGCGCCTCGACGACGATCGACAGCGCGTAGAGGTTCACGCCCGCGATCAGCACGGCGGCGAAGGCGAACAGCACCGAGCTGAGCAGGTGCGCCGACCTGTCGAAGCGCTGGAGCAGGAACTCCGGTACGGAGCGGACCTTGGAGCGGTAGTAGAACGGCATCATCACCAGGCCCAGGAAGACCATGGCCGGGATGGCGCCGATCCAGTACCAGTGCACCACCGCGACGCCGTACTGGGCGCCGGTCGCCGCCATGCCCAGGATCTCGGTGGCGCCGAGGTTGGCGGCGACGAAGGCCAGGCCGGTGACCCAGGCGGGCAGCGACCGCCCGGAGAGGAAGAAGTCCAGGCTCGTCCGCACGCTGCGCCGGGCGGCGAAGCCGATCCCGAGGACGACGAGGAAGTAGAGGGCCAGGATCGCGTAGTCCAGCCCGTTGGTCGGGAGTCGTAGCCCTGCGGCCAGAGTGATCATGGGCCCTCTTTCCGGGTGTGCAGGCGTGTCGGGGCATGGCGCGGCGCGCGCGGTGGCGCGGCGTGTGCGGATGCGCGGGAATCGAACGCACAAAAACGTACGCACGGATGGCCGAAAATTGAAGAGTTTTGTTCGTTTCAGATGATCGATCATGCGTGCCGTTCGAGGCTCGCTGCCGCTTGTGCGGGGGTTTGCCCGGGATTCGACGGCGCGTTGACGGCGCTGTTGGGTTGTGCTTCATTGTGTTTGTTTGTGTTGACGCGGCGGTGGTGGTGCGGCCGCCACGGTGAGGAGCTTCCGGTGAAGAAGACGACGACCCGGCTCGCGGACGGCCGGGAGCTGATCTACTACGACGCGTCCGACGCCGCCGTCCGCGCCACCCTCGACCCGCGCCCCCTCGACCCGGTCACCACCGCCTCCGAACTCCGTCGCGACCGGCTCCTCGGCGACACCGTCGCCATCGCCTCGCACCGCCAGGGCCGCACCTACCACCCCCCGGCCGACGCCTGCCCCCTGTGCCCCTCCGGCCCCGGCCGCCACACCGAGATCCCCGCCGACGGCTACGACGTCGCCGTTTTCGAGAACCGCTTCCCCTCCCTGGCCGGCGGCCACGGCCGCTGCGAGGTCGTCTGCTTCACCCCCGACCACGACGCCTCGTTCGCCGACCTCACCGCGGAGCAGGCCGCCCTGGTCCTCGACGCCTGGACCGACCGCACCGCGGAACTCTCCCAACTCCCGGACGTGGCACAGGTGTTCTGCTTCGAGAACCGCGGCGCCGAGATCGGCGTCACGCTCGGCCACCCGCACGGCCAGATCTACGCCTACCCGTTCACCACCCCGCGCACCGAGCGGATGCTCACCGCCCTGGCCGACCACCACGCCGCCACCGGCCGCAACCTCTTCGACGACGTGCTCGCCGAGGAGCGCGCCGACGGCCGCCGCCTCGTCCTCGACGGGGACCACTGGACGGCCTTCGTCCCGTACGCCGCGCACTGGCCCTACGAGGTGCACCTCTACCCCAAGCGCCGGGTCCCCGACCTGCTCGCCCTCGACGAGCCGGCGCGCACAGAGTTCCCACAGCTCTACCTGGAACTCTTGCGCCGGTTCGACCGGATCTTCGGCCCGGACGCGCCCCCGACGCCGTACATCTCCGCCTGGCACCAGGCGCCCGTGCACGCCGCGGACCGCGACCGGTTCGCGCTCCACCTCGAGCTCTTCACCATCCGCAGGACTCCCGGCAAGCTGAAGTTCCTGGCGGGTTCGGAGTCCGGCATGAACGTGTTCATCAACGATGTGCCGCCGGAGGCCGCGGCCGAACGACTGCGAGAGGTAGCGAGCGAGTAATGGGCAAGTACCTGGTCACGGGTGGTGCGGGATACGTCGGCAGCGTCGTCGCCCAGCACCTCCTGGAGGCGGACCACGAGGTCACCGTCCTCGACAACCTCTCCACCGGCTTCCGGTCGGGCGTCCCGGACGGCGCCGCGTTCATCGAGGGCGACCTCCGCGACGCGGCGAAGTGGCTCGACGCCTCCTACGACGCGGTGCTGCACTTCGCCGCGTTCTCGCAGGTCGGTGAGTCCGTCGCGCGGCCCGAGAAGTACTGGGAGAACAACGTCGGCGGCACCATGGCGCTGCTGGCCGCGATGCGCGCGGCGGGCGTGGGCACGCTGGTCTTCTCCTCCACCGCGGCCACCTACGGCGAGCCGGTGCACACCCCGATCACCGAGACCGACCCGACGGCCCCCACCTCCCCCTACGGGGCGACCAAGCTCGCCGTCGACCACATGATCGGCGGCGCGGCCGCGGCCCACGGGCTCGCCGCCGTCTCGCTGCGCTACTTCAACGTCGCGGGCGCGTACGGCGGTTGCGGTGAGCGCCACGACCCCGAGTCGCACCTCATCCCGCTCGTCCTCCAGGTCGCCCGGGGCAAGCGCGAGGCGATCTCCGTCTACGGGGACGACTACCCGACCCCGGACGGCACCTGCGTCCGCGACTACATCCACGTCGCCGACCTCGCCGAGGCGCACCTGCTGGCGCTGGCCGCAGCGAAGCCCGGGGAGCACCTCATCTGCAACCTCGGCAACGGCAACGGCTTCTCCGTCCGGGAGGTCATCGAGACCGTCCGCCGGGTCACCGGCCACCCGGTGCCCGAGATCACCGCGCCGCGCCGGCCCGGCGACCCGGCCGTCCTGGTCGCCTCCGCCCGCACCGCCCGCGACCGCCTCGGCTGGCACCCCCGCCGCCCCGACCTCACCACGATCGTCGCGGACGCCTGGACGTTCGCCAACCGCTGAGCGGCCCGGAAGCCCCCGCCCGTCCGGCGCGTCGAGCCGGGGCCCGGGGCGGAGCCCCGGCAGCAGACCGCAGTACGAAGGAGCCCACGTGACCGCGACCGACCCGGCGCAGGCCGCCCACCGCACCGCGGCGGAGTTCCGCGCCCTCTACGGGACGGAGCCCACCGGCATCTGGGCCGCCCCCGGCCGCGTCAACCTCATCGGTGAGCACACCGACTACAACGACGGCTTCGTGATGCCCCTGGCCCTCCCGCACACCACCCTCGCCGCCGCCGCGCCCCGCACCGACGGGGTGCTGCGGCTGCACTCCGCCGGCGCCCCCGGCGGCATCGTGGAACTCCGCCCCGAGGACCTCCGCCCCCGCCCCGGCGCGGACTGGTCCGCCTACCCGGCCGGCGTCGTCTGGGCCATGCGGGAGGCCGGCCTGCCGGTCGGCGGCGCCGACCTGCACGTCACCAGCACCGTCCCGCTCGGCGCCGGCCTGTCCTCCTCCGCCGCCCTGGAGGTCGCCACCGCCCTCGCCCTCGACGCGCTGCACGGCCTGGGCCTGTCCCGCGAGGAGCTGGCCCGCCTCGCCCAGCGCGCCGAGAACGCCTACGTCGGCGTGCCCTGCGGGATCATGGACCAGACCGCCGCCGCCTGCTGCACCGCCGGCCACGCCCTCTTCCTGGACACCCGCGACCTGACCCAGCGTCAGGTCGCGTTCGACGCCGCGGCGCACGGGCTGCGCCTCCTCGTCGTCGACACCCGCGTCCGCCACCAGCTCGGCGACGGCGCGTACGCACAGCGGCGCGCCGGATGCGAACGTGCCGCGCGGGCGCTCGGCGTGCGCGCCCTGCGCGACGTCCCCCACGCGCATCTGCCCGACGCCCTCGCCGCCCTCGCCGGCGAACCCGGCCTGCGCCCCCTCGTCCGCCACATCGTCACCGAGAACCACCGCGTCGAGCAGGCCGTCGCCCACCTCGACGCCGGCCGCCCGCACGCCCTCGGCCCGCTGCTCACCGCCTCCCACGCCTCCCTCCGCGACGACTTCGCGGTCTCCTGCCCCGAACTCGACCTGGCCGCCGACACCGCCGACGCCGCCGGCGCGCTCGGCGCCCGGATGACCGGCGGCGGCTTCGGCGGCTCCGCCCTGGTCCTCGTCGAGGAGGCCGCCGCGGCCACCGTCGCCAAGGCGGTGGACGCCGCGTTCGCCGCCGCCGGGTACACCGCGCCGCGGATCTTCCCCGCCGTGCCCGGCCCCGGCGCCCGCCGCCTCACTCCCTGACGCCCCCGCGCGCCCCCGACGCGCGCCCGGCCCCCCGCCACTTTCGTCAATCACCTTCCGCCGCCGCACCCCGTCCGTACGCTGTCACCAGCGCCGGTGGGGGCCGGCGCCGAGCAGGGGGCGGGCCCGTCGGGGCGCCGCGCCCGGGGCGGGGGCCAGCGGTCCGCGGCACCGGCCGCGCGGCCGAGGCGATCTTCAAACCGGGCGCCGTGCCCGCTATGGTCCGTTCACCGAGACAGGGGGTCTTGCGTGCAACGCATCCGGGTTCTGGTGGTCGATGACCACCGCATCTTCGCCGAGTCCCTGGCGGCCGCACTGGCCGCGGAAGTGGACGTGGACGTCACCGCGGCCGGCAGCGCCCCGGCGGCCCTGCGCACACTGGACCGGGCCGCGGCCGACGGCCGCCGCTTCGACGTCCTCCTGGCCGACGCCGACCTCGCCGCACCGCTGCTCGCGGTCCCCGCCCAGGGACCCGCCCGCGACGGCACCCCCCGCGACAGCCCGCCCCGCGGCTGCCCGCTGGACGGCATCGCGCTCGTCTCCGGCCTGCGCGGCAGCCACCCCTACCTGCGGACCGTGGTCCTGGCCGACCGCGACGACCCGCGCCGCGCCGCCGCCGCCCTCCAGGCCGGCGCCTCCGGCTGGGTCGCCAAGGACTCCTCGCTCTCCCGGCTGCTGGCCGTCATCCGCGGCGTCCTGCGCGACGAGACCCACCTCCCGCCCGCGCTGCTCACCGGCGTCCTGCGGGAGCTGACCGCGGCCCGCCGGCACCGCACCGAGAGCGAACGGCTGGTGGAGTCGCTGACCCCGCGCGAACGCGAGGTGCTGCGCTGCATGGTCGCGGGCCTGGGCCGCAAGGCGGTCGCCGAACGCCTCTTCCTCTCCCCGCACACCGTCCGCACCCACATGCAGAACGTGCTGGGCAAGCTCGGCGTGCACTCCACCCTCGCCGCGGTCGCCCTGGCCCGCCGGGCCGGCGTCGGCCCCGCCGACCTCGAACCGGCCACCGCGGGCTCCACCCTCACCGCACCCTGAACCGGCCGGCCTCAACCGGCCCCACCGGCCCCGGCCCCGCCACCGCCGCCCGCGCCCGCCGGGCCGGTCAGCACCGCCACGCCCCGGGCGGCCAGCGCCACCCGCGTCACGGCCGCCGCCCGGGGCGCCAGCGCGTCGCGCCACGGTTCCGGCAGCGCCACCTGCACCGCCCGGCTCCCGTGGTTGAGCAGGAAGAGGTACCGGCCCCCGGCCCCCTCCCGCACCGCCGCCTGCACCCCGGCCGGCAGCCCCGGCAGCACCGGCGCCACGCCCGCCGCCGCCCGGACATCGTCCAGCAGCGCCCGCAGCAGCGCCGGCTCCGGCCGCGTCCCCACGTACCAGGCCGTGCCGCGCCCGTGGTCGTGCCGGGTCACCGCGGGCCGCCCCGCCAGCTCCCCGTCCACGAACGACGCCACCACCCGCGCCCCCTGCGGCACGATCTCCTCCGCCCACAGGTCCGCCCGCCCCGCGTACCGCCCCGCCAGCGCCACCGACCGCCCCTCGGCCAGCGGCCAGAACTCCGCCACCCGCAGCCCCAGCACCTCCCGCAGCGGCCCCGGATACCCGCCCGGATGCACCCGGTCGCACCCGTCGACGATCCCCGAGAAGAACGACACCACCAGCTGCCCGCTCGCACGTGGTCGTCCGCTTCGTAGGGGTCCTGGTAGAAGTCCAGCGCCATCACGTCCATCGACGGCGCCCAGCCGAACGCGTCCACCGGCTTGTGCTGCGGCATCAGATTGGTGGTCACCGGCACCCCCGGCGAGAGCCGGTCCAGCACCGCCCGCTCCGCCAGGTAGCACTCCCGCAGCGCCGCGTCCCCGAACCGCCAGAAGTCCAGCTGCTGCGCCGGATTGGCGAACGCCGGCGCGGTCCGCGGCGGCAGCACCTCCGCGAAGTCCTCGTACGCCTGCGACCAGAACGCCGTCGACCACGCCTCGTTCAGCGCCGCCACCGTGCCGTACCGCGCCCGCAGCCAGTCCCGGAACGCCGCCGCCGACACGTCGCAGAAGCACTGCCGGGTGTGGCAGCCGTACTCGTTGCCGACGTGCCACAGCGCCAGCGCCGGATGGCCCGCGTACCGGGCCGCCACCTGCTCCACCAGCCGCACCGCGTGCGCGCGGTAGACCGGGCTGGACGGGCAGAAGTGCTGCCGCCCGCCCGGCCAGCGGCGCACCCCGTCCGGGCCCTCGGGCAGGATCTCCGGGTGCGCGTGGGCCAGCCACGGCGGCGGCGAGGCCGTCATGGTCGCCAGGCACACCTCGATCCCGGCCCCCGCCAGCCCGTCCAGCACCCGGTCGAACCACCCGAAGTCCCATTGCCCCGGCCGCGGGTCGACCGTCGCCCAGGAGCAGATCCCGGCCGTGACCATCGTGACCCCCGCCTCCCGCATCAGCGCGAGGTCCTGCGCCCACACCTCCTCCGGCCACTGCTCGGGGTTGTAGTCGCCGCCGAATCGGATGCCCGTCGGACCCCCTGGCTCGCGTACCGTCCCGGGTGCCGCGGCCGCGGCCCCGGACCGCCGGGCAGGCCCGCGCCCGCCCCACCGGGGCATGCCTCACGACGAGTTCTTGTACACACTCCACCCGCCGTCCACCACCAGGCTCGCCCCCGTCACGCACGACGCCTCACCGGACAGCAGGAACGCGAGGGCCGCCGCCACCTCCTCCGGCCGCCCCGGCCGCTGCGCCGCGAACCGCCGGCCGGGCGGTGCCCCCGCCCCCTCCTGGCGCATACCGCGATCCGAGCCCACCGTCCCGGCCCCGGCAAGAGCGCCGAACCGGTCGAGGTGAGTCGCTAGCCCGGCACGTTGTCAAACGGCCCGGTCAATTTACGCAGCAGACCGGCCAATTCGTGGCGCTGCTGCCGGGAGAGTTCGGCGAGGATGGCGCGCTCCTGCGTGAGCAGCCCGGCCAGTGACTCATCGGCCTTGTCGCGGCCCTTGGCGGTCAGCCTGACCAGCACACCCCGCCGGTCGCTGGGGTCCGGCAGCCGCTCCACCAACTCCTTCTTGGCGAGCCGGTCGATGCGGTTGGTCATCGTGCCGGAGGTGACCAGCGTCTGGGTCAGGAGTGCACCGGGGGAGAGCTGATACGGGGCGCCGGCCCGCCGCAGGGCGGTCAGCACGTCGAATTCCCAGGGCTCCAGCCCCACCTCGGAGAACGCGAGGCGGCGGGCCCGGTCCAGGTGTCTGGCCAGCCTGGAGACGCGGCTGAGGACCTCAAGCGGCTCCACGTCGAGGTCCGGGCGCTCCCGGCGCCATGCTGCGACCAGTCGGTCGACCTCGTCCTCCATGGCGATCAGTGTAAAGGGTCTGTCGACATAAAGTCTCTTGCGTTAAAGAATCACGAGCCCGAGAATCTTGACGCCAAGATATACTTTACCCCACCACTGGGCATCGTGGGCGCGAGCCCGACCTCCACCAGAGATGGCCGGAACTCGACCGCACGACCTCCGGAACGCGCCACAAACGCGCCACAACTGAACCGTGCCAGCCCTGCACCAGCAAAGGGGTTATCGAACATGCACGATGCGCCCACCTGGGACCCGCAGCAGTACCTCCACCACTCCGGCCACCGCACCCGCCCCTTCCACGACCTGCTCGCCCGGATACCCGACCTGCCCCGCCCCGGCCGCCCCGCCCGCATCGCCGACCTCGGCTGCGGCCCCGGCAACGTCACCGCCCAGCTCGCCGACCGCTGGCCGGACGCCCACATCACCGGCTACGACAACTCACCCGAGATGCTCAAGGAGGCCGAGAGCCACGCCGGCCCCACCCCCGGCGGCGGCCACCTCGACTTCGCCCCCGCCGACGCCGCCGACTGGGCCCCCGACGAGCCCCACGAACTGATCGTCTCCAACGCGGCCCTGCAATGGGTCCCCAACCACCCGGACTCCTTCCCGCGCTGGATCGACGCCCTCACCCCCGGCGGCACCTTCGCCTTCCAGGTCCCCGGCAACTTCACCTCACCCAGCCACGCCCTCCTCGGCGAACTCTGCGACTCCCCCCAGTGGCGCGCCCGCCTCGACACCCACGGCCGCCGCTTCGTCCACATCCTCGACCCCGCCGACTACCTCCAGCGCCTCACCGACCTCGGCTGCCGCACCGACGTCTGGGAGACCACCTACGTGCAGCTGCTCCAGGGCGACGACCCGGTCCTCGACTGGGTCAAGGGCACCGCCCTCCGCCCCGTCCTCACCGCCCTCGAAGACGACCCGGAGGCCCGCGAGGCGTTCCTCACCCAGTACCGCGACGCACTGCGCCGCGCGTATCCGACGGGTCGGCACGGCACGGTGTTCCCGTTCCGGCGGATCTTTGCCGTGGCCCAGAAACGGTGAGTTCGTGGCCGCCCCACGTTGTCGTCGCTGCGCGCGTTGTTTGTGGCCGCCCCACGTTGTCGTCGCTGGGCGCCGTGGGTGGCTGGGGTGGCCTCGGCGTTCCGCCGTGGGTGGGGGGCGGAGGGGCTGCCCCGGGGTACGTCCTCGGTGCGGGCGCTTCTGGTCCGTGTGATGAGGAATACCCCGCGGTTCGCTCCAGATCCTGCGGGCGCACCCCGGGACATCCCCTCCGCCCCGGCCCGGCCCCCGGCTCCCCGTAGCGGTCGCATCCGTCCCCGGCCCGGGGGACGAGACCACGTAACCCGTAACCGGTAATCCGTAACCCTTGGGCCCCGGGCGAGACGGTGGGGTGGCCGCCCCCACCCACAAGGAGTGGGCGCGGCCACCGCAACCCCCCACGGCGCCCAGCGACGGCGACGTGGGGCGGCCACAAACAACCCAACCGCCGGCACGGCGCGCAACCACAACCGGACCGGGTCCGGCGGCATCACCGCCAGGAGAAACCCCGGCGTGGGATCAATTCTTCCGGTGACCTATCAGCCGCGGCTTCGGTTCGAGGTTCCCCAGCCCGTGCCACGCCAGGTTGACCAGGTGCGCCGCCACCTCGGCCTTCTTCGGCTTGCGGGCGTCGACCCACCACTGGCCGGTCAGCGCGACCATGCCGACCAGGGCCTGCGCGTACAGCGGCGCCAGCTTCGGATCGAAGCCGCGGGCCTTGAACTCCAGACCGAGGATGTCCTCGACCTGGGTGGCGATATCGCTGATCAGCGACGCGAACGTGCCCGTCGACTGCGCCACCGGCGAATCCCGCACCAGGATGCGGAACCCGTCGGTGAACGTCTCGATGTAGTCGAGCAGCGCGAACGCCGCCTGCTCCAGCAGCTCCCGCGGATGCCCGGCGGTCAGCGCGCCGGTGACCATGTCCAGCAGCTGCCGCATCTCGCGGTCCACGACCACCGCGTACAGCCCCTCCTTGCCGCCGAAGTGCTCGTAGACCACCGGCTTGGACACCCCGGCCTTCGCCGCGATCTCCTCCACCGACGTGCCCTCGTAGCCCCGCTCGGCGAACAGGGTGCGACCGATGTCGAGCAGCTGCTCACGGCGCTCCGCGCCGGTCATCCGCACCCGGCGGGCCCGCCGGCCGCCCGGGGCGGCCGCGGACCCGGAGGGCCCGGCGGGCCGGGAGGTCTTTCCCTTGCTGCCGTCGTTCGTGCTGCTGCTGTCGATCGCCACCCGTCAATCATGCCCCCAGCGGGGCCTTCTCCTCCCGCCGGGCGCCGTCCGTGCGCCGGGCGTCGATCCGGGCCGCGCTCGGCCACCGCACGTCGTACGCCCACCCGGCCAGTTCGAAGAAGCGGATCAGCCGGGCGCTGGAGTCCAGCTGGCCCTTCATGACCCCGTGCCGGGCACAGGTCGGGTCGGCGTGGTGGAGGTTGTGCCAGGACTCGCCGCAGGAGAGGACCGCCAGCCACCACACGTTCCCGGAGCGGTCCCGGGACTTGAACGGCCGCTTGCCGACCGCGTGGCAGATCGAGTTGATCGACCACGTGACGTGGTGCAGCAGCGCCACCCGGACCAGCGAGCCCCAGAAGAACGCGGTCACCGCGCCCTGCCAGGACCACGTGGCCACCCCGCCGACCAGCGGCGGAACCAGCAGCGAGACCACCGTCCACAGCACGAACTGGCGGGAGACCCGGCGGATCGCCGGATCCTTGATCAGATCGGGCGCGTACTTCTGCTGCGGCGTCTGCTCCTCGTCGAACATCCAGCCGACGTGCGCCCACCACAGGCCCTTCAGCAGCGCCGGGACCGTCTCGCCGTACCGCCACGGCGAATGCGGATCGCCCTCGGCGTCGGAGAACTTGTGGTGCTTGCGGTGATCGGCCACCCAGCGGACCAGCGGCCCCTCCACGGCCAGCGACCCCATGATCGCCAACGCGATCCGCAGCGGACGCTTCGCCTTGAACGCCCCGTGCGTGAAGTAGCGGTGGAAGCCGATCGTGATGCCGTGGCAGCCGATGAAGTACATCGCCACCAGCAGCCCGAGATCCAGCCAGCTCACGCCCCAGCCCCAAGCCAGCGGCACCGCGGCGAGCAAGGCCAGGAACGGCACGGTGATGAACAACAGCAGAGTGATCTGCTCCAGTGATCTGCGCTTCTCACCGCCCAGCGTCGCGGACGGCAGAGCGGATGCGGCAGAGGAACCGGCGGACGCGTCGAGCGGCCTCGGTGACTCTTCCACGGCGTTCGGACCAGCGGTCATGTGGTGTCCCTCGTCGGGGGCTCGGGGGCACGGCTACGGCCTACGGGACCGTAACCTACGGTCTCGTAAGTATGGCAGCGACACCGGCCCGGGCAAGGCCGTGACAGGCCCCCGCGGGCTCCCGTCCCACCGGATGCCCACCTTGCGGACGGTGTGATCCCCGCCCGGCCGGGACACCTATCCTGGGGACGTCGGACAGCGCGGTCCGCCACCCGCCCAGACGTGCTCAATGACTGCACCATCCCTGCAAGGAGCCGCACCTGTGAGCAGTGCCGACAACAACCCCGCCGAGACCGTGTCCCCCGCGCCCGCCGGCCGCACCGGCGGCAACGGCGCACTGCGCGCCGACATCCGGCGTCTCGGCGACCTCCTCGGCGAAACCCTCGTCCGGCAGGAAGGCCAGGACCTCCTCGACCTCGTCGAGCAGGTCCGCGCCCTGACCCGCACCGACGGGGAGGCCGCCGCCCGGCTCCTCGGCGAGACCGACCTCGCCACCGCAGCCCGGCTGGTCCGCGCCTTCTCCACCTACTTCCACCTCGCCAACGTCACCGAGCAGGTCCACCGCGGCCGCGAACTGCGCGCCCGCCGCGCCGCCGAGGGCGGCATCCTCGCCCGCACCGCCGACATGCTCAAGGACGCCGACCCCGAACACCTGCGGGACACCGCCCGCAACCTCGGCGTCCGCCCCGTCTTCACCGCCCACCCCACCGAGGCCGCCCGCCGCTCCGTCCTCACCAAGCTCCGCAAGATCGCCGAGCTGCTGGACCGCACCGACCCCACCGAGCGCCGCCGCGCCGACCTCCGCCTCGCCGAGAACATCGACCTCATCTGGCAGACCGACGAACTCCGCGTCGCCCGCCCCGAGCCGACCGACGAGGCCCGCAACGCCATCTACTACCTCGACGAACTCGGCCGCGGCGCGGTCGGCGACGTCCTGGAGGACCTCGCCGCCGAACTCGAACGCGCCGGCACCCCCCTCCCCGCCGGCACCCGCCCGCTCACCTTCGGCACCTGGATCGGCGGCGACCGCGACGGCAACCCCAACGTCACCCCCCAGGTCACCTGGGACGTCCTGCTCCTCCAGCACGAACACGGCATCACCGACGCCCTGGAGCACATCGACGAACTCCGCGGCGCGCTCTCCAACTCCATCCGCAACTGCGGCGCCACCGACGAGCTCCTGGAATCCCTCCAGCACGACCTCGACCTGCTCCCCGAGATCAGCCCCCGCTACAAGCGCCTCAACGCCGAAGAGCCCTACCGCCTCAAGGCCACCTGCATCCGCCAGAAGCTCCTCAACACCCGCGAACGCCTCGCCGGCGACACCCCCCACGTCCCCGGCCGCGACTACCTCGGCACCGCCGAACTCCTCGACGACCTCGAAATCGTCCAGCGCTCCCTGCGCGAACACCGCGGCGGCCTGATCGCCGACGGCCGCCTGGAGCGCACCCTGCGCACCCTCGCCGCCTTCGGCCTCCAGCTCGCCACCATGGACGTCCGCGAACACGCCGACGCCCACCACCACGCCCTTGGCCAGCTCTTCGACCGCCTCGGCGAGGAATCCTGGCGCTACGTGGACATGCCCCGCGACTACCGCCGCAAGCTCCTGGCCAAGGAACTCCGCTCCCGCCGCCCCCTGGCCCCCACCCCCGCCCCGCTCGACGAGGCCGGCGCCAAGACCCTCGGCGTCTTCCGCACCATCCTCAAGGCCAAGGAAACGTTCGGCCCCGAAGTCATCGAGTCCTACATCATCTCCATGTGCCAGGGCTCCGACGACGTCTTCGCCGCCGCCGTCCTCGCCCGCGAAGCCGGCCTCCTCGACCTCCACGCCGGCTGGGCCAAGATCGGCATCGTCCCCCTCCTGGAGACCACCGACGAGCTGAAGATCGCCGACCAGCTCCTCGACGACATGCTCTCCGACCCCTCCTACCGCCGCCTCGTCGCCCTCCGCGGCGACGTCCAGGAGGTCATGCTCGGCTACTCCGACTCCTCCAAGTTCGGCGGCATCACCACCAGCCAGTGGGAGATCCACCGCGCCCAGCGCCTGCTCCGCGACGTCGCCCACCGGCACGGCGTCCGCCTGCGCCTCTTCCACGGCCGCGGCGGCACCGTCGGCCGCGGCGGCGGCCCCTCCCACGACGCGATCCTCGCCCAGCCCTACGGCACCCTCGAAGGCGAGATCAAGGTCACCGAACAGGGCGAGGTCATCTCCGACAAGTACCTCGTCCCCTCCCTCGCCCGCGAGAACCTCGAACTCACCGTCGCGGCCACCCTCCAGGCATCCGCCCTGCACACCGCGCCCCGCCAGTCCGACGAGGCCCTCGCCCGCTGGGACGCGGCCATGGACACCGTCTCGGAGGCCGCCCACGGCGCCTACCGCCGCCTCGTCGAGGACCCCGACCTGCCCGCCTACTTCCTCGCCTCCACCCCCGTCGACCAGCTCGCCGACCTCCACCTGGGCTCCCGGCCCTCCCGCCGCCCCGGCTCCGGCGTCTCCCTCGACGGCCTGCGCGCCATCCCCTGGGTCTTCGGCTGGACCCAGTCCCGGCAGATCGTCCCCGGCTGGTTCGGCGTCGGCTCCGGACTCAAGGCCGCCCGCGAGGCCGGCCTCGACACCGTCCTCGACGAAATGCACGCGCACTGGCACTTCTTCCGCAACTTCCTGTCCAACGTCGAAATGACCCTGGCCAAGACCGACCTGCGGATCGCCCAGCACTACGTCGACACCCTCGTCCCCGGCGAACTCCGCCACATCTTCGACGTCATCAAGGCCGAACACGCCCTCACCGTCGCCGAGGTCCTCCGCATCACCGGCGAGACCGAACTCCTGGACTCCAACCCCGTCCTCAAGCAGACCTTCCACGTCCGCGACGCCTACCTGGACCCGATCTCCTACCTCCAGGTCACCCTCCTCAAGCGCCACCGCGACGCCGCAGCCGCCGGCCAGGACCCCGACCCCCTCCTCTCCCGCGCCCTCCTCCTCACCGTCAACGGCGTCGCCGCCGGCCTCCGCAACACCGGCTGAACCGGACCCCGCACACGGAAACGACGAGCCCGCCCCGGGACTACCTCCGGGGCGGGCTCGTCGTCGTCATACCGGCTTCGGAAGGCGACCGGAGGACCCATGGACGAGCAGACGACCTACCGGCACCTGCGCGAACCTCCGGCCGGCCCGCCCGGCCGTCACGAGTTGTAGGTCGACTGCGCCCGCTCCAGACCGTCCAGCAGCAGCGACTCCACCGCGTCCGCCGCCCGATCCACGAAGTACGCCAACTCCTTGCGCTCCGCCGCGGAGAAGTCCTTCAGCACGAAATCCGCCACCGGCATGCGGCCCGGCGGACGCCCGATGCCGAAACGCACCCGGTGGTAGTCGGCGCCCAGCGACTTCGTGATCGACTTCAGCCCGTTGTGACCGTTGTCGCCGCCCCCCAGCTTCAGCCGCAGCGCACCGTAATCGATGTCCAACTCGTCGTGCACCGCGATGATGTGGTCCACCGGCACCTTGTAGAAATCCCGCAGCGCCGTCGTCGGCCCACCCGAGAGGTTCATGAACGACGACGGCTTGGCCACCACCACCCGCCGGCTCGACGGGCCCGGCGGACCGACCCGGCCCTCCACCACCTGGGCCCGCGCCTTGTGCGCCTTGAAACGGCCACCCATCCGCTCCGCCAGCAGATCCGCCACCATGAAACCCACATTGTGGCGGTTGCCCGCGTACTCCGGGCCCGGGTTGCCCAGCCCCACGATGAGCCAGGGGCTCGCCGCATCCGTCATGTCCACGTCTCCTCAAAACGACCCAACCGCCGCCCCGGCGCCGCCCGGCGCCGCGACAGCGGTTGGGAAGAAACTACCGCGAGAGGGCTCAGCCCTCCTCGCCCTCACCCTCGGCCTCGGCCGCGGCCTCCGCCTGCGCGGCGACGACCTGGAGAACCGGAGTGTCCTCCTCGACCGACAGCGACGCACCGGCCGGCAGCGCGATGTCCTTCGCCAGCACCGTGTGACCGGCGTCCAGACCCGCGATCGACACCGTCACCGACTCCGGGATGTGGGTCGCCTCGGCCTCGACCGGCAGCGCGTCCAGCAGGTGCTCCAGCAGGTTGCCACCCGGCGCCAGGTCACCCTCGGTGTGGATCGGCACCTCGACGGAGACCTTCTCGCCCTTCTTCACGGCCAGGAAGTCCACGTGCACCAGGAAGCGGCGGATCGCCTCACGCTGCACCGCCTTCGGGATCACCAGCTCGTCGCCGCCCTCACCCTCCAGGCGGATCAGCGCGTTCGGCGTCTTCAGCGCCATCATCAGCGCGTGGCTGTCGACCGCCACGTGCTTCGGCTCCGCACCGTGACCGTAGATGACCGCCGGAACCTTCGCCTCACGACGCAGACGGCGGGCCGCACCCTTACCGAAGTCGTTCCGGGCCTCAGCGGAAAGCTTGATCTCAGCCATGTCGCACTCCTCGTATCTGAAAGAACCTCTGCGGGGCGTCACCCGGCCCACGACAGACCTGCTACGAAGAGCGCGTCGATAACGGACCGCCGCACACAACGGTGCGGCCTCCCTCGCCGAGCAACTCGCAGAGTCTACCCGGCGGGGAGGCCGCCCCGAAAATCGATCTAGCGCCCGCTACCTCACTGCTCGTCGAACAGGCTCGTCACCGAACCGTCCTCGAACACCTCACGGAGCGCCCGCGCGATCGTCGGCGCCATCGACAGCACCGTGATCTTGTCCAGCTCCAGCTCCGAAGGCGTCGGCAGCGTATTCGTGAACACGAACTCACTCACCTTCGA
This sequence comes from Streptomyces rhizoryzae, assembly GCF_023155275.1. Lineage (GTDB taxonomy): Bacteria > Actinomycetota > Actinomycetes > Streptomycetales > Streptomycetaceae > Streptomyces > Streptomyces rhizoryzae. Next base: position 74,920 of record NZ_JALMUV010000034.1, read on the forward strand.
ATTCTTCAGCCGGTCCGCCGCCGGACCCGACAGCACACCATGCGTCGCCGTCACGATGACATCCGCCGCACCGTTGGCGAACAGCGCCTCCGCCGCCGCACAGATCGTGCCACCCGTGTCGATCATGTCGTCGACCAGGACACACACCCGGCCCTTCACATCACCGACCACCTCATGGACCGTGACCTGATTCGCCACGTCCTTGTCCCGGCGCTTGTGAACGATCGCCAGCGGCGCACCCAGCCGGTCACACCACCGGTCCGCCACCCGCACCCGGCCCGCGTCCGGCGACACCACCGTCAGCTTGTCCCGGTCCACCTTCGCGCCCACGTAGTCCGCCAGCACCGGCAGCGCGAAGAGGTGGTCCACCGGACCGTCGAAGAAGCCCATGATCTGGTCGGTGTGCAGATCCACCGTGACGATGCGGTCGGCACCCGCCGTCTTCATCAGATCCGCGATCAGCCGCGCCGAGATCGGCTCCCGACCCCGGTGCTTCTTGTCCTGCCGCGCATAACCGTAGAACGGCACGACCACGGTGATGCTCCGGGCCGAAGCCCGCTTCAGCGCATCAATCATGATCAGCTGTTCCATGATCCACTTATTGATCGGAGCCGTGTGGCTCTGGATCAGGAAACAGTCCGCGCCCCGCGCCGACTCCTGATAACGGACATAGATCTCGCCATTGGCGAAGTCGAAAGCCTTCGTCGGGACCAGGCCCACACCCAGCTGGTGCGCGACCTCCTCGGCAAGCTCGGGGTGGGCGCGGCCGGAGAAGAGCATCAGCTTCTTCTCGCCGGTCGTCTTGATCCCGGTCACAGCAAATCTCCTTGCATCACAGTTTGCGTGCGCTCATCACGGTACGCCCCGCACGGCGTACCCGTCGTCGGCACAATCACCGCTCACCCTCGGAATCCCGGCCAGCACCCTGACCCGGCTCCCCATCCTGGCGAGCGGACGAAGCGGCCTGCGCGGCGGCGCTCCCGGGCCGCTTGCGCGCGACCCACCCCTCGATGTTCCGCTGCTGGCCACGCGCGACCGCCAGCGAACCCGGAGGCACATCCTTGGTAATGACCGAACCCGCCGCGGTGTACGCGCCGTCCCCGATCGTCACGGGCGCCACGAACATGTTGTCCGAGCCCGTCTTGCAGTGCGACCCCACCGTCGTGTGGTGCTTCGCCTCACCGTCGTAGTTCACGAACACACTCGCCGCGCCGATGTTGGTGTACTCACCGATCGTCGCATCGCCCACGTACGACAGGTGCGGGACCTTCGTCCCCTCACCGATCTGCGCGTTCTTCATCTCCACGTACGTGCCGGCCTTCGCCTTCAGCCCCAGCACCGTCCCCGGACGCAAGTACGCGTACGGACCCACCGACGCCTGCGGACCCACCTCCGCACCATCCGCCACCGTGAACGACACCGACGCCCCGGCGCCCACCCGGGTGTCCGACAACCGCGAGTGCGGCCCCACCTCGGCACCCTCGCCGACGTGCGTGGCCCCCAGCAGCTGCGTCCCCGGCAGCACCGTCGCGTCCTGCCCGAACGTCACCGACACGTCCACCCACGTCGACGCCGGATCCACCACCGTCACACCGGCCAGCATCGCGCGCTCCAGCAGCCGCGCGTTCAGCAGCCGCCGCGCCTCCGCCAGCTGCACGCGGTTGTTGATCCCCAGGATCTCCCGGTGGTCCCCGGCCACGGCGGCACCCACCCGGTGCCCGTCCGCCCGCAGGATCCCCAGCACGTCCGTGAGGTACTCCTCACCCTGGCTGTTGTCCGTCCGCACCTTGCCCAGCGCCTCGGCCAGCAGCCGCGCGTCGAACGCGAACACCCCGGAGTTGATCTCCCGGACCGCCCGCTGGGCCTCGGTGGCGTCCTTGTGCTCGACGATCGCGGTCACCGCACCGGTGGCCTCGTCCCGCACGATCCGGCCGTAACCGGTGGCGTCCGGCACCTCGGCGGACAGCACGGTCACCGCGTTCCCGTCCGCGGCGTGCGTCCCGCTCAGCTTCCGCAGCGTCTCGCCGGTCAGCAGCGGGGTGTCACCGCACACCACGACGACCGTGCCGTCGAGCGTGGTGCCGTCGCCGGTCAGCTCCTCCAGCGCGGTACGGACGGCGTGGCCGGTGCCCTTCTGCTCGTGCTGCACGGCGGTGCGGGCGGCCGGGTCGATCGCGGCGAGGTGCTCCCGCACCTGCTCGCGGGCGTGGCCGACGACCACGACGAGGTGCTCGGGGTCCAGCTCACGGGAGGCGGCGACGACATGGCCGACGAGGGAGCGGCCGCAGATCGCGTGCAGGACCTTGGGGGTCGTCGACTTCATGCGGGTTCCCTCACCCGCTGCGAGAACGACGACGGCGGCCGGGCGGTTGGCGCTCACGGAATGCCCTTCGGCTTCTTGGCTACTTCGGGTGGTGGTCACCCGAAGGATACCGGGGCGTTTTGCGGGCGAAACGAGCGCGGGTCCCGACCGGATGGTCGGGACCCGTATACCTGCTTGCTCCCCTGCCAGGACTCGAACCCGGACTTAAGGTACCAAAAACCTCAGTGCTGCCTATTACACCACAGGGGAGTGTAAAGCGGGTTAAAACGGACATTCCGTCAAGCTGCCCGCTTGGCACCCAACACTATGCCGTACCACCAGCCTTCGATGCGACGGTATAGGTCAGCGCTTTGCAGAACTCGGATGACGAGGGCGCAGGCGGTCCGACGTGACTCCCACGAGGGCGAGCCGGCGCAGGAAGAGCCGCATGACGTCCGGATCGCTGTTGATGAGCTCGACCGTTTCCCGGCGTGCGTGGGGTTTGCTCTTCGTGCCTTCGGCCCGGTAAAGCGTGACTCCGGCGATCAGGAGGTCGCGGTCGGAGAACTCGCCGATCTGCGCGGCGGCCGCCGCCTTGGTCTCCGCCGTCTGCCGGTCCCGCGCCTCGCGGTACGGCGCCCACCGCGCCTCGCGCATCTGGTGCATGGCCTCGGGTGACTTCGTCGGCCTGGGCAGGTCGCGGACCCACCGGGAGACCGAGCTCTTGGAGACGCCGAGCTCCGCGACGCTCTCGTTGTACGTCCGGCCCGCGCGGCGGAGGGTGCGGGCCTGGGTGCGTAAGGCGTGGTGGTCGGGGTGGCTCGGAGGTGTGGTGGGAGCGGGACCGGGGAAGCCGGGCGGGCGCCCGTAGGCTGGTCGGTATGACCGCAACGGGGGCAAGTGAGGGCGTGGCTGCGAGAGGGAGGCCGGGGGGCGGTCCGTGGTGGTGGGCGCGGCGGCGCAGCGCCGTGCTGGATGTGCTGCTGGCGGTGGCGTCCGCGGCGGAGTGTGCCGTGGAGGGGGTGCCGTTCGCGGACAAGGCGGGGCTGCCGGCGGTGGTGGGGGTGCTGCTGGGGCTGGTGGCCGGGTCGGCGCTGCTGGTGCGCCGGCGGTGGCCGGTCGTGGTGGTGCTGGTGTCGGTCGCCGTGATGCCCGCGGAGATGGGCGGGCTGCTGGGTGTGGTCGGCCTGTACACGCTGGCGGCGTCGGACGTGCCGCGGCGGGTGATCGGGCTGCTGGCCGGGATGTCGGTGGTCGCGACGCTGGTGACGACGTTCCTCAGCATGCGGCAGGACGTGGCGTCGGAGCCGGATTTCAATCCGCCGGTGTGGTTCGTGCCGGTGATGTCGCTGGCGGTGGGGCTGGTGCTGACGGCTCCGCCGGTGCTGTGGGGGCTGTACGTGGGTGCCCGGCGGCGGTTGGTGGAGAGCTTGCGGGAGCGGGCGGACGGGCTGGAGCGGGAGCTGTCGCTGCTGGCGGAGCGGGCCGAGGAGCGGGCGGAGTGGGCCCGTAACGAGGAGCGGACGCGGATCGCGCGGGAGATGCACGACGTGGTGGCGCACCGGGTGAGCCTGATGGTGGTGCATGCGGCGGCGTTGCAGGCGGTGGCGCTGAAGGATCCGGAGAAGGCGTCGCGGAACGCGGCGCTGGTGGGGGACATGGGCCGGCAGGCGCTGACGGAGTTGCGGGAGATGCTCGGGGTGCTGCGGACGGCGGATGGTGCGGTGGCGCGCGGTGCGGCGGGTTCGGATGCGCCGGAGCGGTTGGCGGCGGTGGCGTCGCGGGTGTCGCGGACCGTGGTGCGGGAGGCGGCGGAGCCGTCGGGGGCGCCGGCGGGTGCGGTGGTGGCTCCGGGGCGGGGGGCTGCCCCGGGGGCGTCGGCGGGTGGTGCGGAACCGGGGGCGGACGGGCCGTGGCTGGCGGAGCTGGGGGATCTGGTGGAGCAGTCGCGGGCGGCGGGGATGGCGGTGGAGTTCTCGGTGCAGGGCGGCGTCGGTGACGGTGACGGCGGGCCGGAGGCGGGTGCGGGGGGCGGGCCGCGGTATGCGGCGCGGGTGGAGCGGACGGTGTTCCGGGTGGTGCAGGAGGCGTTGACCAATGTGCACAAGCACGCGCCGGGTGCGCGGGCGCGGGTGCGGTTGGCGCATCGGGCCGGTGAGGTGGCGGTGCAGGTGGAGAACGGTCCGTCGGCGCGGGGTGCGACGGATGCGGGGTTGCCGAGTGGGGGGAACGGTCTGGTGGGGATGCGGGAGCGGGTGGTGGCGCTGGGTGGGGTGTTCGTCTCGGGTCCGACGGAGGCGGGGGGTTTCCGGGTGTCGGCGGTGGTGCCGGTGGAGGCGGGGGCGGACGGGGCGGTGGGCTGAGGGGGCCGTGGGGTGACGGGGGCGGGGCGCGGGGGCTGGGGCTCGTGGGTCCGTGGGGGGTGTCCGGCCCCGCCGGGGTCTGGTTTCCGTCCGGTGGTCAGTCTGCGGCGGCGACCGTGAGGCGGCTGGGGCGGGTGCCGAGGATGAGGGCGGCCAGGGCCTGGTCGAGGGTGGGGCCGAGGTACCAGTCGCCGGTGTGGTCGAGGCTGTAGACGCGGCCTTCGGCGTCGATGGCGAGGGTGGCCTGGGGGTAGGTGGTGCCGCGGGTGGCCTTGGTGTCGGGGAGTTGTTCCTGGCCGAGGGGGGCGACGTCGGTGCCGAGGGCGCGGCCGAGGTCGCCGAGGGTGCGGGCGAGGTGGAGGCCGTGGAGGGGGTCGATGGTGAAGGGGGCGGGGGCGATGTGGCGGCCGGGGCCGGGGCCGGTGATGCGCAGGCCGCCGAATTCCGCCCAGGCTTCGACGGCGGCGGGGAAGACGGTGTGGCGGTGGCCGGCGGGGGAGGTGTGGTCGCGGAGGGTGTCGGCCCAGTGTTCGGCTTGCTGTATGTCCCAGCGGCCGGGTTGCCAGCCGGCGTTCTGGAGGGCGATGTCGACGGCGGCGGGGAAGCGGGTGGAGCCGGGTCCGTCGTGGGGGGTGGTGCGGGGGTCGGGGGTGGGCGGCATGGTGGCGGTCAGCTCCCTTGGGGCGTCGGCGCCCCGATGGGCATGACGCCGAAGTGGGCGAGGAGGGCGTCGCAGGAGCGGCAGGGGGGTGCGTAGCTGCCGTGCCGGGGGTCGCCGTCCTCGCGGATGTGTCGTGCGGTGATCTTGGAGTGTTTCAGGGAGCGGCGGGCTTCGCCGTTGGTGAGGGGTTTGCGGGAGGCGCGTTTGCCGCGGTTGGCCTCGACGGCGGTGAGGTGGCGGGAGAGCAGGACGGCTTCGGGGCAGCGGCCGGTGAAGCGGTCGCGCTGGGCGGTGGTGAGGGTGTCGAGGAAGTCCTGGACGAGGGGGTGCAGGGTGGGGGGCTGTTCGGCCTTGCTGGCCGTGCAGGTGAGGGTTTGTCCGCGTACGGACAAGGCGGCGCCGATGGTGGGGAGGATGCCGTCGCGGCGGTGCCGGAGGACGGGGGCGCGGTCGGCTTCGGCGGTGCCGCTCCAGCCGATGCGCGGGTCGCCGGTGGCGCGGGGGTCGGTGGCGGCGGCGCGGTGTGCGGTGGTGCTCATGGTGGTGCTTCCCTCCCTGCAATCCCCCCGGTTGCGGAGGTCAGATTGCCAAATGTGCTGGGTGTTGCGGTAGTCGGGCACGCTGTCGGGGATGTCACTGGGGTGTGACGGTCCGTCGGGCGTTCGGTAACGGAGCAGGTCGGCGGGGTCTGGTGGGGTGGCGCCGGGGGTGGCGGGGCAGCGGGTGACGGGGGTGTGTCGCGGGGCTGACGGGGCCGGGGCGCCGGGCCGCCGGGGGCGCCGGTGCGGGGTGCGGGCCGGTGCCGGTACGGGCTGAGGAGGGTGTTGCGACACCGCATAGGCTGTGCCCCACAGCCAGCTTCAGCCAGGGGGCAACCGCGATGACGACAGGTCGGCAAGGGCTGGGGGCGCATCCCGGTCCCCAGGCCGGAGGACGTCCTGTGCCACCGAACTCGGCCTATGCCGGGCAGGTCGTGCACTTCCCGGATCCGGTGCGTGCCGCGCGGTATCCGGCGGGGGTGCGGATGGACGGGAACGGCTTCCCGGACTTCTCGCCGTACGCGCGGGCCGCGGCGGAGATCGCCGAGCCGCCGGAGGGCTTCGGTGTCGACGAGCTGCGGCTGACGGACTTCGTGTCGGCGAACGCGGCGCTGCACGCGCAGGGCCACGAGCTGTGGATAGACGTGCCGGCGGTGGCGACGCCGCACGGCTGGACCTGGCACCACGTGGCGGGGACGCGGCGGATGGAGCTGGTCCCGGTCGAGGTGAAGGCGCTGCTGCGGCACCACGCGGGGCTGGCGACGGCGGCGGTGGCGCACGACAAGCGCGGGACGCGGCCGTTGCAGGAGACGCGGCCGGTGCACTTCGGGCTGCCGCGGCGGGAGCTGTCGGTGGCGGAGGAGCAGGTGGCGCAGGCCGAGGAGGCGCTGGGCTACCGCCTGCCGGGGGCGTACCGGTCGTTCCTGAAGGCGGCGGGCGGGTGCGCGCCGGTGGGCGCGGCGCTCGATGCGGAGCTGGGGCTGCTGGTCGACCAGCCGTTCTTCACGGTGCGCGATGACGCGGCGGTGAACGACCTGGTCTATGTGAACAAGTGCCTGCGCGACCACTTCACCAAGGACTACCTGGGAGTGGCGTTCGTGCAGGGCGGGGTCCTCGCCGTGAAGGTGCGGGGCGAGGCGGTGGGCTCGGTGTGGTTCTGTCCGTACGACGACGCCCGGGACCAGGACGGATGGTCGGTGCAGGAGCGGGTGGAGCGGCTGATGCTGCCGTGCGGTGCGGATTTCGATGAGTTCCTGCTGCGGCTGGCGGGGAATCCGCCGGAGCTGGAGACGGTGGCGAACCTGATGGTGGACGGCGGTTTCGCGTACGCCGTGCCGGTGGGGGGCTGATCGCGGTGGTGACGTTCGCGCAGGCGCAGGAGCGCGCGGAGCGGTGGGTGAACGGCGAGGTGCCGTCGGAGCTGCACCGCGAGGTGCGGGTGCGGGAGTTCGCGCTGGGCTTCGTGGCCTGGGCGGAGGACCGGGAGGACGGTGCGGCCGGGGACGGCGGCCGCAGCCGGCTGGTGATCGCGCGGGACAGCGGGGAGACGACGCTGTGGCCGGGCCTGCCGGTGGGCGAGGTGATCCGCCGGTACGAGGAGGAGTACGCCGCGCCGGCGGACGGCGGGTACGGGGCGGCGGAGCCGCCGCAGCGGATCGATCTGGAGGCCACGTCGTTCCTGCTGACGCCGCCGGAGTGGTTGCAGGAGGCGGCGGACGCGATCGGGATCGGGGGCCGGAAGGAGACGGCGGGGGAGACGGCGGGCACGGCGGCGCCGGGTGCGGCCGGGGGCGGTACCGGGGGCGGCGGCGCCTCGGCGTCCGCCTCCGGTCCTGACGCCGCGCCGGTGCCCGATTCCGCCTCCACGCACGGATCCGCTTCCGGTTCTCGTTCCGGTTCTGCTCCTGCTTCCGGTTCCGGGACGTCGGGGGGTGGGGCCGGTGCGGTGGCCGACGACACGCCCTGGGCCGCCGCGGACACCACCGCCGGTGCGGGCGACGACCTGTCGGTGGCGCCGCCGCAGACCGTGTTCGCGCCGCCGCTGGCCGGTTCCGACGACGAGGACGCCGCGGCGCCCCGGGTGCGGCCCGACGCCAAGACGGAACTGCTCCAGCGCGGCAGCCAGTTGCCGCGGACCAAGGTCGCGCCCGCGCTGCCCGACGCGGAGGCGGGCCAGGGCGGCCCCGGTGGCCTGCCCGCCGCGCCCCCGATGCCGACCGCGCCGCCGCCGATGCCGCCCGGCCCGCCCGCGTCCGGTCCGGCGCCGGCCGCGCTGCGCGACCTGCCGCCGCCCACCGGTGCGCCGGTCGCCGACGTCCCGCCGCCGCCCGGTGTGCCGGTCCCGGAGACGGGCGCGGCCAGCGGGGCGGCGCAGACCGGTGCGCGTCCCGGTGACGGTCCCCCGACCGCCGGCCCCGGTGGCCCGGGCGCGTCGGCCGGTGGCTACGTACCGACCCAGCTGGTGTCCCAACTCGACGCGTCCGAGCTGGACTTGAGCGCGCTCGACGGGCCGGGCGGGTCCGGTGGCGCGGACGGGGCGTCAGGTGGCGGCGCCGGCCGGGACGGTTCCGGGCGGGCGGGCGTGCGCGGCGGGGTGCACGCCGCGGCGACGATGCTGGCGGACGGCGCGGCGCTCCAGGTGCCCGCGTCCGGCCCGGGCGGTGCGTCCGGCGGGCCGGGGGCCTCCGGCGGTCCCGGTGTGCCGCCGCCCCCGCCGCCCCCGGGTGTCCTGGGGGCCTCGGCCTCCGGTGGGTCCGGTGCGGGCGCGGGCGGGCCCGGCCCCGCAAGCGGCCAGGACGGCCCCCCGCCACCCCCCGCGCCGCCCGGCGTCCCCCCGTCCGTCTCGGCTTCCGCTTCCGGTTCCGGTTCTGCTTCCGGTCCCGGTCCGGCTTCCGCTTCGGGGGCGGGTGCGGATGCCGCGTCCGGTCCGGGCGCCGGCGCGGGTGCCGGGGGCGGGGTGCACGCGGCGGCGACGATGCTCGCGAGCGGCGCCGCGCTGCCGGGCCCCGGCGGCCCCGGCGGTCCCGGTGGCCCCAACGGCGCCAGCGGTGCCAACGGCCCTGGTGGCCCCGGTCCCGGTATGCCGTCGGCCCCCGGTCCCGGCGTACCGCCGCCGCCCGCCCCGACGGCGCCGCCGGCCCCTCCGGGCCCGCCGCCGGCCCCGCCCGGCATGCCGGGTCCGGGCGGCGGTCCGGGCGGTCCCGGCATGCCGTCCGCCGGAGCACCCGGCCCCGGTGGCCCCGGCGGGTACGGCTATCCGCCGCCGCCCACCGGTCAGCCGACCGTCGGCCCCGGCTACATGGCCGTCCTGAGCTACCGCGCGCCGGACGGCAGCGAGCAGAAGATCGTCCGCCGTTCGGCGCCGGGCACGCCGCACCCGGAGTGGCAGCTGCTGCACGAGCTGCGGGCGATGAACGTGCCGCCGCAGCAGGTGGTGGAGCTGCACACCGAGCTGGAGTGCTGCGAGCTGCCCGGGGGCTACTGCGCCCGGATGGTGCGGGAGACCTGGCCGCAGGTGCGGATCAGCCACACCGCCGCGTACGGCACGGACCACGCCTCGCGGCAGCAGGGCGTCCGGCACCTGATCGAGCATCAGGGTGAGCTGCACCAGGTCGCGGACGGTCCGGCGCGGCCGGCGCCGGTGCGGGCGCCGCTGCCGCACCCCTCGCAGGTGCAGCCGGTGCCCCCGGTGCCGCCCCAGGCGATCGGGCACGAACTGGAGCAGGCGTTCGGGCCGCAGGGGATCTTCCGCTTCGACCAGCGGGCGGTCTCCCGACAGGGCGTGCCGGACGTGGTGGCGCAGACGCTGGTGTGGGCCGGGCTGCCGGTGGACTTCGGGCCGTTCTTCTGGGCGCAGGCGCAGCCGGGGCGGCCGGTTCCGACGCTGGCGGAGCTGGCGGCGGAGCGGCGGGTGCAGCCGGCGCCGGACGCGGGCTCGTATCTCGTCATGGGCAGCGACTTCGGGCGTCAGCTGTGCGTCCAGTACGGGACCGCGAGCATCGTGGCGGTTCCGCTGGAGGCCGGTCCCGGCGGGCAGCCGGCGGTACCGCAGTTCGTGAACTCCGGGCTGCCGGAGTTCGTGCGCTGCCTGGCGATGCTGGGGCGGATGTGGCGGCTGCGGTACGGGCTGACGCCGGAGCAGGCGGGCCGCTGGACGGTGGACTTCCAGGCCCAGCTGGTGGCCCTGGACCCGCCGGCCCTGGGGTCGCCGGAGACCTGGTGGTCGGTGCTGCTGGAGCAGATGTGGGACGGGCTGCTGTAGGGCGGTAGTTCGGGGTCCGTGCGGGTGCGGCGGCGGGGGGTGGCGCGGTGGCCGCCCCCCGCCGCCGTGGTGTGCGCGGGGCGGGCCGGGGTACCCGTCGGCCGGCGGCCGGTGCGGCGGCGTCAGCCGGAGGGGACCGGGTACCCCCGCGCGAGGGAAGATCCAATTCAGGCTTCTGCCGCCAAATGACGCATCCTGGTGGGAAGGAATGGGCGGAGTGTCGTGATGGAGCCGCTTCGGGCCGATCCAGAAAGATGTGCGCGGGACTGTGCGGAAGTCTGCGGGTCCGCGCCACCGCGGTGCGCAGCGGAGAGGGGCTTGAGGGATGAGTACTTCGGTTTCGCCTCACGGGTTCGAGACCGTACGAGGACGCGGCTATCGCCCGGAGGACGTCGACCGGCGCGTCGAGGGGCTCTCGATCGACCGTGACTCCTGCTGGGAGCGGGCCGCGCGGCTGACCGTCCTGTGCAACGAGATGGAGGCCGAACTCACCGAGCTGCGCGCCTATGTGGAGCAGCTGCCGGAGCAGACGTACGAGTCCCTCGGCGAGCAGGCCCGGCTGATCCTGACGACGGCGGAGTCGGAGGCGGCGCGGCTGCGGTCGGAGGCGGAGGCGGAGGCCACGCGGGCGCACGACGACGCGGCGGAGTACGCGCTGAAGATCCAGGACGCGGCGGACCAGGCGGCGCAGCGGCTCCGGGCGGAGGCGGCGGAGGACGCCCGGCGTACCGAGAAGGCCGCGGCGGGGGAGGCGTCCGGGCTGGTGGCGGAGGCCGCGCGGGAGGCCGAGCAGCTGCGGGCCGAGGCGGCCGGGGAGCTGTCCGAGACGCGGCGCCGTACGGAGCGGCTGCTGAAGGAGCAGGAGGCCCGGCACACCGAGGAGTGGGACGCGCTGGAGCGTGAGATCGCGCGCCAGGAGGAGGAGATGGAGCTGCGCGTCGCCGAACTGGAGGCGCACGGCGAGGCGGTGACGGCCGAGCGGCGGCGGTTGCAGGCGGAGGCCGAGGAGTGGGCGCGGCACCGCCAGGAGGACGCGGAGGCGCAGGCGGCGGAGTTGCTGGCGCAGGCGCGGGTCGAGGCGGAGCGGATCGAGCGGACCACCGAGCGGATCGTGCGGGAGCACGACGAGGCGCGGGAGGAGCTGCGGGTCCACATGACGCATGTGCGGAACAGCCTGGCGGCGCTGACGGGGAAGGACCCGGGGGAGCCGGCGGGTTCGGGCGGGGCCGCGGGGCCGGCCGAGGGGGCGGACGCGGGTGCCGGGGTGGATCCGGATGCCGAGCAGACCGTGGAGACGGAGCTGCCGCGGGTGGAGGGCGGCGGTTCGGGGCGCCGCTGAGCCCGGGTCCCGGCGGACCGGCGGCCGTCCGGTCGGCGGGTCCCGGCGGGCCGGTCAGCGGGCCGGTGCCGGTCCGGTGGTGTCCGTGCCGTCGTCCGCCCGCCCGGTGGCCTCGGGCCCGGTGCGGGCGTCGGGGCGCGCCGGGGGGTGCGCGTCGGCGTGGACGGGGAAGCGGCGCGGGGCGAGCAGCAGCACGGCGAGGAAGGCGAGTGCGGCGGCGGCCGCGGCGCCGAGGTAGACGTGCTCGACGGCGGTGTCGACGGCGCGGCGGAGGTAGTCGGCGGCGCCCGTGGCGAGCGCGCCGGCGTGCTGGAGGGCGTGCGAGACGGCGTCGAGGTCGTGCGGGAGGCCGGTGCGGAGGGCGGCCGGGGCGTGGTCGAGGCGGTCGCTGAGGGTGGCGTTGGCGACGGCGCCGAAGAGGGCCGCGCCCAGGGACTGGCCGACCTGGCGGCAGAAGAGGATCGAGGCGGTGGCGGTGCCGCGTTCGGTGTAGCCGACGGAGGACTGCACCCCGATGATCAGGGGGAGCTGGAAGAGGCCGAGGGCCGCGCCGAGGGCGAGCATCAGCAGGGCCGGCTGCCAGGCGGCGCCGGGGTAGGGCAGCAGCGGGAAGGCGAGCAGGACCAGCGCGGCGGCGCCGATGCCGAGCAGGGCGCAGACGCGGATGCCGGTGCGGTTGTAGACGCGGCTGCTGAAGGCGGCGGAGATCGGCCAGCTGAGCGTCATCACGGACAGTACGAAGCCGGCGGCGGTGGGGCCGAGGCCCAGGACGGCCTGGGCGTAGGTGGGCAGGAAGACGGTGGGGGCGACCATCAGCAGGCCCAGGGCGCCCAGGGCGAGGTTGACGGCGGCGATCGGGCGGCGGCGCCAGACCCAGCCGGGGATGACCGGTTCGGCGGCGCGGCGTTCGATGGCGACGGTGGCCGCGGCGGCCAGGGCGCTGCCGGTGAGCAGCAGCAGGGACGGGGCGGAGAGCCAGGGCCAGGCGGTGCCGCCCTGGACGAGGGCGGTGAGCAGCAGGCCGCCGGCGGCGAAGACGGCGAGCGCCCCGGGCCAGTCGATGCGGGCGCGGCGCGCGGGGGCGGCGGGGCGGCTGTCGTGGAAGTGGCGGACGATCAGCCAGAGGGCGAGGGCGCCGAGGGGGAGGTTGATCAGGAAGATCCAGCGCCAGTCCCCGTAGGTGGTGAGCAGGCCGCCGAGGCCGGGGCCGGCGACGGCGGAGGCGGCCCAGACGCTGGAGAGCTTGGACTGGATCTTGGGGCGTTCCTTCATCGGGTAGAGGTCGGCGGCGATGGTCTGGACGGTGCCCTGGAGGGCGCCGCCGCCCAGGCCCTGGAGGACCCGGAAGGCGATCAGGGAGGCCATGTCCCAGGCGCCGGCGCAGGCCAGCGAGCCGATGAGGAAGAGGACGATGCCGGTGACCAGGATCGGCTTGCGCCCGTAGGTGTCGGAGAGCTTGCCGTAGACGGGGAGGGTGACGGTGACGGCGAGGAGGTAGCCGGAGAACAGCCAGGAGAAGACGGCGAAGCCGCCGAGGTCGCCGACGATCTGCGGGACGGCGGTGGCGATGATCGTCGAGTCGAGGGCGGCCAGGGCCATGCCGAGCATCAGGGCCGCGGTGACCGGGGTGCGGCGGGCGGTGGCGGGGCCGTCCGGCGGCCGGTCCCCGGTGCCGTTCCGGCCGGCGCCGTGGCTGTCCTGGGTGGTGCGGCTCACCGGTCCCCCTCCTGCGGTCGTGCGGCGTCGCCGACCCGTTAGGTGTAGTCGGCACGATTCCGGGGACACCCTTGCACGCGAGGCGGCCGGGCGGAATGGGGTTTCTCGCAGCGTGGGACGGCGGGCGGGGCCGCTCGGGCGGCCGGTTGTCGGTGGTCCGGCGTAAGGTGGTCAGCCCTGGTCCGTTCGCGCCCGCAGGCGCCGCCGAGGGGTGCCGGACCGGTCGCGTTGTTCGCCTCGCTGGGACGGAAGCCTTTCATGAGCCTGAGTGGTCTGCTCGACGCCGTCGTACGGGACCCGGCGCTCGCCGAAGCGGTCAAGGCCGCGGCCGACGGGCACCGGCCGCATGTCGACCTGGTCGGGCCGCCGGCCGCCCGCCCGTTCGCGGTGGCGGCGCTGGCGCGGCAGGCGGGCCGCCCGGTGCTGGCGGTGACGGCCACCGGCCGGGAGGCCGAGGACCTGGCCGCCGCGCTGCGGTCGCTGATGCCGGCCGGCGAGGAGAACTCCGTCGCGGAGTTCCCGTCCTGGGAGACGCTGCCGCACGAGCGGCTGTCCCCGCGCTCGGACACCGTCGGCCGCCGGCTGGCGGTGCTGCGCCGGCTGGCCCACCCGAGCGCCGACGACCCGGCGGCCGGCCCGGTGTCGGTGGTCGTCGCACCGATCCGCTCGGTGCTCCAGCCGCAGGTCAAGGGGCTGGGCGAGCTGGTGCCGGTGAGTCTGCGGACGGGACAGAGCGCGGACCTCGAAGAGGTCGTCGACGGGCTGGCGGCGGCCGCCTACGCGCGGGTCGAACTGGTCGAGAAGCGCGGCGAGTTCGCCGTCCGCGGCGGCATTCTGGACGTCTTCCCGCCGACCGAGGAGCACCCGCTGCGGGTGGAGTTCTGGGGCGACGACGTCGAGGAGATCCGGTACTTCAAGGTCGCCGACCAGCGGTCGCTGGAGGTGGCCGAGCACGGGCTGTGGGCGCCGCCGTGCCGGGAGCTGCTGCTGACGGACGAGGTGCGGCAGCGGGCCGCGGAGCTGGCCGAGCGCCACCCGGAGCTGGGCGAACTCCTCGGGAAGATCGCCGAGGGGATCGCCGTCGAGGGCATGGAGTCGCTGGCCCCGGTGCTGGTCGACGACATGGAGCTGCTGCTGGACGTGCTGCCGAAGGGCAGCATGGCGGTGGTCTGCGACCCGGAGCGGGTGCGGACGAGGGCGGCGGACCTGGTGGCCACCAGCCAGGAGTTCCTCCAGGCGTCCTGGGCGGCGAGCGCCGGCGGCGGCCAGGCGCCGATCGACGTCGGCGCGGCGTCGCTGTGGGGCATCGCCGACGTCCGGGAGCACGCCCGTGAGCTGGGCATGCTGTGGTGGTCGGTCTCCCCGTTCGCCGCCGGCGAGGAGCTGGAGGGCGACGGGGACACCCTCAAGCTGGGCATGCACGCCCCGGAGACGTACCGCGGCGACACCCAGCGGGCGCTGGCGGACACCAAGCAGTGGCTGGCCGACGGCTGGCGCACGGTCTTCGTCACCGAGGCGCACGGCCCCGCGGCCCGTACGGTCGAGGTGCTGGGCGGGGAGGGCATCGCCGCCCGGCTGGAGGCCGACCTCGACGGGATCGCGCCGTCCGTGGTGCACGTGGCGTGCGGCTCGATCGACAACGGCTTCGTCGATCCGGGCCTGAAGCTCGCGGTGCTGACGGAGACGGACCTGTCCGGGCAGAAGGCCGCGGGCAAGGACGCCGCGCGGATGCCGGCCCGCCGCCGCAAGCAGATCGACCCGCTCACCCTCCAGGCCGGGGACTTCATCGTCCACGAGCAGCACGGTGTGGGCCGGTACATCGAGATGGTGCAGCGCACCGTCCAGGGCGCCACCCGCGAGTATCTGCTGGTGGAGTACGCCCCGGCCAAGCGCGGCCAGCCCGGCGACCGCCTCTACATCCCCACCGACCAGCTGGAGCAGGTCACCAAGTACGTGGGCGGGGAGGCGCCGACGCTGCACCGGCTCGGCGGCGCGGACTGGACGAAGACCAAGGCGCGCGCCAAGAAGGCGGTCAAGGAGATCGCCGCCGACCTGATCAAGCTGTACTCCGCGCGGATGGCGGCGCCCGGCCACGCCTTCGGCCCGGACACCCCCTGGCAGCGCGAGCTGGAGGACGCGTTCCCGTACGCCGAGACGCCCGACCAGCTCACCACCATCGCCGAGGTCAAGGAGGACATGGAGAAGTCGGTCCCGATGGACCGGCTGATCTGCGGCGACGTCGGCTACGGCAAGACCGAGATCGCGGTCCGCGCCGCCTTCAAGGCCGTCCAGGACGGCAAGCAGGTGGCGGTCCTGGTGCCCACCACCCTCCTCGTCCAGCAGCACTACGGCACCTTCACCGAGCGCTACGGCCAGTTCCCGGTGAACGTCCGGGCGCTGTCCCGCTTCCAGACCGACACCGAGGCCAAGGCGGTCCTTGCGGGCCTGCGGGAGGGCGCGGTGGACATCGTCATCGGCACCCACCGGCTGTTCTCGTCCGAGACGAAGTTCAAGGACCTCGGCCTGGTCATCGTCGACGAGGAGCAGCGCTTCGGCGTCGAGCACAAGGAGCAGCTGAAGAAGCTGCGCGCCAACGTCGACGTGCTCACGATGTCCGCGACGCCGATCCCGCGCACCCTGGAGATGGCGGTCACCGGCATCCGGGAGATGTCGACGATCACCACGCCGCCCGAGGAGCGGCACCCGGTGCTGACCTTCGTCGGCCCCTACGAGCAGAAGCAGATCGGCGCCGCGATCCGCCGCGAGCTGCTGCGCGAGGGCCAGGTCTTCTACATCCACAACCGCGTCGAGTCGATCGACCGGGCCGCGGCCCGGCTCCGCGAGATCGTCCCCGAGGCGCGGATCCAGACCGCGCACGGCCAGATGGGCGAGTCCCAGCTGGAGCAGGTCGTGGTCGACTTCTGGGAGAAGAAGTTCGACGTCCTGGTCTCGACCACGATCGTCGAATCGGGCATCGACATCTCCAACGCCAACACCCTGATCGTCGAGCGCGGCGACAACTTCGGCCTGTCCCAGCTGCACCAGCTGCGCGGCCGGGTCGGCCGCGGCCGGGAGCGCGGCTACGCCTACTTCCTCTATCCGCCGGAGAAGCCGCTCACCGAGACCGCCCACGAGCGCCTCGCCACCATCGCCCAGCACACCGAGATGGGCGCGGGCATGTACGTGGCGATGAAGGACCTGGAGATCCGCGGTGCGGGCAACCTCCTCGGCGGCGAGCAGTCCGGGCACATCGCGGGCGTCGGTTTCGACCTCTACGTCCGGATGGTCGGCGAGGCGGTGGCCGACTACCGCGCGTCCCTGGAGGGCGGCGTGGAGGAGGAGCCGCCGCTGGAGGTCAAGATCGAGCTGCCGGTGGACGCGCACGTCCCGCACGACTACGCGCCGGGCGAGCAGCTGCGGCTCCAGGCGTACCGCGCGATCGCCTCGGCCAGCTCCGAGGAGGACATCGCCGCGGTCCGCGAGGAGCTGACCGACCGCTACGGCAAGCTGCCCGAGCCGGTGGAGAACCTCCTCCTGGTCGCCGGCCTGCGGATGCTGGCCCGCTCCTGCGGTGTCACCGACATCACCCTCCAGGGCTCCAACATCCGCTTCGGCCCCGTGGAGTTGCGCGAATCCCAGGAACTCCGCCTGAAGCGGCTCCACCCCCGTACGGTCCTGAAGCCGGCCACCCGCCAGATCCTGGTCCCCCGCCCCACGACGGGCCGCATCGGCGGCAAGCCGGTGGTGGGGCGCGAGCTACTCGCGTGGGTAGGTGAGTTCCTCACCACGATCCTTGGGTGACGCCGCGTGGCCCTTCGGGGCTCTCCCGCACGTTGTTGGCTGTCCCGCCGTGGGGGTTGCGGTTTTTCGCCTTCGGCGGGGTGGTTGGGGTGGGCGGGGTGCCTTGGGGGTTGTGGGTGGTGTCGGGGGC
>NZ_JALMUV010000035.1 GCF_023155275.1 Streptomyces rhizoryzae
GGCCCGCGGTCGGCGCGCGGGCCGGGCCCCGGGGGCGGGGGGGGGGAGCCCCCCGGGCCCCCGGGGCCTCAGTCCTCGACCACCAGTGCCGGGGTTGAGCGGGTGAGGATTTCGCCGCGGAAGAAGGCGGGGCTGCGGCGTTGCATGACGAGCATGAGGACGGCGCCGAGGAGGAGCAGGCCGACGCCGATGATGAAGACCGAGCCGACGCCGAGGACCGAACTGCCGGATCCGTAGGCGGGGTTCCACATGTCGATCAGGGTCTTGGTGAAGACGGAGGCCAGCAGCAGGCCGCCGAGCAGCGGGAAGACGCCCTTGAGGAAGAGGTCCCGGGCGGAGTTGCGCAGTTCGCGGCGGAAGAACCAGGCGCAGGCGAAGGCGGTGATCGAGTAGTAGAAGCAGATCATGAGGCCGAGCGCGTAGATGGTGTCGATGAGCACGTTCTGGCTGATGAAGCTCATCACGGCGTAGAAGACACCGGTCGCGGTGCCGGCCGCGACGGTGGCCCGGCCCGGGGAGCGGAAGCGCGGGTGGATCCGGGCGAAGGAGGCCGGCAGCGCCTCGTAGGTGCTCATCGCCAGGACGGTGCGGGCCACCGGGATGAAGGTGGTCTGGAGGCTGGCGGCGGCCGAGGCGAGGACCGCGACGAACAGCAGCACGCCGAGCACGGTGCCCATGACGGGGTTGGCGAGGGCGGCGAAGACGTTGTCGGCGGTGTGCGGGTTGCCGAGCCCGAGGCCCTTGCCGCCGACGCCGGCGAACATCTGCGAGCCGACGGCGGTCAGCAGGTAGGAGCCGATCAGGACGAGCATGGCCAGCAGCGCGGCCCGGCCGGGGGTCTTCTCGCTGCCGGCGGTCTCCTCGTTCACCGTCAGGCAGGTGTCCCAGCCCCAGAACATGAAGATCGAGAGGGAGAGGCCGGCGGTGAAGGAGGAGAACGACTTCACCGCGAACGGGTCGAGCCAGGTCCAGGAGAAGTGCAGCGAGCCGGCGAAGTCGCCGGAGCGCGCCTTGACGACGGCCATCGCCACGAAGACGGCGAGGACGGCGAGTTGGAGGCCGACGAGGGTGTACTGGACGCCCTTGGTCGCGGTCATCCCGCGGTAACTGATGGCGGTGGCGACGGTGATGAAGGCCAGGCAGGTCAGGACGTGCGCGAGCCGGTTGTGGTCCAGGGCGGCGATCGCGGGGCTGCCGGTGAGTTCGCCGAGCAGGAGGTAGAAGAACGAGGTGGCGACGCCGGCCAGGTTGGAGAGCACGATGATCGTGGCGATCACCAGGCCCCAGCCGCACATCCAGCCGACCCGCGGCCCGAATGCCTTGACGGTCCAGGTGAAGGAGGTTCCGCAGTCGGGGACGGCCTTGTTCAGCTCGCGGTAGGCGAAGGCGACCAGCAGCATCGGCAGGAAACCGGCCAGGAAGACGGCGGGCATCTGCACGCCGACCTCGCCGACGGTGGGGCCGAGCGTGGAGGTGAGGCAGTAGACCGGCGCGACGGTGGAGATGCCGATGACCGCGCTGCCGAGCAGGCCGACGGAGTTGCCGCTGAGGCCCTTGTTCCGGGTGTCGCCGGTGGCGCTTGCGGGGTTACTGCCGGTAGCGGTGACGCTCGTTACCGTGTCTCCGGCCTGGGGCCGGGGGTCAACCTGAACCATGAACAGGACGTTAAGCGCTGCTGTTTCCGTATCCGGAAGATCATCCTCCGGAGGCCAGGGCTTCGCTCCGCAGGGAAATCGATGCATCAAGCAGTTATTCGAAGGATAAAATCATGTTGAACCTTGGACATCGGTTGCGCGATGGAAGTCTTCCGCATTGCGAGAATCGCAGCACTGTCTGATTTGACCCGGTTCCAAATTTTCCCGTCCGAATTTCGAACGTCACATACCGGTCACGCGGCATTCACGTCGTGACGGCCCCCGATTCCGGCCGCGCCGCCCGCGCCCGCGCCTGCTTTCCTCGCCCCGCCCCTCACCCCGGCCACACCACCGCCTGGAGCTCGCTGTAGGCGTGCAGCGCGTACGAGCCCACGTCGCGGCCGACCCCGCTGCGCTTGAAGCCGCCGAACGGCGCCTCCATGTTCCGCCCCACCGTGTTGATCCCGACCCCGCCGGCCCGCAGCCGCCCCGCCACCCGGAAGGCCCGGGCCACATCGCCGGACCAGATGTAGTCCAGCAGCCCGTAGTCGCTGTCGTTGGCCAGTGCGATGCCCTCCTCCTCGTCGTCGAAGGGCAGCACCGCCACCACCGGGCCGAAGATCTCCTCCCGGACCACCCGCATCCCGGGGGCGCACTCCGCGAAGAGGGTCGGCGCCACGTAGAAGCCGCGCTCCGCCTCCGGTCGTTCGCCGCCGGCCACCAGGTGGGCGCCCTCCTTGACCGCCAGCGCGAGGTGCGCCTCGACGCGGTCCCGGTGCGCGGCGGAGATCACCGGGCCGACCACCGTCGCCGGGTCCCGCGGGTCCCCGACGGGCAGCCGCCCGGCGTACCGCGCCAGCCCCGCCACCAGCCGTTCGTAGATCCCGCGCTGCGCGATGACCCGGGTCGGGGCGGTGCAGATCTGGCCGCTGTAGAAGGAGAAGGTGGTGCCGATGCCGGCGACGGCGGACGCCAGGTCGGCGTCGTCGAAGACCAGCGCGGCGCCCTTGCCGCCCAGCTCCATCAGCTGCCGCTTCATCCCGCGGCCGCATTCCTGGGCGATCCGCTGCCCGACCGCGGTGGACCCGGTGAAGCTGACCATGTCCACACCGTCCGCCGCCACCGCCGCCGCGCCGGTCTCCGGGCGGGTCCCGCTGACGACGTTGACCACCCCGGGCGGGGCCCCGGCCTCCGCCAGCGCCTCGGCCATCCGGTACACCGACAGCGGGTCCTGCGGCGCCGGTTTGACCACCACCGTGTTGCCCATGGCCAGTGCCGGCGCGACCTTCCCCGCCGGGTTCGCCCACGGGTTGTTGTACGAGGTGATGCAGGTGACCACGCCCACCGGGCGGCGCACCGCGACCGCCCCGAAGACGCCCCCGCCGCCCATCGGCCCGGCCTCGTTGATCTGCGGCGGCACCGCGGTCTCCACCGGTTCCAGCGCGCCGCGGGCGTAGCGCGCGAAGCGGGCCGCGGAGACCCCTACCTGGAGGGCGCGGGCCGTCCGGGTCGTGGCGCCGCTCTCCGCCTGGGCCAGTTCGGCGTACCCCGCCAGTTCGCGGCGGATGATCCGGGCGGTGCGGTCCAGGACGGCCGCCCGTTCCTCCGGCGCGGTCCGCGACCAGGTGCCGAAGGCGTCCCGGGCGGCGTCCACCGCGGCCGCCACCTGGGACGGGCTCGCCTCGGGGGCGTGCCCGACGGTCTCCTCGGTCGCCGGGTCGATGACGTCGTAGTAGCCGTCGTCCGGCTCCACCCAGGCCCCGCCGATGAACAGCGGCTGCCCCGGCCCGCCGGCGCCGCGCCCCGGCCCCGGACGCCGCGCGGGTCCGCGCCCGTTCACCGGGTGCTCACCGTCTCGGTGTCCCGGCCCGACCGCAGGACGGTGCCGGGCACCGCGCCGGTCACCGCGCCGTCCCGGATCGTCTCCACCCCGTTGACCCGCACGCTGACCACGCCGATCGCGCGGGAGTCCAGGCGGGGGCTGTCGCCCGGCAGGTCGTGCACCAGCGTCGCGGGGGCGGCGTCGATCCGTTCGGGGTCGAAGAGGACCAGGTCGGCGTGGTGCCCCTCGGCGATCCGGCCCCGGTCGCGCAGCCCGAAGAGCCGCGCCGGGTCGTCGGTCAGCATCCGCACGGCCTGTTCCAGTCCGACGAGTTTGCGGCCGCGCAGGCAGTCCCCGAGGAAGCGGGTGGTGTACGGGGCGCCGCACATCCGGTCCAGGTGCGCACCGGCGTCCGAGCCGCCGAGCAGGACGTCCTGGTGCTGCCAGGTCTGCTGCCGCAGCTCCCAGCTGGCCGGGTCGTTGTCGGTGGGCATCGGCCAGAGCACCGTGCGCAGGCGGTCGTGGGCGCAGATCTCGACCAGGCAGTGGAACGGGTCCTGGCCGCGTTCGGCGGCGATGTCCCCGACCACCCGGCCGGTCAGTCCCTCGTTGGCCGCGGAGTAGGTGTCGCCGATGACGTAGCGGGCGAAGTCGGTCAGCCGCCGGAAGACCCCGGCCTCCTCGCCGGACGCGCGGCGCAGCATCTCCGCCCGGACGTCCGCCTCGCGCAGCCGGGCGATCCGCTCGGGCACCGGGAGGCCGAGCACGTCGCCCCAGCCGGGGAGGAGGTTGAGGGCGCAGAAGGTGCCCAGCGACATGTTCATCGGGGTGAGGATGGGCATGGTCAGCGCGACGACGCGGCCGCCGGCCTTGCGGGCCCGTTCGGAGGCGAGGAGCTGGCGCGGCACGCGGTCGGGGACGGCGGAGTCGATGGTCAGCACGTTCCAGTTCAGCGGGCGTCCGGCGGCCGCGGACATCTCCGCCAGCAGGTCGATCTCCTCGTCGCTGAAGCGGTCCAGGCAGCCGGCGACGATCGCCTCGATCTGGGTGCCCTCGTGCTCGGCGACGGCGCGGGAGAGCGCGAGCAGTTCGGCGGGGCGGGCGTGGCGGGAGGCGACCGGCGCGCCGTCGCCGTCGGTGTGGGTGGCGGACTGGGTGGTGGACAGGCCCCACGCGCCGGCGTCCATCGCCTCGTGGAAGAGCCGGAGCATCGCGTCCAGCTGGTCCGGGGTGGGCTGCCCGCCGACCGCGTCCGGGCCCATGACGTGGCGGCGCAGCGCGCAGTGGCCCACCATGAAGCCGGCGTTGACCGCGATCCGCCCCTCCAGTGCGTCCAGGTACTCCCCGAACGTGTGCCAGGTCCAGGGCGCGCCCTGTTCCAGGGCGACCAGGGACATGCCCTCGACCCGGCTCATCATCTGCCGGGTGTAGTCGGCGTCCTCGGGCCGTCCGGGGTGGAGCGGGGCGAGGGTGAAGCCGCAGTTGCCGCCCGCGACGGTGGTCACGCCGTGGTGGAGGGAGGGGGTCGCGTACGGGTCCCAGAACAGCTGGGCGTCGTAGTGGGTGTGCGGGTCGACGAAGCCCGGGGTGAGGACGAGGCCGCCCGCGTCCTCCCTGGTCCGGGCCTCCTCGGTGACCGTGCCCGGCCCGGCGATCACCGCGATCCGTCCGTCCCGGATGCCGACGTCGGCGGCGAAGGCGGGCGCGCCGGTGCCGTCCACGACGGTCGCGGCCTGGATGAGGTGGTCGAGCATGGCGTGCGTCCCTTCTCGGTGCGGGTGGGTGGGTGGAATGGTCGTCGCGGGGCGGGCGGCGGTGTTTCACGTGAAACCACGGCGCGGGGGCGGGGCGGGGTGGCGCGAGGCAGGAGCGGCCGGGCCCGCGACCGGCCGGCCCGAGCCGCCGGTGCGCCTGCGGCGGCCGGTCGGCCTGCGAAGGCGGTCTGCCTGTGGCGGCCGGTCAGCCTGCCGAGGCCGGTCAGCCCGCTGAGGCGGTCAGCCCGCCGCCGCTCCCGCCCGCTGCCGGAAGCGGGTCGTCCGGTGCACCGGGTCGGTGTCGATCTTCGGGATGACGTGCTCGCCGATGAGCTTGATGGTGGTCATGGTGTCCTCGTACGAGATCCCGATCGGCAGGCCGAAGGAGAGCTGGTCGGCGCCGGCCTGCTCCCAGCGCTTGCACTGCCGCAGCACCTCGTCGGGATCGCCGCAGATCATCAGCTCCTCGGCGATCAGCAGCTCGACCAGTTCCTCGGTGTACTCCGGGAGCAGGGCGGGCCACTCGGGGATGCCGTCCGGGCGCGGGAAGGTGTCGTGGTAGCGGAAGAGCAGCGACTGGAGGTAGTGGAGCCCGCCGCCGACCGCGATCCGCACGGCCTGCTCGTGGGTCTCCGCGCAGATCGCGGTGGACGTCACCATCACGTTGTCGTTGACGAAGTCGCCGACCGGCTCGGCGTCCTTCACCGCGTTCTTGTACGCCTCGACGACCCACTCCATGTCCGCGACCTTCTGCACGCTGAAGCCGAGGACGCCCAGCCCCTTCTTCCCGGCCATCGCGTAGGAGGACGGCGAGCCGGCCGCGTACCACATGGCCGGGTGGGAACCCCCGTACGGCTTGGGCAGGACCTTGCGCGGCGGGAGTTGCCAGTGCTTGCCGCGGAACCCCGCGTACTCGTCCTGGAGCCACATCTTGGGGAATTCCGCGATGGTCTCCTCCCAGATCTCCTTGGTGTGGTTCATGTCGGTGATGCCCGGCAGGAACCCGAGGATCTCGTGGCTCCCGGCGCCCCGCCCGGAGCCGAACTCGAAGCGGCCGCCGGAGAGGTGGTCGAGCATGGCGACCTTTTCGGCGACCTTCACCGGGTGGTTGACCGGCGCGAGCGGGTTGAAGATGCCCGAGCCCAGGTGGATCCGCTCGGTGGCGTGCGCGAGGTAGCCGAGGAAGACGTCGTTGGCGGAGAGGTGCGAGTACTCCTCCAGGAAGTGGTGCTCGGAGGCCCAGGCGTACTTGAAGCCGGACCGGTCCGCCTGGATGACGTACTCGGTCTCCTCCATCAGCGCGTGGTGCTCGGCCTCCGGGTCGGCCTGCGCTCGCGCGGCGGGCACATAGCCCTGCACAAAGAGCCCGAATTCCAAGGGGGTTCACCGTCCCTACCCGCTCAGCGGATTTTCTGACGCATCGTCAGGTTCAATGGCACCGACTGTTCCAGCGCCGCCGGGGCCCGTCAATACCCGCAACCGGCAAACCTGACGCCCCGTCAGCAACGGGCCGCCCGCGCCTCCGGCCACGCCCACCTGCGCGGCCGCCGGCCGGTCCCGCCGCCCCCTCTGCCGTGCCACCCGCCGCCCCACTGCCCTGCCGCCCTGCCGCCCTGCCGCCCTGCCGCCCTGCCGCCCTGCCGCCCTGCCGCCCTCAGAACGGACTCACCCCCGCCAGCCACCCCCCGTCGATCACGAACGGCTGCCCCGTGATGTACGACGAGTCCTCACTCGTCAGGAACAGCGCCAGCCGGGCCACCTCCTCCGGCCGCCCCATCCGCCCCAGCGGCACCAGCTTCCGGTACAACTCCTCCACGGCCCGCGCCTCCTGTGCCTGCTGTGCCTGCTGTGCCGGATCCGCCGGATTCTCCGCGGGGGCC
This sequence comes from Streptomyces rhizoryzae, assembly GCF_023155275.1. GTDB lineage: Bacteria > Actinomycetota > Actinomycetes > Streptomycetales > Streptomycetaceae > Streptomyces > Streptomyces rhizoryzae. The sequence continues at coordinate 7,091 of NZ_JALMUV010000035.1, forward strand.
GGCCCCGCCGGACGGGTCATCGGCGTGTCCACCGCCCCCGGGCACACCGCGTTCACCCGTATCCCCCGGCCCGCCAGCTCCAGCGCGGCCACCCGGGTCAGCCCCACCACCGCGTGCTTGGTGGCGGCGTACGCGCCGACGTACGGCATACCGGTCAGCCCCGCGCACGAGGCGGTGTTGACGATCGTCCCGCCGCCGGCCGCCGCGATCTCGGGTGCCACCGCCCGGATCCCCAGGAAGCAGCCGGTCTGGTTGACGTCGAGCACCTGCCGGAACTCCGCCGGCGGCGTGTCCACCAGCGCGTTGAAGCGCAGGATGCCCGCATTGTTCACCAGCCCGTCGATCTTCCCGAACGCCGCCGTGGCGGCCGCCACCAGCGCCGTCCAGTCCTCCTCCACCGCCACGTCCAGCCGTACGAACCGGGCCCGTTCCTCCCCCAGCTCCGCGGCCAGCGCCTCCCCCTCCTCCGCCAGCACATCGCCGAGCACCACCCGCGCCCCCTCCGCCGCGAAGAGCCGCGCCTCCTGCTCCCCCTGCCCGCGCGCCGCTCCCGTGATGACGATGACCCTGCCGTCGAGCTTTCCCATGACCGCGCTCCCTGTGGGTGGGTGTCCGAACGAACAGTGGCCCGGCGGCGGCGCCGCCCCGCCGGTCAGCCGTTGAGCAGCGGCCCCACCTCCGCGCCGAAGGCGGCGACCTGTTCGACCAGTTCCGCCCGGTCACGGCTGCGCAGCCGCACCTGGATCTGGTCGACGCCCATCGCCGCGTACTCCCGCAACGAGGCCGCGATCCGCTCCGGCGCGCCGGTCAGTGTCCGCCGCCCGGTGTCCCAGCCCGGCTTCCCCACGTACACCGGCTCCGCGATCGCGCCGATCTCGATCGGTTCGGCGACCCCGGCCTCCGCCCGCAGCCGCCGCACGGTCCCGATCTGCCGCGGCAGCTGGTCCCTGCGGTCCCCCTGGGGCAGCCACCCGTCCCCCCGGACCGCGGCCCGGCGCACGGCCGCCGGGGACGAGCCGCCGACCCACACCGGGGGCCGCGGGCGCTGCACCGGCCGCGGCGCCTGCCCCAGCCCCCCGAACGCGAACCGCTCCCCCGCGAACTCCGGGAACTCCTCCTCCCCCAGCGCGGCCTTGAGCGCGTCGACCGTCTCGTCCAGCACCGCCCCGCGCCGCCCGAAGTCCACCCCGAGCGCCTCGAACTCCTCCCGGACGTGCCCGGCGCCGACCCCGAGGATCAGCCGCCCCCCGGACAGCCGGTCCAGCGTCGCGTACTGCTTGGCGCTGAGCAGCGGATGCCGCAGCCCCACCACCGCCACATGGCTCAGCAGCCGCACCCGCTCCGTCACCGCCGCCAGGTACGACAGCGTCGCCACCGGGTCGTACCAGACCGTCCCCATCGCCCCGGCCAGCCGCCGCGGCACCGCCACGTGCTCGCAGCACGCCACGTACGCGAACCCGGCCCGGTCGGCCGCCCGCGCCACCGCCACCAGGTCCCGGGGCCCGGCCCCCGCCTCCCACCCCTCGGCGAAGAGCCCGCTCTGCGCCTGCACCGGCAACTGCATCCCGTACACCAGCCGCCCCTGCGGAAGCACCCGCACCATGCCCACACCCCTCCCGACCCGGCCCGAACCGCGCCGCGCCGCGCCGCACTCGAAGTGCGGACATGGTGGTACCTGACGGCGCATCAGACAAGAGGAGTCGGCGCCCCTCAGACGCGCACGGCGGCCACCTCGCCACCAGGACGTCACGCGCGCGGCTCCTACGCACGTGGATGCGGCCGCCGCATCTCCACATTGCAGTCGGTCACCTTCGACCAGTCGCCGGCGGCGTGAGCCCGTGCCCGCTGCCCGGCCAGCGCGCCGCACACGTCACACCCGTCGGCCGGCACCGGCTCCGGCAACGGTTCCCACAGGTGAACGGGGGCGCCCGTACCGCACATCAGCCCGCCACCTCCAGACCGTGGATCCAGCGCGGCCCGGCGTCGATCCCGTGCACCGCCAGCCACAACGTCCGGCGTCGGCCCCGCTGCTCGCGGCGTCGCTGCCGTTCCTCGGCGGTGAGGACGTAGGGGCGGACGGGGTGGACGTCGTCACGACGCAGCGGCCCCGGCCCCGCCCACCGTCGGGCGGGAACGTGGCGGGGCACGGGCGGTGGCGCGGCCCCGGGCACCGGGGCTGCCGGCACCCCGGGACAGCGGTGCCGTCCTCGGGCGGGCAGTGCCACCCGCAGCAGCACATCGAAGAGCCAAGCGCTAAATTGGCGCACGTCGTCAACCTCCATGGGGTTGAGGGCCACGCCCCCGGGCCGCTCCCACGGTCGCGGGGGTCCTTTGTGGCGGTGGATCGCTGTCCCACCAGTGCACCGTCCCGGCGGCGCCCGTGGGTCCTCCCCGACCGGACGTTTCGGCGGACGTTTTGCCACCGGGCCCCCGATCACGTCGTTACGGTGACAAGGAGATCCGCACACCCAAGGGGACACGCATGGCGGAGGGAAATGGAAGCCCGCTCGCGCGGTTGCGCAAGGAAGCCGGGTATACGCAGACGGCCTTCGTCGCCGCGTTCGCCCGCGAGGCGGATCGCTTAGGGGTCAGCGCCTCGGTGAGCGTCCGCCAGTTACGGAGATGGGAGAGCGAGGCGCCACCGCCACTGCCGCATCCGGGCCAGCAGGCGGTGCTGGAGGCGTTGTTCGGCCTCCCCCTTGCGGACCTGGGATTCGCTGTCCCGGCCCACCGGAGAGCGACGGCGGAAAGAATCGGCGACGATGAAGAAGTGAGACGCCGGGCATTCGTCACAGGTACGGGAGCGGTCGTTGCCGCTGCGATCCTCCCGCAACAGCACGGCCCTCGGCTCGGTGCGAGCGATGTCGCGGCGCTGCGCGCTCGTTTCGCCGACCTGTACACCGTTGACCACCGCTTGGGCGGCATACCCGCCAAGACCCGTGCGCAACGGCTTGAACAGCAGATCACCCGTGCGTTGAACGGCAGCGTCTACACAAGCCGGGTGGGCCGCGCCCTCCAGACCATGCTCTGCGAAATCGCCTGTCACCGAGCCTGGTTCGGCTACGACGGCGGCCCTGCCGGCGAGGCGCGTGCCGCCTGCATGGAGGCGATGACCGCCGCACAGCTCATCGACAACCCGTTGTTGCAGGTCCGCGCCCTCAACACGCTGTCACTGCTCACCGTCGACTCCGGGCGCTTCTGGGAGGCGCGGTCCGCGGTCGAGAACGCATACCGCCTCGCGCACCAGGCAGGGGCGGGTCCCACCGTGCATCTGGTGATCTCCCTGCGGGAAGCGAGCGCGGCCACGCACTCGGGCGATCTCCCCGGCGCACGCAGGGCGCTGAGCCGCGCCGTGTCGTACCAGGGACGCACCGACATGGACACAGATGTGCCGCCATGGGCCAGGTTCGCCGGCCCCGTTGAGGTCGATTACGCAACGGCGGCCTACTACGCCAGGGCGCACCGACCCGCGCGCGCGATCCCGTTCCTGCGCGCCGCCGTCGCGGGACTCGGCGGCGGCTACACGCGTAACACTGCTTGGTACCGAGCCCGTTTGGCGCAGACGCTCCTGGACACGGGTGAGGTGGAGGAAGCGTGCCACGAGATGACGCGCGTCCTTGCCGCATGCGGCGGGGTCTCCTCAGCCAGGCTCCGCCGCCGACTGCACGCCTTCGAACAGGCCGCAGTGCGCTTCGAGGCTTCTTCAGCGCGGGACGCGGTCGAGCGCATCCGGGAGACGACGCGAGCGAGGGCCCGATGAGCACTTCAGAAACGATCACCGTGGAGCGCCTGGACGGCCCGGCAGCCGCGCGGGCCGAGGAGGCGTTCACCCTGGTCTATGCCGAGGCGTTCGCGGAGCCGCCGTACGACAAGGGTTCGGGGGACGTTGACGCCAACTTCCGCCGCTTCCGGTCCCAGGTACGGAAGGCCACCTTCCGCGCCGCACTCGCCCGGACGGGGGACGGTGAGCCGGTCGGTATCGCGTACGGCTACCCCCTCAGCCCGGCAACCGGCTGGTGGGACCGCCTCACCACGCCCGTCAGCGAAGGGCTCCGCCGGGAGGACGGACACCGCACGTTCGGGCTGATGGAGCTGGCCGTACGGGCCCCCTGGCGCCGCCGCGGCGTGGCCCGGCGGATGCACGAGACGCTGCTCGCCGGCGCCACCGAGGAGCGGGTACTGCTCAACGCCCGCCCGGACGTCCCCGCGGCGCAGGCCGCCTACCGCTCCTGGGGGTACCGCAAGGTGGGTGAGGCCCACCCCTGGGAGGGCGCCGACCTTCATGACGTGATGGTGCTCCGGCTCCGGTAGGCGGCAGTGGACCAGCAGGCGAACGCTGGGCGGCTCCGGACGCCGCACTCCACACGCTTGCGCCAGCTCGGCGGCTTCCCCAGCAGCCCGCCAAGCGGCAGCTTGTCACCGTGCAAGTTCGTGCAAGTCGCGTGCGCCGAGCAGAGCGCAGAGTGCAGGATCGCGCTCAGCTACCACCCCGCGAACGAGGAGGGCATCATGTCGTTGCACATGCTCGGCAAGGATCCCGAAAGCAAGGACGGCGGTTCTCCCACGGTTTACCTCGACGACGAGACCGACAGCTATCTCGTCCAGGGGCTGAAGGTCACGGACGCGCGCCGCCGCTCCCGGATGGACGTGCCGGATCACGAGGACGTCGTGGAGATTCCCCGGCGCATGGTGCAGTTCTTCCTGGAGGTGAAGCGTGACGAAGCCCCCGACGTTTGAGAGCCTGCTGGCCTCGACCAAGCATTCCGCCGTTCATCTGGAAATGCGCGACGGATATATGGAGTCCGATCCGAGTTTCCTTGCCTGGAAGGCAGGGAAACGCAACCTCCCGGAGGACAACGACCCCGAACTGCGCCCCTGGCTCACCTGGGCGCGGCAAGCGACGGATCGCGGCGCCGTGATCCGTCGGGCAAGGGTCTTCTCGGTGCCCGAATCGGACTACATCCGGTTCGAGCACCACGTTTCCGACGCCAACGTCAGAGCTGGCGAGCAGATCGGCTGGCTTTCCCGCCGCCGGGCGACCGATATCGCCTTCCCCGGCAACGACTTCTGGGTGTTCGACAACGAACTCGTCCTCGTCCTGCATTTCACCGGGGACGGTGAAAGCTCGGAGGACTGGATGGAGCTGACGACCGACCCGAAGATCCGCGACCTGTGCGTCAGCGCCTTCGAAGCCGTGTGGGAGCGCGCCACCCCGCACGCGGAGTACCGCCCTTCCTGACCCATCCAGCGACGCGCCCATGACCAACTCGCCCTCGTCCGCGGTGCAGGCGGCCCGCCGTGCCCTCGGCCAACGGCTCAAGGAGATGAGGCAACGCACCGGCATGACGGCACGGTCCCTCGCGGACCGTGCCGGCTGGAGCGAATCCAAAACTTCCCGGCTCGAAAACGGCAAGACCTCACCCTCGGACGCCGACTTGCGCGCCTACGCGGAACTCTGCGGTGCCCCAGAGGTATACGCAGACCTCCTCGCGTCGGCGCACGGCATCGAAGGGATGTACGTCGAGTGGCGACGGCTCCAACGGGACGGGATGCGGCACGCCCAACAGGCCCATGTCCCCCTCTACGAGCGGACCCGGCGCTTTCGCATCTATGAGCCGGGGGTCATTCCCGGAATACTCCAGACCAAGGACTATGCGCGGGCCATCATGCGCACCATCTCCGCCTTCCGACGGCTGCCCGACGACGTCGAGGCAGCGCTCGAAGTGCGCATGCAGCGGCAGCGCGTAGTGCGCGACGCCGGACGCTGCTTCGGCATCATCCTGGAGGAAGCTGCGCTGCGGGCCCGATTCGGCTCCCGTGAGGTGATGACTGAGCAGCTTGAGCACTTGCTCTCCATAGCTTCGTTGCCACACGTCAGCTTCGGCGTCGTTCCGTTCGCGGCCGACCGCCGCATGTGGCCGTTGGAGGGCTTCTGGCTCTTCGACAACGAGCAGGTAATCATCGAGCTGGCCACCGCACAGATTGCCGTGAAACAGCCCAGCGAAATCAAGACCTATGAGCGCATGTTCTCCGCGCTCGCCTCGATCGCCTGTTACGGAAAGCACGCCCGAACGCTGGTCGCCGACGCCGTTCAGGCGCTGAGGTGAAGACGTGCAAGCGCGCGCAAGGCATTGGACCGGTCTCCTTCGCTCGCCCTACGTTTCGAAGAACGCCGTTCCCTCTGTGCAGGCGGCAGGGCGCTCCCCCGACGCAGGAAGCGGTCCAGCCCGGCACGCGCAGACGTCCGGAGCGGGTGACCCCCACCGCAGTTCCTGCGGACCACGGGCCGCGCCGTGACCTGATGGCGGCAGGCCCCTCACGGAAGAGGAGTCGGTGAATGAGCCCCACAGCCGTGGAGACGTACGCCTCCCGCACGCCCGATGCCGAAGGGTGGCGCGGTACCCCGTTCCGGCACCCCCGGGACCTGGAGGTGATCGCCCAGGACGACGGCGGGAAGCACGACGGGGGCCCGATGCCCCCGGAGGCGCCGCGCGAGCCGCAGCCGCAGCCGGAGTCGTAGCCGGAGTCCCGGCCGGAGTCGCCGCGACGGGAACGGTCCCGTCCGGTACGTACGTGCCGTAGGTACCGGACGGGCGCGCGGGCGGGCGGTTCCGCGGCCGGTCAGCGCCGCTTGACCGACGGACCCCACAGCCCGTCCGCCGTCAGCCCCAGCAGGTCGATCGCGTTGCCGCGGACGATGCGTTCGACGGTGTCGGGGGCGAGGTGGGACATCTGGGACTCGGCGACCTCGCGGGACCGGGGCCAGGTGGAGTCCGAGTGCGGGTAGTCGGTCTCGTAGAGGACGTTGCCGACGCCGATCGCGTCGAGGTTGCGCAGGCCGAACGCGTCGTCGAAGAAGCAGCCGTGCACGTGCTCGGCGAAGAGTTCGGACGGCGGGCGGCGGACCTTGTCGGCGACGCCGCCCCAGGCGCGGTTCTCCTCCCAGACCACGTCGGCGCGCTCCAGGATGTACGGGATCCAGCCGATCTGGCCCTCGGCGTACATGATCCGCAGGCCGGGGAAGCGGTCGAACGCCCCGCTCATGAGCCAGTCGGTCATCGAGAAGCAGCAGTTGGCGAAGGTGATCGTGGAACCGACGGCGGGCGGCGCGTCGGCCGAGGTGGACGGCATCCTCGACGAGGAGCCGATGTGCATGGCGATGACCGTGCCGGTCTCGTCGCAGGCGCGCAGGAACGGGTCCCACTGGTCGGTGTGGATGCTCGGCAGCCCCAGGTGCGGCGGGATCTCGCTGAAGCAGACGGCGCGGACGCCGCGGGCCGCGTTGCGGCGCACCTCGGCGGCGGCCAGGTCCGCGTCCCAGAGGGGGACGATGGCCAGCGGGATCAGCCGGCCGCCGGCCTGCGGACCGCACCACTCCTCCACCATCCAGTCGTTGTACGCGCGCACCCCCAGCAGGCCCAGCTCCCGGTCCTTGGCCTCGGTGAAGGTCTGGCCGCAGAAGCGGGGGAAGGTGGGGAAGCAGAGCGCGGACTGCACGTGGTTGGCGTCCATGTCGGCCAGCCGCTCGGGCACCGAGTACGAGCCGGGGCGCATCTGCTCGTACGTGATGCCCTCCAGCTTGATCTCGTCGCGGGAGTAGCCGACGGCGGTGTCGAGGCGGGTCAGCGGGCGGTGCAGGTCCTCGTAGACCCACCAGTCGGCTATCGGGCCGTCGTCCCCGGGGTCGCCCATCCGGGGCGCGAACCGCCCCCCTGTGAAGGTCATCTCCCTGATGGGCGCGCGGACGATGCGCGGGCCGGTGTCGTGGTACTTCGAGGGGAGCCGGTCCCGCCAGACGCCGGGGGGCTCCACGGTGTGGTCGTCGACCGAAATGATCCTGGGGAAGGGCGCGTTGGACTCCATGGGGGTACGGTAGCGCTGATCTGACGGACCGTCAGTAAGCCGGCACGCCGGGGAAGGGCACTCCGGTGGAGAACCGGTAGGCCCGCCGCGTACGTGTACGTAGGCGGGTGTCGGCCGTGGCGGGACGGCGGGCATAACAAACCAGCCAGTCAGGGGTCGCCTCCGGTGACGGGGCGCGGGCCCCGCGGACGTGTGGACGGGGCGTGCGGGGACGGAACAGCGCGGAGGCACGGCGGGGCCCGCGGCCGGGCGCGAGGACCGCGCCGGGAGCGAGGCACCGCGCTGAGCTGCGGAAGCACCGCGTCAACCGGCGTCCGGGGAACGACGGAAGGGATCCTTCCGGGCGTCCCGCGGGCGGCGGTGGGAGCCGTTCCGCGCCGTCCGGGGAGGCTTTGTGCACGCTGCGGACCCCTACTGACGTAGAGGCCCGGGACAAGGCAGACTGACCGTTGCGCCCGGTGTAAAGGCGCGGACGAACAGCCATGACAGCAGCGCGGACGGACGGGACACGGCAGGGGGACACCATGGACGACGGTCCGGGACAGGTGCGGGAGCGGCTCCGCTTCACCGTGCTCGGTCCCGTGCGGGCCTGGCGCGGCCAGACGCCGCTGGCGGCGGGTTCCCCGCAGCAGCGCGCCCTGCTCGCCGCGCTGCTGCTGCGCGGCGGTCGCACCGCCACCGCGCCCGAGCTCGTCGACGCCCTGTGGGGCGACGAACCGCCGCACGCCGCCCTCGCCGCGCTGCGCACCTACGCCTCCCGGCTCCGCAAGGCGCTCGGGCCGGACGCGGAGGCCCTGGTCAGCGAGTCCGGCGGCTACGCGCTGCGGGCCGTGGACGGCCGCCCCCTCGACCTCGACCACGACACCGCCGAGCAGTACGCCGCCGAGGCGGAGAAGGCCAAGACCGCCGGGGAGCGCGGCCGGGCCCGCGAACTCCTCGACGCCGCCCTGGACCTGTGGGACGGCGAGCCGCTCGCCGGGCTCCCCGGCCCGTATGCCGAGACCCAGCGGACCCGGCTCCAGGAGTGGCGGCTGTCCCTGACCGAGACCCGGCTCGAACTGGACCTGGAGGCCGGCGCGCACGCCGAGGCGGTCTCCGAACTCACCGCGCTGACCGCCGCGCACCCGCTGCGCGAGCGGCTGCGGGAGCTGCTGATGCTGGCCCTGTACCGCAGCGGCCGGCAGGCCGAGGCGCTCGCGGTGTACGCGGACACCCGCCGGCTGCTGGCGGACGAGCTGGGCGTGGACCCCTGCGCGTCGCTGTCCGAGCTCCAGCAGCGGATCCTGCGCGCCGACACCGACCTGGACGCGCCGGCCGCCGAGGACGGCCCGGACGCCGGCGGCTCGGCGTTCGTCCGGCCGCGCCAGCTCCCGGCCACGGTCGCCGACTTCACCGGCCGGGCCGCGTTCGTCCGGGAACTGAGCGACCAGCTGGCGACGGCCGAGGGCAGCGTGATGGCGGTCTCCGCGGTCGCCGGGATCGGCGGCGTCGGCAAGACCACCCTCGCGGTGCACGTCGCGCACACCGCCCGCGAGCACTTCCCGGACGGGCAGCTGTACGTGGACCTCCAGGGCGCCGGCCATAACCCGGCCGAACCGGAGGCGGTCCTCGGCGCGTTCCTGCGCGCCCTGGGCACGGCGGACTCGGCGATCCCGGACGGGTTGGAGGAGCGGGCGGCCTTCTTCCGTTCCACACTGGCCGGACGCCGCGTCCTGGCCCTGCTCGACAACGCCCGCGACGCCGCACAGGTCCGGCCGCTGCTGCCGGGGACGGAGGGCTGCGCGGCACTGATCACCAGCCGGTCCCGGATGATCGACCTGGCCGGCGCGCACCTCGTCGACCTCGACGTGATGAGCCCGGAGGAGGCCCTCCGGCTCTTCACCCGGATCGTCGGCGAGGAGCGCGTGGCGTCCGAGCGACAGGCCGCGATGGCCGTCGTCGGCGCCTGCGGCTTCCTCCCGCTGGCCATCCGCATCGCCGCGTCCCGCCTGGCCTCCCGCCGCACCTGGACGGTCGCCACGCTCGCCAGCAAGCTCGCCGACGAGCGCCGCCGGCTGGACGAACTCCGCGCCGGCGACCTGGCCGTCAAGGCCACCTTCGAACTGGGCTACAAGCAGCTGGAGCCGCCCCAGGCCCGCGCCTTCCGCCTGCTGGGCCTGGCCGACGGCCCGGACATCTCCCTGGCCGCGGCGGCGGCGCTTCTGGGCCTCGGCGCGGAGGAGACCGAGGACCTCCTCGAATCACTCGTCGACACCTCCCTGCTGGAGTCCGCCGCACCGGGCCGCTACCGCTACCACGACCTCGTCCGCCTCTACGCCCGGGCCTGCGCCGAACGCGACGAACACCCGCCGTCCGAACGGGACGCGGCACTGTCGCGGCTGCTCGACTTCTACTTGGTGACGGCATCGCGGGTCTATGCCCTCGAACGCCCCGGGGACCGCTTGATCGCCCACTTGGAGGAGACCGACTACCCGGGGCTGGAATTCGGGGCGCGCGCCGCGGCCTTGGAGTGGCTGTTCAGCGAGGCCGGCTGCCTGCTCGCCTGCGCACGCCAGTCGAGTGGCCCCGCAACCCTGCGCCGTGCGACCGACCTGATGCTGCTGGTCAAGGACCTCGCGGAGTCGGGCGCCGACGCGTTGCAGTTCGAGCAGACCAGCGTAGCCCTGCTCAGGGCCGCCCGGGAGGCCGGGGACCAGCGCGCGGAGGCCCGCGTCCACCTGGCCCTCACCTACGTCCGCACCCTGACCGGACGGTTGGACGCGGCGGACGAGAACGCCAAGTCCGCCATGCTGCTGGGACTTGCCACGGACGACCCGTTCTCGTCGTCGTACGCGCCGAACGACCGCGGCATCATCGCCAATTCCCAGGGGCGGCACAGCGACGCCGAGGGGTATCTGCGGCAGGCGCTGTCGGCCTTCCAAGACGACCACAACCGGCAGTCCGAGGCCAGCGCGCTGTGCAACCTCTCACGCGTGCATCTGGCCACCGGCCGGGTGGACAGCGCCATCCAACTGGCGGCGCAGGGCATCGCCATCTACCGCGAGCTGGGGGCCAAACGCCGGCTCGCCAACGGCATGTACGCCCTTGCCCTGGCGTACACCGAGGCGATGCGGCTGGATGAGGCGACCGAGCAGCTGACCGCCGCGCTGGCCATCTTCAAGGACAGTCGGCAGCGCTTCTGGGAGGGCATGACCAACTTCCGGCTGGCCGAGGTGGATCTGTCCGCCCGTCGGCCGGCCAGCGCGGCGAACCGCGCCGAGCAGGCGCTGACCGCGTTGCGGGGCATCGGCGGCGACTCCTGGCGAGCCACGGTGCTGACCACGCTGGGCCGCGCCCTGCACGCCTTGGGGCACACCGGCCGGGCGCGGGTGTGCTGGCAGGAGGCGCTGGCAACCTTCGAACGCCTGGGCTCCGCGGAAGGCCGCGTGGTGCACGCGCTCCTCTCTCCCGCCGCGGTCGTCTGAACGGCCACCGTTCCCCGTTCAGCGCCGGCGTTTATCGATCGTTCATCGCGAGGGGCCACTCTTGAAGCATCGAACCGCCGCCTCGGGGGGCAAGCGGCTCGGTGCCCAGGCCGCACGGTTATTGTGAGCGGCCGCCATGCCCGTCCGGCGACCAACGGGGGAGTCGCCGGGCGGGCTGGATCAAGCATCAAGCGCCCACTCAGGAGTTGATCTCTATGAGCACCGACAACCAGGCTCAGGCGACCGCCGAACTGGATGGCATCCTGCCACTGGACAACCACCAGCCGATCATCGCGCCCGGCGTCACTCCGCGCGTGAAGAAGCCCGGCGAGCGGGATGTCGTCAAGCCGATGGACAACCACCAGCCCATCGCCGCACCGGGCGTCGCCATCACCGAGGACAACCACCAGCCCATCGGTGAGCCCAAGTAAGACCCACTGAACCCACGGGGGACACGGGGGGACACGGGGGAACGGGGGGACACAACCGGGGGCCCCGGGGGGACCCCTGAGGAAATCGGGGGAACGGGGAAAACGGGGGATCGCAGGGGCCGGGTTTCCGTGGCTGGGAGGGGAAGCCACGGAAAACCGGCCCCTGTGGCGTTTCTCCGCGGGGAGTAAAACCCGCGATATCCCCTGGCTTTCCCGACAAGTGTCGAACATCTGCCCACACTTAACGCTAGTTTGTTTCTGGGAACAGCAACGATCCCCGGATTCTGAGGAGTTGGCATGACCCGCACCAAGAAGTCCTTGGCCGCCGCCGCCCTCGCGGTGGCCGCTCTCGGCGCCGCCGCGACGCCCGCCCTGGCCGACAACCACATACCCGGCCCGTCGCATTCCGTGACGGTCCCGGACCGCCACGCACCCATGGCGCCGCTGGACAACCACATGCCGGCGGCCCCGCAGGGCGACCACGCGGGGCTGTCGCCGATGGACAACCACATGCCCTGACCGGGAGCCGGAGAACACTCCGCCCCGCGCGGTGCCGCGGACGGGGCCGGGCGGAAGACCCGGCCCCGTTCGCGCTTCCCGGGGGCGGATGTTTTCATTCCGAAACACTTGGCGTCCGCCTTCGGGGTGGAGGCGGGCGAGTCATCCCGTACGGGACGCACGCGCTGGGTGCCACACGGGGTTCGCACGGTAGCTGACGCCCCGTCAGCTCCGCTGCTACAGTCGCGCCGTCCGGACCTGCACCGCCCGTCCGCCCAGGAGGCGCGCCGTGTTCGAACCCGCCCGTGTCCGCACGCTGTGGGAACTGGTCGAGTACCGGGCGCGGGCCTCGGGGAGCGCGCCGATGTTCTTCGACGGGGGCGGCGGGCGGAGCGTGTCGTTCGGCGCGGTGCGGGATGCGGCGCTGCGGGCGGCGGCCGGGTTCCGGGAGCTGGGCATCGGGGCCGGGACGCGGGTGATGTGGCAGCTGCCGACCCGTATCGAGACGGTGATCGCCTCGCTGGCGCTGGCCCGGCTCGGGGCCGTGCAGATACCGGTGCTGCATCTGCACCGGGCGCGGGAGGTCGGGTTCGTCCTGGCCGAGTCGGCGGCCGCGTTCGCGCTGGTACCGGGGGTGTGGCGGGGGTTCGACTACGCGGCGATGGTGCGCGGGGCGGCACACGGGACCGGGGCGGACGAGATCGCAAGCGGCCCCGGCGCGGGCGGGGCGCGGGTGCGGGTGGTGGACGTGGGGGGCGGGCTGCCGGAGGGGGACCCGGCGGCGCTGCCCGAGCCCGCGGACGGGACCGGTGCAGTGGACGGGGCCGGCGGCGGTGACGTGCGCTGGATCTACTACACGTCCGGGACGACCGCCGCGCCCAAGGGGGTCGAGCACACCGACGCCTCGCTGATCGCCGGCGGGGCCGGGCTGGCCACCGCGCTGGGGATGTCGGCGGACGACGTCGGCTCGATCGCGTTCCCCTACGCCCACATCGCCGGGCCGGACTACGTCATCGCCATGCTGATCAGCGGCTTCCCCGCGGTCGTGCTGGAGGCGTTCGACGCGGAGGGGGCCGCCGCCGTCTACCGGCGGCACGGGGTGACCATGGCGGGCGGCTCCACCGCGTTCTACCAGGCGTTCCACGACGCGTCGCGGCGCCGCCGGGCGGCCGCCCCCGACGCCGGGCCGCTGATCCCCTCGCTGCGGCTGCTCTCCGGCGGCGGGGCGCCGCTGCCGCCGGAGCTGTACCGGGCGGCCGGGCGGGAGCTGGGGTGCGCGCTGGTCCACGGGTACGGGATGACCGAGTGCCCGATGATCGCGATGGGGACGCCGTACGACAGCGACGAGCAGTTGGCGCACACCGTCGGCCGGCCGGTCGCGGGCGCCCGGGTGCGGATCGTACGGGCGGACGGCAGCCGGGCCGCGACCGGGGAGACCGGGGAGGTGACCGTCGCCGGGCCGATGGTGTTCCGGCGGTACACCGATCCGGCGCTGACCGCCGCGGCGTTCGGCGCGGACGGCTTCTTCCGCACCGGCGACCTCGGGTACCTCCGCGCCGACGGGCACCTGGTGCTCACCGGGCGGCTGAAGGACATCATCATCCGCAAGGGCGAGAACATCTCCGCGCAGGAGGTCGAGGACCTGGTGCGCACCCATCCCGCGGTGGCCGAGGCGGCGGTGATCGGGCTGCCCGACCGGGAGCGCGGGGAGCGGGTGTGCGCGGTGGTCACGCTCGCCGGGCGGGACGGCGGGCCGGGGGCGGACGGGCCGGCGCTCACCCTGGCCGGGCTGACCGCGCACCTGCGGGCCGCCGGGCTGATGACCCAGAAGCTGCCGGAGCAGCTGGAGATCACCGACGAACTGCCGCGCGGCGGGCCCCTGAACAAGGTGCTGAAGGCGCGGCTGCGGGCGCGGTACGGGGGCTGACGGGCGGCTGCCCGGCCCCGGGGGCCGCCTCCCGGTCCCCCGCTGTTGACCCTGACATCGGTGTGAGGGCTTACAACGGGTCTCCGACGGAGTACGAGACCGTACCAGCCACCAGGGCCGCCGGAGCCGTTCGGCCGCTTCAGCTGTGCCCGCCACGCCAGCTGTCGCCGCGTCAGCCGCTCCCCGCGTCCCGCGTCCGGAAGCGAGGCCACCACCATGAGCGCCGGTCACCGCCCCACCAGGAGCCCCGGCAACGACAGCGGGGAGATGCGGTTGCACGTCGTGCTGCCCTCCGAGTCGGGGGCGATGGCCGCCGGGGAACTGGCCGCGCTCGCGCGGGAGGCCGAGGAGCTGGGGTACGCGGGGGTCTGGCTGCCGGACCACCTGCTGCCGCCGGGCCCGTACGGCCGGCCGCCGGAGGGCTACGGCGGGGTGTACGAGGCGCTGACCACGCTCTCCTACCTGGCGGCGGTCACCGAGCGGGTCACCCTGGGCACCTCCGTGCTGGTCGCGCCGCTGCGCGAACCGCTGCTGCTGGCCCGGCAGTCGGCGGCCCTGGCCCGGCTGAGCGGGGACCGGTTCGTCCTGGGGGTGGGCGTGGGCTGGCAGCCGTACGAGTTCGCGGCGGCCGGGGCGGACTTCCGCGAGCGGGGCGCGCGGACGGACCGGACGCTGCGGCTGGTGCGGCAGCTGCACACGGGCGCGGGCGGGCCGTACGACGACGGGACGGTGGCGTTCGACGGGCGGGCGGTGTTCGAACCGGTGCCGGCCGCGCCGGTGCCGTTCCTGATCGGGGGGAACTCGGACGCGGCGCTGCGGCGGGCGGCCGAGTTCGGCGGCTACTGGCAGGGGGTGGGGCTCACCCCGGACGGGTTCGCGGAGCGCGCGGCGTGGCTGGCGCGCCGGGCCGCCGGCGGCGCGGCCCCGGTCGCGGCCGGCGCCCGGATCGGCTGGGACGGGCCGGACCGGACGCTCGCGGAGCTGACCGCCGAGGTCGCGGCCTGGCAGGCGGCCGGCGCGGCGGACCTCGCGGTGTGGTTCGGGTCGGTGCGCCACGGGTTCGCCGACCGGATGCGGGCGCTGGCGCGGGGCACCGGGGTGCACGGCGGCCGGATCGCGGGCGCGCGGTAGGTCCCGGGCGGGGGCGCGGGCCCGGCCGTCGCCGCCCGCCGGGGGGCGTGTGCGACGGCTGCTAGGTTGCGATCAGGCGAACGCGCGTACGGAGGGTGTGCTGTGATCGGGCTGGGAGCAATAGCGGGGATCGCGTTGGTGGAGCTCGGCATGGTGCTGACGCCGGGGCCGAACATGATCTATCTGGTCTCCCGCTCGATCACCCAGGGCCGCCGGGCGGGGCTGGTCTCGCTGGCCGGGGTGGCCCTCGGCTTCCTGGTCTACCTCCTCGCGGTGTCCGCCGGTATCGCCACCGTCTTCGCGCTGGTGCCGGAGATCTACCTGGCCCTCAAGCTGGCCGGTGCGGGCTACCTGCTCTGGCTGGCGTGGAAGGCCGTCCGGCCGGGGGGCCGGTCCGCCGTGGCGCCCCGGGAGCTGACGCCGGACGGGAACGGCAAGCTCTTCCTGATGGGCTTCCTCACCTGCCTGCTCAATCCCAAGGTGGCCATCCTCTACATCTCGCTGCTGCCGCAGTTCGTCGACCCGGCGGGCGGCCATGTCGGGCTCCAGGGGCTGCTGTTGGGGCTGACCCTGATCGCGGTGGGGGTCGCCGGTAACGCGTTCTTCATCGTGACGGCCGGTTCGGTCGCCGGGTTCTTCGGCCGGCACCCGCTCTGGCAGCGCCTGCACCGCTACGTCATGGGCACCGCGCTGGCGTGCTTCGCCGTCCGGATCGCCACCGAACGGACGGGCGCGGTGGCCGCCCTGCGGTGAGAGCCGGCCGCCGCACGGGGCGGTTCTTCCTGCGGTGTGCTCCGTACCGGCCTGCTGCCCGGGCGCCTGCCGAGGCGTTGGCGCCGTGGGCCGGCCCCGCTCAGCCGGGCGTTAGTGGAGCGGCAGTCCTGCGATAGCGGCCCCGGCCACGGTGGATGTCGTACCGAGGACAGCACGCCACCACTTCCCGGGGGACCCGACATGCGCGCCACCGCCACCGCCACTGCCCGCACCGCTCGCCGCCGCACCCTGCGCGTCGCCGCTGCGGCCCTGACCGCGGCCGCCGCGCTGTCCCTGACCGCCTGCTCCGGTTCGGACACCGCCGCCGCCAAGCCCGCGGGCCGGCCGGGCGCGGCCGCCGACGCCGGCGGTACGGGCGCCGCCCCCGAGGCCGGTGGCACGGGTTCCGCCGCCGGCGCGCCGGGCACCGCTGCCCGGCCGGACAACGCCACGTCCGGCTCCGGGGGCGCCACCTCGTCCCGGGCCGGCTCGGGCGGTGCGGCCCCGTCCCGCGCCGGCTCCGGCAACGGCGCGGCGCACAGCGGCGGGAAGAGCGCGTTCTGCCGCACCGGCGAACTGGCCATGGAGGCGGTCAACAGCTCCCCCGACCAGCAGGTCGGCGACGTCACCGTCCGGATGACCAACAAGGGCTCCCGGACCTGCTCGGCGACGGGTTTCGCGGGCGTGGACCTGAAGGACACCGACGGCACCTCCGCCCCCGTCCACCGCGGCGGTGAGCAGCCCCGCGTCACCGACCTGAAGCCCGGTGACACCGCCACCTTCAGCATCTCGTACCAGGTCGACGCAAGCGGCGACAGCCTCGCGTCCCCGACCCACCTGATCGTGACGCCGCCGAACGAGACCCACAGCGTGTCCCTGAAGTGGCCCGCGGACGCGCTGAAGCTGGCCGGCCCGTACGACGACAAGATCCAGGTCCACCCGGTCGGCATCGCCGGCTAGGGGGCGCCCGCCGCGCCGCCCCCACCGCGCTCCCGCAGCAGCCCCTTGACGACCTTGCCGCTCGCGTTGCGCGGCAGGGCGGTGACGAACTCCACCTCCCTGGGCACCTTGTAGTTGGCCATCTCGCGGCGGGACCAGGCGATCAGGTCGTCGGCGGTGAGGCGGGAGCCGGGGCGGCGGACCGCGTACGCCTTGCCGACCTCGCCGAGGCGACGGTCGGGTATGCCGACGACCGCGACCTCGGTGAGGTCCGGGTGGCGGGCGAGGAGCTGCTCTATCTCGGCGGGGTAGGCGTTGAAGCCGCCGACGATGAACATGTCCTTGATGCGGTCGGTGATCCGGAGGTTGCCGGCCGCGTCGAGGACGCCGACGTCGCCGGTGCGCAGCCAGCCGCCGGGGGCCAGGGCCCGGGCGGTGGCGGCCGGGTCCTCGTAGTAGCCGGTCATGACGTGGTAGCCGCGGACCTGGACCTCGCCGGGCGTGCCGGGCGGCTGCGGGCGGCCGGCGGCGTCCACGACCCGGACCTCGGTGTCCGGCAGCGCGCGGCCCGCGGTCGCCGCGATCACCTCCGGCGGGTCGCCGCGGCGGCACATGGTGACCACCCCGGTGCTCTCCGACAGGCCGTACGCGGTCAGGACGGTGGCGACCTTCAGCTCGCCGCGCAGCCGCTCCACCAGCTCCAGCGGGACGACGGCGGCGCCGGTGACGACCAGGCGCAGCGCGGACAGGTCGTGCAGCGCGCGGCCGGGGTGGTCCAGGAGCTGCTGGTGGAGGGTGGGCGGGCCGGGCAGGACGGAGATCTTCTCGGCGGCGATGTTGGCGAGCGCGGTGTCCGCGCTGAAGACCGGCTGCGGCACCATCGTCGCGCCGCGCAGCAGGCAGGCGATGATGCCGGCCTTGTAGCCGAAGGTGTGGAAGAAGGGGTTGACGATGAGGTAGCGGTCGCCCTCCACCAGGCCGGCCAGTGCGCTCCAGACGTCGTAGGCGCGCAGCGTCTGGCCGTGGGTGATCACCGCGCCCTTGGGACGGCCGGTGGTACCGGACGTGAAGAGGATGTCGGAGGGGTCGTCGGGGCCGAGGGCGTCAGACCGGGCGCGGACCGCGCCGGCCGGGACCGCCTCCCCCGCGGCGAGGAAGGCCCGCCAGGGCGTGAAGTCGGCGGGGGCGTCGTCGGCGAGCACCACGACCCGCGCCAGGTGCGGCAGTCCGGGCAGCGGGCCGCGGCCGTCCCCGCTCCCGGCGGCTCGGCGCAGCGAGGCGACGTAGGAGGTGCCGAGGAAGGTGCCGGTGACGAAGAGGAGCCGGGCGCGGGTGCGGCGCAGCAGGTCGGCGGCCTCGGCGCCCTTGAAGCGGGTGTTGACCGGGACGAGGACGGCGCCGGCGGTGACCGCGCCGAGGGCGGAGACGATCCAGTCGCAGGTGTTGGGCGCCCAGACGGCGACCCGGTCGCCGGGGGCGACCCCGGCGGCGACGCAGGCCGCGGCGGCCCGCTCCACCCGCTCGCCCAGCTCCGCGTAGCTGACCCGGGTGCGGCCCTCGACGACGGCCTCCCGCGAGCCGTGGCGCGCGGCCGCGGCGCGCACCAGCCGGGCCAGCGAGCCGTACGCCACGTCCGCCCGCGCATCGAGGTGTTCACCCATCGCCCCGCCTCCCGGTTGCGGCAAAAGACCGGCCCCGCACTAGCTGACTGACCGTCAGATTAGCGGTAGCCTCCTCCGCTGTCAGCAGTGACGGCCGAGCACGGAGGTGGCCATGGGGGCGACCCTGAAGGACGCTACGGCGATCGTCGGCATCGGGCAGACGCCGTTCGCCAAACGGCTCCCGGAGTCCGAGAAGGCACTGGCCTGCCGGGCGATCATCGCGGCCCTGGACGACGCCGGGATCGCCCCCTCGGAGGTGGACGCCTTCGCCTCCTACACCATGGAGGAGACCGACGAGGTCGAGATCGCCAAGTCCATCGGCGCCGGCGACGTCACGCACTTCTCCAGGGTCGGCTTCGGCGGCGGCGGTTCGTGCGCGACGGTGGGGCACCTGGCCGCCGCCATCGCCACCGGGCAGGCGAGCGTGGGCGTCGCCTGGCGGTCCCGCAAACGCGGCTCCGGGCCCCGGCCGTGGACCAGCACCCGCGTCCAGCTGCCCACCCCGGCGCAGTGGACCCGGCCCTTCGGCCTCCTGCGCCCCGCCGACGAGATCGGCATGCTGGCCCGGCGCTACATGCACGAATACGGCGCCACCCGCGACCACTTCTTCAACGTCGCCCTGGCCTGCCGCAACCGCGCCAACCAGAACCCGGCCGCGATGATGTACGACCGCCCGCTGACCCGCGAGATGTACATGACCGCGCGCTGGATCAGCGAACCGCTCTGCCTCTTCGACAACTGCCTGGAGACCGACGGCGCCCTGGCCTGCGTGGTGGTCTCGGCCGCGCGCGCCCGCGACTGCCGGCGCCGGCCCGTCTACGTCCACGCGGCCGCGCAGGGCCTGCCCGCCCAGCACCACGGCATGGTCAACTACTGGAACGACGACCCGCTCAGCGGCCCGGCCTGGACCGCCGCCCGGCACCTGTGGAAGGGCTCCGACCTCGGCCCGCAGGACGTCGACGTGGCACAGATCTATGACGCGTTCACCCCCCTCATACCCCTCTCGCTGGAGGGCTACGGCTTCTGCGGACGCGGTGAGGGCGCCGCCTTCACCGAGGGCGGCGCCCTGGAGATCGGCGGGCGGCTCCCCCTCAACACCGGCGGCGGCGGCCTCTCCGAGGCGTACGTCCACGGCTTCAACCTGATCATCGAGGGCGTCCGGCAGCTGCGCGGGACCAGCACCGCGCAGGTCCCGGGCGCCGCCACCTGCCTCGTCACCGCGGGCGAGGGCGTGCCCACCTCCGCACTGCTGCTGAGGAGCTGATACCGGATGCGCGCAGACCACTCCCGGCCCACCGGCCCGGCGACCGGCCCGGCGGACCCTTCCGTAACCGTCCGTGATTCCATGACCACAAGCCTGCCACCCGACACTGACACTCCCCCCGACCCCGCCGCCGGCCTGCTGCTCCCCGTCCCCGACGACGACGGCGCGCCCTTCTGGGAGTACGCCGCCCGCGGCGAACTCCGCGTCCAGACCTGCGCCGACTGCGACGAACCGCGCTTCCCGCCCCGCCCCTGCTGCCCGCACTGCCAGTCGTTCGGCGCCCGCTGGCAGCGGATGAGCGGCCGCGGCCGGATCTGGTCGTACGTCCTCGCGCACCCGCCGCTGCTGCCCGCCTACGCCGCCCTGGCCCCCTACAACGCGATCGTCGTGGAGCTGGCCGAGGCCCCGCGGATCCGCCTGGTGGGCAACCTCGTCGCCGCCCCGGACGCCGCCCTGAACTCCGTCGACCCGGCCCGGCTGCGCATCGGCGCCCCGGTGAAGGCGGTCTTCCCCACCCCGCCCGGCGGCCCGACCGTCCCCCGCTGGATGCTGGAGCGGCCGTGACCGCCCCCGGGGTCCGCACCGAGATCACCGACGGGGTCGCCCTGGTCACCCTCGACCGGCCGGCCCGGCACAACGCCCTCGACCTCGCCACCGCCGCCGAACTCTCCGCCCTGTGGCGGGAGTTCCGCTCCGACGGCACCGTACGGGCCGCGGTGCTCACCGGCGCCGGCGGCCGCGCCTTCTGCACCGGCATCGACCGCGCCGCCGAGGTCCCCCAGCCCGCCTCCCCGTTCTCCCTGGACGACCCGCTGCTGCGGATCGGCCCCAAGGCCAACGACCTGTGGAAACCGGTGCTCGCCGCGGTCGAGGGGATGGCCTGCGGCGGCGCCTTCTACCTGCTGGGCGAGGCGGAGTTCATCATCGCCGCCGAGGACGCCACCTTCTTCGACCCGCACACCACCTACGGCATGGTCAGCGCCTACGAGTCGGTCCTGATGGCCCAGCGGATGCCCTACGGGGAGATCGCCCGGCTCGCCCTGATGGGCACCGCCGAACGGCTCGGCGCCCGCCGGGCGTACGCGACCGGGCTGGTCTCCGAACTGACCGCGCCCGGCGCCGCGGCCGCCACCGCGCTGCGCCGCGCCGCGGTCCTCGCCGCCCAGCCCACCGAGGCCGTCCAGGGCACCGTCCGCGCCCTGTGGGCCGCGAAGGAGGCGGCCAGGACCCAGGCGCTGGCGCACGCCCCGCAGCTGATCGCGCTCGGCAGCCTCCCGCCGGACCGCCAGGCCGCCCTCTTCGCCGCCCGCGACCGCGGCGGCCCCGGCCAGGACCCGCCACCCGTCAGGTGACCGCCGGGCCGGTGCCGCCCGGCCGCCCGGCCCCGGCCCCGGCCCCGGCACCGCGTCACATCTTGGTCTTGTGCGCCCGCGTGATCTGGCAGGTGTACCAGAACGCCTGCCACGACGCCTGGTTCAGCGTGTACGTGGCCGTGTAGGTCTCGGTCGCGCCCGGCGCCACCACGACGCTGCGCTCGTGGACCCCGTACGTCGTGCCGTCCGCCGGCTTGTCCTTCATCCAGTCGATCCGCATGTCGTAGGAGTACGTACTGGTCGTGGACGGGTTGGTGATCGAGAGGGTGTAGGTGAACCGGCGCAGCGACGCGGAGAAGTCGCAGCCGCTGCCGCGCACGTCCGACCGCCCGTCCGGATCGAAGGTCTCCTCCGTCGGGGACGGCGACGGCGAGTAGCTGTCGTAGCCCGGCGTGTACGAGGGCGTCGGGTGGTACGGGTCGTAGCCGGACGACGAGGCCGACGGGCTGGGCCAGTTGCTCGGCATCGTCACATGGGGCCGGGGGCTGGGGAAGGCGCAGCCGCCCACCGCGGCGAGGGTGACCGCCGCCAGCCCGACCGCGAGGCCCGCGGTGCTCCCCCTGCGGGCGCGGCGCCCCGTGCCCCCGCCGGACGTGCCCGTACGCGTGCGCTGATCCATCTGCCTCGACCATCCCCCGTTGCTGCTGCCGAACCCGCCGAACCCCCAGGGTTGACGCGTGCACGGCACCCTAGCAAGACCCGCCGACAGCCAGGGCGGGCACCGGCCGGGGGCCGTACGCATCCGGCCGCACCCGTCTCGCGGCGGTGGACGGGCAGGCGTAGCGTCGGTCCCGGAGGACGACGGAACGAGCGAAGCGAGGCGACGCCGTGGTGCGCAACGTTCTCGGGTCCCTGATCGCCCTCATCGGAGCGGCGGCCGCCGTCTGGAGCCCCTTCCGTCCCTGGTACGACGGCCGTCAGGGCAGCGACATCCGGATCGAGGACCTCTTCGGCGGCCTCACCGGCAACGGCGCCACGCTCTTCGGCTCCCTGCTGCTCCCGATGGCCTTCGCCGGACTGCTGACCCTGGTCGGGGTGGTGCTGCGGTCCCGGCTGCTGATCACCCTCGCCGGGCTGGTGGTCCTCGGCTTCACCATCCTGTGGATGGTCCGCCAGGGGCAGAGCGCCGGTGAACTGACCGCCGGCGCCCACGGACTGGGCGTCGGCGCGGCCAACGCGCTCGGCGGCGGCGCCCTGCTGATCCTGGGTGCGCTGGTGATGCGCGGCCGCCCGCGCCGGGTGCCCGCGCACGAGGACGACGAGCGGGACGAGCGCGCACCGCACCCGCCGCCCGGGCCCTGGGCCCCGGACCACCCGCCCGCCCCCGAGGGGCATTCCGGCCCGCGCGCCTCGGCCCCCACCCGGACCACCTGGCAGCAGCAGCCGCCTACCCGGCCGGTGGACTGGGGCCGCGAGCAGCGGCAGCCGGGCGGCGCGGCGGGCGGCGACCGGGCCCCGGGCGGCCGCCCCGAGGGGCCGGAGGGTCCGGACCGGCCGCCGGACGGGCCCGGCCCGGACCGCGGCTGACGCGGCTACGGGCGCCGCGCCAGCCCCGTCCCCTTGGCCGCGTCCAGCGCGTACACGCAGCGGTCCTTGCTGCAGGCGTAGACCACGCCGCCGACCGCCACCGGCGAACCGGTGATCTCGCCGC
The DNA here is from genome assembly GCF_023155275.1 of Streptomyces rhizoryzae. Taxonomy (GTDB): domain Bacteria; phylum Actinomycetota; class Actinomycetes; order Streptomycetales; family Streptomycetaceae; genus Streptomyces; species Streptomyces rhizoryzae. Next base: position 30,046 of record NZ_JALMUV010000035.1, read on the forward strand.
CGGTGGCCAGCTTCCAGCGCAGCTGCCCGCCCATCGCGTCGAGGGTGTAGAGGCAGTGGTCGGCCGACCCGAAGTGCACCCGGCCCTCGGCGACGACCGGGGAGCCGACGACCTCGGCGCCCGCCTGGAAGCGCCAGCGCGGGGTGCCGGTCACCGCGTCGAGGGTGTAGAGGGCCTTGCCGCTGCCCAGGTGGACGGCGCCGTGCGCGACCAGGACCGGTTCGGTGGACTGCCGGGCCTCGGTGGCGATCCGCCAGCGGTCCCGGCCGTCCGCGGCGTCCAGGGCGTAGACCGTGCCCAGATAGTCGGCGAGGTAGAGGCCGCCGCCGGTGACCGCGGGGCCGGGCGCGAAGGCGGGCGGGCTCAGGAAGACCGCGGGCGCCTCGAAGTGCCAGCGGACGTCGCCGCGCGCGGCGTCCAGCGCCAGCACCCGGGTGCCGGCGACCACGTACACCGCGCCGTCGGGCGCCGGCAGCAGCCGCACCGGGACGCCGCCGCAGGACGCCGCGTCACCCACCGGGTAGGACCAGCGCTCGGCGCCGGAGCGGGCGTCCAGTGCCGTGAGCCGGGCGTCGGCCCAGACGTAGACCGTGCCCTCGTGGAGCACCGGCGCGGCCTCGGCGTTCTCGAAGTCGGTCTGGGCGCCGGCCAGCTCCCACCGCAGCTCGCCGGTGGCCGCCTCCCACGCCTGCACGCCGCCGCCCCGGGTGGCGGTGACGACCGTGCCGTGGCCGGCGGTCAGGGCGTAGATCCAGCCCTCGCTGCCCAGCCGCCAGCGCTCGCCGCCGTCCTCGGCGCCCAGGGCGTAGAGGGTCGGGCCGTCGGAGGCGTGGATCCGGCCGTCGGCGACCGCCATCGCCCAGGCCACGTCGCGGGTCTTGAACTTCCGCCGCCCGCTGGCCACATCGAGCGCGTGCACCTCGAACGAGGTGACGTAGAGCAGGTCGCCGGCGACCACCGGGGTGCCCCAGACGTCGTTCGACATCCGGAACCGCCAGGGGCGCCAGCGGCCCGGCTCGGCGGCCGGCGCCTCGGGGGCCGGCGCGGCGTCGGCCTGGCCGGCGGGCGCGCCCTGCGGCGGCACCCCGGCCGCCGGGGCGCCGCCGGGGGGCCGGACCCAGTTGGTGGCCGGGGCGGCCTGGCCGCGCGGCTGCGGCGCCTCGGCGGCGCGCGGCCCGGGCCCTATGGGGGCGGGCGAACCGCCGAGCCGCACCGGACCGGCGGCGCCGTCGGGGGCGGGCGGGGCGGCGGGCAGTGCGGAGGAGCCCACCGGGGCGGGCGCGCCGCTCCGCGGGTCGGCCGGGCGGTGCGCACCGGGGCCGGCGCCGACCCGGCCGGGCCAGCCGTCGGCGGGCGCGGACTGCGGCGGCGGGGCCGGCGGCATGGGCGGCACGGCGGCCGGCTCCGGGCGGGGCGCGGCCGCGGGGCGCGGGGTGGTCTGCGGGGCGGCGCCCCGGCCGCCGCCGCGCCGCCGCTCGATCAGCGCCACGGCACCGGGCGGCAGCCACGCCGAGGCGGTGCCGCTGTCGTCGCTGCCGGAGCTGAAGAGGTGCGGGGCCAGCTCGGACTGGAGATCGGCCGGGGACGGCCGCTGGGCCGCCTCCATCTGCATGCAGGACTCCATGAGCGGCCGCAGCTCCTCCGGCAGCCCGGCCAGGTCGGGGCCCTCCCGGAGCAGCATGAAGACCGTCTCGACGGGGTTGGCGCCGTGGAAGGGGGCGTGCCCGGTGGCGGCGAAGACCAGCGTGGAGCCGAGCGAGAAGACGTCGCTGGCGCCGGTGACGCTGCGGGAGTCGCGGGCCTGCTCGGGCGACATGTACGCCGGGGTGCCGACGGCGACGTTGGTCATCGTCAGGCGGGTGTTGGACACCCCGGAGGCGATACCGAAGTCGATCACCCGCGGGCCGTCCTCGACGACCAGGACGTTCGACGGCTTCAGGTCGCGGTGCACCAGGCCGGCGCCGTGGATGGACTGGAGCGCCTCGGCGATACCGGCGGCCAGCCAGCGCACCGCCTGGACCGGCAGCGGCCCGCACTCATTGACTATCTCCTCCAGGGAGGGCGCGGGGACGTACGCCGTCGCCAGCCAGGGCACCGCGGCCCTGGGGTCGGCGTCGACCACCGCGGCGGTGTAGAAGCCGCTGACCGCGCGGGCCGCCTCCACCTCGCGGGTGAAGCGGACCCGGAACAGCTGGTCCTCGGCGAGTTCGGACCGGACGGTCTTGATCGCCACGCGCCGGCCGGACGCCGAGCGCGCCAGATAGACCAGGCCCATGCCGCCGGCCCCGAGACGGCCGAGGACCTCGAACGGGCCGATCCGCCGGGGATCGTGCTGCGTCAGCTGCTCCACCACTTGCCTGCCACCTCCCCGTGGGGCGTAAAACGAGACCCTCAAGAGCCACGAGCCGCCGAGAGCCACTGCCCCTGCGCAGCGTCTCACCGCCTGGCCGAAACGGCCGTACGCACCCTGATTCTTCCTGGCCGGGCCGACGGTTGCGAACCCGGGGCCTGTCGGCCGTGTCACGACACTCCCCCTGCCGTACGCAACAAGGCCATTACCCGGCGTATTCCACCCCGCCCTGACGTGCGCCGATACGTCCGGGGTCGGGCGATTGCCGACGGGTTACCGGCCGGTCGCACCTCGCCTTCGGCCGATGCTCGCCGAATTTCCGCCGCTCATCGCCCCATCTGGACGGATGGATTCCGCGTCTGCCGGTGCGCAGCCGGTGCATAACGGCCGCTCCGCGGGCCCGTGGCGCCCCACCGGAGACCCGTCGACCGGTGGCCGAATCCATTCCCTCGCCCTCCGCGTTTGCCCGCTCATCCCCCACCCCCGTCCGGGCCGGCACCCCGCCCCGCGCGCGAGTGGATCAATTCTGCTCCGTGCGCGGCGATTTCGCGGCCACGGCGCCGCGGGCGGCGCGCGGCGTCCCGGGCCGCCCCCGCCGGGCGTCCGCGGCGCCGCACCCGGCAGCTGTCCACCGGGGTTGTCCAGGGAGTTGTCCACAGCCTGTTGATAACAGCATTCACCGGATCGGACCAATGGCGGCGGGCCCGCTTCCGGCGGCGACCGGGCCCGCGGCCAGGGCGGTCGGGGGCGTCGGCGGGCCCGAACTCCCGCGTCCCCATTTGCAGGCAGCCAAATCGCGCTCCGATCACCCCTCGGTAAGCTGACGGCATGACAGGACAAGTTCGAACCGTCGACGGCAGAGTTGCCGGCCGCCGCGGACAGGCGACGCGGCAAAAGCTTCTCGACTGCCTCAGTGAAATGCTCAGTTCGTCCCCCTATCGGGACGTCAAAGTCATCGATGTGGCCCGAAAAGCGGGCACTTCACCCGCGACGTTCTATCAGTACTTCCCGGATGTCGAAGGCGCGGTTCTGGAAATCGCCGAGGAGATGGCGAAAGAGGGCGCGAGCCTGACCGATCTTGTCGCCGGACGTTCCTGGGTGGGCAAGTCCGCCTGGCAGGCCGCCGAGGAGCTGGTCGACGGCTTCCTGTCCTTCTGGCGCCGGCACGACGCGATCCTGCGCGTCGTTGACCTGGGCGCCGCCGAGGGCGACAAGCGGTTCTACAAGATCCGCATGAAGATCCTCAACGCGGTCACCAACTCCCTTACCGAGTCCATCCAGGAACTCCAGGCCAAGAACAAGGTCGACAAGGACGTCAGCGCCGCGGCCATGGCCGGTTCCCTCGTGGCGATGCTGGCGGCGGTCGCCGGCCACCAGAAGGGCTTCCAGAGCTGGGGCGTCAAGCAGGCCGACCTCAAGCCGAATCTGGCCCTGCTGGTCCACTACGGCATCACCGGCAAGAAGCCCACCAAGTAGCGCGCCCGCGTCCGGCGCCGATGGTGCCGCCGGTCCGCCGGCCGCCTCACGGCCGCCCCTGCCGCCGCCGCCCCGGTCCGCCCCGGGAATCGTTCGTCCTGTGATTGTCCTGCCATAGCCGCAACGCCTCGCAGCCGGTGCCCGCCGCCCCGACGGGGCCGTACGGCACCCGCTGCGCGCGTTCCGGCGCCCCCGGGGCGCGACCGGCCCGCGCCCGGCCCGTGGCCCGGAGGCCCGCGCCCGGCCCGTGGCCCGGTGGTCAGCGCCGGTCCAGCCGGAACAGCCGGATCTCCCGTTCCACCCGCGCCTGATAGGCGGCGTACGGCGGCCAGAAGTCCAGGGCCGCCCGCCAGGCCCGCGCCCGTTCCTCACCGGTCAGCAGCCGCGCCCGCACCGGGATGTCCCGGCCGCGCCAATTCACCTCCGCCTCCGGCGTCTTGAGGAGGTTGCCGGTCCACGCCGGGTGCCCCGGGCGGCCGAAGTTGCTGCCGATCAGCAGCCAGCCGCCGTCCTCCTGCGGCAGGCACGCCAGCGGCGTGCGCCGCGGCAGCCCGCTGCGCGCCCCGGTCGCGGTCAGCACGACACCGGGCAGCATCCGGGTGCTCAGCAGGGACCTGCCGCCGCTGAGCCGGTGGACGGCGCGGTCCAGCGGGGGGATGACGTGCGGGGCGATGCGCGCGAACGTACGGGTCGCGGAGAGCTTCTGCACCAGGTGGGCGCGGCGGTCCATCAGGCACCGACCGCCGCTCGCGCCACCGGGCCCGCGGGGCCGCCCGCGCCGGGCGCTCCCGCCGGCTCCCCGCCGGGCCCGAAGAGGCCCGCCCGGTCCGCGGCCCCGGCGCGCAGCGCGTGCACCGGCCCGAGCAGCAGTTCGTCGCCGGCGGCCCGGGAGAAGGCCCGCCGCGCGGCGCGGTCCCCGCCGGCGCCCGGCCCGCCCGGCAGCTGCACCGCCTCGGCGGCCACCGCGCGCAGCGCCGCGAGCGCCTGGGCCAGCGCCAGCGCGCCCGCACCGGGCACCGGCGGCTCCCCCGGGCCGGCGCCGTCCGCCGCCCGGGCCGCGTGGTGCGCCGCCGTACGGGCCGCCTGCACCGCCCCGTACAGCTCGGCGAGCCGGTGCCGCAGGCCCTGGGGGGCGCCGGCCGGGCCGCCGTCCGCCAGGTGCGCGCGCAGCCGGCCGGCCGTACGGGACAGCAGCGCGCCGGCCGTACCGGCCGCCTCCGCCGCCAGGCAGGCGGCCGCCGTCGCCCCGGTGGCGGCCAGCGCCGCGGCCACCGCGGCCGCCGCCCGGTCCCCGTCCGCGGGCGCCTCGCCCAGCAACTCGGCCGGGACGTCCCGGAGTTCCACCCGGGCCTGCGGCCTGGTCCCGTCCGCCGCGTCCTGGCGGCCCCGCCGCAGCCCGGGGGGTGCCGCACCGTCCGGGCCGGCCGCCCGTACGGCGAAGAGCAGGGTCCGGCCGCGTGCGAACCCGCCGGTGTGCGCGGCGACCACCAGGACGTCCGCGGTGTGACCGTCGAGGACCTGGTCGGCCTCCCCGTAGAGCCGCCAGTCCCCCGCCGCCCCCTGGGTGCCGTCCGCCGGCGACCACCGGGCCTGGATGCCCCCGGCGCGGCCGCCGCCGGCCCAGTCGCCGCCGCCGGCCCCGGTCAGCGCCAGCGCGGTGGCCAGCCGCCCGCCGGGGACGGCCAGCGTGGCGGTCAGCTCCCCGGCGGCCAGGGCCGGCAGCAGGGCGGTGCGCCGCTCCTCCCCGCCCAGCGCGAGAAGCAGCGGGGCGGCCAGCGCGGCGGTGCCGATCAGCGGGCTGGGCAGTCCGGCGCGGCCGGTCTCCTCGCAGGCCGCCGCGAGTCCGGCGGTCCCGCGGCCGGCCCCGCCGTACGCGGCGGGCAGGGCCAGGCCGGGCAGGCAGGCCGCCGCGGCGAGCCGCCGCCACCGCGCCCGGTCGTACCCGTCGGGGCCGCCCGGGGCCGCCCCGCCCCCGTCCGGGCCGCCGTACCGGCCCAGCAGTGCGCGCAGCGGGCGGCGGATCTCGTCCTGCTCCTCGGTGAACGCGGCATCCATCGGCGGGCTCCTCCCGGCCGTGCGGCGACGCCGTCCGCCCGGACGGCGCCCGATCTGACGGCCCGTCATCATAGGGACGGGGCAACCACTTTCCTAGAGCCGGAGGGTTGCCGCCGCAGCCCTCCCACCCCTGCCCGCCCGCCTGTATCTGATGTACCGTCAGATTCATGAGGCTGACGTCAGCAGGGTCCCCCCTCCGCCGCCGGAAGGTCGCCGTCGCCGGGGTCGCACTGTCGGACTGCGGGCGGGTGGACGGGGCCACCCCCTACGCCCTGCACGCCCAGGCCGCCCGCCGCGCGCTCGCCGACTCCGGGCTGGACCGCTCGGTGATCGACGGCTTCGCGTCCGCCGGGCTCGGCACGCTCGCCCCCGTGGAGGTCGCGGAATATTTGGGCCTGCGCCCCACCTGGGTGGACTCCACCTCGGTGGGCGGCGCCACCTGGGAGGTGATGGCCGCGCACGCCGCCGACGCCATCGCGGCCGGTCACGCCGACGCCGTCCTCCTGGTCTACGGCTCCACCGCCCGCGCCGACCTCAAGGCCGGGCGGCGCACCGCCAACCTCTCCTTCGGCACCCGGGGGCCGCTCCAGTTCGAGGCCCCCTACGGGCACACCCTGATCGCCAAGTACGCCATGGCCGCGCGCCGCCACCAGCACCAGTACGGGACCACCCTGGAGCAGCTGGCCCGGATAGCCGTCCAGGCCCGGGCCAACGCGGCGGCCAACCCGGACGCCCTGTACCGGGAGCCGATCACGGTGGACGAGGTGCTGTCCGGCCCGATGATCGCCGACCCGTTCACCGCACTGCACTGCTGCGTCCGCTCCGACGGCGGCTGCGCGGTCCTGCTCGTCGCCGAGGACCACGTGCCCGACCTCGCCCCGCGCCCGGTCTGGGTGCTCGGGGCGGGCACCGCCGTCTCGCACTCCGCCATGGCGGAGTGGCCGGACTTCACCGTCTCCCCCGCCGCCGTCTCCGGCCGCCTGGCCTTCGAACGGGCCGGCGTCCGCCCCGCGGAGATCGACTTCGCCGAGATCTACGACGCCTTCACCTACATGACGCTGGTGACGCTGGAGGACCTGGGCTTCTGCGCCAAGGGGGAGGGCGGGGCGTTCGTGGAGCAGGGACGGCTGCTGCGGGGCGGCGCGCTGCCGGTGAACACCGACGGCGGCGGGCTGTCCGCCTGCCACCCCGGGATGCGGGGGCTGTTCCTGCTGGTCGAGGCGGTCCGGCAGCTGCGCGGCGAGGCCGGCCCGGACCGCCAGGTCCGCCGCCCGGACGGCAGCCTGCCCGAACTCGCCGTCGCCTCCGGCACGGGCGGCTGGTTCTGCTCCTCGGGGACGGTGGTCCTGGGGCGGGGGTAGCGGCGACCGGCTTCCTCGGGCGCGCGCTGCCGGACTCCGGGCCCGGGGCCGCCGCGTACGCTCCCCGGCATGCCCGATCACACCGATGACACCGCCGGCACCGATGGCACGCCGACCGCCGGGGCCGCCGCCGACGCCGAGACCCTGGCCTTCCGCGACCTGCTGCGCGGCCTGCGGGTCTGGACCGGGGAGCTGCCGTCCTTCGACCCGGCGCAGGCACCCGCCGAGCCGCTGCCGCTCTTCCGGCAGTGGCTGCGCGAGGCCGCCGAGGCCGGCGTTCCCGAACCGCACACCATGTCCCTGGCCACCGCGGACGCGGCCGGCGACCCGTCGGTGCGCATCGTGATGCTGCACGACGCCGACGAGCGCGGCTGGCACTTCGGCACCCACCGCGGCAGCCGCAAGGGCCGCGACCTGGCCGCCCGGCCGCGGGCCGCGCTCGCCTTCTACTGGGCGGCGGCCGGCCGCCAGGTGCGGGTGCGGGGCACGGTGACCGCGGCCGGGCCCGAGGAGAGCGCCGCCGATCTGCACCGCCGGTCCACCGGCGCGCTGGCCGCCGCACTGGTGGGCCGCCAGAGCGAGGTGCTCGGCTCGGTGGCGGAGCTGCACCGCGCGGCGGACGCCGCCTGGGAGCGCGCCGGGCGCGAGCCGGACGCCCCGGCCCCGAGCTGGACCCTGTACGTCCTGCGCGCCGACGAGGTGGAGTTCTTCCAGGGTGACCACCGCCGCCGCCACCTCCGCCTCACCTACCGGCGGACGGACGGCGGTTGGGAACGGGAGCTGCTCTGGCCGTGAGGGAGGCCGGGCCGCCGGGCCGTCTCCGGCCGGGCCGCGGACGAGCCGGACCGGAGGCGGACCGGGGCGGGGCGCGCGGGGCCGCGGGCGGACCGGGGCCCGGGCAGCCGCCCCCGGGCTCACCCCGCCGGGCGGAACACCGGGATCGCGAACCCGCCGTCCGGAGCCGGGCCCGGGCCGCCGCCGTCCGGGCCGGCGGCCGCCGGCCGTTCCGTGCGGAAGTGCAGCGTGAGCGGCATACCGATCCGCAGGCGGGCCTCCGGGCAGTCGGTCACCTCGGTCATCATCCGGGGGCCCTCGGCCAGGTCGACGACCGCGGCGACGTACGGGACGCGGCCACCGAACGGCGGGAGGTCGTTGCGGTGCACGACGGACCACGTGTAGAGGGTGGCGCGGCCCGTCGCCGGCTCCCAGCCGACGTCCTCGCTCCAGCAGGACGGGCAGAACTCGCGCGGGTAGTGGTGCACCGCGCCGCAGCCCGCGGCCCGGCAGCGGCGCAGCAGCAGCCGCCCCTCGGCCGCCGCCGCCCAGTAGGGCCGGGTGAAGTCGTCCACCTCCGGCAGGTCGAACCGCGCCGCCGGCGCCGCCGCCCGGGCCGCACCGCCGGCCTCCGCCGCCTTCCGCACCGCCGCCATCTCCCCGTCCCCACCGCCGCCGTCCGACGGCTCCGTCCGCACCGAAATTTCCTGACGGTACGTCAGTTCAGCGCACGGCCGGGCGGCGCGCAAGGGGGCCGCAGAGCCCCGCACGGCGCGGGCGCCGCGTCCGGAAGCTTTGCCGGGCACCTCGCGCACACCCATTCCTGACGAGCCGTCAGTTCAGTAACCTGACAAGGCGTCAGCTACTGCTGAGCGCGGTACGGCGCGCAGTCCACGAGAGCCGTCACACAGGAGCGGGCGTCTGCGATGCTTGGATCGACTCACGGCACCCTCACCACGCACTCCCGGCCGGCCCGCGTCGTGGCCTGCGGGGAGCACCGGCCACCGACCGTCCACGCCACCGGGGACCCCGGCGGCAGCGGCGGCCCGCGCACGGCGGGCGGCGCGGCCGCCGGGCCGGCCGCCGCCGACCTCGACGTCAGCGGCCGCCCGCTGCACGCCCCGGTCCCGGACCTGGACCGCTTCTTCCGGCCCGCCTCGGTGGCCGTGATCGGCGCCTCGGACACCGAGGGCCGCCCCAACACCGGCATCACCCGCCAGCTGATCGCCTGGGCCGAGCGGGTCGGCGCCCGGCTCCATCCCGTCAACCCCGGCCGCGAGCAGGTCTTCGGACTGCCCTGCCACCCCGGCGTCGCGCAGCTGCCGGAGACCGTCGACCTCGCCGTGCTGCTCGTCGCCGATCCGCTGCCGGTGATCGGGGAGCTCGCCGCCGCCGGGGTGCCCTTCGCGGTCGCCTTCGCCTCCGGCTTCGCCGAGACCGGCGAGGACGGGGCGGCCGCCCAGGCCCGGCTGGCCGAGGCCGTCGCGGGCTCCGGCCTGCGGCTGCTCGGGCCCAACACCAACCTCAACGCCTTCGAGGCATTCCGGGCCGACCTCGACGGCCCGGCCATCGCCCTGATCACCCAGTCAGGCCACCAGGGCCGGCCCGTCTTCGCCCTCCAGGAACTGGGCATCCGGCTCTCGCACTGGGCCCCGACCGGCAACGAGGCCGATCTGGAGACCGCCGACTTCCTCTCCTACTTCGCCTCCCGCCCCGAGGTCGGCGCGATCGCCGCGTACGTGGAAGGGCTCAAGGACGGCCGGAGCTTCCTGCTCGCCGCCGACCGCGCGGCCCGCAACAAGGTGCCGGTGGTCGTCGTCAAGGTCGGCCGCACCGAGACCGGCGCCCGCACCGCCGCCTCGCACACCGGCAAGCTCACCGGCGCGGACGCCGTGGTGGACGCCGCACTGCGGCAGTTCGGCGTGATCCGCGTCGACGGCCTGGACGAGTTGCAGGACACCGCGGCGCTGCTGGCCCGGGCCCGCAGGCCCACCGCCGAGGGCGTCGCGGTCTATTCGATCTCCGGCGGCACCGGGGCGCACTTCGCCGACCTGGCGACCGCCGCGGGCCTGACCCTGCCCACCCTCGGCGACGCCAAGCAGGCCGAACTCCACCAGTGGATACCGGGCTACCTCAACGTCGCCAACCCGATCGACAACGGCGGCCACCCGGTGGGCGACTGGCGCGGCCCCAAGATCATCGACGCGATCCTCGCCGACCCCGCCGTCGGCGTGCTGATCTGCCCGATCACCGGCCCCTTCCCGCCCATGAGCGACAAGCTGGCGCGGGACCTCGTGGCCGCCGCGGAGCGCACCGACAAGCTGGTGTGCGTGGTGTGGGGCTCGCCGGTCGGCACCGAGGACGCCTACCGCCGCACCCTGCTCGGCTCGTCCCGGGTGGCGACCTTCCGCACCTTCGCCAACTGCATCACCGCCGTCCGCGCCTATCTGGACCACCACCGCTTCACCGCCGCCTACCGCTCCCCCTTCGACGACGCCCCGCGCGTCCGCACCCCCTCCGCCCGCAAGGCGCAGGCCCTGCTGCGGCCCGGCCGGCAGCTCAGCGAGCACGCCGCCAAGCAGCTGCTGCGCGCCTACGGCATCCGCGTACCGCGCGAGCAGCTGGTGACCAGCGCGGCGGCGGCCGTCCGGGCGGCGGCCCAGGTCGGCTATCCGGTCGTGCTGAAGGGCTCGGGCCCGGAACTGGCCCACAAGACCGAACTGGGACTGGTCAAGGTCGGTCTGACCTCGGCGAGCCAGGTCCGGGACGCCTACCGGGAGCTGACCGACATCGCCCGCTACGAGGACCTGCCGCTGGACGGCGTGCTGGTCTGCCAGATGATCGAACGCGGCGTGGAGATGGTCGTCGGCGTCACCCACGACCCGCTCTTCGGCCCGACCGTCTCGGTGGGTCTGGGCGGGGTGCTCGTGGAGGTCCTCCGGGACGTCGCGGTGGGCGTCCCGCCGTTCGGCGAGGAGCACGCCCGGGCCATGCTCCGGCGGCTGCGCGGCCGCGCCCTGCTGGACGGCGTCCGCGGGATGCCGCCGGCGGACACCGACGCGCTGGTCGAGACCGTGCTGCGGGTCCAGCGGATGGCGCTGGAGCTCGACGGCGGGCTGGCCGAACTCGACATCAACCCGCTGGTCGTCCTGGAGCGGGGCCAGGGCGCGGTCGCCCTGGACGCCCTCGCCGTCTGCCGCTGAGCACCGCCGCGGCGGCCCCGCCCGCCGCGCTCCCGTACCGTCCCGCCCCCCGTGGAGCCGCTTCGCCATGACGTCCGCACCGTCCCCCCGTACCGGAACCGCCGGCGGCCCGGACCCGGCGGCCACCGCCGCCGCGCCCGCCCCCCGGCCCGACCCCTCCTTGATACTCCACACCACTGACAACGGCGTCGCACAGCTCACCCTCAACCGCCCCGACGCCCTCAACGCCCTCACCCCCGACCTGCGCGACCACCTGATCCGCCGGTTCGCCGACGCCTCCGCCGACCCCGCCGTGCGGGCCGTGGTGCTCACCGCGACGGGCCCGGGCTTCTGCGCCGGCGCCGACCTGCGCGGCGCCCCGCGGACCGGCGACCGGGTGGCCGGCGACGTCGCGCGGATGATCCGGGACGGCGCCCAGCGCCTGATCGCCGCCGTACTGGACTGCGAGAAACCGGTGATCGCCGCCGTCAACGGCACCGCCGCCGGGATCGGCGCGCACCTGGCGTTCGCCTGCGACCTGGTGCTGGCCGCCGCGTCGGCCCGCTTCATCGAGGTGTTCGTGCGCCGCGGGCTGGTGCCGGACGGCGGCGGAGCCTACCTGCTGCCGCGGCTGATCGGCCCGCAGCGCGCCAAGGAGCTGATGTTCTTCGGGGACGCCGTACCGGCCGCCGAGGCCGCCCGGCTGGGCCTGGTCAACCGGGTCGTGCCCGACGCGGAGCTGGCGGCCACCGCCGGCGCCTGGGCCGAGCGGCTGGCGGCCGGCCCCACCCGGGCCCTGGCCCTGACCAAGCAGCTGGTCAACGCCTCCCTCGACGGCGACCGCGGCACCGCGTTCGGCGCCGAGGCGGCCGCCCAGGAGATCAACATGACGACGGCGGACGCCCAGGAGGGCCTCGCCTCCTTCGCGGACCGCCGCCGGCCCGCCTACCGGGGGCGGTGACCGCCGCCCCCGTTCACCGCCGCCCCGCCTCCGGGCACTCCGGCACCTCCCGGGTGTTGCGGGTGCGCACCCCGGGCAGCCACCCCGCCACGCCCTGCCCGGTGCGCACCCGGTACCACCGGGTGGACGTCACACCCTGCTCGTCCCGCACCAGCTGCCCGTCCGTCACCACGCAGCGGGCCGCCAGCACGTCGCCGTGCCAGACCCGCCCCGCGGAGTTCCCGTGCGCCGCGTACGTCCGGTACGGGTCCTTGGCCAGCCGCAGCGAGCACTCCAGGGTGCGGTCCGTCCGGCACGCCGCCTCGCTGTTGTAGACCGTGACCGGCACCGACGCCGGCGGCCCGGCCGGCCGGACGTCCACGGCGCCCGGCCGCAGCAGCAGCCACCACACGCCGAGCACCACCACCGCCACCCCCGCCGCGACCGCCAGGACCACGGCGTACGGCCGCCGCACCGGCCCGGCCCGCCAGGGCCCGCCCCCGGGGACCATCACCCCCGAACTCCCCGCCGGTGCGGGCGTCTTGACGCGCTCCCACAGGCCCGCGGGCGTCTCGATCTCCTCGTCGGCCGCCCGCAGCACCGCCCGCAGCCGCGCCTCCGCCTCGCCGTCCCCGCCGTACCGTGGCCCCGCGCCCACCGTGCCGCTCACCTCCCGGCCCGTCCGTGCTCCGATTCAACGAGGTACGCGCGCAGCCTGTCCAGGGCCCGGGCGCGGTGCCGGGCGGCCGTGCCGCGGTGCACCTTCATGATCTGTGCGGCCTGGTCGAGGGTGTACCCGTCCAGGTCGACGAGGATCACGATGCCCGCCTGCCGGTGCGAGAGCCGCCCCAGCAGCCGGACCGCCTCCAGCTCCGCGTGCCGCCGCGCCACCCCGCCGTCCCACTCCCCCGAGCCGGGCCCCGCCCCGCCGCCCGCCCCGGCCCCGTCCGCCACGTCCGCCACCTCGTCCACCAGCACCTGCCGCCGCTCCTTGCGGTACGCGTCCCGGGTGGCGCTCAGGACGGCGGTGAAGGCGTAGGCGTACGGTTCCGGATGGGCCAGGAAGCGCTGCGGGCGGGCGGCCAGTTTGAGGTACGCCTCGTGGACCGCGTCCTCCGCCGACTGGCGCGAGCCGGCCAGCATCACGGCCCGCCGGTAGAGCCGCGGCAGCAGCCCGCAGAACACCTCGTCGAACGCCGCCGCCCGGGCCCCGCCGGACCCGGCTGCCGACCGAGCGGTCGGCGGTGTCGCATCGGCCATGAACCGGAACCCTCCCCCGTGCTCGGCTACGGCGCGACCGAGGGGGAAGGTACCCGGGCGCCCGGCAGCCAATCAGGAACACGGCCCCAATCTGCCCGAACCCTCATGATTCATCCGGCCGTTCCGGCCCGAACCACCCGTGTGAGTGGCACCCGCCCCTTCCTATCTGACGGGCCATCAGTTTCAATGAGGCCATGATGGGACACGCCGGAATGGCGGCCGCGGCCGTCCGCCACCTCCGCTCCACGGGCGCCCTCGCCGCGGCCGCGCCCCCGGCCGCCGGCACCCCCGCCGCCGGGGCACGCCCCTCGCTGCGCGCCGTCCGCGACGGCGAACGCGCCCCGCTGGACCCCGCGGAATTCCGCGCCGTGCTGGGCCACTTCGCCAGCGGCGTCACGATCATCACCGCGCCGGGCGGTCCGGCGGGCCCGGCCGGGTTCGCCTGCCAGTCCTTCGCCTCGCTCTCCCTCGACCCGCCCCTGGTGGTCTTCATGGCGGGCCGCACCTCGGCGACCTGGCCGCGGATCGCCCGGGCCGGCGTCTTCTGCGTCAACGTCCTGGGCGCCGGGCAGGCCGCGCTGTGCCGCGCCTTCGCGGTCAGCGGCGCCGACAAGTTCGCCGGCGTCCGGCACACCCCGGCGCCGGTCACCGGCTCCCCGCGGCTGGCGGACGTCCCCGCCTGGATCGACTGCGCCGTCCACGCCGTCCACACCGGCGGCGACCACCACATCGTCGTCGGCCGCGTCGAGGCCCTGGGCACCGACCCGGCCGCCGCGGCGCAGGGGCCGCTGCTCTTCCACCGGGGCGCGTTCGGCAGGTTCGAGGGCTGACCGCTCACCCCCGCCCGGCGGCGCCCCGGTCCCGCAGGACGAGCGCCATCAGCGCGGCCACCGCGCACAGCGCGCCGGAGGCGTACCAGACCGGGTCGTAGGTGCCGAACGCGTCCCGGGCCAGACCGCCGAGGAAGGCGATGAGGGCGGCGCCGACCTGGTGGGCGGCGAGCACCCAGCCGAAGACGATGGCGCTGTCGTCGCCGTAGTGGGCGCGGCACAGGGCCAGCGTCGGCGGGACGGTGGCCACCCAGTCCAGGCCGTAGAAGACGATGAAGAAGACCATCGGCGGGTGGACGGTGTCCGCCAGGAGCAGCGGCAGCACGAGCAGGGACAGGCCGCGCAGCCCGTAGTAGACGGCCAGCAGGCGGCGGGTGTTGAAGCGGTCGGTGAGCCAGCCGGACCCGATGGTGCCGGCGATGTCGAACACCCCGATCACCGCGAGCAGGGAGGCGGCCGCGGTCATCGGCATGCCGTGGTCGTGCGCGGCGGGCACGAAGTGCGTCTTGACCAGGCCGTTCGTGGTGGCGCCGCAGATCGCGAAGGTGCCGGCCAGCAGCCAGAACGGCCCGGTGCGGGCCGCCGAGAGCAGCGCGCCCACGGCCCGCCGGGCGGCCCCGCGCTGCGGCGGCGGCTTGGGCACGAACTCCGCGGCACCGTACGGGGTGACCCCCACGTCCGCGGGGTGGTCGCGCAGCAGCAGCCAGACCAGCGGGACGACGGCGAGCGCGGCCAGCGCCACGGTGACCGCGGCCGGACGCCACCCGTACCGCTGGACGAGCAGCGACAGCAGCGGCAGGAAGACCAGCTGGCCGGAGGCGCCGGCCGCGGTGAGGATCCCGGTGACCAGGCCGCGGCGGGCGGTGAACCACCGGTGGGTGACGGTCGCCGCGAACGCCAGCGCCATCGACCCGCTGCCCAGGCCCACCAGGACGCCCCACAGCAGCACCAGTTGCCAGCTCGCCGTCATGAAGACGGTCAGGCCCGCGCCGGCCGCGATCACGGTCAGCGCGGCGGCCACCACCCGGCGGATGCCGAAGCGGTCCATCAGGGCGGCGGCGAACGGCGCGGTCAGCCCGTAGAGCGCGAGGTTGACCGAGACCGCCAGCCCGATGGTCCCGCGCGACCAGTGGAACTCCGCGTGCAGCGGATCGATCAGCAGCCCCGGGAGCGAGGCGAAGCCGGCCGCGCCGATCAGGGTCAGGAAGGTGACGGCGGCGACCGACCAGGCCCGGTGCGGCCGCCGGCGGGCGGCCCGCGGCCCGGCCGCTCGCTCGGCATCGGTACGTCTCGGCAGGTCAACGGGTGTACGGTTCACGCCCCCAGCTTCCGGGGGCCGGCCCACCGGAACGAGCGGCCGGAGGGACAGCATTCGTCAGGATCGGGCCAGCGGTCACTCCCCGAACACCAGCACCGCCCGCGCCACCCGCCCGTGGTGCGCGTCGTCGGCCGCCGCGGCGAAGTCCTCGATCCGGTACGTCGCGGACACCAACTCGTCCAGCAACAGCCGCCCTTCGCGGTACAGCCGGGCGTACAGCGCGATGTCCCGCTGCGGCCGGGACGACCCGTAGCGGCAGCCGAGGATGGCCTTGTCCAGATACATCGACGAGACCAGGAAGGACGCCTCGGCGCCGGCCGGCGGGACGCCCAGCAGCACCGCCTGGCCGTGCCGGTCCAGCAGCTCGACCGCCTGCCGGATCAGCCGGGTGCTGCCCACGCACTCGAAGGCGTGGTCGGCGCCGGCCGGCAGGATCTCCTTCACCGCCTTGACGCCGTCCGGCACCGCCGAGGCGTCCACGAAGTGCGTCGCCCCGAACTGCCGGGCCACCGCCTCCTTCGCCGGATTGGCGTCCACCGCCACGATCACCGACGCACCCGCGAGCCGCGCGCCCTGGAGGACGTTGAGGCCGATCCCGCCGGCCCCGATCACCACCACCGAGTCCCCGCGGTCCACCCGCGCCCGGTTCAGCACCGCCCCCACCCCGGTCAGCACCCCGCACCCGATCAGCGCGGCCGAGGCCATCGGTATCTCCTGGGGGATCTTGACCGCCTGGACCGCCTTGACGACGGTGCGTTCCGCGAACGCCGAGTTCGAGGCGAAGGCGAACAGCTCGGCACCGCCCCGCCGGAACGGCTTCGCCGGCATCCCGATCGCCTTGCGGCACATGGTCGGCCGCCCCCGGTCGCACTCCGCGCAGGCCCCGCAGTTCGCCAGCGTCGACAACGCAACATGGTCCCCGGGAACCACATGCGTCACCCCCGCCCCGACGGCCTCCACCACCCCCGCCCCCTCGTGCCCCAGCACCACCGGCACCGGAAACGGAATCGTCCCGTCGATCACCGACAGATCGCTGTGGCACAACCCGGCGGCCCGCACCCCCACCAGCACCTCCCCCGCCCCCGGCCCCCGCACCTCAAGGTCCCCGACCACCCGCACCTGCTCCCCGTCGAAAACCACCCCACGCATATCCCACGCCCCTCACCGAAGCCGGAACCGAGACCGACCACCTGCACCGACCCACTCACACGAGCCCGAACCCACCGATTTCCCACCCCCGACGGGAGGGGCGGGCCCGAAAGCCCCGCGCAGCGGAATCCCGGCCCCGCGCCGCAGGCGCAACAGAACATCCCCACGGCGGGAAAGCCGACACCGTGGGGCGCCCCCGCAGCCGCGCCCCCCCGCCGCAGGCGCCACGAAACACCCTCACGGCCCGAAAGCCGACAATGTCCGGCTAAACATTCGGCCGCTCCGCGGCCATCGCCGCCCGCGCCATCTCCCCCACCCGCTCCAGCAGCGGCATCGGATCGGTCCCGACCGCCCCCGCGACCACCTCGGCGACCCGCTCCGGTGTCCACCGGCCGCCCTCGGCGTACGCGGACCGCAGCTCCCTGGGCTGCGCCCACACCGCGATCTTCGGTCCGGCCACCGTGTAGACCTGCCCGGTGACGCCGTCGGCGCGGGCCCGTTCGCTCAGCAGGTAGACGACGAACGCCGCCACGTCCTCCGGGTCGCCGATCTCCTTGAGCTCCATCGGCACGTTGGCCGACATCCGGGTGCGGGCCACCGGGGCGACGGCGTTGGCGGTGACCCCGTATTTGTGCAGGCCCAGGGCGGCGCTGCGGACCAGGGAGATGATCCCGCCCTTGGCCGAGGCGTAGTTGGCCTGGGCGACGCTGCCCTGGTGGTTGCCGCTGGTGAAGCCGATGAGCGTGCCGGACTTCTGCCGGCGCATCACGGCCGCCGCGGCGCGGAACACCGTGAAGGTGCCCTTGAGGTGGGTGGCGACCACCGGGTCCCACTCCTCCTCGGTCATGTTGAAGAGCATCCGCTCGCGGAGGATCCCGGCGACGCACACCACGCCGTCGATCCGCCCGTACTCGGCGAGCGCGGTGTCCACCACCCGCTGGCCGCCGGCCATCGTGGAGATGTCGTCGGCGACCGCGACGGCGGTACCGCCGGCCGCCGCGATCTCCGCGACGACCGCCTCGGCGACCTCGCTGGTGGGCGCGCCGCCTTGGAGGGAGACGCCGTAGTCGTTGACCACCACCTCGGCGCCCTCGGCGGCCGCCGCCAGGGCGACGGCCCGTCCGATGCCGCGGCCGGCGCCGGTGACGGCGATCACCTTTCCGGCCAAGAAGTTCCCCATGCCGCGCCCCTTCCCACCATTTCTGACGGACCGTTAGATTTTTGAGCAGAGGCGGTACGAGCACAAGCCCCCGGACGCCAAGGAGACCCATGCCGCTGCCGCAGGAGTTCCACGACATCGCCCGGCGCGTGAACAACTGGGGCCGCTGGGGCCCGGACGACGAGATCGGCACGCTGAACCTGATCACCCCGGACGTGGTGCGGGCGGCGGCCGCGACCGTCCGCAGCGGCCGCCGGGTCCCGCTGGCGCTGCCGCTGCGGCGGGACGGGGTGCAGACCGGCATGATCCCCGGCCGGATCAACCCGCTGCACACCATGGTCGCCGTCAACCACGAGATCTTCGGCCCGGACACGGTCGCCACCTCCGACGACGCCGTCACGATGGGCTTGCAGGCGGCCACCCACTGGGACGCGCTGCCGCACGTCTCGCACTCGGGGCTGCTCTACAACGGCCGCCCCGCCGACACCATCACCGCGCACCGCGGCGCCACCGCGCTGGGCATCGAGAAGGCCGCCCCGGTCGTCTCCCGCGGCGTCCTGCTGGACGTGGCCCGGGTGCACGGCACCGACCGGCTGCCGGGCGGGCACGCGGTCACCCCGGACGACCTCGCCGCCGCCGAGGAGCTGGCCGGGACCGCGGTCCGGTCCGGCGACATCGTCCTGGTCCGCACCGGGCAGCTGAGGCACTACCTGGCCGGCGACCGGGAGGCGTACGCGACGCCGTCCCCCGGCCTGTCGCTGCGCACCCCCGAGTGGTTCCACGCCCGCGGGGTCGCCGCGGTCGCCAACGACACCCTGACGTTCGAGGTCTTCCCGCCGGAGGTCGAGGGCCTGTGGCTGCCGGTGCACGCGCTGCACCTGGTGGAGATGGGCATGCTCCAGGGCCAGAACTGGAATCTGGAGGAGCTGTCGGAGGCGTGCGCCCAGGAGGGCCGCTACGCCTTCCTGCTGAGTGCGATGCCCGAGCCGTTCACCGGCGGCACCGGCAGCCCGGTGGCCCCGGTGGCGGTGCTGTGACCCCGTGGCAGCCGGCCCCCGGCCGGGCGGGTGGCGGTGCCCGCGCTGCGCGCCCCGAGCACGGCACCGCGGTCCGCCACCCCCCTCCCGGCGTCCGCCGGCAGGCCCGACCAGGCCGCGATCCGCACTCGCCAAGGCCGCGACCTTGGCGTCCCCTCGCGGCGCATCGCTTCCCCAAGAGTGATCACCGGACCACGCGGCGTCAACACCTGGTCCGGACTAATTCCGCGTCAGGCGAACCGATTCGTCGCCTTACGCCCGTTTTGTCGCTGCGACAGGAACGGGACGCAGCGGGTCGTAGGCGCCCGTATCGGCACCCGTGGTCAGCAGCAGCGGCTGCCCGCGGTCCACTTCGCACCAGATCCGCTTGCCGGTGCCCTCGCGCTGCCAGCCCCAGCGGTCGGCCAGGCCGTCGACCAGCTCCAGGCCGCGGCCGTTGGTGTCGTCGCCGTCCGCGTGCCGGGGCCGCGGCGGCCGGGCGCTGGTGTCCACCACCTCGACCCGTACGGTGCCCACCACGGCGCCGCTGCCGGAGAAGCACATCCGCAGCCGGGCCGTCGAGCCGGTGTGCACCACGGCGTTGGTGACCAGCTCGGAGATCAGCAGGATCAGCGTCTCGGCGAGCGGTTCGTCCGCCCCTATGCCCGACCCGGCGAGCCGCGACCGGGCCCACCGCCGGGCCCGCCCCACTTCCGCGGGGTCGGGCCGCACTTCCAACTGCACCTGAAGCACCTGCACCGCTCACACCATCCGAACCGGCGGAAACATCGCCTCGCGCCTCCACGGAGTCACGGTGCGTGACTCCGGCGCCCCACAGCATGATTGACGTTGCGTCACCACAACAACCGCTTCGGGCATATTCCAGCGCAAGGGAGTATGCGTGCGGCATACTGTGCGACGCCCGGTGCGGGGAGTCGAACACGGGGGGCCGGCCGGGCCCCGCCCGAGGCGAGCGGCGCGCAGTCCATGACCCGGAGCCGTCCTTCCGACGGCACCGCGACCCTTGCGCCACAGAACCACTCGCACCCCACGGAGCGTACCGGAGCACGGCCGCCACTCCCCCCTGTGACGAGTCACGCCCAGGACACAACCCGATATCGACCCTCCGTGACTGCTTATGCGTGAGGGATCCGACATTTCGCACACGGGGTGCCAGAGTCTGACATGGGCGGCGCACCCGCGACGCTGAGTGATCACCGGCGTGCGCGGGCGCACGCGGTCACCCCGCCAGCGCGTCCGCCAGGCGCTCCTCCGCCTCCCGCGCCCGGCACCACCGCTCCGCCCGCAGCCACGCCCGCTTCAGGTGCAGGTGGACCTCGGCCTCCCAGGTGAAGCCCATCCCGCCGTGCACCTGGAGGCAGTCCCGGGCGTTGCGCACCGCGGCCTCGTCGGCCAGCAGCTTGGCGCCGGCGATGTCGAGGGCGTCCCCGGTGACGGCCGCCGCGTAGACCGCCGCACGGGCCAGCTCGGCGCGCACCAGCATCCCGGCGCACAGGTGCTTGACCGCCTGGAAGGAGCCGATGGGCGCGCCGAACTGGGTGCGCTGCCGGGCGTACGCGACGGCTGCCTCCACCGTCCGGGCGGCGCTGCCGAGCTGCTCGGCGGCGGTCAGCAGGGCCGCCTCCCGGTACAGCCGGGGCACGTCGAGGGCGGGCAGCGGCGCGGTGCGCGGGTAGCCGGTGAGGCGGGCGAGCGGGGTGAGCGGGTCGACGGAGGCGAACGGGGCGCGGGTCACCGCACCGGGCGCGCACCGGTACGCCCCGGCCGCGCGCCCCGGCGCACCCCGGTCCAGGACCACCACCTCCGCGCAGGCGTCCGGGAATTCGCAGAGCACCGGGTCGGCCGCGCCGTCGCACAGGGCAGCCAGCCGCTCCCCGGTCGCCACCCCGTCCACCGCGCCGGCCAGCAGCTGCCCGGCCACCAGCGGCCCCGGCAGCAGCGCCCGCCCGGCCTCCTCGCACACCAGCACCGCCTCCGGCAGCCCCAGCCCGACGCCGCCCGCGGCCTCCGGCAGGCGCACCGCGAGGAACCCGGCGGCGGCCAGCTCCCGCCACAGCCCGCGGTCCGGCACCGGGGCGCCGACCGCGGCCCGCAGCCGCTCCGGGCCGAAGCGGCCGGTCAGCAGATCCCGGGCGCCGTCCCGCAACGCCGCCTGATCATCGGTCAGTTGGAAGTCCACCGGGCCGCTCACCGCCCCTTCGGCAGGCCGAGGATCCGCTCGGCGACGATGTTCCGCTGGATCTGCGAGGTGCCCGCGGCGATGGTGTACGAGAGGGCGGAGAGCCGGTCGGCGACCCAGGGGTGGTCCGCGTCCAGCGCGTCCCCGCCCAGGACCTCGGCCGCGGCGTCGTAGAGCTCCTGGCGGGCGTGCGAGTAGCGCAGTTTGAAGACCGAGCCGCCGGCGCCCGGGACACCGCCGCTGCGCTGGGCCGCGCTGACGTTCCACTGGGTCAGCCGCCACAGCGCGGCGAACTCGGCGTTCAGCCGGCCCAGCCGGCGGCGCAGCACCGCGTCGTCCCAGCGCCCGTTGGCGCGCGCGGCGCGGGCGAGCCCTGCAAGCACCCGGCGGCAGGCCACCACCTCGCCGACGAAGGCGGTGCCGCGCTCGAAGGAGAGCGTCACCATCGTCACCCGCCAGCCGTCGTGCTCGGCGCCGACGCGGTGCGCGGCCGGGATCCGCACCTCGTCGAGGAAGACCTCGGCGAACTCGGCCGAGCCGGCCAGCGTGCGCAGCGGCCGGACGGTCACCCCGGGCGCGTCCATCGGCATCGCCAGCCAGCTGATGCCGCGGTGCCGGGGGGCGGCGGGGTCGGTGCGGACCAGCAGTTCGCACCAGTCGGCGACCTCGGCGTGCGAGGTCCAGATCTTCGAGCCGGTCACCACGTAGTCGTCGCCGTCCCGGACGGCGCGGGTGCGCAGCGCGGCCAGGTCGGAACCGGCGTCCGGTTCGCTGAAGCCCTGGCACCAGATCTCCTCGCCGCGCAGGATCGGCGGCAGCCAGCGGGCGCGCTGGGCGGCGGTGCCCTCGGCGGCGATGGTCGGCCCGGCGTGCAGCAGTCCGACGAAGTTGGCGCCGACGTACGGGGCACCGGCCCGCTCGGTCTCCTCCAGGAAGATCAGGTGCTGGGTCGGGGTGGCGCCCCGGCCGCCGGCCGCCACCGGCCAGTGCAGTCCGGCGTACCCGGCGTCGTACAGCATCCGCTGCCAGGCCGTGTCGTACGCCCGCCGGCCCGGCCAGTCGGTGGCGGCCGGTTTCGGCGGCAGCGCCGGCAGCACCTTGGCGAGCCAGGCCCGCAGCCCGGCCCGGAAGTCCTCCTCCTCCTCGGTGCAGGCGAGGTCCATCCCGGGCCTACGCGTCCCGGCGCGCGGGCCGGGCCGCGCGGCCGTCGGTGCCGGTGGTGCGCGGCAGCGCCCCAGGATCCGCCATGGTGTCCCCTCGCCCCGTCCCGCTCGCCACGACCATATCTGATGGTCCGTCAGTTCCTGGGCTCCAGGCTAGCCCCGACCCCCTGGACCGGCAAGGCGTTCCCCTCTAACCTCCGGCAGCGGCAGCTGAACTGACGTCGCGTCAGGCACTTTCCGGGAGGACGGTATGAGCGGCAGCACCCTGTGGGACCTGGTCGCCTGGCGCGCCGCCCGGACGCCCGGCGCCACCGCGCTCGTCCAGGGCGCCCGGGCGGCCCGGGACGAGCGCCGGATCACCTTCGGCGGGCTGCGCGCGGGCGCCGAACGGGTCGCCGCCGGGCTCCACGCGCACGGCGTCCGGCCCGGCAGCCGGGTGGTCTGGCAGCTGCCCACCCGGATCGGGACGGTGCTGGTCAGCCTGGCCCTGGCCCGGCTCGGCGCGGTGCAGAGCCCGGTACTGCCCGGCTACCGCGAGCACGAACTGGACCACGTGCTGCGCCGCACCGGCGCCGCGTTCCTGCTCGTCCCCGGCGGCCCGCACGGCACCGGCGCCGCCGCCCCGGCCCGCCGCGCGGCCGCCCGGCTGCCCGCACCGCCCGCCGTCCTCCCGGCGTCCGGCCCACTCCCGGACGGCGACCCGGCCACCCTGCCGCCGCCGCCCGCCGACCCCGACGCGGTCCGCTGGATCTACTGGACCTCCGGGACCACCGCCGCGCCCCGGGGCGTGCTGCACACCGACCGCGGACTGCGCACCGCCGGCGCCTGCCTGGCGGCGGCGCTGCGGCTGGGCCCCGGCGACGTCGGCTCGATGGCCTTCCCGTACGCCCACGTCGCCGGGCCCGACTACACCGTCA
This sequence comes from Streptomyces rhizoryzae, assembly GCF_023155275.1. Lineage (GTDB taxonomy): Bacteria > Actinomycetota > Actinomycetes > Streptomycetales > Streptomycetaceae > Streptomyces > Streptomyces rhizoryzae. Next base: position 53,196 of record NZ_JALMUV010000035.1, read on the forward strand.
TGCTGCTCACGCTGGGCATCCCGGCCGTGCTGCTGGAGCGGTTCGCGCTGCCCGCCGCGCTCGCCCCGTACCGCCGCCACCGGGTCACCGTGGCGGGCGGTTCCACGGCCTTCTACGCGCTCTTCCTCGCCGCGCAGCGCGCCCTGCCGCCCGGGGAGCGGCTGCTGCCCTCGCTGCGGCTGCTGGCCGGCGGCGGCGCGCCCAAACCGCCCGCGCTCCACCACGAGGTGACCGCCGAGCTGGGGTGCCAGCTGGTACACGGCTACGCGCTCACCGAGGCCCCGATGGTCACCATGGGCGATCCGCTGGACGGCGCCGCGCTGCTGGCCGGCACCGACGGACGGCCGGCCGCCGGGATGGAGATCCGGATCGCGCCCGGCAGCGGGGAGATCCTGCTGCGCGGCCCGGCCGTGTGCCGCGGCTACCTCGGCGACACCGGCCCGGCCCCGGGCCCCGGGAGGGCTCCCGCCGACGGCTTCCTGGCCACCGGCGACCTCGGACACCTCACCCCCACCGGGCACCTCGTCGTCACCGGCCGCCTCAAGGACATCATCATCCGCAAGGGCGAGAACATCTCCGCCCGGGAGATCGAGGACCTGCTGGCCGGCCATCCGGACATCGCCGGCGCGGCGGTCATCGGGCTGCCGGACGCCGAGCGCGGCGAACTGGTCTGCGCGGTGGTCGAACAGCCGCCGGGAGCCGGGGAGTTGACGCTCGGCGCGGTCACCGCCCGGCTGCTCTCCCAGGGCCTGGCCCGGCACAAGCTGCCCGAGCGGCTGGAGGTCGTACCGGCCCTGCCGCGCGGCGCGACCCTCCGCAAGGTCCTCAAGCGCGACCTGCGCGCACGCTTCGGGGGCGGGGCCGCGGACCGGGCCCCGGACCGCTAACCGGGGCGGTAGGCGCTGCTCGCCCGGGCGTACACCCGGTCCACCGCGGCGCGGCCGGTGACCGGGCCGGTGACCAGGACGAGGTGGTAGCGACCGTCGCGGATCATCGCGAGGTTGCGGGCGTAGACCTGGCGGCCGCCGCGGTCCTTCCAGGTGAAGGTGCCCTCGGCCATCGCCGTCTGCCCGACGTCTATCCGCCGCAGCCCGGCGACCGTGGACCACTCGGAGGCGCGGTACGCCGCCAGCTCGGGCTCCCCGGTCTGCTGGTACGCCATCGGGTCGGCGCCGAACCGGGCGGTGGTGTCCCGGCCGGGCACCACCAGCAGCGTGAGGCCGCCGCCGGTGTAGCGCGCCCCGCCGCGGTCGGCACCGGCGCGCTGCCAGCCGTCGGGGACCGCGGTCGAAAAGCCCAGCGGGTCGGTGCGGAGCGTGAAGCCGGGGGCGGCGGTGGCGGTGGTCCGCGGCGGGGTCGGGCCGCCGGTGCCGCCGGGCGCGGGGGCGGGGCTGCGGCCGGGCGCGCCGCCCGGGGTGCCGGAGCGGTCCGCGCCGTCCGGCCCGCCCGCCGCGTCCGCCCCGGACTTCGGCAGGAACACCGCGGCGTACGCGATCCCGGCCACCATCAGCAGCAGGATCACCGCGAGCAGCACCCGGCCCAGGCTCCGCGGCGCACGCGGCCCGCGCCCCGCCGCCGGGCCCGCGCCGACCCGGACCGGCCCGTCCGGCTCCGGCACCGCGGCGGGCACCCGCCCGGGGCGGCCCGGCCCGGACTGCCGGGGCAGGCGCGGCGGACGGGCCGTACGGACGGGGGCGCGCCGCCCCTGGCGGACCACTTCGCCGCGGCGCCGCAGCACCGGCAGCCGCCGCGGATCGCCCGCACCCGCCAGGGCGGGCACCGTCACCAGCCCGCGGCCCGGATCCGGCTCCGGCGCGCCGCGCAGCAGCTCCCGCAGCCGGGCGAGCACCTCCCCGGACCCGGGCCGCCCGGCCGGGTCGGCCGACAGCAGCGCCTCGACGACCGGCCGCAGCACCCCGCACTCGGCGGCCGCGGCCGGCGGGGTGGCCCGCACCAGCCGGACCAGCTCGCCCGCGCTCTCCTCGGGGAACGGCGGACGCCCCTGCACCGCGCGGAACAGCAGCGCGCCCACCGCCCACAGATCCGCGGCCGGACCCGCCGGACCACCGCCGTCCGCCGGCCCGGCCAGCTCCGGCGCCCAGCGCTCGGTGACCGCGCCGACCAGGTGCAGCCGGGCCTGGACAGCCCGCTCGGCGGCGAGCCCGGCGGGCCCCCCGGCCGGCCGGGCCGCGGCGGCCGGCGCCCCCGGCCGCGGGTCGTACCCGCACAGCGCCTCCTGGGCCGCACCGGCCGCCAGCCCGGTCAGCACGGCCCGGCCGTCGTCGCAGACCAGGACCGTGCCGGCGGTGACGTTGCGGTGCAGCCAGCCGTGGGCGTGCAGGGCGCGCAGCGCGGTGAGCAGGTCGGCGGCGATCTCCGCGGCGCGGTGCGGGCCCAGCGGCCGCTCGGCGAGCAGCGCCGCCAGCGGGCGGGCGGGCAGCGCCTCCCCGACGATCCACAGGCTGCCGTCCTGCGCGAAGACGTCGAAGACCTGCTCCAGCAGCGGGTGGTCGGGCAGCTGGGCGGCGGCCGTCGCGGCCTCCAGCGCGCGGCGCGCCAGCGGGTCGCGGGGGCTGCGGTCGGCGCCGGCCGGGCCCCGCCCCCTGCCGAAACCATCCTCCGCACGCCCGTCCGCCGGATCCCCGTACGCCCCGGCCCCGTACGCCCCGGCCCCCTCCGCACCGGCCCCGTCCGCCGCCACGACCTCGGCGTCCACGACCTCGGGCAGCGGCACCTGACGGATCAGCACCTGCTGCCCGCTGTAGCCGTCGAGGGCCCGCACCGCGGCGGGCTGCCCCGCGAAGGGGCCGTCGGGGGACTTGGGGCCGCCACCGGCCGGCCGCCGCGGCAGGCGGTAGCGCTCGGCGAGCACAGGTCCCGCGTACTCGTCCACGACGCGCCTCCCCTCAGCGTGCGCCGCGCCCCGCCGGTGACGGATGCGGACGACTTGGGCCTTCTCACGATACGGGGCGGCACGGACAGTCGGGCCCGCCGGAGCGCGCCGCGCGCGGTGTCCGTCCGCGCGCGGTACGGGTCAGTCCTTGATCGCGAAGGTCCGGAACGCGGTCTCCCGCAGCTCCCGGCACTCCTTGGCGTCCCAGGCGTCCGCCTTGCAGGTGATCATGATGGCGTAGCCGTGGTGGTCGTCGGCGCGGAAGCCGCGGTTGAGCACCCGCACGTCCTGGCCGCCCTGCCGGCGGGTGAACGACCAGTCCGCGACGGTCGGGTAGCCGCGCCAGTCCACCGCCTTGATGCCCAGGAGGTGGTAGCCCTCGCTGGACCCGGCGACGCTGGGCTCCAGGCTGCGCCAGGAGGCCGCGGCGTCCTTGCCCGGCGCGTCGTTGTAGTCGACCTGTATGCGCGGGAAGCCGCCGCCGGCGCTGTAGATGGCGCCGGAGTTCTGGCCCGCGGTGCCGGTCTGCCGGAAGCCCTCGGGCATCGCCATCCGGAAGTGGAAGCCGCCGTTGGCGACCGCCGCGAACCCGTCCGGGAGCGCCGCGCCGTCCTTCTTGCCGCCCTTGCCCCCGGCGCCCGGCGAGCCGCCGCCGGGCGTGTCCGCGCCGTCGGTGGCGGGGTCCCCGCTCGCGGCGGCCGACTGGGTCGCGGCCCGGCTCGCGCCGGCCCCCCGGGCGTCGCCCGCGGTGTCGCCGCCGCTGCTGAACGCCAGCGCCAGCAGCGTCGCGAGGACGACGACGACCACGACCACCCCGATGATCAGCGTGCGGCGCGGGACGACATCGGTCACCGACGCGCGCGGCGGGGCGGGACGGCCGTCCCCGCCACCGGGTCTGGAGTCGGAACGGGCCGCCGCTGCGGCGTTCCGCACCGACGCCAGCGCCGCGCGCACCCGCTCCTTGGCGGCGTCCGCGTCGAAGCCGGGCCGGGCCGGGGAGGTGCGCGCACCGGTCCTGGCCGCGGCCGGCCGGGACACCGCGGTGCCCTCGCCGGTCCCGCGGGCCGCCGGCTTCGCCGCCCCGCCGCCCGGCCCGCCGGTGGGCGTCCGGCGCGCCGTCCCGGCCGCCGGCTTCGTCCGCGGCTTCGGCGGCACCGCGGCCGGCCCCTTGGGCTTGCCCGCGGGCCGCGCGGCCCGCTCCGCCGGCACCGCGGGCAGCGCCATCGCCCGCGTCGCGTCCATCGGGGGCTCGGGCTCCGGCTCCGGGGCGTGGATGACGCCCAGCAGCAGCGCCCGCGCGCCCGCCTCGTCCAGCCGGGCCGCCGGGTCCTTCACCAGCAGCCCGTAGATGACGTCCTCCAGCGGCCCGGCGCTCTTCGGCGGTTCCACCGGCTCGGTCATCACCGCGGTCAGGGTCGCGATCGCCGAGCCCTTGTCGTACGGCGGGACGCCCTCGACGCAGGCGTACAGCAGGCCGCCCAGGGACCACAGGTCGGCCGGCGGGCCGGGCTTCTGGCCGCGGGCCCGCTCCGGCGAGATGTACGAGGGCGCGCCGACCAGCATGCCGGTGGAGGTCACCGAGGGGTCGCCCTCGACCTGGGCGATGCCGAAGTCGGTGAGCACCACCCGGCCGTCGTCGGAGATCAGGACGTTGGAGGGCTTCACGTCGCGGTGCAGGATGCCCTGGCCGTGGGCGGCGCGCAGGACGTCGAGCACCGCGAGGCCGACCTCGGCGGCGCGGCGCGGGGTGAGCGCGCCGTCGTCGCGGATCACCTCGGCCAGCGAGCGGCCCTCGACCAGCTCCATCACGATCCAGGGCCGGTCGTCCTCGTCGACCACGTCGAAGACCGTCACCGCGCCGTTGTTGCGGATCCGGGCGATCGCCTTGGCCTCGCGCAGGGTACGGGTGATCAGGCGGCGCTTCTCGTCCTCCTCGACGCCGCCGGGGAAGCGCAGCTCCTTGACCGCGACCGTGCGGCCGAGGACCTCGTCCTCGGCCCGCCAGACGGTGCCCATCCCGCCCCGGCCGAGAACATCGGCGAGCCGGTACCGGCCGGCGAGGAGCCTGCCCTCCTTGCCGTCCATCTCGACCTCGTCGCCCACGGAATCCCCTCTGCATTCCAGCCGAGTTGGCAGCCTCGATTCTCCATCGAGCACCAAACTGCCCCAACTCGGACAACCCACCCTGGCAGAGCCTTCATTCTCTCTCATCCACGGCCGTGCGGAAGGCCCGGGTGGGTGCCGGAGGGCGTCGCGCACCCGTCATGATGGCCCGGACGACGGGAGTCCGTTTGTGCCCCTCCGCACGCCCCGCCCGGCCGCACCGGGCCCGCCGCGCCGCACCGCCACGGCCCTGCTGGCCGCCCTGGCCCTGACGGGGTGTACGGGCGGCCCCCTCGCCTCCGTCCGTCCGGTGCCGGCGCTCCGGCCGCCGGCCGCGACGGCGGCCGCGCTGCACCGGCTGGTCGCCGACGGCGCGCCCGGCGCCGCCGCACTGGTCACCCGGGGCGGCCACCTGGCCGCCTCGCGGTTCACCGCGGCCGGCGTCGCCGATCTGCGCAGCGGCCGCAGGATGGGCCGCCGGGACCACTTCCGGGCCGGCAGCCTCACCAAGACCCTGGTGGCCACGGTGGTGCTGCAACTCGTCGGGGAGGGCCGGCTCGCCCTCGACGGGCCGGCCGCCGGCCACCTCCCGCCCGGCACCCCGCTCACCGGCGCCGGCGGCGCGAGCGACCTGCGCCGGGTGACGGTCCGCCAGCTCCTGGACCACACCAGCGGCCTGTTCAACTACACCGAGGACCCGCACCTCGCCGAACAGCTGTACGGCACGGGCTTCCCGGCCCACCGCTACGACCGCCACACCCCGGCCGAGCTGCTGCGGATCGCCCTCGCCCACCCCCCGACCGCCGCCCCCGGCACCCGCTACGCCTACTCCAACACCAACTACCTGGTCCTCGGCCTGGTCATCGAGGGCGTCACCGGGCACCCGTACGCCGAGGAGGTGCGCCGCCGCGTCCTGGTCCCGGCCGGGCTGCGCGACACCTCGTTCCCCGGCGACAGCCCGGCACTGCCCGCGCCGCACGGCCGCGGCTACTCCGACGTCGGCGGCCGCAGCGTGGACAGCACCGCCCTCAACCCCAGCCGGGCCGGTGCGGCCGGCGAGATGATCACCACCCTCGGCGACCTCAACCGCTTCTTCGCGGCCCTGTTCGGCGGCCGGCTGCTGGCGCCCCGCCAGATGGCCGAACTGCGCGGCGAGCGGGCCACCGGCGGCGCCTACGGCCTGGGCGTCTACGCCACCCGGCTGCCCTGCGGGGTGACGGTCTGGGGCCACAACGGCGACATCAACGGCTCGTACGCGCAGACCGCCGGCACCGCCGACGGCCGCGATCTGGTCAGCTACCGGGTCAACACCGACGCCCCGGCCGGCCGGGCGGACGGCACCGCGGTCCTGGCCGCCGAGTTCTGCCGCCGCCGCACCTGACCGCCCGTCACCGGCCGCCGCCCGAGCGGCCCTAGGAGAGCGGCACGATGTCCGGCGCGCCCAGCCGGGCCGCGTCCGCCGTCAGGTCGTCGGGCTGCCGCTGCGATTCGCGCTCCGCCTCCACCCGCTTCTCGTAGTGCGCGATCTCCCGCTCGACCTGCGCACCGTCCCAGCCCAGCGCCGGGGCCATCAGCTCGGCGGCCTCCCGGGCGCTGCGGGTGCCGCGGTCGAAGGTCTCGATGGAGATCCGGGTGCGCCGGGTCAGCACGTCGTCCAGATGCCGGGCGCCCTCGTGCGTGCAGGCGTAGACGACCTCGGCGCGCAGGTAGTCGTCGGCGGCGGCGAGCGGGCGGCCCAGCGACGGGTCGGCCACCACCAGTTCCAGCAGCTCCTCGGTCAGCGAGCCGTAGCGGTTCAGCAGGTGCTCTATCCGGGCCACGTGCAGCCCGGTCCGGGCCGCGATCCGGGCCCGGGCGTTCCACAGCGCCTGATAGCCCTCGGCGCCCGCCAGCGGCACGTTCTCGGTGACGCAGTCGGCGACCCGGGCGTCCAGCCCGTGCACCGCCTCGTCCACCGCGTCCTTGGCCATCACCCGGTACGTGGTGTACTTTCCGCCCGCGACGACCACCAGGCCGGGCACCGGGTGGGCCACGGTGTGCTCCCGCGACAGCTTGCTGGTGGCGTCCGACTCGCCGGCCAGCAGCGGGCGCAGCCCGGCGTAGACGCCCTCCACGTCGTCCCGGGTGAGGGGGGTGGCCAGCACCGCGTTGACATGCTCCAGCAGGTAGTCGATGTCCGCGCTGGAGGCCGCCGGATGGGCCTTGTCCAGGTCCCAGTCGGTGTCGGTGGTGCCGATGATCCAGTGCCGCCCCCAGGGGATGACGAAGAGCACGCTCTTCTCGGTCCGCAGGATCAGCCCGGTCGTGGAGTGGATCCGGTCCTTGGGGACGACCAGGTGGATGCCCTTGGAGGCGCGCACGTGGAACTGACCGCGCTCCGCGATCAGTCCCTGGGTGTCGTCGGTCCACACCCCGGTCGCGTTGACGACCTGCCGGGCCCGCACCTCGTACTCCACCCCGCCCTCGACGTCCTCCACCCGCGCCCCGACGACCCGTTCGCCCTCGCGCAGGAAACCCACCACGCGGGCCCGGTTGGCGACGTGCGCCCCGTAGGCGGCCGCGGTCCGCACCAGGGTCGCGACGTAGCGCGCGTCGTCCATCTGGGCGTCGTAGTACTGCAACGCGCCGACCAGCGCGTCCTTGCGCAGGCAGGGCGCGACCCGCAGCGCCCGGCGGTGCGAGAGGTGGCGGTGCACGGGCAGCCCGCGGCCGTGCCCGGACGAGACCGACATCCCGTCGTAGAGCGCCACGCCGGAGCCCGCGTAGAAGCGCTCCCAGCCGCGGTGCCGGAGCGGGTAGAGGAACGGCACCGGCCGGACCAGGTGGGGCGCCAGCCGGTGGAGCAGCAGCCCGCGCTCCTTGAGCGCCTCGCGCACCAGCGCGAAGTCCAGCATCTCCAGATACCGCAGGCCGCCGTGGACGAGCTTGCTCGACCGGCTGGACGTGCCCGACGCCCAGTCACGGGCCTCGACCAGCCCGGTGTCCAGCCCGCGGGTGGCGGCGTCCAGGGCGGTGCCGGCGCCGACCACCCCGCCGCCGACCACCAACACGTCCAGTTCGCGCTCCGCCATCCGGGTGAGTGCTTTGGCGCGCTGCGCCGGTCCGAGGGTCGCTGTCTTCACCGCTGCCTCCCGCTGTGATCCGAAAGCCACACCCCCCGTCCGACGATTCTTCCCGCGCCCGCGCCCCCGACCACCGTGCGCCCGCGGCGGCAACACCCGGGCACGGCGATCCGCCAATACCCATTCTGGGTCAAATATCCGCTTAGTCTATTTATGCCCCTTGGCGCCCCGGCCGCCCGCCGTGCCGCCCGGGCACCAGGACACCGCGCAGGGCCCCCCACCACCCCTCGGGAAGGACGGCCGCAGCATGCCCGCAGATCTCGCCGTCATCGGACTCGGTCACCTGGGTCTGCCCCTCGCCCAGGCCGCCACCGCCGCCGGCCTCACCACCATCGGCTACGATCCCGACCCCCGCGCGGCCGCCCTGCCCGGCACCGGCGGCCCGCTGTCCGCCACGGAGTTGCGCCGGCTGCTCGCGGCCGGCTTCCGCACCACCGCCGACCCCGCCGCCCTGGGCCGGGTCCGCACGGCCGTCCTGTGCGCCCCCACCCCGCTCGGCGAGGACCGCGCCCTGGACCTGTCCGCACTCGCCGAGGCCGCCCGCACCCTGGCCGCCCGGCTCCGCCCGCACACCACCGTCATCCTCGAATCGGCCGGCTACCCGGGCACCACCGAGGAGTTCCTCCGCCCGCTCCTGGAAGCCGGCTCCGGCCTCACCGCGGGCCGCGACTTCCACCTCGCCTGCTCCCCCGCCCGCCACGACCCCGGCAACCGCACCCACCGCTACCGCAACACCCCCAAGGTCATCGGCGGCCTCACCCCCGCGTGCACCGAGGCCGCCGCGGCCTTCTACGGCCGGCTCACCGACAAGGTCGTACGCGCCCGCGGCCCCCGCGAGGCCGAGACCGCCAACCTCCTGGAGACCAACTACCGCCACATCAACATCGCCCTGATGAACGAGATGGCGGTCTACTGCCACGAGATCGGCGTCGACCTCTGGGACGTCATCCGCTGCGCCGAGACCAAACCGTTCGGCTTCCAGTCCTTCCGCCCCGGCCCCGGCGTCGGCGGCCACGCCGCCCCGCTCGACCCCAACCGCCGCGCCCCGCAAGGCGGTTCACTGCGCATGGTGGAACTCGCCCAGGACATCAACGACCGGATGCCGGCCTATGTCCTCCAGCGCTGCACCACCCTGCTCAACGAACACGGCAAGTCCGCCCGCGGCGCCCGGGTGCTGCTGCTCGGCATCACCTACAAGCCCGACCTCGCCGACCTCACCGGCACCCCGGCCCGCGAGGTCGCCGCCCGCCTGCGCCAGCTGGGCGCCCACCTCACCTACCACGACCCCTACGTCCCCCGCTGGGAGGTCGCCGGCCGCCCCGTCCCCCGCGCCGACTCCCTCTACGACGCCGCCTCCGCCGCCGACCTCACGGTCCTCCTCCAGCCCCACCGCACCTACGACCTCCAGGGCCTGGCCGTCAAGGCCCAACTCCTCCTCGACACCCAGGGCACCACCCCCACCGGCGCCGCCCACCGCCTGTAACACGCCGAAGAGCCCGGCACGGCCGGGCTCTTCTCACGGGAGGGGGCGGGGCCGGAGGGGTGGTGGCCCGGACGTCAAGCGAAGCAGTCCGGACCACCGCCCCGGCCGACAACGTGCGGCTACCGCCCGGGGGCCACCGTGACCTCCACCCGCTGGAACTCCTTCAGCTCCGAGTACCCCGTGGTGGCCATCGCCCGCCGCAGCGCCCCGAAGAAGTTCATCGTCCCGTCCGGCGTCGTCGAGGGACCGCACAGGATCTCCTCGGTCGTGCCGACCGCACCGAGGTCCACCCGCTTGCCGCGCGGCACGTCCTGATGGACCGCCTCCATGCCCCAGTGGTGGCCGCGGCCCGGTGCGTCCGTCGCGCGCGCCAGCGGCGAGCCCATCATCACCGCGTCGGCACCGCAGGCGATCGCCTTCGGCAGGTCGCCGGAGTACCCGACCCCGCCGTCCGCGATGACGTGCACGTACCGGCCGCCGGACTCGTCCATGTAGTCCCGGCGGGCGGCGGCGACATCGGCCACCGCGGTCGCCATCGGGACCTGGATGCCCAGCACGTTGCGCGTGGTGTGGGCGGCACCGCCGCCGAAGCCGACGAGCACACCGGCCGCGCCGGTCCGCATCAGGTGCAGCGCCGCGGTGTACGTGGCGCAGCCGCCGACGATCACCGGCACGTCGAGCTCGTAGATGAACTGCTTGAGGTTCAGCGGCTCGGCGGCGCTGGAGACGTGCTCGGCGGAGACCGTCGTCCCGCGGATCACGAAGATGTCCACCCCGGCGTCCACGACCGCCTTGGAGAACTGCGCGGTGCGCTGCGGGGAGAGCGCCGCGGCGGTCACCACACCGGCGTCGCGCACCTCCTTGAGACGCTGCCCGATCAGCTCCTCCTTGATCGGCGCCGCGTAGATCTCCTGGAGCCGCTTGGTGGCCGTCGCACCGTCCAGCTCGGCGATCTCCGCCAGCAGCGGCTCGGGGTCCTCGTAGCGGGTCCACAGCCCTTCGAGGTTGAGCACGCCGAGGCCGCCCAGCTCACCGATGCGGATCGCGGTCTTCGGTGAGACCACCGAGTCCATCGGCGCCGCCAGGAACGGCAGCTCGAAGCGGTAGGCGTCGATCTGCCAGGCGATCGAGACCTCCTTCGGGTCACGGGTGCGCCGACTGGGTACCACGGCGATGTCGTCGAACGCGTATGCCCGGCGGCCGCGCTTGCCGCGCCCGATCTCGATCTCAGTCACTGGTTCTGCCTTCCTACGGATACGCCCCCAGTATCCCCGACGGGGGACACCGGGGGCGCATCCGGCCGTGCCCGCGCCGGGCGGCCGGGTCAGCTCCGGGCGTAGTTGGGCGCCTCGGTGACCATCTGGACGTCGTGCGGGTGGCTCTCCTTCAGACCCGCCGCGGTGATCCGCACGAAGCGGCCCTTCTCCTTCAGCTCGGGGATGTCGGCGGAGCCGACGTAGCCCATGGAGGCCCGCAGACCGCCGACGAGCTGGTGCGCGACCGAGGCCAGCGGGCCGCGGTAGGGCACCTGGCCCTCGATGCCCTCCGGCACCAGCTTGTCCTCGGAGAGGACGTTGTCCTGGAAGTAGCGGTCCTTGGAGTACGACCGCCCCTGGCCGCGGGACTGCATCGCGCCCAGCGAGCCCATCCCGCGGTACGACTTGAACTGCTTGCCGTTGACGAAGACCATCTCGCCCGGCGACTCCTCGCAGCCGGCCAGCAGCGAGCCCAGCATCACGGTGTCCGCACCGGCCGCGATCGCCTTGGCGATGTCGCCGGAGTACTGGAGGCCGCCGTCGCCGATCAGCGGCACGTCCGCCGCGTGGCACGCCTGGGCGGCCTCGTAGATCGCGGTGACCTGCGGGACGCCGATGCCGGCGACCACCCGCGTGGTGCAGATGGAGCCCGGGCCGACACCGACCTTCACCCCGTCCACGCCCGCGTCGATCAGCGCCTGGGCGCCGTCGCGGGTGGCGACGTTGCCGCCGACCACATCGACGTTGATGTTGGACTTCACCTTGGCGATCATGTCGAGGATGCCGCGGCTGTGGCCGTGCGCGCTGTCCACGACCAGGAAGTCCGCACCGGCCTCGACCAGCGCCTGCGCCCGGTCGTACGCCGCGTCGCCGACACCGACCGCGGCCCCGACGATCAGCCGGCCCTCGGCGTCCTTGGCGGCGTGCGGGTACTTCTCCGCCTTGACGAAGTCCTTGACCGTGATCAGGCCCTTGAGCACCCCGGCGTCGTCCACCAGCGGCAGCTTCTCGATCTTGTGGCGGCGCAGCAGCTCGATGGCGTCGTCACCGGAGATGCCGACCTTGCCGGTGACCAGCGGCATCGGCGTCATGACCTCGCGGACCTGGCGGCTGCGGTCCATCTCGAAGGCCATGTCGCGGTTGGTCACGATGCCCAGCAGCTTGCCCGCCGCGTCGGTGACCGGCACCCCGCTGATCCGGAACTTGGCGCACAGCGCGTCGGCCTCCGCCAGCGGCGCGTCCGGCCGGACCGTGATCGGGTCGGTGACCATCCCGGACTCGGAGCGCTTGACCAGGTCCACCTGGTTGGCCTGGTCCTCGATGGACAGGTTGCGGTGCAGCACGCCCGCGCCGCCCTGCCGGGCCATCGCGATCGCCATCCGCGCCTCGGTGACCTTGTCCATGGCGGCCGAGAGCAGCGGGATGTTGACCCGGACGTTCCGCGAGACGCGGGACGCGGTGCTCACGGCATTGGGCAGCACTTCGGACGCGCCGGGCAGCAGCAGCACATCGTCGTATGTGAGCCCGAGCATGGCGAATTTGGCGGGCATACCCTCGACGTTGTCAGTCATGACACCTTCCCCAATGCTCTTGCCTCAGCGCGGACTCCCATGCTAACGGGCTTGTGGGGTGTCCCAATCCACGAGCAATGAGGGGCTCGTCACTCGTACTTTCCTACGGCGACTTCACGACACCGGACCGCGGCACCGGACCGCGGCACCGGACCGCCGCTACTGCTCGGCGAGCGCCCGCAGCCGGCTCAGCGCGCGGTGCTGGGCGACCCGCACCGCACCCGGCGACATCCCCAGCATCTGCCCGGTCTCCTCCGCCGTCAGCCCCACCGCGACCCGCAGCAGCACCAGCTCCCGCTGGTTCTCCGGCAGATTGGCCAGCAGCTTCTTGGCCCACTCCGCGTCGCTGCTCAGCAGCGCGCGCTCCTCGGGGCCCAGCGAATCGTCCGGCTGCTCGGGCATCTCGTCCGACGGCACCGCCGTGCTCCCCGGATGCCGCATCGCGGCCCGCTGTAGATCGGCGACCTTGTGCCCGGCGATCGCGAAGACGAACGCCTCGAAGGGCTTCCCGGTGTCGCGGTAGCGCGGCAGCGCGCAGAGCACCGCCACGCAGACCTCCTGCGCCAGGTCCTCGACGAAGTGCCGGGCGTCGCCGGGCAGCCGGGAGAGCCGGGTGCGGCAGTAGCGCAGGGCGAGCGGGTGCACATGGGCCAGCAGATCGTGGGTGGCCTGCCGGTCGCCCTCGACGGCGCGTGCGACGAGGGCGCCGATCTCCTGCTTCCCGTCCTCACGCATCGGTCCATGGTGCCCCGACGCCGGACGATCCGCGGCATCACCCCCGTCGTTCGCCCCCCAACCGTTACGAGCCGTCGCGCTAGCACTCACGTTCTACGCCTCCCCCGTTCGGGTTGTACCCATACCGACCACGGGGCCTCGCCGGTAGCTTGTCTGCGTGCCGGAGGGCACCGGGCAGGGCTTGTCCGTCATGAGGTCTCTTCTGGCCGAGTGAGAAGCCCCGGCCTCCGCCGGGGAGGAGTCACGCCTCAAGGATGCGGCATCGCGTGAGCTTTCGGCGCCCGGCATCGACGCAGCGGGGTTACGACGTACGCGGCCCGGCGAGCGGGTGGGCGTCGTAACCCCGTGTGCACAGCGGTGTCAGCGGACCAGGCCCCAGCGGAAGCCGAGCGCGACGGCGTGCGCCCGGTCGGAGGCGCCGAGCTTCTTGAACAGCCGCCGGGCGTGCGTCTTGACGGTGTCCTCGGAGAGGAACAGCTCCCGGCCGATCTCGGCGTTGGAGCGGCCGTGGCTCATCCCCTCCAGCACCTGGATCTCCCGGGCGGTCAGCGTCGGCGCGGCGCCCATCTCGGCGGACCGCAGCCGGCGCGGGGCGAGCCGCCACGTCGGGTCGGCCAGCGCCTGGGTCACCGTCGCCCGCAGCTCGGCGCGCGAGGCGTCCTTGTGCAGATAGCCGCGGGCGCCGGCGGCGACCGCGAGCGCGACCCCGTCCAGGTCCTCGGCCACGGTGAGCATGATGATCCGGGCACCGGGGTCCGCGGACAGCAGACGGCGCACGGTCTCGACACCGCCGAGGCCGGGCATCCGCACGTCCATCAGAATCAGGTCCGAGCGGTCGGCCCCCCAGCGGCGGAGGACCTCCTCGCCATTGGCCGCGGTGGTCACGCGCTCGACGCCGGGCACGGTCGCAACCGCACGTCGGAGCGCCTCTCGGGCAAGCGGGGAGTCGTCGCAGACGAGGACGGAAGTCATGACCGTCCTCCGCAGCTGATGCGCGTCACCTTGAGCCTCCAGGCTGGTACGTATCGTCACCTGGGCGATTGACGGCCGCCTCGGACACCTGCCCGAGACCTCCCTCCGCCAACCACCTCCGCACACTCAACGACGGTCACTCGAAAGAGTTACGGCTTCGGTGACCGAGTTCAGCACGCTCCGTGAGGAGCCGGATACGCAGACGATTCACCGGTCGACCGGCATCCCGCGTGCACCCTATGCCCTATTTGGCTCTGTTTCTTCCATTTTCGCGTGGACTGAGGCTAGATTCGCAATGAGTCATATTTACATCTACTTAGACAGTAGATGTACCGTCGTGAGCACCGAGCCCGATACGCATCGCTTCCGAGGGGACAAGCAATGGCAGATTTCTCCCGCCTCCCGGGCCCGAACGCAGACCTCTGGGACTGGCAGCTGCTGGCCGCCTGCCGTGGTGTGGACAGCTCGCTCTTCTTCCACCCCGAGGGTGAGCGGGGGGCGGCCCGCAGCGCGCGGGAGGCGTCGGCGAAGGAGGTCTGCATGCGCTGCCCCGTGCGGGCCCAGTGCGCGGCGCATGCACTGGCGGTCCGCGAGCCCTACGGCGTCTGGGGCGGCCTGACCGAGGACGAGCGCGAGGAACTCATGGGCCGGGCCCGCCACCGGATGGTCCCGGCGAGTTCGCTGCCCGGCCACGCGACCGTGCCCGGCGCCTGACCGGCCCGGCGGACGCACTACCGAAGAAACGTTCCTGCACGACTGTTTCCGTACGACCGAATCGCTACGACGTTCCCTACGACCGATTCCGTACGAGCGAATCCGTGCCACGTTCCCGCACGGCTCACGACCCGGTACGCCGCGGGTCCCGCCCCTCCGGGGTCCGCGGCGGTCACCGCCCGGCGGCGTCCGCCAGCTGGTCGAGCATCGCGCCGACCGCGGGCACATGGGCCAGATCCGGCAGGGTGAGCGCGACGATCTCGCGGTGCACGGCGGGCTCCAGACGCACCGCCGTGGCCCCCTTGGGCCGCACCGAGGCGAGCGTCAGCTCGGGCAGCGCCGCGACGCCCAGCCCGGCGCCGACCAGGCCGATCACGGCCGGGTAGTCGTCGGTGGCGAAGTCGATCCGGGGCGTGAAGCCGGCGCGTTCGCAGACCTCGACCAGGTGGGTGCGGCAGCGCGGGCAGCCGGCGATCCACGGGTCGCCGGCCAGGTCCGTGAAGCGCGCGGCACCGGCCCGCGCCAGCCGGTGGCCGTCCGGCACCAGGCCGGTGAGCCGGTCCGAGAGCACCGGCCGGACCACCAGGTCGTCCCACTCCGCCCCGGCGGACGGGTCCGCGCCCGGCACCTCCGGATAGCGGAAGGCCAGCGCGATCTCGCACTCGCCGTTGCGCAGCAGCTCGATCGAGCGCGGTGGCTCGGCCTCGTCCAGCGACACCCGGACGCCCGGGTGGGCGGCCCGCATCCGGGCCAGCGCGGTGGGCACCAGCGTCGAGCTGCCCGAGGGGAACGACACCAGCCGCACCCGCCCGGCGCGCAGCCCCGCGATGGCGGCGACCTCGTCCTCGGCCGCGGAGAGCCCCGCCAGGATCCCGGCGGCGTGCCGGACCAGCGCCTCGCCGGCCTGGGTCAGCCGCATCTCGCGGCCGGTCCGCACCAGCAGCGGGGTGCCGGCGGACTGCTCCAGGGCCTTCATCTGCTGGCTGACCGCCGGCTGGGTGCAGCCCAGTTCGCGGGCGGCGGCGGAGAAGGAACCGGTCCGGGCGACGGCGCGCAGCACCCGCAGATGACGAGCTTCGATCACCCTTCCAGCATAAGCACTTCTTGGGTCATACGCGAAAAATAGGATGTCTGCTTTTGACCTGGTGTCCTAGCGTGCGGTCATGAGCGCGACACTTCTGACCGTGAACACCGGGCGGGCCACGCCCTCCCCGCACACCTCCGCCGAGGGCGGCACGGGCATCGACAAACGCCCCGCGGCCGGGCCGGTGGCGGTGGCCGCCCCCGGCCCCGGGGGCGGCAGCGGCCTCGCCGGCGACGCGGTGGTCGACCTGCGGCACCACGGCGGTGACGACCAGGCCGTCTACGCGTACGCCCGCGAGGACCTCGACGACTGGCAGCGGCAGCTGGACCGGGACCTGCCCAACGGCGTCTTCGGCGAGAACCTCACCACCGCCGGACTCGACGTCACCGGCGCCCGCGTCGGCGAACGCTGGCGGGTCGGCGGCCGGCTGCTCCTGGAGGTCACCTCGCCGCGCATCCCCTGCCGCACCTTCCAGGGCCGGCTGGGCGAACGCGGCTGGCTCAAGCGCTTCACCCAGGCCGGGGTCCCCGGCGCCTACCTCCGGGTCCTCGAACCCGGCGAGATCCGCGCCGGCGACCCCGTCCGCATCGAGCACCGCCCCGGGCACGACATCACCGTGGCCCTGATGTTCCGCGCCCTGACCACCCGGCGCGAACTCCTCCCGCGCCTGCTGGAGGCCGGCGACGCCCTGCACGCCAAGGCGCGCGAGACGGCGCTGAAGTACACGGAGAGGGCGGCCTGTTGAGCGGGGTGCGGCCCCCTTACCGGGGGCCGTACTTCCGGCCGGTCCGCGAGGTCAGGCCGCCCAGCATGCCGCGCGGCGCCAGCTTCACCGCGCCCACCAGCGCCTTGTAGCGGGGGTCGGGGACGGACAGCGACCGGCCGCGGGCCAGGTCCTTCATCGCCGCGTCCACCAGCTTGTCCGCGTCCAGCCACAGCCAGCCGGGGATGTTGTCGGTGCCCATCCCGGCCCGCTGGTGGAACTCGGTCCGCACGAAGCCCGGGCACAGCGCCATCAGCCGCACCCCGCTGCCGGCCAGGTCGCGGGCGGCGCCCTGGGTGAACTGCACCACCCACGCCTTGCTCGCGCCGTACGTACCGCGCGGCACGAACGCCGCCACCGACGCCACGTTGACCACGGCGCCGCGCCGGCGCTCGCGCATCCCGCGCACCGCGGCCGTGGTCAGCCGCAGCACCGCCTCGCAGTGCACCTTGAGCATCGCCAGCTCGTCGGCCATCGGGACGTCGAGGTACTCGCCCTTGTTGCCGAAGCCGGCGTTGTTGACCAGCAGGTCCACCGGCCGCCGGGTGTCCGCCAGGCGCGCCTCGACGGCCGCGATGCCCTCCTCGGTCGCCAGGTCGGCGCGCAGCACCTCGGCCTCGATGCCGTGCCGGTCGTGGAGTTCGGTGGCCTGCTCGCGGAGGCGCTTCTCGTCGCGGGCCACCAGCACCACGCTGTGCCCGTCGCCCGCGAGGCGGCGGGCGAACGCCGCGCCGATGCCGGCGGTTGCTCCTGTGATCAGTGCAGTCGTCATACCGGAACCGTAGCCGGGAGTTGGGGATCGCCACGCGGTGGCCGGGGGCGGGGCGCGCCCGGCGCGCACGACGGGGCCGGCGCGGGGCGGGAGCGGGCGGCCCGGGCGGGGAAGGCAAGGGGGAGACGGCGTCGGAGGAGGGGTGGCGATGCGACCGGTACTGCTGCTGGCGATGGGTCCGGGCGTGGCCGAACGGCTGCTGGGGGAACCGCAGTGGGCGCGCCTGGAGGGGCTGGTCCGAACGGACCGGCGGCTTGTCGCGCACGCGTGGGACGGGCCGGGCAGCGCGGTGGCCGCCGCGCTCGCCGAGGCGGAGGTGCTGCTCACCTGCTGGGGTGCGCCGCCGCTCACCGCCGAGGTGCTGGCCGCGGCGCCCCGGCTGCGGGCGGTGGTGCACGCGGCGGGGTCGGTCAAGCACCACGTCACCGACGCCTGCCGGGTCCGCGGACTGGCCGTCAGCTCGGCCGCGTCGGTCAACGCCCGGCCGGTGGCCGAGTACACCCTGGCCGCCGTCCTGTTCGCCAACAAGCGGGTGCTGCACGCCGCGCACCGCTACCGGACGCTGCGCCGCCGCCACGACTGGGCGGCCGAGCTGGCCGGCGCCGGCAACCACGGGCGCACCGTCGGCATCGTCGGCGCGTCCCGCATCGGGCGGCGGGTCATCGCGCTGCTCGCGCCGTTCGGGTTCCGGGTGCTGGTCCACGACCCGTACCTGGCGGCGGAGGAGGCGGCGCGGCTGGGGGTGGCGCGGGTGCCGCTGGCGGAGCTGTGCGCGCGCAGCGACGTGGTCAGCGTGCACGCGCCGGAGGTGCCGGCCACCCGGCACCTGATCGGGGCCCGGGAGCTGGCGCTGATGCCGGACGGGGCGACGCTGGTCAACACCTCGCGCGGCTCGCTGGTCGATCAGCGGGCGCTGGTCGCGGAGCTGTGCGGCGGGCGGCTGTCCGCCGTACTGGACGTCACCGAGCCCGAACTCCCGCCCGCCGACTCGCCGTTGTACGACCTGCCGAACGTGCTGCTCACCCCGCACATCGCCGGGTCGCTGGGCACCGAGCTGCACCGGATGGCCGACCACGCGCTGGACGAGCTGGCGCGGTACGCGCGCGGCGAGCCGTTCGCGGAGCCGGTGCGCTGGGAGGAGCTGGGGTACTCGGCCTGAGCGGCCGGACCGGGCCCCGGAACGGGCCGAGGCCCGGCCCCGCGGGTGCGGGACCGGGCCTCGGCGGCGGCCTGCGACGGCGCGCGGCGGGCGCGCGGCCGGCCGGTGTCAGTGCGCGTGGCCGTGACCGTGGCCGTGACCGGCGGCGGCCTCTTCCTCTTCCTTCTTCTCGACGACCAGGGTCTCGGTCGTCAGCAGGAGGGAGGCGATGGAGGCGGCGTTCTCCAGGGCCGAGCGGGTGACCTTGACCGGGTCGATGACGCCGGCCTTGACCAGGTCGCCGTACTCGCCGGTGGCGGCGTTGAAGCCGTTGCCCTTGTCGAGCTCGGACACCTTGGTGGTGATCACGTAGCCTTCGAGGCCGGCGTTCTCGGCGATCCAGCGCAGCGGCTCGACGGCGGCACCGCGGACCACGGCGACACCGGTGGCCTCGTCGCCGTCCTTGCCGAGGTTGTTCTCCAGCACCTTGACGGCGTGGACGAGGGCGGAGCCACCACCGGAGACGATGCCCTCCTCGACCGCGGCGCGGGTCGCGGAGATGGCGTCCTCCAGGCGGTGCTTCTTCTCCTTGAGCTCGACCTCGGTGGCCGCGCCGACGCGGATCACGCAGACGCCGCCGGCGAGCTTGGCCAGGCGCTCCTGGAGCTTCTCGCGGTCCCAGTCGGAGTCGGTGGTCTCGATCTCGGCCTTGATCTGGGCGACGCGGCCCGCGACGTCCGCGGAGTTGCCGCCGCCGTCGACGAGGGTGGTGTCGTCCTTGGTGACGGTCACGCGGCGGGCGGTGCCCAGCACGTCCAGGCCGACCTGGTCGAGCTTGAGGCCGACCTCCTCGGCGACGACGGTGGCACCGGTGAGGGTGGCCATGTCGCCGAGCATCGCCTTGCGGCGGTCACCGAAGCCGGGGGCCTTGACGGCCACCGCGTTGAAGGTGCCGCGGATCTTGTTGACGACGAGGGTGGAGAGCGCCTCGCCCTCGACGTCCTCGGCGATGATCAGCAGCGGCTTGGAGGCGTTGGCCTGGATGATCTTCTCCAGCAGGGGCAGCAGGTCCTGGATGGAGGAGATCTTGCCCTGGTGGATCAGGATGTAGGGGTCGTCGAGGACGGCCTCCATGCGCTCCTGGTCGGTGACCATGTAGGGCGAGAGGTAGCCCTTGTCGAAGGCCATGCCCTCGGTGAAGTCCAGCTCCAGGCCGAAGGTGTTGGACTCCTCGACGGTGATCACACCGTCCTTGCCGACCTTGTCCATGGCCTCGGCGATCAGCTCGCCGACCTGCGGGTCCTGGGCGGACAGCGCGGCGACGGCGGCGATGTCGGACTTGTCGTCGATCGGGCGGGCGGTGGCCAGCAGCTCGTCGGAGACGGCCTTGACGGCCGCGTCGATGCCCTTCTTCAGGGCGGCCGGGGAGGCGCCGGCGGCGACGTTGCGCAGACCCTCGCGGACCAGCGCCTGGGCCAGCACGGTGGCGGTGGTGGTGCCGTCACCCGCGATGTCGTTGGTCTTGGTCGCCACCTCCTTGACGAGCTGTGCGCCGAGGTTCTCGTACGGGTCCTCGATCTCCACCTCGCGCGCGATGGTCACACCGTCGTTGGTGATGGTCGGGGCACCGAACTTCTTGTCGATGACCACGTTGCGGCCCTTGGGGCCGATGGTGACCTTGACCGTGTCGGCCAGCTTGTTCACACCGCGCTCAAGGGCGCGGCGGGCGTCCTCGTCGAACTTCAGGATCTTCGCCATGGGTTGCTTCAAGTCCTCTCGTTGCGATCGTCGGCCTCGCCGCCGGGACCGCTCTCGCGAAAAATGAGCTGCGCCCCTGCCCCGGGTCGGTGAGAACGCGGGAACCAGGGGCGCAGATCAGGGCAAATCCGGTGACTTACTTCTCGACGATCGCGAGCACGTCGCGGGCCGAGAGGACGAGGTACTCCTCGCCGCTGTACTTCACCTCGGTGCCGCCGTACTTGCTGTAGAGCACGACGTCACCGACCTTCACGTCGAGCTCGATGCGCTTGCCGTCCTCGAAGCGGCCCGGGCCGATCGCCAGGACGACGCCCTCCTGGGGCTTCTCCTTGGCGGTGTCCGGGATGACCAGGCCCGAGGCCGTGGTCTGCTCGGCGTCGAGCGGCTGGACCACGATGCGGTCCTCGAGCGGCTTGATGGCAACCTTGGAGCTGGCGGTCGTCACGATCCGACCTCCCCCTTCGGAGATCTCACGGGGTTAACTGTCTGAGGTGGCGACCAGGTGGATCCGTCGTCGCGGGTGCCGGACCTGCCCGTCGCTGTGTTGGCACTCTCCGTCGGGGAGTGCCAACGCTGAGACTATGACGCCGTTAGCACTCGGTCAAGCGGAGTGCCAGCGAGCCGCGGGCGCGTACCGTGTCAGGGGCCGGCGGCACCGGGTGGACTCCGACACACCTGCGCGTCGGCGGCAACCGGCCCCGAGGCTGTTCCGTCTTGCCCCGCGGACCGCTGACACCGGACCACGACCCGGCCGCCCCGCGGCCCTGACCATCGATCGCGGAGGAACCGTGCGTGGACTGACCAGCGCTTCCCGGGGCCCCGGGGGACCGGAGAGCGACGCCGAGCGCACCATGACGTTCGCGGCGCTGGCCCAGGCCCCCAACCGCCGGCGGACCGAAGCCTGGCTGCTCGCCTTCGTCGTGTTCATCACCGTCTTCGGCTACGCCTACACCGAGCTGTCCATGAAGGGGCAGTTCGGCGGCGGGCTGGGCGGCTTCGCGATGAGCGTCTTCTTCATCGCGCTCGTGTCCCACCTCGTCGTCCGCCGGTTCGCCCCGCGCGCGGATCCGCTGATCCTGCCGCTGGCGACGCTGCTCACCGGCATCGGACTGGTGCTGCTGCACCGGCTGGACATCACCTACGCCGAGAAGCCGCGGCTGCACATCGCCCAGGCGGCGACCGGGCAGCTGGTGTGGACGGTCATCGGGGTCGCGGTCTGCGTCGTCATCCTGATGGTGCTGCGCGACCACCGCTTCCTCCAGCGCTACATCTACCTGACCATGGCGGTCGCGCTGGTGATGCTGATGGCGCCGGCCTTCTTCGGCGCGGACAAGTTCGGCGCCAAGCGCTGGATCATGCTGGGGCCGCTGTCCCTCCAGCCCGGCGAGTTCGTGAAGATCATGATCGTGGTGTTCTTCGCCGGCTACCTGACCGTCAACCGCGACGCGCTGGCGCTGGCCGGGCGCCGGGTGATGGGCATGCAGCTGCCGCCGGGCCGGCAGCTCGGACCGATCTTCACCATCTGGGTCATCAGCCTGCTGGTGCTGGTCTTCGAACGCGACCTGGGCACCTCGCTGATCTTCTTCGGCGTCTTCGTGATCATGCTCTACATGGCCACCGAGCGCACCAGCTGGGTGGTCTGCGGCCTGCTCATGGCGGTGGTCGGCGCGGGCGTCGTCGGCTCCACCGAACCGCACGTCAAGGGCCGCGTGATGGCCTGGCTGCACCCGATGGACATCTTCCTGCCGGCGGACAAGCGGCCCCCGGGCCTGATCTCCGACCAGGCCGCGCAGGCGCTCTTCAGCTTCGGCAGCGGCGGGATCGGCGGCACCGGCCTGGGCCAGGGCCACCCCGAGCTGATCGGCTTCGCCGGCAACTCCGACTTCATCCTCACCACCGTCGGCGAGGAGCTGGGCCTGGCCGGGGTGATGGCCGTCCTGCTGCTCTACGCCCTGCTCGCCCAGCGCGGCATGCGGGTCGGCCTGACCGCCCGCGACCCGTTCGGCAAGCTGCTGGCGGTCGGGCTCTCCGGGGCGCTGCTGCTCCAGGTCTTCGTCGTCACCGGCGGCGTCACCGGCCTGATCCCGCTGACCGGCAAGGCGCTGCCGTTCCTCGCGGCGGGCGGCTCGTCGATGGTGGCGAACTGGGTGATGGTGGCGGTGCTGCTGCGGGTCAGCGACAGCGCCCAGCGGCGCCGGGAGCCGGTCCGGCCGGCCCCGGCCCGGCCGGACGCCGACGCCACCCAGCGGGTGCCGCGGATCACCGGGCCCGCCCCCGGGGCCTGAGCCGGCCGCGGGTGCGGACCGGGCCGCCGGCTGGCCCACAATGGTGCCGATGACCGATCTCGACACCTTCTCCGCGCTGCTCGCCCCCGAGGGCCAGGAGCTGCTGGCCGCCCTGCGGGACCACGACCCGGCGGACGAGCTGGCGACCGCCACCCGGCTGCGCCGCGACCACCCCGCCCCGCTGGTCTCCGCGGCCCTCGGGCAGGCCCGGCTGCGGCAGCGGGCGGCGGCCAAGTTCGGCGCGGACGCCGCCCGGATGTACTTCACCCCCAACGGCGTCGAGCAGTCCACCCGCGCCCCGGTCGCCGACCACCGCGCCGCCCGGCTGGCCGCCCTCGGCGTCCGCACGCTGGCCGACCTGTGCTGCGGGATCGGCGGCGACGCGCTGGCGCTGGCCCGGGCCGGCATCCGCGTCCTGGCCGTGGACCGCGATCCGCTGGCCTGCGCGGCGGCCCGGGCGAACGCCGCGGCGCTGGGGCTCGCGGACCGGATCGAGGTGCGGTGCGCCGACGTCACCGAGACCGGCACCGCCGGGTACGACGCGGTGTTCGTGGACCCGGCCCGGCGCACCGGGGCCCGCGGCGGCCGGATCTTCGACCCCGAGGCGTACGCGCCGCCGCTGTCCTGGGCGGTCGGCGCGGCCCGCTCGGCCCCGTACGCGGCGCTGAAGATCGCGCCGGGCGTCCCGCACGAGGCGCTGCCCGAGGACGCCGAGACCGAGTGGATCTCCGACGGCGGGGATGTGAAGGAGGCCGTGGTGTGGTTCGGCACCGGCCGGCCCGGCGCCCGCCGCGCCACCCTGCTGCCGTCCGGCGCCTCCCTCCTCGGCGCCGGCCCGCCGGACCCCGCCCCGGTCGGCCCGGTCGGCGGCTGGCTCCACGAGCCGGACGGCGCGGTGATCCGGGCGCACCTGGTCGCCGAGGTCGCCGAGCAGGTCGGCGGGCGGCTGATCGACCCGACCATCGCCTATGTGACGGCCGACGAGCTGGTGCCGACGCCGTACGCCACCGCCTACGCCGTCACCGACGTGCTGCCCTTCAACGTCAAGAAGCTGCGGGCGCTGCTGCGGGAGCGGGAGGTCGGCGTCGCGGTGATCAAGAAGCGCGGGTCCGCGGTGGAGCCCGAGGAGCTGCGCCGCAAGCTCAAGCTCGCCGGACCGCACAGCTGCACGGTCTTCCTCACCCGGGTCGCCGGGGCGCCCGCGATGCTGCTCGGGCACCCCGCCGGGGCGGCCGCCTGACCCGCCCGGCACCGGCTCAGGCCAGGTCGGTCAGGTCCTCGGCGTAGATCCGGGCGAGCGGCTGCGGGCCCACGTACTGCTGGCAGGCGCACGGGCGGGCCTCGTACCGGACGGGCCGGTCGTCGGCGCCCCAGGCCACGGCGGTGCGCACCGTCTCGTGGCAGACGCCCTGCTTGTCGTGCTTGGCGAGGTGGTGCTCGCAGCCGCACACCGGGGCGGGCGGACGGTCAGCGGCCTCCAGCGCCAGGCGCTCCGCCCGGCGCGCCTCGATGAGCGCCAGCTTGCGCCGGTGCCGCGTCCGCAGCGCCCCGGCGGCGGCGCCGCGCACCGCGCGGCCGGCGTAGAGCGCCGGTCCGATCAGGAAGAAGAGATACCACCAGTCCCAGTCCACCGCGCGTCCCCCGCCGTCCCCCGGTCGTTCCTACGGGGCGGTAACCCGCGCCCGCCGTCAGGATACGGCGTGGCGCGCGGGCCGCCGGACGTCCGGGCTACGAATAGAGGTTGTCCTTGCTCAGCTCGTGGAAGTGGTCGTGATCGTGGCCGCCGTGCCCGCCGTGGCCGTGGTCGTGGGCGTGCGGGTCCGGGACGTGGGGCTCGGTGACCGGCAGCGAGGAGTCCGCGGACAGGTCCCAGGCCGAGGCCGGGCGGTTGCGGGCCACCATCTCGGCGCCCAGCGCGGCGACCATCGCGCCGTTGTCGGTGCACAGCTTGGGGCGCGGCACCCGCAGCCGGATGCCGGCGTCCTCGCAGCGGCGCTCGGCCATCGCCCGCAGCCGGGAGTTGGCCGCCACCCCGCCGCCGATCATCAGGTGGTCCACGCCGCTGTCCTTGCAGGCCCGGACGGCCTTGCGGGTCAGCACGTCGACGACCGCCTCCTGGAACGACGCCGAGACGTCCGCCACCGGTACCTCCTCGCCGGCCGCCCGCTTGGCCTCGATCCACCGGGCCACCGCGGTCTTCAGACCGGAGAAGGAGAAGTCGTAGGCGGCATCGCGCGGGCCGGTCAGGCCGCGCGGGAAGCGGATCGCCTCCGGGTCGCCCTCGCGCGCGTACCGGTCGATGACCGGGCCGCCCGGGAAGCCGAGGTTGAGGACCCGGGCGACCTTGTCGAACGCCTCGCCCGCCGCGTCGTCGATGGTCGAGCCCAGCGGCCGGACGTCGGAGGTGATGTCGGGCGCCAGCAGCAGCGAGGAGTGGCCGCCGGAGACCAGCAGCGCCATCGTCGGCTCCGGCAGCGGGCCGTGCTCCAGCTGGTCGACGCAGATGTGCGAGGCGAGGTGGTTGACGCCGTAGAGCGGCTTGCCGAGGGCGTAGGCGTACGCCTTGGCGGCCGAGACGCCGACCAGCAGGGCGCCCGCCAGGCCGGGCCCGGCGGTGACCGCGATGCCGTCCAGGTCGGAGGCGGCGACCCCGGCCTCCTTCAGCGCGCGCTGGATGGTGGGGACCATCGCCTCCAGGTGGGCCCGGGAGGCCACCTCGGGCACCACCCCGCCGAAGCGGGCGTGCTCGTCGACGCTGGAGGCGACCGCGTCGGCGAGGAGGGTGTGGCCGCGGACGATGCCGACACCGGTCTCGTCGCAGGAGGTCTCGATGCCGAGGACGAGCGGTCCGCCGCGGGAATCAGCCATGTTCACGTTCCTTGTACGGAGGGTGCTTCGGAGGAGGTCTGGGAGGGGCGGCGCATCACCAGCGCGTCGACGTTGCCGGGCTGGTAGTAGCCGCGCCGGAAGCCGATCGGCTCGAAGCCGAAGCGCTCGTAGAGGCGCTGCGCGCGGAGGTTGTCGACCCGCACCTCCAGCAGCACCTCGTGGCACTCGAAGGCGGTGGCGGCGCCGAGCAGCGCGGCCAGCAGCCGGCCGCCGAGGCCGGTGCCCCACTGGTCGCGCGCGGTGGCGATGGTCTGGATGTCACCGGTGCCGTCCACGGCGGCGAGCCCGCCGTAGCCGGTGATCCGCCCGCCCTGCTCGGCGACGAGGTAGCGGCGGGTGGCCAGCGGACCGCGGGCGTGCGCGAGCTCCGACCAGAACATCCCCGGCGACCAGGCGTCCTCGGGGAAGAGGTCGTGCTCCAGCGCCAGCACCGGCTCCAGGTCCCACCAGCGCATCTCGCGCAGCTCGCCGCGCGGGGCGGGGCCGGTCCCGTCGGGGCGAGGGCTCACTTGGGGGTGACCACCTTGTAGTTGGCGGGCACCTGGGCGTCCGGGCGGCGCAGGTACAGCGGGCGCGGCGGCAGCAGCTCCTCGCCCGCGGCCAGCTTCGCGGCGGCCAGCTCGGCGAGCGCGGCGGCCGACTGGTGCTCCGGGCCGTCGCGCCGGACGCCGGTGAAGACGGTGTCGTAGAGCAGCGCGCCGGCGCCCACGGCCGGGACCCCGGCGACCTCGTCGGCGAGGTCGGCGGGGCGGTCCACGGCGGGCTCGGTCAGCCGCGTGCGCGCGTCCGCGTACCGGGCCCAGTAGACCTCCTTGCGGCGCGCGTCGGTGGCCACGACGAAGGGTTCGGTCAGCCCGGAGGCGTAGGCCAGGCCGTCCAGCGAGCACAGGCCGTGGACGGGCACGTCCAGCGCCGCGCCGAAGGCGGTGGCGGTGACCAGCCCCACCCGCAGCCCGGTGTACGGGCCGGGGCCGACCCCGGCCACGATGCCGGTGACGTCGGCGAGCTTCCGCCCGGCCTCGGCCAGGACCCGGTCGACGGCGGGCAGCAGCAGTTCCCCGTGCCGGCGCGCATCCACCTCGCCGGCGGCGGCGAGGACGCGGGAACCGTCGTGGAGCGCGGCGGTGACGGCGGGGGTGGCGGTGTCAAGAGCTAGCAGCAGCACGCCTTAAAGACTACGGCGCGGCCGGCGGTGCCCGGTGCGGTGCTACCGTCGGTCCCCTGCCCGCCCAGTCGGCACGACCCAGCACCCTCCCCGCCCGCGGCCGGGAGCGTACGGAAAGGTGGCACCGCGGTGCCCGCTAAGAGCAGCACGATCGTCACCGGTCTCACCGTGGCCGCCCTGGTCGCGATCGGTGTGCTCGGCTATCAGGCGACCGCGTCCGCCTCCGGCCCGCTGACCCCGGTGCGCGGCCAGGCCAGGAGCGCCGAGCGGCCGGCCGCCCGCGAGCAGCACGACAAGAAGGACACCCCGCCCGCCCCGCCCGCGGTCCCGGCGCAGTCGGGCACCGGCAAGCGGGTGGTGTACGCGCTGGACGCCAAGCGGGTCTGGCTGGTGGGCGCGGACGGCACCGCGCAGCGGACGTTCCCGGTGACGCCGAGCGCGGTGTCCCCGGCACCGGGCACCTACCCGGTCACCTCGCGGTCGGTGAGCGTGACCGGCTCGGACGGGGTGGCGGTCGAGCACGTGGTGCGGTTCGCCGCCGTCAACGGCGTGGTGATCGGCTTCAGCGCGGCGGTCGACGGTTCGACGCCCGCGCCGGGCGGTGCGAACGGCAGGAAGACCGGCGGCATCCGGGAGGCGCGGGCGGACGGCGCCGCGCTGTGGGACTTCGCGGTGCGCGGCGTGAAGGTCGTCGTCGTCCCCTGACGCCGTCGTCCCCTGACGCCCGCGCGCTTCGCCCGTGTGGGTTACGCCGCGTCGCGGCCCGGAGTGGACGCGGGCCGGCCGGCCGCGGCGGGGCGCCCCGATGCGCCGCTTTCGTCCTCGTCGCTCTCCCCGGCCCGCTCCTCCGCCCGCCGCGCGGCGCGCGCGGCATCGGCGCCGTTCGCCTCCTCCGCGGTATCCGGCGGCGTGGAGACGGCGCTGGCCGCGGCACCGGCCGCGAGCAGCTCGTTCATCGTCGGCGAGGGCTGGTGGGGGGACATGGACGCCTCCCGGGCTCCTGGGGCAAGCGACTGGGGTCAGGCTCTACTTAGGCACACCTAACCAGGGCTCTCCCACCCATGTGACCACGCGCGGCACCGCGCGCGCAACATTTTGCCGACGGCTTGTCGGAAACTACCGGGCCGACCGGTCCGAAAACCGCCCCGGAGCGGCCTTGGTCAGCAGATCTCCAGGTCCGGCAGTCCGGCGTCCGCCCAGCGCGCACCGATCCCGGTGACGCTCACCTCGCGCACGTCGTCCTCGTCCTCCTCCGGGTGCCCGGTGAGGCCGCCGGGGGCCTCGGCGCCCACGGCGCGGCCGATGACGACGTGCAGCCGCTCCTCGGACAGCTCCTCGACCTTGCCCTCGCCCCACTCGACGACCACCACCGACTCCGGCAGCGAGACGTCCAGGTCCAGGTCCTCCATCTCGTCCAGGCCGCCGTCGAGGCGGTACGCATCGACGTGCACCAGCGCCGGGCCGCCGGTCAGCGAGGGGTGGACCCGGGCGATGACGAAGGTGGGGGACGTCACGGCGCCCCGCACGCCCAGGCCCTCGCCCAGGCCGCGGGTGAGCGTGGTCTTCCCGGCCCCCAGCTCACCGGTGAGCAGCACCAGGTCGCCGGGGCGCAGCAGCGGCGCCAGCCGGCGGCCCAACTCCTGCATCTGATCGGGGGACTTGACGGTTACGCGGGCGGTCACGCCAGTGGTGCTCATGCCGCAAATGGTACGGCCCGGACGCGGCGGCGGTCCCGCGCCCGGCCGGGGGCGGCGGCGCACACCGGGGTGTCAGGCCCGCGCCGAGCGCGACCTCCGGGCCGCGCTGACCCGCTCCACCAGCCCCACCAGGTGCTCGTTGACCAGCTCGGGCCGCTCCAGCATCACCAGGTGCCCGGCCTCCGGGACGCAGACCAGCTCGGCGTCGGGCAGCACCTCGGCGATGGTCCGGCTGTGCTCGGCCGGGGTGATCAGGTCCTCCTCCCCGGCGAGCACCAGCGCCGGCACCGTGTCGTACGCCACCAGCGCCTCGGTCTTGTCGTGCACCGCGAACGCCGGGAAGAACTCGGCGACCACGTCGATCGGGGTCGCCTCGATCAGCCGCTCGCCGAACCGCGCGACCGCCGGATCCACCTCCGGGCTGCCGAACGAATAGCGCTTGACCAGCCCCGCGAACAGATCCGCGGTGGCCCGCCGGCCGCGCTCGACCAGCTCGCTCTGCCGCCCCAGCGCCCGCAGCACCCCCGGCGCCAGCCAGTGGAACGCCTTCGAGCCCATCGACGGCAGCCCGAAGCCCACCTCGCTCAGCCGGCCCGCCGACGTCCCGATCAGCGCGACCCCGGCCACCCGCTCCGCGACGAACTCCGGGAACTGGTCGGCCAGCGCCATCACCGTCATCCCGCCCATGGAGTGCCCGACCAGCACGATCGGCCCCTCGGGCACCGCCGCGTCCAGCACCGCCTTCAGGTCCCGGCCCAGCAGGTCGATGGTGACCGGCTCGCTCCCGTCGAGCTGCCCGTGGCCGCGCGCCGAGCGGCCGTGGCTGCGCTGGTCCCAGTGGACGGTGCGGACCGCACCGCGCAGCGCGGCCCGCTGGAAGTGCCAGGAATCCTGACTCAGGCAGTACCCGTGGCTGAAGACCACCGTCGGCGCCGGGGAGCGCCGCCCCAGAGCCGCCCTGAGCCGCTTGTGCAGCCCGCTGTGGGCGTCCTGCGCGGCCCGCGTCTCCTTGCCCGCACGGGCGCTCGCCGAGCCGTTGACGGCCCCCCGGGCGCCCTTGGCGGCCCGCCCCGCCGGCTTCCGCTCCCCCACCTCGTCGACCTCGTAGTACAGCTCGGTGCCGTCCTCGGCGACCGCCGCCCCCGGAATGCCGCGCAGCGTGCCGTACGGGCCGGACGCGTCCAGCGCCAGCCGCGCCCGGCGGCGCATCCCCCGGCCGACGGTCAGCCGCTCCATCGCCACCCCGGCCGCCGCGCCCGCCGCGACCACACCGATCGCCAGCCCCGCCAGGCCCGCCTGGCGGCCCGCCCGGGCCCAGTTGCCGGCCGTCTCCGCGGCGGTCTCGACGGCCGCCTCCACGGCCGTCTCCACGGCCTGCGCCGCGATCCTGCCGCCGTCGGTCATGCCCCGCCCCCCGTCCGCGCCGCGCCGTCCCCGCCACCGCCTCCGGCGGGCGCCGCGCCGTCCACGTAGACGCGCGGCACCCGGCTCCCGATCCGCGTGACGATCTCGTACCCGATCGTGCCGGCCGCCCGCGCCCAGTCCTCCGCGCTCGGCTCGCCGCGGTCCCCGGGCCCGAACAGCACCGCCTGCTCCCCGGCCTCGGCGCGGTCGCCGCCCAGGTCGACGACGAACTGGTCCATCGCCACCCGCCCGGCGACCGTCCGCCACTTCCCGGCGACCAGGACCGGCCCCGTCCCCGAGGCGTGCCGCGGGATGCCGTCGGCGTACCCCAGCGGGACCAGCGCCAGGGTGGTCTCCCCCGGTGTGGTGTAGAGGTGCCCGTACGACACCCCGTGGCCGCCCGGCACGCGCTTGACCGACGCCAGCGACGCCTCCAGGGTCATCACCGGCCGCAGCCCGAAGTCCTCCGGCGCGCCGAGCTCCGGGCTGGGCGAGACGCCGTAGATGCCGATCCCGGCGCGCACCAGGTCGAAGTGGGCCTCGGGGAGGGTGAGCAGCGCCGGGGTGTTGGCGATGTGCCGCACCTCGGGGCGCAGCCCGGCCGCGTCGGCCACCGCCAGCGCCCGGCGGAACTCCGCCAGCTGCGCGGCGATCGAGGGGTGCCCCGGCTCGTCGGCGCACGCGAAGTGCGACCAGACGCCGGTGACCGCGAGCACGCCCTCGGCCTCGGCGGCCCGGGCGGCCGCGGTCAGCTCCGCCCAGTCGGCCGGCTGGCAGCCGTTCCGGCCGAGCCCGGTGTCGATCTTCAGCTGGACGCGCGCGGCCCGGCCGCAGGCCCGCGCCGCGTCCGCGACCTCCCGCAGCGCCCACAGGCCGCTCACCGAGACGTCGATGGCCTCCTCGACCGCTCTGCGCCACGGCCCGCCCGGGGTCCACAGCCAGCACATCAGCCGTCCGGTGTCCCCCGCGGCGCGCAGGGCGAACGCCTCCTCCGGGAGCGCCGTGCCCAGCCAGGCCGCGCCCGCCTCCCGGGCGGCGCGGCCGCACCGGACGGCGCCGTGCCCGTAGCCGTCGGACTTGACCACGGCCATCAGCTCGGCCCCGGGGGCACGGTCCCGCAGGGCACGGACGTTCGACCGCACGGCGGCGAGGTCGATGGCGGCACGGGCACGCTTCGCTGTCTCGTTCATCCCCCTCAGTGTCGCAGGCGACCGCCCTCGGGGTCCCTGCTGACGCCGGTCCCGTCCCGGCTTTTCGCGTTCCCGCGCCTCCCGGGGGGACGCGCCACGCGGAACGGGCCGAGCCCGGCCGAACCGGCGGGAAAGCCGCCAACGGCACGGCCCGCAGGGGCCGTCCACGCGTCCACGGCACCCCGGCCCCCGGCGCCCCGGCAGGGCACCGCGGGCCTCAGGACACCACGTCCCGCCAGGCCGCCCCCAGCGCCCCGGCCACCTGGGACGCCACGATCGGCGCGCCGTGCGGGCCGGCCGCGCGCCGGGCCGCCAGGCCGTGCAGGTACGCACCCACCGCACCGGCGTCCCGCGGCGCGAGCCCGGCGGCCAGCAGGGAACCGGTGAGCCCGGAGAGCACATCGCCGCTGCCCGCGGTGGCGAGCCAGCCGGTGCCGGTGGGGTTGACCCGGACCGGGACCCCGTCCGCCGGCTCCGCCACCAGCGTCGTCGAGCCCTTCAGCAGCACCGTCGCCCCGTAGCGCGCGGCCAGCTCCCGTACGGACGCCAGCCGCGCCGCCTCGACCTCCGCGCGCCCGCACCCCAGCAGCGCCGCCGCCTCCCCGGCGTGCGGGGTCAGCAGCGTCCCGGCACTGCGCCGCCGGACCCGGTCCGGCGTCAGGAAGCGCAGCCCGTCGGCATCCACCAGCACCGGCACGTCCGCGGCCAGCACCTCCTCCAGCGCCCCCGACTCGTCGCCCAGCCCCGGGCCGATCACCCAGGACTGGACCCGGCCCGCCGCCCCCGGCGGCCCGGCGTGCACCAGCGTCTCCGGGAACCGCGCCAGCACCGCGTCCGCCGCCGGCCCCACGTACCGCACCGCCCCGGCGCCGCCGCGCACCGCGCCCGCGACCGCCAGCACCGCCGCCCCCGGATACCGCGCCGACCCCGCGACCACCCCGACCACGCCCCGCCGGTACTTGTCGCTCTCCGCCGCCGGCCGCGGCAGCAGCGCGGCCACGTCCGCGTGCTGGAGGGCCTCGGCGGCGGCGGCCGGCGGCACGTCCAGGCCGATGTCCACCAGGCGCAGCGCCCCGGCCCGCTCCCGCGCCGGATCGATCAGCAGGCCCGGCTTGTACGCGCCGAACGTGACCGTCAGATCGGCCCGGACGGCCTCGCCGGCCACCTCGCCGGTGTCCGCGTCCACGCCGCTGGGCAGATCGACCGCGACCACCGCACCCGCCGCCGCGCGGGCCGCGCGGGCGAGCCGGGCGGCCTCCGGGCGCAGCCCGCCGCGGCCGCCGATGCCGACGATGCCGTCGAGCACCAGATCGGCCCGCCCGATGTCGCCCGGGGCGTCGGACGAGACCCGCCCGCCGGCCGCGCGCAGCGCCGCCAGCCCGCCGCGGTGGGCCCGGTCGGGCGAGAGCAGCACCGCGCGCACCCCGGCGCCGCGGCGGGCCAGCCGGGCACCGGCGTACAGCGCGTCCCCGCCGTTGTCGCCGCTGCCCACCAGCAGCACCACCCGGGACCCGTACACCCGGCCCAGCAACTGCGCGCAGGCGGCGGCCAGTCCGGCCGCCGCCCGCTGCATCAGGGTTCCCTCGGGCAGCCGGGCCATCAGCTCCTGCTCGGCGGCCCGCACGGTCTGAACGCTGTAGGCAGTCCTCATGCGGCCAGTGTCACACCGGCACCGGGCACCGCGAACGCGCGCCGCCCGCGCGCCGCCGGCCCGCCTCACCCCTCGGCGACCACCACCGCCGAGGCCACCCCGGCATCGTGACTGAGCGACACGTGCCAGGAGCGGACGCCCAGTTCGGCGGCGCGGGCGGCGACCGTGCCGCGCACCCGCAGCCGCGGCTGCCCGCTGTCCTCCACGTACACCTCGGCATCCGTCCAGTGCAGACCGCCCGGCGCGCCCAGCGCCTTGGCCACCGCCTCCTTCGCGGCGAACCGCGCCGCCAGGGAGGCGATACCGCGCCGCTCGCCGCTCGGCAGCGTCAGCTCCGCCTCGATGAACAGCCGGTGCGCCAGCTCCGGCGTCCGCCGCAGCGCCGCGTCGAAGCGGTCGATCTCCGCGACGTCGATCCCGACCCCGATGATCACCCGCGTCACTCCACCGTGACCGACTTGGCCAGGTTGCGCGGCTGGTCGACCTCGTTGCCGCGGGCGGTGGCCAGTTCGCATGCGAAGACCTGGAGCGGGACGGCGGAGACCAGCGGCTGGAGCAGCACCGGCGTCCGCGGGATCCGCACCAGGTGGTCCGCGTACGGCACCACGGCCTCGTCGCCCTCCTCGGCGATGACGATGGTGCGGGCGCCCCGGGCCCGGATCTCCTGGATATTGGAGACGATCTTGTCGTGCAGCACCGACCGGCCGCGCGGCGACGGCACCACCACGACCACCGGCAGGTCCTCCTCGATGAGCGCGATCGGGCCGTGCTTGAGCTCACCGGCCGCGAAGCCCTCGGCGTGCATGTACGCCAGCTCCTTGAGCTTGAGCGCACCCTCCAGCGCGACCGGGTAACCGACGTGCCGGCCCAGGAACAGCACCGTGTTCTTGTCCGCCAGCGAGCGGGCCAGTGCGCGGACCGGCTCCATGGTGCCCAGCACCTGCTGCACCTGCGTGCCGATGGCGGCCAGTTCGCGCACCACGTCCCGGATCTCGTCGCCCCACTTCGTCCCGCGCACCTGCCCGAGGTACAGCGCGACGAGGTAGACCGCGACCAGCTGGGTCAGGAACGCCTTGGTGGAGGCGACCGCCACCTCCGGCCCGGCGTGCGTGTAGAGCACCGCGTCGGACTCCCGCGGGATGGTCGAGCCGTTGGTGTTGCAGATGGCCAGCACCCGCGCCCCCTGCTCGCGGGCGTGCCGCAGCGCCATCAGGGTGTCCATGGTCTCCCCGGACTGGCTGATGGCGATCACCAGCGTGCGGTCGTCCAGGATCGGGTCGCGGTAGCGGAACTCGCTGGCCAGCTCCGTCTCGCAGGGGATCCGCGTCCAGTGCTCGATGGCGTACTTGGCGATCATCCCGGCGTGGTAGGCCGTCCCGCACGCCACGATGACCACCTTGCCGACCTCGCGCAGCACCGCCGGCGGGATCCGCACCTCGTCCAGCGACAGCACCCCGGCGGCGTCCACCCGCCCCAGCAGGGTGTCGGCGACCGCCTTCGGCTGCTCGGCGATCTCCTTGAGCATGAAGTAGTCGTAGCCGCCCTTCTCGGCGGCCGAGGCGTCCCAGTCGACGTGGTAGGGGCGGACCTCGGCGGGCGCCCCCTCGAAGTCGGTCACCGCCACCCCGTCCCGGCGCAGCTCCACGACCTGGTCCTGGCCCAGCTCGACGGCCTCCCGGGTGTACGCGATGAACGCCGCGACGTCCGAGGCCAGGAACGCCTCGTCCTCGCCGAGCCCCACCACCAGCGGGGAGTTGCGGCGGGCGCCGACCACCACGTCCGGCGCGTCGGCGTGCACCGCGACGAGGGTGAACGCGCCCTCCAGCCGCCGGCACACCTGCCGCATGGCCTCGGCCAGCTCCCCGCACGAGGAGTACGCCTCGGCGAGCAGGTGCGCGACCACCTCGGTGTCGGTCTCGGACGCCAACGCGTGCCCGCGGTCGGCGAGTTCGGCGCGCAGCGCGGCGAAGTTCTCGATGATGCCGTTGTGCACGACGCTGACCCGGCCGGCGTTGTCCAGGTGCGGATGGGCGTTGGCGTCGGTGGGCCCGCCGTGCGTCGCCCACCGGGTGTGGCCGATCCCCACCGTGCCGGTGGGCAGCGGGCGGTCGGCCAGCTCCTTCTCCAGGTTGGCCAGTTTGCCGGCCTTCTTGGCCGCGGCCAGCCCGCCGTCCGCGAGCACCGCGACCCCGGCCGAGTCGTAGCCGCGGTACTCCAGCCGCTTCAGCCCGGCCAGCACCACCTCAAGGGCGCTCTGCCCGCCCACGTACCCCACGATTCCGCACATGGAGGCAGCCTACGCCGGGCCGTTCTCAATACCCGCGAGCTATCCGGTCCCGCGCCTCCCGGGCCCGGGCGCGCAGTTCCGCGTCGGCCTCCGGGTCCCCGCCGGGCTCGTGGTGCGCCAGGAAGTCCGCCAGGTCCTCCCCGATGTCGGCGTCCGGGAACTCCTCGGCCAGCTCGGCGTGGACCCGGGCCGCGAAGCCCTCGGCCCCGGCCCGGGCGCCCGCCGCGCGCCGCCGGCGCTCCCGGGCGCGTTCGCGCAGCAGTTCCCGCAGGCGTGCTCGCACGCCGACCCCCCTGTGTCTCCCCGGCGGCCACCGGCGCCGCTCCCGGTCAGAAAATACCCTTGTCCGCACTCCTCCGGGCGCCCGACGACCGGGTCCGTGCGCCCCGGACGGCCGGACGGCACCCCGCCGCGGTCCGCCCGCGCCCGCCGCGGACAATGGGCCCTGTGTCCCTGACGACGGATCCGCAACGACGCCGCACCGACAGCTCGCCGTACGTCGACCTGACGCGTGCGGAGTGGAGTGCCCTGCGGGAGCGGACCCCGCTCCCGCTGACCGCCGAGGAGGTCGAACGGCTGCGCGGCCTGGGCGACGTCATCGACCTCGACGAGGTCCGCGACGTCTACCTCCCGCTGTCCCGGCTGCTCAACCTCTACGTGGGCGCCACCAGCAACCTCCGCGGCGCCCTCAACACCTTCCTGGGCGACGCCGGCAACGGCCACGGCTCCCAGCCCGGCACCCCGTTCGTGATAGGCGTGGCGGGCAGCGTCGCGGTCGGCAAGTCCACCACCGCCCGGCTGCTCCAGGCGCTGCTGGCCCGCTGGCCCGAGCACCCGCACGTCGAGCTGGTCACCACCGACGGCTTCCTGCATCCCAACGCCGAACTCCACCGCCGCGGCCTGATGTCCCGCAAGGGCTTCCCCGAGTCCTACGACCGCCGGGCGCTGACCCGCTTCGTGGCCGACGTGAAGTCCGGCCGGGCCGAGGTCACCGCCCCGGTCTACTCGCACCTGATCTACGACATCGTGCCCGGCGAGCGGCTGACCGTGCGCCGCCCGGACATCCTCATCGTCGAGGGCCTGAACGTCCTCCAGCCGGCGCTGCCCGGCAAGGACGGCCGCACCCGGCTCGGCCTCGCCGACTTCTTCGACTTCTCGGTCTACGTGGACGCCCGCACCGAGGACATCGAGCAGTGGTACCTCGGCCGCTTCCGCAAACTGCGCCGGACCGCGTTCCAGGACCCCTGCTCGTACTTCCGCAAGTACACCCAGGTCTCCGAGGAGGAGGCGCTGGACTACGCCCGCCTGATGTGGCGCACCATCAACCGCCCCAACCTGGAGCAGAACGTGGCCCCCACCCGCGGCCGCGCCAGCCTCGTCCTCCGCAAGGGCCCGGACCACAAGGTCCAGCGGCTCTCCCTGCGGAAGCTGTGAACACGCCGCGGCGGCCCCCGCATCCGCCGGGGCCGCCGCGCCCCCCGGCGGCATCACCACCCACGCCGGCGCCGCCTCGCGGGTGGCCACCGCCCAGGACGCCATCGGCCGGCTGGACGCCCTGGTCAACAACGCCGGCTTCCTGCGCGACCGGATGCT